>JBGAHZ010000108.1:0-7480 GCA_044225915.1 Obscuribacteraceae bacterium (SeqCode)
TTTTTGAGCTCGGTCTCAAAGATGAAAACCTGCCCTATAGCTACGAGCTGGTTTAAGAAAACTTCTACATAGTAGAAACGCCTGGAAGCAAATCCTGCTAACATTCTGAAATTCGATTTATTTGAGTAGATCCTTACCGCTTTCGACTAGGGCTCTCACTTAGTCGACCCTGACGTCTCGAGGATATCGTGCCATGACTAAATCACGCCGTTTCTTGGCTGTGCTGCTTTCAGTGTTCACCTTTGCCGTCAATCCTGCTATGCCTCTTGCGGCGCTGGCGGAAGAGACCTCGGCGCAAGCAAAAGTCCCTGCTCCGACTATCAAGTTTGAAAAATATACGTTGCCTAATGGTCTTGATGTCATTCTATCTGAAGACCATCGGCTGCCTATGGTATCCGTCAACTTGTGGTATCACGTCGGACCGGCTAACGAGCGTCCGGGCAGAACCGGGTTTGCTCACTTATTCGAACACATGATGTTTGAAGGATCGAAAAACGTTGGTCCAAAATCGCACTTCAAGTATTTAGAATCTGCCGGTGCCAGCACCATTAACGGTACCACCGATTTTGACAGAACCAATTATTTCGAAACAGTCCCATCGAATCAATTGGAACTGGCTCTCTGGCTTGAAAGCGATCGCATGGGCTTCTTGCTTGGAACGCTCGACCAGGAAAAACTCACTAACCAGCGCGACGTTGTACGTAATGAAAGACGTCAGAGTTTTGAAAACACACCATACGGTCTCGTCGAAGAGGGTCTGTATCATGAACTATTTCCAAAAGAACATCCCTATTATGCATCCGTAATCGGTTCGCACGCTGACATCGAAGCTGTCCAACTCAAGGATGTTCGGGACTTCTTCAAACAATACTATTCGCCCAATAATTGCAGTATAGCGATTGTCGGTGATTTCAACCGAGCAGATGCTAAAGAACTAGTTCAGAAATATTTCGGCTCTATTCCTAAAGGTCCGGATGTTCCGAAAATAGAAGCTAATACCCCTCCGATTACTTCGCAAAAGCGCGTCACTATAACCGATCAGGTAGAGCTGCCACGCATTTACATGGCATGGCTCACACCGGCAATTTTCAAGCCTGGTGATGCTGAAGCCGACCTTGTTGCTCACATTCTGGGTAAAGGAAAATCCAGCCGGTTGTACAGAAAACTGGTCTACGAAAAACAGATTGCACAAGATGTTTCGGCAGACAATTCCTCTTTGACCCTCGGTTCGATCTTCTCGATTCAAGCAACGGCCAAGGCGGGCGTGAAGCTGGAAGAGATCGAGAAAGTGATTAATGAGGAACTTGCTCTATTCAGGAAAGAAGGTCCTACTCAAAAAGAACTTGATGGTGCAAAAAACTCCATAGAGTCATCAATCATTCGTCAGTTGGAAAGTCTAGGTGGATTTGGCGGCGTAGCCGACCGTTTGAACAAATACAATCACTTCCTGCATGATCCCGGCTATCTGCCGCAAGATCTTGCACGTTATGAAAACGCGACAGCCGATGGATTGAAGCAACTCGCAGATAAGTATCTGACTGAAACAAACGATGCCATCGTATATGGTGTGCCTGGTGAAAAGGTAGTCGCCGATGTTCCTCGTTCGAAAACAGAGGAAAAAGAGATTGTGGAAACGGCCGCCGGCTTCGATGAACCATGGCGTAAAACCGCACCACATCCGGGTCCGCTTTCCAAGATTTCATTGCCGATTCCAAAGAGTTTCAAACTCAGCAATGGTTTGACTGTGTACCTCGCAGAACGTCATCAATTGCCTGTCGTCGCGATGAGCATGGTCACCCTCAGTGGTGCCGAGCATAATCCTTTAGATAAATCCGGACTCTCTTCTTTCACGGCAGACATGCTCGATGAAGGAACGACGAGTCGATCCACTATGCAGATTGCTGAAGAGTTGGATCAGCTCGGCGCACGGCTGCATTCAAGCGGTAATCTCGATGCCAATTTCATTGGTTTAGGAACGCTCAAGAAGACTTTGACACCTGCACTGGAGATTTTCTCGGATGTTGCATTAAACCCGGCATTCGATAATAAGGAACTCGATCGTGTTCGCAACGAGAGAATCACTTCGATCAAACAGGACAAGGACAATCCTAGTGTCCTCGCTCGCCGAGCCTTAAGAAGAACGCTGTACGGAACCCAGAGCCAGTACGGCTATGAGACGGATGGAACGGTAGAGTCAAATCAGAAGTTTACGCGTGAAGATCTCGCGAACTTTTTCAAATCGTATTACACGCCTTCCAACTCAGCGCTTGCCATTGCCGGTGATGTCACGGAAGAAGAAGCTCGCGCCCTTGCCGAGAAATATTTTGGCAATTGGACTGGTCCTTCTGTGAAGAGTGCAAAACTTCCCGCCGACAAAGCAATTAAAAGAGCGATTTATATCGTCAATAAAGCAAATGCGCCGCAAACAGTGGTGCGTATCGCCGGACTCGGTATCGCTCGTAGCAGCCCTGATTACGCCTCGGCAGAAGTGACTAACAACGGTCTTGGCGGAATGTTCTCCAGCCGTTTGAACATGAACCTTCGTGAAAAGCATGGTTACACATATGGTGCCTTCTCCAGCTTCGACAGCCGCCGCGGCGTCGGTCCATTCGTCGCCGGCGCGAGCCTGAAAACGGATGTCACCGCGCCTGGTATCATCGAGTTCTTCAAAGAAATCGAAGGCATGGGAACGAACCTCCTGTCCGATGCTGAGCTGAAAATGGCTAAGGATAACTGGGCACTGTCATTGCCCGGTATGTTCGAGACCTCTCCATCGGTGGCTGGAAGTATCGCCGGACTGTTCGTCTACGACCTGCCGCTCAACTACTACGAGAAGCTGCCTGATCAAATCTACGCAGTTACTCCGAAGGAAGCGGAGGCCGTCGGCAAGAAATACTTCAAGCCAGAAGAAATGGTCGTCGTTACCGTTGGCGATAAGAACAAAATCAAACCGGAACTAGAGAAGCTCAACCTCGGTCCAGTCATCGAACTCGACATCGACGGCAACCCAACCGAAAGCGCCGCCTCACTAGAACAGCCCACCAACAAATAACGAACAACTGTGTGGTTGGACGGTTCACTAATTGCAGGGGCGGCTTTCGAGCCGCCCCTGCTGTTCAATAGTTGTTCTTGTTGCCGTGCGCCCACTCCGTTCGATCCTGGGGCACTCACCTGATTTACTCACTTAACCAGGAATTGGAGTTTGGCTGACACCGCATGTAATACCGGAGGTGAGTCCTCCAAGGGATCGCTCATCAGAAGATTGATCGATCGATAACAGCATAGACTCTTGACGATATGAATCAAAAAAAACTAAAGACCTCGAAGGGCAACATCGAGGATCTGCTAAAATCCCACCAACCAGGGGGACTAAATCGTGACACAATCAGCCACAGAACAGAAATTCACGCCGGCCCAACGTTTAGGCAATATAGTTAACAGCTACGTCGTCGCCTCAGCAGTCAGCGCGGTGATTCGGCTGAACATCCCGGATATTCTTGGCGACGGCGAAGTCGCGATCGATGAACTAGCGAAACGAACTGAGACCAGCACTGATGCGCTCTACCGCGTTTTGCGATTGCTCGCTAGCATGGAAATTTTTGAAGAAACAAAAGATCGAGTCTTCGCGAACACCGAAGCGAGCCAATCAATTCGCTCTGATGTTGCCGATTCGCAGCGAGCAATGATTGAATTTATTACAGACCCAATGCATTTCGAGTTATATGCAGATATGCTGCCGACCATCAAAGATGGTCGAACCAGTTCCGAACATCGCTTCAAGAAAAATATATTCGATTTGTTTGAAGAAAACCCTGATGAACAGCGTCGGTTCAATGACGCAATGACCAACCTGTCGAAGAACGCAATCAAAGGCGTACTCGAAGCATATGATTTTTCAGGCATCGAGACTCTCGTTGATGTCGCCGGTGGTCATGCAGTATTGCTCACATCAATTTTGCAGAAATATCCAACAATGAAGGGCGTTTTGTTCGACCTTGAACACGTTGTACCAGGCGCTCAACAACGAATCAAAGAGCTCAATCTCACCGATCGATGCAGCACCGAATCTGGTGACTTCTTCAAAAAGGTTCCAACCGGCGATGCATATATAATGAAGCACATCATTCATGATTGGGATGATGAGCGTTCCTTGAAAATATTGGAGAACTGTCACGCGGCGATGGCGAATTCCGGTGCGCAAAAATTATTGCTCGTCGAAATGATTTTGTCCGGAAAAAACGTTATGCATCCGAGCAAGTTCCTCGACATTGAAATGATGATGCTGCCCGGTGGACGCGAGCGCACGGAAGTGGAATACAAGACGTTGTTGCAAAAAGCAGGTTTCACGTTAACGCGTGTCGTGACTACCAAAGGTCCGAACACTGTTATCGAGGCAGTGCGGACTCAAGAATAGCTAGCACAGATTTGGGAAACCCAGGTGGCGCACAAGATCGCTCATTAAGCGGTTATCTAGCGCCTCTCTAGATCTTGTGGTTCGGTTTCCAAAACATTGGTATTAAACATTCTCTGCGTTCTCAAAATAAACGGCAGGCACATCACAAACGACACAAGACCCTGAATCAAGCATGCTTGAAATAAAACCAGTCCGCTTTCGAATTGCAGCTTATCCTCGAAGAACTTCGCCATCGCCGCCAGCGATATTGCCGGCACTACGCATGGTGTCAGCGAAATAAGCCATCGCGGCTGATTACCTAATAGAACGCGTATCGCGAGCGCCTTCGCCACATCTTTATTTCGTGTGTCCGCCATGGTCAACTTTTTCAAATTTTGCGCCACCAGAATCACGATAGCAAGATATCCGGCAAACGCAAGAAACGCATACCCTGCGATTACCAGCACAACCGAAAAAATCAAAAAGAATAGCGCTTCTTCATAAAACGTACCTGACCACGACACGTTCAGCACCATCGGCAGTAGCAAGTTAACTGTCAAAATTACTGAAGACATCAGCGTCATCGAATACAACGGCGTGCTGTAAGGAAAGCGATGACGCCGCACACTCAGATTTTGCTTTGGATTTTCTTGCGAGTCCACGGCTGTGCTCAATGCGATTACAGCTCTTATTCTATAGCAAGTGATATCGCGAAAGGTATCCGAGAATTCCGACTCCGATGAGTAGGAATGCCATCGATAACACGAACAGAAGGATAAGCACCCATGTAGGCGCTTTCCGTGTGCTAGTTTTCGAAGGCACCTTGAACTCAGTCGTCATGCTGAGTTGTCCGCGTGCCGGCTTCTCCGGCAATGGATGCTTGATCGATTCAACCGCTCCGCGAAGCGAATTCAAAAGCATCTGAGGCGCTCTTCGCGTGCGTGTTTCTAGCGTCTGGCTGGTTTCACCAAGCTGATTGTATTGTTCCATCGATTTAACCGCTTCCAGGAGGTCTGCCTTCATCTCCTCAGCGGTTTGATATCTCGATTCAGGATGTTTTTCAACTGCTCTGGCGATAATATCTTCGAGAATTTGAGGGAAGAATCTTCGAGGCGCGGCAATGGCAAGGGTTGGCGGCGGCATCGTCACATGCATGTGCATCGTTTCAATCGAAGTCTTGCCGAGGAAAAGCGGGTCGCCGGTCAGCATCTCGAACAGGATGCAACCCAACGAGTAAATGTCTGTTCGCGCGTCCAGTTCGTATCCTTTAACCTGTTCCGGGCTCATGTAGACCGGACTTCCGACGATCTGTCCAGCCTTCGTAATCGGCTTCGATGAATGTCCGGCGTTGGCAGGTTTCGCCAGACCAAAGTCGAGAATTTTTGTCACCAATCTGTCGGTGTCAAAACCATCCACCATCACGTTCGCGGTTTTCAAATCCCGATGCACGATGTTATTCGAGTGAATTGCAGACAATCCATCGCAAATCTGCAATGCTACGGCGATTGCGTTGGCCGCCGACATCGGTCCATTTTCCTGAACGAGTTTTCGCAACGTCTCGCCAGTGACATACTCCATGACCATGTACGGCCGGTCATCTGGTGTAGTTCCGAAATGGTACATCTGGACGCAATTCTCGTGTTTGACCGAGCATGCGGCAAGAGCTCCTCGATGGAAACGACGTAATTCCTCATCGGACATAATTTGTTCAGTCAAAACCTTGACGGCAACCGGCCGACGAAGCGTTTGATCGTTTGCCTTGTACACGGAACAGGTGCCATGTTTTGCCAGGCATTTAATCAGCTCGTAACGTCCGGCCAGGGCGTGATCGGACTCGTGCTCACTTGATTTTGATACGGACGTAGTCATAGTAGCTTCGCTTAATGCGAATCCCCGCCTGAACCTAATCAGGAGGCACGAGCTGAGACTAGACAGATACGGGAGGCAGGGGATCTTAGGTTAGTAATGTGGCAATCTGAAAAAAAAGTCTGTCCGCCAGCGCCACCATGGAGTGTAGCTAGCAATTGTGGCTAATTGGTACCTTCGCTTGACAATTCTTCTAATCTTTTGATTCTGAGACCAAAAACCAGTTTGTATGGTTTTCCGTCACCGATTTCTCATTTGCCAATCTAATGATGTTGCCGCTTTTCGGATCTCGCATCCAACTCTGTCCCCAGGCTCCAAGGTCGCTGTACAGCAGGTCTTGAACGCCCAGTGAAATCAAATCATCTGCAAATTTTGCAAGAGTAATCTTGCCCTTGCTCTCGATCACAAGTTCTTTTCCGTCGCGTAGCTTTCCGATTCCTCTGCGTTGCGCTAGCCCTTTGTCCTTGAACTGGCAAGGCTTTCCTTTCCGCACAATTAAGAACTGCTGAAGTAGCGCGCCACCAGTCTTGGCGGCATCGTCCAAATATTGTTTGGTAAGTGGCGCACTGCTGGCGGTATCAAGAATGTCAAACCGACCATTTTGCACTTTGACTACACCACCTAACCGTTTGCTCACGGAACCGTCAACTTTACCCTCGTGAACGAAGACGCCAACTATCTTCCCAGCCACGCTGACAAACGCGATTGGAAGTGCCATCAGATTTTTGGTGTCATTTCTATCAGGTTCTGATTCAACCAAAGTAACTGGAGAATTATTGATAAAAACGAGCGAATATTTCTCGCCTGATTTCGCTGCGCGCACTTCGACCGTTAAAGGGTTATTTGCAAAAGCCGCACCGATAGAACTTCCCAGCAGCATCAAGAAAGCTGCTAAGCCGTTTAGACAAATCCGAAAAACAACGTATTTAGTTGGTGGCAAGGTTCTCAGCAATGTCGCCTACCACAGGCAGCTTGTACATCTCGCCGGATTTGGCTTTGAGACATAGCATTATGGTTAGAACAAACCAAACCCCCACAAAAGCAAAAATCAGAATGCCGCTGACGAACTTGAAGACGTCTCCAATAATCGGGATGAAGCCAAGGAAATTCACAAGCGATACGACGATGTTGGCTCCGACCAGCCCGCCCAGCACCATTAGCGATTGAATGGCATGAAAGCGGACAAACAGGCTTGCCTTCGGCTCAGTGATAAGCCAGATG
>JBGAHZ010000109.1:0-7287 GCA_044225915.1 Obscuribacteraceae bacterium (SeqCode)
AAAAGCGTGAAACGTACAACAAACTTTTTGGTGATTACGAATCCGAAAACGCTACAGCCTCGGCGAGCCGAGTCTGAAGCTCTCGTTGAGTTGGCGATTGAAGATCAACAGAAATCTGAAATAGAAAAGCATGAATACCTTTTCGATTGGGCAACGAGTGCAAAAGGACCGTGATGCAGGGATGCGATGAGCACTACATCAACAGAACTGCGTTTTGTTTTCACAAATGGTTTGCGAACTTACTGGCTTCATGGACAGACGAACTCCAGCGCTTTATAAGGAATCTCATTAATACCGTGAGGCTAGCTTGACAGAACTAGACGACCGGTCTATTATGATGCGCTTAGCGATCGCTGGTTTGGTTTGAACTCTTAATAGGAAGTAGAAAATGAGTAATTTAGAAGGCAAGGTTGCCGTAGTAACTGGCGCCTCAAAAGGCATTGGCGCAGGAATTGCGAAGGCAATTGGTGCTGCTGGTGCATCAGTCGTTGTCAACTACGCATCGAGCAAAGAAGGTGCGGACAAAGTTGTTGATGCAATCACTTCAGCTGGTGGAAAAGCAGTCGCAGTTAAAGGTGACGTATCCAAAGCTGATGATGCAAAGGCAATCGTAGACGCTGCAATCAAAAATTTCGGACGTCTGGACATTCTCGTAAACAACTCCGGCGTCTACGAACAGAAATCAATCGAGGAAATCACGGAAGAACACTACAGGCGCATCTTCGATATCAACGTGCTTGGTGTATTGTTGATGACGCAAGCCGCCGTAAAGCATCTTGGTAAAGGTTCGAGCATCATAAACATCGGATCTCTGGTTTCTCGAATTACACCACCGAATTACGCTGTATATGGTGGAACAAAAGGCGCCGTAGATGTGATTACCGGTGTTTTGTCTCGCGAACTTGGTGATCGCAGAATTCGCGTAAATGCATTGAATCCAGGTCTTGTTGAAACAGAAGGAACCAAAGATTTTATCGACAGCGATTTTGCGAAGGGTGCTGTTGCTCAAACGCCATTAGGCAGAGTGGGACAGCCTGACGATATTGCCAAGGCTGTTGTTTTTCTAGCATCTGATGATTCAGGTTGGATCACCGGTGAGTTAATCAACGCTGGCGGTGGCTTCAGATAAGCTCGACGAGTCGGCTCAAACTGTCGTGCGGAGCCAGTTATCAACCAGGCAACTCATGAAGTTTGAAGAATTCGAGAATGCGGTTGGTGGCGTTGTATCTTGATTCACCACCGGCGCCACCAGGCCAAACGTGTTTTAGTCCTTCGACTTTGACACTGGTGATGGTATCACCATGACTGTTAGCAGCTGTTTTTTCCGTTGCCATCAATGGAGGCTCTTGACCGGGCTTCCAATCGGTGGCATCGTAAATCTCAGTTTGCTCGATACCACCCTTGATATCATCCCGCTTCAAATACCAGTTGAATTCCTCTGGCTCGCTATGCATTCCGGCCTGAGCTCTGAGAATATCACCAACTATCGGAACGGGCCAATCAAATCTGCCGCCATATGGGACCGTTTTATCGTCAGCGCACTTAATCGATATCATCGAGATGTCGTCTGCGTGCGGATCTTTTTTGTCACAGTGAAGTTTCTCCGTTTCAGGAAGCCAACCACTCACGACACCAATCGCACGAAACTGGCCTCTCATCGACGGATCGTTGCCTAGATGATGTACGAAGCTCTCGCCCTGCGAAAATCCGACGGCGAAGACCTTCGACTTATCAATATTCAGATCTCGTGAAAGTTCTTTGATTACACCTTTCGTGAAGCCGATATCGTCGTTGTTGCTAAACGCCCACTGCCCGTTGTTCCAGGAATTGTCTTTGCGTTCGTTGCCTTGCAAATATGCAACTACGAAATTTCTATCATCTGATTTTTCGCTCAACCCGGTGACATTCTCGATTCCGACAGCACCATGTCCGCCATCACCCAGGGTGGCTTTTTTCGGGTTGGACATCCCGTGGTACACAAGCATCAAGGCTGTAGGACGCTCGGGATCGTAATTCTTGGGTACATGCAATCGATAACTTCGATTCGTGTCGCCGATTTTGATAGTCTCGACAGTGGTTTGGCCGGCCTCGCCTTTCGCGAGAGGTTTGCGAGTTTCCTGTGAGTCGACTAGCTCCAGGTCGTGTATCAGAGCGCACTTAGTCTCAGTTAGCGACTTATGGCTTCTCATCAGCTCATCGCTATAAAGAGGTTTTTGTTGATCTTCTTGTGCAGGCTTAAAATTTTCAGGCGCAGGGGCAGCGTCGCGGGGGGTCGGCATATTGTAGATACCTGGATAGAAACGGTTCATTGCTTGAACCAACAGCATTTGCCGTTGTGCTGGTTAATATGAATAGCAATAATGGCAAAGTTGTGACGAATTCAAGGTTTGTATCGAGCCGATCGATTTGAGTGACCAGCCGCGCTTGGATGGGCACTAAAAATGTATGGAAACTGAGGTGGCGCGTATGCGGTATTTGATAACGCTGAAAATGTCGGCGGAAGAATGGAAAATTTTGGAGGCAGCACTTACTGAAGCTATTGATTCACGTGAGTCAGAAAGCCGCTTTGTGCGGGAGGATTGCTCATGCGGTGCTGTGGAACTGAAGCATGAAGCCAATGTTCTGCGTATTATGAAGAACGATGCAAATCGACAAGTCATCGCCGCCATGAAGAAGATTTGAATTCTGCTTTCAGACGATTCGCAAGATATACGAAATTTTGGTCACCGGATTCGCTTGCGATGTCCGCAAAGGGTCACCTTAAATAGCCAAATGCTTTGAGTCTCTCAAGAATCAGATTCTTTTCTTTCACAGAATTCGGAGTTGCGAGTTGGTCTAAAACATTAAGAGCATTTTGCTGCTGACCGAGTAGACATAAATCCGCGACATAACCAAGTAAATAACACTCCGGATGATCAGGTTCCGATTTGAATTGCTTTAGTGAAGCGTCGGCATGTCGCTTCACTTCGACGGGCAACTCATTGGTTACATCAACTAAACCATCTTTCTTCCACCGCCAAATTTGCATGGGTCCGCCGGAGCCATTCTTTAGTTTCGCTCCCTGACCTGACCACAACGTTTTCCCAAACTCATGGTTTTGCGTTATGAATTCAACCACGCCATCACGCTCATGATCAGCCAAGTGAGGGGCAGCACCGCTCCACTGTTGAGCAAAACATTTGTACTTGCTAGAGCCGTTATCAAAGAAAATAAAATCTACGCATTTCAAATCTTCTGACCCATTCTCAGTAACAGGGACAACACATCGCACCAGAACAAACTGTTTTTTTGTGTTGTCCAATGGCAGCACAACCGGTCCGAAACATTCGATGGAGCGACCATCTAGATTGGTGTCCGGCACATTGAGTGGGAGGAGTCCAGACCAGACGATGTTCAATCCGTTTTTGATTTCAAGATTGAACGAAGTGCCACCATTATTCAAATTTCCGAAGGAGGCATTCCATTTAAGCGTCGCTGTAGTGGTACCGGCCTTGGTGGTACGCACTGAATATATTGGAGGTTCAGTTCTCTTTTCATCAGCGGTAGGCTCCGGACAATCTCCGGCTTTCTTATAGCTACCGGACTTCTTATCGAAGTCCCAGCTGTAGTAGTTTTCATGCGCATCAACAAAGTCCACAGTAACTGTTGGAGGCGACTTTACATTCGCCACCATTCGCGGTCCGGAAATGCTGCTCATTCCCGAGAAATTTTTAGTAAGAACTGTCTTCCCCTGACGGCTAACTTGGAGAGTCGCAACACACTTAGAACTTCCAGTCTTACAGCCATCCGTCGGAAAGGCGAAATTTGTTGTCGTTACTTTAGCAGTGACACCATCTAGAGAGGAAGTGTAACTAGACTTCAGTTCCGGATTCAAAAAATTGTCTGTCGGATTCTTGGACACATGAGCGTAGCCACTCAACGGCGGGCTCATCCAGTAACCCTCATTCGCATTCGCAGCAGTCCGGAACAAGCTGGTAATCAGGGCTAACACGATACATAAACCAATCGACTGTTTCATTGAAAACCTGAGTCCTTTTACTTTCGTTTCTTTTTGTCCTTGCGCTCCGCTTCGCGAAAGACAGTCGCGATTACTCACTGGACGACGCCTCTCCCGTTGGAATTAGGCCGCCGGGACAGATCTTCACGCGT
Organism: Obscuribacteraceae bacterium (SeqCode); assembly: GCA_044225915.1. Classification (GTDB taxonomy): domain Bacteria; phylum Cyanobacteriota; class Vampirovibrionia; order Obscuribacterales; family Obscuribacteraceae; genus JADYXR01. The sequence goes on from JBGAHZ010000109.1 coordinate 4,150, forward strand.
GCAGATGATGGGGTCCTTGCTCTTTAAATCAATCGCACGGATAAACTGCAAGTAGCGAATCATTTGCATGCATTAGTTTAGCGACTATCGCGTTTTGCTCAAGACTGGTTTGGCGGTCTTCTCGAAATTAGCGATAAGCTCGAGGGAAGACTTATTCCGGTCAGCTATCGTCCCGTCAGGAAGACGCACTTTGTTGGATAAACCTTCAGCATTTTTGCCATAAAATTTCTCAATTTCGGCGCGGTCATATTCTTGTGTGACTTTGTAGAGTATCGGGCTGTCATTCATCAACTTAGATCTGGTATCAGGACCTAAGCGATAGGCGGTCAGAGCTTCGGACATCATTTCTTTTGGATTCATGAAGTAGTACGTGAACGGTCTGACCGCGGCTCTGTCCATTAACTCTTCATTCGTGAACTTCTGCGCATCAGCAATCTTCTCTACGACGTTGCCTTTTGCATCAAGCGGCTGCCGATCTTGGTTGGTTAAATACCAGGTTGATGGCGAATGACAGTCGTCCTGACCATTCATATACAGTTCGCCATTTTTGCCAACAAACTGATCAACCTGCATTAGCGTTTTACCGGCTTCATTGACGAAAGACGTCGTGCGCCAGCCGAATTTTTCTGTCGTCTCTGGGTCTGGATAGTCCGGCCAATTATTTTTTTGACTGTTGTGAGTCAATTCGTGAGCTATGCCCCATGCGAGATATCGCGGTGCGCCAACAGCGGCTCTGTCTGCCTCTGTTGGTGGCAGAGCCATGCCGGCTGGTGTCATATATAGTGCGGGGCGACGATCTTTGTCTTGTTTGTATACCCCAAGAACTTCTTTATTGCCATAGATATTTGGCATGTATTTTTGGTCGAGAATGTAGATCTTAGTGCCCGTCACTCCATCGGCTGCAAACTGGCTCGGGCTGGAGTGCTTGAGTCCTTCGGCAATACCATATAGACCCGGTAAGGTTGGCAATTTTGCATGGATCATATCCCCTCGTTTGTACTCGCAGGTTTTGGGGTCTTGTAGCCGTGCCTTTTCAACCTCTTCACCAGGAGTCGCGAATGTTACCTTGTACTCTGACTCGATGGTTTTGATTTTGTCGTTCACTATTTTTTCCAAAGGCGCCTTCAACTGATCGGCGGTTGCATCAGTGGGAGCACGCATCACAACTTGATCTTTGGTGTCAGCAGTAAAATAAATTTCTTGTTCTTTGCCGTTGGCAGAAAGCCGCGATTTGACGCCGAATTTTTCCAACGTTGCCTGTGGAGATTCTTTGCTTTTGCCATACCACCAGTCGGACAGATGTTGAAATACCGATAAACTGCTTGAACTAGCAATGGAGTCACTGCCAACGTATGGATTGCCGGCACTACTGGCTTCCAACGATAGGGCGAGCCGAGCGTTATGCTCGGAACCGGTTTGAAGATCGGATTTCGATTGGTCTATTGAGGATGATTCGTGATGTTTGCCTGAACAGAATTCGCACATGTTAGTTTTGCTCCCCTTAACTCGAGCATGGCGGGCTGAGCGACCGTTAGGGGGCGATCGTATAACCGTGGAATTGATGACTAAGCTTGCCTATTGTTGCTCAAACAGACCGCTCTCTCAATGGAGTAAATACGAATCTGAAACTCGACGTTTGATATTCAGCCGATACTTAAACCTACAGATTCATTGCAGCTTTGGGTTTATGCTCAACTGCTGAAACTCCGAGAAACTCCAGAAAAACATATAGATAGCAGAAGTTTAATTACGACCGAGACAGCTCGAATGTTATCTTGGTGCACCAACATTTTAATAGGCATAATCATGATCGCCTCCGACAAATCAGCACAGCTAAACAATATTCGACTTGCAGCGCCATGCAATAAAGATTGGAACGGCATGCCTGGCGACGATCGAATTCGCTTCTGCGACTCGTGTTCAAAGAGCGTCTACAACATCTCTGACATGACCAAGAAAGAAGCGGAAAAATTTCTGCTCGAAAACGGCGTGTCCAAGTGCATGAGAATTTTTCGACGTTCTGATGGAACGATAATCAACGACAACTGCCCTGTTGGTCTCAGGAAAATTAGAAACGCATATCGCTGGGTGGCGACAGTTGTGGCATCGGCAGTGAGTTTCTGCTGTGCCACCACGTCTGCCCTCGCACAAGCAGTAAAGCTCGAAGAAATCCCCAAAGGCGCATCACTAGAATTTTTGGAGCCGTACCACCCTAAACAAGCTCTTACGAACGGTCCGTCCGGTCCCATCGTAACTGGCTCCGTCGATTTTGGCGGTTTTACTACCGGACCCGGAATTGAAGTAGAGGAGATCAAAAAGCGGAGTAACGCTACAAGATTGAGCAAGGCTCTAAGAAAGAAAATGCTCAAAGTAAAAATTCCAAAGGCATTTTCAACTGCGGTTTATTTTCAGCAAATCCGCGATTGGACGACCGCGATTAAGCTTTACCGAGAAGCACTCATACAAGATTCGACATTCGATTCAACTTACACAAACCTGGCAGTATGCCTATTAGAACGAAAGGCGGATGGAGATATAGAGGAGGCCCTCGAAGTACTTTCACGTTCGGAAAATTCTTTCACAGCCCGCGACGACGGCGCGGTCGTGAAGTCCGGCTCGAACCGCCGTTTCAAACCAAACGCACCACTGTCAAAACAACCGGTAAAAACCGGAACAAAGCTTCTAGCGCTCGGTTTGCTAAGCGAAAAGCAAGGCGACCTCAAAGCTGCGGAGAAGTTCTATTACGCCTCGTTGCGTGAATTACCGTACAACTTGAACACAATAAAACAGCTATCCGAACTTCATGTAAGACAAGGTCACAACTGGCTCGCAATGGAGCTCTTAAATCGTTCCTATTCGATGTTGAATTGGCCCAATGATTGCAAACTAATCCTGAAAACGGCTTTGATAAATCTTCAGAAACTGAACAACGTCGAAATCGAGCCACGTCTCGGTAACTAAGCTGTAAGCAACTTGTCCTTTCAATACCAACCTAATTACACTGAAAAACCCGGGCATTGCCCGGGTTCTTCGTTACCCCTATCGGTTGATTGCGATCCGACACCACCCCTGATGTCGAATTGCCGTTTGATACTGTCTCAGGCAGATACTGCGTGAGGATGGACTGCGGCTGGAACG
>JBGAHZ010000042.1:0-68134 GCA_044225915.1 Obscuribacteraceae bacterium (SeqCode)
GCGGAATGCAAAACCGACGCGAAGAAAAAATCGTAGTTAAACCGATCAATCTTCCAAGCGTTAGTTTAAAACCACTCCCAGTGCGCTGTTAGCAGTTGACTGGAAACGATAAATCATCCGAGGTGCAACTATTCCATGGTTGCACCTCTGGTGCTATCAAAATTTAGTAGTTCGCATTCGAAACCTCTAACACTTGTCGCAACGACAAATCCTAGTCGAAACGACAAATCCTAGTGGAAAAGACAAATCCTTTTCGAAACGACAAATCCTTGTCGACGCGACAAATCCTAGTCGAAACGACAAATCCTAGTCGAAACGACAAATTCTTGTCGACGCGACAAATCCTTGTCGAAACGACAAATCCTTGTCGAAACGACAAATCCTTGTCGACGCGCTAAGTCAGCAATTCCTGGGAGCGCAGGCTTCCAGCCTGCTTCTCACCGGTCCTGATAAATTCACCAGGTTAATAATGACGCGCTTCATTAACAAGCACGCGCCACTTCGCCGACTCGCGATGATTCCGTGTCGTGCCGGTTCCATGTTCGTAAAAGTTGGCGAGCTTCTCTTGTGCTTCAATCACGCCCTGTTCTGCCGAGAGCTTGTACCAGTCGAATGCTTCACGCAAGTCTCGCTCGACACCCGACCCATCTTCAAACAATCTTCCGAGCAAACACTGCGCTCCTGGGTCCGTAGAAATAGACATAGCCAGCTTGTAAGCCTTCTTGTACTGTCTCATTTCATACGCGTCATAAGCGTCACATAAAAGTTTCACCGGCGCCAAACTTCTGATCATCCGAGGTCTGTTGCCCAATTCCATATCAGGCGACGTGGTCAGCAGTAGCCTGTCTCCGTCAGTCGAAATGTAAGACAACCGAACTTTCTCACCACGCTGAAAAACGTGATCGGACGGCAGAAAACCCTGCCGCGGGTCTTCATGAACTGACAGGCGATAGCCACCAATATCGGGCGCTTTGATTGTCCCTGTTATTGTCTGCCCTGGTTTATACAGCGGCAGCGGCTTTAAGTTCTTCATCGGTTTGGGCATTTCAGTCCAGGGTTACCTTATCTATGGGCTCTTTCGAAGGTCTACTCGTCGCCACATATTGATAGTGCCCAGTAATGTCCTTGGGTAAGCATGCAAGCAGACAGAGTGTTGGTCAGGCAACGTTTTGAAAGGCGCGATATCATGGAACACTGTTGCGGAAGTGGATATTGGCAACCGGGATTAAATTCTTGTGACAGACATCAATATAAAATCGGCGAAAAAACATCACATGGCGTTTCTCGGCACCCCTGCAGGTATTCCTTCCAGAGTCGTAGCCCTCGGCTTAGCCTTGATGCTCCTCATCCTCAGCCCTGTCTCGTCCAGTGCGCAAACCTACAACAACCCCCACGCCGGCGGTCAAAATCCCGCAAAAGCTATAGAAGTGTACGGTCGAGCCAAGCAAGCCTTCCAGGCTGGTGATTATGCGGCGGCCGTCAATCTGTGTGAGCTTGCCAAAGGTTTCAATCACTCCGACAAAAATATTGTTCTGTTGTTAGCTTTGTCATATGCAGAATTGGGCGATAACTACAATGCGATGTTGTGGTTTAGATCCGCACTAAGTCTCGACTACAACTTCCTGGAAGCGCGCAACAACTACGGAATTTTTCTGAACAAAACAGGCAAACAAAAAGAAGCAAAGAAAGAGTTCGAGACCTGTATCCAAATCAACCCGAACTATGCCAACGCCCATTATGGGCGGGGCTCCATCCTCAAAGATCAAGGAGATCTTGATGGTGCCATCGAGGAATTTCGCACGGCGATCCGCTTGCGTCCCAAGTATTATGAGGCGCAGAGAGACCTTGGTTTATGCATCTATGAAAAGTATGAAAAGGGTCAACTCAAGGACATTAGCGAGTCTGTCGAGAAACTGCAAAACGCTGCGAAGCTGATTCCGCGCAGTCCTCAAGTTCACTACTACCTCGGTTTGATCTGGTGTGCTCAGGGAAATCTCGATGAGGGCGAGAAGGAATTTCGACTGACCTTGATGAATGACCCTAACCATGCGGCGGGGCACTACGAGCTTGGTAAGGTGCGTTATTGTCGCGGTGATAGCGATCGCTGCATGGACGAGATGAGTGCTTCGTTGAAAGTGAATCCGACCTACACCGAGTCGAAAAATTTTCCGGCAGTAAATCGTAAAGAAGCTAAAACTTACCTGGCTAAATGCAAGGAACTCAAAGGCTACTACGACGCTGCCTACCGCGACTGGAGTGAAGTCGCGTCAATGACTAAATTGAACTCTGAGATCATTTCGCACATGAAAGTGCTTCAGAAGAAGGCGACAGCCAAAGTGAAGCATAAGAAAGGCGAGCCTACTTTTGATAAGGATGAAGTCGACTCATTGATCATTCGAGGAATCGAGGAGGTCGACGAGGGCAACCTGCAAGCGGCAAAAGCCACTTTTAATCGCGCTTTGGAACTGAATCCGAACTGCTGGGAGGCTTACCAAAACCTGGGAGGCATCTTGGAATTCGAAGGTGACATCTCGCGTGCGTCGGAGAATTACAACAAGGCTATGGCGCTGGAGCCGAACTTCTGTGGGCTCTATTACAACATGGGCTATGTTCTTGAGAAGATGAAATTGCCGGTCGAAGCCGGGCGCATGTACAAACGTTTTCACGATTGCGACGGAAGGTACCCGTACGATCCCAAGCATATCAATCAACTGCAGCTCGAAGACGTACGCCAGCAGATGCGCGAACGCTCCGGCATGTAATCGAATTATTCGACGGTCATCATGGTTGCATTGCGCGGTGAAAACGACTTAGCGACGCACGGACTTTTAGAGAAACTCGAGCGAATCGCGCCGTGGACGCGGAGTTTCATTTAAATCGCATTGTCCCGGTCCGTGCCGTCTCGCAGACGTCGGACAAAGATAAGTTATTAATGCCGTTCGAATGCTGTCCACTTTGCTATTATTTGCACATTGGTCATCATGGTCCATGACATCTGCTGGGCGACTGACACGCGTCAGCTCGAACCAGGTTTGCGGAGATCTCGGTAATGGGCAAAGCCGTTTCTACTCTAACTCTGAAAAAATACAAAGAGGAAGGGCGTAAAATCGTCTGTCTTACGGCGTATGACTATTCCACAGCCAAAATTTTAGACCGCGCCGGAGTCGATTTGATTCTGGTCGGTGACAGTTTGGCGATGGTAGCGCTTGGTCATAAAACCACTCATGCTGTCACTGTAGAAGAGATGTTGCACCACACCAAAGCAGTTACGCGTGGAGCGGAATTTGCGCTCGTCGTTGCCGACCTGCCGTTCATGAGCTATCAGGTTGACCAAACTCAAGCGATTACGAACGCTGGTAGGTTTGTCAAAGAAGCTCAAGCGCAAGCAGTAAAACTCGAAGGTGCGACCGAACACAATCTTCAAATTGTTGAAAGACTAGTCGGCATGGGCATCCCCGTAATGGGTCATCTTGGATTCACACCGCAATCGATCCATGGACTTGGTGGTACTCGCGTTCAGGCGCGCACCGCCGATGATGCGATCAGATTGTTGGATGACGCTCTGGCTCTGGAAAAAGCAGGCGCGTTTAGCGTGGTACTGGAGATGGTGCCGACCACAGTTGCCAAAATCATCAGTAAAAAACTCAGCATCCCGGCTATCGGAATCGGCGCCGGCTCTGGATGTGACGGGCAGATTCTCGTTACTGATGATTTGCTTGGAAAGTATGTCGACTTTAAGCCGCGATTTGTCAGACGCTATGCAAACCTCGACGAGATTTGCACTGACGCGATTCGCAACTATGCATCGGATGTATTGAGCAGCGAGTTTCCTACCGATAGTGAATCGTTTGCTTTTCCTGAAGGCGAAGAGCAAGAGCTGCTCAAGCGTTTGAACGCGCAGCAGAAAGTTAAGCCAGGCAGCATGGGTTAGTCAGCGCTCTCAGGTTTCGTTGACGGTTTATCTTTTCGGTGGAATTGTTTGATCTGGTCTTCTTTGTTGGTCGATCCAGCTCTGTCCTTCCAGTTGGAGGCGACGTAATTCTTTTCCATCGACTGTAGTTTCTGTGCGTCTGCCAAGAAATGGATCGTATGGTTTTGGCACAATGCGAGGTTGTCCGGATGGACCGTCTATGCCAGGCGGGATGACTACTTTGTCTGTCGGGAGGTCTTTGACTTTCCCGGATGAATCTTGTTGAGGTGGAGGCACCACGGCACCAGCAGTGGAGGCATCGCCGGTTGTCGGCGGTTTTGCTCCGTCGTAACCTCTTTGGACCAGCGCTTGCGATGCGGAGCCCGGTTGGAAAGTACCGAAGAATCCGCGACCGATAGCCATGCCACCATAACCGACCAAGAACTTGTCACGATTTTCCCAAGTGCGAACTGCTTCGATTGCGTGACCCATTCCCTTACCTGATTGGCGCGCTGCCAATGCTGGATTGAGAACGAGTTTACCAACGGTGACTTTAGGGACCAACGGATCGATGTGCGGGTCCCCTTTGCGGAACATTGCTTCTAAGTGATCGGAGACTCTGTTGATTTCAGCATTAACTTCAGGTCCCTTCATTCCTTTGGAAACCAGACGCAGAGCTGCTGGCAATGCGGCGCCCTGTAACTGCACCATAGTGTAGTCCGTCGTGTTGAACGGCAGGGAGTCCAGTGGTTTCTTATTCACTATTGCATCGACCATCAGGTCCGCAATCGAATCCATTTTGGCCATCTCTTTCGGCAGGTTAGGCAGAATCTCACCGTAGGTTTTGCCTTTGAGCGCGTCTAACGGAGTGTTGAACTGAGCGCGAACAAGGTGAGGAATTACAGCATCAAGTTCTGCTCTTGGAATAGTGATCTTTTGCCCGGGATTATCAATCGATGCCCAGACATAGTCTTTTCCGCCATTGGATGCGGCTTCCGCATAGGCGTCTAATTGTTTGGCGTATTCCATCAGCATTGGATCCGGATTTTTTGCATCGGCTGCGATTGCACGTTGACGCAAAACTTCAGCTACCAGTTTCGGGCGGAATGTGTCCATTGCGTGGACTTCAATGCCCATCGGATTCTCGGCGTTGGCCAATTCTTTTCCGAAAACGTTTCTAGTCTCCAATTTGCCGTCTTGACGCAGAGCTTGCAGAAGAATTCCTAGAGCGGCTGCATTGTTAGGCCCGGTATGAGCTGCTCCTCCAATGTCTGCAGTGTTTTCATTCGCTTGTGCTTTCAGAATTGCGACGATCAAATCTTGTTTCGACATTTGACCATGACCAGGTACATCAACCATTTGATTTGCCTTGTCATGCAGTGCTTTAGATACAGTTTCGCCAATTACTTGTTCGCGAATCGAATCTGGGAATCGCAGGATACCGCCGAACTGATCGTGTTTGTTTTCGTGAGAGTTGATACCAGCTCTCAGCATTCGAAGTTCCTGCATGTTGCGGGGCCAGTGGACCAGGTCAACGTCCCAAACACCTTCTATCTCAGGCATGGTGTGGGGACCTGCGCCGTTGTCTCTGGCGACGAGGTTGAGTGGAGGATTCTTTGCGGCAAGAACTTCATCGGCTGGAATGCCGGCCGCGTTCATGCGCTGTCTCAATCCGGTGTACATCTCTAGACTAAACAAGTTATTACTGTGCACATTTGCCCCAGTTGGTCCGAGATCTGCAGACATCTGACCAATTGCTGCGTCTCTGCCTCTGAAGAACAGTGGTGCAACTTGTTGCAATTTTGCAGGATCGCCACCCACTTCATTGCTCAGCGCAATCATCTGGTTTAACCAAACTTTGTAGCCCGGATCCAGAGCCGCGTGCTTTGGATTGAGTGCTGCGTGAACTGACCCTACGGCGCCTTCCGAGAGGTCGATCACCTGTTGATTTTCATCACTCAATTTTTCCATTTCGGCCTTCGCCATTTTGGCGAGTTCCGTAATATTCTTCGGATCAAGTTCAGATCTGATTTTGGCTGCGAGTTCCGGCGTGCTTCCCGGGATATCCGTTGGTTTCAACGTTTCAGGAATTGGATCAAATTTGGGGTCGCCAGCCTTCGGTGCTTCGGTCACCTTTGGCAGAACGATTGGTGGTTTGTCCGTAGGTTCAGTCAATGCTTTGAAATCAGCAACTTGCTTCGAACTCAACTTGCGCGGATCCATTCCGGCAAGGAAAATATTCAACGACTCGGTATAACCGATATCCTGTCCGTCAGTGGTTTTCACACCATGCTTGTGCATGGAGGAAAGCGTTTTTATGATCACGTGCTCTTCGTTAGCTGCTTTTGCTCGTGCCATTTTCTCTTCGAAGGTCAGCGGAGTTGTTTCTGGCTTTTTACCGCCGATCAATCTGTCTGCAAAGGCTTTAGTCGTTCCATCAACTGATTTGCCGATGCTGTTCAAATGGCGACCGACAAAGTATTTGTCGCTGCCGAGAAAATCGCCTTTGGTATTTTCAAACTGATTGAACGTCTTTTCGCCGAGTACGCCTTTCATTCCACGTTCGCCAAGTCGCTCACCAGCACCGGCGATCTTCATACCCCAGTAAGCATCCCAACCGAACATTCCCAGACCATCGCCCATCTTTTGAGCGGCGAGATTTACGGAAGTGGTATCACCACCGTCCCAGACGTCACTATATGCTGTGCCGATCGGTACAATTGCATCGCGGGCCATGAAGTACGTGAATGCCGTTGCTGCCGCGGCTCTCGCTGCGCCTGCTTTCGGGAGCAAAACTCTCATTGCCACACCGAGAGCCAATGCGTGACTGCCCTTCTCTAGCGCTTCGACGGGGTGGGTGAGATCATGCAGAGCCGCATTCATCACACCAGGAACCGCATACCCAACGCCTTCGACCGTAACAAGTCCCAGTCTGGCGAGCAAATTGTTTTGCACAATGTCATCCATAACTCCGACTTTTTTGGGCTCTGGAGTTGCGAGAGCCTGCATGAGACCATGCGCTTTCAAAATATCTTCGACTTCGTTTCGCGGCTGCCGAGAGACCAGGAGATCTGCAGCTTGTGCGTTGAGCGCATTTCCTTCGGGTGCTTTGTTGCCGCCTTTAACCAGGTCTGCTGACTTACTGTGAACGCTTTGATCGAGATTATCGTCACCCATGAAACCAGCAACCTCCGGGATTTCCAATAGGATTCTGCCGTGAAGGCAAGCGACCGCCGACGGACTTAGCCCGTCTATGTGTTCGGTTCGCTGCTGCCGTTCACTCCATTAAGTTAATTGACAAAGCCGCGTCTGTCGATGGGGGCAACTACGTAGAATGCAGGTTTTCTTGCAAAATTAACCAAGGATATTGCGGTCATCTCAAAAACGAAAATCCCGAATAGTCTCCAAGGTTGGGATTTTAATTAGTTTGGATACTTAAACTGATGCGTTCATACTTCGGCGGAGAATACGAAAGTCGGTGTCAGAAGTTCAAATCGTTGATACCTCTATCAATATGATCCGTGACTTTAAATGATGAGAGAGAACCAAGTAAAAATGTTGGTGTCACCACAGATGGTGCTTGACCCCATTATTGGTTGCTCATAGTCAGCCATGACATGACCGGAGACCACAATAATCCCGCGAGAAATAAGATGAATCCCAGCGTTAATCCAAGCTTTGGATTGCTGGACAAAAACCGGTGCAATTTCATCGATGAATAAAACGAGCATGACCGCAGTTGTTCGAGCGAGCATTTGCCGAATTGGACCACTCCATAACCGGATAAAGACAGCACTGTCGCGCAGATGCCGAACAACCATAACGGTGACTCGTTGATGTGTTTGCCCACGAAATACATTTCGTAGAGCGTGGAGAGAAGTAAAAAAGCCATGCATCCGGTCACGAAGAGTGACATGAAAAACAGCATGAAATAAAACAACGCCTGACTGAGTGGTTCAAAGTCTCGCATAATCAGACCTTTAAGCTAAAGACATGCAAGTCGAAAGCGCCCTACTTAACCAGTCTAGCGGTTATCCCGGTGAGAAATAAACGCGCACGATTAAACTTGCAGTTTTGAGGCGTCTTCAAGAGTTTCAACCACATCCTTGGAATCAATAACCTGGCATAATTTAGGCTGAGATTTCTCACATCCAGTTGGCTTTTGTTTGCTGACAAGGATGGCGTTCGGAGGTGAAAGAGTTGACGGATAAGAAGCTTAGCGAAGAGATGAAAGATCGGCTTCGCGGCGCCATTTGGGGTGCTTGTTGCGGGAGTTCGCTTGGCGGAAGTTGTGTAGGGCTGAATCACAAAGAGATTCTCGCCACTGCCGGGATTTCCGTTTTGCGGGATTTTGTGCCAGGTTTGTCAAAGAGTCAGATGCCTGACCACAAGGCGGGTGATATTCACGCTGACGCGGAGCTGGGACTGGCTCTGGCGGAGACGCTAATCGCCTCGGGCGGAAAGCTCCAGCCTAGCGAATTGAAAGGGCGTTACACCCAGCTTCTTGAGTGCGACAACTTCCTCGAGGGCGGACCAGGACCATTGTGTCTGGCTGCGCTTCGACGAATGGCTGACGAGAGTCCGCTGGTGGATGATGAGCCGGAGAGCACGCACGTCAGTGGTGCGGCACGGGCGTTTCCGATTGGCTGCCTGCCGATAGACCAGGAATCGCGTAAACAGCTCGCCATGACCCAAGCAGGTATGTCTCATAGCAACACGTCAGTTGCCGCGGCATCCACCGTTATTGCCGATCTCGTTCACAACTTCATTATTGGCGAGAGAATTGAAACCGAAAGTCAGGTTCGCAACTTCGTACATAAGGAATTCGCGCTCGCGAAGACTATCGATGAAAGATTTGCGGATTTCTGGGACGATATCGCGCCAGACCTGGACTATTCGAAGCCCGCTGAGGATTTGCCTTATTCGCTGGTTAACGTTCAATCGAGCGTCAACGAGTGCGTTCCAACCTCGGTCGGCATATTTTTGATTTACAGGCATAACCTGGAAGAGGCTATCTGTGCGGCCGCACGCGTTGGTGGTGACACCGATACAGCAGCGTGCATCGTTGGAGCCTTGTCGGGTGCCTATCATGGCGCTAGTAAGATTCCGGCTCGATGGATTGAGCAGATTGGCGAGCGTGAGCGCATCGAGAAAGTGATCGATGGGTTGATTGCTTTGTGGCAATAAGCTTACGTCGCTCAGGCGGCATCTAAAAAATGGGTACCAACGTCACATTCATTCTCGCAGAGGGAGTCACGCTCGCTGACTTGTGCGATCTTCTTGAGTTGAAAAATCTGGGACCCATCCCGCCCATGAATCAGGACGTTCGCATTAGCGGAGTTGACCTGCCCTGGGGCCTATCATTGATTGAGGTTCGAGAAATTGACTCAAATATCCTGGATGACGCTTGTATGCAAGCGATATCGCAGAAGTACCCGGTCATTGGCGGCACGTTTGCTGACAGCGTCAATTATTGTCGTTGTGCAAAATGGATTAATGGAATCGAAGTTTGGTCGGTAATTCACGACGCTTGTTCTAATGATCGACGCCATCTTTCAATCTCAGGAACTCCCCCTAAAGAACTTGAAGGAATTTGTAAACGATGGTTTTCCGAACTAGATGCTGAGGACCAGAAGGACGAACCCGAGGAACTCGATCTAGTCTTTGAGATTCCTCTTGAGTTGGTCGAGACCCTCACAGGTTACAACTACAATCACAACGAAAATGTCGACTACTTAGAGAAACGATCCTCCTAATCTGCCTACGTTTCGCGACAAACTGGTTACAGGATCGATAGATTTTCGGTCGTGTGGAGACGATTGGGAGTGTCCTGGTTTATCATTTCCGTTTCGTCCACCACCAGATGGATGAAGTTTCGTCCCGACCTGTGGACGATGACACGGAACGGATCTAATAAGGATAGTGTGAAAAAATGACCACCGATACAATGCCCGTTCGCCAAGAGGATCAGAAGAAATTGAAAGATCAGGTTGCGCTTATTACCGGTTCCGGAAGAGGAATAGGTCGCTCGATTGCAGAAGCATTTTTGAAAGAAGGCGCCAAAGTCGTCATCTCCGATATTAACGAAGAGACTTGCAAAGCCACTGCTAAAGAACTCAAGGATCAGGGCGGCGAAACCCTCGGTCTGGTTTGCGATGTGACCAAGACTGACAGCATCGACACTCTGGTCGAAGCCGTCATGAAGGAATGGGGCAGAGTTGATGTCCTCGTCAACAACGCCGGCATAACCAGAGACAACTTGATTATGCGGATGTCGGAAGACGAATGGCAGATGGTTATCGACACCAACCTGACCTCGGCTTTCAAAGTGTCCAAAGCAGTTTTGAAGGTTATGAGCAAGCAAAGAAGCGGACGCATCATCAACATCGCGTCCACTACCGGTGTTCATGGCAACTTCGGTCAGGTCAACTACGCAGCCGCTAAGAGCGGTTTGATTGGTTTCACCAAAACCGTTGCCCTGGAATATGCATCACGCAATATCACCTGCAATGCAGTTGCACCAGGATTTATCGACACCGACATGACCAAAAAATTAAAAGAGGAAATTATTAACGGAATTCTCAGTAAAGTTCCACTGGGACGGATGGGAACTCCGGATGATATCGCCGCGGCGGTATTGTTCTTTGCCGGTCCTGGTTCCTACGTCACCGGTCAGACGTTGGAAGTCAATGGCGGTCTTTATACGTAAAGTAGCGTAAGAATTGAGAGGCGCGCGAGAATGAATGTTGAATGCCGACGTGATATTCTAGTTGCCCTTGGCACGGCTTAGTAGCCAATAATTTAGCGTGCCTGTCGGTTCGAACTTTGGGGGTTTAAGAGTAATGGATGAGAAGGAAGCCTTCGAACGGGTCAAGAAGGTGGCCGTTGCCCAATTGAACGTTAACGTTGACGAAGTGAATATGGAAGCGAGTTTCACAAAAGATCTCGGCGCTGATTCGCTCGATCAGGTTGAACTGGTGATGGCACTTGAAGAAGAATTCGGAATGGAAATTCCGGACGAAGAAGCCGAGAAGATCACAACTGTGGGCGAAGCAGTCAAATACATCTCGGGTCACCTTTAAACCCGTCCAACAACGGGTTTGATTGGCAGATGAACTCCGGCATTTCCGAGGCGTCTTGACGCTTCAAAGTTCCGTTTTATTTGCTATGGAATCAGGATCTAAATGACTAAACGTCGCGTAGTAGTAACAGGAATAGGAACAGTCACGTCCCTCGGTATTGGCAAAGACCAGTTCTGGGACGGGATTGTCAATGGTCGCTCCGGCATAGTACCGGTCACGCTGGTCGATGAAAAATATCGATCAGCGTGTCGTATTGCAGGCGAAATTACCGACTTTGATGCAGCGAAGTACATGGACTTCAAGGCAATCAAACGATCGGACCGATTTATACATTTTGCAATTGCAGCAGCAAAGCTTGCAGTTGAGGATGCTGCGATCGATCTGACGAAGGACAATCCTGAGCGGGTCGGTGTTGTAATCGGGAGCGCCGCTGGCGGTTTCGGCTCCATTGAAAACCAATTTAAGATTCTGACTGAGAGAGGTCCGGATCGTTGTTCACCATTTACGGTGCCAATGATTATTGTGAATATGGCGGCCGGTTGGGTCTCCATGCTTCACAATGCGAAAGGACCAAACCTCTGTCAGGTGACTGCATGCGCGACTTCGACGCATTCGATCGGCGACGCTGCCAGTTTAATCGAACGTGATTATGCTGATGTGATGTTTGCCGGCGGATCGGAAGCGCCGATAGTATCACTGGTGATGGCAGGCTTCGCGTCGGCAAGAACCTTGTCGACACGCAACGATGAACCGGAGAAAGCCAGCCGTCCATTTGACAAAGATCGCGATGGATTCGTCATGGGCGAAGGTGGTGCGGTTCTAATTTTGGAAGAACTCGAGCACGCTAAAAAGCGCGGCGCTACCATTTATGCAGAGATTGTCGGATACGGCATGACGGGTGATGCTTATGACATCGTAGCTCCATGCGGTGATGGCGATGGCGCCAGTCGCGCTATGAAGCAAGCGTTGGATCAGGCGAACGTTAAGCCAGAGGAAGTGGACTATATAAATGCCCACGGCACCTCGACTCCAGTGGGCGACGTTGCCGAGACGGCCGCTATTAAAACGGTCTTCGGCGAGCACGCTACCTCTCATAAGTTGATGATCAGTTCAACTAAATCGATGACCGGTCACCTGCTCGGTGCGGCTGGAGCGATTGAGGCTGCAGCAACGGTATTGGCAATCAAACATTCGATTGTTCCTGCCACCATCAATCTGGACAATCCGGATGAGAAGTGTGACTTGAACTATGTTCCGAATAAGACGCTGCACGGTCAGAATCTGAAGTACGCCATGTCCAATAGCTTCGGCTTTGGCGGTCATAACGGCAGTTTGTTGTTCAAGAAATACGAATAAAACTACTGCCCTCAGACAAGAACTGAAAACATGACTGAAGCGATCGGCAAAACTATTTCGGAAATTAAAAAGCTGATCAGCTCGAAGCAGGTGACGGCGCGCGAAGTGGCGTCCAGTCATATCGAGCATGCCAAACGCAATGACAAAAACACGAATGCGTTTATTTGTCTGACTGAAGAACTTGCGCTTAAACAAGCTGACGCTGTCGATAAGAACTTCGCCAGCAGTGGCGAGTTGCCTGCGCTTGGCGGTGTGCCGATCTGCGTCAAAGACAATATTTGCGTGCCGGGTTATCCGACAACTTGCGCGAGCAAACTGCTCGAAGATTTCGTGCCGCCGTATCAAGCAACAGCAGCTACTAAACTCTTCGACGCCGGCGCGGTGTGCATCGGCAAGGGCAACCTCGACGAATTCGCAATGGGTTCTTCGAATGAAAACTCTGCTTTTGAGAAAACCCGCAACCCCTGGAATTTGAAGAAAGTGCCTGGTGGCAGTTCCGGCGGACCGGCTGTAGCTGTGGCTTCCGGTTATTCAACCATAGGATTTGGTTCTGACACTGGTGGTTCGATCAGATTGCCGGCATCGTTTTGCGGCATCGTTGGAATGAAACCGACGTATGGGTTGGTATCACGTTTCGGTCTGGTGGCATACGCTTCCAGTCTCGATCAAATCGGACCATTCGGATACTCGGTAGAGGATTGCGCTCTAGCGCTGGCCGTTATCACCGGAAAAGATCCGAAGGATTCTACGTCAATCGACGATCCATTCGGAAAGTTCAACGCCAAGAAATATCCTGCGCTTGATATGGCTTTTGCCAAGTCGTTAGCCACTCACGATGGCTCTCTTAAGGGAATTAAGATTGGCGTATTAACCGATCTGCTTGGCGAGGGATTGGAGCCTGAAGTCAGAGCTGCCACCGAAAACGGTATCAAGGCGTTTAGAGAACTTGGTGCCGAGGTTGACGAAGTAAAAGTCGAACACCTCGACATCGCTTTGCCTGTTTACTACATCATCGCGACAGCAGAAGCGAGTGCTAACCTGTCTAGATATGATGGTGTCAGATATGGTGCCCGTGACAAAGATGCGGAAGACTTGATGTCAATGTATCTGTCCACGCGCGCAGCCGGATTCGGCGCCGAAGTAAAGCGCCGTATCATGCTCGGCACTTATGCTTTGAGCACCGGTTATTACGACGCTTACTACAAAAAAGCACAACAAGTCAGACGTCTAATTAAAGAAGCATTTGATAAGGCTTTCGAAAAATATGATGTGCTTATTTCGCCAACTTCGCCTACAGTCGCCTTCGGTCTGGGCGAAAAGACTGATGATCCATTGACCATGTATTTGAGTGACATTGCCACCATTCCTATCAACCTCGCAGGGCTCCCAGGCATTTCTGTCCCCTGTGGATTCGGCCGAGAAGGGCTGCCCATAGGCATGCAGCTTGTTGGTCCGCAGTTATCCGACGCCAGACTTTTGACCGTCGCGCATGCGTTTGAAAAAGCATTAGGTTTTTCCTCTAAGCGATCACCAATCGTAGAGGCTCACTGCGCGGCCAAGTAGTCTGACTAAAAGCCGACGACGCGCCACATTTTTTGACTGCTGCGAACTGTTAGACCATCAACTAAGACTTTCCATTCCGGAATCGCAGAAGTGATTCGTGTTTGACCTCAGCAAATGAGATAAGCCTTATATGGATTGTCTCGTAATTGGTGCCAGCGACCTGTAACTAAATAGTGTTGCGATACTGCGTAACAATGATGAGTAGAATTCTATCCGGTAATTTGCTTGTCAAGAGATTGTGAGTGACCACCAAATGCCAGCGCTTCACCGACCTTGCTGCCAAGATGTCGTTTTTCTTAGAAATCTTCGGCACTTTAGTGCTGCTGACAAGGTCATAAATCTCGTAGACTATGGACCGGCCAACTGAGGAGACTTGTATGCAAACGGACCGAAAACTCTCGCTAACAGCCAACTTAATCATCGCCGCGCTCCTTGCAGGCGTTGCTCAACCCGCTTTTGCCGGGGCTAACGATTTCTTTGGTACGTCAGTTCCCGAGGGCGCGAGGCAAACAGCCAGTCAAGCTCGTCAGGCACCAGTCAATCCTTATGCTGACCCGACGGTTCCGCAGGGCGATTTCACCGTGGATGAAAAACGCATGCAGAAAAAATTCAAAGCCAGCATTGCGCACGCCAAAGATTTGATCGCCAAAGGCGACAGAATGATGTCAGCCGGTAAGAAAGGCAGCAAAGACAAAGAGTTCAAAAAAGGCAAAATCATCAAAGAAATTGGTGAGAAGCAATTGGCTGAACTGACTGCCAACAATCCGCTAGCCGACATCATCAACGATAAAGGTGCGGACAAACCGAAGACCGCGAGCTCCAGCGCATCCGGTACTCAATAGTTTCCAGACTGATGCTCGATCGTAATACAAGTCCAGAGACACTGCTCGCCGTCTATGGCACCTTGGCTCCGGGTCGCTCTAATCATAATCAACTCGAAGGTCTAGCCGGGAGTTGGTTAGAGGGAACTGTCAGAGGACAAGTTTTCGAACAAGCCTGGTGCGGTTATCCAGGAATAATTTTGAACGCTGATGGACCGTCCGTCAGCGTTTTGTTGTTTCATTCACCAGATTTGCCAAAGCATTGGGAGCGGCTGGACGCGTTCGAGGGAGTTGGCTATCGACGTGTGTTGACTCAGGTCAGCAGGGAAGATGGCGATGTGGACGCGTACATCTATGAATTGGCGCAAGAAGTGAATCAAAATTCTTGACGATCGCTCATACTGAAATCTTTTTGCGCGTACCATTATTAGGACACCTGACGTGGAGATAACGCATGCGCCTCGATATCACGCAAGTAATCGGCAGCACTCCGATTGTGAGATTGAACAAACTCACAGAGGGCTTGAAAGCTACTGTCGCCGTCAAAATGGAATCGATGAATCCGTTGGGTTCGGTGAAAGATCGCATCGGCGTTTCCATGGTCAAGGAAGCAGAAAAAGATGGTTTGATCACACCTGGAAAAACGGTTCTTGTCGAGCCGACATCAGGTAACACAGGAATCGCGCTGGCATTTGTCGCTTCGGCTAAAGGTTATCGTCTGATTCTGACCATGCCGGAAACCATGTCTGTAGAACGACGCAGCATGTTGTCCGCACTCGGTGCCGAGCTGGTATTGACACCGGGCACCGAAGGCATGAAAGGTGCTTTGGGTAAAGCAGAACAATTACTGCGCGAAAACGACAACGCATTCATGTTGCAGCAATTCAACAACAAAGCCAATCCCAAGGTCCACCGCGAGACCACGGCCGAGGAGATTTGGAAAGATACCGACGGCAAAATTGATATTTTCGTAGCCGGTGTCGGAACCGGTGGCACCATAAGTGGTGTCGGTCAAGTTTTAAAGCAAAGAAAACCATCAGTCAGAATTGTTGCAGTTGAACCTAAAGACAGTCCTGTCATCACGCAGAGTCTTGCTGGACAGCCATTGCAACCAGGTCCTCACAAGATTCAAGGTATTGGCGCCGGATTTATTCCAGGTGTTCTCGATATGTCTGTGATCGACGAAGTTTTTCTCGTCACCAACGACGAAGCATTCGAAATGGGAAGAAAACTCCCACGAGTGGAAGGCATACTTGCTGGTATCAGCAGCGGTGCCACTGTCCATGCCGCGTTGGAACTAGCGAAGCGACCGGAGAACGAAGGGAAGCTCATCGTAGCCATTGTAGCGAGCACCGGCGAGCGCTATCTTTCAACTCCATTGTTTCAACAGCAAGCGGCGGCCGCCACTACTTAGTCTCGAACGCTCAACACTCTGGACTGCTAATTCGCGAGTTTTTCAGCGAATCCATATTCGATCAATTTTTCGTAGTTGGTTTATCGTGTTTCTTTAGTTGCGATCGTAGGGTCACAACGTTATTTTGGGTTTCCACATCATTGAAACTCTTACCTTGCCAAAATGATTTTGGAATTTCAAAGGTTTGCTTGTCCAACTCACGGTTTAAACACCACTGCGTTTTCAAGAAATCGATAGTTTCGTCTTTGTTGGTCGCGGTTATTTCAAGGGGAATCCCTTCGAGACCATCAATTCCAACAATCTTGCCGAGAATTCGCAATGCATTCGGGGTAATCGGAACCTTCGTTGTAGTTGCAACTTTGAGTTTGGCCGGTGTGAAGCCGATTGCCTTGATCGTTTCTTCACTCAACTGACAATCCCCTTCGTTGAGGGTAACCGGTTGTTTTGCGATCTTGGATTCTGCAGCCTCAACGGCGCTTTTTACCGGAGTCAATTTTTTGATGTTGTATTTGTTTGTATTCTTCAGCCCGTGAAAATCGTCGATAGACCCAGTCCAAAACACCCGCGATCTCTGGTTGAGCAGAGACACTTTCCAGTCTGGCGCTGTGGCCAGTACGACTAAATGACCGTCAGCAAATTTGAACGAGTCTTTGCTTATGCACACGTTGTAGTGTTTTCCGAAATCGGTTTCCTGCGCCAGTACCCAGAGCTCATCTTTGACCTGTGCCTTGTGCTCTGGAACGTGGACGTCTGCCTGCTCTACGCGCTTGGCGTGAGCGTTTTCTACGCAGATAATTGGAAAAACCAGACTTATAACAGTTGTCCAAAACAAGGCTGAGTTCGTCATAAAGCTTCCTCAGGAAGTGGATTTCGACGGTTGTGGCAGTGCGGTCGACTTATTGCATTAATAAGTGGTTTGCGGGATTATGACTCTATGATATCTCCTGACAGAGCTTTTGAACCTTCATCCGCCAAAAAATACAGGCATCTGATTGGATTTGTTTTGGCGCCGATGTTACTCATCTCGTGCAGCACGAGTCCTAAGGTTCAGTTTACTAAATTGCCATTGACCGTCGAGAAAAAGACTTTCGATCCGGTAAAGGACAAAGGAAAAATCCCGGTTGCTGACCATGAAGAAGCACTGACAGTATGGCGCTTCGGGTGCAAGACCGATTTTACGTTTGATGTGATCGAAAAGGTTCCGCTTGGTGAACATGACTACATGGTCACAATCAAAATTACTAGCGTGAAGATGACGTTGACTGCACCTGTGACCGTTTACCTGCCCAAAGGAGCACCACCGCCCACGGTGCAGCATGAAGATGCCCACGTTGAGATTTGCAGGCGAGTGTATGACGGAATCGACGCCGATTCTAAGAAAGCCGCTCAGAGCGTTCTGGGCGCTAAATACCAGGACTCCGGCGAAACAGTCGAGGCTGCCTGCCGCCGGTGCGTAGAGCGTGCTGGTGCTGACGTTTACGACCGCTATCAAACGATGACGTCTATGCCGGTCAACAAAATCTCGGAAATCTTTGACGAGTTGGCTGGTAAATCAGATGAGGATGCATCTGTTTTGCTTGCGAAGGCATTTACCAAATATCAGGAGATTTCTACCATCAGAAGGTGACGCATTTGTGAGAGCACGTCCGATTCGACAAAGGCATCATGAACAACTGGTTGTCGTCCGTATAAATGTCTAAATCCTCCAACACAATTGCTTTTAAGATTTCCGCTCTGATCTCATATGGATTAGCGATTGGATGCGGGTCGTTTCTGATGTTTTGCGTGGAACCGTTTGTCGCACAGCTATTGCTTCCTGCGCTCGGGGGCGGTCCCAATGTATGGACGAGTTGCATGCTGTTCTTTCAGGCGATACTGCTCGCCGGCTATATCTATGCGCACTTGATCACACGATTGAGTGTCCGAACGCAAGTGGTCGCGCAGCTCTTGATTGTTTGGCTTCCGGTGGGTTGTTTGCCGGTCCAGCGTCCGCTGCCACCGCCGGCTGAAACTCATCCTTACTTGTGGGCTTTCTTCTCGCTCGCCACCATTATTGGTGCCTTATTTTTTTCAATTTCCACGACCGCTCCTTTGCTCCAAAAATGGTATTCAAAGATTGATGCCGCAGGATCTGCTGATCCTTATTTCCTGTATGCGATGAGCAATCTTGGTGGAATACTTGGCCTGGTTTTGTATTCGCTTGTAGTCTCGCCAAATCTTGGGCTCATCGATCAGTCCAAATCCCTTTCCATACTCTACATGTCCTTTGCTGCACTGATCACGATTTGTAGCGCGTTCTTCGGTTTCGGTTTGAAGCGAACGAAGCTTGGCCTCGAAGGTGGTTTAAGCGGAGAAGCTGATGTAATGCCAACGACGGAATCGTCGAGTGCATCTCCGACTCCATCACAGACTTCATCTACGAGTAGTTCACTGAGTTCCTCTCCGACTCCATCATCTCCGACTACAATTCCAACAAGACAGATTTTGTACTGGTTGCTTATGAGCATGATTCCCTCAAGTCTCGTGCTCGGGTTGACGAGTTATGTCACGTCTGAAATTTCATCCATA
The DNA here is from genome assembly GCA_044225915.1 of Obscuribacteraceae bacterium (SeqCode). Classification (GTDB taxonomy): domain Bacteria; phylum Cyanobacteriota; class Vampirovibrionia; order Obscuribacterales; family Obscuribacteraceae; genus JADYXR01. The sequence continues at coordinate 18,715 of JBGAHZ010000042.1, forward strand.
CCACTGTTTTGGACAGTGCCTCTGTTCTTGTATCTTCTGTCTTTCATTATTGCGTTTGGACGTTGTCCGGTTTCGATTCTAAAAGCGTTTAAACTATTGGCACCGTTAGTAGTGGCGTTTGTCGTTGTGCTTCTAACTTCGCCTACATTGTCGACTGCTGTATATGGGGTTAGTGGAACAGTTACGGTTGGACTATCGGTTAATCTTCTAGCACTCTTTCTCGTCTGCACCGCGTTCCACGGGTGCATCGCGATGGATAGACCTTCAAGCAATCACTTGACGGCATACTATCTGACCATTTCTATCGGCGGTTTACTCGGTAGCAGCTTCAATACATTTCTTGCACCGTTGTGGTTTAAAGGAGCGGAAGAATATCCACTGGTTCTTTTGCTCTCAGCAATTGTTCTTTCGGAACTTCCGCGTATCGGGATACCTGTTCTTGCGCGCCTGCGAGATAAATTGTTTTTGCATTCGTCTCTGCAAAATTCCGGTGTCGCAAACTTCTTGATTCCGGCGCTTGTATTCTCGGTTTCCGGGGTTTTGTGGCTTTGGAATGGGACCGGATCGGAATCAAGAATTATGCAGTCGATCTATGCCGGTGGTCATTCACTAACAGCCGAGACGATTGTTGAATTTTGTTGTCGCTTACTTGTGCCGTTTATAGTTTGCCTTTGTCTCTCGAATAATTTGACGCAGTACAGACTGGGACTCGCCGTTATTTGCGGTTTTTTCTTTTACTCATACGCCCTGGCAGACCCATTGATCGTATTTCGTGACCGAAACTTTTTCGGATTTGTAAGTGTGCGCATCAATAAGACTTACAATTGTTGCGAGATATGGAATGGTTTGAGCTTGCATGGAATGGAAAGTCTCGATCCTGCAAAACGTGGTCAGCCATTTCTGTACTTGAGTCCTGACGGTCCAGTCGGACAAGTCGTAAAGACGCTCTTTCCGGAGTCCTCCACTGTTAAGTCGGCTGATGCTGTGTTGGACACTCACAGGAGAGTCAAGTCGAAACAGGAGGATAGCGGTCCTGGTCCGATTGGAATTATTGGTATCGGATGCGGTACTGCTGCCTATCTTGCCAAGCCACATCAAACGATAATTTTCTATGAAATCAACCCGCAAGTTATCCAGATTGCGGACAATCCGTTTTACTTCTCGTACTTTTATCTCGCCAGAAAGCGCAACGTCGACTTGAAGTTGGTGAGTGGTGACGGTCGGCTGGAAATACAGAAAGCACCATACAATTATTTCAAACTGATTATCTCCGATGCTTACAGCGGCTCGGCAATTCCTACGCATCTAATTACTCTCGAGGCAATCAAAACTTATCTTGAGAAATTGACTCCCGACGGTGTTATTGCGTTTAACATCAACAACGAGTACTACAAACTGTGGCCGGTGTTTGCGAGTGTCGCGCCAAAGCTCAATGCTCATGCGCTGCTCGTGCGTGAATACTACGGCGCCGATGGTAATGATGAAACTTACACGGAATGGGTTTTTATAACGAGAAACGAAAAGATAATCGAGCAACTGAAAAAGAATGTTGAAAAACAACCAGCCCCGGATTCGAACTTCCGGATTTGGACGGACGATTTCTCAAACCCGCTCTCGCTTTTTTGTCCGAACATCTTTTCGTAAGACGGCGTGTGCTAAGCCACCGTACGTGGTGACCGTGCGTTGAACTTTAGATCAACGTTTTACTTGTCTTGTACGTATCCGATTTCCGTCGTGGGTTTCGTACCATCATTACTGTCCCACAGCTCGAGGACTCGTCGGAATCTAATATCCGAGACGGTTCCATTGCGTTGATAAGTCCATCGTGGTCCTGAGCCGGTTGCGTCGAATTTTTCGTATCTGGCCGCATTGTTATCTACGTTACCCTGAGTTGATTGATAAAAATCAACTCTACCGCCTATCTTGGGAGGCGCTCCATGGTGCGGTCCAGTAGGGGGTGCTCCCATTGGTGGCATCGCGGGCATAGGTGGCTTCGGCGGCTTCGCCCCTCTGCCTGATACTACCAATGAATCGATGCTGGCTGTCCCGCAATTTTGTGCGAGCGATAATTGAAGCTTGCTTGGTTGGAGTGCTACGTAAGGGTCATTGTCCAGAGGCTCACCGGCGTGCTTGCCACCGCTGGTGATGCTCGGTTTTCTACAGTAGAGTCGAAGGTATAGATCATATGTTCCGTCAAACTTGATGTTGCCTGTTCCTGTCGCAGTTACTGGCGCCGGCAAATCGATACCTGAAATCGTGAATTCATCGGCGGCATTGGCGTTGGAAAAGACTTCCATCGATTCCATATAGACTTGATCGTCCGAGACTACATAGAACGGCATTGGCGCCTGGTCCTTCTCTTCAATTGAGACGACTCCATCGCTCTCGAATCTATAAATGTGGCAAATTCCGCGGGGAATTCCGGGCTGTGGCGGAGCATAAGCTGCGGCTGGCACGACAGGCCACGATAGCGGTGGCCCGCCCCAGGGAATAGCTGGACCTTGAGCGACGAATGGGGTCGAGTGCATTCCAATAACCGAGGTGACGTTGGCTTTGGTACCGGCTCTTCGGAGCCAGTCGTACACTGCGATCTTGCAAGCAGTTGCCGCCTTTTGCGTGCTGTCTGATGGTACTGGCCACGTAGGACTGTTGTTGATGGTGCATGGTGGGGTGTCGACCGGGTAGTCACCCTGTGCTTCGAAGTAATCGACGGAGTTGCCGTTGAGTCCTGCCGCCGTGTAAAGCTCGCCAGGAGAGTTGACGTCTTCAGGTCCAGTCGGCATGCCATCCGGGAAGCTGATCTGAAGCGCTCCAGGAGCCGGCAAAGGGTCGTGAACGCTGGCGGGTTGCGCGCAGGCTGCCGCCTGAAGCGTGTAGTTATCCGCGGTGCCCTGATTGTTCACCGAAGTTTGCGCTTCTGCTTTCAGAATCGTTCTATGGTAGTAGGGCAGAGAGAGTGTGTCTCTGTAGAGTTTGGGATCTACCAATCGAATCGATGATCCGACTGCGGCGAAAACGAAATCTTGTCCATCGAACGGGATGTTCACATAAGACTTGTAGCAAGTCTTCGATCCATCAATTGAGGTATTGGTTGAGTCCAGACTGCCATCGGTTCCAGCTGGGGATGGTATAGGAATTGTCGTGGCAGAGCCACCTTCGAGAGCTCCCAGCGTCAATCTCAGAGAGCCGGGAACATAATTGGACGAACCGGTCATGCGGATCTGATTCTGCGTATAGGCATTTTCTGCGGAAATATATGGCGTGATCGTAGCTCCGGTTTTGTCTTTTCCGAAACCAGTCGGGGTGATTGCTGCGTCAAGTGCCGCGACCAGTGTGTCTCCTGCGGTCTTTGCCGCAGTAAGATCGACGAGCGCCAACTCTTTCCATTCCGGGATGCTCATCGCATCTCCGATTATGTAATCGAGCCTCGCCGTTCCAATTAGAGTGTTGAGCGAATGAACAGGTGTAGGAAACGAATCAGCAGGTTCAGGAGTTGTAGTTGCAACCGGTGCTGAGTCAGACAGCCCAACAAATCCGAATTCCGGCGTGCTGACGACTATTTGACTGATGTCCCGGGCACCGGCGAGTGCCGCGGCTTCGATTGCGGTCTTCTGTTCGGCATTGCTACCGAGCAGACGTACGTAGCCTAGTGCGAACAGCAGAATGATCAAGATAAGAAAGGAGAAGGCTCCAATCAAAGCGAGCATGTTTCCGCGCTCGGTTCTTTTGTTCAGTTGTCTTGCCATACTGACTCCTGGAGATTTGTATTGACTCCGAAGTATTACACTTGCTTCCTATAATAGATGTTATATAAGAACACCGTCAATTCAGTATGTTAGAGAGACATTGTGTGGACCGTGTGAGGATGACGGTTTGATGCGATTTTGTCGGGGTTTTGTGTAAGCTCATTGCACAAGGGATTTGGCGTTTCTTGACACCTTTTTCAAGCGCCGCAACGTTGGGGGCAAAAAAAATGCGAGCGCGGTTAAGTGCGCTCGCAAATGCTGGATGTCGATCGACAAAACTATTTGCTAGTCTTTTTGCTCGAAACCAATTCTTTCTTTGCGTCAGTCGATTGTGAGCCCGATTCGAGTACATACGCGAATACGAGCGGAGCAACGATACTGGCATCAGATTCAATTACGAAACGCGGTGTTTCTGGAGTGATTTTGCCCCATGTGATTTTTTCGTTTGGCACAGCACCGCTGTAGCTGCCGTAAGACGTTGTGCTGTCCGAGATCTGGCAGAAGTAGTCCCAGCAATTTACTGAGCCTTTAATGTCCTGCTCGATGAGTGGAACGACACAAATAGTGAAATCGCCGGCGATACCACCACCAATCTGGAAAAATCCGAGTGAATTTTTTTCGGACTCTTCGATGTACCATTCGATCAGCTTGTGCATCTGTTCCAGTCCGGACTTCATGATGTTGAATGTTCCGATTTGTTTTTTCCAGATGTGCGAAACGAAGATGTTGCCCAGTGTCGAATCTTCCCAACCTGGAGTCCAGATCGGCAAATTCTTTTCTGCTGCAGCGAGGAGCCATGAGTCTTTCGGATCGATTTTGTATTCGTCTTTTAGAACTTCGCTTCTGAGCAGTTGATACATGTATTCGTAAGGGAAATATCTGGCGCCTTCTTTCTCTGCTTTTTGATACAAAGCGAGAAGTGGTTTTTCGACTTTTCTGAACGCGCTTTCTTCAGGAATGCAAGTGTCGGTTACGCGATTCATTCCGCGATCGCGGAGTTCGACTTCTTGTTGTGCAGTAAGTTCTCGATAGTTTGGAATGCGAACGTACTCATCGTGAGCAACCAAGTTGAAGATGTCCTCTTCCAGGTTGGCTCCGGTGCAGGTGATTGCATGAACTTTGTCTTGACGAATCATCTCTGCTAGCGAAACGCCCAGCTCTGCAGTGCTCATCGCGCCTGCCATGGTCAACAACATCTTGCCGCCAGCTTCCAGGTGCGCTACGTAAGCCTGGGAAGCGTCTTTCACGACGGCCGCGTTGAAGTGCCTGTAGTGGTGATCGATGAATTCTTTTACGCTCATTTTTAATTTCCCCTGACACCAAGTTCTCTTGACTGGCTCCGAGCCAGTCCGATGTGTACTTTCCCGACTGCGTATTCTATATCTAAAAGCTACATTCCGCAGTGATTTGAACAAAGTTGCAATATAGTTTTCACTGGCGTCACCAATATCGTCAACATCGAGCTCTGTCTTTCCATCAGGCTTTTGACGATATTCAAGGCAATCATCCGTGGTTAACTGATCAATTCTTAATCTGCTCGACCTTCGCGCCAGGCTTTGGCGGACCAGAACTTGCGTTGGCTTTCAGGAAATCGTCGAGCGACGTTTTGTACAAACTCCAATCTTTTGAAAAGTCGTTGTGTTCGCTGTGTGGTCCAATCACCAACTTCTTCGGTTCTGTCGCTTCAGCAAACATTGTCTCGCTGTGGCTGCATGGAATCACTTCATCGTTTTGTCCGGCAAACAATAACAGCGGTTTATGCTTCCCTCGCACGTAATCAAGGTTGTCCAGAGCGGCGGCCGGATCAAAGATCAGGCTGGATGGATAAATGTGGAGCGCCGAAACCTTTTCTTTTGCAAATCTCTCTGGGGATGTAAAACCAGACTCGAGAATAATCGATTGGTAGTCGCGTCGTTTTGCAATCTCGGACGAGATGCCTGTTCCCATCGATTCGCCGTAGAGAACGATTTGATTTGGTTTGTAGTTTTTCTTTTCGACCAAAAAATCATAGGCGCCGAGACCATCCGCGATGACTGTATGTACACTGGGAGTGCCCTTGCTTTTGCCGTATCCGCGATAGTCATATGCCAGGACACTGATACCAAGTTCGAGCATGTTTCTAATTTTGTCGATACGATGATCGATGTTTCCTGCATTTCCGTGACTGTAAAGAATCACATCAGGACTGTCTTTGACTCTGTAATATAGAGCGTTCAATTGTGCATCGTCGACGGGAATTGTTACTTCCTCAGGTTCTATTCCAGCCAACGATCTCATTGCCGGCATATGCTCCGGCAATTCATTCGGATGCAAAAGAAAGTGATTGACCATTCCCTCATGGTATCTGGGCGCGAGCATGAAGTAACCGATGATCAGCAATAAAAAAAGTGTTGAAGCGAGGGCAAATAGAACCTTAACCCAAAACTTTCTAGTCTTGAGAAAACTATAATTCGCCTTCAATTTCGTCTTCGTCGTCGTAGGAATACGGATCCCATGTATCAGGCTGCTTCTTCTCTTGTGGAGGCGACGCTGTCGTGGCCGGATTACTTACAGGTCCAGGAGGTGGCGGCGCACTACCGGTAGTGACCGCAGGCGGTACTGCTGAATTAGAACCCGGTTGCTGAACTGGTATCGGACCGACTTGTGGTGCTGGAGGTGCTGCTTGTATTTGCGGCTGCCCTTGTTGCTGAATGGTTTGTTGAGGCACCGCATACGGTTGCGTCGCTGGAGTTGCTGGAGTTGCACCAGGCGTGGTGGGCGCGAGCGCTCCTGGGAGTGCCGGGGTCGAAGTGCCTGGCGGTAGCTGTGGACCCTGGAAGTGTTGAACACCAGTAACTGTCTGCGGCTGGGCGGGTTGGTATGGTTTCGGACCTTGTCCAGGTGTCGGTTGCTGTTGAGCGGGCACCATATGTGGTGTGGGGGCGCCTTGCGACATTTGTGGTGCGGGAGCGCCTTGCGGCATTTGTGGTGCCGATTGAGGATTAAAAGGTTGGCTTCCCTGTGTTGGGGTTCCATGTGGATATTGCTGATTGCCTTGAGGTGGCGAGTAAGGTTGAGCCGCTGGGTTCGTCTGTTGCGCGAGCGGGTTTGAAACGCCTTGACCGGTAGGACTTGGAGGTGCTGCGGATGGCACCGCAACTGGTGGCATCCCTGGCATGCCCTGATGGGAAGCGGTTGGACCTGTTGGTGGACCGCTTTGTGGGACAGGCATTCCTTGATGAGATGCGCGCGGTCCTCCGGGTGCAGGCGGGGAGCCCGTAGGCGACCCAGGCATTCCCTGAGCCTGTGCGCCCGTGTTCGGGGTAGGCTGAGCGCCTTGTGGCATTGCAGGCATTGCCTGACGGGATACACTCGGATTCTGAGGTGGCTGACCAGTCGGCATCGCGGGCATTCCCTGACGGGACACACTCGGATTCTGCTGTGGTTGACCAGTTTGCATCGCCGGCATGCCTTGCTGAGACACACTCGGATTCTGCGGTGACTGACTCGTCGGTGGCATCGCGGGCATGCCTTGCTGAGATGCACGTGGAGGAACGCCCTGCGGCAGAGCCGTCATGCCCTGGTGAGATGCGTTCGGTCCAGGCTGCATTCCTGGGTGACCCTGCGGAGCGCTCTGTCCAGCAGGAGCTTGAGTTGGCTGCGGTTGACTTTGTTGTACCGGCTGACCGGCTTGATATGGACGAGGATAGCCGGAGGTGTCGCCAGCTGGCTGCGTCTGTTGAACGGGCGCTGGTGCGCCTTGATTCTGACCAGGCGCTGCCGGAGGACCGCCTTCTGCCGGCAGATTTCCCTGCGAAGAAGCTGGTCGATTTTGCATTTCGGCGCCTTGAGGATTCATCCCAAGGGGCTTTTGTGGAGTCGTCTCCGGCGTTGGAACTCCTGATGGAACCGGCGCTGGGCCGGTAGGAGCAGGTTCCGGAGGCGGAATTATTGGAGAACGTTGAGCCTGTTGACCCGGCTCTTGCGTTGGTCGTCCGTAAATGCTCGGTTGCGTTTCCGATTGCCTAGCTGGTTGCTGCGCCATCCCTTGTTGTTGTTGTTGTTGTTGTTGTTGTTGTTGTTGTTGTTGTTGTTGTTGTTGTTGCGACGTCGGAGCTGACTGTTGGGCGGGCGGGAGTGACGTATTTTGCGTCGATAGAGCGTTTTGGTTCTGGACCTGAGGCACTGCGGATGGTGCTGCAGAGCTTCCACTGCTTGGCAGTGGTTTGACAAGATTAGCTAAAGCGCCTGTCTGTTCCGGACCTGTCTGTGTCGTCGGACCCGGCACAGCGAAGCCTGTTTTCTCCGGCAATGCCGGACCACCCTGCTCGGGTGTAGGCGCTGGATCAACTTTAGCTACTGATTGAGAAGTTTCGCGTTCATCGTTGGGAGAATCGCTTTTAGGAGCTATTGGTTTGATCAACGGTCCGATGATAGACGAGATTTTGGAGCGCTCCGCTGCAGGCGTTAAATCATGGAGTTCCTCTTCTGTCGAGGTTTTCGTGGACATCGCAGTTGATGGTCCGAGCGATGGTAGCTGGTCGGAGGTTTCAACCTCAAATGGTTTTGGAGCGGCAGGTTGTTGATTATGCTCGAGTGCAGGGTCATGTGAGTGACCGTGCGCGTGGTCGTGCGACGGTGCTGCCGGAGCGGCTTGTGAAGGCTGTGAACCTTCTCCGTTCTTAGTCTTGTCGTCCTGAGTCGTAGGTGCTGCTGCCGCACCATGTTCTGCTGCCGCCTTAGCAAGCGTGGCTGCGAGAGCCACTTTGGCTTGAACTTCCTGAGTGGTTTCGCGCATGCTTTTCATCACTGCGCTAAAAATTTCAATAAGGAACGGATCCCATTGTTTGCCCGCACCATCTTTAAGGATCTTCAGTGCTTCATCGTGAGTCATCGCCGGCCGATAAGGTCGTTCGCTGATCAGGGCGTGGTAAGAGTCGACAATCGCGACAATCCGAGCCGGTAGCGGGATATCTTCGCCTTTAAGCCCTTTCGGATAACCTGTGCCGTCCCAACGTTCGTGATGGTTTTCCAAAATCTCGCAGATATCTTTCAGTGCGCGAACCGGTCGCAGCATCTGCGCACCGAGAGTGGCGTGTTGATTAACTTGATCGCGTTCTTCTTTTGTCAGGTTGCCTTCTTTGTTCAACAATTCTTGTGGCAATTGCAAGACGCCCACATCATGCAGCAATCCAGCAACACGAATTTGTTCGACTTGTTGAGCAGATAAACCCATGACCTTGGCCAATAACTCACTCATCCGAGCGACTTCGAGATGGTGTTGTTTGTTATAGTCGGATTTTGCGTACAGTGAAGCGGCAAGCGACTTGACCATATCCACGACTTCAGGAACCAACTCTTCGGTTTGCCGCGCTTCTTCTGATATCACCGGCGGTGAGAATGCACCATCGCGAACACTCTTCGCTACGTCCTCGCTGCTCTTCTCGTCAGCAGCTGGTTCCGGCTCAAACATCAAGTCGCCAGCCGTGTGCACCTGATCTCGTCCAAGTCGTTTAGAAAGATAGAGTGATTTGTCAGCCAGGTCTAAGAGAAGCTGTTGACTGTCTGCGTCCTCAGGAAACGATGCGACGCCGAGACTTGCCGTGATATTGATCTCGATATCTTCGTGCTTAATGACCTCGCTTTTGAGCGCTACCCGAATACGCTCTGCTACTACCATCGCGCCGTCTTGCGTAATTTCAGGGAGAACAAGAAGAAATTCTTCACCACCGTATCTGACCGGAAGATCCACATCCCGGCAACTGTTACGAATCAAGCGCGCAACAGATTTGAGTACCGTGTCCCCGGCGGGGTGTCCATAACTGTCGTTGATCGACTTAAAGTGATCTACGTCCAGCATGATCACTGATAGTCTTCTTTGATAACGTTCTGCTTGTTTTAATTGATCTGCCAGCTTTTCTTGTCCGGTCCTGTGATTGTACAGACCCGTGAGACCATCGGTGGTGGCTTGACGTTGGACTGTCGCGTACAGTCTTGCGTTGACAACACCGACCGCGACCTGGTCAACGACGGCTTTCATGAAAGTCTCGTTGATCCGGCTCCATGCCGCGCGTGCTTCGCATTTATATCCGACAAGAAGCCCCTGCAGTTTCTGTTCGTAGGTAATAGGAATGAAAAATAGAGACTGAACCGAAAATCCGGATTTCAAAATCTTGTGAAATGGATCAAGCCTTCTGTCGCTTGCCGCATCATTAGCGATGATCGCCTGATCGGCCTGGAAATTCTTTTTAAAGATTTCGAAAATGTCGAGATCTCGATCGTATGCCACCACTTTGTATGCTTTGTCGGAGACACATTCGACTCGAACAGTATCTTCCGGTTCTTCATCATTGGGCATCACGATGAAAGTACAGTCGAGTGAAAACCATCCGGAGAGCGCTTCCAGCATCTCTTCCAAGTTTTCACGAATATTGAACGACTTCCGGATTACATTACTGATTCGGTGGAGTAAGTTATCTTGATGGCGTTGAACTTCGCCTTCTCGTTTCAATACTTCCAGCTGTGAATTGCGTTGAACAGTGTCTTGTCTGTCAATGGAAAGCTGCTCGTGCGCTTTCTCGAGACGCTGGGCGTAATCTTCCAATAGTTGTAATTGAACCGAAAGCTCGCGCTCCGACTTTCGGTGTCTCAGTGAAGAACGAATTCTTGCAATCAATTCAGCGTCAAGGCATGAATCAGGAATGCAATCATCAGCCCCAACATTGAGTCCCTCCACGCGTGCACTGGCACTATCGTCGGTGACAACTAAAATGACGGGAATATGTTTCCACTTTGTAGTTTCTTTCAAAACTTTGCAGAAACCGAAGCCCGAAGCTCCCTGAAGGTCGCTGTCGAGGAGGATGACGTCAACCCTGTTTTCGTCGAGAAGTTCCAGCGCTTTTTCACTGCTCTCACCCTCGATTACGCGATAACCATTGCCGAGGATCCGATTAAAACGCCGTCGCACCAACCGATTGGAATGGATAACTAAGACATTGTCGAGGTCTCCGCCGTCGCCAGTTTGTTTTTGCGCGGCCACTTGATCGGCAAGGTCGCCGAACAACCCTGTTCGACTGGCGAGGTGCTCGCCCATTAGTTTCAAAGTCGTCAAATCTTGATTTGTAATTTCCCGAGCAGCATCAAAGGCAATTACTCGAATCAGCCCCATGACCTCATGTGCTCGGGCTCCCGGATTGCTGAGAACTGGCACGATCATGTACGGGAAGCCTTCGCTATCCTCGTCCAGCCCCTTCTCAACGTCCTCTAGCGAATAGGCTTTTCCGACCCAAGAACGCTGAGTCTGTTTAACCTTCTGCGCAACCAGGGTGTTTGCAACCGTGATCGGTTGCTTGTGCTCGTCCACCAGTGATTCGACGAACTCCTTGGCCACGTCAGCCTCGTCATCGAAGCAAAACGACGCCACGTTGTTTATTTCGTGGCCTTTGGCAATGTCGATAAAACCAAAATCGAAGCCAAGAATCTGGCAAATGTGGCGACGAATCGCGTCGAGGAACTCGCCCTTAGATTGCGATTGCAGTTCGTCCGTATTTTTGATGTCGGATTCAGTCACTTGATAATGTCAATCTGCTCGATATGAGCCTTTGAGTCTAACAGACAGTCGATTTCCCCCGGACCAATAAAGCTTTATCAGCTTTTATTGTTCTGATCTCTTTATACGGCCTTATTCTGAGTTTTAAACCAAATCCGTGTTCTCAGACAGTTAGATATTTAATTCTCGTGTATAAATACAGCTTGTAGACGCAGAACTAGTGCAGCGCTTGGTTTGGACATCGTGGCAACTGTTGTTACAAATGACAATTTGAAGCAAACTCTACCGCGGTCATTTTTCGAGCGAGATACCGTCCAGGTGGCGCGGGAGCTGCTCGGAACAGTTCTTTGCAGGCGCCTGGAGGATGGCACCATTCTCTCAGGAATGATTGTCGAAACGGAAGCATATACTCACGATGATCCCGCTTGTCATGCTTATCGTGGCAAAACGGCTCGTTGTGAAGTGATGTTCGGTCCGGGTGGATACGCCTATGTCTACTTTATATACGGGATGTATTTTTGTTTGAACGTAGTGACCGAAACAGAGGAAACCGCTGGCGCCGTGCTGCTTCGCGCAGTTGAATTCGAGGGCGCCAATGGTCCTGGAAAGCTGTGCAGGCAGTGGGGCATTGACCGTGAGCACAACGGAGTTAATCTGATGGATTGGCGCTCGCCTATCTGGCTCGCCCGCGGCGCCGCACTTTCTGATAAGGATGTCGAGGTCACAAAACGAATTGGCTTGTCGGTAGCAAAGGACCAGCTCTGGCGTTTTACAGCCAAAGGTCACCCTTCGGTTTCCGGTCAAAAGAAGTCGAGTGGAAGAAGTAAGTCATCGAAGTCGGCCGGAGCGCAATCGAAATCCCCGGCAAAGACCGCCGCAAAGAGTCAGCCTAGCCGAGCCAAGAAAGCAAAAAACTAATGCGCACGAAATCAATTCGCTGGCTTGCTGTTCTCATCTGGATGATTGTCATTTTTGCCTTTTCTCATCAGGCGTACTCCGGGCGAGAAACTGAAAAATATCTCGGTGATGCCAACGTACCTGTTCGCAAAGCCGGACACATCAGCGAGTACATGATCCTGTATGGATTATTACTTTGGGCTCTACAGAAAAATGATGGTCGACCCAGGAATCAATTCAGTACTAAAACTGATGATGGCGATTCTTCCTATGATACTACTGGCGGTGAGCAGTCGAAACCGAACAGATTACTGTCCTTAATTTCGACACCAGAAATCGCCGCATTTCTGCTGTCCCTCGCCTACGCCGCGTCAGACGAATGGCACCAGAGTTATGTGCCAGGACGTAGTGCGTCCCTGACCGACGTTACATGGGATACATCTGGTGTCACGCTAGGCATGATCATTCTTTTGGTGGTGCGCAAAAAGCGCCGCTCAGGCTCATGACGTCAGAACGTGTAAATTGGGGTGCCCACAATTATTTGGTTCCCCGACCGTCCTGCATAGAGTCATAGTGCGAACTGTGCGTATGCACAGTTTCTTTCTGAACCTTCCCTTGAGTATCTCTGTGAAAAAGTCGCTTCGAGATTGGTTTTCGGTGCCGGAAATACGGATTAGAAAAATAATTGTGGGAAATCTACGTACTTTGATTTTGATATTGATGGAAATTGGCTTGTTTAGCGGGTCAATTAACTTGTCAAAGGTTTTCGAGTGGTGGCATACTCTTAGTTGCAGAGTATTTATCGCTATTTAGCGAGTGTAGTTATCGTGATGGATGCTGCAATTCGTTGATAGAACCCCCGATTCTATAGTGTCTAAACCAGACCTGCCCCTGATGTCTATCTTCTCGACCATTTACTATCAACAAAAAAATTCCATCACCATCGAAATCGGTAAGCGCATGTGAAGTTAAGCAAGTTTGCTTAACCCCCCTATTCATGCGTCATTCGAGAAGCGCTCTGACCATAGCGGTCGATCTTGCTTCTTGAATTTTCGACGAGGAATCTCCTTCTCATGTTAGAAAAGCTCGAAAATCCAACGACTAAGCCGCCTGAAAACGTGTTTCAAACGAACTTCAACGAGTTCTCGAAGACACGCACAGAAACACCGTCGGAAAAAGATAATAAGGATCAGAAGGGGGCACCCACTGACACCATTTCTGATACCAGTAAGGGACCACGCCCCGGCAACATACCGAGCGTGAAGCTTTCAGAAGGAACCGACGTATATCTGCCCGATGTCGATCTTTCGAAATTCGATCCGAGCGTATTAGGTAAAAAGAAAGATGCAACCGGCGAACTCCCCAAGGACAAAACCTTGCCCACGGAGCCTGTTGTTAAACCCACTGATACCACAGTGAAACCGACTGACACTGTCGTCAAAACGACTGATACCACCGTCAAGCCGACTGACCCTGCCGTTAAAACGACTGATACCAAGGTGAAACCGACTGACCCAGCGGTTAAACCATCTGATACCGCTGTGAAACCGGCTGAAATTGCGTTGCCGAAAAACGTTCATGTTGATGCCACCAGTAAGAAGATAGATAAGATTGATTACGCTGATAAAACTCGTGAGTTTAAACACGATCCGACTCGCGGACTGGTTGGAGTCAGGCAGACCGATTCGACTGGTGTCAAAGATTACGTCAAAAAAGAAGACGGAAAGTGGTATCTGAAGTCGGGTACTGCTGACGTTCCTCTTTCCGGTGAGTTTGATCTGCGTGCCAACGGTGATTTCTGCTTGCGCAACGCGGCGACGCAGCCGTGGAACATCCAGGCTCCGGATGGTAAGGTTTCTGTAGAAACTCCACAAGTGAAACCGACGGACACTACTGGCGGTGGCGCTCGCCGTCCGGAGCCGGTCTTAACCGCTGACAAGCATGGAAACGTTGCGACCGTGACGCTGCCTGATGGTTCTACCCGCGGTTACAAGTTCGACGAGTCAGGAAAGCAACTTTTGCAGATCACTGACCGCGTAAAAACTGCTGCTGGAGAGCGTGTAGAGCAGTGGACACGACAAGCCTCTCCAACTGGTGGCTTCGGTGACAAATTCGTTCGGACCAGCCCTGCGGGAAGCACCGAGGTCAGGGCCAATGTTACTCCTCGCGCCGATGGTGGTTACGACTACACCGATGCAAAAGGCGAGAAGAAGGTTTCGCAAGTTGCGATGCAGGGTGATGCGAAACCTGACACGCCCTGGAAGGCGAATGTCGAGCGCGATGAGCAAGGTCGGTACAAATCAATTGAAAACGATCGGTTTAAACGAACCTATGAATACTTTGAAGGTTCAACCACAAAGATCAAGTCCTACCATGTAGTCGACAAACAAAGTGGGCAGAGCGCCACATGGACTCGCTCCGCACCAGACTCAGCCAACTGGACCGCGCAAACCGGCGATGGCAGAACTGCAACTTTGCAGGGTGAGTTTGCAGTCACCGACGATGGTGTCCACGTCATCCAGCGCGTATCTTGCAGCTGGGGCGAAGGAAAGGATAACTATGCGTTCCTCGGCAATGGTCAGAAAGTTGGTATCAAAGCTACAGAGGATGGCAAAGGCTTAGCAGGAAGTGAAGGAAGTCAATCCAGATACGTAAAACGTGGCGACGGAAGCAGCGTCGCTTACACTAACGGCGACAATTCACAGATATCGGTCTACGACGGTCCAACCAAACAGCGCGTGACATGGAACCGCGGTGCCGATGGTATGTGGAAGTCTGACTCGCCTTATGAACCTGACGCTCGCAAGGATTTGAAATTCAATGAAAGTGGCGAACTCAGTTACGTCGATGACAAAGGCAGCACGCGCACCAGAACTCTGGCCGGTGAAGAAATCGTCGCGAAGAAAGACGGTTCTAAGCTGATTTACAACAATCAGGGCAAGCTGTCCAAAGTTCAATTCGGAGATGTGACGAGAACCTTCCAGAAAGATGCCAAAGGTGGCATCACAAGCATTCTCGAATCGAACAGCAAAGGCGAATCGAAGACGATATTCCCTCCAGCGCTAGCCGCAGGGCAGAAACTCGAGGATGCACAGCTCAGCGAAAACGGCGATTTGAACTACACAATTAAAGCCGCTGACGGCAAGGTCGTGAGCAAGATCACTGAGCGTTCCAATGGGTTGAAACTGGAACGTGATAAAGATGATTCACTCGTCAAATCCAGTAAACCAAACGGTATCACACGCAGATTTGAATACACTGGAGAAGGCGACAAGAAACAGTTGTTGTCCGTCAGCGATACGCGTGCCACTAAAGACGGTGACAAGACGACCGTTTGGGCACGACAAGCGAATCCTCAAGGTGGCTTGAGCGACGATTTCCATAGCAAGACAGAAAGCGGCAAAGAAAAACCAGCCAGAAAAATCGGTAAGGTTCTCGGAGACGGCGAGTACGAATACACAACGGCCGAATCAAAAGTCGGCGATAAGGTTCGCATTCAAGGATTGACCGGTGGTGATGGCAGCGGCTTCTCCGGGTCCGTAGAAGAAGCGCGAATGAATCTCATGGAGTCGATGGAAAAGAACCTCGACGAACCTCGATTGAAGCGTATGGAAGAGATGATGAAGGCTTTCGAGGAGCGCATGACTGGTCGTGCTCAAGCTCGAAAACTTGCTGGAGTCAGCGGAGCAGATCAAGTCGATGACGAAGTCAGCAAGTCGGTTGCTGGCACGTACGATAACCTTGCACAGATGGTTAACAGCGATGAGCCAGGCACCTTCTATGACAAAAATCAACGAGCATTCCTTGCCGAAAACTTCATGTTCCACGCACAAGATCCGACGACTATGGACCAGGGATCAGCCGGTGGCGCGGATTGGGACGGACACGGTACTTGCTGGATTCAGTCGGCACACATCTGGGGTCTCACCCAACGCACCGAACACATGGCAGATTTGTTGAAACAAGTTTCGCTGACCGGTTCCTACACCACTAAAAACAGTGGCACGAAAGGACCGGAGCCAAAGACGGTCAAGTTCTCGAAAGACTATCTGAAGTTCCCCGATGGTTTCCAGGAAACAACTTGGAGCATCAGTAAGGCTACCGATACATGGGACCAACAGCCAGGAATGATGCGCCAGTGCGATGGCGACCGTAGTCCGGTTGGAAAAATATTCGATTACACTCTCCCTGTCCTCGGTGGCAGGAGTCAGAGCGCTCGCGCCATGGATGGTGGCACGCACGCATCATTCACTACCACCGGAGGCCGCTGGTATACAGGAAATGCCGAGATCATGCAAATGGTTACCGGTGACAAACCATGCGACGTCAAATGGGGCGATCACGGTGAAGGTACCTTGATCAACGGTGACATGCGCAAGACACTTCTCGAAAAAGGAACAGTTCTAAACTACAGTCCAGGACACGCAAAATCGATTCATCTAAAGCAAGTCGAAGGACAATGGTGTGTGATTCAGGACAATCAACACGGCGAAAATGACGACAAAATTATTGCGCGAATTTCGAATTTGGAAGCCTGGGCGAAAGGCGACAAAAATGCTGAAAAGCAAGTCAACGAGCCAGTCAACCAGAAAAAATACAAGCTTGCCAGTGACAGCACCATCAAAGGCATGATCAAACCAACCGATGATTCCAATAAGTACGACAGCTCCCGAAGCAGCAGTGGTGGCAGCAGCTACAACAGCTACGACCCGAGCAATGGTGGATATAACAACCCGGGCAATGGCAACTACTATCCGAATAATCGCCGAGGTGGCAGATGGCGATAAATGCGAATAGCCACGAACCAGGGAGATCTAGAACACAAGTCGACGAGGGACAAAGCCGGTCGATGGTACTGAACGAACGAAATGGAATGCATCCCAATCGCAAACTCTTTCGCTTATCGAAGGACCAGGAGGATAAATTGACAGCCGTTGCCAAACAAAATCAGAAGATGAAGGTCAAAGGAGTTAAGGCTCTCGCTGCACGAGTGCGAAGTTCGGTTCGTCCGCTTCGCCTGGCGGAAGGCACTGTTTCGAATAATGCTGATTCAACCAATCGTGGTTCGAGCCATTCGAACCTGCTAACTCCGAAGAACGATTTGAGTTTTGATCCATTCGATGAAAGAATCGACGAGATTGTCGCGGCCGCTAAAAATGGCGAATTTGATTTCCTTGATCCGATCAATTCGAGTCGCGCTTTGTCTCCCAGTTTTGAGAGTATTTTCAGCCATCAAATGATGGTTGAGTTTGGCACCGATAATGGTGTGTTTCTTATCGAGAGATTCAACGCGGGCAAAGTCTCACCGAGAATGAAAAAACAGATTGAAGCGATTCGCGAATACACTGCCGGTGTTTTTCGCAGAAAGTATTTGGCAGAAAACAGCAAAGTGCTGGATATGGTGGCAGAACTGTATCGCAAAGCTTACCAACTCGGTGGTCTGGAGCAAGTCGACAAAGCTATTGCATCGGTAAACCAGCGGCTCCGACTTAATGGATCGCGCTTCGGAATCGGACCTGGAACCGCTTGCATGGAAGGCGATAATGGTTCGACTGAATGGATCGCAGTGATATTTTCGGATCTGGATCTGGAAGAATTTGTGGCACTGGAATGGTGTCACTTGCAGTATCATCCGGTATTATAGTTTAGAAAGAACTTTCGTGGGAGCGCTGCTAACTGGCGGCATTTCGAAGCAGGCTGGAAGCCTGCGCTCCCAGGTTCAGACCCGTGCCTCCTCGTGTGGCGCGAATCGGCTAGTGTAGCTGAGCTTTAGCTGTCGCTGAGCTGTAGCTTCTGCTGAGCTGTAGCTGGGCTGTAGTTGTAGCTGAGCTGTAGCTTCAGCTGAGCGGCTGTAGCTGAGCTGTAGCTGAGTTGAGCTGTAGCATTAGCTGCGCTGTAGCTTGAGCTTTAGCTTGAGCTTGAGCTCTAGCTGTGAGGGCGGCTGGCGAGGCTCTAGAACGCTACTCTGATCGATCTTTTGGTAAACGCCGTTTCAGTCATGCTTGCATGTCTATCGAACTGTCATTACAAGTCTCCGCAGTAGAGGTTAGCTTCACGTGTTCCAGGGTAGTTAGGCTTGGATGCCTTGGGTCAAGCCCTGACGAAGTGCCATGTGCTGCTAGTTTCTAGAAAAGCGAGGTCATTATGTGGGAGAGATACAACGTCGCCGGCCAACAAGCCATGTCCGCGGGCAAAAAGGAAGATGCGGCAAAGCATTTCCAGCTAGCCGTAACTGAAGCGGAGAAAATGGGTGAGAAAGATCCACGTCTTGCGACCAGTCTCAACAATCTGGCTAATTGCCTGCGTTCGCAAGGCAAGCACGCCGAGGCTGAAGACGCTTATAAACGTGCAATTGTGGCCAAGGAAAAATCTGACGGACCCTTCAGTGAAGGACTAGTTTCAATTCTCGAAAATTATGCCACCATGCTTCGCGCTTGCAATCGTGAACAAGAAGCCGAGAAGCATGCGAAGCGTGCCCGCGGCATCTTTATGATGAAGAAGTAAATTGGCGCGGAACCAGCAGTCTGGGCGGTCACAAGCCGCCCTGCAACTATCACTGCGAATCTGTGGCGAGGGGGAGTTCTAGCCAGAATCGGCTGCCGACCCCTTCGGTTGACTCGAAGCCGACGTTTCCGCCTTGTGCTTCAGCAAGTTTCTTGCTTATGAATAAACCGAGTCCACTGCCTTTTCTATTGTCGTCCTTGCTTACTTGATCGAACCTCGAAAAAATCTTATGCGCCTCGGCTTCAGGAATTCCTCGTCCCTTGTCAGTAACGACTATCTTCACTCGCTTTTCATCAGCTTCGCTCGTGAATGTGACCGCCGTTTTCTCGGGCGAAAACTTCACGGCATTAGAAACTAGGTTGACCAATATTTGAACGGAACGAGATGCATCCGCGCGCACTACGTATGTTTCACCGTTCCCGTATACGATCTCGACTTCTTTCAACTTCGCGAGCGGGGCTACTGCGTCGATCGCTCGACTAACAATGTCGTTTATTTTGACGTCCACGATCTCCGTCTCCAATGTGATTCGACCGCTGGCCTCGATTGTATCCAGAATTAATAGGTCATCTGCAAGGTCGTTCAATCGTCTAATCTCAACAACCGTCCTCTGAATCAATAATTTGCCTTTCTCTGTCAAACTGTCGGATTCTGCGAGTATTGTACTGAAACCATCTCTTAAAAAAAGAAGTGGTGCTTTAAGCTGCTCCCGTAGTAATGCCGTCAACTCTTTGCGCTCGAGTTCCAACTGTGCGATTTTGTGTGCCGACTCAAAGAAGAATGTATCGAGATCGGCTATCTCATCTTTACCGTCGAGCGGTTTGTGTAGAGGCTCACGATGTGTCAGTCTTCGTGCGTTCTCTGCAACGCTGTTGAGTCGTGCAATCAAGCCTCGAGAAACTTGAACTGCACCAAATATAGTGAGTATCGCCGAAGCCAAAAGTGCTCCGGCTATGACTAGAAAATATGTGTTTCTTAAATTTGATAGCAGCAAAGTTTCAGTAGAATCGAGTTCAACTCGGTTGGTGAAAAGGCTGCCGGCTTTGGAAAAGGCGATGGAACCCAAGTCTCCACCCTCCAGATGTTGTTTCAAGGTGTCTGAGAGTTGATCGAGGGGCTTTGCCGTAAGTTCTTTCGAAAGCAGTTTTACACTGTCGACTTTCTTCTGCACTAGTTCCAACTCTGTTGTCATTGACGTGTGAGTTTTTGACTCCAGATCTCTCAGCGATTGCATGTCGCCATCGATTTTTGTCGCAATCTTCATGCGCGCTTGTTCCTCTTCTTCCGACGAACTGCTTGTAGTTCGTCGAATTGAGAGCAACATCAAATGCGTCATGTCAGAGGTTAGACTCGTCGTGCTGTGAACGATTTCTCTGGCTACGATTTCGTGACCTAGTTCTTGTCCGATGTCCGCTAATAGAAAGCCGAGAAGAATGATTGCGGCGAAGGATACGGCTAATGGCCTGCCAACTAGAAACAAAAGTGACTTACCGATTTTTGAAAGTCTTCCTTTGGTTATGGGCACCGCCACTGGTGCTCCTCCATTCTCCGTTTCATGGAGTGGATTGGATGCTACCTTTTCCTGCAGTCGAATCGTAAACGTGGAAGTCTCAGGCGACGTCGTATGTATCAACTCAGCTTTCTGTTTCTCGCAGAAAAGTTGCGCCAATGAGAGAGCCGAGCGGACTTTAATGTCAGAGTCGTTTTCGCCACCAGGCAATTTCATCGTACACGCACCAGCTTCAGTGCACTCGATTTTTATATGCGATGTCGGGATAGCAAATACTTGCGCGATCGCTACAAATGTTCGACCGATTGCGTCGACGTCACAGTCCATTACTCCGGGTTCCGCATGTGTTTCGACGTTTGCGAATTCGGCAGTGCGAAGCTCTTTTTCTACTCGTTCGCAAACCTCGTCTGCTGTCGTCGACTGAACTGAAATAGGCCATTTATCTGATCTCAACTTATCCAGATCAAGAATATTGTTTAAAACGTTTAGCAGATCCGTACTGCTCGATTTGAGCTGTTTGTTCAGCGCGGCGTGCCGTGCATTGAGATCTCCCAAAACGCCTTCTTCCAGAAGCGTGACCAAGCCACCAATTGAGGTCATCGGTGCGCGAATATCATGCGACACTATCGAACATAATTCTCTTCGTAAAGTTTCAAGTGTAATGATGCGATTCGCCGACTCGCACAAGACCAACTCCAGCTCTGCGATCTCATCTTTCGTTTTAATAATCGGCTGGATTGACTCCCCGTTTTTAAAACGTTCAATTTGATCAGTTAATACTCTAATTACAGATAGAACATACTTTTGTGACCAGTATAAAAACATCAGCGAGCTGACCAGGATTAAGACTAATGCAGCAGCCAGCATCATCTCCAGGTCAAACGCAGAACGTCTAAACGTCGTGATGTCATCCGTCTGCGGAATCAGAGAAGTCTGGTACGACTCGATCGTTTGCATCGATTCTTTGATTAGTTTGCGCGCTTTAGTAGATGCCTCCAGATTGAGCTTGCTCTCCATCAACGACATTTTGCGCATCATCATTTCGTATGGCACAACAGCAAGCACGGCTTTTTGCAGCTGAGTTGTCTGTTCTAAGAGACCGGTATCGTCCTGAGTCAATGCTCTTAACTGCTTTAGAGTGCTAGACAACTCTTTTAGGGTTGCGAGATGCTTCTCTCCAACAGATTCATCTTTACTGATGCTGTAAAAGGCTGCTGCTGCCAGACTTCGAACGTGCAGATGATAAACCTGATCGAGTGCCGCGATGATGCGGATTCGATGAAATTCCTTTTCGAACTTCGTTTCTGATTGACGCAACTGTTCAAAAAGAACAAACGATAGACCAAGCTGGAACGCAAGTGGCAGTGAGACTAGGAGCAGTATTTTGGTTGATAGTTTCAATTAGCGAGTTTGAAAACTGCCTAACTTTCGAGCATGTAGCCACGTCCGTGCAAGTTCTTAATTATAGATGCTTCCGTATCGACATCGATCTTTTTACGCAATTTATTGATGGCAATTCGGATGGTATCGGCGGAGCGGTCGGAATCAGCTGGCCACACATGTTCCAAAAGCATTTTATTTGTGAACACTCGATTGGGATTTGCGATGAAAAACTCAAGCAAAGCAAACTCCATTTCAGTGAGACTAATTTCGATGCCGTCTCGCAATGCAGTCATCTTTTGTCGGTCGACCGAGATCTTGCCCGCCCGCATGATATCAGGTTTGGTCTGCTCAGGACGTCGTAGCAACGCGTCCACGCGAAGCACAAGTTCTCTCAGATCGAATGGTTTAGTCAGGTAATCATCAGCACCGGAAGTG
The DNA here is from genome assembly GCA_044225915.1 of Obscuribacteraceae bacterium (SeqCode). Lineage (GTDB taxonomy): Bacteria > Cyanobacteriota > Vampirovibrionia > Obscuribacterales > Obscuribacteraceae > JADYXR01. The sequence goes on from JBGAHZ010000042.1 coordinate 40,718, forward strand.
AAACCATGTTCCTTATCGTCGATGGTGTCATGCCCTGTTAGAAACAGTATTTTCCCGACGCCACCGCTGGCGCGGTACCACTGGCATATTTCCGGACCTGTCCTGGTCGGCAAGCCCCAGTCCACTATCAACAACTCGTATTGATGCGTGCGTAATAAGTCTATTGCTTGCTTACCATCCTCAACGACATCGACGATGTGTCGTTTGGAAAGAAGCATCTGTTCGACCATTATGGCGACTGTGGCATCGTCTTCGGCTAGCAGGATTTTCGCCACAGAACTTTCGCTCCATTGTTTCAGCAATCAAAATACTACCTCTTTTGCTGGAATATTAAAAGTTTTTGGAAACCAAAACGGTCACCCCTGCCGAAATTTTTCACTGGAAACCTCCCCGGTTACAACTGGGTTACACTCCCGGAACACATTCGTTCTCATGCATCGCTAGACTGCATTCATCGCTTCGAACTGACCCACTGAAACAAGCAAAGTGGATTCGATGCCACCACATATAGTGAACCCCAACGCTAAGGAGTGAACACATGAGTAACGAAATCAATACTGAAAAAAGCACTGCAGTAAAACCTGTCGCTGACACCCAAGATCAGGTAAACACGAGAGAATTGCAAAAACCAGAGAGTGGCGGCGTTTATGATGGGCTCAAAGATTCCGTTCTCGGCAATCTTACTATGTCAGAGTACAAAAATTCTCTGGGGTCGATGCTCAATGGTTCCTCACATCTTCCGGAAGCGTCGATCAATAAGAAAGATGGAACCATCGATTTCTCTGTCTCTAGCGATGAACAACCGAGAGGATTGTCTCGAGCAGGCAAGGCTGATGTGAACGCCGCACCAAATATGGTGACGGACAAGCCGAATAAGGTAGACAACCCTGTTTATCGATTAGGAGATGATGGGACGCTTTCTCTGGTTGACAAGCAAGGAAACGATGCTAATTTCAAGCGTCCTAATAAGGTCGAAGACGGTGCGAAGAAGCCAGGCAAAGACGATGATTTAACTCTTCCGAACAAGGTTGAGGACGCCCTTCTCGATGGAAAGAAACCAATCCAAGGCGATAATTCAAAGCTTCCTAACAAGACCGAAGATGATGTTTCCACTAGTAAGAAACCAATCAAAGACGAAAACTCTGAGCGTTCAAACAAAGCTGAAGATGGAGAGGGCGTCAGTGAGAAATTGGACAAAGGCGGTTTCGTCATGCCTCAGGATCGTGCCGGCAAAGATGAACTTCCCAACAAAGACGACCAGAGCGATCGTGCAAAGAAAACCAAACCCGCAGGGCCAAAACCCATCGATGGACTCGATCTTCCTGCCCGCAGATTGCCGCGAGCTGAGAGGCTAGGTTCTGAAAGCGTGCTCGAACGTGCGCGAGAACTGAGAGATCAAAGATCTAAACCCGAAGGAAAAGATCCGAACCATCTTCGCAATGTCATGCCAAAGCCGGGCGAAACTGACCGACCAAACGTACGGAATGTAGAACCTGATAACAACCCGGTTAGGCTTGATGATTCTGTGAGACCGGTTAAACCCCAGGATTTCGTGAAGCCTGAAACCCAACCGCTTCATGTGTTGAAGCAACCAAACAAAGACATTTTCGACGGACCAGCGAAGCGCAAGTATCCATTACCTGGAACGACGCGCGACTATCGGTAGACACTTCTAACCAGCGAGGCCAATACAGCGCTCTCATTGCACATCCCCAAGCAGCACTTTGAGCGTGTTCAACCAAAATTTTGCCGATAGCGTTGGGAAAGGGACCTGGTGTAATGCCAGGTCCCTTTCATCTTACTAGCGCCACATTCGGTGCAAGCTATTTTGAAGACCGAAACTATTTCGAGACTACATTGCCGGCAACGTTTCTGTGAATCATTTTTCCTGCTTGCTTTTGTTTCTCGGTTCCGAGCATGCTGCTCTGAATCTTCAACAACTCGTATTCTTCTTTGAGACGTCCAAACTGCTTAGCTAACTTTTCCTCTTCGCGCTGTCGGACAGCGTCATTGGCGGTATTAGCAAGGTTAGCCGCAACCAGATTTCGTGATTCATTTACGAGCGCACCGGCATTGTTTACATCGTTCATTGTCTTTTGCAGTCTCTGTTCATCAGCGCGTAAAAGTCCTGAAATTTTTGAGGCTTCGCCTGCAGTCAAGTTGAGCGCACCACATATGTGTGGTGGTTCTACAAGCGTTAGACCAGGCACGTGAAATTGATTGCAGTGCAAATCATACGCGCTACGCTGAGCATCATACGTTGCTTGTGCTCTCTGGCAGTCCCCGATCGTGAGTTGGAAGTTTTTCAAATTTGCTTTGTACCGATCTGCATTGTTGACAAACGCTTGTAGCGATTGTGTGTAGTCTGCGACTGCCGCTTGCAAAGCCGGTCCCTTCAACTTCGGTGGAGCTACGGCAGGAATGCGGTTTAACAGCATGTTTGCTTCACCCTTCAATGTCTTGGCGATAAGAATTTGCTGTTGCATTTTTTCATGGAGAGGTTTTGCCGTCCTGATAAATTCTCGATTCGCTTCAATTAGATAACGAGCCTGAAGAAATCGGACGGGATCACAGCCCTCCTCGGGTAAGTCGTATGTGAAATCCTCATCCAGCACCGCTCGTGATACCGCTTTGCCGGAGCAGCAACTGTCTGACGCCGCCGCATTTTTTGCTGGTGCCGGGGTCGAACTTGCTGGATTGGCTCCAAGAAGCGCAAGAACCGAAACCGCTGCTATTGCGTTTGGAAGATTTCGTGCCATCTTTTTCTCCTCGCCTGTTAAACCGATCTTTGATTAGTCACGTTACTGTGCTGTTTGGGTTACTTTTGCACCGCTGCTGGTGCTGAGTTCTTTTGCGAAGCTGCCGCATCTTGTTCGATAGGAGCTTCTGTTGGGTCATTCATCAATTCATCATCAAAATCATCTGTATACTTTGTCGAACTTCCAGTTGCTGGGAGCCGAGAGGCATCAGTCGATTTACTCTCCAGACTTTTGATTTGCGCTTCGGTCGACTCCTTCACCACGCGCGATGCGGACGCTGGAACAACCTTCTTCATCGGTGCGATGTCGCCGGTCATCAATGCCTCGTCCAGAGTTTTTGGTTTCTTCTCCGCTAAAAAATCATCAGGTCCGATTGTTGGAAACTTGAAAATTTTAGACTGTCCTCTCCAGGCGCGCGGAATATCGTTGAACTTAAGCTGCTTCGCCCGTAACTCAATTGGCGGGTCTGGAGGAGGTGGAATGTCTTCTTCCTCGTTTTTGCTTCTGAAGTATTGCGTGTAGAGATTCGTTCCAAGCGCACGGAGAGCCGGTGATGTCCCCGTTTTTCTTCCGATTCGTTCAATCAAGGCATTGGCTGAGTCTTGAACACTTTGAGCGGATCTCTGTCCATGCAAACGCGCTTTTAATGCTTCGTTTTGCCAGTCATAAATTTTGCTGCTGTTGTTAATGAATCTCTGGTTACTGATTTCGCCTGCTCTGCTTGCGTTTGCCAGGTCGTAGGTCGTGTAGTAATAGCCGGATCTGCGACTGACATTTCGTCGATTCTTGTAGTAACTCTCCGCTTCGCGAATCTTCCGCGCTTGCAAGTCCAGCGCTTGTCGTTGAATCAACAAACCCGTGTCGATCACCTGTTGCGGATCGTCAACAGCCCTGTGCTCAGAGGCTTCCATGCGTCCGGAAATGTCGATCGAAAATTGTTTTGCCCGTTTACCATCTTCCGAAAATGGGTTGACTGAAAAACACGCGCGATAGGTAGCTTGGGCATCGTCTGTTTCACGCAGATATTCCAGGCAGCGACCAAGATACAAGTAAGCCTTCTGATTGGCGGGTTCCTGCTGCACCGCAGTCATGAATTTCGCCTTTGCCGCCCAAAATCTTTTCAGTCTAAACTCTTCCTTGCCCGACTCAAACGCGCTCAACGCAAAAGCTGCCTGCGGAATAGCCCACGCACAGAGCAATCCGAAAAGCAAGAAAATACCGCGCTTCTGCCCGCGACTCATGAAACTCCACACGATGGCATTTTGGTACCTGAAGTTGTAATCTAGATGTTCCTGAATGAGATGTTCCCTTAAAACGTCAGATTCGGACATACCGGTACGCCTGTGAAGCGCTCAGGGTAAATCCCGGTAGTACTGACCCGCGAGGTGCTCGCCATAGTGCCCTTCGAACCCGCGAGATTATGTCCAAGATTCAATCTTTGAGTACAGAACGATTATTGCTCAGGCGATGGACCGCCGCGGATGTCGCGCCCTTTGCCGCGCTCAACGCAGATCCGGTGGTCATGGAGCGCTTTCCTTCCACGCTGACGCTCGACCAGACCAAGAGCTTCGTGGCTGCAGCCGAAGCGCATTTCGAGAGCGAAGGATTTGGTTTGTGGGCGGCGGAATTGATTGCAACCGGCGACATGATTGGTTTTATCGGTTTGAGCATTCCTCGATTCGAGGCGCACTTCACACCGTGCGTGGAGATTGGCTGGCGTCTGGCTCATAAGTATTGGGGCCAAGGTTACGCTCCTGAGGGCGCCTACGAGGTTTTGAACGACGCCTTCACTCGACTGAATCTCAAGCAAGTCGTTTCGTTTACTTCGACATTAAACTCCAATTCTATTCGTGTGATGGAGAAGATTGGCATGAAACGCGACCCTTCGGAAGACTTCGATCACCCTCGCCTGGAGGAAGGTCACCATCTGCGGCGCCACGTTCTTTATCGCATCAATTCATCCGACTTCCTGGAACAAGGCGCGAGCTAAATCGTCAAAAACTTTTGTCCGCCAACCGGTCGGACGTGATCGAAACGTGACGAAAGAAATTCGATTTGCCAGGTCTACTGGCGGGTATACAAGTCTAGGCAGAGCAGGACGCTGAGTATCATGAATAGCCCCTTTGGAAACAGACCAAACGGCGGAAACGCCGGCAACAGAAGCAATAACGGAAAATTTACAGACACTGTGATTCTGGACAATAAAGTCCATCGCCAGTTGGCTGAAGTCCGCGACCGTGCAGCTGTCGCGCCGACTCCGTCAGATCAGGAGATGCGGCAACGCAACGCGCAAGAGCAGTCGCAACGCCATCTCGCCACACTCTATCGAATGCCGGCGATGAAAGACCCGGATTCTGTAACTCATAGTGCAGAGACAGTTCCTGCACTTCCACCGTCGAGCGTCGTCACCTTCCATGACTGCATGCGCAGGCTCGAGATGGAAACGAAACGCGCAATCAAATTCCAACGCCCGTTCTCGCTTGCCATTGTTGGCTTCGGCGACTTAATCCATGTCGCAAACACCTATGGCGTCTCAGCATACGAACAGGCTCTTCACCATATTGGCGACGTGCTTACCAACATCGTCGACACCGATATCGACGTCGTGGGGCGCTACAGCAACGACCGATTCATGGTTCTCTTGCCCGAGTGCACCGGTCCCAACTCGACGATGATTGCCGAGACCGCCCGCCAATACTTCGAAGCATCCCCAGTTTCTTATAACTCCCACGCATTTTTCCTGCGTGCCTCCATCGGCATCGCATGCTTCCCAAACCACGGCCGCGACTGGAAAGAAATCCTCGCCCGCGCCGACCTGGCCTGCGAATCCGTGCTCGCGAAAGGCGGCAACGCGTTTGGATTTGCGTCGATGATTTAGATAGAGATCTGCTTGTTATAACAAGTTCAAAAGAAGGCATTACTAGAATACTTATTAGATCTAGATTATGCCGTTCAAAACTAAAAAAGCGATTCTTCAGAAAGGCAAGAGACGAGTCAGAGGTCGTCAGGATCATGGCTCGTTCATGATCGAGTTTTTGGTTGCTGTGTTGATGAGTTCTTTTATTGCGGTGGTTCTCTTTCAAGGGGCGTCGCAGTCGCTGAACTTTGCCACAGTCTCAAAAAACGATGCGCTTGCCGAAGAAATGTTGGATGAGCTAGCGGAACAGACTATTGCCTATGGTTATTCTGGTCTTTCCGATTATGCCGATGAGACATGGTCGTTGCAGCTCAACAAAATAACTGTTGCAGACGTTGGACCCCTATTACGAACGCGTCCGATGCTTTTGGACATGGCAAGTAAAAAGTGGTCTGACCAAACTCAATCATCATCAAAGTTGTCGGATGGTACTGTGACTTACCAACTGACTAGTATCCCGGATAAGAATGCGATTTCTGTGAACATGCTCGTATCATGGAAGGATAATTCAGCGACTCACTTGAAGAGTCGTTCGATGTTGGTCTATGACGATGGACTAGGTTTGCCATGAAGAAAACTCGCCGCTCGCGATACCGCTCCACCAGGATTTCCAGTGGTGCAACACTCACCGAAATGCTCGTCGCGACCGTATTGCTCGCTGTGATTCTAGCTGCGCTAGGTGAAATAATGACACTATGTGCGTATTCGACTGTGAAATTAACTAGCCTGACTGATGTGCGCATCGGCATTAGGCCTGCGTTGGAACGAATAAAGGCTGATGTAAAACAGTCATACGAAATTGACTCAGCCTTGTCGAATGCTTCTAGGCTGGTTCTCCATCGTCCAAATTTCTATCTCAATCCAAAAAATAACCCGCTCTCTACGGAGTACGATGCGAATGCTCCACAGGATCCTCTGAACGGGACTCCCACGGGCTACGCAGACAGGATTGAATACAAGGTTGAAGCGGATGTGACCAAACCTAACGAGTTTGTTTTGAAATTCAATCCGACAACCACTAATCAGGTTGTTGCAAAAGGCATAATCGGACCTTTGGGAACCAATGATGATGATCAGATTCCCGATGTTTTCGTCTATTTGAAAAGGCAGTCAGATGGTGCCGGCAAAGTTTTCGTTACTGAGGCGAACGCCGTGGATGCGTTTCATGGGGTCGCTATTGACTTGGAGGTTCGAAGACCAATCAGCGACACATCAGATCCGACGATTGTAGATCCTCGTTATGACAGCACGATGGGCGTTCGAGGAGAGGCCTTTACTCGGTTTAATCGTATGGGGTCTAGAATAAGTAATGGTTAAACGCATGCTACGTCAACGAAGCCTCAGAGCCAATGATGGTTATGCACTTGTGGCTGTAATCACGATTACTGCATTTGGCGGAATGCTCCTGCTCACTTTAACGTCGATGCTGTTACAAGTTGCCACGTCTGAAAGGTTGCATTTCGCCAAAGCGAAGTCTCAAAGGACCGTTGAATCGGCCGTGAGCTATGTCGTGGGACAATTCCAGAAGCTTGACGACAACAATTTATTACCCGATGATGCAAATCCTTATTCCGAGTACACTCTGCCGTCCGATGCGTTTCCTGATGCCACGGTGAGAGTTCGCGTACGGCGACTCACCACCGCCGATTTAAGCACCTTACGAGACAATGACAAAGAATTCCTCTTGTACGATCCTCAATGGGATCCGGGGGGCGCCGGGGCACCCAATCAAGTAAGGCCCGCTAAAGTCTACTTCTTTGTGGTCGATCTAACAGCCTATGATGGGGCGTTCGCCTCTAGTGCAAGAATTACTTTGGCTCCTGCCGATCCGACGGTGACACCGCCGGTAGTACCGTTAACCCGCCCCACCGGTCTGATCTCAGATGGACCGATCACACTTGGGAGCAATAATGGCTACCTTGATGTTTTGGCTCCAGGAGATGGTTTTACCTCAGATCAGACTGTCACGGAAGGAGGACAAGCAAGCTTTAAGACTTCTGTACAAAGTAATACATCGGTATCGACATCACCGAGTACCACCGTATATGGTGACCTCATTGTCAACAACTCAGACAGTTCCGGAACGCTAGCTCAAAGTAATGGCTCATTGGTTTTTGGGAGGCTGCAAACAAATGTCACGTCCTCGGCGACACCCACGGACGGGTTTCAGTGGACAAATAACAGCAGTACCCCCAACTTTGGTAGCGATAACGTGTGGGCATTAGCCGATGGCTTTGCAAGTAATTTTTCGGACATTAATCGCGTGGGACTGAACTATTCCCAAGCGGGTGGAATGACGAACACTGCAAACCTTCCTATCCAGAGTTACCCTGTGCCAACACCCGTCAACACGAGTCCGCTACCTACGTCGTCGGCTGATGGCACTGCTTCCAACGTCTCGATAGCGAGCGGAAGCTACAATACTTCCTCAAGCAGTTTGCTAAATGCTACTAATACAATCACTGTAGATAGCGACGGTATCACTAAAGTTTATATCGATCCTGCCCCTCCATCTGACTTAACACAACCAACAGATGTTCGCATCGATAGCTCATTGTTTTCCAACAATGGTGGCGCCGAGAACCTTCAAATTATTTATTCAGGAAATCAGCCACTGAACATCCAATTATCAGGAGATCTTGGTGGCGCTAAGGAGATGAATGCGACAATTTATGCACCAAATTCAGTTGTTTCGACATCAGGGTACGGAGAATTCTACGGAGCGATTCTCGCGAAGTCGGCTAATATAAACCATGTGGGTGATTTCAGAATCGATCAGGCGGCGGCGTCGAACTTGGCTGGACTCACAAATATGAGTGGACGGAGCCAGGGCGGAGGTGAATCGAAAATTTTGTCGTCTCAAATTACTCCTTCGAAATATGTGATTAAAACATGGCAGACCGTAAAAGGTTCAATTGTGTCTAGGGGATAGTCAAAATCATTTATGACTCGGGAAAATCCGGTGGGAATTTCTTCGTCGACTCGATAATGTGAGAGTTGTCGATGGTTTTACTTGTCCGCATGAAGTTCCATCGGTGTATGACACGGAATCACCCTATTGATTGTTAGTCTAAGCGATGAAGAATAAACTGTCGAAAAACTTGATAGACAACTTAGCCGTTTCATCTCCATGTACCATTGCTTGGGACTCGATGGTTGGTAATGATCGAGAGCGCAACTGCAGCGGTTGCAATAAGATTGTCTATAATACGATTTCTGAGTCATTGTTCGGATGCCGCACGCAACGCTTTTCTGGGGTAAATCCTGTGTACTTCCGCCGCACATTCACGTAACCTCAGGCAGTCGCCGGTCCGTTAGTGAGCTTTTAAACTTTGAAGCACCGGAGTTTACTAGATAGACTTTATATTGCCTCTGCCTGCTCTATGCCATTAGAGTCGACTCCAGGCAACACGCGTGAGCAGAACTGCCGCGCGTGCAGTAAAACTGTATACAACATTTCGGACATGACTCATCGAGAAGCTGAAGACTTCTTGCGAGCGCGGGGGACGTCCGATTGTTTGAAGATCTATCGACGAAAAGATGGAACGATTATGACTGACGATTGCCCCCGCATTTTGCGCAAGGCGCGTGACCGTTGCAAGACTGTTGCACGAATTGCAATTGGGCTGGTATCACTGCTGATATCAATACCGTCAGCGTTTGCACAGTCGCTGCAAACTGCGGATCCTGCGTTCAAGGTCAATAAAGATAGAAAGTATTCTGCTCCACGTTTACCTAAGCAAAATACCCTTCCCGCAATCAATTTAGAAGATCTCGTGAATGCAACTTCGCCTACTGCGTGGTACGGCGACAGCGATTTTACGCCCGAACCCGACACTCAACAGTATTTCTCCGGCCCTTGGTTGTCCGGAAATGACGATCCTTTTGCCACAGACAATGGCACCATAACCGGTGCGTCGACAGAAGAACTCGTGCACGGAATTCTCTTGACACGTAAGGTCAAACTACCCAACGGTCAAAGCTTGCCTGTCGTGGTTGCCGATCCCGACGGTCACGTAATTCGCCTCGAGCCGCACGATGACTCTTTGCCAACGAAAAAAGGTAATCGTTTCCTGAACACAGATGTTTCCGATTACTACATTAAGGCACAAGCGGCAATGCGCGCTGGCAAAACAGTAGATGCCGACGCTTATCTACAAAAAGCATTGCAGACCTACGACAAACAAAAAGATGGCGATCCGGCGTTCCGAAAATTAATCGAGTCAGAAATCAACATTTTGCATAGTCGTCAAGATTTAAATTCTAACAAGTCCAGCTCGACATCTGAGGGCACCGGCAAAGCCTACCTGCGACTGTCTTCGCCTCTCAATTGGGATCTTTCCAAAATAATAGATTCACCTTAGCCGGCCTCGGGAAAATCCGGTGTAATTTTTCGACCTTGTCCGTTAATGTGGAAGTGTAGGCGATTTGGCGTGAATTAATACACTATAATGAAGACGAAACAGAAAAGCGTGTTGGACAACCTTTACCTGGCTGCGCCGTGTTCGGTTCGTGGGGAGTCGATGATTGGTGACAACAGCAAGCACCCGTTGCACCGGATGCAGTAAAAATGTACAACATCTCCGACATGACTCGCACTGAAGCCGAGGCGTTTCTTCTCGCGAATGGAACCACTGAATGCATGAAGTTTTATCGGCGAACGGATGCGACAATCATGACTGACAATTGTCCGCGCGCTCTTCGAAAATCGCGCGACCAGTGCAAAGAGTTTGCTGCGAAGATCGCGGTAGGCTTGGTCGCGTTTTTCGTTTCCCTTGCCATCTGCAATCGCTGCAATCTGTTCAAACCGGTGATACCACTCCAATTCAAACAAATGGTAAAAAAATCTTGGCACCGACAGTGGTGCCTCACGTCGCTTACCCGGGCGGCGCGGTTGCTATACGACATCAGCCAGAACCCGTGAAACCCGTGATTCCTGTCAACATCGACAAGACGAATCCTACGAATCTGAGTACGGAAGTCCGCATCATTACAAAAGAACGCACGTTACCGAACGGAAAGAAAGTGCATCTTGTCGTAGAGGATGAGAACGGCAGGGTTCTTCGCTCTGAGAAAATCGGCACCGCAAGGTTGACACGAATCCATTGATGGACAAACGCGCTCTGGAATTCTTCGCTAAGGCGCAGGATGCGAAGTGACAAAAACTTCGACCTTGCCGAATTCTATTTCGAAAAAACGCTTGAGATGATCGATCAGCAAAAAACTCCTGATCCTGGTTTTCGAAAAAGTAGAGGCGGATCTTCAGTCTTTGAAGCTGCGTAACAACAGCGGTTGCAACATAGAAAACCGTACCAAGCCGTAATCGCTCGGATTTCCGCATTAAATCGTGCCGACAACCCGTGGCGCGGGGCATTCCGGGCGGGAATATCGTCTTTGGCAGATCGGCGTGCGCGGGTCGTGGTTTATGAGTAGCCATACGACGAAAATTGAAGGAGAGGCGTTGGGGACGGCTTCACCGCCGGATGTCTCTGAAATTGCCGCAGTTCTTCATCGTATGGAAACGACCTCGATCGAGGCAGTCTCACCGATCTTCATTCTGAAATTTCCGAAGAAACCGGCTCCGTCTGCATCCGAACCCGAGCTATTCCCGATCCGCATGTTTCAATCCATCAGTCGTTAACAGACGATGCCTCGACCGAAACAAGTGTTGCAACATCTTCCTCTGCCCAGCTCCACGGACTCAAGCTTCGATGTGGATGATCTACTCCATGTACGCCGTGTGCGCGATCGTGTGGGGGACGGGCTGGTACGCAATCACTGTCCGTCAGCGATGGTGGGTATCCGATCTTTGGCGGCGCTGCCATCCGCTACACGCGTTGGCGGCAGTTGTGCTGGGTGGTCTGATTCCGTTTTCCCGAAGGCGTTTGGACTGGTCAATAGAAAAGAAACATGCTGGTTGATTGTCGCCGGGATTTTAAACGCTGCAGCTATTGCGCTTCTCTACTGGGGCGAGAAAAGTATTTCGGGTGGATTGGCATCAGTGCTGACTGCAACGTCGCCAATAATGATGGCGATGATTGCCTTCTTCACGAGAACGGAAATTCCGCTGGTACCATAATTGGTTTCTGTCTCGCGCTGGCAGGTATTGGTATCATATTTGGTGAGCGTCTGTCTAGTGTCTCCGGGAAGACATCTTGTTGCAATGGGTGCAATTCTCGGTGCTGCACTTTTTCTTTGCGCTTACCAATTTTGTCATGAAGGTGAAAGCCACAACCGTAAAGCCGATGCAGAGCGCCGTGATGTTCTTTGCATCAATGAGCATAGTTTTCTGGCTCGCCACACCGTGCGAAGCTACAGCTATGCAATGGCGCCACCGATAGCGGCACCGACCTGTGCTCTCGTCTACCTTGCCATCGCTGGAAGTGCTCTTGCTTTCCCCGCATTCTTTTACGTGCTGCGGCATTCCTCGCTGATGTTCGCATCGACACTGGCTTTTGTGCGTCCGGTCATTGCGCTGCTGCTGGTGCGCACTCGAACATGAATTCATGTTGACCATGAGTGGATACTCAGGGTATGGTGTCGTGCTCGTGGAGTGATACTGAGTATGGTATCGAACAATAAATCAAATGCAGCGAAGGCTAAACAAGTCAGTGTGACGCTATAATAAAATTCGAAGAATTCGGAATCCGGTTTCGTGCGAGGAGAGATTGCATGACCACTGCAGCGAGCATCATCGAAGCTAATGATGCAATGTCCAAAGGTGACGAGGACAAGGCACTAAAGTTTTACGATCAAGTGATCGAGATCGAACCTGAGAATGCTGAGGCGTGGTTTTGTAAAGGGCACTATTCTGGCGGGCAAAGGCGAATTGAAGCAAGCCGTCGATTGCTACGCGAGATCTGCGCAAAATGCCGGCGCTCGCGCTCCACTTCCTTTATATAACATGGGCAACGCTTTGCAGAAGCTCCGTCGTTTCGAAGAAGCGATTGAAGCTTCGAAACGCTGAAGATCGATCCGACTATGTGCGACGCCTGGATCAATAGGGGACGTTTGCTCGATGATCTGGGGCACCACGAAGACGCGATTCAGTCATACGACATCGCGCTCGAGATCGATCCGAATGACGCTATGGCTTGGACCAACCGGGGGAATAGTTTCAGAGCTCTGGAAGAATTTCCAAGGAAGGGCTTGCCAGTTACGCAGAGTGCTTTGCAGCTCGATCAGAGCAGTGATTTCAAGCATTGCTTGGCGCCACCGTTTGCTACGCCCACCTGGGTGATACCAAAAACTCTGAAATGTTTACTGAACTTGAGCAACTCGACCAGTCATGGGTATTGGTTGAACTCTCTATCGTTTTGGCTTTGGCGGGACGCAACGAAGAGGCATTGGCAAAGGCTGACGAAGCGCTTGCAAGAGAGGATGATATTCCCGAGGCTTGGAATAATCGTGGAGAAATTCTCGCGAGGTTGGAGCGAAATGATGAGGCTCTGGAGTCATTCGACCGTGCGATAGACATTGTGGATTCCTTCTATCCCGCCTGGTTTGGAAAAGCGCGCCTGCTCTATAATCTTGGACGAGCAGCAGAAGCTCGAAGCTGTATCGACTACTATTTCAAACTTACCAATGGAACTGATGCTGCACGCGCTCTTCAACAGCTTCTTGCCGACGGCGATAAGTAGACTTCCAAAGTCACAATTGCGATCAGAAAGTTACGCTCCGCGAGTCAAGTATTTTTTTTCTACACTGCAATTTAATTACGGAGAAATTGGTGTCGTGTAACGCGGGCCGATCTATGCAAACCCAGTCTCTGACTGATTAATCGCGTGCAAGCTGCAAGAAATAAAGTGCCGTAATGGCAACACAATTGATGTTTTCAAAACTGTACGTAAATGAAGCGACTTACTTCTTAGCAAGTACTTGGCCGAGCCTCCTGTTATTGATAACTTAGTACCTAAGAGTTGTATAAATGGAAAGTGCTTAGGCGAGGGGCAATGTCTGCCGCCCGCGTAAGTGGAGGAATACTTGGCTATGAAAAAAGACATTCATGTGATGCCGAAAGGCGATAAATGGGTAGTTCAGTCCGACAGAGAGCAAGACGATGCGTCCTTTGCCACACAGTATGACGCCGAAGGTTATGGTCGTCGCGTGGCGAAAGAACATAGGACTGGATTCTTCGTGCATGGAGTGGATGGATCAGTCCGTAAGCAAGATAGTTACGGCAGCGGTTATTTCGACGGGAAGTAAGTCGTAGGACTGCAACCAAAAAACTGAATAATCGTGAGATGAGAAGGACGGCAAAAATGCTGTCCTTTTGATTTATGTACTAAACGTTCGCAAGTCGAGAGATCGGTGCGGTCCCAATTTAAAAGCGCTCGTTCGCTAGGTGTCGAACAAGAACGGCACGGACGCGAACGTATGCGTATGGACTGTTTGAGTTGTCGATGAATTCTCGTCCATAGGACGGTGGGAAGTTGCGGGAGTAGCAGCCTGGGCGCCTGCAAGGCGCCCCTACAATTAGATACGCGCGGCTCTAGATCTTTCTGTGACTTAGCGAGGAGCACCGCTTTCAGTGGCATAGTCAGGCCGAAGGGGCAGAACAGGCAGAACTGGAACTGCGTCTTGCGGAATAGCATCAGGTGGCGGACCAGCGCTCTCTGACGTTTGCTCTTCCACTACTTTTTTGTAGTCTTTCGTGTCGCTTTGATTCGGGGTCTTGGATTCCTTGTCTGCGTTGCCTGCGGCTTTGGCTGTGGTTTTATCCGTCATGCTCTTTTTTAGTTTGCCTGGGCGACCGAAAATCATTTGAATCAACGGCGATCGCTTGTTCAGAATTTGATTCAGTTGTTGAGCTGCAGTGTCTGCATGATCGATTGCGTTCCTGGCTTTTCCTAGTGTCTCTTTCAAGTCGACTCCGAAATTGGGGTCCGTCACAATCTTGTCGACTTTCGTCATAGCGTCTCGAGCATCCCTGAGCATTTGTTTGATATCGCCGCGGAGTTGCCCATCAGTAGTCATACTCTGCACGACCTCCATAGATTTTTCCAAGCTGGCTGTCGCTTCATTGAGTTGAGCCATAGTTGCGTAGATGTCGTTACGAAGTGCCTTGTCGCCCAGGGTTGTGTTTACTTGTTTCATGACTTCTTGAACGTGTTCCATAGTCACTCGAATTTGAGTCGCGGTTTCTTTTATATCGCCTGAGAAATTCGGGTTATCTATGAGCTTGGACAACTTTCTAGTCATTCTATTCATTTGATCCGCAAGCACGATCGCCTTTTTCTCGAGCGGCAATGTTTGTTCGATTAGCGGATATGATTTTCCAATCAGTTTGTCGATGTGCTCAGTTGTCTTGACCAGGCGGTCATGATCTTCCGAGAGTGTTTTTCGAACTTGCTTGACGTCAATCTCACTCAGTCCAATCGCCAGGTTGTTAACAGCGAGTTCTGGTCTGACCGGATCTTCGCCTATTACAATTTGCTTATCACTTACCGGCTTGCCATCGGAATCTTCCGGCAAAGTGATTTCAACATACTTCGCGCCTACAATTCCATTGGTCAGGATTGAAAACTTTGATCCGCTTGGAACAACAACCTTCGAGTTTATTCGAATTTTGAGAATTACTGTTCGTCTGGCGATCCAGTTGATTTCATCGACAATACCGACACGCACGCCATCCACATATACACCGGCGTTATCATTCAGTCCAGCAACTTCGTGAAATCTGACGTTTATAAATTGTGGTTGAGTGAACGAAGAATAGTTTTTCAGCCAGCAGAATCCCCATAGTAAGAGCAGAAGCGATACGGTTGCGAAGACACCGAGTGCACCATCAAGACTTTGGGGCTTGTCGTCTTTTACGACGATCTCGCGATCGTCTTTGAGCGTAGTGGTCATACTGTCGGCTCTCCAGTGAGATAAGCTGCGGTAGTAACTGCCAGGTTCAGGCTGAAACAAGTGAGGAAAGTTGCGCAGACAGCGTCTGCTGCAACCGGTTGTGAAACATCTTTCGCTCTCATGCCTGCAACAGTGCCTGCGAAGATTGCAACGGATGGATTAACGAATGCGAGTTTGACGAAATAGACCACGAGGTCTCTGTCTTTGATCGCTTCTCTGGCGGAGTCGAGGAAGTCGGTTGTGGAGTTGACACCAATCAATGGTGCGAATAGAGCACCCGTCAGGAAGCCGAAAAGCAGCCCGTAAGCACTCAGCGGAATTGACATCGCGATTGCTGAGACGTATCTGGGCATTACAAAATCGTTGGCAAACGATTGATCCGAGTGGTATTGCCCGTAGTGCCGTCTCGCATCTTCACTGACACGTGCCGCCACCATTGCACACCATGCCATACTGATAGTGAGCGGACCGATTTCACGCAATAGACCGATGGAAATTACTGCTCCTGCGAGGTCCTGCGCCTGATATCTTTGCAATTCAACTACGCATTGAATCGTCAAACAGATCGAAACAACAGCCGCCGACAAACTCACGAAGTGAAAAGATTGAATTCCCATCCACAAGCAGTGTTCTCTCAACTGAGATTTTGTGATGCTGCGAAAAGAGTTGAAGTTGAGCAAGCCGAGAATTAAACGCAATGTAGTGCCGACTGGTGTCAGCCAGTCAACGATGTTTGCGCCTGGAATTTTGTGCAGATCGGTTCTATGCATTATCGGAGTCGCACCATTGTTTCCACAATCAGATTCAATCTCAACTTCGGTTGAGAAAAATGCCGCAAATTGTGGATTCCATATCTGTAGCACAGGCTAGTGAAATCCCTGCGCCAGTCGGCCTGCTCGGCACCAAAGGTAGGGCGGTATTTCAGGTCCGGGCCGCTCTGACTCAGAAAATAGGATCGCTCGCAAGTCACAGCCTGGGCTAAGTTGCCACATGAATTGTTTGCTGATCGTCAGCTTTATTCTTCTGTCCAGATTCCTGTTGTACCGGCTATCTCAGCGACAGCTGATGACAAAAGCAGGATGGTAGTCGACGGAGGATACATCCAACCAGCAGACTCGCCTGCATTAATCAGGAAGTCTAGCTTTCCGTCCCTGTCAAGGTCTCCGACCCAAACAACTTCAGGCGCTTTGGTCTCATCCTCGAGAAACTCAACGATAATTTGCTCGTTGCGTCCATCAGTTAGAACTTCGTTGGTTTCTCCACCAACTTTCTGTAGTTTGAAAGTGTACGTTCGATCAGCCTCTATGACAACTGGAGTTGAGCGAGTCGGTCGCTTATTTACCATCCTGCCGTAAGTGATCGGTCCAGCGGAAAAGTTTTTCGATCCTCGCACCATGAATATCACGTTGCTAGGCTTGACGTATGTACAGACCGGATTAGAGCTAGTCCGAAGCGTGCATGCATTCATAACATAGCTGCGATTCGACTCTTCTAACACACCAAACCAAGGAAATTTTGAGGCTGGCGATTCAGTCTCGTTGCCGCGAAATTTGCCGCTGTCAACGAGCGCAAGATCGACCATTCCCCTCAAGTTTTTCGTTCCAGGGGACTTCCTAACGAACTCCGTGGAGTCAGCAGGAGACTGCTTCCCCGGGGGAGCAGCAGGAGTTGTCCAACTCAATTTGTTACCGGAAGGATGCAGTGTGGCCGTTGCAGTTTGCGCAGAATCCAGTTCTCCTGAGTCGGAATCCTCCATTGAAACGACTGCTTGTTGGCCTTTCACCGTTCCTTTGATCACAGCCTGTTGACATTTGTGACCCTCATGCTCGTATTCGCCCGAAATCAACTTACCTGTTTGTTTCAACCTAAGAATTGAATATTCAGTTAGCCCGGCAGATCTTACCCACTCTCCTGAAAATTTGGTCGATTGTGCAGCCGACTGCGCGCGCACGCCCGTAGTCGCCTCCAGCAAAGCCATTGTTACGCAGGCGAAAAAGCAGATCGCTCGCATTGTATGCTCCCATTACTTCTAGGTTCTACCAGCGATGCCCAAACAATAATTTGCGAAGTCGCGGAATTTCATGATACTGCAAATTTTTGTACGCAGCTGTCAGAGCCGAGATATCGAAAAATCAATGCGTTTGTTCAAAAAACTAACAACATCCAATGAGTTTTGAAATTAGTTTCGGTTGGTCTATGAGCCTACTTTACTGGTCTGAATTGGGCTCGGCGCTTCCGTCTACTGGCTGTGTTGACTCTGTGTTGTCAGACTTGGTTTCGACGTCGGCTTTGGTTTCGACTTTGTCAGAGGAGTCTTTGATCTCGGTTACGATAAGATTGCCGTCCTGATCGAGCCCCAGATCGATTTGCAAACGGACAGGCGTGGTTTCGCTCTGACCAGGAGTGCTCAGATCAGCGGACATCTCGACATCGGTAGTGACACTGCTTGTTGGTTGCTGCAGTACCTTATTAATGATCAACGTCTGATCCTTATGTTGGGCTCTGAGTTTTGATTTTGACAGAGGGAAGGATGTCTCTTGCCAATAGCGTTCGAGAAGTTTGGGTTTCATCGCGGCCATCGCATGCACTTGCGACGATCTATAAGTACGCGGATTGAAATCGAGCATATTGGCGACGAAATTTCGGACAAATTTGTCGACGTTTTCAGGAGCCATTTGATCTGCGGCTGCAGCAGCTGCTGCTGTCGTTGCCTTTGTCGTTGTTGCTGGTGAGCTGGAGAACGAGCCAACCAAACCGATTACTCCGTATATACCTACGGCTACTGCCACTAAGACTGCTGCGCTTATGGCGATCGCTTTTACAGGAAGTGTTCTTGCCGGCTCATCGTTCTTATCGATGAGTTTTCCGACTTCCAGTTCTTGCTGACTTTGCTTGGCTTTGCGCTTGCGCCAGGGCTGTTTGATTTCGTCCCAGTCCAAGCCAGTTTCATCGGCTTGTTGATTATCACCATATATGGTGCTGAGTTCGTTGTCGGTTGGCGACAGAGCCGGTTGCGAGACTGTTCGCTCTCTCAATTCTCTGACTAAGAAATCACCACGAACATCGGATAGAGTAGCGACCGAGTCCGTAAGTACTCGTGATAGTTGAACTGATTCATCCAGTGTGAGCAAAACCTGGCTCGAAGGAGGCGTGCCGATGCGGCGCTTCACCGACAGTGACAAGCGCTCGTCTGCCTTCTTTATGACGACCTGATAACCGGATTGCGTTTCTACGACCCGCGCACTGGTCACGGGAGACAGCGCGACCATGTCCGGCTCTGCAAGCAGCTGTCCGGTTTGGTCGCCGGTGAAAGGCGGGTAATCATCCGAGTAAGTCACAGTAGTTTCCTCATATCGAAAACGATTAGCGGCGGTTAATCCGCCATGATCCATTTAGTGTACCTCTTATCTCTTGGATTGTTCGTAAAAACGGGTCAATATAAAGGCTGACGTCCACTTAAGATCCTCTGCGATTGTTCCCTTAATAGCCGTGTTGTCGGGATTGAGAAGAATCGAATCGAAGTGCCGAAACAGGGATGAAAAGTGGCTTATGTTTACCAAGATTGCATGATTGTGAACTCGGTCTCACCTTCTGTGGCAACCGAACTACCGTTTTCGCCGATCATGCTATGCGGATGTAATAGAGATAGATCGGAAGAGCTACCTCAATATGTGAGGAAACACTGTGAACCGTAATCGTATTAGTTTTTCGTGCGCCGCGATCGCGACTGCAGCCCATACTGCCACCATCTATGGTGCTCCAATTTTGGGACTCAAGAGAGTCGACATCGGAAAGCTGATAAGCAAGAAGATCATGAGAAGCGACAAGCGGGTTGCTGGTTTAGTCGTTCATGCCCTGCTCGGCATTGTAATTTTCCCGACCTCATACAATCTGGTGGCACATCAATTTCTTCCGAAAAATAAGACAGCTAGCGGCTTAGCTTGGGGAATTACGCTGTGGAGTGTTGGGCACAGTCTGATTGTTCCATTTCTAGGTGGAACTGATTACTTTAAGAAACGACCATCCGCCCGAGCCACATACTTTTTAGCTCACGTTGCATACGGGCTTCTCTGCACGTTTGACCGCAAGCAACGACAATAACTTTTGTTTACGTGTGTAACCACCGGCAGTGCTCGCGTACATTTTACTTTCTGCAAAGTCCTTCAGCGGAATATAAGTAAGTGCGTTCGGATCCATTGGCATATGCTATGTTTTTCAAGTCCATTCGCGGAAGACATCGCGACGGCTACTCGCTCAAGCCTGCTAAGGAGCTTGTTTTGAAAAAATCTACAGTTACGGAAAAAACATTTAGCGTAGTCGTGGGACTTCTTGCTTTAGGTGCCATAAAGGTTTTGACACACAAACCGAAATTTGGTTTTGCTGACAAAGTTGTTGTAATCAGCGGCGGCTCACGCGGGCTGGGACTACTTCTGGGAAGAGAGTTGGCGAAAGAAGGCGCGAAGCTCGTTTTGCTGGCGCGTCATCAGGATGAACTCGATCGTGCGGAATTAGAACTTACTGAATTGGGCGCAGAAGTACTAGCAATTGCTTGTGATGTCACCAATGAAAAGCAAGTCAAAAAAGCCGTTGAAGAAGCTGCCACTTGTTTCGGAACCATTGATGCGCTCATAAACAATGCCGGCATAATCCAAGTCGGTCCGATGGAATCAATGACGAACGATGATTACAAGACGGCTATCGACACCCACTTTTGGGGACCAATGTATTTAACCGAGGCGGTTCTACCATTTCTTCGGAAAAACCAGGGTGGTCGAATCGTCAACATTGCATCGGTTGCGGCTAATGTTAGCGTCCCCCACCTGTTGCCGTACTGCGTAAGTAAATATGCGCTCCGTGGATTTTCGGAAGGAATCACAAGTGAACTTCGCAAGGAAAATATCTATGTCACTACTGTCTGCCCTGGTCTCATGCGGACCGGCAGTCATGTGAATGCACTGTTTAAAGGACAAAACAAGAAAGAGTATGCGCTGTTTAGTATCAGCAATGCTTTGCCTTTTTTCAGCACAACGGGTGAATCTGCAGCTCGTCAAATCATCGACGCAAGTCGACGTGGTGATTCCGAGCTGATCATCACGCTGCAAGCCCAAATACTCAGCAAATTAAATGGCGTGCTTCCCGGTTTTACGAACGACGTGATGCATGTAGTAACCAAACTTTTGCCGGGACCTGATGGCGAAGGTAGTGGAACGAAAAATGCTACCGGTTTCGAAAGCCAGAGCGAAATTTCTCCATCGGTAGTGACTGCGCCAGCGGATTCTCAAGTGTTTAAAAACAACGAAGCTGCACGCACTTAGAGAACTCAATCAGAGAAATTAATCATTTCCCGAGCGCACTTCCTTGAAGTGCGCTCAGTTTCGTCCAGGTAATTTTCGGTCAACACGGTGATGTGGGTAGAAAGGCGAGATAACGTATCTAAACTTGAGGAGGGCTTTTTCACAATAGAAATTTTTGACCGGTTTAAAATAGTGTCCGCGAATGAATTGCGCACAGGTGAAAGTCGCTTTCATTTAGCTTTCTCGAAGAAGCCCTTTGCCACCACATATGATGAGGAGTCTAAGCATTATGAAAATGCTTTCGTTTTTTGCTCGACGTTCGAGCCGTACATTGTTGAGTTGCTTGCTACTCACATCAATGACGATTAGCGTTTCTCCATGCTGGGCTGAAAAGGCGAATCGATCCGCGATTAATCAGCCGGAGGATAAGGGTACTCAAGCTGCTGGACAGGCAGCGACAAATCCTTCACCTACAGGTGGCGAAACACACCAGCAAGCCGATGGCAACTTACCCACCATGACCACGCAGCAGGGTGCTCCAGTTTCGGACGATCAAAATACTCTGCGAGCAACTCCTCGTGGCCCCGCGTTGTTAGAAGATTTCGTTTTGAGAGAAAAGATCTTCCATTTCGATCATGAGCGCATTCCAGAGCGAGTCGTGCATGCAAGAGGATTTGGAGTTCATGGCTTTTTTGAGACTTATAAACCAATCTCGGATGTCACGAAGGCCGATCTCTTTCAACGTGCAGGAGAGAAAACACCGGTATTTGTGCGCTTTTCGACAGTCGCCGGCAACAAGGGGTCTGCCGATCTCGCTCGTGATGTTCGTGGATTTGCTGTGAAGTTCTACACCAAAGAAGGCAATTGGGATTTGGTTGGCAATAACATTCCAGTGTTTTTCATTCAGGACGGAATCAAATTTCCCGATCTCGTACATGCTGTTAAAGATGAGCCGGATACCGGATTTCCACAGGCTGCATCAGCTCACACTAACTTCTGGGATTTCATATCACTCACTCCTGAATCGATGAATATGATCATGTGGGTAATGTCAGATCGCGCTATTCCAAGATCATTCCGCTTTATGGAAGGTTTTGGCGTACATACCTACCGGCTTGTTAAAGCAGATGGTAAGAGCACCTTCGTGAAATTTCATTGGAAACCAAAGCAAGGAATGCAGTCCGTTCTCTGGAACGAAGCTGTGAAAATTAACGGTGCCGATCCGGACTTTCACAGAAGAGATATGTGGAATGCCATCAAGGCTGGACACTATCCGGAGTGGGAACTTGGAATGCAACTGTTCGATGAAGACTTTGCTAAGAAGTTTGATTTCGATGTTTTAGATCCAACCAAAATCATTCCTGAAGAATTAGTTCCAATTCGCAAAGTTGGTCGAATGGTGCTAGATCGAACTGTCGACAACTTCTTCGCAGAGACAGAGCAAGTGGCTTTTTGCACGCAAAACGTTGTACCTGGAATCGATTTTTCGGACGATCCACTTTTGCAGATTCGAAATTTCTCCTATCTAGATACGCAATTGAAACGACTTGGCTCTCCCAACTTCACTCAACTTCCGATCAACGCTCCGAAGTGTCCTGTCTTTAACTTTCAACAAGACGGTCATATGGCAATGGTCAATCCCAAGGGGCGTGTAAATTACGAGCCCAATTCGTTTGGCGGTCCTCGTGAAAACAAGGCTGCGGGCTTCTCTTCATATCCGGCAGAAGTCCACGGCGCGAAAGTGCGCAGCAGACCTGAATCATTTGCAGACCACTATAGCCAAGCGAGACAATTCTATATCAGCCAAACTCCTGTCGAACAAGGACACATTGCGGATGCTTTAGTGTTTGAACTTTCGAAAGTTGATGTACCCGCCGTTCGCGAAAAAATGGTTTCGCACCTTGAAAATATCGACGCTAAACTAGCCCAAAAGGTAGCGAGTGGTCTCGGTATGAAAAACCTGCCGGCGCCTGCCGTCAGTGCGCGTCCCGTTAAAACTGATTTGCCGGAATCCGCCAAGCTCAGCATTTTAAGAAACGGTCCGGACAGTTTTAAAGATCGCAAACTCGGCATTCTGGTATCGGACGGAGTTGATGCAAAACTAGTATCTGCGCTCAAAGCTGCTGCCACCAGGGAAGGTGCAGAAGTCGCTATTATTGCTCCGACTATAGCCGGAGTCGACGCTAACGACGGTTCTCATATCGATGCTGATTTCAAGATAAACGGTGGCCCGTCCGTTTTGTTTGATGCTGTGGCTGTGCTCTTGTCACCTGAAGGTGCTGCTCAATTGTCCACTGAATCGACGGCGAAAGACTTTGTATCCGATGCCTTCTCGCATCTGAAATTCATCGGGTTCAATTCGGCATCATCTGATTTGTTTGCAAAAGCCAACGTGGCAACTTCCGAAGAGGGAGTTATACAAATAAGCAATCCCAATGAGGCCGCTGCGTTTATAGACAGTTGCAGAAAACTACGCATTTGGGATCGCGAAAAGAAAGTCAAAATGTCCAGTTTGTAAAAGGCTGTTGATGAATCTCGCACCATCTATAGTGCTCTGAAAGAAGAAGACCGATCTAAGAGGATCGGTCTTCTTGGTTTTCTCTGTATCTGTATCTCTCTCTCTCTCTCTCTCTCTTTTCGAATCAGTAAGGGTTAATTTGCTACCGACTGTCCTGGAAGAAGTTCAACTTTGATCCATCCTGGTTCGCGTTTATCAAAATGCTGATAGCAGGAGATTGCATCTCCCAATCCACTAGCCATAGTGAGTATCTGCGACGGTCTGAATTTTCCGGATTCGACGATCTCGAGAAGTTTCGGGATGTACTTTCTGTGGCTGCAATTTGCAGCTCTTACTGTCAACGCCTTTGACATCGCCATCCCGATTGGAAAGAACTTGGCTGTTTCCGGATATACTCCGACAATCGAAACAACACCACTTTTTCTGACTGATTCAACGCACCATTGTAATACCTGTGACGGTGCGTCACCTTGTCGCCATTGATCGCCAAACATTACCGACCATGGAGCTACTGTGCGCTGTTCGAGCACATGTTCTACGGTTTCACCAATGGAGTCTTTCTTAGCGGGACCATGATGTGGGTGTTGAGCATCAACTCCTACAGCGTCGATCACGCCATCGGGTCCGTATCCGTTGGTGAGTTCGCGTAGCACTTTCACCGGATCTTCTTTATCGTAATCGATTATTGTCGCTCCTTGTTTCCGAGCCATATCTAGCCTGTCCTGGATACAGTCGATCGCAAACACCTGTTTTGCACCCATCAAGAATGCGCTGGCTATCGCCATTTGCCCGACGGGACCACATCCGAATACAGCTATGTAATCGTCTTTTTGAACATCAGCGATTTCCGCCGCCATATAACCTGTTGGAAAAATGTCTGAGCAAAGCAACGCATCTTCATCTGAAATTGTTTCGAATAAGCTAACAAGTGTTGTGTCGGCGAAAGGAATTCGAGCGAATTCTGATTGCAGTCCATCAAATGGTCCGGTCATTGCCGGCCCGCCGAAAAACGCCGTTCCCGCCTCCACTCCGTTCGGATTTGCATTCTCGCACGAAGAGTATTCTTCTGCTTTGCAATACACGCAAGTTCCGCATGCGATTGTCGAGCAGACAACTACACGATCGCCAATCTCAAAGTTCAGAACTTCCGATCCGAGTTCTTCGATAATCCCGACGGCTTCGTGGCCCATCACCGTGCCGTCCTTCATACCAGCCATGGTGCCGCGAATCATATGAAGGTCGGTTCCGCAAATCGACGATGCTGTGATTCGAATAATCGCATCAGTAGGCTCTAAAATTTTCGGTTTTTCGACATCATCCAATCTGATATTCCCGACTCCACGAAATACTACAGCTTTCATATTCTCTGCCCTCTATGTTGTTTTCGGGGAGACGGGAGAGGCTGAGTTCTGTTCCAAATTTCTGATTTAAGAATTTTGTTTATCCAGATTTTATTGTTGCCGAGTATAGTTAAGATTGAGTCGCTAATATGCCTTGCCTTCCTTTCAGCAAGGTTTCCCGAAGTGGATTTATGGATAGTCACGCACTTGTTTTACTAGGACAAATATATCGTGCTGAGATTTTGGCTACCAAGTCGGTCTCCGATATCATCGATCGCTGCAATAACAATAAGACGATGTTTTATATGGATCGTCTGTTAGCTATCCACGTTGCTAATCAACATGAAATTCGCGAGATTTGCAACGAGCTGAGATACAGCCCGAGCGATGAACTTGAGATTCCACCAAACATAGAAAAGCTGATGACCAGGAAAAATGTTCCAGAGAAACTGATGCTATCCTGGTTGGCTCAATGTGAAGGTAGATTGTCTGACCTTTATAACGAAGTTGATGTGACGAAATTCTTGAACGGCTTATCGAAAAAATTTAAAGGCGTAAGAGATCGGCAGCAGTCCATGCTTACTGAACTGAATATATTGAACCTCGATTCCACGGAGGTCATGGACTTGGCTTTGTGGGAGAGTTGACGTGCAGTTTTATTCACGGCTACTTTCTCCTGTGTAAGCATTGGTATCGCTAATGGTGGCAAGGATCTTGAGCCTTTTGTTGACCACAAATTTATTAGTGCTATATTTGTATGACGTTGGATTTAATATTCTGCGACGGTAACTCGGAGGACGTTTAACGGTGTTCTCCTTAGAATTAGCATGTAGTCCCGGCGTTTTTGCGGGTTTCGTGCGACCGTCGAAGAGTATTCTTTGTGGTTTGCCGCTAACCATCCGCCCGTGCGATTAATTTCCATGAGCCGACAATAGGTGAAGTCCAA
This sequence comes from Obscuribacteraceae bacterium (SeqCode), assembly GCA_044225915.1. Taxonomy (GTDB): domain Bacteria; phylum Cyanobacteriota; class Vampirovibrionia; order Obscuribacterales; family Obscuribacteraceae; genus JADYXR01. The sequence continues at coordinate 66,344 of JBGAHZ010000042.1, forward strand.
TGCGAAAAGACACCGAGTCGGGTTTTAATGAGTACGCCGAACCATTGGGATCGGAAGCGAAACGTGCTAAGTCTACTTCAGATGAATTACCGCAGACTTTGGCAACGCCTGGAAATTCAATGAAAGCAAATAAGAGCAAGCTCGGTAGCAGCGCGCAGAAATCTGTCAGTACCAGAAAGCGGTCGAAAGCGAATCAATATGGACCTGGTTCTATCCAGCCGATGTTATCCAAAGTTGCGCCGGCGCCGTTTAACAACGACGAGTGGATATTCGAGCCTAAGTTAGATGGAATTCGCGCTCTAGCGTTTATAAGGGGCGATGAAGTTACTTTATTGTCCAGACGCAATCTTGATCTGACGGAGCGCTTCTCCGACGTTGTGGATGCACTTCAATTGATTGATCATAACCTGATACTGGATGGCGAAATTACCGCGATAGATCAGTCGGGTCATCCATCGTTTCAGTTGCTCCAGAGAGCCGGCCAAGTTCAAAATTCGAAGACAGTGAGAATCATCTACTACGTGTTTGACATTTTGTTCGCGGGAGACGAACTTTTGATCGATTTGTCTCTTAAAGAGCGTCGGGCAAAATTGAGAGAGTTCGTCGAAGAATCTGACGTAATTAAAATCGTACGCGATCTGGGCTCCAATGGAATCTTAGCATTCGAGATGTGCGTTGAGCACGATCTCGAAGGGATCATGGCGAAGAAACTTACAAGCAAATATCTGCCGGGCCATCGTAGTGGCGATTGGCTTAAAATCAAGTCTTTCAAAAGTACTGAATTCATTATTTGTGGTTATTCGGCAGGAACCGGTTCCCGAGACGACTCATTCGGCTCGCTTATTCTTGGTTACTACAATGAGCATGGAGAGCTGACTTACGCTGGCTCCGTCGGCACCGGCTTTAACAAGAAGATATTAGACGATTTGATGAAACGGATGAAGCCATATATTAGGAAAGATAGTGTTTTCAAAAAGAAGATCGTCGGGAAGACTGGCATTACATGGGTAGATCCGAAATTGGTGGCAGAGATCAAGTTTACTGAATGGACAAACGATCGCATTTTGAGAATTCCGGTCTTCCTTCGGTTGCGTACAGATATCCCGCCTGAGGAGGTCAAAGGCAAATGACAAAAGCCCTTGAAAAACCATCTGCCAAACCATCTTCCTGAGCATGCGACAAATCGTGCACTTCTTGAGATGTGATAGGGCACCATATGTGATGCCGAGAATTCACTCCTAGTCAATTTTAAATTGAGTCGCGCGAACGACAAATGCAAATGCTTGTTGATGATCTTCGAAAGGCTGGATAAATCGTTGAATAATTTTGCTATTTCACTATTGTTCTAGAGAAAGAGGCGAATGGCAAGTCGATATGAACAGCAGCCCTAATCCGAAAATATTGGACGAAAAGGACAAAAGCGATACTGCAGTACTCCTTATCGACATAATTAACGACATCGATTTCGAAGGCAATGATGCCATTGTGAAAAACTTGCCTGAATTGACAGAGAATCTAAAGACGCTAAAACACCTTGCTCGAGAGAATGGTATAGCCGTAATTTACGTCAATGATAACTTCAACATGTGGCGATCGAGTCTTGTTGAGCTGCTCGAACATTGCACTAGAGACGGGTCTCCTGGACGAAATTTAGTCGAGGAAATGAAGCCTGACGACGAGGATTTCTTCGTGTTGAAACCCATGCATTCCGGATTTTTCGGAACGCCTCTCGCAATATTGCTTGATAAGATAGGTGCGAGAAAATTGATCCTAGCTGGGCTTGCAGCCGAC
>JBGAHZ010000043.1:0-62034 GCA_044225915.1 Obscuribacteraceae bacterium (SeqCode)
TGATGTCTCCAGCATTGGAAGTAGCCGATGCGGTCGTAATCGAGTTACCAAAAACGTTGGTGACAATATCGGAGCCAGAAACTAGAACGATTCCACCAGGCGATTTGATACCTCCCGCAAATCGCAAGAAGTCTCCGCCGGTGATGGTGGTCCTACCGACGTCAATTCCGGCGAGACTAGTGTAGTCCACGGAGCTGGTTGCTGAAACATTGAGCGTTGAGTTGACTCCGCCTTTGGCTGAGGTTAGAACCAGAAATTTTCCGGACTCGATTGTGATATCCGCCCCGTTGCCGACAGTGATGTCGTCCACGTAGCCGCCGGAATTAGTAACCGCGCCACCTTTGAAGCTACCCGATAAGATTCCGCCAGTTGTTTTTGAGATCGACACCCCACCCAGCGGTGTCGCATTAGCTACGTAAACATCTCCAGTACCGGCGGACGAGCCACCAGACGTATCTACCGATCCTCTAATACCGATCGCGGTTCGATCGATTTTGTCTCCGGCGATTGCAGTGAAGTCACCGTTAACACCAACTCCATTGCCACCGGTCTTAATTTTAGTATCGCTAAAACTGGTGAAGATGGCGCTAAAACCATCATTAGCCGACGTATACGAAATCAATGTGACATTTCCGCCGGAGCCATTAGCGTTTGAACTCCGTGTGTCCAGTAGACCGAGGTTACCACCATTGGATGGAATTCCGGCATTGTCGAAAAGGATGGCTCCACCGGTAGAGGAAGCGCCAGTAATTTGAATCGATGCAGTTGTTTCAGTAAAGTTAGCGCCGGCAACTATGGTAACGTCGCCGCCGTCCGTGGAGGTCGAGGCGGTCACGATGTTGTTCACCGAACCGTTTTGCGGCATTGTGATGTTCTGCCCGGCAACTAAGATTATGCCACCAGGGGCGGTGAGGCTACCGTTCAAAAGAATGTTCGACTGCGCAGTGACACTCAAACTTTTCGCGTTAACAACGGCTACAGAAGATGCGTCACTCCCGCTTATGGTGACGTCGCCACCGGCGTCGATATTACCTACCGACAAATCCAAGGTGTTGCTCGGCAGTGTGCCTGACCGGAAAGTGCCATTGAGAATTGCACCGGTAGCTTCGCTAATAATGACCGAACCGCCGATGACAGCTGGGTTGAAAGAACTAATTACAACGTCTCCGAAGCCGGCTTTGCTGCCGGTCCCATTTGCGTCAATAGCAGGAAGAGTTAATTGTCCGCCACCAATTATGGTGACGTTTCCGTTTTTCCCGTTCGTCCCACCCTGTGCGGAGATCGTTGCGGCATCAAGCGAGATATTACCTTTCGCACCACCGGATGACGTGAACGCAATAAGATTGATTGCACCGGCGTCGGTCAAACCATCAGTCTTAAACTGAATGGCATTGCCTGTGCCGATAATAGATCCACCAGTGCTCGAAGCGCCGGTGATCACGTTGTTCAAACCTGCCGTGCTCCAGTTGCTGCCTGCTACGGCGGTGATGGCGCCACCGGCTCCGGTGGTCGAAGAAGTGTCAATAACTGCGTTGGCGGAGAACGTGATGTCGCCCCGTGCTAGCAACGCGAGTGGATTGCCGTCCGTATCTACGTTCCCAACATTCAGATTACCAGTGCTTTTGAGTGTCGGATCGCCGCTAGTCTGCAAGTTAGCGACATTCAGATCGGAATTTGCGGAGATGTGCGCGATACCGGCCTTTGCGGAGACGGCACCAGTAACGCTGTCCACATGTAGTTCTAGACTGCCATCGCCGGAGTCAACGTTCAACTCGCGCGAAACGAAACTGCCACCAGTAATTGTAGTATCAACCTTTTCGAGCGTTGGAGCGCCAACATTGATACTTCCGTTGAGTGCTTCGATTCTACCGCCGGTATTATCGACCACGATTGGACCGATTACGCCGTTGTTCGACAAGACGCCAACATTGCCCTGCTGAGCGCTTATCAAACCACTGTTGTTCAACTGACCAGTTTCGATGTTCACATTATTACGGGCAGAAATGTTAGCAACATCGCGACCACGGCCTTCGTTCGTAATCACCTTAGCTGATAGAGTCAGGCTACCAGAACTGATGATACTGCCCTGGTTGGTCAAAACATCATCGGCTTTCAAACGCAGATCGACTTGAGACTGCAATTGTCCGTATTGGGGATATGCTGACGCATCGACAACACTCGAGATGAGACCGGTAGAACCGTTGGTCAAATTGCGCGCGGAGATGGACGCCAGATTCGCGCCGGCTTTATTCGAAAGTGCGATTATGGAGCCATTATTAACCAGGTTGCCAGTCAGATTAAAATCGGAACGATTGCCGAAGTTACCAACCACGTTAACCGCTTCTGGAATCACAAGCGCGGAGACCCGCATGTTATCCCCGTTTGTCAGCGACTGCAGGGTCATGGTTCCACCAGCCGCACGACCTTGTCCGTCAAGTTTCAAAGACTGAGACTGACCGTTCAAAACCTGAAGTATTGATGCATACTCGGCTGCGGTCACCTTTGAGCCAACCGTGAAATTTTGGGTACCACCACCGACGGTGAGGGTAATTCCGGTTTCAGCCTTATCGCCGAGAAGGTTGGACCCGAGAACGATGTTCTTCTCACCGGAGCTCAGGTTTAGTTCTACAGTGCCATTTGTATTTCTGACTCGACCGTTGTTGACCTGCTGCCAGGTCTTCGAATCGTTTCGAATTGCGGCAGTGTCAACAGTGCGAACATGATTCTGACGAACCCTGAGACTGGCATCATTGGTTACAACCGGAGTTATTGAAGGGATTGGAATCGGCAGATGTTTTTCACGCGGAGTATTATCCTGTTGCCGGGCTTCAATCCTGGCGAGCCGCTGCTCGACCCGCATCTGGCGAATCGCGGCTCGGTCGAATCCGAATCCGACTCGATCAGCATGGTTTGCATATGCTGGTCCGACAGCCACCAAAAACGAGAGTGCAACGCAAGGTCCGACGAATTTGACACCGGATTTGTTATTGCACGTATGCCCTGGCTTAGACGATTTGCCGCTCATCACTACTCTCCAATTGCTTAACCACCCGTCGCGAACAGACTGCGACCGGGCTTGAAAACCTTAGACTATCATTTACGTCACTCAACGTCCACGTGCACAGGCTCGTGAAAGGATGCCTGAGAGGTCATGAGCAGCCACTCCTTGCGAACTACCCCGATACAAAGATGAAATATACATAAGTACAATAGTGTTAGAATCAACACTTCTCGAAGGTTGAGCGTATGGAAGAAAAGAAACCAATTTTATTCAGCACAGCCAGCTACGGCTATCTTAAAGACTCAATGATGCAAAGCGAAAGTTTCCTTGATGGACAAATCGCGCGCGGGCAGTCAAAAGATGGACCGATTTTGGAAGATAAACCGTTTCCTGATGGCGAACGCTACCATCGAATTTTAACTGAAGTGGCTGATTATCCGGTGGTCTTGCTGGGCGGTACGATCGATGATCGCGAAACGATGGAGCTGTTGGATCTAGGTCAAGCGATAGTTGAGAAGGGCGCACTCAGCCTCGTGATGATAGTGCCATACTTTGGTTACTCCACCATGGAAAGACAAGTCAACCCCGGCGAAGTAGTAAAAGCGAAGAACAGAGCCCGTATGCTGTCTGCTATTCCGCCGGCATCATTCGGCAACAGAATCTATCTTCTAGACTTACATTCCGAAGGCATTCCTCATTATTTCGAGCAAAGCCTAGTGGCCGTGCACGTTTACGCTAGAGATATAGTAATCGACGCCATAGTCGATGTTGTTCGCGAGTGGCAATCGTCCGCCCTGGTAGCATCCGCGGTGGCAGATGGCGGCGACAAAGTAAAAACTTCCTCGTCCCGCACGTCTTCCGGAGTGGTCACAGATTGGCTTGATGACGCGCATTTCACGCTTGCATCAACGGACGCCGGAAGAGCAAAGTGGGTTGAATCGTTAGCCCAGGACATGGCCGATAGAGGCATTCCTGTGAACCCTGCATTTATAATCAAACGTCGCATCAGCGGCTCCGAGACAGCGATTTCGGACATCTCAGCCGATGTTCAGGACAAGTTTGTAGTAATCTATGACGACATGGTGCGCACCGGTGGCAGTGCCATTAGGGCAGCACGCGCATACACCGAGAAGGGCGCTAAAGGCGTCGCTCTGATATGCACTCACGGAGTTTTGCCGGGCGATTCTTTAATGCTCGTTGGAAGCATTTTGCAACGTCACTAACTGAGTTGATTCTCGACGGATATGTTAGAATTTCGGGACGGATAATCAAGCGGAACGCACGCCGATAATTCGAGACTATGCAGTTTAATCTTTAATTTTCACCTCTCGAGGATGGCTCATTGAGAGAATCTCCGAGTTTTGTTCCCGCGATTTGGTTGAATTTTTCTCACTGACTTTCAGACGCGCTTTGTTAGACTGCGCGATTATAGTGTCGACGCGATAACAAACGAACCAGCGAGGAGAGTGGCATGAAAAGCCGTATTACGGAACATCTTTCATCTTTTACTAAAACAATTTTGGTGTGCACTGCAGTCGTATCAGCGAGCAACTCTGCGCCGGCCTATGCCGCGGACAGCTCCAAGACTACAGGGCGCGACAACGCACGCGACATGAACCTGTTCCAAGTCGAACCTACAGTGATCGACGAGCGGTACTACACGTCCGGTAGAGCTGAACGTCATCAAAAGACCTCACCAACGCTGCCTTACGGTGCGCCGATTCCGGACAACGATTCAGTCGCCACCTATGAAGTAAAGCCAACTAAGACCGAAGCTCAAACAAAGACAGAGCAAAAGACTCAGACCTCGACAGTGCAGACGAGTGTTGAACAAACTGCGCCGACCACCAAGTTGGACTCCACAGTTTTAGCCGAGTTGAACGCATTGAAAACCGGCGAGGATAAAACGTTTAAACTCAAACTCAAATGCTCATCGTCCGATGACACAGTTTTGAAAACGCTCAGAGAAGTCAAAAATCTCAAGGTAGTTTCGATCGACAAAGCTCAAAACGAAATAGTTGTCGAAGCTGGAACGTCAGGCGTGGCCCAACTAAGTGGACTGTCAGCCGTCACATCAATCACGCTGTCCAACGCAGCGAAATAGGTTTTAAAACCGACTAACAGCTAAAGAGCGGCGACCTCCCTTGCGCCGCTTTTTGCTTTGCAAAATTTCGATCATGCGAGCAGTCAAACTGAGAAAACCTTCCCGGAGCGCTTTTATCCTGGAGGCATTATGAGAGTGTTCGGAAACACGAATTCGCGTTCACGTCGTCGGCTTCGATGGAAGCTCCCAATATCAAAACTTAAACATACGCTAATCGTTCCCTCACAAGGCATGGTAGGACCACGTGTTCGCTAGCGTTGTTGATCGTATTACTAAATCTTGAAAAACGAGACACACAGTACTTAGCAAATAAGAAGCTCATGAACACTGTGTATCCTCACATTGTTCACTTCTTTCTCTTTTACATAGGGTCTAAGCATCTCTAATTTACTTCCGGCACAAGGACCACAAAACATCTCAGGTCAGCCCTCAGCCTCGATAAGACAATATAAACTCAGTGCTCAAGGCACGTGAATGCGCACGCACCATATCAGGTGCCCGCTCACATAACGACAAAGTTCACGTGTTTCTGCTTGAGACAGTTGCACTAATGTGCGCGCGTTTTAACGATGTGAGCGAGGGCGAAGGTTGCTCTCAATATCAGTGTGTGATATTGCGCTATTGGAACAATGACACCCGTCATGGTGGTATTACGAAGGGCGAAAAGCGCTCCAGTTGCGCCGTAACACGCCCCAAAAACCTGACCAGTGAAGCCGCTGCAGCATTACCGGCGGTGCCTTCGCCGTTTTCTTACAAGATTTCGCGCTGTTGATCACTCAACGCAAAGAAATATAGGGTGAGGACACATATAACAACCACCCAGACAACTCAAAGAAGTAAGCGCGAAAACCCAGATACAGAATCCAATCACAGCAATCGCCCGGAGCACGTTCGTGTTCCGGTTTCTGCCTTTTGTTCGAAACCACCATTAACCAGGAGGAATTACCATGATCGCCAACCTGAATCTGCCGCAAGCCCTTGCTGACATCGACGAGAGCCTGCTGCCCGCGCCCGTCCGCGAAAAGATCGACCACCTGGTCGGCCTCGGTCACAAGCGCGAGCACCTGATGGTCAACGACAAGGGCGAAGTGCACGTCAGCGAAGAACTCGCCATGCTGCACGCCGAGTGACTAAAACACCACTAAGCCCGGAACTGCAGCCAGGCGGCATCTATCGCCACCTGGTCGAGCAGCCGAGCTAAAACCAAACCTCTAGACTGGAGAAAACATGAATATCATCGAAATCGCAAAACGCGAAAAGCTGCCTCCGGCGCTCGTTCGGAACCTGCTCAAGTTCGTCTTCGAAAGCGATGATCCCATCTCCGGTTTGGAACTCATGCTGAGCTCGGGGCTCATGCAGCGAGTTCTGCCGGAAGTGGTGGAGCTTTCTGGTGAGCGCGCGGTGCAGGATCCGGAATTTCATCCGGAAGGCAACGTGTGGATCCACAGCAAAATCGTAATGTCGGGGCTGTTCGCCAGCAAGGATTGGATTCTCATCCTCGCCGGTCTGCTCCACGACATCGCCAAGCCGGTGAGCATGATTCACTCCAAGCTCGACGGCCGCGTCCGCAATCCGGAACACGCAGAAATCGGTGCCGAGATGGCTCGCGCCATCATGCTGCGGCTGGAATTCGACGAGCGCGACATCAATCGCGTCTACAACCTCGTGCTCAACCATATGCGGATGCACAAGGTGGACCTGATGCGGCCGGGCAAACTCGTGGAGCTGCTCAAGCGGCCCGACATCCACGACCTGATCGCCCTCCAGCACGCCGACTCGATGCCTGCGATTCACCCGCAGAAGTCGCGCAAAGCGTTTCTGGAAGCGAAACTGGCCGAGATGAACGGCGATAAACCGAAGGCGAAGAAGCCTCTGGTGGACGGCGCGCTGCTGATCAGCCTGGGCTTCCAGCCCGGTAGCGGTCTGCGTCAAATCAAGGACGAGGGTGCCGCGGCTGAGAGCCGGGGCGACTTCAACAACGAACAGGGCGCTCGCGCCTGGGTGATTGCCAACTTCCCCGTGAAGTAACGGCGCATCGAAGTCGAGCACAATCAACGTTTCACAACCACACTCACGAAGGAGAAGAACTATGTCCAGCCTCAACCTGCCGCAAGCCCTGAACGACATCGACGAGAGCAAGCTGCCCGCGTCGGTTCTCGCGAAGGTCGGCGACCTGGTCGGTCGCGGCTACAACCGCGCCCACCTGATGGTCAACGACAAGGGCGAAGTGCACGTCAGCGAAGAACTCGCCATGCTGCACGCCGAATAACAATGACCAAACTCGACCGAGGGATGACACCATGACCGGTGCTACACAACGACAAGTACCGTGGGATTAACCGACCGAGAGTGACGCACAAAGGCGTCCTCCGGTCGGAGAATCCTGGGTACTTGTCATTCCGATATTCCATACTAGTTGTTTTAGTATGATACATGAGGTCTCGTAAATGCTCAGTAGACAGCCGATTTGTCCTAGTGTAACGAGGGTAGCGCAAGTGATGCCAACTCGGGTTAACGGAGGCTCGTACACGCCGGTAATCCCCACTTCGCCCGTTTCGTTCAACAGTAGATGAAAACCATTCATCGCCTGAAATCAGCACACACGGTTGTTCTTCGACCGACCAATCGGTAACGGATCCCCGATCAAAACTTGAAAGAGGCCTTTGCTCCGACCGTCGCTGAGAGTTACGGTCAAATCACCTCTCTAATCTCTCATCAAAGACCCGAACTCAAACAGCTCCTGCACCTACACCGAACTCCAACATTCCGCAGCCGCGTATTCCGGCTCGGAGAAACAGAAACAAAATCATCACCACTATGAATCAAGAACTCTCCTTTGTGCTTAATCTCCTGGTTACGTTCGCCGCAGCCGTCGGAGTGTACATGCTCGCCAGCCGCAAGCAGCGCCGCGCGCAGCGCCTCTACAACATTCTCAGCAACTCCGTCTGGCAAGTGAACGCCTCCTTGCGCACTCGCGAATTCGAGTCGCAATCGGAATCTATGGCGTGCGCCCGCGGTTTTGAACTGATGCAGAAACTCACTGAAATCGTCGAGGAATGTAATCAACATCGCGATGTTGCCCGCGCCTGGTTGCTTGCCGGGCGTGTCGGTTACGCCACGGTGGAGTATCGCCACGACCTCGGACTCGCAGCGATCAGTCGCTTCTATCGCAATCTGCGCCGCTACGACCTGGCGCTCGCAGATTAAAACTACACCGAAACAATGAAAAACACACAATTACGCCTACCCCACATCCGCATTCCGACGGGCTCCGTGCTGCGTATTCCGCATGGAGGAAAACCCGAATTGCGTTGTCTCTCCACAGTCTCGAAAACACAGGCGGTTGACGATAAGGAGCATCGAGCCCAGCGTCAAGTTCTCCTGTCCAAAGCTCATCGACTGGGCATTACCGATCCGCACTCAGCAATCGAAGACTGGTCGAACGAGCATCTCGAAGGCGCCATCTTCGAACGCACCTGCACCTGGATCGCGGCTCGGCGAGCAGGCGTCCGCGGCATCAATCGGCGCTGGAGTGACCACGCATTTTTCGTTGCGATGGTGAAAGCGAAGCGGTTTGGTAATAGCAACCAGCACCATTCGTGATACCAACTCAACAACCGATAAAAAAGTCCCACGCGTAGAGTTCTATCCTCTGCGCGGGTTCAATCAGTTCCCATCCAAGACAACTGCGAAGAAGCGCCGATAACCACTACCACACTTGATTCTTCACACTTTTCAGCCGAACTACGACAATGCTTAGTACACCGGCGTGATACTCGTAACTGGTAAGTGGTGGACGTATTAAAACCCGCTGTTCTTCGGAACCTGCAGGGGCGATTGACAGCGCCCCTGTCGTTCTATATCGAAACGTCCGGAACTAGCGGTCCGGGCGCTTACAATGCGCCCAGACTGCTATAATCAAGCCCCGGAAAGTCGACAAATGAAACTGTCTCAACAAGCTCTTGTTTTAATCGCGGTACCACTGTGTTTTCAGTTCGTGCTGTCTTCGGCAATGGCGTATATGCTGTACCGCGCGGAGCAAGCCGCCAAGAAAGCGGTACATGCACGACATATCAAAGAATCGCTAGACCAGGTCAATCGCGATCAAGTGCAGTTGCTGCGGCAGCTCGTCATGTTAAAAGTGAGTGACCAAACCGATCTCAGCCGATTCAATCAGCTCGCGAAAGTCGTACCAGAACACTTGAAAAAGCTGCGGGATGACATGAATGCCAGCCCCGAGTTAAAAGAGCTCGCCGATCAAATGCTCGACGCGGAAGCAACCGGTCTTTCTATCATCAACGAGGCAAGAGCCTGTCTCTACGAAAATGACGATATCCGCCTACCGCTCATGCTTCGGCAGTTTCATGTGAAGTTCGATCGCAGTATTGCAAAGTCCGCAGAGCTAACGGAAAAGATTACTCTCTATCAAGAGAGACAACACCGATCAGAGATTGAGAAGCAGAACGAAGCGACGCTCGCAGTGATTTTCGGGTTGATACTGGATGTAGTGGCAGCCGTCTTAATAGCGATCTATTTCAATAACAGCACGGCAAAGCGAATGGAACACTTGATGGAAAACACCATGCGCTTGCCGCGCGGAGAGACATTATTGCCCCGCCTCGCCGGTCAAGACGAATTATCCATGCTCGACAATTTATTGCACGAAGTGACGTCGGAATTGCGCGAAGCGCACCGTAAAGAACGCGAAATTATCGACAACGCAGTCGACCTTATCTTCAGTCTTTCCGCGGATGGACGCTTCCTGGCGATTAATCCGGCAGTCGAAACATTCCTTGGATTCACGCAAGACGAGCTGCGCGGACGCAGAATCAGCAGCCTACTCGATGAGAACGCTGACGATACTCTCACTCAGCTAACAACCGCAAGAACGAGCCATACGACAGTTCGCTTCGAAGGACAAATTCAGCGCAAAGATGGTGCCTTCATCGACGTTGCATGGTCTGCCGCCGCGCCAGAACAGCAAGATACGCTCTTTTGCGTCCTGCACGACATCTCCGATCGCAAGGTGATTGAGCGGAAGAAACAAGAATTTGTCGCAATGGTCAGCCATGATCTCCGCACACCGCTGACCTCAATCATGCTTTTCTTCGAAACCATGATCGACGGCACACTTGGGAAGCTTACTCAGACAACCGAAGAGCGCGTCAAAGCTTTGACCAGAACCACAAAGGGTTTGGTAGGAATGGTAAACGATCTTCTTGATCTCGATAAACTCGAAGCCGGAGAAATTCAGCTCAAACTAGAGCAAACGCTGGTTGAGGATCTGATTGACGAAGCAACCGAGCAAGTCCGTGAAATTGCAGCAGACAACAAGTCTGAGATAGTTTCGAACTGCCCGGATGGTTTGAAAATAGTATGCGATTTCGACAAAATTGTCAGAGTGTTAGTAAATCTCCTCTCCAATGCAGTGAAGTTTTCGGATTTAAACGCAACGATTTCAATTTCTGCGTTCGACAAAACGGACAGCGTCGAGATAGTCGTCACTGACACCGGCAGAGGAATTCCAGAAAGTGAAATCAAGTCGATCTTCGAGCGCTGGAAACAGGTCGACACCGAATTTGATACCACAAAGAAACGAGGCTCCGGACTTGGTTTACCGATCTGCAAACATATCGTAGAGATGCATCACGGTTCGATCGGCGTAGAAAGCGAGATTGGGAGAGGCAGCAGATTTTTCTTCAAAATACCAAAGTCTTCTGGAGGTAAGTTTTAGTAGCAGCAGAACATTCGACCACTCGTTTGCGACAACGAGAAATCCCGACTATAATTGCTGCCGACTGGAAAAACCGCTGCATGACTAAACTACTACTTGCCGAAGACGATGAATTAACAATCACGATGATTGCTGAGTTTCTGGCAACGCAAAAGTTCGAATTGGATATTGCTAAAACCGGTGACGATGCTCGCGAGAAGATGTTGTTTTTCCATTACGACGTCATCGTTATGGACTGGGGATTGCCGAAAGTCACGGGGATAGAACTCTGCCAAGAAGCTCGTCAAAAGGGCATTAAGACACCAATAATCATGCTCACCGGCAAAGGTACACTGCAGGACAAAGAAGTCGGATTCAATTGCGGCGCGGACGATTATTTGACGAAACCGTTTGCGCTTAAAGAACTACTCTTGCGTATCCGTGCATTGCTCAGGCGACCGCTCAACTATGCCGGAGACGTGCTCCAACACAGAGATCTCGTGGTAGACACGAAATCGAAACAAGTCAGCAAAAATGGCATACCGCTTCATCTCAGACCGAAAGAATACAGTCTTCTAGAATTTCTTTTGCTGCATCAGGGAACCATTTTTTCAGCAGAGGCAATCCTCGAAAGGGTGTGGGCGAGTGAATCGGAGTCGGCTAATGATGCCGTGTTAACATGCGTCAAAAGATTGAGACAGCAGATTGACGATCAAGGTCAACCCTCATTTATCACTACGGTTCGTGGATCCGGCTACATGATCGCTCCGCAAGACTAGAGTCAAAACGTACACCGGATATCATCATCTCTTACGAAAGGACACGATTTCGGCGGCTTTCAACGTCTTTTAATTTCGCGTCGGCAAATCGTAAAAGCTCGCGGTCTAATTTGTATAACGACATGTTCCGGTATTTTAATTGCGTAAGCGCACCACAATTCGGTTAAAACAAGCCTGGCAGAATTCGCACCGCATGTGTACGAACGCACAGATTACGGCACTTTCCCGGTATTGGGGTGGACGAATCCCCTGTCAAAAAAGGTTTGCGAATGGAACTACAAAACTTCAGAGTAGAGACATCAATCAATCCAATCTAACAACCCGAGAACGACCGCACCACCCTGAAATGAACACGACAAAACTAGCTTCCACGCCACTTTCGTGGCTGAGCCTTCGTCGCGTTCCCACTAGGAGACAAACATGATTCTCGCACGCCACCTGACCATCGGCACCGACGACCTCACCATAGCGCTGATGGTGACCGTATTGTTGCTCGTGATTGCCTGCTTCAGTGCTCTCGGATTTCTGGCGGGACATTGCAAAGGTCGACTATCGCTCAGCTTCGCCATCGGGCTCTCCGTCTATATCGCAATGGAGGTCGCTATTTTCGGATTGACCGGTAACCGCATCCTTGGATGGGGAGTCGTCGGAATTGCAGTTTCCTGGGTCACCGGATTCGGTGTCAATCGACTGACGACGCCCAAGTATTCCGGGTTGTAGGAACCAAATCACCAGCGCGACGAATCGACCACGAGCAAACGTAACGTTCCTTCACGAACTGGTCACCACAAACCTCTCAAAAAGGATTCACTCATGATGGAAGCTCTCAACCACGCTGATCTACTTTTCGCTGAAGGCTATGTTCTGGCCGCCGGCTGCAGGATGAGCGAGGCGCGCCCGAAGTTTCACGAGTGCGCGGAAATTCGCCGCTGCGTGCTGGGCCGCCAGGTACCGACCGCCCGAGCGTTGTTCATGGAGTCGCGCCAAATAAGCTCCTGGAGCGACGATAAGGAACGCGCGTGGGAGGAACGGGAAGCGCTTCTAATCGAGGCCCGGTCCATCTTCGAAGAACAAGTGGAATACGACGTCACCGAACTGGCCATGATCATCGACGAACTCGGACTACTATATTCCGAGCACCACAAAAACGAAACGCATAGGGCCGAAGCGAAAGCACTGAGAGCGCTCGCGCGCTCCATGGTGCCCCACTCGGAGCCGGGGGACACGATGGTGCAGAACAGGAAACGGTTCGAAACAGAAAGCCTCACCGCAGCCATCGCGCTTCTCACCAAGGATGGCGGCTCAGTCAGCGTTGAGATAACGCAAGCATTGATCTGTCAACGCGAGTGGTGGAATCTGGGCAGCGAGGACGTGATTCCTGGAAGGTTCGTGTGACGATTTAGAACGACCATTGTCACCATGCGCGGTGGCGGGATTTTGACGTTCACTAGCGAACACCGGTGCCGGCTGTTTATGCGATTAAGCGTATGCTTTGCAAGCGCCCATGCCGTTCTGGTTCGAAGACGTCCGGAATAGCAGCATGGGCGCTTGCAAAGCGCCCCTGCGATTATCCTCATGGACTGGCGGTCTCCGATGTCCTCAGCGATGCAAGCGCCCTACAATTATTCTAGGCGGTCGCTGACGTCCCGCAGCAGAAGTGAAAGTCAGCGGCTCAGCGAATTGCCTGGATTTTGAAAAGCGATTGTCGGATTCGAAACGACGAATCCAATCGAAACACCCGTTACGACTCCCGCCTTACTCCGATCGAGATCGGCTTGAACAGAAGCTCGCGTGAGATCGTGCTTTGATGCTCTGATAATTCTCTTGGCGGATTCCAGACTGTTGAAACCTCCGAGGTATGCAACGGAAACCGCATCATTAGTGCCTCGAGCGACGCTGGTCAATCTTGTTACGCGCAGGACTGCTGGAGTCACTGCCAGTTTTGCGGCCCACCCGATTTTTCTGACTGACGCCGTCAATGCTCTCATCGAGAGGCGTTCGCCGCTCCTGTCAGTAAACAATGCGTACCCTCTCTCATCACCTTCGGCTCGTTCGTCCTTCACATCAAGGTATGCTTCGAGCGCGCTTTGAACCTCGCTCAATAGCGGAATTTGCTGTCGCCGTCCGGCTCTCTCGACTTCCAGCATCATTCGACCGTCGACATAATCGATGTTGTCCAGATTCAACGCCGCGCACTCCTTCAGTCTAATTCCGGTTGTGGCGAAGAGCAAACCGATTGCTTTGTCCCGTGGACGAAATTTTCGTGCGCTGTTTACAAACGACTCCAGCTCTTCATTAGTGAGACACTCACGAGTGGTGAGCCTGGTCTGCGGTCTCTCTAGAGTAGCGATCGGAATTCCTGACAGTTTTAAAAAGTGCTTGACCGCCGAAGCACGAGAGTTTACCGAGGACGCCTTTCCATCGGTATCCGAAGAAAGAAAGTCTTGAGCAATTGATCCCAGAGACGCGGCAGTGAAATCATCGGCGAGCCCACGGTCCTCCATGTAGAAGATGAACTGCCTGGCAAGCGATGCGTAAGTTTTCTTCGTTGAATTAGAAAGTTGCTCTTCCGGAAGCCTGATCAAATAGTAAGCCAACAGTGCTTGCAACTTATTAGACATGATCCAAAGCCTCGTGGATTCAGCGCCGACGGGTTAGTCTTACAACTCAGATTTCACAATATTGAAATTGCCTGGCAATTGGATGACATCTGGAGTACGAACCGAGTACGCCTGCGTGCGATGCGCTAGTTGGCAGCGGGCTTGCAGACGCCCAGAAGGCTAATCCCAAGAGGACCTATCACTGGAGCTCGTGGTGCCGGCAAATCTGCGCGGCTGCCATGCTAGAGCCCACGTGGCACAATAAGTGGTAAGCTTTTAGGCTGTTAAAAACTACAATTCGCGTCAAGGCAATTGGTCATGCAATCGAGTCGAGGGAAGAATAAACAGAACCAATCTTTTGGATTTGTACGCGTTGCTACTGCGACGCCAAAACTCAAGGTTGGCAATCCTGCTTTCAACAGTGCTGAAATCGTTAGTCAACTGAAACAAGCAGAAGCGCATGGCGTGTCGGTGGTTTTCTTTCCGGAGTTGTCGATCACAGGGTATACCTGCGGCGATCTGTTTCACAACTTCGAGTTGATGGCAGGTGCGCTTGCTGGTTTGCAAACCGTAAAAGCTGCTACTGAGACCGCTTTCTCCGGAATAGCCTTTGTCGGACTACCGCTATTAATCGATAATCTGTTGTATAACTGCGCTGTCGGCGTGAGCCAGGGCAAGGTTTTAGGCGCAGTTCCGAAAAGCTATCTTCCCAACGCTGGTGAGTTCTACGAATGGAGATGGTTTTCTCCCGGTGAATGTTCGGTAAGTGACAGCGTGGAAATCGACGGCGAGATTGTCCCTTTCGGCACTGACATTTTATTCTCTTCGAAAAGCATAAACGGGCTGGTCATCGGCTTAGACGTTTGCGAAGATGGCTGGGCAGTCGATCCGCCTTCGCTAAAGCATGCCATCATGGGCGCCACCATTATAGGCAACCTCTCAGCTAGTCCCGAGTGGGTAAGCAAACAAGATTATCGTCGAACGCTTTTCACGATGCGATCGGCAACCCTGATGGCAGCTTATGTCTACACTTCGGCCGGGGTTCACGAATCGACTTCCGATCTAGTTTTTAGCGGACATCAATTGATATGCGAAAACGGTTCGCTACTTGCAGAATGCAAACCGTTTGCACGCGAGTCAAAGCTGACCATCGCAGATGTAGATCTGGAGCGCTTAATCGCCGATCGTATGCGAATTAAAAACTTCGCCGATGCGCGTCGAAGGATGAAAGAATTACCGAAGTACAGAACCATTACATTCACCGCGAAAAACGAACTGCCGGCCAAGCTCATGCGCAGAGTTGACTCGCGACCATTCGTGCCGCGGGATCCGTCGAAGCTGGACGAGCGCTGTAACGACATTTTCAGCATTCAAGTCGCAGGTCTGGCAAAACGACTGGAGCAACTCGGGAAGAATCCATCCATCGTGATTGGCGTCTCAGGCGGCTTAGATTCCACTCTTGCACTCCTGGTAGCGTGCAGAACAATGGATTTGCTAGGACTATCTCGTCAAAATATTCGCGGTTTCACCATGCCCGGATTCGGTACGACGCAAAGAACGAAGAGCAATGCGCTGTCTCTGATGGAAGAATTGAACATCAAGTTGGAGCCGGTCGTCGATATTCGGTCCGCGTGCCTCGAAGAGATGCGCCAGATGAAGCACAAACCATTTGGACGAATCGACATTACCGCGCTGTACAATGAAGTGGGCAAAAGGCTGACCAAAAGCGGTTCTTTTTCGATCGAAGCGTTGCAGACTTCGGCGGAAAAGTTGTTTGACGCGGCGCTTCAAAAGTTGCCGGCCGGCAGCCAAGATCTAGTTTTCGAAAACACTCAAGCGCGCATGCGCACCAAGATCCTCATGGACTCAGGCTTCGTGCTAGGCACAGGAGATCTGTCCGAACTCGCGCTCGGTTGGTGTACATACAATGGCGATCACATGAGCATGTACAACGTCAACGCAGGAGTTCCAAAAACACTTGTCCTTTTCCTTGTAAAATGGGCTGCTGAGCACCTTTTCGAAGGCGAGGCGCGTCGAGTCTTAATCGACATTTGCGACACGGAAATTTCTCCCGAACTGTTACCGGCAGGCAAGGACGGCAAGATTGCACAGAAGACCGAGAATCTGATCGGACCTTATGAACTTCACGATTTCTTTTTATATAACTTGCTTCGATTCGGATTCCGCCCCGAGAAGATTCTATACCTCGCCAGGCATGCCGATTTCGAAGGACAGTATGGCGAGAATGAAGTCGCGGAATGGCTGAAGGTTTTCATAACCAGATTCTTTAGAAACCAGTTCAAACGCAACTGTTTACCCGATGGACCAAAAGTGGGATCGATATGCCTTTCTCCGCGGGGCGACTGGCGCATGCCTAGCGATGCCGACGAGTCCTTGTGGTTGGATTGGGCGAGGAAAACTTCCACCAGCACTACCAATGGTGCCAACTCTGACGAACAATCGAGTCAAGCTGTTTCCGCTAGGGCTGCTGCGCAACCGAATAGCGCGAATGAGGCGCAAGCGAAACCGAAGACAGGCAAGGACGATGGAGATGACGCGGATGAGGGAAACGATGAATCGCTTCGCACTCCAAGTGGTTCCGAACATTCAATCCATAAAACTGGAGCGAAGATTTTAAAAGTTTTGCTTCGAATTGATGAACAGCTCGACTTCATGCCTGGAGGCGCGCTTGCAGTTATAGATGGCGACAAGGTGGTTCCGGTGTCTAACGAACTTGCTCGCAGCGGCTACTACGATCTCGTTGTGGACAGCATGGATGATCATCCCGTTGACCATGGTTCGTTTGCATCTCAGCATAAGGGTAAAAACGCACAGACGGACACTGTGGTCCTCTACGGCGTGAAGCAGCAACTCTGGCCGGACCATTGCGTCCATGCGACGAGGGGCAGCGAGTTTCATCCGGACCTCGATCGTTCGATGGTAGCGCGCACGTTCAAGAAAGGCAAAGATAAACGCGTTGACAGTTACAGCGCTTTCTATGACAACGGTCGCGGAGCTGACGCGAAGACACGTGAGCAAAACGAATTTCTAGGACAATCTACCGGACTTGCAGATTTCTTGCGCGAATGCGCCTCAGAAGCCGGTGCGCACGAGATACAAGTCGACATTGTCGGTCTAGCTGTTCCTTACTGCGTTTCTTACAGCGCCCGCGACGCGCGAGACGAATCGTACCAGGGTCGTCCATTCGTGGTTCGCGTGGTGGCTGACGGAGTCAAGGGAATTGAGAGTCAGACCGGAGATTTTGAACGCGATCTCGACGACCTGCGGGCCGACGGAATTGAAGTCATCCGGAGCCAGGATGTTCTCGCACAAGTTTCCGTGAGTACCAAGCGTCGACATTAAATACCACGCCACCGAAAGTGGTATCGTCAGCTTGTAGATATCTTCAATATCAAAGTGTGATATCGCGCTACGCAGATTGCTTGAAACGCTCTGGTAGTAGTACGAAAGCGGTCCTGACAGTTTTAAATATTGAAGCCCGCAAAAGCAAGCTCAGCGTGGTTCTCACTTCGGACCAAAATCTTTGTGTGTGTGAACGCACAGTTGATCTGCATCTCGACCAAACATAGGGTGACAAGCGTATCGCCTATCACTTTCTTTTCAGGAGAAAAACCCAACCACAAACCGGCACCATGCCTTAATCGCGAACTTGAATAAGTGCTTGTCCGCGCAGCGTTGAGACACGAGAAGCAACGCATAGACACTTCACTCCAAACCGGCTAGCACGGCATTCCTCAACCTGCTGTTGCGTACGCAGCTAGTTCTGCGCGGAGATCATACGAATAGAATATTCTCAATATCAATCAGTTTGTCCGCGCTATAAAAATGCTGAGTCCAAACGTGGTGGTATTACGAATCGCGAAAAGCGCTCCACATGCGCCGAAACGCGCCCCAAAAACCTCACCAATGAAGCCGTCGCATCTCGTCGAGAGCGGACTTCGCAGTCTATATAAAGAGTTCTCGCGCTCTTGATCGCTCAACGAAAATAAATATAGGGTGAAGGCACACATCAAAAACACCAGACGAAACAAAGGAAGCGAACGCTAAAACCCAGGCACGGACAGCCATTCATCAACCAGCCCGGAACACATCGGTGTTCCGGTTTTCGCATAGTCTTAACACGCCAGGCAGTTTCCCCCTAGTAATCCGGCGCGTGGGCGTTCGGTTTTGCATATATTGAAACAGGCATGGACTGCCGTTCCTTGATTAATCCGGAACACTCAGTGTTTCGGCATCAATAAACCGTCTGCTGTGGATAGTTCTCCACAGCGAATCAAACTGGATGCAACCATGGGTATTGCTTATCCCGCGAGCTGTGTTCTCAAGTCTCTGGAAACGTTTCAAGTGCATCTCATCATCAATGAGGTCGGCGAGGAATCGCGACTAGAAGCGGCGATCGATGCAGATGAATTGGTGCGCATCGCGTCCCGCAAATTGAAGGATTCGGGAATCACGGTCATTAACGACGGAAGCGTGGTCCAGGCGGCCCTCTGCCTCAAGGTTGTGCTTATCGAAGTTGATTCGGACGAGAATGACAACCCGGTATTCGTCAGCTACCAGGTCCGCGGCGAGATCCTCACCGAAGTGATGTTCAACTACAAAGCAATAAACGCGATCGTGGCAGACACCTCATTTAACGGGTGTTGCGAGGCACTGTTCATGACCCGCAGTGTGACCGAGTGCTGCAACATGGTATGTGACTACTTGATTCGCCTGATGAAGGGCTCGTAGCCAGAAATCGGACTCGAAGTCCGGTGCCAGTTTTCTTTGCTCGACAGCAAACCTCTTTCGAAAGTGGTGCAGTATGAAGAAGCCGTGCAAGCGTTGCAGCAAGCACATCCCGGTCGCCCGGCAGCGCGCGATTCCGGAAACCGAACTGTGCATCGACTGCAGCGAAGCGGTCGGTGGCGACTTCGTCTACGTCTTCTCTTGCGGTCGGCTCAGCAAGGCCGGCAGCATGAAGATCAACTACGGCGGCATCGAGGTGAGCAAGTACCGCCGCCTCATCCGACCGCTGTAACTCGCTAAGGGAAAACCCTTAGCGCAGGCATCTGTTTACAAACCGAGCCACCATGCTGTCAGCGGTGGGGCTTAGCCCTCCCTCACAAGTGCGTCATTGGCGAGCATCGGTTTCTCAAAACCGACTGCGAGGGTTCGATACCCTCCGCACTTGCTGTTTCGATGTCCGTTTCAGAGAACCCCATTTAAGGACCGTACCATGAAGAATCGCATCAGCAGCAGCCTTTCCCTGGCCGCCATCAACCGCTCGCTGGCCGCAGTCGGCGAGAGCGTGGACCGCGAGAGTTTCGCTCGCCCGGTCGCGCAGCCCGTCGTCTGCGACGAAGTCGCCGCCATCAACCGCTCGCTCGCGCGGCACGGTGAGTCGGTGGACAACGCCTTCTTCGAACCGGAAGCCGACGTCCTGGCCATCGGCTCCCACAACAGCGGTCGCGCTCTCGTCGATTTGAGCGGACTGCCTGTGTGCGCCGGCCTCGCACGGCACGACCACTTCGCCGACCTTCAGGGACTGGGTGAAGGCTGCGCGGACATGCTGCGCGCCGCCATTAACCGCTCGGTCGCGCGGTTCGGTGACGTCGAACTCGCAGCCGAAGACCTCGAACCGGTGGTCGAACACGACGAAGTCTCCGCCTTCAACCGCTCGCTCGCGCTGCACGGCGAAGCGATCTAAGCCAGCACCATCAGCGGTGCTCCAGCGCGACTGTAAACTCCACAGGGCTGTGGCTCTAACCATAGCCCTGGCACAGCGGTTCAAACCGCAATATTGGTTTTCCGATTCCGTTTCATCACCATTAAGGAATTTACCATGAACCGTATTGAATCTGCCTCCGCCAGCGTCCGAGCCGCTCAGTTGAAGGCCCTCCTCGCTATCAATCCTCCGGCGTCCATGCCGCTGATTGGCGGTGATTTCAACTTAGGCAACGAAAAGCGCGGGCTCTTGCCGCACCTGCCTCCCGTCAACCTGCAGGTCAGCCATCTGAGCCGTCACGACGGGTTCGAAGACGTGCGCGGACTCGGCGATGAAGGCAGGGCGCTCATCCTTGCCTCCATCCAGGAAGCGCAGGCTGACGGCAAGGTCGGCTGAGACACCGCCAGCGGTGCCCACGATTAACACAGGTTGTGTTAACACAACCTCGGCGGTTCTTCAGAACCGCAGAGCAGGAGCGTAGCTTAATCGGCAAAGCCGCGGTTTCCCAACCGCGAGTCGAGGGTTCGAATCCCTCCGTTCCTGATGTCCAGTGTTTGCTTCAAGAAACCCTTTTAAGGAACCCGTTTTATGAAGAATCTCATCAACAGCCAGTCGTTGGCAGCCATCAACCGCTCGCTGGCCTCCGTCGGCGAGTGCGTGGACCGCCACAGCTTCGTCGAACCGGCGCAGCCTGTCGTGGAGCACGACGAAGTCGCCGCCATCAACCGCTCGCTCGCGCGGCACGGCGAGTCGGTGGACAACGCCTTCTTCGAACCGGACGGTGACGGTTTCTCGCAGTTCGACATCGAGGCGCATCGCGCCCGCATGCACGGGGAACTGTTCGCGGACTGCAGCGCAGTGGAAGTGGCCGCCGTCAACCGCTCGCTCGACCGGCTCGGCGAAGGCGTGGAACATCTCGAGCCGATGTCGGAAGGTCGCCAATTCTGGGGCATCGACCTGGACAATCCGCCTGCTCGTGCCCACTCGGCGGACTACAACCGCCGGTTCTGGGACGGCAACATGGACGGCGATGCGCAGGACTTCGACGACCTCGGCGACGACGAACGGGACGCGATGAACCGCGTCCTGTGCTTGGTCGGCGAAGAAATCTGAGAGCTGCGACAACGTGCGTCAGCACCGGATGTGATACCGGTGCCCTACAAACCCTGATCGGGCATCGCCCGGTCACAGTTCGAATGCGGACCGGTGGCGGACCGCGACGTCAACATCGATGTACCGAGTTCTCTCAACCCTGGAGGAAGGTCCCATGAAGAGCTTCGCGAAGCGCGTCGTCATGTTCCCGATCGAGCTGGCGGCCACCCTGGTGGTCTGCGGCTTCATCTACGCCGTCTTCGGCGGGCTGAGCGCCAGCCTCGCCGGCAACCACCGCTACCGCATCTGAACGCGGCGCGGCGGCACCCTGGTAAATCGAGGTAGCATCAACTCGGTTCCATGACCGCCGGACTGAACTGGAGGAAGAGGGCGAATGCCCTCCTCCTTCGGTTTCAGTCTTCGAATAATTTTTACTATACTTATACGTATTATCTTTGCTCGTACAATCACAACGAAAAAAGAGCGGGTCGAGATCGAATGATCTCGCCCGCTCAGTGAGCTAAACGCGCTTAGCGAACGCGAGTATTAGCGTCGAGAACCGCCGCGGTGGTCATTGCCGCCACGGTCGTTGCCACGGTGGTCATGTCCGCCGCGATGGTCATTGTCGTGTCCGCCGCGATTCCAGTCAGGACGACCGGGATTGACGGGACCGCGGTGGGGAGGCTGCTGGACAGGGCCGCGATACACCGGAGGACGGTACACCGGAGGACGGCTGCGCCAGTAGTTGTCGCGGCTGCGCCAGTAGTTATCGTGACGATGCCAGCCGTAGTCCGGGCGCCAGCCGCGGTTGCAGTAGACGCGCACGCTGTTGGACCAGTAGAAGTACAGACCGGAGGAGGGCTCCAGGTAGTAGTACCTGCCACCGTCGTACCAGTAGTCGATGTCGTCCTCGTCGACGATGACGACGGGGTCGCTGACCACGACGGGCGGCGAAGTGACGATCACCGGGGGGCGATGCACGATGACGGGACCGGGGATGGAAGCACCGATGGACACGTGAGTGCCGGCGCATCCAGTGAGCGCGGTGAGCGCAACAGCAGCGATACCGAGATACATTGTGCTTTTCATAGGCAGTCGATTCCTTTTGGTTCTAAACCCTGAACCCTGGGCGATTGCTGATTTCCGCTAAAATCAGAATCGAAGTTTGGACGCTGCAAATCAGGATCTTCACGTCAGCGGAACGCGAGGACCCTAGACTCGAACATGTTCAACCAAGCCTAACCAGCCGGTTCGAGTCGTAAAATCAAGAGTGGTCTTGTCTTTTGGTTATTGAAACAGGTGCAGCGTTTTGCGGGATGACAAGAGGTTGAACATTGATTTGGATATTATGTAGAAACCCAAGCTGAATCAAGCCCTGGCAGCAAACTCTTATGTCGGACAAATCGTCGACGCACACAGGCGCCGCTTTCAGCCTCAAAACCAAGCTAGCGCAGCTCGCATCGACATACAGCCAGACTGGTGGAGTTGCGAAAACACAGCCCTCTGGAACCTTCACCAGCTCTTAAGGTTGAACGTCTTACTAGTTTTACTCGTACTAGTCTTTTACGTAGTATGTCACGAAAGAAAAATCAGCGCCGGGTGCCAAAAACGGGAGCGGCGCACGCCGTTCTCATTGGCACCGTCGGGCTGATTTTTCAGGGATGACACTATCGTTCCGACGGTGAGCCGGTTTGGAACCCGGCTCACCGTCGAGGGCACTCACTCGCCGGCGCCGGCGTTCGGCTCCGACGCGTCGTCGGCGGTCAACGCGGCGGGCAGCACGCCCTTGTCGGAGGCCACCGCCTTGACGTAGGCGGGCGCGTCCGGGTTGACGCGGACGGCGCGGGCGAAGCGCACGACGGCCTTGACCGCAGCGGTGAGCACCTGTTCCAACTCGGTCTCGCCCGAGTAGATCACCGTGGAGAAGCGGTTCTGGCCGCTGTCGCCGGGCTGCTTCCAGCCCTCGAGCGGGAACGCGCCGGCGAGCGTCTCGTTGGCGCTCGGGTTGGTCGGTTCGACGCGCAGGCGGTAGCGGCCCTGGCCGAGGTCGCGGTAGCCGACCTTGGCGCGGTTGGTGACCACCGCCACCTTGTACTCGCCGGTGCCCTCGGTGCCGGCCATGAAGAAGAGCTTGTTCATCTCGATCTCCTTGAGAGTAGCGCGGGAAGCGCCGTTCAGTGGGTTGCGACCTGCGCCGGGAATTCCGGCGCAGTCCGCGAAAACTTGCCTCTAAAGAAAGCCGTTCGGCTTCGAACCGTTTCGAAGCCGAACAAACAGCAGACGATTGCCACAGGACGCGAAACCTTGCGTCCGGACAATCGTCCAGGTGAAAGCGCATGCACCGCAGGTAGTGCCCAGTCGCCCGTCCGGGCGAATGCGTCTTTCAGTGACTATGGGAGTTTGTCGCGGCAGGAGTTTGCCACCGCCAAGGTTTCTCCCAAGCATCGTCCTCTTGCGCCACGCTCTTTGTTCGTGGTGCAAGCGAAGTCGCGAGTTCATCAGGCTCGCGACATCGAACGGACTTCACCGTGATTGTCCTCACGGTCGCGATTGCTAATCGCAGTCGTTCCACCTGGCCACCGGGACCAGGCTAACCATCGCAATCTTCCCGAAGAATCCGCGCATCTTCATATGTTCTGAATTGATTCAGAGCATTGATGACGTAACGGAATCTCGAAACTGAACGTGAGTCCAGTTTCCAACACACGCGAAGCGTGTGTTCGGAAGGTGCGGACGGTATCGACTATAAAGCGGGAACTGACGCTCTATAGCCATCACCACAGCTCCAGGTTCGAGCTCAGTGACTCTCAATAAAAAAAATCACTTCTGAACTTGAACAGAAGTGGTGGTTCGACCTCTGGCACATTACCTTTCTGTGCTTTCGAGGGAAGTTACACGGACCTGGGTCCCACTTCCGGATGACCAGGTGCTCGTTTCGGATGTGGTGCCTCCGCGTACTGCGGAGACAGACAACCGGCAGCCATGAGCCAGGCTGCTCGACCTACGACCGGGGGACAACCCGGCTTTCAGTCACCGCCGCAGTCCGAGGAAGACCCGGCGATTTCAAGTTGGAACCACCCTTGCGCCTTTCCCAACATGAGAAAGCAAAACGCAATAAGTGGTTTCTCCTCCGTGCGCTATTCCTCTGATAGCGCACGCTCGCGGCTGCAGTCCGCGAAGAGGGGGAGACTGTCTATATCTCCTGGCTGAACCCGTCTCCTGCGGTTCAGAGAAGAGTGCTGATGCGCTCATGCGTCGACTTGATTTATGGTGTGCTGATGTCATCCTTTGGGATAAAATCAGCATCGCCCATTCGACGCACTCCCGCTATGCCTGGCGGAAATCAGCAAACCGCCGAGCGTCTAGAAAAGCGGTTCTCCATGAAACGCTTCACTTCGATGTTTGTCTCCAAACATCCGGGCCAGACTCCCCGACCTGACTCTGTCCAATTTTGCTTCTAACAGAGTTCAGGGTTTTGTTCTCCGGTCACCACGCAGGAAGTAGCTGCGTCCCTACCGGAGAACCATCATCAAGGCCAGTGCATCTTGGCACCTCGCTTTCTAGATAGCTTCCCAAAATGACCGCGACCAGCCCAGTTTATTTATTGCTGATCGCGTCAGAACACGAGATGGCGCATGGACGCGCCATCTCGTCCAGCCGCCCGGCTAGCTGGCCGAAGCCGCCTTAACGACGAGCTTCTGGAACAGCGTGTCGGTCGACCAGGTGGACGCCAGGTTGGCGCCCGGCAGCTTGCGGCGCTTGACCTCGGCGATCATGCGGGTGCGCTCCTCGTTGACCTTGCGGGCCAGCGTGGTGAGCTTCCAGCGCTTGTTGACGCCGAACACCAGCAGGCGGCGGAGCTGCGCCGTGAGCTGGGCGCGCTCGTCGGCCTCGCACTCGGGGGTGGCCACGGCGTAGGCCCAGTCCGGCGTGTCCAGGTTGCCGCGCACCCAGTCGGCGTCCTGCTTGAGGGCGGCGGCCGCCCCGCTCAGCACGTCGCGCAACTGCTCATGGTCGTCGATCGGCAGCTCGATCGAGAAGCGGGGCTGGCCGCCCGAGCCGGGCTGCTTCCAGGCGAACGACGGGAAGGCGCCGGCCATGCGGGCGGCCGCCTCGGCGCTAGCCGGCTCGACGCGCACGCGGTAGACGCCGCGGTCGCGGTCGGGGCGGTAGCCCAGCGAGCCGTTGCTCGACTTGAGCGGCACCACGTAGGTGTTGGTGCCCTCGGTGCCGGCCATCGGGAAGTTGTCGTCGTTGGTCACGGTGAGGAACTGCATGCTTGGATCTCCCAGAGTGAGTGTGAAGGGGGTGGCGCGCACCACAGCGGTACGCCACCGCCCCCGGTATCAGGAATCAAACAGGAAACGGACTTGACGCTGCCACCAGCCACAATGGCAGCGTCTCCACCTTCAGGACTTGCGGGCTTCGGCCTTGCGCCACACACCGAGCTGCTCGCCCCGTTTCAACAAATCGCAGACCGCCTGCGACATGTCGGACGAGTAGCTCCCGAGCTGCGACTTCAGCTCGGACAAGGTGCGCGCGTGCTTCTTGCACTCGAGCATGGAAGCGACGCCGTAGCCCGAACCCGAGATCATCGCGTGTTTGCCGAACACGCTACCCGAGTTGTGTTGCAGATCGAAGGCGTGATCCGCAAACACCGCGTGGCTGAGTTCGCCCGTCAAGAAGCCGTGGAGGGCGGCCGCGATCGCCCCCCACTTCGGACCGCCGTAGCCACCGGAGAAGCCACCGCCGTTGAACACGACGGTGGTGTGGTCGGCGAAGCGCACATGGTCGGGCTGCGACATGCGCTTGAGCTGGTCGATCGACTGGAGTTGAGCGGCTCCCCGCGGACCGCCCAGGCGAATCATGAACTCCAGTTCCAACTCGTCCATCACCTCCCGGACCGGCTGGGTCATCCACATGCGCTTGGCGTGCCGGATCTCGCCGCCGACGGCGACCGCCAGGTACATGGCTACGCGCTCGGCCACTTCGGTGTGTACCTTGGTCCGGAGCGCTTTGGCGTCGCGCTCGAGCACGCTACCGACCGCCAGTCGGGCCATGGCGTCGGTCAGGTAGAAGTCGTTGATCAGCCGGTCGACGGGCACCGACTGCTCGAACATCTCAAAGGCGAGCCGCGGCTTGGGGAAGTAGCCGTGCTTCTCCGCCTCGAGCCAGCGCAAGAAGAGATTGACCTCCTTCGTGCGCTGGACCTCCACCCGTGGCACCTCACCTTCGACCACCACGCCCGACTGACCGTCCACCGAGACGAGCATGCCGGCGACCATCCGGCTGGCTTGGCAGGCGACGACGCAGGGCTTGCCCATGCCCCGCGCCACAACCGCAGCGTGGCTGGTGGCGCCGCCGGTGTAGGTGACGATGGCGACCGAGGCGAGCATGCCCTTGAGGTCGTCGGGCGAGGTGTCCGGACGCACGAGCACAACCTGCTCCCCGCGCGCCTTGGCCTTGACCGCTTCCTGAGAGGAGCACACCACGCGCCCGACGGCGACACCCGCGGAAGCGGCCAGACCGCGCCCCAGCAGCCGGCGAGAGGCGACTGCGGCAGACAGCGCCTCGGGTTGGAACCCTTGCGCCTTAACCTGCTCGATCGCCTCGGCACCGACCGACTTGAGCGCGGTCGCCTTGTCGAACGCCTTGGTCCAGACACCGCGCACCGCCACCGTGACCGCCGCCACCGCCGTCAGCTTCGCCTTGCGCACCTGCAAGATGTAGAGCTTTCCCGCCTCGACCGTGAACTCGACGTCCACGACCTGGTTGCGGGTTTGCGCCAGCATCTCGACGATGCGCTTCAGCTCGGCGTACAGGCGGGCGTTCCACTTCTCCATCTCGCTCACCGGCTGGGCCGTTCGCACGCCGGCAACCACGTCCTCTCCCTGGGCATTGATGAGGAATTCGCCCCAGAGCCCGGCTTCGCCGGTAACGCAGTTGCTGCTGAACACCACGCCGGTGCACGAGTTGTCGTCGCGGTTGCCGAACACCATCGCCTGTACGTTGATGGCCGTGCCCAGGTCGTTGGGGATGCGGTTGACGCGCCGGTACTCGCGAGCGCGCTCGCTGTTCCACGAGCGCAACACCGCCTCCATCGCCATGCTGAGCTGCGCGTGCGGGTCGTCCAGCGTCAGCGCCCCAACGTGAGGCACAATCAGTTGACGATAGGACGTCACGACCTCTTCGAGCGCGGGCTCGTCGAGGTCGCTGTCTTTGTTGACCCCGCAGTCCAGCTTGACGGCGTCGAGCACGTGGTCGAAGTGCTGGCGCTCCACGCCAACCACCACGTCGCCGAACATGGAGAGGAAGCGCCGGTAGCAGTCGAGCGCGAAGCGCCGCCCGTAGAGCCGGCCCATGCCCTCGACGATCTCGGGGTTGAGCCCGAGGTTGAGGATGGTATCCATCATGCCCGGCATCGACACGGCCGCCCCCGAGCGCACGGAGAGGAGGAGCGGGTTGACGCGGTCAGCAAACTTCTTTCCGGTCGCCTTCTCGACGGCCGCCAGCCCCCACTGGTTTTGCCACTGCACACGCTTGGGCAGCACGCCGTGCTGCGCGAACGCCCGCGCCACCGAGGTCGTGTCGGTGAAACCGGGCGGAACCGGCACACCGACAGTCGCCATCTCCACGAGGCCGGCGCCCTTACCCCCGAGAACCGCGGGGGACTTGGGACCGGCTTCCGTGAAGACATAGGCGACCTTCTTCCCCTTGCGGGGGGTTTGGGTCTTTCCCATGGTCTTCCTCGAGTAAGAGTTCGTTCTGGAAAAAACGTGGAGACTAGTCGCGGCAGGAGCATTCCACCGCCAAGGTTTGTCTCCAGGCTATGTCACCTCTGCCCTGCTCATCTACTGGGCAGTTCTACTCACTCTTCATTGAATCCTTTAGCTCGTCGACTTGCGCCGACTCACTAACTGAAGAGTTTTCGACTGAGACTTCTCCGACATATGCGGACGCGGTCGCCAG
This sequence comes from Obscuribacteraceae bacterium (SeqCode), assembly GCA_044225915.1. GTDB lineage: Bacteria > Cyanobacteriota > Vampirovibrionia > Obscuribacterales > Obscuribacteraceae > JADYXR01. The sequence continues at coordinate 27,987 of JBGAHZ010000043.1, forward strand.
CCGCTGTTTATCCCTCTTCGACCACCAGGGTCGAATCCCCCGAAAGCCGCATCATTCCCTCCGCCGCACCATCGACACAAGAGCAGCTTGTATCTTTGATGAGGCGTCAAGGTTCAGCGCCTGATACCACTGTTGATACCAGGACCGACTGATGAATGAGACGACACTCGGTTTCGACAATGACAGGGGACTCTGGCATTGCCACCACCGCAACCCTTCGCGGAGCTCGATGATTTTTTGGTGTGAGAAAAATAGTTTTATAGGTTTGTCATTCAAAGAGCTTTTGGGCTTTCTGATTGACTTGAGGCCCGCACGCCCCTTCGCCTCGCCTCAAATTGAAACGAAGGGTTTTTCTCCAGAACCGACATGCACTCGCCAGGATTCAAATGTGGCTACTGCATGAAGGCTGTGTGCTGACGCGACTTCTGGATGGAGCCGGCAGCGTGTATCTCGGTCGCAGACTACAAACATCTCTCTCGCCGCTCTTTCAGCCCATTCAAAATCCATGCCGTCGCAAGACAGCATAGAGGTTGGGAGAAGTTGACGGGTTGTGGGTTTCTGAGGTTTCGGTCCGAAAGAGAGTGGAGGAGATGTACCGTCATTGTTACCGTGAACTCATAAACAACACAACCATCAGCCTTCGCCGGCGAACCCTGAAACGCTTACCCAGTACAGCGTTTCATATTCAGTTTCGATATTGATTGTGCATTTCCACCATTAATGATCGAGACAATTTGTTAGCGCGGCTTAAGTTTTCGATATTGCCTGGAAGGCGATGTTAAGCCAATCAGACTTAACTAGTCAGACAAACGAGCAGGCACCACTTTCAGTATCAGTCAATATCGATAGTACGACTGAATACCGTTCTAATTCAAGAAACTTTCAATTCTGTCGACCCGATTTCAAAGTTTCGTATTGGAAACCTATACGGGGCTGAAGTTTCGATTCGGTGTGCCGGATAAAAAGCAGGCGACCGATAACCTCCAAGATTTTTTCAAAAAATCAGTAAGCCTCAAATGAGATGGCATAAGCCTTCGATGGATACTTTCCCAAATAGCCACTAAATGACATGTATTTATATCTCTATATTTAGGGTATGTAAGATGCTAATCCACGGACCCAAAATTGCTGGCCCGGTGGCGCGGGGGGAAAACTGAGCAGCGATAGCACAGGCAAAAAAGATTCGGGCGCTTCTTCCAACGACAAGAACGAAGGGAAAGAAGCAGGCTCGGCTTTTTCTATTCCCCCCGATGACCTGATTTTCGGAGGAGACTCAGACGGCTCCTCCTCGGAAGACAAATCCGTTTCTATAAAACCAATCACACCCAAGTCCGATCGCAAGACCGGCGCTGGCTGGACACCAGGCAAAGATGGTGCGCCGCAACCGGGAGCGGCCCCACAACCAGGAGCTCCTACACCTCCAGCCGGATTGTTTTCAGGCATCGCCGACAAAGTACTCGGTGCACCACAAGCACCACAGCCGACTGCTCCGGCCGGAGCTCCGCCACCACCGCCTCCACCAGGGAAGTTCAACTGGGCGGCACCAGCTGCGCCACCACCGCCACCTCCTCCTCCAGGAAAGAGCGACGGTCCGGGTCTTGTTCTGCCCGACCTCAATGACAACAAGCCACCGCCTCCAGGCTTGCCGCCATCGTTTCCGGCTCCACCTCCAGTGTTGTCCGCGGCTGATGCCGCCACCGCGAGCAGTGCGCCGCTTCCACCGCTGGACAGTTTTACAGCGCCTCCCGATGGATTCGCGGATCAGCTTCCCAACGTGCTCGACTTGAGCGGTGCCGGACAAGCCGGACCGCGCACGCCACTTTCAAAACGACCGCCCGCGCGCGGCCGAATTCATTCAGATCACCCACTAAAAGCCAACCTGCCTCCCGCACCAGAACCGCACAGATCCCAGCCGGGAACACCAACCTCGCAATTCCCGGCAAACCAGACGACGCAGCCGATTAATCCGACATTCGAACGCACATCTCTTAGCGGTTCCACTCCTGCCGCGACACCAAATCCGGTACCATCGCCGCCAGAACCGCAAAAGCCGGCGCAAGCGGAACCAAAGCCAGCGCAGCCGTTTCCAATGCCGCCAGAGCCAGTGCCAATGCCGCCGCAGCCATTGCCGACTCCGACACCTCCTCCGGTCCAACCGCCCACTCCTAGACCAGTGGAACCCATCAGACCAGAACCTCCGGTCTTCAAACCAGCAGACCCTCCTGCGGTCAGCAAACCGACGGAGCCGGCTGCAGTCAGCAAACCAACCGAACCACCTGCCGCACAAAGACCGTCGCAGCCCAGTTCGCCCAAACCATTCACACCTCCCAAATCGGCTCCATCGACGCCGCAGATGCGCCCCGCTAGCGCGACGTCCGCGAATAAACTAACCAGCACTCGCGAAAACCAAGCGCTTCCGAAGCCGAAATCATTCGGTCCGATGGTCGCGAAAAAGCCGGGCGGATCAGATCCTCCATCGCGTGCGGCTGATGGGAAAGCACCAAAACAGCCGGGCAACTTTTTCACAAAGATTGGCGAGAACGATGAGGACTTGCCACCACCGCGTCCGGTCACCCCGCCACGTCCGCGTTTTCCGGATGAGAGCATACCGGCGATGCAGCCTGTGTCCGAGACGCCGACATGGAAGAACGAAAGCGAACAGCGAATCGAATTCGACAATTTGCCCTCCGAAGACTGGGAACTCGACAACGCCGATATCGAAGAAGCGCCGGCAAAAGGTCTGGACCAATCAATCGACTCGGTCATGCCATCGCCGGCGATACCAGACCCGCAACCGTCGACCGGATTCGCACAGGTGATGGAAGAACCCTCCGGACCGATGACGCCGGAAGCGGCGTATGAACCCTTCAAACAGGCTGAATATTCGCCGTTTAGCCAGAACGAGGAAACTGCAACCGGCGAAACCGACTCAAACAACGAGTCTTACGCACAGCCCGAAGAATCAGAAGCAGCAAGATTTACACCCAGCTTCTCAGCCGAGGAACCAGAAAGACCATCAACCAGACTGATCGAACATAACGATAGAGAGCCAGAGCGCGTGGTGCCGGACAGCAAGCAGTTTCGCGAAGCATGCCTGGCTTCCAGCACAGCTGATTCCGCGATGGGCAATGAGAATTATAAAGTGGCACTGCCACTGTTCAAAAAATCGTACAAGCTGTTCAAGAAAGCCGCCGCAACAGATTCCCAGGAATTCGGCAACTGTTTGCATAAGCTTGCCGACTGTTTTTATCACGAAGAAGAGTTCCAAGAAGCGCTCGAACACTACGAAGAGTTTGTCGGCTGGGCCGCATCACGCAACGATCGACCGGACGCGCTTACGATCGTAGTCAATCTCAAACGCGCCCGCACCTTCCAGAAGCTTGATCGTTTGAGCGAATGCGAGCAAGCATTCGACACGACCGTAAAGATGGCCAATCAATTTTTGCCGGTGTCGCATCCGTTGTTCGCGGTGGTTTACAACAGCTATATAGCCATGTTGCAACTGGCCGGTACGCCACAGGAGCGGATCAAACAGATCGAAGAACAGTTTGCCGAACGCATGATGACGTCATCACGGACGGTGGCAATACCGCAAGATCTGCAAGCCGAACTTAGCGCATGGACAGAGGTGGAACAGGCGGATCTCGACAGATTGGAACGCAACCGCCAGCTCCGTCTTTCTCGCCAGATGTTCCAGAAAGAAACGTCCAAATCCGGTCAGCTTGTTCACTCCATCACACACTCGGGAATCTGGCGAACACTGGCTATCGTCGCGGTCACTTTGATGGCAGTCGGAGTTTTGTCTCTGGCGGTAATCGGATTTGTCGCATTCACGGATCAGGGTGACAAGAAAGCGTCGAAGAATGTAGATCCGGCGCTGGCTGCGATTGTCGGGACTACTTACACCTCTGCCGACGGACTCAAATCTGTCGTTGTAGACGAAGCCGGTAACGCCACTCTCAAGTTTGGCAACGACAGCATAAAATTGGCAGCCAAACCCGGTCTTCCCAAAGAAGGTTTTGGCGAGGACATTCGCAAAATGATCTTTGGCAAAACTGCTTACGTTCTCGAACAGGTCAAAGATGGTCTGAAAGATCCAGACGGCACTATCCTTTATGAACCTGCCAATCAGAATCTGCGCATCCCCAAAGAGATGGATCAGATAGCCGAACTGGCGAATTTTTACTTCTCCCGCCATCAAAACAAGTATCCGAAAAAACGCAAAGCGATTGCCGAAATGGGTCCGGACGTGCGCTGGGAAAACCCGCTTGGAATGGCAATGAAGCCGCTTTTAAAAACTCACGAATTTGAAAAATACGACGGCGATATTGCCTTCACCGGCATGCTCGAGAAATACAGAACAGGCAAAAGATTGTTTGAGCAGGATGGACGAACCGACGTCACAGCCGGACTTGTTGAATGTTTGAGTTTGATGCCGTTCGACGAATATGACACCGAAGATAGTGTCGCATTTATGGTCCGCGCCTACGACTCCAACGGCAAATTTCTGACCTCAAGCCGACCCGGAGAGACTTACGTCGTGTGCCAGAAGAACGGCATCAAATACCCGGTTTTAAAGCCGGAAGACTTGAAGTCACCGATCAAAAACGCAGAGAAAACGACACTGCATATCAAACTGCTGCCCGCGCACTGAGACCATTTTTATGAGGCGCCAAGACGGCTGGTTCCCTTCCGTGTCGAGCAGAAACTGCAGGGGGCGCTTACAAAGCCCCCACAGAAATGAAGAGCAGTAGGTTCAAAACGTCCACCACTGACCATTTGCCGGATCTATCACATCGTCCGACTTGATATAGTAGTTAAATTCCAGACGAAAAGCCCCCAGGATGCATGTGCTCAGAGTGAGACAGCATGCACCCTGGGAGCGATTTTCAACTCACAAAATATATTTTGCAAACACAAGCGGGGCGAGGCGAGCTCAGCGACCGTGGGTCGCTAGCAGGTAAATGCCCTTGAGCGTGAGCTCGTTGTCGACCACGTTGATGAGCTTGCGGCGACGACCGGCGTTTGCCAGAGGTGCAACAAGAGCGCTATCGCCGCCGGTTGCGACGATCAGCGTGTCGTTGCCGAGTTCGTGACGCGCCTGCTCCGCATAGGCACGAGCGATGCCTACCGTGGCCAGTAGCACGCCGTTGTCCATGCAGGTGGCCGTGTCGTTGCCGAGCACGACGCTCGACGGAACGGTGCTAGCCGCGTGTTCGAGCAGGGCGCAGCGCTCCGCGAGGGAATCGCGGGTGTGCTTCATCCCCAGGGTGAACAGCGCACCGCAAAACGTGCCATCACCAGCGATGGCAGTCAAAGTGATGGCGGTGCCCAGACCAATCACTGCAACCGGCCGGCCCTTGGCGTGAAGCTTGTGGGCAGCGGCGGCGGCGGCGAGCAAGTCAGCACCGAGTTGGTCGTTGTTGGCGTTGAGAAGTGTCTGGTTTTTGCTCGTGATTACGAACAGCTCGCGGCCGTTCGTTTCACACCAGGTGCTCACCGCTTGATTGACGGCAGGGACGACTGAAGCCAGGACGACCGGCAAGTCGACGCGCGAGAGTGCGCCTCGAACCTTGCTCCGTACGTGTCTGGTCAGGAAGCTCCACTGCTCAAGAACAGCACCGTCTTCGATGACAGCGCATTTGACGCGGGTGTTGCCGGCGTCGACGGCTAAAATTCTTGGCATAATCGCTCCCGAAGTTAGGCGGAGTGCCGTCGTTCCAATCGGAACAAACGGCACTCCGCGCTGTTTTCAATGAGATAACATCGAAGTCGGGCCGACACCACGAGTGGTGCAGGATTACTTCTTCTCGCCTTTACCCGCCTCGTCTTCGGCGATGCGACGCTCGATTTCGGCGCGCAGTTCAGCAGCCGAGCGCTTGGGCGCCGGCGGAGGAGTGGTCGGACGAGTCGGCGCGGGTTCCGTCGGTTCGACGGTGGGCTCGGCCGGTTCCTCCACCCTGGCGTGAGTGTCGCCGTGCTTGCCGCGACCATCGTCGGGCTGACGCTCAGGCTCGGCTTCGCTCTTCGCACTGGATCCGCCGCCCGTGAAGAAGTCCACGATCGCGCGGCCGCCGACGAAGAGGAAGTACAGATACGACACGCCCGCGATGGCGCGCAGAGGCAGCGCACCGAGGAAGAGCGGCGAAGACATGATGCCGACGAGCATGAGCAAGCCCACGACCGAGCCGGTCAGAGCGTTGTTCCGGCTGACGCCGCGCGCGATGAGAAACTCGTAGACACGCTTGAGAGCGGAGGCGACGCCGATGAGCAGCGGCACGACCAGAATCAAGCTGAACGCCCACATTCCACCTAATCCGTACATGAGTTTGTTCCTTTCAGAGTTCAAGGGTTGGACACAGTCAGGAGAGCGGCGCTCCCCTGACTGCGGAAACTAGACTTGGGGGGCTTAGAGCCCGAGGGCGACCAGCACCGAGAGGAATGCCATCGGCTTCAGGGCCACCCACGCCAGCAAACCGGCCAGCGCGGCGTAAGCGCCCGCGTAGACGATTTTCTGACCGAGGGGGACGGCGAAGTACGACGGGTACATTTCGGCCTGGTTGTTGCGCTCCTGAATCGCATTCCAGGACTGACTCAGAATCAAGAACGCCATGACCATGTTGAACATGTTGAGTCCAATCACGGTCATGAAGTACAGGAACAGAGGCACGCCCAGGAAGTACGCGCGCCGCTCGATCGGCAGAGCGATTTTCCCGCCGTCGAGGGGTTCGAGCGGAACCAGGTTGAGCAGGTTGATGACCACGCCCCAGATGCCGAGGTTGATCAGCAGCGGGCTGCCGAGAACCGGTCCGAGAGCGAGGACTGCAAGGCTGACCAGCCCGCCGACCAGAGGTCCGGCGAAGGCGACGAATGCCTCGTCCTTTGCAGATCTCGCCGAATCCAGCCGAACGTATGCTCCCAGGGGGGTGAATACCGGCAGGTCGACCGAGATGTTCTTGATTCGGGCCGCAAAGAAGTGACCCATCTCGTGAATGAACACGAGCAGAATGATTCCGACAGCCATCGGCAGCGACTGGGTGAGGAAGTACCAGAAGATGACCGACAGAGCCAGAGAACCAAGCGAATTCAATCGTTGGTTGTTCATGGTTTTTTTCTCGACTTTCGCGTGCGTATTTTTTCTTCGAGCGCGTTGCACGCGTTGCGCTGTTCACTTCCGTAAGAAGGCGTTAACTAATCAGGCTGGACGGGCTGATAGGATGTTGGGACACCGCAGCGGGAAGCGCCAATGTCCAACAACAACTACCGAGAAGACAGACCCTGGGGCAGTTTCATCATTCTTGACGATCTGCCTTACACCAAGGTCAAGCGCCTCGTGGTCAATCCCGGTCAACGTCTCAGCTACCAGAGCCATAAGCATCGCGACGAGCACTGGGTTGTAGTGCGCGGCACGGCTACTGTGACACTGGATGACGAAACCCGGGACTACTCCTACGGGGACCATGTCTACGTCGGGCGCGGGGTCAAGCACCGCATCTCCTGCACAGGCACCGAGCCTGTGGAGATAATCGAAGTACAGACCGGAGACGCCTTCCCGGAGGAAGACATCGTCCGGTACGCCGACGACTACAACCGCGTTGATTCTGTTTAGCCTCAACGGCAAGTTCGAAGGTTTTAAAACAAAAATTCTGCAACGAATCCGACTCTAACAGACGAAGTTAGAGCCGATTCCGTCTGCGAAGCGACGGTGCAGCAGATTGCTCCACCACAACATCGCCACGCAGACGGAACAAAGCACCTCAGTTCATCGAAAGCAACAAGAGGACGACGGCCGTGCCGTTGTTCAACATGTGCGCGATGATGGGCACGTAGAGGCTGCCCGAGCGGCGGTACGACTCAGCCAGAATGGCGCCAGCGACGAAGTACGCCAGGAAGCCACTCAGGTTGAAGTGCATGAGCGCGAACGCTGAAGCACTGATCACCAGGGCGAGGACATCAGCCGTGACCCTACGGGTGGTGCCGTTCTTGGAGATGGAACTCCGGGTCATGTTGTACAGGAACCCGCGGAAGATCAGCTCCTCGAAGATCGGGCCGAGCGTGACGAGCACCGCCAGAACGTAGAGAGGCCAACCGGCAAGCGACTTCAGGAAATCGGCGGCCGGGTCGACCATAGTGGGCATCGGAATCAGGTCGACGATTTTGCCGACACCGATAATCACGAGCCAGGTGACGACACCGCGCCAGATCGCCGACCATTTGCTGCCCTTGAGACTGTCGAGATTGAGCCCGACAATTTTCTTGAGACTGAGATTGTCCTTGCCGAGCGCTCGCTTCAGGTACCACAGCTCGCAGCCGAAACCGACAACGAAGCTGACGACCGAGGAAATCACAAGGAAGGGCAGATAGTGCTGCTCGAAGATGCGCATGGGCATCGTCGAATCGAACAAACCGGTGAGCAACACAGCGCCGATGACGGCAAAGGCGGACGCGAACGTGGCGACGAAGTAAACGACGAGGGCGATGCCGTAGGTCTTCGCGGACTTGCGGATATCCCAGGGAAAAGCTGAACTCAAGCGCGCAGTCGGGTGAAACACTGCGTTCCACGCGCGCGAAAAGATGTTCGTATTCATAAGGGTACTTTCGACCGAGTTTTGGTCTTACATATGCGTAAACCCGACACTGGACAACACGCTAATCGAGCGGGTTGTGCTGGGTGTTTGACGGGGTGGTTATTGGTTTTGAAAGGGGCGAAAACAATTGAGAAACAAAGGGGTCCCTGGAGCCTACTGAAAAGCTGGACAGCCAGACAATCTTCGTGAACTCACGCGCGGGCGCCCGCAGCTAATGTTTGTCTTATGCTTACTTAGATTTAGAAGATGAGAAGTGCTTATATAAACACTGAAGCCAAAAGGACAGTACATCTTCGAGATCCAGATCTAATGTCAAGAACCAAGCCAAGGTTCTTCCGAGACACCTAGCGCATATGCGCTATCACGTTGTCAATAGTTCAAATATTTACCCAGCGTCCGAAACACTTATGAACAAAGGACCTTGGGAATTTTTTGAAGATATAGCACAGCCGCACTATCCGCTAACCGGATGTCATTAGCTAAACACTGAATCAGAAACCGCAAAGCTTCTTGAGTTCTGGCTTACAACTCTGCTTGTTTTATCCCGTCTCTTAAACTCTTTGAACAGCTGCATAACGAAATCCGAACTTTCGGATTCCAGATTTTAGAACCGAAACCAGCACTCGCGCCACGCCTCATTCGCCACCACCAGTGGTGCAGCGACTCGCGCCTGCCCGGCGTCGTTCGCCTCAATATGTTCATCGAGGTCTTCGGTTTCCAGTCAACTGCAATTCCGCGCGTATGCGTGGTTTGCGAAGTCAGAATGTCGAGGATTGCCTTCGACATCCTTCGCCGCAGTATCACATTCGATACCAGTACGAAAGGAAATTCCCATGGCAGACAAAACTACTCGCAAAGCCAGTCGGAAAACGACTGCCACGCGAAGCCGCAAGCCGGCTGTTTCCGCTCAAGGTCTCAATTACAGCATCACTGTTCGCATTCGCATCATGAAGGCAGTCGGCACTGTCGCTGCCGTTCGTGACTGCATCGCAAAGGCCGGCGGATACACCGGCGCCATCGACAGCGGTCGCGCTTCGAAGGACTACAGCGAACGTGACATCACCATCAATCTTCGCGACGAGAAGCATGCCGAAACCCTGCTCACCAAGCTCGGTCGCGTCAAGGGCGTCGAAGTGGTGGCGTCGTCCAACTCGGTGTTCTTGAAACACCGCGGCGGCAAAATCCGCGTCACCCCGAGCATCAACATCACCTCGCGAGAGGAACTCTCCGAGGTTTACACGCCTGGTGTCGCGCAGGTCTGCACTGCCATCCACCAGAACCCCGACAAAGCCTGGTCGCTGACCATCAAGGGCAACACCGTCGCCGTCATCTCCGATGGCTCGCGCGTGCTAAGCCTCGGCGACATCGGTCCCAAAGCGGCATTGCCGGTCATGGAAGGCAAGGCTATGCTGTTCAAGCGCTTCGGCGACGTGGATGCGTTTCCGATCGTGCTCGACACGCAGGATACCGACGAGATCGTGCGCGCAATTCAAATCATCGCGCCTGTCTTCGGCGCGATTAATCTCGAGGACATCGCCTCGCCGCGTTGTTACGAGATCGAGCGCCGGCTGCGCGAAACGCTGGACATTCCGGTGTTCCATGATGACCAACACGCGACGGCAGTGGTTGTCGTCGCCGCTGCCATCAACGCCGCCAAGCTCGTCGGCAAGCCGCTCTCCAGCTTGAAGCTGGTCGCGGCGGGTACCGGCGCCGCTGGTCTGGCATGCATCAAACTGCTGCACGCCGCCGGCATCAGGGACATCGTCGCGTACAACTCGCAGGGCGCTGTTCACTCCGACACCAAGGGTTTGAGCACTCCGGAAGAGTGGCTCTTGACCAACACCAATCAGCGCGCCTTCAAGGGCACGCTCAAGCAGGCGCTGAAGGGCGCTGACATGTTTCTCGGACTGGCTGCATCGAACCTGCTCAAGGGCACCGACCTCAAGGTGATGAACAAAGACGCCATCGTCTTCGCTCTCGCCAACCCGATTCCGGAAGTTCTACCGGAAGACGCGGCTCCGTACGTGCGCGTGATCGGCACGGGTGGTTCCAACTACCCGAACCAGATCAACAACGCGCTGGTGTTCCCCGGCATGTTCCGCGGAGCCCTGCGCGCACGCGTGCCGCAGATCACGGAAGACATGAAGATGGCAGCCGCCATCGCCCTCGCCAATGTGGTCACCGAAGACGAACTGCACGAAGACCTCGTCATCCCGAGCGTCCTCGACCCGCGCGTCGCCAAAGCGATCGCGCAGGCCGTCGTCAAAGTCGCCGTCGAAAAGGGACTCGCCCGCCGCGTTCCTTCGCCCGACGAAATCTAGTCAAATGCCTCCGCGCGGCGAGTCTCGTTCTATTCGGACGAAACTCGTTCGCGTGGAACGGCACCGCGAATAGAGTTCGAGCAGAAGGAGATTCGCAGTGGTTGAACACGGCAAGCGCGCATCAGGTTCAATTGCCTGACGAGTTATTTTGCAAAGCTCGCGAGAGGCGGTCACCAACCGACCGCCTCTCGTTTCTCATCAACCTGCGATAATTGCCACGAGGCAAAAATGAAACAACAGTACCGCAACTTCTCCGACTTCTATCAGTTCTACTTGTCGGAGCATCAGGACCGAGCCAATCGGCGCCTGCATTTCGCAGGAAGTTGCCTGGTCATCGCCGTCTTGCTGACCGCGATGTTCACTCAGAACTGGCTCTGGCTCCTCGCCGCTCCCATTGCCGGATATTCCTTCGCCTGGATTGGTCACTTCTTCTTCGAGAAGAACCGCCCGGCGACGTTCCAATATCCGCTCTACAGCCTGATTGGCGACTGGGTCATGTTCTTCCAGATCCTGACCGGAAAAGTTTCGCTGTAGCACAGCAAGTCTGAGCGAGTAATGCCACGCCACCAAAGACGATGGCATTACTTTTTGCTGCTATCGTACTATTTCGTTTAGTATCTAAAAACGAAAAAGTGCCGAAACTGTTACCGGTTCGGCTAAAGGGTCTTTCTTCCCTTACGGCTGTGATACCGCAAATGCGGAAATCTCATTTGCGAGAAAGGAGTGAACCCAGGCGCGGCCGCGCACTGAGTCCACTCGCAATCCGCTCCTGCCAATCTCTCACCGGTTGGCTCAAGGGTGTTGCAACCCTTGCGGTCGTGCAGCGCGCAAAAGGCGCGAATACACGGTTAACGAAGAAACACAGCCTGCAACATCCTAAAAGGATGTTCAGTCGAAGCTGGTTTCTTCGTTTGTAGGTGGGTTAACCGACCCACTGGATGCCTCGCACATCCCGGATGCAGAGCCACAAAATGTGGGATCTGCATTTCGCGGAAGGAGAAAGTCGGGCCGCCTGACTGAAGGCGCGCACCGAAATCCTCACATCCGCTTCCGCCGAACTCCTTACCGGTTCGGCTAAAGGGCCTTTCACCCCTTACGGCTGCGTTCCACATGCGGATACGCATTCGCGGAAGAAGAACATCTCGAACACGCGTGTCGAGAGTCTTACTATCCGCTTCTGCCAATCTTCTTCCCGGTTGGCTCAAGGGTGTTGCAACCCTTGCGGTCGAACAAGTCGCCGGAATGACGAATTGCTCGGTTAGCGCAGAAGACAGGACTACAGCACAAAATGGTGCTCGGTCGAATCCTGAATTCATGCGCTTCTTGCGAGTTAGCCGACTCGCTGGAGGTTTCGCACCGCCCGGACGCAGAGCCACGAAAGTGGGATTCTGCATTTCGCGGAAGGAGAAAGCCGGACCGCCTGACGGAAGGCGCGTACCGGGTTTCATCACATCCGCTTCCGCCGAAATATTACCGTTTCGGCTCAAGGGTCTCTCATCCCTTGCGGCTGCAAAACGCAAAATGCGAATTGCATTCGCGGAGGGTGGAACAAACAACGGGCCCGTTGAATGCTCGCACTCTCCGCTTCTGCCAATCTATCTGACCGGTTGGCTCAAGGGTGTCGCAACCCCTGCGGTCGCATAGCGCCAAAATGGCGAATATGCGTTAACGATGATGGCATCCTGCAGCACCAAATATGGTGCTCTGTCGAGGAGTGACATCATCGTTTATATTGCAGGCTAACCGGCCTGCTGAATGTCTCTCACATTCCGGACGTAAGGCGCAAATGTGCGCACATACATTTCGCGAAGGAGAACATCCGATGCGCCCTGACAGAAGGACGTCATTCGGAGTCTCAAACAATCGCTTCCGTCGTCTCAATTGCCGGACGACACAAAGGCTTCTCGACCTCTGCGGCTGCGGTCCGCGAAAGCGGTAGCGCATTCACGAGATGAGCCCGGGGCTACATGCTCGTTTCTTGCCAATCTATTGCCGGTTGGCTAAAAGGTCTCTCAACCCTTTCGGCTGCGTGTCCGCGCGAAGCGGTAGACGCATTCACGGAGGAGCAAAGCTCAGTCCGTTTCTCGTCGATCTGTTACCGGTCGACTACAAAGGTCTTTCAACCCTTGCGGCAATACAAAGCCACGCGCGACTTTGTATCTTTGAGACGAAACGACAAGCATTCGGAGTGCGGCTCACGATGCTGTGTTTGTCTCGAATGCATTGAGGTGCAACGGCGGCATTATGGGGAAGGTGTGGGAGTTGGGTTTTGCCGTTGCGAAATCGATGCGTTGGTGTTGAGGGGGAATGAATCGACGCTAGCAGCGGACATCTGCCAAGGCAAGTCCGAATTATCGCTATCACAGCACCCGTTTCCCACGTAAGAGCAGCCGAGCAAAGCATCCGCCCGGTTGTTTAGATATTGCACAAACAACTAACCTAGCTGCGCGAGGTTGTCATTAGAACAACTCACGTGTCTCCCGACAAATCATAGAAGAACCGGTTCGACTACTCACGAAAGTTGTTCGTCTCAAGAGATCTAAATAACGTTTATTACCTTATACAGCTGACGCCACACTGACCACGTGTTGAGTTGTGAGGATTGGATTGTCGCGACCGTAGAGCACGGTCAGTTCCTTGAGGCGTGCGGCGATCTCGGGTGTGAGTGCGTTTGGAAGCATACGCCAGGCCCAGTTGCCTTCTGATGATGCGGGCAAATTCATTCGTGAAGAGGAACCCAGGCCAAGAATATCTTGCATGGGGATCAGCGCAATACAGGACACTGACGCGAATGCAGTTTGAATGAAATCCCAATTGATATTTTTTCCATCCGATCTAAGGTAGTTCAAACAACGTTTGCGTTCTAAAACCGTTTGTTCCTCGTCACGCGTATTCCCTTCTCCTGCCTTGCTTGTAAACCAACCGATAGCGGTGTCATTGTCGTGCGTACCTGTATATACAACCGAGTGCGGCAAGTGATTGTGAGGCAGGTCGATGTTGCAAGAGTCAGTTCCGAACGCCATTTGCAGGATCCGCATGCCGGGAAATTCGAAGCTGTCTCTCAACTCTTCAACGTCAGGAGTGATGACGCCAAGGTCCTCAACTATGATAGGAAGCGTGTCTCCGAAGTGGTTTTGCAATGCCTGGAAAAATTCCATGCCCGGTGCCGGAACCCATTTTCCGTTTTGCGCAGTTGTTTCACCATAAGGAATTTCCCAGCAGGCAGCGAAGCCTCGGAAGTGATCTATACGAATGACGTCAACGATTTCGAGCGATGCATCAATTCGTTTAATCCACCAGTCGAAATTCTCCTCGCGCAACCTGTCCCAATTGTAGAGCGGGTTGCCCCAGAGTTGACCGGTTGCGCTGAAATAGTCTGGTGGCACCCCTGATACCACGATTGGAACACCGTCTTCGTCCAATTTAAAATACTCAGGATATCGCCAAACATCAGAAGAATCATAAGCCACGAAGATCGGCAAGTCGCCTACGATCGCGATCTTCTTATCATTGGCGTACTGTTTGAGACGCATCCATTGTTTGAAAAACAAGTACTGGAAAAACTTCTGTTCTTCAATTTCGAGAGAATAATCATTTTCCGCTTTTGCAATCGCCTCTGGCTTACGCATGGCCAGCTCTGGCTTCCAGTTGTTCCACGACGTGCTGTTGTGTTTTTCTTTTAGAACACGAAACAGCGCATAGTCGTCCAACCATTTGCTGTTCTTCTGGCAGAACGCCAGAAAACCCGTTTGAACACCGGTGTCTGTAGATGTCCTGAAACTTTGAAATGCTTTTGCAAGCAACTTACTCTTGTAATCAATCACTTCGCCGTAACTGATTTTGTCGATTGGAAACTTCGGAACATCGGCAATATCGTCTTCTTCTAGAAAGCGCTCCTCGACTAGTTCTTCGAGGCTCACGAACAAGGGGTTACCGGCGAAGGCCGAAAGACATTGATAAGGCGAGTCACCATATCCGGTGGGGCCGAGCGGCAGGATTTGCCAGATGTGTTGACCGGCTTCTTCCAGGAAATCTATGAACTGAAAGGCTTCCTTACCCAAATCGCCGATGCCGTATTTGCTCGCCAGTGAACTGGGGTGAAAGAGAATCCCGCTTGACCGTGGAAATTTCAATGGTTTAGTCCTTTTTAGATCGAAGTTTCAACTGCTAACACTTTACTGCAACTGACAATCTGCAACGATGTCAGCGGTTCGCGGATTCTTTCGGTTCGCATAAGCTCGCGTGAAATCCGGTGGCAATCGGTGTTTGCAAACGAATTTGCTGTTTTTGCAAACGTCCGCAGCACACCTCACCAAGACTTTTTATTCCATGATTTCGAACGGAGAAAACAGGTTTTGCTCACTCGACATAGAAAGAGAGACTTTGGAGTACTAGAAATTCTGAAGAGCCTTAGTTGAGATGTCAGACAGTCGATATTGAAGTATTTTTCGATGATCTTTTTATGCTGAAACCTGCACGGCGACCAGGTTGTAGCAAACGCGGTGAAACCCAGGCCAGTCGCCAAGAAATCGACGTTGCGCTAATTGCGATATACCTTAACCTCCATTAATTCTCAGTTTTTATTTTATGGGCGTGTACGCGCACAGGGCTGGTAATTGCAGCTACTGTTCCAGGAAGTCAAGCGGAGAGCAGATCTAAGGCGGATGCTCACTGCGTAACGACTCTATACAGCCTATCTTTTGTTCATTACCGCGCCTGTGCTAGGACTGATTACAACCGTTTTAACTTTACGCGTAGAGATCTCACCTGAACCAAGCCAGCTGACTGACTCACACCCCTGACACCAGCCACTCCTTCGGGACAGGTAGTTTCACGCGTAGCAACAGAAAGGACACCTATCGTCCACACGCCGTACTAGGCGCGTTCTCGTCAACGAGCGCGTCTAATCAGTGCTGCTGCGTACTCTTCTGAGTTCGCGTGTGCACTTCACCAAAGCACGAGTGATTGTCAACCCGCTCGTGGTCTGCGTTCCTGCATGGTGCCTTAACTGGGCAGGAACGGCACTGATTCGACCGAACGTTGACGCTACGCGCCTCTCTTCACGAGCAGCGCGCGAATTTTTTTTATTAACCGAAAGGACAAGCGCTATGAAAAAGCACATCACGATCAACGTGATGGGGCAGCTGCTCGTGGGAGATCCGATGAACCCCGACAGCGCCGCATCACAGGAAGCGCGCACCAAGTTCAAACTTTATCTCCTCGAGATGAAGCGGCTTGGTGTGCAGGGCGTCTCCATCGACTTCTGGTGGGGACTCATTCAACCCGAGGAAGGTCCGATCGACTGGACCAAGCCCGGTGCTGCGTACTACGACTGGATCGTCAACACGATCATCGCGGCGGGTCTGAAGGTCGTCCCCATCTTGAGTTTCCACCAGTGCGGTGGCAATGTGGGCGATGACGTGTTCGTGCCGGTTCCGAAGTGGGTCTGGGAAAAGCTGGCTCGGCTGCTTGGCGACGCGAAGTTTGCCAAGTTCGTCTCCGAGCAGGGCAATGCCTGTGACGAGTACGTCTCGTTCTGGGCTACCGACCTGATTTTGGCTGACTACCTGGCGTTCGTGAAGGCCTTCCGCGATCACTTCGCGGATCGGGCTGAGCACATCGCTGAGATCAACATCAGCCTGGGACCGGCGGGCGAACTGCGTTACCCGTCCTACAACAGTCACGACAAGGGTACGGATTACCCGACCCGCGGCGCGCTGCAGTGCTACTCGAAGCTGGCGCTGGACTCGTTCCGGCTCTGGGCTATCGCCAAGTACGGCAGTCTCGCGGGTATCGATGCCGTGTGGAACACCAACCTCGTGGGTGGTCAGGAACTCCGGCCGCCATCCAATCCGAAGCAGTTCTTCGCTGACTCGGACCACTTCGACATGCAATACGGTCGCGACTTCTTCGACTGGTACGCGGAACAGCCGATCAAGCACGCTCGTATGGTGCTCAAGGGAGTGTTCGAAATCCTGGCGTCCGACGATTCCCCGATGAAGGGCATCGACATCGGCGTGAAGGTGCCGGGCATTCACTGGCTGACCGGTCGTTGGAAGTTCGACGCCCGGGTGACGAGCGCCATGCTCGAGAAGGAGGTGGCGGACATCATCCAGCAGCACACGCTGGCCAACGCCAACAAGGACGACGCCACCGCATTCGGTGCCGAGCTCGCAACCAAGATTTCGGATCACATCCGGACGCGGACGCGAGCCTGGGTAGCGACGGAGCATGGCGGAGTGCTGCAGCTGGGCAGCCGATTGGCTGAACTGGCGGCGGGACTGATTCGGACTTCGAACATGGACGATTGGGAAAAGGACGAGGCCGGTCGCGGCTACCGTCCCCTGATCAAGATGTTTGCGGAGTTCGAAGACAACCGCAACAGCCGCCTCGTGATGCACTTCACCTGCCTGGAAATGGCTGATGGTGAGGGAACGGAACGGGGTGCCAACTCGGTCGCGGCTTCGCTGGTGCGCTGGGTCGGTGAAGAAGCCGTGCGGCAGGGCGTCCCCATCAAGGGAGAAAACGCCGTGTCGTGGTCGCTGCCCGAACGAGGGGCGTGGGACCGCATGCGCAACCACCTGGTGTGCCAACGGATGGCTCAGTCCAAAGGCATTCTGGTGCCGAAGGAAATCAACGCAGCAATGCGTCGCCTGTCGTCGCCGGGTGTGTTCGAAGGACTGACCATCCTGCGCATGAACCACATCGCCGAAGACCCGGTCGCTAACGAGGAGATGGCTAAAACCGTCGCCTACGCGGCTGGAGAACCTGAGCCGGTCGCCACCGCTCCTGTGGCTGAAGCGAACTTGAACGACAGCCCGGTGGCCCGCGAGGGCGCCGTGCCTAGCGAAAGCAAGCCTCCTGGAGAAGTCGTCCAAAGCTCGCAAGGGCCGCCGGCGCATTCGGAAAAGGTCGCGTGAGTTTCCGCTCTCGCGTTGACCGAGTACCGGAGAGGGGTGCGCGAGCACCCCTCTTCCGGTGCGACTTCGGCTTGAACCGTTAACACCAAACGCTCGTTGCCTTCCCGGGGCAGCGATGTCGTTCAACCCGCCGGGAGGAGGGGAGTTTCAACCATGACAATCACCGAAACACTTACGGGTGGCCATGTCGCGACTGTTGGCTCCCCGGAGCCTCTCGGCGCGACAGTCCACCACAACGGCGTTAACTTCGCCGTTCACTCGGGCGCGAACTCGGTTTCGCTCCTGCTGTTCAACGCAGTCACCGACATCGAGCCCGCGCGAGTGGTGCCGATGAACCAGTCCGGAAGCGTCTTCCACGTTTTCGTCGAAGGGCTGGAGGCTGGTGCCTTCTACCTGTTCACCGCCGATGGTGCCTACGAGCCGCTCAAGGGTGACCGCTACCACGCGGGCATCCAACTGATCGACCCGGAAGCGCGCATGGTGTCGGGCACGAAGGATTGGGTGGCGCAGACGGCTTTCGACAACAGCAACAAGGCTGACGCCAATCGTCACCTGACGGCTGCTCTGGTCGAGAAGACGGCAACGCCGAAGTGCGTCGTCGTCGACGACACGTTCGATTGGGACGGCGACGCCTCTCCCGATACGCCGCTGGTTGAGACGGTGGTGTATGAAGTGTCGATAGCCGGGATGACGGGGCACGAAAGCAGCCCTGCCAAGTTTCGCGGCACGTATCTCGGCTTCATCGACGCCATCCCGCACCTGGTCAAGCTCGGCGTAACCGCAGTCGAACTGCTGCCGATCATGACCTGGTACCGCAAGACGCAGTTCGTCAATCCCAAAACCGGCGAGAAGCTGGAGAACTTCTGGGGTTACAACACCATCGGTCTGGGTGCTCCCGACGAAGGTCTCGCCACCGTCCGCGGTGCCGAGTGCGTTGAGCTGAAGTGCCTGATCAGGGCGCTGCACAAAGCCGGTATCGAAGTCATCCTCGACATCGTGCCCAACCACAGCCCGGAGTCCGACGAGCACGGTCCGACCATCAGCCTGCGAGGGCTCGATAACAAGACCTACTTCCTGCTCATCCCGGGTCAGCTCGACAAGTATCTCAACTACTCGGGCTGCGGAAACACGCTGAACTGCAACGACCCTGCGGTTCGCACGCTCATCCTCGACGTTCTGCGTCGTTGGGTGGTCGAGTACCACGTTGATGGCTTCCGGTTCGACCTGGCGGCTGTCCTCGGCATCAATTGCGACCTGACGGTCTCTCCTGATGCGCCGGTGCTCAAGGAAATCGGCGAAGACCCGGTCCTCCGGAACGTCAAGCTGATTGCCGAGCCGTGGAGCGTGGGTGTCTATCTGATGGGGCGGTTCAAAGCGCCCTGGTCGGAATGGCACGGCGGCTTTCGCGACAACGTGCGCGCTTTCTGGCGCGGCGAAGCCGGTCAAGTCGGGGTCATGGGTGCGAGCCTCACCGGTTCGCAGGACCGTTTCGGTGACGGCAAAAACCGTCGCATGCCCTTCAACTTCGTCACCGCGCATGACGGCTTCTCGCTCATGGACCTGGTGTCCTACGACCAGAAGCACAATGAAGCGAACGGCGAAGAGGGACGCGATGGCGAAAGCCACAACCGGAGCTGGAACTGCGGCTACGAAGGCGACCTCGAAAACGCGCCAATCTCCGAAGACGAGAAACGGAAAATCGATGCGCTGCGCCGGAAGCAGATCAAGAACTTCTTGGTCACGCTCATGGTCAGCCGCGGTGTGCCGATGATCGTCTACGGTGACGAAATGGGGCGAAGCAATGGGGGCAACAACAACCCCTGGTGCCAGCTCCTGCTCAACCTGCTCAACTGGGCGCTTCTCGAAAAGAACGCCGACCTGTATCGTTTCTGCTGCATGATCATCGGCTTCCGGAAGCGTCACTACCTCGGCGGGCGCGGGCACAATCCCGAGTTCCGTCCGGTGACGTGGCACGGCGTCTCGCCCAACCAGCCCGACTGGTCCGAACATGCGCGATTCATCGCCATGGAACTCGGACAGTTTCTTGCTGAGGGCGCGGACAAAGACCAGCCGGTCTACACTGCGCAGAACGCCTACTGGGAGCCGATCACGGTTAAGTTGCCGGAAGGCGACTGGTACCGCATCGTCGACACGAACCTGCCTTCCGGCGAGGATATCGTGGAAGACGACGCGGCCATCCTGGTCAAGGGAGAGTACGTCGTGCAGCCGCGTTCAAGCGTAGTCTTGATGCGGAAGTAAGTTGGCGAACGTGGGTGCTTCGGCGCTCGCGTTACAACACAGGGCGCTGTCGACTCGCATCGGCAGCGCCCGAAGGCAAGGAAGCAATTCCTTGCCTGTCAGTCTGGTGGCAGGTTCAATCCCTGCCGTGGCTCGAGTGAGAGTCGTCCAGGCGGACGGCTCAGTTTTCTTACTGCGGAAACGACCGCGCGAGTGTATCGCGACTGGCCGAAGTCCGCTCAACGCAACCGTGGATGGCCCGAAGAACCGGTGACCATCTGCATCAGTTAAAACAGGAGAATTGAGACTTATGAATACCAAGAACCTGCAGTGCGTCGCTCGCGGTGATCAGTTCGGCTTCACGCCCGTCACCGAGGTCGACTTCTTCCTCAACGGCGAACCCGTCCACGTCGGCGAGTTCGAGAAGATCGGCGACTTCTGGCACCCGGTCGCCAACACCGACACGTCGCTGCGCGTCATGACCTGCGTCAAGCGCGACGGGCTGTTCCGCGCCATCGGCGACATGGACAAGCCGGCCACGCCCGAGAAGCGCTACGTCGGCATCTTCACCGCCTACCAGACCTCTGGCGAGCGCCATCCCTCGATGCCGTACTACCCGCCGCTCTGCCCGGCCTACACCAGCGTCCGTCACTTCGAGGCCGACAAGGGCCCCGACCTGTACAAGGACGCCGGCAGCCGTCGCCCGGGCTTCAAGTCGATGGTCGTCGGCGCGGAAACCGCCGCCGCCGCCTGACCATCAAGTCAAGGACGTTGGCGGCAAAAGCGCCATCGCCTGAGACGCCCCAAGCCGGATCGCGGGAACGCCATGCTCGCCATGGCGCCCCGCTTCCGGGTTTCCCGTAAACGAGACTTCGTTAAATGGAGAACCCAATCATGACTGGTTCAGCAACACTTCAGCAGGAGTCGGAGTTTCCGTACATCACGGCAGCTTACAGCTCCACAGACCCCGGCTCCACCAAAGGCGTTCTGCTCGTCCGCGACAAGTTCGGCCATTCGACTCGTCAGGTCGACTACGCCAAGATGGAAGCCTGGTTCAGCGAACATCACCCGTCGGTCTTCACCACCGATGGTGGCAAGCGCGTCTTCAACCTCGGTCACGCCACGCCGGCGATGCTGACCGAATACTTCGAGTACGACGCGCGCAGCAAGCCGCGCCTCGCAGCTATCGAGTACGGCTGCCTGGTCGACCCCGAGCGCCACTTCGGATACGCCAACAGCAATTGGGGCCCCGCGGTCGCCGCCGGTCTCAGCACACCTCCCGGCACCAAGCCCATCACAGGCGACCTCTGCCTGCCGCATGGTGTCCCGTGCCGTCACGCGAAGACCGCCGTCGCCTGACGATGTGAGAACTGCTGCGGACTGAATTGCCGCCAGGTCGAAACAGCGTCGGTGCGAACAGCGTCATCACCGCCGCCAAACAACGGCGTCGAAACACGCATGGGAAGCGGGTGGAGCCTCCGGGCATCCACCTTGCTTTCCATGTGTTCGCGAGCTACTATATTGTTTCGTTGTCTAATCCATAGACAGCACAGGCGAAGTGGACTTCCCCAATGCACTCAAATTTTGGACTGAAAAGTGCCTGGCACACCTCAGATGGAACAGCCACAGTCGCCACGCATGTCACAGCATGCTGATACCATCCCTGGACAATTTGACCAGTATCCTCATGGCGGTCGGCTTGCACGCACAAGGTAGTTGCAATGACACAATTCAAACCAGAACAAAACACTGATGGACAAACCATTCCTGTCGACCGCGAAAAACTCGCGGTCGATGTTTCACTAGCATTGTACGAAGATTCTCAAAACTCTAATCTAAGTCTATTGGGAGCAGCTTTGACGACTAGAGCAGAGACCCCGGAACAGTTTCAGTCGATACAGATGACTCTAAAGCTGTTCGGCGAAAAACAATATCCGGAACCATCGTTGCTAAAACAACCGGTCTCACTCGATCAGTCAACGGTTCAATCAGTACTCTCCAACCCGCTCACCAAGCAAGCCCTGCCATATGCTACTTTGGGCTATTTATACGATAAATTCGACGAGATACACGATCCCAATTCTAAAATCGATCGAATGACACCAGATGAGCTTTCCAGATACCGTGACGGAAAGAAAGATGCTAAGCCGATGGAGCAAGCTTTCTTGAAGTATGCCGCCGACAACATTGGCGCGATTTCTGATCTTGCCGGCCATAATTTGACCAGATCGAACCTCAAGTCGGTCGCCGAAGATCTGCACCGCGTCCAGCGACGCGCCGACTTGAGCGAAGACATGAAATACCTGCAAACCAATTTTTTCGATATCGAAAAACAGGTCCCTCATGACGGCATCACCGCCCAAGATATCGCTAACAGAAGGAGCATCACTGTCGATTTAAACGAGCAAACGCGACTCGACAGCATCGAAAGACACATCGATGCGCTTTCTGACTTCAACACCACCGATGGTGGCACCCGCCCGTCAATGTTTCGATACGCGCCACCCCTGCGTTACAACGCAAAGGGTGTAACGAGCTGTGACATCGAAGCCTGGCAACGAAACAGCCAAACACTCGATCGTTTCAATCTTAAGGCCGAGTCCGATCCAGTCGTACAGAACTACTATTCATCAGTAAAAGCGTTGCTAAAAGGCCCGAGCATAGCAGACCAGATTTGGATGCGATAAACGACCAGCTCCGAACAGATTATTGCTACGAGTTGCATCTCATAAGGACGATATTCGAATCGAACAGATTCGCGTCTTTAAAAGTGCCAGATTCGAGCAATGATTGCTCAGACTGGAGCGTGCTAAATGTTCAAATTCAGATTCGATCGCAAGAGAAATTTTAACCAGGCATGGGAACAAACAAATCTTCTTTCAGTCTCGCATGCAGATGGACATTTGAGGCGCGGAGTTTTCGCTATTTCTTCCGCTTGTCTCAGCCCAAGGAGAATAGCGTCAGGCTGAGAACTTTCGTCCATCTAACTTTTGATGAATCTCAACTAAATTCAGACTGCACGTTCTAATTCGCGGCATCAAGCGATTTTGTATTAACACGTCCGTCCCGCACGAAAAATCGTTCTCAAAATGCGTCCTCAGTAGCCGCTTCTAATTGTCGTATCACTTATCACTTATATCACTTCGCGCTTTACTACTTTGACTAGTATTGCTAGATGCAAAAACAAAGGAAGAGGAGGAGCGCATCGTCAGACGCGCTCCTCGTTCTTGCCTTCAGAAATTAGTGGATGCCGGGATGGGCTACGACGAGCTTGCGCGGCATGTCGGGCTCTTCTTTCAGGGCCCGGAACACGGCTTCACCGTCGATTTGCGTTCTGCCTTGCCCGATGTGGCGCACGGCGATTTCGGCAATGACGAAGAAGCCGAACTGATTCCGCAGATCGGACAGGTGAGCGAACGCGCATTCGGTGAAGAACGTGGCGATCACCTCGTCGTCCTTGAGGCGGTCATCGGTGGCACGGAGCTTCTGCGCCAGAGGCCGAAGCACCTGCGCCACCGAATTGCGGTCGATAGAACCAGGCCAATGTCGCATCCACTCGCGCCCATCGATCTGGGTGCGGCAGGCAGCGACGAATTCCTGGTGGTGTTCACTTCCGGGTGAAATCAACTTAGTTTCCTCTTCGGGTAGCGCGACGCGGGAAGCGCCGCTTGTTGATCGATCCTCAGGTGTACTGACGGACCATCTCCAGGAGATGGCTGATGTCAGCACAACTGGTGAGAGGTTGCAGGCCTTCCTGGAACATGTTGTGGTTGCTGGAAAGCGCAGCGACTGCAGCGTTGAAGCCGGCAATCAGCACCGCCGCCTTTTGTCCTTCCGTGAGCTTGAAGCGCATGGCACGGACTTCTTTGACGTGAGCGTTGATGTCGATGTCGGCCCTGCCAACGTTGGTGAACTCGACGTCCTTGCTATGGTCGTTGCAGAGCAGACGACGACCGAGCCGACCAAGGAAATCGTTCTTCCGCGAGTCCTTACCGCTCGAGGCGACGCGGACCACGGTGCCGGAATCGCCACCCAGATGCTTCTGCACCCAGGCGGTCGGGCAGGCGCCGAAGCGGCTCAATGCACCGTCGAACAGATACCGCCCGCGATACTGCACCGCTTCCAGAATTCCCGGAATCGAGCAAGTCGCGCGGATGGCGAGCGACAGCGGAGCAGGCTCGTCCGACAGCACGTTGTAGCTACCGTCGAAGCCGAACTCGAACACGCCAGTGCTGGTAAACATGATGTGCGAGTTTTCACTCGTCGCCATGGTCCAGAAATTGTCGGGCCAGCTCTTCACTTCCCGGTCGATAAGCTCGCCCAGTCCGTGAGTGCTGCGCAGACCTTTGTGCAACAGGCGCGCGACGAACTTATGCGTGATGCTGCGTTCGCCGTTCTGTTCCTTGGCAAAAGCGCTGAGGGGGTCGCCGCCCGGGGAAGGCATGAGCAGCTGCAGGAAGTCCAGCTTCAGCGTGGTTTCGATTACTGTGAGCGGGTCGGCATTGTCGGCCAGCAGCAAGGCAGGGATAGCACCGCCGCTGATACCACCGATTGTGCTCCACTGCTTCAGACCCGAAAGCCTGAGAGCCATGGTGGCACCGAGTCCAGTGAGCATTGCGCGCGGGCCACCCTGTTCGATGACGAGATGACGATTGTTCATGATGATGTCTCCTGATAAACTCCACCGGACTACGATTAGCCCGGTGGGTTAAGCGAACTCGAACCGCAAAGGGCCGCGAGTCCGCAGGGGACATCACGGCACTTTACGGCTCGGACGGACGATTGCGAGCGCCTTGGCGGTTCGCAATCGTTTTTGGTATTCGAGTATCCGAGTCATAGTGCTCCTTAAACGTTTGAGTCAGTTACCTCACGGCACGCACAGTGGCGAGCCGAGAGAGCTTCTCGAGGGCCTTGCCTTCGATCTGGCGAATGCGTTCGCGCGTGATGCCGAACTGCTTCGACAGGTCTTCCAGCGTCAGCGGGTCCTCGTCGTCGAGACCGAAGCGGCCGACGATGATGGTGCGCTCGCGGTCGTTGAGCGACGACAGCGAAGCGCGAATCACCTCACGCATGTTGGCGGAGATGACGCGGTCTTCGACGTTTTCGACGGAGGTATCCTCCATCAAATCGCCGAGTTCCGCCGAGTCGTCCATGTCGCCAACCTTGATGTTGAGCGACACTTCGATGAGCGCAAGATCAGCAAGGTCGCGAACGTCCTTGACGGACACGTTCATGAGCTTGGCGATGCGCTCATCAGACGCCGGCTCCTGGTTCTCGCGCAGGGTTTTGAGCGCCTTCTTGAAGGCAGCGAGCACCTTGCGCTTGGTGGCAGGAATGCGAACGGCGGAGTGATTGTCGCTGGCGAATTCCTTCACCGCGACGCGCACATACCACCAGGCGTAGGTCGAAAAGCGCGTTCCAAATTCGCGCTTGAACTTGCCTGCCGCCTTAATCAGACCCTCGTTGCCTTCCTGAACCAGGTCCTCGAGCGGCACTCCGTAGCCGAGGAACTTTTTGGCGATCGGAATCACCATCTTCAGGTGGGCGGTGACAAGCGCGTTGCGCGCCCTTTCGCCAGCCGGTCCACCATTCTCCATGGCGACGACAAGCGCGGTCTCTTCCTCGGGCGACAGCAACGGTGCCTGATAGGCCCGCTGCAGGTAGGACGTGAGGTAGTCGGAGTCGTAAGAAGCTTGAGTCTTCATCGGCGATCCTTCTCTAATCGGGCAATGTTCAGACGGACACACGCAAACTCGAACTGGCGTGTAACCGCTGAACATCACCTCACTGACAAGCCAGGTTAAGGCACGTACCGCCGTGCCTTGACCTGGGTCGTCATGCCTTTCGACATTAATGGGCTCGCTACAAAATCACAGCAAAGCCTGTGGCTCAGTCCTCAGGTTTTGTCGAACCGGGACCGAATGCTGCAATTAGTGTGGCCAGGCACAAAGCAGGATATTCGACTTGCATGGGAAGCTCATGTAGTTCGAATTACGTTTGGCCGCGCAAAGCGCCGGCGAAAACAGAGGTACGAGAAGAAGACGCCGGCGGCAGCGACTGCCACCGCCGGCGGTTTCGTTTAGTCGCCGAACCAGTGGGCTTCCATCTGCCTCAGCACGTCCTCGTCCACGGGGAACTCAGGGGTGGACGGGATGACGCTGTCTATGCCGCACTTGGGGCACAGGGCAGTCGTCTGTCCGTCTATCCACTCCTTCACTTCCGTGGGCGGGAACACAGCCAGGCAGTAGAAGCATCCAGCGGTCTTGGATTGCTCCATCACATCGCGGTGCAGGCTGCAACGCTTGTGGGCGGCTTTTTGGTCGAATTGACGCATGTTGTTGGTCCTTGGTCAGTCCATCAACCGGTGCCCGAAAACCCGATGAAGAGTTTATCTTCATCCGAGTCCGTGACCGCACAGGGTCGCCGCAAACGTTTCAAAAGCGCGAACGCTCCGAACCGCCTGCGGTGGCAGCCGTGATGGCGAAAGTTGACCGACCTAACTGGTGTTCATGCGGACTTTCTCCCGTAGTGACTGAACGGCATCCAGCGGTGGACGCCATTCGGGTTACGCTCCGTACTCCGGCTCGAACGGCATCGACAGACTGTCGACGCGGCTCGAACCGGATGACGACGACGGAGCATTCGCCGTTTTAGTCAGAGCGTCGACGACTTACTTCTTGCCGCCGGGGACCTGCATGGGCTCGTCGGTGCCGGTCTCGTAGGCCTTCTTGGCGTCCGAGGTCAGCACGATGATGTACATCTGGTCGAGGGCAGCCTGGCCGCGCGAGACGGTCGTGCCGATGCGGGCGTTGAGCGCCTGCGACGGGAAGAAGTTGCCGAGGAACATGGACTTGATCAGCCCTTCCTGGCGCCAGTAGTCGTAGACGCGCAGCATGTCGATCAGCTTCGACTGCTTGCTCTTGTAGGCGTCGCGGCCGGTGCGGACGAAGTCGACGATGCGGTCATAGAGGTCGAGCTGACCCTTCAGGTCCGGATAGGCCTCGGTGATCGCCGAGAACATGGCGCCGCCGGTGCCGGGCTCCATCTTGCCGTCGTAACGGCCCTTGACGGCGTCGGAGATGATCTGGTCGAGTTTGTCCGACTTCAGGTTGGCGACGCCGACCTGCTCGTAGAAGGACGACTTGAACGAGGAGAGCTCGTTCTGGTTGTCGAGGTACTGCGCGGAGAGCGCCGTCTCCATGCGGATGCCGTCGTTGCGCATCGAGTTGACGTAGCCGTAGAAACTGAAGAGGCCGACGACGATGGCGGCGACGACGCCCAGAGTGATGAGAAGACCCTTGCTCATGTGAAGTGCTCCTTGAAAGGAAGTTGAGATGAGGTTGAGTGCGCCACCGGATTTGGTGACACACCGGAAGACCAGACAACGAGGTTCGATGCCTGACCTGACTTCTGTCGGCACCATGCCGAGCAGAATCGAAACAACCGATCGAACACCGCCGAGACGCTGCTCGAATTCAGCCAAATGGCGACCGCGGGGTTAGCGGTCAGTTGGTCTTCGGACCGAGCAGCTTGTAGCCGAAGCCGTTGGCCAAGCCGATAACCACAACAGTCACGGCCACGAGCACGAAGGTGAACACCGAGGTGATGGCGGTCACGTTCAGCATTGCCAGTCCCACGATCATCGCGGCATAGATTGCCGAGGTGGTGATGAGACCGGTGAGCACGGGACGATTGGAGCCGACAGCAGCGATGATTGCGCCGATGACGGTGCCGAGGACCAGGCCGATGACTGCTGAGCCGCCGAGTTTGGCAGCCGAGCCATAGGCGATCAGGTTGACGACGACTTGTGCGGCAACGCACGCGAGGGCGCAGCCGACGATACCGGTGAGTTTGTTCTTCACAGCGAGATTCCCGCTATTGGAAGTTGCGTTTGCCGAATTGGTTCGGCGGTGAGGTATATGTCGTTCGAAGGACCGGTGTACGAAACACCGGTCCGAGCATCGTGACTGAAACCGGCAGCAGTAGCTCGTGCCACCACCACCGGTTCCAGTCGATGGAGCAGGAAGCTTACTTCTTGCCGCCGGGGACCTGCATCGGCTCGTCGATGCCGGTCTCGTAGGCCTTCTTGGTGTCCGAGGTCAGCACGATGACGTACATCTGGTCGAGCGCGGCCTGGCCGTGCGTGACCGAGGTGCCGATGCGGGCGGTGAGCGCCTGGCTCGGGAAGAAGTGGCCGAGGAACATGGACTTGATCAGCCCTTCCTGGCGCCAGGTGTCATAAGCCTGGAGCTGGCCGATGAGCTTCGACTGCTTCTGCTTGTAGGCTTCACGGCCGGAGCGCACGAAGTCGACGATGCGGTCGTAGAGGTCGAGCTGACCCTTCAGATCCGGGTAGGCTTCGGTGATCGCCGAGAACATGGCGCCGCCGGTGCCGGGGTTCATCTTGCCCTCGTAGCGACCCTTGACGGCGTCGGTGATGATCTGGTCCATCTTGTCCGACTTCAGGTTGGCGACGCCGACCTGCTCGTAGAAGGACGACTTGAACGAGGACAGCTCGTTCTGGTTGTCGAGGTACTGCGCATTGAGCGTGGTCTCCATGCGGATGCCTTCGTTCCGCATGTTGTTGACGTAGCCGTAGAGGCTGAAGAGACCGACGGCGATTGCGGCGATCACGCCGAGCGTGACGAGGAGGCCTTTACCCATGTGAATTCTCCTTACGGAAGTTGCGATTGGATTGCGAGTGCGCCACCGAATTTGGTGGCGCTACTCAGGGGAACACAGAGCCGGATGGCTGCTGCGCTAAACAACGCGTGTTGTAGCGAACCCAGCCGAAGCGGAGTTCGCAGACTGGTACTGACTAGCGCCGGTAGCGACGGAAGACGTTGTCGCCGGCGTAGATGCAGATGCCCCACGCGATGCCTGCGAACAGCAGCATCACAGCGAGGATGCCGATCATCTGACCGGTGGTCGGTTCGATTTCGGTGAGCAGGTAGAGGAACCCGCTCTTGCCGTCGTCGCCCTTCATACGGATGCGCTGGAACTTGTTCTTGCCCCAGAGCACTTTCTCGAGCAGGCTTTGCGACAGATTGACCTCGACCTTGCTGGTCGAGATGACGCGCGCCGTCGGATTGCCGAGCAGCGAAACCGGATCGAGCGCGACACCCTTGAGGTCGTACTGGATCTGGAGCAGCAACTGTTCGTTGCCGAGCGGCATGCCGGTTGCAGCACGCGCCCACTCCGTCACCTTGCCGTCCTTGGTGCCGAGAACGATGACGACGCCGTTCTTCGACAGAGCCTGCTTGCCGAACTTCTCGGACTGCCAGTAGGCGGTGAGCGCACCGACATAGTTGTCCGGGTTGTCGATCTTGTTGGCATCCACGATCACGAGGTGCAAGTCGCCCTGCAACTGCGAACCGAATGCCGCGTTGAAGCGATTGGTCGCCATCTGCCATTCACCCGCCGGCGGCGTGACGCCGACGAAGTAAGCGCGGTTGAGGTAATAGAACCCGTAGACGTTGGCGTCCTGCGCGATGTCCGGCAGAAGCTTCGCCTTCGAGTACTGCTCGACCTCGGTGTTGAAGCGCTTCAGAATCGACGCCTGCGAGGCGAGGATGTAGTTGTCGTAGGGGCGGCGCGCCGTGACCGGACCCGGATTGCCTGCAGCCAGACGCGCTTGGACGCGCGACCAGAACTCAGGAACGCCGGACTCGTAGTGCGAAGGCACGCGAACACCTCGCCGCCAGCGGTGGTTGTCCGGGTCGGTGGGCAGGTTGTGATAGGCGATCATGTACTCGCCCAGCGTCGTCTGCACCGTGAACGTCCACTCGTAGTCGGTATACGGGCAGTCGTGATACTTAGTGCGCTGGCAGGTCTTCGACACATAGTGCCGATCCTTGCCTTCGCCCACGTATCCGCCGCACTCGTAGTCCTCCTGGTAAGGGTCGCAGTCGTAGCAGTGCTTGCACCACCCGTCCCGCTCACACTTGATCTTTTCCCAGTTGACGCCGGTTTCCCAGCCAGACCAGTTCTCGGTGAACGTGGTCTGATTGCTGATAGCCATATGGCGTCCGACGTATGCAGTACCGGGAAGGACGACGACGAGCATGACCACCGAGGCGATCAGGAACTCCTTGTTCGTGATCTGATACTCGGAACCGGTCTTCTCGAGATAAACCTTTGCTGCGTATCCCACCGCGAGGGTGATGGCAGCAGCCAGCAAAACTAACAGGATCATGAGATCTCCTTCGAAAGTTGCGAAGAGCACGTCGACCTCTTGGGGCTCGGGGTGAACCGGTCCACGAGAAGACGACGAGCTTCGATTCTGAGCACAGGGTTCGGACCTGCGGACAGAGGTTTCTAGTTGTTATCGCGTGACGGTGTGCTCATCCCAACCTGGTAAGAGGGTGAAGAGCTTGTCGGGAAGCGAGGTGCTTTGTGGGTTTAGAGGGAGTTACACACCAGAAGAAGAGATTTGATGTCAAGCGATAACTATTGGTATCACTAGATATCCATGTGAAGCACGCTTAACATTCTTCGCAACACCACTTTACAACTACACCTGTCGGGCTCGAACCCCTCTCCTGCTCAGGCTCAAGCACTGAGGTTCAAACCCAGTTACAAGAATTGAGCCCGATGGCTGTTCACTAAAAAACACTGGAACGGCCTAGCTTATCTTCGCGAGGTTTGAGTCGAGCGAGACTAATCAGTTGGTCTAACAAAAATGAGTTGGTCTAACAAAATGAGCTGGTCTCTAACAAAGATGAGCTGGTCGAACAAAAATGAGCTGGTCTAACAAAATGAGCTGGTCTCTAACAAAGATGAGCTGGTCTAACAAAATGAGCTGGTCTCTAACAAAGATGAGCTGGTCTAACAAAAATGAGCTGGTCTAACAAAGATGAGCTGGTCTGACAAAAAATGAGATGGTCTAACAAACTGAAAAAAATGCTTTACTCGTTTCAACAATTTGTTGAAAACGAAATTAGTTTGATTGTTGAGCGACAACTCCGAAAACCTCACTGTAAGCGAGTTTTCAAATTTAACTTCTGCATCTATTTGGCCCGAGATGTTTCAACAATTTGTTGAAACGACCTAAGGAAAAATTTGGAAGTATAACGTCCTGCGAGGGTGTGGTGTGTACCCGGCGCGTGTGGAGCGCGTCCTGCAAGGGTGGTGCGCACTCCGTGCGGGTGGTGAGCGTTCGGCGAGAGTGGTGCGCACTCGGCGCAGGTGCTGCGCGTTCGGCGAGAGTGGTGCGCACTCGGCGCGGGTGCTGCGCGTCCTGCGAGAGTGGTGCGCACTCGGCGCGGGTGCTGCGCGTCCTGCGAGAGTGGTGCGCACTCGGCGCGGGTGGTGCGCGTCCTGTCAGGGCGTATGTCCAGCGGCGGTGGTACGCGTTCTGCCAGGGCGTATGTCCAGCGGCGGTGGTGCGCGTTCTGCCAGGGCGATGCCTGCGAGGGTGTGCGAGCTATGTGCTTGATTCGTGCTCGAAAGGATTTCCATGCCGCTCTGCGAACGTGTGCGAGCCGTGTGTGCAAAACGGAATTTTTTGAATGCATACTGCAATAAGTTTTCGAACGAAGTTTTCGAGAGAAGTTTTCGAGAGAAGAATCTGTTTTCGCTTACTGATTAGATGCCAAAAATCAAGCCCAAGCATCGCTTACGGCTTTGTAACGGTTGTTGAAGAACGGCAACCGGAGACCATTACGAAAATAAACGTTTCTTTTACTAATCGATTCGCTAGATTTGAATCCTTACTTCACTCCAAATTTCAGTTAGAAATCCAGGCACAAAACACAGCCAAGTTTATTCAGTCCTCCGCGAGCGCACTCTTGCCGCTGGGGGTTGCACGCACTCTGGAACTTCGCGATTCGTCGTGACGGTCGAACAGTGTGAAACGAGACTGTAGTGCTTGGAGGTGCTAACGCATCTTCTGCTGAATGGAGCCAAGTTTTACAGAAGGAACTCACGGATGAACCTGCCCGATGACGATCCGCTGTTGATGACCGCATGGAACCTCGGCAAGGGCTCGCAGCATTTGCGGCTCACCGAAGAACCCGGATTCGACAGCGAAGAGTTTGCAGCCTTCACGACCTTCTGGACGGATGTCGCCAGCATCGAGCTCAACGCCGAGAACGCCCGCAAGCTTCTCGACCTCGCCAAGCTCGTTCCTGGCTTTCCGTCCGCTCGTATCGAAGCCGCCGAGCGTGAGCTCGCGCGACTTTCTGCCTGAACCGCGGTTTCCGCACTTCACCTGACTGGTCTAATCGCCACCACAGGCGGTGACGACCAGTCGCAACCGACAGGATACAGGATGCAAAAATCATCCATCCCTTCGACCATTCCCGTAGACGGACTGCTGGACGGTATCGCCACGGCTCTCGCCGTCGCGTGTTCCGACCGCCAGGCAGCCACAGTCACGCGCGCTCATCACGAAGCGCACCTGGTCAGCCCCGAGCGTCTCGAGTCCGAGGTGCTGATCCGCTTCCTCTCGGTGGTCGGCGATATTCCCAACAAGGTGCGCCAGCATGTCGGCGTCACCATGACCTGGGAAGACGACCATGTCGTGCCGGTCATGCTGCTCTCCCACGAAGAGTATCCCGGACCGAAGATGCGCTCGCCGTTCCAGCAACCGGAATCGAGCCTGTCCGTCGACCGTCTGCGCTTCGCGGCACCGCTGGTGTTTCAGTATCTCGACGATGCGAAACTCCAGCCGCACCTGAAGTACGTGTACAACGGCGACATTCGCACGTATTCGCTCCAGATCGCCATCCGCGTCAAGACGGGGAAGTGAGCCTGGTTCGAGTTATGTGATCAACGAACGCGAATCGCTGCCAACAGTCGGATTCTCTATCGGCTGTTTCAGCGGTTCGCGAACGCTCGTCACAACGACAGCAACATTAAGAAGAAAGACCAAGAATATGCTCAACCGTTTCAGCATCACCCTGGCCGACAATTCCGGCGCAGAGAAGGAGGTGTTCGCCTCACGCAAGTCCGCCGCCTCAGTCAAGCTCCAGCAGAAGATTCCCGGGAGACTGGTCGTCCTCGCGACTCCCCTGCCGAGCTTCGACCCCGCCGATGATTTCATCATCGCCCTCGTCCGCGACAACGGAACCGCCCGCTTCGAGACCATTCACGGCACCGCGCCGGCATGGGCTGTCGATGGCGCCTCCGTTCCGCCCGGTGCCGCCGTTCTGCTCGCCACGAAGAGCAATTTCTAAGAACCAGCCGCACTACTAATCACCCTTCGTCATACCCCGCGACAAGCCTGACGTAGTCAGCGTTCGCGGGGTATGACCTCGTTGCTTCCTCAACTGGAGAAATTTATGAAACTCGCAATTGCGCTTGTTTTGTTGGTTATCGCACAGCAATTGATTTGGAATTTGCGGCGCACTCGGCAAGCTTTTCGCAGCATCAGCGCGCTGAGCCAGAGAGACAAGGTCATCGACGACGTCATGAAAGAGTTCGGCGAACAGCGTGAGCTGCTCAAGGAACTGAATGTTCGTTACACGCAGATCAACCAGCGCTCCGACAGCAAGACAACCTGGTTGGTCGTCGAGTTCTGGAAAGATGAGTCCGTAAAACGACTGTGCGACTTCGACTTCCACAGCGCCCTCGCCCTCATGAAGCACGCTGTGAAGCAAGCCGAGAGCCTGCTCCTCGACTGCCAGAGCGCTACTCCGTCCGTCACCGCCAACATCGTTCGCGCGTTTCTCGAGCGCCAGCGTTTGAAGGTCGAGCTGAAGACGGCGCCCCAATTGCTCTGACCACTCAACCGGACAAATCGTCCTTAGCAAGAAGCAGCTTTTTTGGGCTTCTTGCTCTTCGGACGATTCTTTTATATTCCGTAGTATTAACACCGCATAGCGCAGAGCACGCAGTGAACGGTCAGTCCCGGAAGCTCGAACTCGGCTGTTCGAAAAGCTTATTCAAAACCGGCCGCTCAAGAAGTTTAATTGTAGTGGCGCCTTGCAGGCGCCTGGCTGCTAACGTTCGGAACAACAACCATGCGCCTGCAAGGCGC
>JBGAHZ010000044.1:0-62426 GCA_044225915.1 Obscuribacteraceae bacterium (SeqCode)
AACTTTTCAGGAACGAAGATATCTGCGAGTTTCGAGTCAGTCATTTGTAAGACCTTAGAAACGAAGATGGTTAACCGTTTTCAGACTGTATCCGATTTACACTCAGCGCTTCAAGATGCTGTACGCAATCAATCATTTGTTGAAAGAAGTCTAGCCGACATTGCTCGACCATCCAGGCTAGCATTGGCTAAACGAAGGCTACGCATTGCTGGCATGTGGTTCATTCTCCTGAGTTATTTTGTCATGCTTTTTATACTGTTGTGGTTAGCAGAACTCATCAAATCACAATGACCGCCAAACCAATTGGTCTGAAACCCGTGGAGTGCCAACGGTTCAGTTGCTGTTCGTTGTAATCTGCAATCGAAATTATGCCGATAATACCGAGGAGCTGAGGAACAGTCAGCGAACCTACCGTCACAACTCCTGAATAATTTTCAACTCGGAATAAAGGCACTCACTGTACCGTGAGAAACAATGTGATAACCGGTTACTTGATTTTTTGCGTCAAGATGAAACGCGACAAAGTGTTCTTCGGAGTAGTGTTTGAGAGGTTCAACGAATCTCTCTATGTCTTTCGGGACAGCCGATTGCGACTGGCTTCCCACCGGGCTCTTTTATAAGTGCCAGACGCATTTGAGGAACGATGTACTTGAGATGCTTTTTCAATGTACTGTTATTCATTTTGATTTCTCCGTTGATGCTGCGGCTTCAATATCGAGCCATAGTGTTTTGTTTTCGTCCGTATTAGCGGAGAACTCTTTGACTGCTACCGAGAATTTGACCACTTTATTTCCGGTGTCTTCAAAGTCGATTTTGTGCGGGTTTTGTCCAACATAGCCTACAACCGTAATGGTATTGTTCATGGTGGCACCTCCAGTGCGTGTTAGTGCCGTCTCACAGTTCTTTGTAGAATTTACTATTTTAACAACAGACAGCATTACTGGAACTTCAATCAAGACTCCGACTACAGTGGCTAAGGCTGCCCCGGATTGGAAACCGAACAAACTTATGGCGGTTGCTACAGCCAGTTCGAAAAAGTTGCTTGCGCCATTTGTGAGCGTCCGGCATTATGAACGCAAGCGAATATTACTTTCATTTGCTGCAGTCCTTCTTCCCAAAACTAATGCTTACGGGCACAGCTTCTGGCATTGGAGCACAACATGCGGAATTGGTTTCGGTTGTGAAATCCGCGTCCTCACCATATGTGGTGGCGGAGTTGGTCGTATAGAAACTTTCCCAAGCAATGCCTTGTGGATCGTGAACCCAGGTTTTGTCCGCTTTGGCATAGCAGCAGGTTGTTTGTTCTTGTTCAAGGATTGGTTGTTGTGCTGCTTTTAATCGAGTCGAAATTAATTTGAGAGCTTCACTGTCATCTACTTGGATGCCCAAGTGATCGAGCCCTGGCTCCCTTCCACGAGTCGATATAGCAAAGTTTATGCGCGGATCGTCGAGCATCCATTTTGCATAATCTTCCTTCTCTACCGATGGAGGTGTATCAAAGAATGTTGAGTAGAACTGAATTGACTGCGCTAAATCAGCCACAGCTACGTGTACGTGAAATCTTTTCATTAGCATTTGCCTCCGTTGTCCGCACAGCAGTTTTCCATTAGAAAACCGAGCAGGTCTTGCATTTGTTCATAGTTGGCAGAATAGATAATTGATCTGCTCTCGCGCCTGGAGATGATCAGCTCTGCGTTTGTGAGTTCCTTTAAATGGAATGACATCGTCGCTGGTGGCATTCCAAAATGAGTGCTCAAGTCACCGGCTGCCATGCCGGTCGCGCCCTTTCTTACTAAGAGGCGAAATATTTCCAATCGTGTTTCTTGCGCCAAAGCCGCCAGGGCGTTGACTGCACTTTTCGTTTTCATATTTCCAATATTGTCGAAATGATGGGCAAAAGTCAACAGCGATTCTGACGGTGAGTTGCAGAATGAATTGCCATCTTGGCAATTAACTGGTAAAATATTACAGGTTAAAGGTCGAACTTGGAGTTAATCTGCAAAAATATGCAGTTTGATTTTGCCACAACAGATGAAATTGCCGCTGAATTCGGAGCCCGAATTCGTGCGCATAGGCTTGCGCAGAATCTACAGCAGAGCGAGCTGGCTGCTCGCGCGGGTGTTTCGGAGCCCGAATTCGTGCGCATAGGCTTGCGCAGAATCTACAGCAGAGCGAGCTGGCTGCTCGCGCGGGTGTTTCGGAGCGCTCATTGAGCAATTTCGAGCGCTCAGGACGCGGCACGTTCGACGTCTTCCTTCGCATAATTATGGCGCTTGGCTTGATTGAGTCCATGTCCTCTTTATTTGAGCTAAAACCGAAATCCATTAAGGCTATGGAGCAGGCGAGTATTCATAGAGCGAGAGCCTCGCGAAGGAACAGGCGCTCCAGTGAAAAAGATTAGTGTCATCTATGCGGGCTGGGGTGATCGCTTCCAGTTAGGTACTCTTGCTGACGACGGCAAAGAGCTTCTATTTGAATATTCGCCAGAAGCCTTAAAGCGCGGTTTAGAGCTTTCTCCGCACAAGTTGCCGTTGAGTGACAAAGCATACGGAGATTTCCCTGATCATCAGCTGAAGCTGCCTGGTTTAGTCAGTGACTCATTGCCTGATGGTTGGGGCATGCTGCTGATGGACAGGCTGTTTCGCAAACAAGGCAAGCGACCCGAGCAGATATCTCCCTTAGATAGGTTGGCTTTTATCGGAGACACCGCCATGGGAGCGCTTGCTTTTGAGCCCGCCGAAGGCGGCGCTTTGACGCATGAAGATGTTGAGCTATTGGAGCTAGCCAGGGAAACTCGTGAGGTCTTGGACGACGAAAGCGAAGACCTGCTACGCAAGTTGGTGATGATGGGAGGCTCTCCACATGGGGCGAGACCGAAAGTCCTAGTGAATTTTGATCGTTCGAACAACAAAATGGCTAACTGGGAGGATGCTGAGGGCATCCCCATGCTGGTCAAGTTTCCCGCTCAGACCGAGCACAAAGAGGTCTGCGCGATAGAAGCAATGTACGGTCGCATCGCATTGGCGTGTGGTCTTAGTGTGCCGTCTACCGAGTACTTCGACCTCAATAAAGATCTGTCTGCATTTGGAATTGAGCGATTTGATCGCTTCGAGGGAATGCGTGTGCCCATGCATACAGCGGCTGGAGCGGCTCATGTGAATTTCCGAATTCCACAACTCGATTACATCAATCTTTTGCGACTGACTCGGCGCATGACCAAAGATGAGCGCGAAGTATTGCAAGCGTATGAAAGATGCGTCTTTAATGTGGTGTTCAACAACAGGGATGATCACTCAAAGAACTTTTCGTTTTTGTTTGGGAAAGATGGACGGTGGCGGTTTTCACCCGCATACGATCTGACCTATTGCGTCGGACCAGGTGGAGAACATCAGATGGACATCTGTGGCGAGGCGCGCGAACCGTCTCGTCAGCACTTGCTAGAACTGGCTAAAAAGGGCGGCATCCCCGAAAAGGTTGCGATTGAATCGATTGAGCGCATTGCTGAAGTTGCAACTCGTTTCAACGCCTTCACTGAACAATTTCCGATTCGGAATGCCACGATTAAGGAGATAGAAGCTGCTGTCAGGACGAATCAAGGCCGTATGACATAGAGAGCTAATGCATACAAAATTGGACTGATACTACATGTGGTGTTAACAGAAGATGGCTCGTGACTCGTTGCTCGCCAGGGTAAGGCAGAGGGTAAGGCGCGCTCTGAAGACTACCCCAATAAAAAATCGGCTTCTCTGTGGAGACCGCCGATTAATCAGTGTTTCTAATTGGTTGCGGGGGTAAGATTTGAACTTACGACCTTTGGGTTATGAGCCCAACGAGCTACCAGGCTGCTCCACCCCGCGGCCTTTATTGTACACGGCAATGACTGCCGAACGTGAGAAGCGCTGAAGCTTATCGGTAACAAACGGGTGATAACATGATTTCTTCGCTGCCAGAACGCAACAAATGACTGAGGCGAGCTTGGATCTAATTGTGGGCGGGCGCGCTGTTTCGCGTGAATTTTCAGTTGCAAAAGAAAGTGGATTTCGATGAAAGCAATTCTCCAAAGAGTGACTTCAGCTTCCGTAACAGTTGACGGAAAAACGGTAGGCGCGATTGGCAAAGGGCTATTGATATTGCTCGGAGTTGAAACCGGAGATACCGACGCAGACAGCACGTACCTGGCTCAGAAGACCGTGGACCTGCGCATTTTCAACGATGCTGATAACAAAATGAATCTGTCCCTGCTCGATGTTGGTGGTCAAGTGCTTGCGGTTTCCCAATTTACTTTGATCGCTGATTGGAAGAAAGGGCGCCGGCCAGGCTTTAGCCGCGCAGCCCGCCCAGATGAGGGCAACCGCCTCTACGAACACTATAAGGAATGCATTCGGCAGCTCGGCGTGACCGTCGAAGCCGGCGTGTTCGGCGCTCACATGGATGTCGCCCTTGTAAACGACGGGCCAGTCACAATAATCCTTGAAACTGATCCTAATACCGAAACGGATAACTAATAGGAGAGGTGTCATTTCGTTTCATCGAGCGGCGCAGCATCGGTGGGTGGGCACTTGCAAAGCGCCCCGACAGCGCGGCTCAACAACGCACCACTACAATGCCGGTGCTGAACTCCAATTTAGAGAATTGTTTAAGCTGCAGAATCCTTCAATATAAACTCGATCTCGCCTGTCGCATGGCAACCTCGTAGTATATTTGGTTGCAATGTAGAACCAGAAAGGCTTGCTATGCGAAAACCTTCAAGAAAGGCAATTACGACCGCCGCAGTACTGGCTTGTTTCAGCCTGTCCATAAGCAGTGCTCAGGGCAAACCATCCATGCGGGATGAATTCGAGCTCGCGCCCGTAGGTGCTTCGAGCAATTCGAAGTCGTTTACCGAAGAATTTCCGAATAAGCAGAAATACAGTCCCAAGAGCTTCGAGCGCAAACCTTCTACGAGTAACAATCCGTGGAAACCAAAAATCGACCCTGCGGACCTTAAAGATCTGAATCGCGATGGCGAGACAGATGATGATGGCGACGAGGACGAAGCGAAAATTGAAGAGCGCAAAGAGAAAGCTCGGAAAGAGGCAGAACATGCCGCTCTTTACTGGTCGGATGATCCGCATTTCTACTACAAGCGTGCCAGTTATTTGTTGGGCAAAAAGCAGTACAAGCAAGCGCTCAACGATCTCAATGAAGCCTGCAAGCTGAAACCAGACTACTGGGAAGCCCGCTACCTGGGGGCTCACATCTTTCAACTGCAAGGTCGCACCGACGAAGCGATCGATAAATTTCGCGATTACATTGCAGTTCGCCCTGACGATATCCAGGCGCGAATCAACATCGGCAGCCTGCTTCGCAGCAAAGGCGACGTCATCGACGCTGAAGAGAATTACAGAAAAGCGGTCGAAATCAATTTCTACTCGCTGCCTGCACACTACAACTTAGCTAATTGTCTAATCGATCAGCAAAAGCATGAAGAAGCGCTCAAAGAGCTGAAAACCTGCTTAAAGCTCGACCCGAAAAATGCATGGGTGCACAACAACATCGGCGTCATTTATCAAAAACGCAATTACCTGGAAGAGGCTGAAGAAGAGTTCGTGCGTGCTTTGACGCTTGAACCGGCGAATCAAACGTTCGAGAAAAATCTTTCGTTGCTAAGAATTCGAAAAGACAAATCCAAAAGCATCAGCTCTGATGCTGCTGACGTTCTCTAATTTCTAAATAGATTGCCCTTCAATCCCGCTTCACCGGGGATGGTACCACTTCAGTTTGTTTTGGGTGGACCGATTTGCTTAAGCAGGTCGATCATGGGCTGCTGGTTTGTTTTGATCAAACCTTCGCCGGGCCTGTCCAGGTCGGCCACGAGTAACATGACGATCGCGAAAGTAACTGTCAAAATCATTGTTTCGAATCTGCTTCGATTGCCGCTGACACCGGAGTAGTATCCAACGCTAGCCATTGATAGCATTGAAACCGCGAAGAGCACCAACCAAACGGATAAAGGTACTCGCGCCCCCTTGTTTAACACTACACGCTTCGAATGGATATCAATTGTGTCATTGAGCGATTGAATGTAGATCGCGCTCAGCGGCTGATTTTGATTTGATTTTGCAACCTTTACCGAGAGTTTCCAAATCTGATTTTGCAAGCGTTCGGATTTAGAAATCACCTCTTCTGCATCTTCGCGACCCACTCCATGCTGCCTTACGAAAACGTACTCGCGAAGAAGGTTTTTGATTTGCGACTGTTCGGGTTCATCCATAAAGTCAGTTCGCAAATATGTAGTGCCGATGTTATTGGCCTCAGTAAGCACTGCTACTCTTCTGTCGTCGAATCTATTCAATGCCACATTGAATGTGAACGCCAGCATGAATGCGAGTAAACCCAGAACTGATGCGACTATCGTGCCAAGCGGATCGAGACTTACATCATCTTTCGATTTCAATCGGCGCCACGTTCCGAGCCGAAAGCCGCCTTCTGCCCATAGTGTCGAAACTACCAGAACTGCGATAAAAAAGACCCAGAGTGGGAGTATGTCCATAGGCTGCATATCAACTATTGTTTCTAAAGATTCGTTTTTGTACTTGAAAGTGATGAAGTGGTTTGTGCTCTACTGAACTTTGATTGATTCTATGATCTTGTCGAGGTCGGCTATTGATGGGCTGAATGCGTTGTCCGCAAGTTTGTTCAACTTTGCTTCCTCTTTCTTCGAGTAGTTAGCGAAGTCCTTACTGAACGCGTCGTACTTCTCCTTAGACCAAGTCGCCACCGGGCTTTTCGCTGGAAGCGTTTTGCTGGTGATTGGTATCATCGCGGATACGAAATGTTTTCCATCAGTGGTTAAACCTTGCATGGAATAAAGCAACCCGTCGTTTGATACCACCTCTGGTTCTATTTGATACGTCGCGATATAACGAACTCCGCTGCCGCCTTTGAAGTTGACATACTTCACGTGCGAGTTAATCGGCGTCGATGCATCCATCCATGGCAAAAATGGAATGTTTGTCGGCGCAACCGATTTGTTTTTCAGCAGCGAAGTCAAATCTTTGGTCGCGTCAGCCACAGTCGGATAGGACTTCTTGAAGTCTTTCACTTTAGGATCTGATGTTGGAAAAACATAGATATGCGCATTCGATTTTGCAAACGTTATTTCCCAATGTTCAGGCGCGACATCGTCTGGTTTGTCATCTGGTGATGGTAGCGGAAATGCCGCCACTTTTTTGGACGAAAACTTTCCACCCATCGACATGGGATAACTAAACGAAACGCCCTTCGACGAAAAATTGACCATGCCGTCGGTTGCCGCAATGCACTGATTGCACGATAAGAATCCGGCGACTAGACCGGATGACAGCAGCATTGTAAGTAGGCGTTTTGACATGACAAGGTTCCTCGATTACGCGTTGCGAGTGCTAAGTATATCGCCTGGAAAAGGGAGAAAACCCTGATCTTGTGTCAGCTTTTTACAAGTTCCATATGCGGATGGCTGGATGATACGCTGTAAGTGTGGCATCGAAGACGGTTTGTTGCGCGTGCGGAGTCTGTTATGCAGCAAGGCTCCAATTGGTGCCGTAATTACGCGTGCGATGCAATATGGAAGAGATTCCAACGGGCGCTAAGTATATCGGAGGCTACGATGTACAAATGTGCAAGCCCGGCTCTCAGAGCGAAGCCGCTGGACTCACCTGGTCCCATCATCTGGGCGGTGTCAGTCTTGGCTTTTCTACAAGTTCCAGATGCCTCTCTCTCAGGTCTGTTCGCCGCAATCGGTTATCTCGTAATTGACAAAGTATCGCTGTAAACGATGGAGCGCACTGCCGGTAGTGCACAAATCCTGGGAGCGCAGGCTTCTTCGCCGCCGTTCCTTCGTTTGTGAAACGTTCGAGCGACGCCGTTCTTGCGTCGGTGAATAGGTGCAGGCTGGAAGCCTGCGCTCCCAGGTTTCGAGTCTCAGGATCGGTTGCTTGATAGCTCCCAGGTTTCGAGTCAGGATCGGTTGCTTGATAGCTCCAACGTCGGAGGGACGGTTTCGAGCCGGTTGACTTTTGTCGTAATGGAACCGCCTGGTTGCAGCGAAAGCACTCGATAGCCGGGGGCTCGGTTGTCGATGATGATACCTTCTGTGGTGGCGACAAATTGGATGCATGTTGATGGTGTCGCGATCAAATCCACGCCATTTCTTTGCATGAAATACTCGCCGTGAACGTGTCCCCACAAGACGCCGCGCACGTTCTTATGTCGGTCTAAAACTTGAAACAAATCTTCTGGATTCTTCAGTCCACGATCTTCTTCCGGAACCACAGTGATCGGAATTGGATTGTGATGCAAACATACCAGCACGTTTAACCCTGCATGAGCAGCCAGTTCTTCATCTAGCCGCAACAACTCATCGTCGCCGAGAATGCCTTCGACTTTTCCAACCACGACCGAATTCAGCAGAACGATATGCCAACCGTCGCGGGTGAAGCTGCGGTCTGGTTTTATGCGATTCGGCTCGTTGTCTTGAACCTCAATGAACCGCTCCCACATTGTCTCCCAGCAGTCATGATTGCCTGGAAGGAAATAAATCGGAGCGTCCACATCGCGAATAATTTCTTTGACCCGATCATAAGACGCCGCCGTTTCATCCATAGAAATGTCGCCCGTCAACAACACCACGTCAGGCGTGCCTTCAGTCTTCAGTGCCAACTCGAGAGTCTGTTTAAAACTGTCGTAGGTATCCACGCCGCGCATGCGGTATGTCGCGTCGCAATAGAGGTGAGTGTCGGTAAACTGCAGAACTTTGATCGACTTCGGCATTCTTCTCTAGTCCGTTCGCCAGTTCAGCTCGTACTGCGTTTTTTACTTGACGCAGTAATCTTTCTCGATGCTAGTTGATTTGCAAACCAAGATCATTCGTCAGCAAAACTTCAATTTCTTGACCAGGTCCAAGGCTGACGTTATCGCCTTGCGAGAACAACGCGATTGCAGAACTGCCTATCGCTGTAGCAATCACGGGCGCGCCTAGCGTCGCTATATTAGCCGCGACCAACGCACCTTTAGTGCTGCCGTCCTTATTGATCCCTGCAACCGACTTCACGTTACCCTCGACTCTGGTACCGAAGTTGGTGCCAGGATCAAGTTGTCCTTTTTTATTCGAAAGACCTTTTTTAAACTCCAGCGTCGCATCAAGTGGTATCACTTCGCCGGATGGAGTAACAATCTGCTCCAGGCGCAAACCAATCTTCGCCGCGCGACTGAGGCATTCAAGGTTTCACTACTTGAGCGACTCTTCCCCGCACAAAACTTCCGCGAGGAAGCAGCAAAGTCATACCGATATATAAATCGTCTTTGACGTGTGCTTCAAATAAATCGCCTGGCTGACTCGCTTTGGCATCGACTGCGGTTTCCAAAACCAGCTTCAATCGCGTCTCAACCGGAATGGTTGTAGATGCGAGGTCGGCTTTCAGTGCGGTACCAGTGCTGGTATCAGAAGAATTATCCACATCTCCCGGCGCCGGTGCTTTCGTTCTGTCGGCGAAGTCGGGAATGTTTTTCGGAGCCATAGTTCCCGCGGGTTTCAACCCGTCGGAACGAAGCCGGTACATACCGTGGCTGTCTTGAATCGGCGTGCGAGTACTTCGCTGCCTGACAGTTTTGCCCGAGAAGAAGTGAAAGAGCAAGCGCAGCAGCCAATGAACTGTTTCTTGCCATGTAAACCTTCTCCTTTGAGTCTAAAAACTTAAATGACACCAACAACCGGAACGACGTGAGGCGCAGCTAAAAGTGCCTCCACCTTGGCAATGTCTTCGGGCACATCAACACCCGGTGAAGTATGCGAGTTGATGACGACCTTAATGCGGATGCCGTTTTCGAGTGCGCGAAGCTGTTCCAATTTTTCGGTTAATTCCAGCGGAGTTGGCTCCAGCCCTGCAATGCGCAACAAGCATTCTT
Organism: Obscuribacteraceae bacterium (SeqCode); assembly: GCA_044225915.1. Classification (GTDB taxonomy): domain Bacteria; phylum Cyanobacteriota; class Vampirovibrionia; order Obscuribacterales; family Obscuribacteraceae; genus JADYXR01. The sequence continues at coordinate 9,925 of JBGAHZ010000044.1, forward strand.
TGCGATAAACATATAGACCAGCATGACCAAGGCGTTTCGCCGCTTGCGGACCGACTTCGCGTTCGTAAGGAATCGGATAACGCGAGAAATAGAGGGCAAAGCCTTTCTGGTCGAGAACTACTTTGACTAGCTGCGGCGTTTGCCACTTCTCTTCGTCGTCCACATGATAGGCAACAGTGGACATTTCGACGGTTTCGTCGTCAAGCAACGGTCTGATGGCGTCATCGATCGCCACTGGCGAAATCAATGGTTCATCGCCCTGAACGTTGACTATGATTCGCGTGTCGGGCAGGTTCCGCGCTACTTCGGCAAGGCGGTCGGTCCCCGAGACGTGGTCAGAGCCGGTCATTTGGACCTCTCCGCCAAAGCCTCTGACAGCAGCGGCGATGCGATCGTCATCGGTGGCGACAATCACGCGGTCCGCCAGCTTGGATTGTTTGGCTTGCTCCCAAACTCTCTGTATCATTGGTTTTCCGGCGATGTCTACCAATGGCTTTCCAGGAAAGCGTGTTGATGCGTAGCGAGCCGGGATGATAATGTCGACGAAGTTTTTAGCCATGGAGCCTGTGCCACCCCTGTTATAGTCAGGCACATTATCCAGGATTTCGCGAATTTCTGCGTTTATTTCGGCTTAGATTGGGGCTTAAAGCCGTGCTTGCTGGTTGGCAAGGGCTATCCGGGGTTTATAGAACTTATTTTTCAGGTTTCTGGTCGATCCCTGCCCCGTCAGGATTTTGGGGGCTTGACTTGCAGGATTATGAAAAATGGGTAATAACTATATGATGGTCCTTCGTAAAAATTGCGAAGCAAGCTGTAGTGAAAAACCGTATCCCGAACCCGCGAGAGGTATGAGTGTGACTTGTGACTGTTGCGCCCCTGAAAAACTACCTGAGCAATTACTACAAAAGCTGTCCGAAGTAGAGCAAGAACTTACCCTTAAGGCGCAACGCATCGTAAAAGCTGCAAGCGATCCTTTTTCCGGTGTGATCCGATTCCTCGAAGATCGCCCCGAGAATTCATCATTGCACGGTTATTTCGTAGACCGCGCTCTTATTGACACATTCGGCAGCCGTGACCAAATCCCAGGTTTGATTCGCGCAATTGCTTCGCACGTCAGGCACGTCATTCGGCAAGCCAATGTGATCAGCATCGTCAACGAGCATCCCACCGCCGAGCGCTGGGGGCAATATGTGATTAAACAAGCTGAGAGCATGCGTTTTGAGATCGGCGTGGAGAAAGGACACCTCACGCTGAAAAACATTAAAGGGCTGTTTGGTATCGAGCATGGTGTCGAACTTCCACTTGAAAAAATTGTTGTTCAACCGCCTAAACTGATTGTGACAGCCAACATGGGTCTGTTTCATCCACAGAAGGTTTTGGACATCTAGATGACCAAACACAATCTGCATGTCTATGCTCACCGCGGGGGCCGCGAGTGGGCGCCTGAAAACACCATGGCGGCTTTTCGCAATAGCCTGGAACTGGGTGTCTATGGAATCGAGCTGGACGTGCAGCGCTGCAGCACCGGCGAGATAGTCGTCTTTCACGACCACGATATCGGTAGAACCACCAATGGTGCCGGTCCATTGAAGAACTGCAGCTTTGATGAGCTGCAACGACTCAGCGCCGGGCTGTGGTTTGACAAAGAATTTCGTGCTGAAAAAATTCCGCTGCTTACCGATGTTCTTGAACTGGTCGACGGCAAGGCGATGATCAACATCGAATTGAAAAATTTGCCGAGCGATTATCCTGGACTCGACGACGATGTGATCGCAATTCTCGATGAGTATCCGCATATAGAGCGTGTTGTGTTCAGTTCTTTTGACAATAGATTGACGAAAGGAATGCAACAAAAACGTCCGGATTGGAATTATGCGATTCTGATTGACGGAATCCCTGACGACATCGCAGGAATGGCGAAATCTGTAGGAGCGCGATATTGGCACCCCAACACCGAATCTTTGCTAAAAGATGCTTGTGAGGAAGCTAAAGCCGCGGGTCTTTTGATTAATGTTTGGACCTCAAACGACGAAAGAGACTGGGCGAGATTGCTCGAAATGCAAGTGGACGGCATCATGACAGACGATCCAGAGGGTTTGATAAATTTCTTGGATTTAGTTGTCAAGGTGCGCGCCTAGTAAGGCATTTCGAGGAACAACATAAGCAGGTGAGTCGACAAGACTCTTGTATGAAATGAGTTCTGATACCGAATAGAAGAAACCGGCAGTAACTCCCAATAATATCGAGCAATTCTTTTAGGGAAAAGAATGAACTGGACGTTGTCGTCAATTTTTATCGGATTGGATGCGGTGGACACAACCATCGCCACATTCGCTGGATATCTCGGCATCTATGTCGTTCTTTCGGCTCTTGTCCTATTCAAGTATCGAACGAAGTGGTGGAGCTATCTCGCCATTTGGACCAACTATCCCAACATTAGTCTGTTGGTGGCATTCATCGTCGGAAGAGATATCTTTGAAGGAATGAAACTGCTGGCAATGGCAGTATTCATCGGCGGTGTCGCGTTGCTGGCCTTAAGCGCCTTCTACGCGTGGCCGCAATTCAAGAAAATGGCTGTTGCGTTTAGCGCTCTTGCGGTTATCGTTGCTGGAATCGGCATCGATGCTTTCATTGTTGAACCAGCTTCACTCGAAGTTCGGCACGAGAAAGTATACTCAAGCAAGCTACACAAGCCGATCCGCATAGCCGTCATGTCTGATTTGCAAACCGATCATGTCGGCAATTACGAACGGAATGTGTTCAAGCAAATAATGGCAGCGCAACCAGATATGGTGCTCTTGCCTGGCGATTATATTCAAGCTTACGCAAACGATTACAGCAATCAAGTCGACAAGCTTCGCGCAATTCTTCGTGACTTGAATGTGAGCGCGCCGCTTGGAGTCTACGCGACTCAGGGCGATGCGGAGCGTCCTTATGAATGGACTGAAATCTTCAAAGGATTGCCGATCACTGTATTTCCAATCAGCGATACGATTGCTGTGAAGAACAAATCTGAGCCGCGTGACGAGATCTCTCTAACGGCGTTGACCCTGAAAGATTCGACTCATTTGGGATACAAAATTCCTGCGAGCAACAAGTTTCACATAGTGGTGGCACACCGTCCGGACTACATGCTATCCGCCAATGAAGGGGACCTGTTCATCGGCGGTCACACTCACGGCGGTCAAGTGCAGCTCCCAATCTACGGTCCACTTGTAACATTCTCCCAGGCGCCAAGAAAATGGTGCGGCGGTTGCTGCGTAACCCAAGAAGACGGTAGATCCTACGTCATCACCCGCGGAGTCGGCATGGAACGAGAACGCGCCCCCCGCCTGCGCTTCCTCTGCCGCCCCGAAATCGTCATCATCGACATCGTACCAGCCGACCCAACTGTCGCCCAACACAAGTAACAACAGCCTGAGCAGCAAAACTGAGTCGCGAACTGGGCGCGAAACTAAGTCGCGAGCAATAGAGTCGCGAAACTAAGTCGCGAGCAATAGAGTCGCGAAGCTAAGTCGCGAGCAATAGAGTCGCGAAGCTAAGTCGCGAGCAACAGAGTCGCGAAACTAAGTCGCGAAAAATCGAGTAGCGCAAAATTGATTTTGGCACACCGGGACGCGGCGTCTGGGAGCGCAGGCTTCCAGCCTGCTCCTAAATCCGGCAGGCGCCGACGTCCCTTTAACATCTCGAAGCCGTCGAAAAACCTCCCCCCAATAATTAGAGAATCCAAACAGTCACGAAAGATCTAACCCATCGCCACTAGAATGGGAATAGGTTCGATGTCACCGTTCTAAACGAGTATTCCGCAGTTGTTCTGGCCAAGCGCTCAAGACTACAACGAAGCGATTCAGAACCCGGCAACGAGTTTTGCGGATCGGGACTTGCGACGCGGAACCGTCGAATCTAACAAGCTCGGTCTGCCGAAAGTCATGTCCGGTGCATTCGCGAGCGTTTACAAAATAAACACAAGCGAGTCACCATGGGCGGTGCGCTGCTTCCTGAATTCGCGTCCGGATCATCAAGAGCGATACAAGCACATAAGTGACTTCGTACTCTTCGACGATCTCGAATGCACGGTTCCTTTCTACTACCTGGAACAAGGAATCAAAATCAAAGGGAGCTGGTACCCAATTCTCAAAATGGAATGGGTCGAGGGTCGCACGCTCGAAAAATTCCTCGATGAAAATTTCAATAAAAAGCCCCTGGTGCTCGGTCTTTTAAAACAGTTCGACGCTATGATTCTCGACCTTAACCGTGCCGGAATCGCTCACGGCGATCTACAACACGGCAACGTAATCGTCACCGAGCAGGGACTTCGTTTGGTCGACTACGACGCCCTCTATGTCCCGGCTTTGGACGGTTGGCAAAGCCCCGAAGTCGGTCATCCGAACTTCCAACACCCACTGCGTAGTGAACGAAATTTCGATCCCAACATCGACAATTTTTCCGCTTGGCTCATTCACCTTTCACTGCTAGCGCTCTCGATCGACCCGGAATTGTACAGACTTGCCGAAGGCGGCGATGATTCCATATTGTTTAAACGAAGCGACTTCCTTGAACCGCGCAAGTCTGATTTGTTTCGCATCCTCGTCGAACATCCTGCCACGGAACTTCGCCAGGCTGGTCTTATGTTGACCGCAATGCTCGCGGTCGAACCATCGGCAATTCCATCGCTAGGTGCGACCGCTGATGAACTCAGTCGATTGCCGGACATGAGTGGTTTATATCTCGACGATGCAGCGGATCAACCCCTGCAAAGTTTGAGCTCCAGCGGCGAAAATTTTTCCGAGCGTGTGTCTAAGGTTCTGCCGCAAACAATTTCTTACGCCCACAGCGGAGACGGTTGTGAGGTCATAATTCGCGAAGCTTATGATCCTGGATCCGTTTATCCGAAAGAAAAAGCGCAGGTGAAACTGGCACTGATTCACCGCAATGCCACTGCTTATGTGCGTTCAACTATCAATACGGTACACCTGCGAAGACTCCCAAGGCATTGGTGTCTTCAAAAGCAAAAACGAGCTACCAATTACTTCAACCAGGGAAAATATGAATCCGCTGTTCCGCTCTACATCGAACTGGCGGATATACTCGATCTTCTCGCCAATCAACGAGGATTCTGGCTATCAGCAATTAGAGCGATGGCAAAGCTGGTATCTATGTTTCTGCTCGTTTCGTGTTTTGGCGCAGGAACAGCATTGATTATTTCGTTGAATGGATTAAACACGGACAGTCTGTTCTACTCTCTGATTTTGTTCATTGTTTTGTTCGTCCTCGATTCGATGCTTAAAGCAAAGTTGCAACAAAATAAATTCGAGCCAGAAAAATTGCTCGTCGAGACGCACTTGTCTCTCGGATATTGTTTCTGCTTTACCAATCAATTTCGAGTCGCCTCCAATTTCTTCATGATGGCATTGCGTGGCTGCAAGTGGGGCATCGATCCTGAATTGCGAAAACGCTCGCTCCTCCTGTATGCGGTCTGCCGAAATCAAGGCGGTGAGCGTAAAGAGGCTATCCGATTTCTGTTGCAAAAGCCGGAGGTGCTCGAAAATTTGCCCGCTCTAGTCGCCGCGGAAAATTCTGGTTTGCGGTTGACGAATCATGTCACTGCTTTTCAAATGTTCTTCGAGTTGGGACAATCCTACATACAGAAACGGCTGGTACTATCAGCGGTGCCTCCATTCTTGGCTGCAAAATCGGTTTACGAATCACTGTCGCCTGACGATCAGGCGCAAAATGAAGTTGCTGCTCGCGAGATGTTTCTAAATCTCGCATACATATACACGATCAGATCCAACTGGACTGCAGCTCAAGAAATGTTCAACGAACTCATTCTGCATTGCACCAGGGCAAATACGAAAGAGCTTTGGATGGCAGAGTTCTGTGCTGCTCTTTCTTCCAATCTCCGAGGCGATTTGACCGGGGCGACGGCATTGATGTTGCGCAGCAACTTCCGACCCGGCCAGTTGTTGGAGGCGATTCTAGACAAAGAAAGTATCGCTCACAAAATCCTGTTTTACGATCGGTCACGCGGTGTCGGATTCTTGCAAGAACTGGGGGCGCGCTTGCGCGATCACCCGGATCGTTTGATGGATCTATGTTCGATCATGATGATTATGTTTCGCTCTGATGTGGCGCCGAAGCCTCTACTTCGAATTTTGTGGCTGGATGAACTGGACGACGAATTTATCGCGACGGTTTTTAGACGAAGCTACTTCGACAATCGTCAACCGACTTCCAATGAACTCACCGTATTGATCGATGCGTCCGTCGCAGCGTCACTATCCAAATCTGTTTTGATTTTGGGTCAGGTGATGTTGGAAGATAACATGCTTGACAGAGTGGATCACCTGTTAAACCGCATGGCTGCTCTCAGTAGTCTCAATGATTTGTGTGTGAACGAGGATCAACAAATCGTCCAACGAGTCGATCGATTTTTCGTTAACATCGTACTCAGGATGGCATCAGATCAGTTCAAAGAAACAGTCTCGGAGAAATGTGTAGCACTGTTCGGATCCACCGTGACGGCAGGCGAGCAGGACAAATTGTCGGTTAAAACTCTACTTGAATGCATGTTGAGCTGCGATCAAAGTGCCGGGCGTTCTGCAAGCGATATCATATATGGTGCTTTCGATTCACCCTCAATCTTCAAAAACGAGAATCTGCAGTATCGCGGAATTCTAAGGTTCGTAGAGCTTTATCTTGCTAATCGATTGGCTGCATATGGAATGTACGAGGACTCGTTGATTCTTTTCGACCGTCTAGAGGGTTACTACAGCAGCAATATCGATCGAGTTTTAGACAAAGCGATCGATCGGTTGGAGAAACTTTCCACATCCGATTCTTCCTGGCTTCATGCTGCTATCGACACTGCGCAACTGGCTTCCACATATCGAAGCGACGCAAGTGGCAGGCATCTCACTCGAATCCAGCAGATGATTGAAATCGCCTCGAGGAAAGCTCTGACGAATCCGGACCTCATCATGAAATGGCAAGCTGGTATTCGCAAAATCGGAGACTGCAATCGGGGTTCGTTTATTGTCTTGGATACCATATGCGATACCGCCATCAGTTTGTTTCAAACATTAGTCGTGTCCTCCGGCGAGTCTAAAACTTCGCCCCGACGAGCCGAGTTGGTCGATGAGACATGCCGATTCATTTTGGAGCTAGCCTTTGTCTACGCGGTTAACAACGCTCATAAACAATTTCTGTCGCATCAAAACTCGATGATGGAACACGTCGATAAAGTTGGCAACGAAGTAGCGCTGACACTGAGACTGGTGGCATCATACATGCTGATGTCGGTGGCCGACGAACGTGATGCCGCCATCGTTCTAGCTAGCGTGCCGGAACCAGATATCATGCTCAGATACGTTTTATCTGAGCCAGAGATGGAGGTGTCGCTCATGCGTAATGCCGGACTGAATGCCGTCGATCTGTTCGTTCTCGCGGGTGACATTGAACGCGATAATCCCACGAAGTCCAGATGTTTTTACTTAGCCGCGGCTTTCTTATATAATGCTCTTCCGTTATCCACCGCGAGTAAGATTTTTGCTCAGAAGCTCGTCTCGCGCCTTGGCAATTTGCCAGGAAGCAGCGCAATTGAAAACGAAATTCGCGAGTTTATCGGCACTGACGACCGGGGAAATTACAGTAAGGCTTGAGGCAATTTTATGCGATTGCGAAACGTTTTAGTCTCTGGTTTACTGGCTTTGGCTCCGGTTTCATTGTTGCTCTGCTTGAACCCGATTGGAGCTCAAACGAACAACTTCGATACTGGCGTTCAGCTGTACAAAGCCGGTCAGTATGCCGCCGCTGCTAACAAGCTACTCGGCGCCGTACGTTATCCGGGCAAGGAAGGCGCCGCTTACTACTATCTCGGTTGTTGCTATTACAAACTCAACCGAATGGCAGAAGCGCGCCCGCTCTATCGCACAGTGGTCAACGATTACCCGCAATCGAAAGAGGCGACACTAGCCGCTCAGATGCTGCATCGTCTCGATCCAAGCTACACTCCGCCGCCCGGGCTTGGTGACGCGCCTCAAACTGCGTCTGCTTCTAATGTGCCCACCATCAGTCAAGTCGCCAGTCTTGCCGCCGCGATGGCAGGCAAGACCCAAGGTTTTCCTGGTGAGGATTTCAGCAAGCTGCCTGATGAAGCGCGCATTCCATTTACGACAGATCCTTCCGGACACATGCGAGTTACGTGCTACCTCGAAAATCGCCCTATCGAAGCCTGGTTCGATACGGGTGCGAATGCGTATTTCGGCAAAAACCATTTGTCTGCCAGCAACATTCCTCTGCCGCGCGGCGAGCCCAATTCACACAGCAGTGGATGGGCCGGCAACTCCGTTCCTTGTTGGCGGCAGTACATGCACATCCAACTCGGCAACTTAACACGTTTGGCTCCGGTAACAATCGAAGAAAACATGACGTTGATGCCGCTAGTGGGGCAGGAATTCATTCAAGGCTATCAGTGCGAAGTAGACAACAACTCGCATTACATCATTTTGAGAAAGGCGAGCGCATTCAAGAATTCTTCGTCATCACAAGTGAGTTCGTTGTATGACGTCCCGTGCGTAAGACGCGGTATGCGCGATTATGTCACGATGACCATCAATGGGAAAAAATTGGAAGTCTTGATAGACACTGGTGCCAACTCATCTACTTTCAATCCAGCCGACCTTGCTGCGATCGGAGTACGGGTTCCCGAAGACGCACCGCGCAAAGTCGCAAGTGGCGTAGGTGGTTCCTTTTCGCTGCAAACTATCTATGCTGATTGCCGACTCGGTCCAATCTGGAAGAAAGATTTTCCGATTGAAGTTGGCGGCAGTGCCGGAAGCGCTGTGGGACAGGATCTGCTGAGCTCGCAGAGATTCACTATCGACCGCGAGAAAAATCTTATGCGATTTTTCCACTAGACTAACCAAGTTACTGTGCGCCGTTGATCTCTGAAAATCGCAGGCGGGTGACGTTTCGCTTTGCTGCTTCCATCATTGCTTGTTGCGACTCTATCACGAGAGTCGGAACATCCTTCGCATCTCCGGGAACTGATGCGATGCCGAAATGCAGTATTGGTGCGAATTGAGATAGGTGGGGAACACTTTGCGGTAAGGTTTGAGAAATCCGGTCAACTAGACCGCACGCTTGTGCACCATCTACGTTCGGCAGAATAAAGGCGAATCCGCGTTCGCCGAAGTGACCAAACATATCAACGTCGCGACGCATTTGATTTAAAGCTCCCATGAGCGAAGCCATGGAATCGGTCGGCATTACCGGCCATCCAGTTGCGCTGATTGTGATGCAAAACGACATTAGAGTGAAACTATTCGAAAAGCGAAACGCGCGGGCAAATTCGCGTTCTAAAAAGAACAGCATTGCATCGTGAGTCAGGATGCCTGTTTCGCTGCGAATCATCTTCGCTAGCATTTGCTCCGTTAGCGCGCTGTCGAAGGTGACAATCTCCTGTGGAATTCCCAGGTGAAATGATTTCTGCGCTTGAGCGAGTGCTCCCATCGGTGGTGGCATCGGTGGAGGGGGCGGGGCTGTGTTTTGATTCGAAGTTGGTTCTGTAACAGGGGGTAATTGTGAATGTGACTGTTGCGGAAGCGGCTGTTGCGTCTTGGGGAGATGCACGGTTGGGAATGTGTGAGTTGTGGCTTGCTGAGCGTTCGGCCCTAACCAGCTGTTATCTGGTGAGTTTGATTGTGGTGTCGCGGCCGGTGGCGTACCAAAACTGGGTGGCTGAAGTGGTGGCGCGGAACCGCCGAACACCGTAGATGGTGGCATGAGTGGTGCTGTGCCGGCATTGGGCACTGTCGGCCAGGTTCCTGACGGGCTTGCGGGCCATGTGCCCGATGGTCCTGCGTGATCTTGTTGATCGTGCGCGACCATTGCTTTCAGTTCTTGCGGCGCCGTTGGCTTTGGTTTTGGTTTTGCCGGAACGTTATAGCCGGTTTCATCCAACCGTTTGCCGGTTGGAGTGAGGATCAATCCAAGATTCAGGAGGTTTGCGACAATCGCCATCCACCGACTTTCGCTCAACTCCATCTTTTGCGCGATGTCTTTGATGTTGAGCGTGCCGTAGATGTTTCCATAAAACTCTTTCTGCGACTTCATGTTGAGCGGGGCGCCATTCAACAAAGTCTTTTCGAGTTCAGCATCCGACAATTTTCCGGGTGAACGAAGAAGAAACGAGAGTTCTGTGATTTCGAGCTTCTGGAGAAACTCCATGTTGCGGATGTATTCATCACCGAGCGTCAGGATTTGCGGCGCACTTTCTTCGACGCTTGGTGTTTGCGGTTGAATGCCTTCGGTAAAGGAGCACTTCCCGTCTTGCCAGGTGAACAATTCTAGAATCGCTTCAGTGCCGGTGTTGAATGGCGAGAAGGCGTGGATTGGTTTTCCTAAACCAAACTGAATTGTGACTGTATACTGAAATCCGCCGATCTGTAGCTGACCTGTGGCTTCGTAGTGATCTGCCATTTGCAGAAGAAACGAAATCGGCTTTTCCTTGAGGCTGCCGGTTAGTTGCTGGGTTATGGATGGCTGACTCGGCTCCGGCACTATCACGTTTTGTCCGGTCGCAGCAAGACCGCCGGCGGTGGTTCGCCTGCCGAATCGGTCTCCTAAACTCGGTTTTCGTTGATCGTCGTCGCTCATTTTGTTTAGTAAGAGGCTCTATAAGTGCCTTTGAGCGGGTCCTGTTATTTTACTTATACGCAAATCGTTCACAACACAAACGCTCTCGCCAATAATATCGCTTTGCGAACGATATGAACTCTTGGCTAGCCGCGCTGTTACGATTTGCCCGTCGAACTCAGTGCATCAACTTCGCGAGCCCGGACTCAGCCATCTCAACAAGCCTCTGATCCTGAGACTTGCGAATAATTATTCCGTAGTTGTTTTTCGCTTCATCGTATTTTTTGTTGTAGACCAACGACACAGCAAAAAGATATCGCGCATGCAGATTGCTTGGGTCGGTAGAAACCAGATCGCGGAGCTGCCGTTCCGCTTGATGATAATTGCCAACCTTCATAAGCGCGAGCGCGTGCCGCTCAGGTGTGGGTCCAGCCGGTTCAACAGGCCCTGGTGGTGGAGCAGGAACCATCTTCAACTCGGGTGGTGGCAAATGTTCAGCTCTAGCGCTCGACTCCGATTTCGTCGTTTTCGCTGTACGCCCGCGACCTTCGAGAGCCTGGCGAATTCGTTCTGACACGCTTGTGCTCAGGGGCGAAGCCTTTCTGTTCGCCGCGTCACGATCTGCTGCCGCACCGCGGGTGGAGGCACTGGCAGAACCGGTCGGTGTTTTCTCTGCTCCATTCTTTGCCGTTTTTGCAGACTCCGCGTTCTCGGGAACGCTGGACAAACTTGTACTTTTCAAAGGTGCTGAAAGACTTGGTGCTTTAAGGGGAGCGGCTAAACCAGCAGGTTCCGGAGGCAGACCCTCAGGTCCGTCGCTCGATCCCGTCGTCGATAGCGACGGATCCACAGAGGAACCGCCGCCATTAAAACCGCCTCGGGCTGGTGATTTCGAAGAGTCCCGTAGCGACGATTGATCCGATGACTCCGTTTCTCCAGATGGCAAATCACCGACATTAGACCCTTGAAGCTGCTCGCTAAACGACGCGCCGGCTTTGTCCGTAAACTCCGGCGAGTTCGATTGCAGCCCTCCACCGGAATTCGCATCAGCACCTGACCCATCGCCTTCAGTACCACCACCTGTCAGTGACTTCAGTCCATCCGGCGACAGCAGTTTGTTTAAACTCTCCGTTGTGGCGCCATCCGCGCCATCAAGAGACTTCAGAAGATCTGATGAAAGCCCGCTTCCACTGCCGGAACTCGACGTGTCCTGCAGATTCGTTTTGGCGAAGTCTTTATAACGCGATGGTGATGGATCGTCCGGACGGCCAAGTCCTTGCAATGGATTGCCGCCACCGATCGACCCTTGCGCCGGTGGTAGGATGCTCTGTGCATCGGCAGCTGGAGTGAATATAAACCCCGCAGCAACAACTACGAGAAGCTGAGCAACGCGTTTCGTTCCGTCTGGAATCGCCCCGGCGATGCAGGCTGGAAGCCTGCGCTCCCAGGATCTGATTCGCTCCTCGCCGAAGCTGGTTGGAATCGTGCGCTCCCAGGATCTGATTCGCTCCTCGCCGAAGCTGGTGCTGGAATCGCCAGGATCTGATTCGCTCCCCGCCGAAGCTGCTGGAATCGTGCGCTCCCAGATCTGGCTCCTCGCCGAAGTTGGCTGGAATCGTGCGCAGGATCTGATTCGCTCCTCGCCGAAGCTGGTTGGAAAGATCTGACGCTTCGCCGAAGCTGGGAATCGTGCTCCCAGGCTCTGGCTCGAAGAGCTGCGATACATTCGATGGCAAAAGACGCTTCCCTGTCTGGTGTGACGTGAGCTTCGTACTACTTCAGTAGAAACTGTATTCACCGACTTCAGTAGAAACTGGCCCAGGCCGCTTCACTTCACCTTGCCTCCGAGATGCCAGTTCAGCAGTTCCGTTTCAGAAACTCGGCACGTAAATACTAAGTGCCTGCCATATTGCTGCGAATAACACGCGACACCCACGGGATGTTGGCGTATCGACCCATAAGCGCCCAAATAATTCCGTATGGAACGAGCAGCACGAACGGTGACATTAGAGCGTACGAGACGAACTGGAGATTCGAACTCAAAAACTCAACCGGACCTGTGCCGATTAATCCCTCGAATAATCTCAAGGTTCCGATAATAACTCCGGACATTCCGCTGCCCAAGGCCGTAATTAAGAAAAGCAGCACGGACAAGAAAATTGATTGGTAGAAGTGGAACCTGAAAAATGAACGGTCGCAACCAGGTCCCTTGGCTAAGATGTAGACGATGCCGATTAGAAAGCCAATCATGGCAGGTAAGTAGGAACCAGCTGCTGCCAGCTTTTCCGGCCATGAGAACATGGATGTGGGCACCGGTGGACGCTCGTATCTTCCTTGTTTCAACACCATAATTGATTTCCCGCCGATTAGCTTACCGATCCGATGACGTATTCGGCGTGGCTTGGTTTCGCCACACCTCTCCATTTTATCGACAATTGGCCATGTGTCTCTGGGGTTTTCGCTTATTTTCGTTATTGATCGGGCAAATCTCTCTTAGAATCGCTAGCGGAGTGAATCGAGGGACAAGCGAAGGGCGCGGACTACGGTAGTGGAGTGAGTCGAGAGCCGACTAACGGAACGAACTATAGTAGATTTTGCCCCATCCACGGTACTTTCGGGATTTTGACGGATTGAGCCGCAAGGCAAACGGGCATGAAAATTGAGTATGTCATGTGATAACAACAAACACGCCATCTTAATGAAGCTCCTGTCGATTACGGAGCTGGAAAGTTCTCTGTCCACAATTGGCGATCTAATCCTCGAAACTAGCGACAGCCGTGCAGTAGCGCTCATGATCTGGGACACGGACATGGAGTCGTTTGCGCAGTTTAAATCGTTTGGTACTGAGAAAAAACGCATAGTCGCCGTTTGCGACGAGATTGCTGAGTCTTTCAATGATATGGACGCGGCCGCGACCGAACTTGATATGGACGAACTGCCTTCGAAGGTAGCTGAGCCCTTCCAGCAAATTTGGGTCTATCGTCTGGTGCATGACGACCAACTCTGCGCTGCCGTTCTGGTTGCTGATGCCTCTAATGATAAGAAGGAAACCGACGCACTCTTCTCCGACTTGCCGCTCGCACAGATAATCCACAACGTCTGGTCCTATTCCGAACTGACCCGTGAAAACGATCGATTACGCAGTCAGTACGAGGAAATGGAGGACAGAACCGCACAGTTCGAAGAACAGACCCGTAAGTTGATTCACGATCTGACGGCACGAGATTCAATCCGAATTAAACAAGTTGAGCGAGAGCGGCTTGTGTACTGGATTAGCAACCTGGTAAGAAGTTCTGTTCGCATTCAAGAAGTGCTTGATACCATTGTCGAAAAAATTTGCACGAACTGGGCTTTGAGCCGCACATCATTATTGCGAGCCGGCAAACTCGATCAATTCGAAGTCTACGAATATCATGCCGAAGGCGTTGCAACAGTCAAAGACGAGTTTTCATCCGAGCACGGTTTGGAATTTACGCGCATGGCGCTCGATGTGAAAAGCCCTGAGTTCATCGACCTCGAGGTTGGTGGCCGATTTAATCGCGAGTTCCTGAACATCATCGGAATGCGATCGGGTTTGATCATTCCTCTTGTGGTGCGCGACCGAATTTTAGGTTGTGTGTTTCTGCAAGATTGCGTGATGCCACGTGAGTGGAGTATTGATGATATCTCGCTCTTGGGCAGTTTGGCTGACCAGGTCGCTATTGCAATTGAGAATGCAGAACTGCACATGGAAGTCGAAAGGCAGGCTGTTACTGACGGCTTGACCGGTGTCGCCAATCGCCGTTCGTTCAACGATTCTCTCACTAAAGAATTCGAGCGCGCAAAACGTTATGGTCAGCCGCTTTCTCTAGCCGTCATCGACCTCGATTTCTTGAAGAAAATCAATGACACCTACGGTCACATGACCGGCGATGAAGCGATCAAATCTATAGGTTCTGTTCTGAGAGATTCGTCCAGATCGATTGACATCACCGCGCGTTATGGTGGTGAAGAATTTTGCGTTCTGCTTCCCAACACAGATATTGAGATGGCGGAACAGCTCGCTGAAAGACTGCGTCGCATCATTCGCGAAACAGAAATCGACGGACCCGGAGCGCTCTCTGCTAGTATAGGCGTGGCTAGTTACCCCCTGCATGCAGATGGGGCGGATGCGCTGTTCTTACGAGCAGACGAAGCGCTCTATCGTGCCAAGCAGGATGGTAGAAATCTCGTCCGGGTATCCAATCTTGGACCCGACGGAGGAACCATACCAACGGTTCCAAAAAAGCCTGATTCACAGCAAAGTTTACTTCAGGAAAAATCCTAGGGAGGCTTTCTTCCTACTGAGGTATAACTTGATACATGGCGAATAGGAGAAGTGAAACGTGAGCATAATTGATGACCTGGTATCCGGCGTAACCAAAGAAGCAAACAAGATTCAAGAGCGCGGACAGGAGATGTTTCAGAGCTTCAATCTGAAATCGCAAGTCAGTGATCTGGAAAGAAAAAAATCAGCGAAGTTAGTTGAACTGGGACGACTGGTCGTCGACAAATATCATGGTGGCAAAGATGTCACTGAGGAAACAATTCAAGAACGCGTTAGCGAAGTCGTCGGTTATGAAGATCAGATCAATATATTGAAAGCCGAAATGGACGCTCTCAACAAAGCGAACGATCCGTCCGCCCCTACCTCTCAGCGAGCCGAGGCAAAAGCCGGCTTCAAGCCAACTCCAGGCTACGAATGTCCTCGTTGCCACGCGCCTGCTGCGCGCGATAAAAAATTCTGTCCCGCCTGCGGCGAAACGCTCGGCGCTAAATCAGACGATGGTCCGGTCGATGTAGAGACAGAGCCAGACTCAGATTCAGTCAACGGCGACGAAGACTAAACAAACAAAGGTTTCTTTTCACAAAGCGCACGCGTCCAACGCGTGCGTTTTTGTTTGGCGGGATTTAGCAAAAAACGCACGCGGTTTCAGCGCGTGCGTTCGAAGTTGTTTGGACGTTTAGAACAACACTAAACGCGTGCGCTCTTACCGCAATCAGGGCAGAAGAAGAACGACGGACTGATTTTGGCTTCGCAATGTGGACACTCTCTCAAACCAATATCTTCACCGGTTTGCGGATAGCGCCCTGCCATGATTTCCTTATACGCCTTGCCTTCAGCCCAAGCTTTGATTTCTTTGGCACGATAGACTGGCAACGGATGTGTGCGGAAGATTTCTTGCAGCAATTTGTACACCTTGTTCAAAGTGCTGTAATCCATCTCCTCATAATTGTCGGCCTGACGCAAAAATTCTTTGGCGTCCATCTGTTCGTAAATCGACCAGGAACCACCCGCAAGCTTCATGTTGACTCGAATACAAGTATCAATGTCTTGCGCCACCAGAAGCTCTGCCCTGTCCGCCGTCAATTCTGACTTTCTAGACCAATCGTAAAGCGCGACTTGCAGACCAAGTTGAGCCAGCATGCCGCCAGCGCCGAATATGTTTCTGGCAATGTTGAGAAGGAACATCGCAATCGTCTTATACAAGACGTGACCAGCCTTGACGTGACCCAACTCGTGACCAAGAACCGCCATCAGTTCTTCTTCAGTCAACAGATCTATAAGTCCTGAGTGAATCACAATAACGGGTCGTTCGAAACCGAACGTGAACGCGTTGGGCACAGGATTACTCATGATGTACAAGTCTGGTTCTGCGACGTCGAGGATGTCGCACGCTTCACGGAAAAGCGCATAAATCTTCGGGCACTGCTTTGGTGTCACATGCACGGAAGAACCGGTCAGAAACACGCGAAGGTAGCGCTCCGCACCAAGTTCGATTAGCTTCGCAAAAACTTTGTCCAGAAGCGGAATTTTCTTTACCACCTCCAATGCGGCGCGGTCGGCTGGATGCTCGAATGCGCTTGATGAAAGGCGGGGGAATCTCTTCTTGGTGGTCGGGGCGGTGGTCATGCGTCCTCCCTTTCAGGCTTGTGCCACGATAAATTTCTATCTTGTTTCCTTTCTACCCTAAATCACATCGTGTTTGTAGCTCTAAACGAAGAAATTCGATTCTTTATCTAAGCTTCAGTATTAACCATAGGTTTCGGGTAGGACTAAACGTGATTTCGCTCAGTACTAACGTTCTAACATTTCCAGAAAAAATTGCCTGAAATATCGACGAAACGCCACTTGGAATGCGTGTAGTTTTTCCATCGTTTTCCGGGTCTTTAAAACTCTGCGGTTGTCGATTGTTAAGTTTGGAAAGCGAGAATCGCTCTGGCTGTGGCGAATCACTGAACACCAGCTCGAGTTTGCTGTGCTATGTGGGGCGAGGTAACCACGGAGAGCTTATGTTAGTCAGAAATCTTACATTCTTATACAGCGCGCTTCTGGTGGCTTGCTTCTTGCAATCACCTGTCAATGCTGAAACTAAAAGTGGAAAAGATATCAAAACTACTGCAGTCAGTGTCGACAACGTGAAATCGAACTCTGACCATCTGAAGAAAGAAGATCGTCAAACAATCGAGGCTGTGAACGAAATCGATGGTGTCAATGTCGAGCCGGAAAAGTTTCAGCCCAAGGAAAAGAAAAAAGGTATTGGAATTCCGAACCCAGTAGGCTGGTTGCTGAAGCCTGTCACCGATATGCAGGCGCGTGTGGTGCACTTGGAACAGCAAATTATGAGACTCGAGGGACCAATCGCCGGTTTGCAAAAACCGATGCTCGGCTTGCGAGGCAAAATGGTCGAAGTCCAGGGCAATATGGGGACGCTCAACAATGGTATGGGCAAGCTTGATACAAACATGGGCAAGCTGCAAAACAATATGAACAGTATTGAGACCAAAATGAGCACGGTAGACAGCCGTCTGGCGCGCATGGAGAAGTCGCTGAATCGAATGTACGAACCGATTTCCGACTTGCATGGACCTATCACGCAATTGCAGAAGCCGGTTGCTGGAGTCAGCGGACAGCTCGCGGTTTTGAAAAGTGATTTGGCTGAGTTGAAGGCAGTCGTTAACACTACCAGTACTTTGATCCTTGTTGCAATCGTTGCGATCGGTTTACTGGTATCAGTGGGAACGCCGATTATCGCTGTGTTTGCATGGAGACATCGTCATCAAATCATTCAAAAAGTCGAGGGACCTGCGGCAGCAAAAGAGCAAGTGAAGGATGACATGCGAATGCCGGTATCATCCGGTCGGTAGTTTCGAACTTGCGTGAATGCGTCAGTTTATCGGCGTTTTCATAATCAAAATCAATAAAGGTTTGGGAGTTGAGCACTATGTGTCCTAGTGTTCAACTTCCAATTTTGTCTGGAAACTTTTTGACGGCGAAACTTCGGAATCCGCATCGATCGGGGTTTCCAAGGCTATATAGAACGCAGTTAAGCTCTTTGGAAGAGAGTTCTTCTGACAAAAAAAGGAGTTTTAAGATGCTAGAAGATTTGCCAAACAGAATTAACCGCCGAGTAATGGCAGCATGCTTTAGCATCGCCCTCGCAGCGGTATGTGGATCACTAATCCCAGCTGCCCAAGCTGCGTACGAATATTCGCCTGATTCCAGTATGCCGGAAGCCGGCATTAGAATCGCACTAATGGACGCCACCACCCACAGTGAAGCGATTCCAAAACTCTCTGATGATATCGACATTTTTAAAGATACTTTGAAGAACGGTCGGTCTCGAGTTAGTTCAATGATCGCCGCGGGTGAAGCTAGCGGCCATCTGACTATCGCACAGACAGATGTTTTGCGAAGCGAACTCGACGGTTTGAATGGTTTGGATAGAGTATTAGAACAAACGGCACAACCGAACTACAAGCACATGCTTCAGCTCGCCAATCACTACGACGCAGTTCAAGGTCGAATCAATCGATTGATGAAAGACAATGAACTACAGATGGTGCCAACTGACCCAGCTGCGGTTATGGTGGCAGGTACCACAATCAATTTAGATCCCGCTATGAAACGTCGAGCGGCTCTCGAAAACGACATCAGTACTGAACTTGCAAGAGGTCAGATAACTGGTCGCGAGGGTGCGCGGCTGCGGGAGATGCTTAACGTGCTCGCCGTGAAAGAACGTCATCTTCGTAAAAGCGGTGGGACACTAAAAGCAACGGAATGCGATCAGGTAGACAGCGGACTTAAAACTATCAGTGCCGCACTTAATTCGTCGAGCATGTAATCGACGAGCAACAAAGGAGCCTTTATGCGATTTTTTCAATCCAGAGCATCACGCCTTCGCGAACAACTCAATCGTCGGCAAGCAGAAATAGATGAAATGCACGCTCGCGAAGCCGACGAGCTACGAACGCGCGAATCAATTGATGCGAAAAACCAAGAGCTAAATCATCTACGAAATCTCGAAGCTGAAAAAATGCTGAGTAGCGATGCTGAGCCATTGTCAGCTAGTGAACAGCGAGAATTGCAAACGCGCAATGTGTTGAACGAGAACGATTCAAATGTTTTGCAAACGCGAAATGAGTTTATCGAGAACGATGCAAATGTTTTTCGAGCGCGTGAAGAACAGCATCTGCAGACGAGGAACAATTGCGCAAGTGATGACTTCGATCGAAGCGACTTCACTGGTCGCGAAGAGTACGACTTGCTTATGCGCGATGAGTTGCGAAGTGGAGAAATCCAAACTCGCAACTTGGATGAAATAAGAAATCGAGGTGTAGACAACTTACGCGCTCGTGAAATCGAAAATTTGAAAGCATGCGGAACGGCGATTCCAGTTGTAGAGCGACGAATTGATACAACTCCCGAGAGAACAACATACGTTGTGCGCGAACACTCGTCAGTCGGATGGGCGTTTGCATTCATCGTTATTCTGATTGCGGCAGGCATCGGATTCATGGCGCTCACCGACCTCTCATCGAAACAAAGTCGATCCGAAAGTGCAATGATGGAACTGCGCCAACAGCTAGCCGAACAACGTATTGAAGCTTCGGATTCTTCCGTCACTCAAGGTCTCGCACCTGCTGTGCCGGGCGCTCAGACCCCCGCACCTGAGAACAATGAATTCTTGAGCCAAGACGATATTGTTGAACGGAGCATGCAACCTTCTAGAAATCCCGCAGTTGCCGATATGCCACCACCCACGGGGACAGAGCCAACTGCTCCGCCAGCTCGCGTCTACGGACCCCAACCCGCTCCCCTAGCAGCAAACCCGTCTCAACCAGTCTACTAGAAGCGGGTTTTTCTCCTGATTCTATGTACACTGTTAATTGTAGGGGCGCTTTGCAAGCGCCCGGGCTGCTATTCGTCGGCTAGTACGTTCATCGATAAGCCAGCTCATCGATAAGCGGCTTCTCTCCTGATTTTATATACTGGCGCTTGCAAGCGCCCGGGCTGCTATTCGGGTCGGCTAGTACGTTGATAAGCCAGTTCATCGATAACCTGCATGGGCGCTTGCAAAGCGCCCCTACGATTATCTTGCGAGAAGTTTCATCTCAAGAAGTATGGCCGGCTGCTATCCAACTACAGCGTCACGATTTCCAAACCGCGCCCTGCTACCAACGCGATCTTGCTTTGCACCACCACGGCAGAGGCCGCCTCCAATACATTGAAAGTCGCTTGAACTGTCGGTCTCACCGCATTCGAAATATCGATGATTGAAACCAAATCCTTCCCTGACGCATCGCGACCGACTGCCACCGCTCTAGTCGCAGTGGCCGATAGGGCAGTGCCGTTATGCGGTAGCTCAATGGTGCCAACAATGTTCAAATCCTTGTCGACTTTTGAAAGAACAAGCAAAAATCCTTTGGAATTTTGATCGACAGCGGTAGCCAGTAGATTCTCTTCTGTAATACAAATATCTCTAATAGCTAAATTTTCAAACGTGCGTCTGCCAATTTCTTTAACCTGCGAATCGATTGTGAACAGCGCGACTTCGTGAATGTCCGCAGCCATGAATGTGCCATTTACTGATTCGATGTTGGTGAAATTCCCTTGCAAATCGAAACTCTTTTGGGCTTCTAAATTGTCGGAAAAAACTTTGACCGGATAAATCCGCGTCAGTTTCCCCATCGCATCACCGACATACGCGCGATGTTGAGACTTGTCGAACGTCAGCGTTCTGCACTTCTCCGGCACCTTAGCACTCGCTAGCGTGCGACCTAGCTCTGCCATCTTCCGTAGTGTCACAGCTTCTTTTTCAAGACACAAAATATAGCTTCCGGCGCCAACCATCGAGCGCACTGATGAGGTCAGAGGCGCACTTGAAACGAGCTGCGGATGTACAGGGTCCGCAATGTCGTACAGCATAAGTTCTGCACCGACAAGCACGGCCTGGCTTCCCCAAGTCGCAATTCCTGCAGCAGCCAATCGCGGAATTTTGTAGTTGTATGCAACGGACCATTGCCCAGTGTTGTTCAATACTTGAACGCCGGACCAGCCAGAGGCGATATACATCTCTTTGCCATTGACGATCAAGGTTGCCTGATCGACCGAGGATGATTTGCTGACTGGTATTTCCATGGTCTGACTCTTAGACAAATTGTTTAATTTGTCGATGTTCAAACTATTCAAAATCAATTTGCCATCGGCACTCTTCGAGAGTGTCAGGTATTGCCCCTTTTGCGCTGTAACGGAAAGTAATTTCTCTGAAGAATCGAGAATGACTGTCGATACCGCATGCGGTGCAGGTTTTAAAGCAATGGTCGTGGCTTGCATTATACCGTTGGATTGATCCGCCGAACCAGCGAGCACAAGCGTATCGCCCACGCGACTGAGTTGCGTGTAACAGCCCTTCAAATCAAGAGAGTTTGTTTGTTGCGGTGAACTGACCTGCCCCATGTTATAGGTTTCGATCTTGGTATTTAAGCCATTATCCTGAACGATCAGCAGTTCGCGTTTTTGATAATCGAGCGCCACCACAGGTAGTTTGGTCGAAATCGATGCCACCAGGCTCGCTTCGCGCGAACGTTTGCCCGGTGCCGAGTAGATCGAAATCAAATGTTCGCCCGCCCGAGATCTTCCACTTATGAAAATTAGGTCTGGCGCAGCAAAAATAAAATACGCGTCGTCGACTTGATTTAGTTCTACTCGTGATATCACCGACGGTGCTTCTGGTCTAACCAGATCGAGTGAAATCAAATAGAATTTGGCTTCCGGTCCCTCTGCTGGGTCTTTAGCAAGGGCGTATGCGTACGATTGTTTTGCGACCTTGAGGTCCAACACGCGTTTGCAGGGCAATGTCAATTCCGAGAGGACCTTAGGCGGAAATTTGGCGCTGCCTGCTTTTCTCAGGTCAACAACCGAAAAGCGTCCGAACTGATCGCTAAAACAGAGATAACCCTTTTTGTCGATGTCGACAAAGTCTGGAACGATTGCCGGCGGCCACGCCTGTTTTGACAAGCTGTGCGGGCCTGTGATGACAACCTGTTTTGTTTTTTTCTTGATGAGACTGGCTGCCCTTGCGGGGGCGCACTCGTTCAACTCGAATAAGACAAGGCTTCCAAAAACACGGGAAAGGAAACTTCTTCTAGAAAGCATATTCAATTCAAATTTCGGATAAGGAAGTGCTTACCCTATCATATGGCTGACGCCCATCGCTACAAATTATGGCTAATGAAGTTGGCGACCATCTGTAACGTGAACATTGCAACGATCGGTGAAATGTCGATATTTCCGATCGGCGGTATAACTTTGCGAAACGGAGCCAACACCGGTCTGACAATTTTGTCCAGAGTTTTGAAGGGTTGCTCATACCAGTTGATGTTTGGGAACCAACTGAGCAGGCACCAAAGGATCATAAGCATATTGAACAGTTGGAGAATGCTAGTGATAATTTGCGATACTGCGCTCATGTTTTTTCCTTCTTCTATAGAGAGACCCCTATGGGCTTGATTGTAGCATTTTATCTGTTTGCAACCATAAGAACACCGGAAAAACCATGAAATCCTTATATTCGTCAGAAACTCCTGAACATCGGCTTGTCGAGCGAATAAAGTCGTGGACCGGCAGCCGTCACATAGGTGATGATTGTGCGATCTTGCCAACCGGGCTATTGGTTTCGACCGACACGCTGGTTGAAGGAACGCATTTTCGGTTGGAAACTACCAGTCTGGCTGACCTGGGCTGGAAGGCAGTGGCGGTCAACCTTAGCGATATCGCCGCGATGGCCGGGCGTCCACGTCATTTGCTAATCAGCGTGGGCTTTCCGTCGACGATGAGCGAGCACGCCTTCGAGTCACTATATGCCGGCTTTCTGGATTGCGCCAATGGTTATAGAACCAGAATCGTGGGTGGAGACCTGGTCCGGTCGCGAGATCTGACGCTCAGCATTACCGTCATGGGCGATGCTCACGAGCATGGCGTGCTGACGCGCCAGGGCGCCCGTCCTGGCGATATTGTCGTTGTCACCGGCGACTTTGGCGCCAGTGGTGCCGGTTTTTATCTGCTGGAGAACGCGGACGAAGGCTCGGCCACCACCTTGAAGTCCAGCTACTGCATCAATCGACACAGGCGTCCGTTGCCGCGATTGTGCGAATCATGGGCTCTCAATCGGGCGGCGGCCGGACGCGGAGCGTTGATGGATGCGTCCGATGGTCTTGCTGATGCGCTCGTTCAAATCGCTAAGAGTTCAAATGTGGCAATGCGTGTGGATTTGAGAAACGTTCCAGTTCATGACGAAACTTTGGAGACGGCTCAAAAAGCGGGTCGCGATCCTTTAGACTGGGTGCTCTATGGCGGAGAAGATTACGAGCTTGTTGCGTGCATCTCCGAAGAGTCGTGGGAGAAACTCAAGGGTTTCGATCACAATCCGTTCAAAGCTATAGGAATCGTCGAAAAAGGCGAGGGCGTGTCCTTCACCGATGGCGATAAGTCCGGTCCACAACTCGATCTCGATAAATGTTTTCAACACACTAGTGCCCCGCAATAAGGAAGGAAACAACCGTGCCAGAAACAAAAACAGCTGAGATTCTCGACGGAAAAGCCTGCGCAGCCGAGACCCGAAACGGGCTCAAAGAGCAGGTCGCGAAGCATACCACCAAAGGACATAGAGCGCCGGGATTGGCAGTTGTCCTTGTCGGCGATGATTCGGCGAGTGAATTGTATGTCAAAAACAAAATCACAGCTTGTAAGAACGTAGGCATTGAGAGCTTCTTGCACAAGTTTCCCGCTGACGCCACTCAAGAAGAAGTGATGAATTGCATCAAAATCCTCAATGAGTCTGATACCGTGGACGGTATCTTAGTCCAGTTGCCGCTTCCTAAACATCTCTCAGAAGCTGAGATTTTGGAAGCGATGAGACCTGACAAAGATGCTGACGGTTTGCACCCTTACAATCTTGGATTGTTGTTGGCTGGTAAGCCTGGGTTGCAGCCATGCACTCCCGCTGGTGTCATGACTTTGTTGAACAAGTATGGTGTCAAATTAGAGGGCGCCAGCGCAGTTGTAATTGGAAGATCAAACCTTGTCGGCAAGCCTGTTGCGCTGATGCTAATGCAGAAAAATGCTACCGTGACGATTTGCCACAGCCGTACAAAAGACCTGAAGGATGTGGTGAAAAACGCTGATGTTCTCGTGGTCGCAATCGGCAAATCCAAGTTTGTACAGGGTGATTGGATTAAGCCAGGTGCGGTCGTTATCGACGTCGGCATTCATTACACCAAGGGTGAAAATGATAAATCGATCATCACAGGCGACGTGGACTACGCCGCGGCCAACCAGGTTGCACGAATGATCACGCCGGTTCCTGGTGGTGTCGGTCCGATGACCGTCGCGCAACTGCTGGCAAACACGGTTTATTCATACGAGAAGCGTTTGGGTTTAAACTCCTGATTGGTTAAACTTGGGTGGTTGGCGACATTCCGCCCCACTGGTTTACAATCATCAGTGGACCGCTCGGTGAAAGTCTACGGTCAGTTTATTCAGCGCGCGGCGGAACGTTATGACTACTACCCTAACTACAAAATCGTTGCCGGCCTGGTCTAAAGCGCTGATAGCGTTTGTGGCATTGGGCATGATGGCGGTTTTGGCGTGCGTGATCATCGGTACTGCCGTACTTAAACAGCAGTTTGATTTATCATCGAATCCAAAAGCCATCTCGCAGTTGGCGCGTTCGATGGTGCTTTTGCCTGAGCCGTTGCCTAAAGGCTATTCATATTTTCTTGGGATGGACCTGTTTTTGCTGAAGACGGTCACCATCGACTACGAAGACGGCAAGCTGAAACAGCGTTTGGTCTTCTTCTCCTGCCCTACCGGCGAGAAGACGGACGCCAAGGAGATGCTTCAGCAAACGTTCGAACAGGGCATCGGTACAATCACCGGCGATGCGGGGTCGAAGTTTACCGAGGTCTTGTCAGAAGGTGCCTGGTTAATCCGGGATACACAAATTCAGTATCGCATCGGTAAGCTGGATGAAAACGCCGGCACCGGATTGGTCGCATGCGTGGTCGACGAAAGGCAAAAACGAGCCCTGATTATCTACGGTATACAGCCACACAGCGAGACTTTCGACATCCACCCCTGTACCAACCTTCTGGAAAGCGCCGAAGAGTCTCCCGAGCCAGCGCAAAATCCCAGCCCAGCGCAATAAACCAACAAAATGTAATTCCCGTTAATCAGACTCCGCTTCCGGGTGAAATAAGCCCTATACTTGTGGTGTTAATACAGAGCCAGTCAAGGGGCTCGGGCGTCTTCAGCGGGAGAGGTAAGATGAGCGGTTCGGCACACAGCAACACGAGTCAGCAGTGGTTGATCTTCTTCTTCGTCTGTTTCGCTTTGTCAGTCTTCGCAATCGGTGTATGGGCCGCATTCAATCACCAGGTTGGCGGCAACGGCTACCTTCACGACGCAGCAGCGCCATCGAGCGGCGGTCACTAACTGGTCGCTTCCACTGCTTCCATTTCGCTTTCCACACTCGGTTCAAGCAAGAATTTAAACTGGTCACACCAGCTGGATATCGTGTTCGCTTTGAGAACAGCCAGCATATTCTGCATGCGGTCTTTCTTGTCTGAGTCGGTCAGGTGGAGAGCCTCGAACACGGAATGACCCATTTCGCGCGGATCGAATGGATCAGCGTCCACTGCCCACTGTCCAAGCTCCTCATATGCGCCCGCGTGTGGCGACAACATGAGCGCTCCGGGATTATCCGACTGGCATGCAACATATTCCTTTGCGGTCAAATTCAAGCCATCGCGCAATGGATTAACAAGCATCACTGAGGCGTGCCCATAAAGAACCGAAAGGTCTTTGGGATTTAGCGGCCCTTTCAAATTGTGTATAGGCTGCCAATCTTGGTTTCTGTACTTATTGTTGATTTCGCGACTCATTCGCTGAAGGTCATTCCAATACGCGTCGAATGCCTCCAGACCTGGTCGAGTCTGAGTGCAAAGCTGTGCGAAAGTGATCTTTCCGATCATTTCGGGATGATCGTTGAAGAAGTGGTGGATGGCTTCCAGTCTGGGGATGACCCCCTTTGTGTAATCCGCACGATCGACTGATAAAACAAAGTCGGTTTTGAGCAAGGCTGGGTGCAAGACGGTATTGGTCTTGATACTAGCCAACGATTGCCAGTGATCGACATCGAGACCCAGAGGCGCTGAGATAACTCGTGTGCTCAGATCATCAGGCGTGGTGCGCTCCGGCGTCGGTGAGGGAACCGTGAAGAGCGAATGCTGCGGATTAAATGCGTGCGATTTTGGTTCTCTGATCACTACGCGATCGCGAATCGAAACGCTGACACCATCAATATGTTTGGACACAAATCGAAAAAAGTTGGCGCAGTATTCTTGAGTATGGAAACCAATAAATTCTGCAGATAGAATAGATTTAGCCATATCGGTGAGCGCTGGAAGAAACTCTTGAGGAACCGACTTGGGCCAAGGAATGTGCCAGAAGACACCGCACCGCGGACCGTCGAGACGTTGCAGTTCCTTTGGCAGTAGTGCCAATTGATAATCTTGCACGAACATTTTATTGGGCATCAAGGTCCGCCCGGTTGCGCGGTTTGACGCGATCTCTCTAGCCATGATTCTGTTGAATCTTTCGTAGAGTGCACGGTCTTCACTGCGGTATGTCGCATACTCGTGCAAATCGTGCATAATCGGCCAGATGAAATCATTACAATAGCGATAATGCCCTTCAATAACCGCTTTCGGGATTGGTTGTTTCGTCACGACTTTTCCGGCAGCGGTCGAATACTTAATAGTATCGGAATCAATATGCCACCACGTGTGGTGTGCGCTCCCGTCTGCGACTAACCGTGTCAGGGCGGGGGAGACACCACCAGCCATGCCGGGTCCACGATAAGATACGATCTGCATAGTCCTTCTCCGTTTCGTCAAGTCGGCTCGCAACGTCATACGAACAATGACTTGCCACCACTGTGGCAAGTTTGTTGAAAGTTCTCACGAGCACTGCAAATTGGCGAATTTGCTTCTCATTCGCTTTTAGCATGCGAAATGATAAGTGATGTCAAATTAGTGTCAAAATCGGGATCTTGCACGATTCTTGCCTTAGGCTTAGTGCGATCTTTCATCACTGTTTACGTCGAAAAAGCGCATCGATACTCAATCTACGTGCTACAAAGTGGAAACTGCCATATTGCGGCTGTAAAGATATGCGATAAGGGTAGTAATGTAAATCCAGACTCAGAGCCAACTTGCTGGTAATTGCTGAACATTAAATGATGGAACAAATTGTCAGTGCGATGAGTCCGGTTTTTTGAATACACGGAAATTGAGGTTAAGAGCCAGCCTTGATTCGTCAACCTAGAACTGAGGAACCCCTGATGCAAAAGAGAGACGAACTACTGGAAGTATTTTTGATGACATTCAATGTAAGTTATTCGGACTCGAATAAGTGCTTACCGCTTGCTTTATGTATAGCAAGTGATCCTAATACTCCATCCGAAATACTTGAGCACCTTGCTCGTACCGATAATACGCGACTGCTGGAAAAGATTGCAGAGAATCCAAATTCGAAGCCATTTCTTCTAGAGATTCTAGCGTCTCACCCATCTCCTGACGTGCGCTCTGCCGTCTCGGAGAATCCGAACGTGCCAGAGGACATAGTGGCCACTCTTTGTCAGGACGACCATCCTGATGTTCGATTTCGGCTTGCCGAAAATCCTTATATAGGTGCAAAAGTACTCAACGATCTTGCAGAAGACTCTAATCCATACGTCGCACACCGCGCGCGACTGACATTAATGAAAATGGATAAGCCGGAAGGTCTGTTGAGAAACATCATGCATCTTGTAAGCGCCAGATTCGCTGCCTATAAGGCGGTGTAGGAATCCATCATGCAGGTATCATTCTTTTCTTGAATGGGAAAGTGGAGAATTCAGGACTTCGGTCCTGAATTCTTTTTTTGTACGCTGGAGAACCAGCTAATTAACTGGTTTTGTCTCAGCGGCTCTAATTGCTTCGAGCTCCACTCGAAGATCATGAACGCGTTTCAAATCTTCCGGTGGGAAGGATTGATAGAAATTTTCGAGATCACGCAACCTTTGCAAATTCATGCTCTTGAGCAGTTTCATCGCCTCGTTCGATTTGTTGAGCGCGCGCAGAACCTCGATATAGCCGGTCGTCGCTTCTGTGATTACACCATCGTTTTGCAATTGCTCGTTGTTGCTGTGACGTAAATCGCCGAACATCTTGATCGATTTTTTGTACTCGACTTCCGCTTTGTCATACTGCTTCAACGCTAAATAACTTTGACCGATACACTGATAAATAAACGCTTCGAACTCCAACTTCCCTTCTCGTTTCGCTGTGGCTGCAACGTATTGAAGGAGCGGAATTGCTTCGTCGAATTCACGAGCCTTGAAATGTTTCAACGCGCGTTCTGCGGTTAAGTCGGGAGCTTGTTGTGGAGCTAGTGCAGTCACCGGTGCCGGTTTTGCACCCTCTAGTTGTTGCACAATTGCCGGCGGCGAGGTCGTTTGTGGCGGCGAGAACAGTTTCATAATTGTTCCAAAAACGATCGGAATTGCGAAAAGCGCGACCGTAAAAATAACGAGTGCTCTTTCTTCGCTTGCGGACATGAGTCGCGGATTTACTGATTCTACCAAGCGTCCTGCTGCGGCACGCGCAAGGTCGATCTTAATCTCATCAACAGTCTTATACCGATTTTCTTTGTCCTTCTGAAGGCATCTGTGGATGATTTTCTCCAGCTGAATATTTTTGCCTACTCTGATACCTGGTGGCAGGGGCGGTGCCTTTTCCTGAATCTGTTTGAGTATTATTTGCACAGGATTGGAGCCCTCAAAAGGCGCCCGTCCAGTTAGTGTCGTGTACATGACGCAACCGAATGAGTATATGTCTGAACTTGCATCGAGTGCATTTCCAACACATTGCTCTGGTGACATATAGAGCGGACTGCCAATTATCTCGCCGGTTTTCGTGAGTGTCTCACCAGCCGGTGCGGTTTCGTTTTTGATAGAAGCAATTCCAAAGTCTGCGACTTTGACAATGTACTTATGCGGGTCGTCGCTGTTCGTTTCCAATTTGAGTTCATTTGAACCGGGACCGGCGGTTCGGTTTAGCTCACTCAAAATAATATTGCTTGGCTTCAGGTCTCGGTGAACGATTCCCGCTTTGTGTGCATAAGATAGTGCATCGCAGATTTGCGAGAGAATCGGAATCGCTTCGTCCGCTTCCAGTTTCTTTTTCGCGTTGATAAACTCGGCGAGATTTTGGTCGCCAAGAAATTCCATGACGATATACGGGATGCCATTATCTGTGCAACCATGCTCGTAGACAGTCACAAGATTTTCGTGCGTCAATTTGCTGGTAGCTTCGGCTTCCTTTTCAAAACGCTTTACCGCGGTTTTGTCTTTCGCCAGATCCGGATTTAGCAGCTTGATTGCAAAGCACGACTTATCCCGCTTATCCCGGACTTTATATACCGAGCCCATTCCGCCCTGACCAATTAGCTCTAGGGTTTCATACTGGTCTCCGAAATAGGGCAAATCAGCGGGCGCTGTTGAAGAGACCGAAGACTGCGTGTCGTCGGTTTTCAGGTCAGTCTCGACCAGATCTATTTGTTCGTCTCGCTCGCGCTGCACCAGTTTCTCGTTTTTCCCGGTTAGATTTGTTATTTCTCTTCATTAACTTCGTACAGTGATTATTCCCCACAACATCGCCGGAGATGGTTAAATGTCTATGTCTTGCAGGATACCGATTTATGAGCATAGCTGAAATTCTTGCAGTCGGCACCGAGCTTCTGCTCGGTCAAGTACTCGATACTAACTCTCAGTTTTTGAGTGATGAACTTGCCCGGCTTGGCATCGACTGCTATTACCACACCACTGTTGGTGACAATAGGCATCGCGTAGGAAAGTGTTTGAAAACTGCGCTGTCTCGTTCTGAGATAGTGATTACGTCCGGCGGTCTTGGACCGACGCCCGATGACTTGACGATGGAATGCATCGCCGAAGTTATGGGTGCAGAGATGGTCATGGACGAAACCATACTTGAGATTATTCGTTCGTTTTTCAACGAGCGCGGTATCGTTATGCCGGAGAATAACGCGAAACAAGCTCTGCGACCAGCTGGCGCTGATTTGTTGCCGAATCCGACGGGCACCGCTCCTGGTATCATCTGGACAATATCTCCATCGCGATTGCAAGAAGCGGGTATTGAATCGATTCCAGCTTTGCAGTCAAAGAACCGCTACATCATGACTTTTCCAGGGGTTCCCAGTGAGTTGAAGAACATGTGGGCAACCACAGTAGTTGATTTCCTTCAAGCTAAAATCGTTGGTGCAGCAATTTTTTCGGTTGAGTTAAAACATTTTGGCATAGGAGAATCTGCTCTCGCTGAGAAATATGCGGATCTGCTAGCCGGGCGGAATCCAACCGTAGCGCCATATGCCGGTCATGGCGAGTGCCGGCTGCGCGTCACTGCAAAATCGGATGATATGGACACTGCGCGTAAGCTGGTCGAGCCGATTGTCGCCGACATTCAAGAACGCAGCGGAACGTTTTGTTATGGCGTGGATAATTCCACGCTCGAATCGGTCGTTGGTGACTTGCTGAAGAAGCAAGGTCTGATGATTTCTACCGCCGAGTCCTGCACCGGCGGATTGCTCAGTAAGCGCCTCACGGATGTAGCCGGAAGCTCCGACTACATCTCATTCAACGCCGTCACTTATTCGAACGAAGCAAAGCATAAAATCCTCTCGGTCAGTGAGCAGTTATTAAATGAATTCGGCGCGGTCAGCCCCGAGTGCGCCGAGGCTATGGCGCGCGGTGTTAGGGAACTATCCGGCGCTGATATCGGGATTGGTGTCACAGGTATCGCTGGTCCAGGTGGCGGAACTGATGATAAACCAGTCGGCTTGGTTTACCTCGGTTTGTCTACTGCGGATACATATATCGGTAAGAAACTCTCACTGCCAGCACGTCTTGGCAGAACTGAAATTCGACATCGAACCGCGAATGAAGCACTAAATATGGTGCGCCTGCACTTGCTTGAAAGAGTCAAAGTCAAAGTTTAAATCAGACTGCTGAGCTATTTGTACGAGCGGTTTGTAAGATAAACGCCCAGCTCCTGCATCCAACGGTCCTGATGCATGAACGGCATCAACGCGTGCCGACACCTGACCGGCATCGCCGCTCAATCGACACCGGCATCGCCGCGTGATCGAAACCTGTCCGGTGTCGCCGCTTAATCGACACCGGCATCGCCGCGTGAAACGCGCCCACCGCGAGTCCGCTAAACGCTCTTTCGATAGTCAGAAACCCAAACTCCTGACGTTAATCGTAGGGGCGCTTTGCAAG
Source organism: Obscuribacteraceae bacterium (SeqCode) (assembly GCA_044225915.1). Classification (GTDB taxonomy): domain Bacteria; phylum Cyanobacteriota; class Vampirovibrionia; order Obscuribacterales; family Obscuribacteraceae; genus JADYXR01. The sequence goes on from JBGAHZ010000044.1 coordinate 41,262, forward strand.
CGCCCATGCCGTTTTTGCTTCGAAGCGGGCCGGAGTAACAGTCTGGCCGCTTACAAAGCCCCTACAGAATCCGAGCAATGCTCCTTCCCCTTCTTATCTATACGGTTTAAAACTGAAATCTCCGGGAAATGTATTAGATGAGTAGGCATTCTCTCCCCCAGGGTTTTTATGAGCCATCAAGACCGGTACGAAGAAGCGGTTATCAAGGACAACCTTTTCCACAGACGTCTTAGCGACCTGCGGAACTCCAGTCTGACGCAAGAACACCTTGCGGCGATGGCGGAACTCAATCGCCCGACAGAGCGGACGATGTTCTCCAAAGTCGAGGAAGAGAAGACGATTCTTACTCACGAAGACGTTGAAAGAATCGCGTTTTATGACGATCTGGCGCCAGTCTATAACTTCAAGTATTTCATGCGAAAACTCGATCGCGAGATGCGCCGCAGCAAACGATATAACAGACCGCTTTCTGTGCTCTGTGTCGCGTTTTCCGGGATCAACCGAATTGGTCAGAACTTCAGTTCTCTAGCGCAAGATAACGCTGTTTACTGGGTCGGCGAACATTTGTTGAACTCCACCCGTATGGACGTCGACATGGTCGGACGATTCGGCGATGAGCGCTTTCTAGTCGTGTTGCCTGAAACCCCAGGCAGTGGTGCTACCATCGTTGCGGAAAGGATGCGGAAGAAATTCGAAGATAACTACATCCAGCACCAATGGCACAAGATTTACTTGCAAGCCAGTGTCGGTATCGCGTACTTCCCGGGGCACGGTACCGGCGCTCAAGAGCTGGTCGCTAAATCGGACCTGGCTGCCGAGATGGTGCAATCCCGCGGCGGCAACGGCACCGCGTTCTGTCCGGAATAGTTTGTCTAGTTCTGGAGTTGTGACAATGCCCATTGGGCATGCTCTACAAGCATTGGATCAGTTTCTGTATTAGTGAAACTTTGTAGCCGTTTCACCACTGATGATACCAGTTGCTCATCTACCTTGCCATGTTGCGTTGAAACCTTTCCTAGCTCATTTCCCAAGACGACGAGCGCGTTTCGCAATATTCCACGTCGCTTTGGTCTGCGTAATGGAGTGTGTTCAAAACGCTCTCTGAACTCCTCTTCTGTTGCGATGTCCAACAAATCCGGCAGGTAGAGATAATGGCCAGCGCCGGATTCTGGATGGAATTCAATCCACGGCGTTTGTGGTGGTCGGGAATTGTACGGACAAACTTCCTGGCATATATCGCATCCGAACACCCAGCTGCCTAGCTTCTTTCTAAGCTCAAGCGGGATGCCGTGCTTGTTTTCAATAGTGAGATACGAAATGCACAAATTTGCATCGACACTACCCGGTTCGACGATTGCGCCAGTAGGGCACGCAGAGCCGCATCGGAAGCACTGTCCACAAGTTCCTTTGTACTTTTCATCCGCTTCTATTTCGACATCGACAAACAGTTCAGCCACAAAATTGTAGCTTCCGGAAAGCTTTGGACCGATTATCAGAGTGTTCTTCCCAGCAAAACCCAGTCCATGCCGATTGGAAAAGCCTTGTTCGTATAGCGCGACCGAGTCGGTAAAAGGCTTTCCGACAATATTAATCGAAAGTTTCTCCGACAATGAGTCTCGGAGTTCTCGAAGTTTTCTGCGGATGACTGCGTGGTAATCTAGTCCCACTGCGTATCTAGCCACGTTGCCATAAAACGGACCAGGAGACTCCGGTTTGTCAGTGTAATAACTGACGGAAACTATGATCGCGGATCGACTGCCAGGGTAAAGTAATTGAGGGGTTGTGCGGAGCTCAGGATTGCGTTTCATGTAATCCATGCCGGCCGAGTAGCCTCGCTCCAGCCAGTCTTTATAATGGACCAGCTCGGTCGAAAGCGGCTCCAGTGCGCCGATGACAGTGTTGCTGAAGCCTTTCGAGGCTGCCAGTTCCACTACGGATTGTTTCAAACTCATTTGAGCAACTCTAGCAAGGCAAGCACTTCAACTACAATGAGGTCCGGGAATTTACAGTACACCGTTCGTTCGCACGGCTACTTTTCATTTGCCGGTCGCCGCGACAGTCTCAGCATGATATCCATGACGCGTTCAATAATCAACCAGACATCAGAACCAGAATCATTCGAATTGGATGATCTCACTTATGACTTGCCTGAAGAACTCATCGCCCAGAAGCCCTCAGAGGTCCGCCACGAGTCGAGATTGCTGTGCGTGGATAGAGCGACTGGTGATATCGAACATCGCTCATTCTCAGGCATTAAATCGCTTCTGAAAAAAGGCGATGTTTTGGTCATCAACGACACACGCGTCGTTCCATCCCGGCTGTATGCTCGCAGAGAGAGTGGTGGCACGATTCGGTTGCTGTTGATCCGACCGCAAGCCGAAAAAATAAACTTGTGGGAGGCGTTGGTCACACCGATCAAGCGTTTGCGCATAGGTGAAACGCTTTCGCTCGTGAGCGACGCTCCGACAGAAAGCAAAATCACCATTACCGACATCATTATCGACCAGGATGGGTTTAAGCGTCTGGTCGTGGATCTGGGCAGAAAAGAAGATGTTTACAACATTCTGCAGAGTGTAGGATACGCACCGCTGCCACCGTATATAGTGCGGACGAAGCCGATTGATGAAAGCGACGAACAGGAAGTGGAGTCGGTTGGAAGCGAAGGGCAACGGCTCTGTGACCTTGATAGGTATCAAACCGTTTTCGCTAAAAATCCTGGAGCTGTTGCCGCGCCGACTGCCGGTTTGCACTTCTCGGTGGAACTGCTTGAAGAGTTGCGAGCCTCAGGGGTTATCATCGCTCCTATAACTCTTCACGTTGGACCTGGCACTTTCAAACCGATATCCACCGATGTCGCCTCGCACAGCATCGAAGCTGAGCGCTTCAGTATTCCGCGTGCCACCGCCGATGCTGTCAACCAGGCGAAGGCTGAAGGGCGGCGGGTAATTGCGGTCGGTACTACCAGTCTCCGCGCGTTGGAAACGGCCGGCGCGTCCGGTGTCTTAGAAGTTGTAGATTCGTCGGAAACTCGGCTGTATGTGAAACCGGGATTCGACTTCAAGATCGTCGATGCGATGGTGACGAACTTCCATTTAAGCGGATCCAGTCTGCTCGTGCTTGTAGCCACGTTCGCCGGCAAAGATTTGATCCTGTCAGCGTACAAAGAAGCCGTGAAGGAACGCTACCGCTTCTTCAGTTACGGCGACGCTATGTTCATCTCATAGCAACGTTTAAACTAAGCCGGTTCAAATAAACCGATTCAGCTAAACCTGAACTAAACGGATTCAGCTAGACCGTGAACATCTGCCGCGTAATCGTGAAGCTATCGCCCCAGAATCGCGAGTTGTCCTGAATCATAATCAAGTGTTTCTGCTCTTCGGTCTTCTGTGAAACCACGAGTTTCATAACGGTTTCAGGATTGTTCTGAATGAGAGCCTTGTTGACGAGTTCTACCAGCCTGACTGGCGCCTCTGACAATTCTTCCTCGTCCTGGAGCGTGCGAGTATTTTGTTTGAAAAGGCGCATGAATTCTTCGAAACTTCCCGTCTGCAGCAACTGTGCGAGTTCATCCACTTTAGCTGCCGGTACCGTACTCTCGTTGCGCATCTTCCCAACCTCGTACTTTTCCACACATACACTATGCCCGGTCCGGGATGATGCTAACCCCTCCCCATCCGCCGGGTCCATGCGGTGTAATCGTGCCAGGCGCTTATGCCAATCGGGCGCAGAACCAGTAAAGTTTTACGGGCACTGACCTGACCGTCCGTCCCACGATCCACAGGTCGCTAGTTTCGATTTTACTTCAGTTGGAACAGCGTGTTGGCGGCACCACCGGATATGAAAGTGCCCGGAAGTTTGCCATCCCATTTTTTCACTTTCTCATACTCGATCAGAGCGGGCGATTTTTCAAGCGCTTGAGTTTGCAGCGTGATTGAACGCGCTTGCGCTTCAGCATTCGCGATCGTAATTTCAGCTTCTTTCCGGGCTTTGTCCAGCTCGTACTGCTTCTGCAGCGACTGTTGTTCCATCACCTGCTTTTGAGCGATGGCTTGTTGCAAGACTTCTGGAAGCTCGACATGTGTGATTGGAATATCGACGATGTTGACCAAACCTTTGACGTTGTCCTTGGTCATCGATAGAACTTGGTTCTTAATCAAGTTGACCTTCTTGGTTGCCTGGTCTGCTTTGTATTGTGATACCACTTGTCGAAACGCTTCCTGAATTTGCGGATCGACTAATTGTGTGTACGGGTCACCAGTGTAATTTGCGTACAGCGTGAGCACTTGACCTTCAGGAATGTTGTAGAGAACTTTGTATTCCATGATAATTGGCTGTTGATCGGCTGTCAGAGGAACCGCTTTACCCTGCAGAGTTTGTTGCTTGATCGAATAGTGGTAGATGCTGTCAACGCCAGGGAGAAACGGTTGCATGCCCTGTGACAGAAGACTCTTCTGCAAGCGTCCCATGCTTACTTTGACTCCAACTTCGCCGGGTTCGACGATCGTACATCCCGATGCAAAGACTGCCAACGACGATACGACGAGAATTTGAACTCGCTGTTTCATCGGTTCACTGTTTCGTGTCATGGAAAATTACCTTTGATGCACCAGTAGTGGTTGCCAGGTTAAATCAAGTGCCCTGTCATTATGATCCCAAATATGGTGGCAGTCTATTAAAGGTAATTTACCAAACCGTTGAACTATTCTTGATTGTTGCCTAATGAATTTGGACCAAGATCCAGTCGCACTGCGCAGTTTTTCTTCTTTTTAAACCGCTCGATTCCTTCGGTCGTTATCTTCGGGCAGTTGCCGACATGAAGCTGCTTCAAACTTCTCATACCAGCAAGGCTCATTAAGCCCTTGTCGGTCAGGTCATTGCCGCAGATATCCAGAAGGCCTAGTTCGGGAAGCTGTTTGACCGAGTTCAGATCTTCGTCTGTGATACCACTATATGACAGTAGGAGCGCCTGGACTTTCTTGAATTTACCAATTTCTTTGACTGCTTTGTGATCGAGAATTGTTCGTCTGAAGCCTAGTGCCTGAATCGACTTCACAGTTTCCAGCTCGCTAATTATTTCGGCTGTCATCGCAGGATTCCCGATCATGTAGAGATGGTGCAAATTCGGAATTTGGGCGATTGTGTGCATGCATTCTTTACTTATCGGGATGGCCGAAACATCCAGAAATTCAAGCGTTGGCAGCGAAGCTAAATGCTTGAGACCATCTACTGTTACGTCAGTGCCGGTCAAATAAAGTCCGAACAAGTTTGGCATGTGTGAAACATATTCCAATGCTTTATTTGTGATTGGTGTGTACGACAAATCGAGCCATTGAATTGGTAAATGTTGAATACTTTTTACGCCATTGTCGGTCACGTCGGACATGCGAAGATTTACTGTTTGAAGATCTTGTCCGCGCTTCAACGTCTTCAAGTACGCGTCGTTCTTCTTGGAGTTGGGCATTATCATATCTTCGATGTAGCTCGTTTTACTGGCGTCATCGCTGAGTGTGGTTGTATCTTTAGTCTTCGCAAGTGGTGCTTTGTCCGATCGAACATCGTCGGCTGCGCGATTCATTACAAGCAAGCCGGCCGATAGAACAAGCATTACGCAACCGGCCGCGATGCCATACAACATCGCGTCTGGAGGGCGTCTTTTCCATAATCTGTCATCAAAATAACCTGTCTCATCGGGCGAACTGCTTCCTCTATGTCTCAGCCCTGTTCCGCCCCTTGCCGTGTCAATTCGTTCGAAAACCGAATCGATTGCTAGTTTCGTTTCGTCGGCGGATTGGTATCGCATCTGGGGACTTTTTTCGAGCATTCTTGAAACAACAGACTCCAGTTCTCCATCGATTTCTGCATCCGGTCGGGTCTCGGAAAATGGCGGAACTTCTAAATTCGCGTGTCTGTTGATTGACTCCAGCGCGGTTTTTCCGCGAAATGGGTTGACTCCTGTGAGGGTTTCATAGAAAACACAACCCAGGGAATAAATGTCTGATGTTTCTTTGAAGAGCTCACCACGAGCTTGATCAGGACTCATGTAAGGCGGGCTTCCAGTCAACGTTGTATTGCCGGATGCTGTTTTTGATACTGATGAAACGCTGGTTAGCGCTGCTATTCCAAAGTCGATGACCAGCGCCTTTGGATCGTCCGACAAAGCATCAAGCACTAGAATATTCGAAGGTTTTAGATCGCGATGGAGGACGCCGTGCCGATGCGCGTGACTGAGTCCTGCGAGTACTTGCGAGAAAATTGATATTGCAATGTGCTGTTCTATAAACTCTTGCTCTGTTAAGACCTCGTCGAGCGTTTGACCCGCTACAAAATCCATGACCATAAACGGTTGTCCACCACTCGACGCGCCAAAATCCAAAACGCGCACTACGTTGGGATGATTCAATTTACTTGCCGCACGCGCTTCGTTTTGCAGACGCAGCATGTCTTCCGGCGACCAAACCTTTCCCGTCAAGGTCTTGATGGCTACTCGCTTTTTGAGAAATGTGTCGTAGCACTTGAACACAATGCCGCTGCTTCCGCGACCAATCTCTCTTGCAATCAGATATCGCTCGAATGGAAATTCTTCCGGTGCAAGACCGTGATAGTCGATCTCTTCTGATTTGAGAAGTGCTTTGATTTCGTCATCTACCGGCTCGGCTCGATATCTTCTTTCCGTTTGCCCAGCATCGAATTCAATACCAAGTTCGTCCCAATCGCATTTGCAGCGACTGTCCTTGAAGATCCACTGAGTAAGCGAACCTTCGCGTGTTGCCTCTCTGACCTTTCCGCACTTCGGGCACTTCGAAAGCAACCTTTCGTCTTCTGCGAGCAGCGCGGCCAGCTGCTCACGATTATCACACTCGCAATCGTTCGTAGTCTTCAACCATTGCGTGATCGTGCCGGCCTTGTTGCGGCGGATGTTCTTTCCACACTTGTCGCATTTTTCTTCCAGCGTCATAAAATGCCGTCGAACCGTCCACGTTAATATACTAACAGGCATAGGTGACATGTAAATGGGAATAGAGTTATTGCAGTCCATTTCTTTCCGTGAAAGGTTTGTCGTTGAAACTCTTTCGATTCACACGTAGCATTCGAATCTGGGCTGATGAGTACCGATAACTTCCTCAATCTTGATCCGGAAAGTTTTCCGCTGGACCGATATCTTCCTCTATCGGAGTTGGGAAAAGGTTCGGCAGGTATTGTTTATCTCTGCAAGGATCGGTTGCTCGATAAACTAGTTGCCATCAAATGTTTGCGAACAGTGACCGCCGAACAATTGATGGGATTTCAGGCAGAAGCAAAATCCGCCAGTTTGATGAAGCATGTTGGAACCGTGGCAGTCCTCGACTTTGGTGTCACATCGAGTGGTGCACCATATATGGTGATGGAATATGCTGCCGGCAAAACGCTGGAGCAGCGATTGAAAGACGACGGCCCTCTGCCCACTCAGCTTGCGGTCAAAATATTTTTACGCATAACAGAGGCCCTCGAATACGCACATTCCAAGGGTATCTTCCATCGCGACATCAAATCATCAAACATTCTGATTTTGGACGAATCTGCCACCAATCCCGATGTTCGTTTAATCGACTTTGGCGTTGCTCGTCTCAAGCATGCAATTCAAGAATCGACACTCGCGCAAGGCACCACGATCGTCGGCACTCCGGCGTACATGCCGCCCGACCAAGCGGCTGGACTTCCATATGATGTGCAATCCGAGATTTATGCGCTCGGTTGCACTATGTTTGAAGGCTTGACTGGTCAAACTCCATTCGTCGGAGAGACCGCGTTGGAAACCATCGCGATGCATGCACGCGAAAAAGTTCCTGCGCTTGCTGATGTTCGCGGCGACATATTTTTTTCCGAAGACCTCGAATCGATAATTCGAACTTGTTTGGAAAAAGAAAAAGGCGATCGATTCGCTTCAATGGGAGATCTTGCAAACGCTCTATCCACGCTGGATTCCGGTCGAAATCTTAGCGGTAACTTTTTTCCCGAGCGTGTGAATTCTTCGATTCAGGAACCGGGAGATAGACCTCGCGGAAAAGTAAGAAAACTGGCCATCTTCGGTTTAATTTTCGCGGTCTGCATCACGCCGGCATTGATCGTGTACATGGTGATTCAGCCGATCGAAGAAAAGAAAGCGATTCGCAAAGTTAAATCCACTTTTCCCGAATTCTCAGTACTGCCTTCCAACTCCGGTTTGCAATTAGATCCGAAATCGACGGAGCTTACCGATCGCGCATGGAAGTTGCTCGAATCCAATTTCACTAAAGAAGCGCAAACACTTTGTACGGAAGCGCTCACTATCGACAAAAACAATTTTAGAGCGCTGGACATAAGGGGCGTTGCTAAATTGATGGAAGGTAGACTCACTGGTGCGCGTGATGACTTGACCAAGTCTATTGTCAGACGAGGAATGAGCGGGCGGGAAGATCCCGGAGCGTTTTTTCATCGCGCGCTTGTTTATCGAGCACTCGGTGACACCAATAGTTCTCGTATGGATTTTAGAGAGGCTCGCGTCCTTGGTGGATACAAGCCCGAGCGTTGGGAGATGAAACAATTCTCCGGAATCATGAACGATTGGCCGCCAATGAAAGAGTTGGAAATCAATTCCTTTGGAAGAGGTGTAGAGCACATCAGGGATGAATACAAAATTATCGAAGGCAACGATGATGAATTGAGAGTTCTGTTCGAACCGCAGAATCCGACAGCCAAAAGACTATTCCTTAAGGGCGGTAGTTATTCCGGTGCTTACCTGGCAAGAGTGGCGGATCTACCTTACTTAGAGTCATTGGAATTCGTCAATACGCAAATCCATGATCGCGATTTCCAATTCTTGAAAAAATGCAAGAATCTCGTGAAGTTCGAAATTGGGCACTGCGGAAGAATATCAGGAGCCTGTCTGCAATACACTGCCGGTTTGCAGAATCTCATTTTCATTCAATTCAAGGGAGGAAAATTGGAGGATGAGAACTTTAAATATTTGAGGCAACTTCGTTGTCTAAAAGTGATCAGCATTCAGGGATGCAAGAATTTTACCGGTGCAGGATTGGCATATTTGCCGGACACCATCCAGCGCATAGACTGGCTTTTGAGCTGGGATAAGGCGACCGAACCCAGGCCGAAGGATTACAGCCAAGAAGTCTTCGAGCAGTTAGCGAAGTTTCCCAAGTTGGATACGGTAATGCTTTCTTCTGACTCGATGAGTGATACCGCATATAGTGCAGTAGCCGGATTGAAGAGATTGCGCTCTTTAATTTTCGTAGGTGTAAAAGCCATTCACCCTCGAGCGATTGACGCATTGAAGACAATGCCATGTCTGGAGACACTAGAGTTTCGAGAGATGGCAGTCGATTCAAATGTGATTGAGAAGATTGGATTATGCAAAAAAGTGAAAACCCTGGCGTTTACTGACTGTGGAATCGATCGGAATGCGATGAGGACTCTGGTCGGACTCCCGCTAGCGTTGAATCGTTTGATGCTGGAAGATCCGAACTTGGACAGAGAGACCTTGCTTCAATTGCCGAGAATGAAAAGTTTAAATCACCTCATTCTGCGCGACCTTCCAATAGAGATTGGTGGGTCGACCATCAATAAGTTGAAACGCGGAATGCCAAACTGCCGCATCGAAGTCAAGTTCGAAGACGGTAGCGTGATCGAGGTCAGCGGCGCAAGCGAGATGCTTGGTCCCAGCGCGCCGGAATTATAGGCTGAATAGATTTCGTTCTAGTCTTTCTTGGGTTTGTTGATCAACTCGGTAAGCGAATCGATGATTACTTTGTCTGCTTTATGTTGCCAGTCGAGAGCGGTTAGCAGCTCCGATCGTGACATCAGACCTTTCGACAGGATAAGTTCGCCGAGAGGTTTTCCAGATGTTTCTTGTTCTTTGATCAACTCTTCGAGCTGATGAACCGTAATCTTTCCATGCTTCAGAAGAATCTCGCCGAGCTTTTCCGGACGAGTGAGGATATCCCACTTCTCTTCTTCGCTTAATCCATGTAAAAGGTCGTCAGTCATTTGAACCTCACTTTGCGTACATTGTATGGCATCTCAGCAATGACGCAATACGCAATTTACCTAAACTGCTTCTCTGACAGTGGACTGTGACACGTCGAAACAGCCTGAGTGAGGCTGTTTCGGGGTCTTAGTGCTGTATTAGGTGGCGATCACTTTGGGAACGATTGGTCTCTTACTGACAATCTCTCTCCACCATGCCAACAGGGCGCTGGCGTTGAAGATGGATGAGTATGTTCCTGAAATGATTCCGATGAGCATCGCCAGTACGAAGTCGCGGGTTGTCACGCCGCCGAGCACGAATAGTGCTGTCAGTGTGAAGACAACGGTTGCCGATGTTGCCAGTGAGCGGAAAAGAGTTTGATTGACGCTGTCGTTTGCGACATCACCAAAGGTTCTTTTCTTCTCTTCTCCAGTCTCGGGATCTTTGTATCGTGCTCCGACGAATTTTGCATTCTCACGAACGCGATCGAATACTACGATCGTGTCGTGTACGGAGAAGCCTACGACAGTGAGGATCGCGCTTATAAACAAGCTGTCCACCTCCGTGCCCAGGAAGATCCCGAACAGTGCATAGAATCCGCACAAAACAATTACGTCGTGGAAAAGTGCGGCGATTGCGCAAATCGCGTAATCGAATTGGTATCGATATGAGATGTATGCCACCATCATTCCGAGTGTCGCAAACAGAGCAATCAAGCCGTTTGTCAGCAACTCAGGACCAATGGTCGCAGTAACTTTATCGACGGAAAGTGGTTGGAAATGTCCCAGTTCGGATTCCAATTTTTGATCGAGTGTTCGTTTCAGTGCTTCATCATCAAGTGCTTTGGTGCGCATGACGATTACTTCTTTGCCTGAGATAAACGCTTTCTGTACCTGCGATCCTTTCAGATCGGCCTCTTCTAAAACTTTGCGAACATTATCGAGTTCGACCGGTTTATCAAATTGATACTGAAGGATTGAACCACCAGTGAAGTCGATTCCTGGTTTGAGCGGAGCATGAAATTCGACCATGCACCAGATGATGCCGATGATGCCCGGGATGGTGAGCAATGCGGAGATGCCGAACCAGATCTTTCTATATTTCACGATGTCTACGTGAGGTAGTTTCATAGTTTAGTGGCCTCCCCGGTCGTCAGCTGTTGGCTTTTTTTTTCAGTGCCGGTATCTCTGCGATCGTATTTATGACCGAAGAGCCCGACTTTTCTCGGTATCAGGTGGAGCAGTGTACGAGTCGCTGTAATCGCGGTGAACATCGATATCGCGACCCCGAGTGCCAGTGTGATAGCGAAACCTTTTACTACCGACGTACCGAACATCATCAGCACAGCGCAAGCGATCAAACTGTTTGCGTTACTGTCCCAAATTGCTGAGAACGCTTTCGTGAAGCCTGTTTCAATTGCAGTAAATAGAGTTCTTCCGGCTGCCAATTCTTCTTTTGTTCTTTCGAAAATCAGAATGTTTGCGTCTACCGCCATCCCGATCGAAAGGATGAAACCAGCGATACCAGCCAGTGTAAGTGTCACTGGAATGTATACGAAGATCGCGAGTGTGGCGATGGTGTACAGAACGAGTGCCAGGTCGGCAACTAGTCCGACCAGACCGTAGAGCACAACCATGAAGACCATGACTGTCGCGATACCGATAAGTCCTGCATGCAAACTCTTGTCGATTGAATCTTGACCGAGTGTCGCGCCGACGGTTCTTTCTTCGAGAATGGTGATTGGCACAGGCAATGCACCGGCGTTGAGTTTAACTGACAGATCGACAGCCTGATCTTTTGTAAAACTGCCTGAAATTTCTCCATGTCCACCGAGAATTTTTTCGCGAACAGTTACGCCGCGATATTCCTGGAGTGGCAATGGTCGACCGTCGGGACCGCGCTCAGTAGGCTCGCCATCGAGGAAGATACCGATTTGTTGTCCGACCAATCTGGTGGTCAGGTCGCCGAATTTTTTAGCACCGGCATCTTTGAATTCGAAGTTGACGTGCCACGTCTGCCCGCCTGCCATCGGAGTCGCCTGTGCTCGTTTGAAATCGGCACCGGTCAGATCGACGCTCTTCCAAACTGGCTTGCCATCGACAACAGCAAGTTCTTTGAACTCCAGAAGCGCTGTTGTACCGATACGATCCTTCGCTTGCTGCGGATCTTTGATACCAGGAAGTTCGACGATCAGTCGATCTTTGCCGGCTCTTTGTACCATTGTTTCCGCTACGCCAAGGCTGTTGATGCGGTTGTTGATGACGGTTTCGACACCGTTCATCACCGATGGTGTGATCTCAGGCACCTGGGGTGGTGCCGGGTTGGCACGCAACAAGAGCTGAGAACCGCCTCGAAGATCGAGACCCAGTTTCAGGTTTGTGAAAACCTCATACTCTTTTTTGTCGAAGGGTGAAACAAAACTTCCGAGAATTTGAATGTTGTTTGCTTTACCAGCATTCTCCTTCGCTTCTTTGACCGCATGTTCGCGGGCGTAGAAGTTCATTTTGTCCCAGCCAGGAAGTTTTTGAACACTTTTATCAACTTCCTGTGCCACGTCGTACGGTGGAAGATCGGCAAGACGCTGCCATTCTTTCACAGTCTCAGTCGGTGCCACCTGGAAAAGAGTGGTGACTGAGAGAACAAACGCAAGCACAACGGCAAACGGTTTCCAGTCTAACTTAGGCAAGGAGCCTCCCTGGCAAGTAATGCCATTCAACGATCCCGGAGGTTGAGAGAACGCTTGATTCGCTGCATAAGGTGACTTCGTCCGCCTTAGCAGGTAGTCAACATCAGTTCTACCCGTACTATTAAATAGTAAGGATCACTATACAATAGGATATGCGCCATTTCCCTTTAGGATCTGCTGTAATTCCCTTTCATCTCGCCAGTCTGCGCTGTCTTCAGACCACGTGTCGGCGCTTACCATCGGATACTTCCCCGGTGCGGTCGAATAACCGAGCGCTAAGCGATGTAACTAAACTCTGGCAAATGTTCGTTAGTCGACTTTTAAAAACGAAAGGGCGACATTGCGTCGCCCTTACAGTAGTTTCAGTTTCGAATAACGAGATGCGTTATACGGTGCAGACTTTATCGCCGCCGCGCTGCATGGCCAGCTCGAGTGCGCGGACTGATTTTTCGATCAGCTCGTCATGCTCGCGGGCATGAGCGGGGAAAGCTGCTAGTCCGACCGAAGCCGTGACGCGCAGGTTGTGCCAGTTGTGTGTGATCGACTGATTGCCGATTCGTTGGCGAATACGTTCTGCCACTATTGATGCGCCGGAAGCGTTGGTTTCCGGGAAGATGATGGCGAATTCTTCAGCCGAATACCGGGCCGGAATGTCGACGTCGCGAACTGCACCACGAAGAACGTTGCCCATGACTTTGAGCACTGCGTCCGAGGTCAGTGAGCCGTACTGGCGCACCACGTCTTTGAAACCATCGATCGCCACCATGCAGAGTGCTACAGGGCGCTTGTAGCGCTTGGCGCGCTTCAATTCGTCTTTGATTTCTTTGTAGAAGGTTCTTGAGTTGTAGAGTTCGGTGAGCGTGTCGAGCAGGGCGAGTCTTTCGATCTCTTCGCCTTTAACCGCTGCCAGGCTCTGTTCTGTGCTTGTAAGAAGGGAGCGCTGCTCGAGCTCTTTGACGCGCTCGATGACTTGGCTGTCCATGAAGGTCCGTGCACCAGATTGTTTCGCTCGGTTTGGATTGTCCAAAACCCGACAAAACATGCACGTTCTACCGCTACAAATGTGATCCGTTCGTCCTACGCTCATGATGTAACTTGACCTTCCTACCGTATGGTGGATAACTTAGCCCGATGGCGTTGCTACTATACATGGGAATCTTGCCCGAAGTCGGCACAGGTGAAACCTGGATTCCCGCGTATACAAGTATAGGTTAAATATCTTATGGAAACCAGATTGGCTTTTCATGGGTCAAATATTTCTTGATTATCCCGTGGCAATCGCGATTTTGCACCTTTCGCACAGCCGCCCGGGTTCTTCCTTTCGCGCGATTTCGCGCTACCCTTCACAAGCTCAGCCGGAATTTCTCAGACGCCCGCGTTCCACAACTCTCACTCCATCGACAAAGACGTCTTCTATCCTTGTGGGAAAACGAACCAGAAGGTCGGCTGGGTTAGCCGATTCTATAAATCGCGGTTCGAAAACATCTGCTTGAGCGTCCCTGTGTGCGGGATCTAATGCCAACAAGGAGCGCGGCGCTACTTTAAAAACGGCGATGTCGGCGGCTTTTCCCGCATCGAAAGAACCAATCTTTCGATCGAGACCTATGGCCCGGGCGGCGGATAAAGTCATCATCTTGATCAGATCTTCGGAATTTAGCGTGGATTCCGGCTCCACGGCCCGATGCAGGTTGAGCGCGAAGCCGGCTTCGGCAAGCGGGTTCAAGTCATCGGTCGAAGCAAGGCTATCTGTGCCGAGTCCGACATTCACGCCGCGCTCGAGAAGTTTTGGCAATGGCGCTCGACCATTGCGCAGGCGGGCATTACTGCGAGGACAGTGCGCGACTGAAACGTTTGACGCTTTCAAGAGATCGATGTCTGCATCATCGATCTGCACGCAGTGCGCTGCCACCAGCTTATTTGAAAGTAGTCCGTGTTTGTCCAGATGGGCAACCGGCGACACTCCATGTTTCCAATCGATAGATTTCAAGACGGTTTCCGTATCCCTATCTTTGTTGGACGGGCTGACTTTCATCAAAAAGGAATTAATAAGGAGATCACTGTCCCTAACCCAGGCGACTTCCGGCTCTGATTCTGCAAGGTGAGCAAGCACCGGTAAGTCTTTGGCGTCCGCCCAATCCCTGGCAAGTTGCCACAGGAGCGGACTCACCGTATATGGTGCATGGGGTGAGCAAGTGAATGTGATAGAACCTTTATCAAGTGCATCCTTGAGTAGAGGGCTTGAGTTCGAGACCAGCCTGTCAAGCCGCTCCAGCCAGCCCTTCCATATTGGGTCGCAAAGCGATTTGTCCAGGCCAAACAGTTCCAGTCCTACCAAACCTTTCAATCCGACCGCGGCAATGGCTTCAGCACTCAATCCGGAGTAGGAACTGTCAACTATGAAGGTGGTTCCGCTAAGTGCCGCGAGCTTCGCGCCATAATTGGCAGAGGCAATGAAGTCTGAAGAAGCCCAATTAGCAACCGATTTCATAAGAAGCGGTATCCAATCGAACAATCGGTCTTGCGAGTTGAGATGGCAGAGCGCGGAGTAATCCAGGTGGCTGTGCAGGTTTATGAGACCCGGCATAATGATTGCGTCGCCGTAATCATAAAATTCGAAATCTTTAAAATGGCTAACAAGGAGGCTACGTGAGGCACAGCCCACGAGATGCGAGCCTTTTACGGCGATTGCGCCGTCCTCAATTGGATCCATGCTGACGGGATAAACCCATCTGGCCGCGATCACAAAGCCTTTCTTGCTGTCAAGCTGTGGTAAAATCATCATCTCAGCATACCGTTCTGTCTGGTGTGAGGCCAACGTGTCGCATCTTTGCGATTCGGTGGCGGAAAACTGTAGAGTCTTCGCCTGTTTTCTTGCAGTGAGTGATTCTATAAGTAGAAAGCTAGCAGAATTGCTTATAAGGTTCCGATCTTAGGAATTCAAATTGCAAATCAACGTAGATGAACTCAACGAGATGCCAACGCGGCGTATTCGTCTCGACTTCAATGAGAAGCTCGATATCGATGACGTCGTCAAGCCTGTCGTGGGCGAACTCTTCGTTCAGGCGAGCGGTGCTGGCGTCGTAGTGACTGGTAAAGTGCAAACGCTGCTCAAACTCAATTGTCATGTTTGCTTGCGACCGTTTTTCTCCAGCCTGTCCGTCGATATCGACGAGCAGCTTTCAACCGGAGTCCATGAAACGCCGCAAGCAAGGGATCGAGAATTGACCAAAGACGACTTTTTTGAGGTCGTTCCGGATACAGGAATTCTTGACATCAGTGACATTGTGTATCAAGCTGTAACGTTGGCATCGCCAGTTTTCTGTCGCTGCGGCGATGATTGTCCCGGTCCGCCGAAGTCTGAAAAGGCTCTGGCCACCGAGAGTTCGGCCGTCTCCAAGTCGGGTTCGGATGACAATCGTCCGATCGATCCGAGATGGGAGAACTTAAAGACTCTGTTTTCAAAACAGGAAACCGGAGAGAATTCGTAGATAATTACCCCAGGCAGTTTGTGCAGCAAGCTGCCCGATTGACCAATTCCAAGGTACGAGGAATCACCTCAAATGGCTCAACCAAAGAAAAAGACATCTCACCAGAAGCAGCACCAACGCCGCGCGCATTGGAAGGCTGTTCCTACCAATCTGACGAAGTGCTTGCAGTGCGGAGCTCCGGCTAAATCGCACACAATGTGTTCGGAATGCGGTTATTACCGCGGCCGTCCAGCCTTCAGGAGCGAACAAATCGTTTAGTTCTCTCTCTCAGGAAGGGGCTAGTCCCCGACCGATACCGGGTTGTTTGGTAATAGTGCGGAGTGTGAGTCAAGCATGATTCGGATATCCATTGACGCCATGGGTGGTGACCATGCCCCCAGAGAGGTCGTCCATGGTTCAGTCCTTGCTGCGCTGGAATATAAGATTGCGATTTTGCTAGTGGGACCGGAAGATGTGATCCGCGAGGAGCTCAATCGTCCGGTCATTAAGAAGCTCTTAGGCGGAAAAGATCCCGCGCACCACCATATCTCAGTCGTTCACGCTTCGGAAGTAGTCCAGATGGGCGAAAAACCGAGCTGGTCGGTGGTGAAGAAGAAAGATTCGTCAATCGTCGTGGCCACCAAGTTGGTCCGTGAAGGGAAAGCTGATGGCATTGTGTCAGCTGGCTCGACCGGAGCGGCTGCAGTAGCCGCGCAAATTTGTTTAGGTAAGCTTCAAAACATCGACCGTTGTGCAATTGCTTGCACGATGCCGACGATCCACGACAGACCGTGCTTTTTGATCGACGCCGGAGCCAGTGTGGCCTGGGATGCGCATCAGATGTTGCAGTTGGCGCTTATGGGGAACGTCCTGGCCAAGGGCTTGTACAGCATCGCCAGTCCAAGAGTCGGAATTCTGAATATTGGAACTGAAGATTCCAAAGGAACTGATGTAGTCAAAGAAGCTAACGACATCTTCAAACAAAATGCGTCGAAGATGAATTACATTGGCTTCGTCGAGGGTCGCGACTATCCGCTCGGAAAAGTTGATGTTGTGGTTACCGATGGATTTACCGGTAACGTCTCGTTGAAGACAGCCGAAGGTATCGCGCGCATGATGACTTTCATGCTCAGAGAAGAGCTGATGGGCTCACTCAAGGGACGCGTCGCCGGCGTGATCGGCAAGACGGCTTTGAAGAATTTGAAAGCTCGAGTTAATCAAGATGAATTTGGTGGGGCACTTCTCGTCGGAATCAAAGGCGTTTGTGTCATCGCCCATGGTGGCTCCAAGCATACGGCAGTCAAAAACGCCATTCGTGTTGCCAAAGACATGGTGGCAGCTCACGTAGTTGAAAAAATCGAATCTGTTCTTGCAACCATGGAAACCAATAACGGTTCAAACGGTGGAGAAACGAAGGGTAAGGCCAAGAAGTGAAATTCGCTTTCGGAGCGAAGATCATCGGCGTCGGTGCCGGACTTCCTGTCTCCATCGTCACCAATGATGATTTAACTCAGTTGGTCGATACTTCCGACGAATGGATCAAAACGCGCACTGGTATCAGGGAGCGCAGAATCGTTAAGGAAAATGAGACGGCGACCGGGTTGGCAATCGAAGCGGCTCGTGATGCGCTGGCATTCGCTGGTATCGAAAGTGATACCATCGATTTAATCATCGTCGCCACATCGACCCCGGATAATCTTTATCCGTCTACGGCCTGTCAGGTTCAAGGCGCTATAGGAGCCACTCGGGCTGCGGCTTTCGACATGGAAGCGGCGTGCACGGGAATCGTCTACGCCCTGTCGGTCGGTCAGCAATTTCTTGGCAGTGGAACTTATAAACGCGTTTTAGTTGTCGGTGTCGATATTCACTCGCGGTTTTTAAACTGGGAAGATCGCAACACCTGTATTCTCTTCGGTGACGGCGCTGGTGCCTTCGTTCTAGAAGGCACTGAAATGGAAGACAACGAAATGCTCGGCACGTTTCTTCGAGCCGACGGCAACGGTGCGCATCTGCTCTGGATCCCCAACACGGGAAGCGCATATCCTCACAAAGGCGCTGAGGAAGCCAAACCAGTCGATCGATTTTTGCAAATGAACGGCCGCGCGATTTACGAATTCGCGGTTAACGCGGTACCGGAGGCGGTGCGTCATGCTTGTGGTCTTGCTGGAATCGGCGTTGAAGACATCGACTATATGGTTCCGCACCAGGCCAATATTCGTATCATCAAAGCTGCTGCCGATAGGCTTGGACTGAAGAACGAGCAGTTGGTCACCAACGTCGATGAGATGGGCAACACGTCTGCCGCGTCCATTCCGCTTGCACTCTGGCAAGCGATCAAACGTGATGAAATTAAAACACCTTCTACCATTTGTCTGGTTGGTTTCGGAAGCGGACTGACCTGGGGCTCTGCTGTAGTTCGCTGGACTGCCGTAGACAAACGAGTTGAGAAAAACAATACAGAAGAACGCGAGCTGCAAGGCTCAGTGAAAACAGGAGAAAAAGGTGATGGGTAAAATTGCTTTCTTGTTTCCAGGTCAAGGATCTCAATCCCAGGGAATGGGAAAAGATCTCTTCGAGCATTATCCAGAGGCCAAAGAGACTTTTGAATCCATCGACAAAATCGCCAATCGCGAATTGTCCAAACTTTGTTTCGAAGGTCCTGATACTGAGCTTAAAAAGACGATCAACACTCAGCCGACGATCATGCAGGTTTCACTGGCTGCATTGAAGAGTTATGAAAAACTTGGCGGACCTGCTCCGGATTTTGTAGCAGGACATAGTCTCGGCGAAATTACATCACTCGTTGCGGCTGGAAGTTTGTCATTAGAGGATGCGGTTCGGCTGGTTGATAAACGGGCGCGTCTCATGGAAGAGTGTCCTCCCGGTGCTATGGCTGCGGTTCTTCGTGTGGCACCCGATGTGCTCGAAAAAGTGGTGGCAGGTGTCAGAGACGAACGCCTCTCTGCCGGTAAGAGCGAATCAGAGGCCGTTGTCCTGCTTGCCAACTTCAACACGCGAGAGCAATTGGTAATTTCCGGAAATCCGGAAGCAGTTACCGAGGCAACTAAGAAGGTCAAAGAAGTGGGCGGAAAAGCCATTCCGCTGCCGGTAGGTGGCGCGTTCCACTCACCATTGATGAGTCAAGCTGCACGCGAATTCGAAAGCGAGTTGAACAAAGCCGACGTCAAAGATGCGCGCTGCGAAGTAGTGCAAAACTATGATGCAAAAGGTTCACGTTCGTCCGCGGATATCAAGACAAAGTTGTCGAAGCAGATGGAAAGCCCGGTTCGGTGGTATGAATCTGTCGAATACATGATTGCAAATGGCGTGGACACGTTTGTTGAAATTGGACCAGGAACTGTTTTGACTGGACTGGTGAAAAAGATCGATCCAAGCGTCAAACTGATCAACATTCACGATAATGAAAGTCTCAAGACCGCTATCAATGATTTGAAACATCCGGTTGCCACTAACTGACAACAGATCTGGTCGGAAGATAGCGGCACCGTCAGTGAAGTCAATCGCTCTGATAGTTTCTGCAAATTCAGTATTGATGTTACCTTTTGGTGCCTGCCAAGGTAATGCGCTGGTTTGCGCAAACCCTTACCCCACGCGGTATTTTGGGCGCTGATGGAAATGATTTCCACCGAAGTGGCATGTAAATGTGTTTGCGATGTTTCTAGAAGTGTTACATGCCATGAATCTTAATAAGCCGCAGAGCAACAGCCCTTGGGACGCTCGAGAAATGTCCGTTTTTTCCTCCTGAATACCGAATGAAAATTTGATATGCTTTGGATAAGTTTGTAAACGTGTGCCATTGTTCGGCTTACACGGTCGGACCGCCGCAAATACATTCTGTTGACCCGAGGTGATGGTAATTTCGTTTTTCGTTCCATTTATAATTTCGTTCCTACTGTTCTATGTTTGGCACATTATGGGCGTCACAATCGGCTATCACCGATTGCTCTCGCATCGCTCATTCCGATGCCCGAAGTTCGTAGAATATTTCTGGGTGCTGGGTGGATACCTGGCATTTGAAGGTTCGCCAATCTGGTGGGCAAGCATCCACCGCGCGCACCATCGTTATGTTGATACGCCGCTTGACCCGCATTCGCCGCGCGAAAGCTGGTACATGTCCTACATTGGTTGGACAACCAAGGGCAAGTATGAACCTCATATTCAACCCGAGAAAGCGGTCGATCTCACCAACGACCCTATCTATCGCTTCCTAGAACAAGGTGGAAGCTGGGAAAAAGCGCACATTCTGTGCGGAGCTATCGGCACAGTTTTCCGTCTAGCTCTGTTGGCTTGCTTCGGTTGGCCAGTAGCACTCGGCTGTACAGCCGCCGGATTGTTCTGCTTGAACGTTCCATTAATGCTCAACTTGTTCTGCCATATTCCAAAATTGGGATACAAAAACTTCGAAGGTGAAGACGACAGCGTTAACGTGTGGTGGGTCGCAGCACTCACCATGGGCGAAGGCTGGCACAACAACCACCATGCGTACCCAGGTTCTGCTCGCAGCGGATTCAAGAAAACTGAGATCGACCCTTCTTGGGAAGTGATCAAACTGATGAAGCGATTTGGACTGGTGTCATGGTTTAACGAAGCTAAACCCGATACCGGTAAGCCAGCTAAACCAAGTAAGCCAAAATTGGCTCCAGTCGCCGCTCGCGCAACAACCCTCACTGCGATTCCTTCTCGACACACCGATGTCGCGAAAGAAGCGGTTCCGGTTCGTGGTCGCAAAGCCAGACGAAAAGTACGCGAAGCAGTGGGCGCTCGACGCTAAGATTGACGTTCGATTTTGTCATCATAATCGGGAAGTTTACACTGACGTCTCTTGCTTATAACGGGTTCTTGAATTGGTTCTCACGCTAGAGTGCTAATCTAAATTAGATTGGCGATGTTGTGATCAGCGCGAAGAATGACTGACTTTAGTGAAACCGATCCGAGCAAAGCGCTTGCATTTAAAGTGTTTTGGGTGTTGCTCGCAATGTTCGTTGCGATTCCCA
>JBGAHZ010000045.1:0-66103 GCA_044225915.1 Obscuribacteraceae bacterium (SeqCode)
AGACGATCCGCGTGACACGTCAATTCGGCTTGGGCTGCGTAATTTGAAGCTCTTATACACCGATGAGCTGCATCTGACTATCTGGGGCAATTTGATTTTCAAGTCGCGCACAATGACTGGTTCTATTATCGAAAATGGCAAAGATACTATCGATCCGGACGATGTATTCAAAGTGCCCTTCGGGGTTATATCGTCTGACGATCAGAAGAAATTCGTTGCTTTGGTTCAAACAGTGCGGCCGGATGTCACTATTGGAAAACGTCTCGGTAAAAAACTTTCTGCAAAGTTGGTGAAGGGGGAAGATTACATTCAGGCTCTGGGTGCGGCTTTCCTGCTGTTCGTACTTTTCGATTTAAGCCACTCGATGTGCGGTTACCTCGAGATGCTCAAACATTATCACCAGTCTCAAGTGGTGGCACGCGGCGAGATGCCATCGCAATCGGTGCGCGACGAAAAAATGAAAGAAGCCAATCGTGAGTTCGAAACTGCCGAAGGAATGCTCAACAGCCCGCCTGGAATCTCGCTCGTGAAACGGACAGTGCTCACTAAAGGCGTTGCGACTGCCGCAATCTATCAGTCTCGGGCCGAGGCATTGTGGCATCTTGGCCGACGCGATCAGGCGATTGAGTCTTTGAACAAAGCGCTTGAGTTTTATCCGAAGAGTTCGCGTATGCACTTAGAATTGGCACGCTGGCTCATCGCTACGGAGAAAATCGGCGAGGCTCGCAAGGTTTTATCCCAGATGATCGCAGAGCACGACGATATTCTTCTTCCGCGCTTATACATGATGGTGTTAACTCAACAATCCGGAGACGCAGTCAGAGCCAGGCGCTACTACGAGATTTATTCCGATAAATTGGATCTGGAAGTGTTCGGCGACGAACCCTGGTGGCCGCCGGGTGGAAATCGTTTGTTGAAGGATTCGTGGTCGCGTGACGATGTCCATTTCATTTTCGATTTCTATGCGGACCCGTCCGCTCGTTCCGGTCTTTCGACTGACTCCATGGTTTCGGAACCGCCCTCCCCCGCAGTTTCGGCGCAATCCAGCGATGCCGTCCACTCTGCTCAGTCAAGTTCGAAGCTGAAAAGAAAGTGACGGATAATATGTGATTTAAAACGAATAGTTAGGACCGGATGGGGGAAGTACATAATATCAGGGCATAGAGATCGAAGTTTATGGGGACTGGGACTTCATACGTAGATCGATCTGCTTAGCCCGGTCTTTTGAACCACAACACTGACAAGAAACAATGGAAGCCGAAACCCAACACAATAGCCCTGATCTAGACACCATGTCCTCGGACGCGGTGTTGTCTTCAGATTCGCTCTCTTCGACTGAAGGAAAACCGAGCAAGAAGAAGAGTAAGAAAAAGAGTGATGGGGGGTCGGACCTGGCCTTCTTCGCCTGTTTTCCGTTGATGGTGATAGCCATTGTTACAGCGATTGTCTCGCTGTTAGGCTTCGTTCCCAATATGTATATTGCTGAAGTCTGTGCCAGCTTGCGCGCGCAATATGTAGTTATTCTTCTGATTTGCGTTTTACCGGCGTTGTTCGCACCGCAGTTGCGTTTGCCTATGCTCATCGGATGCGGTTTGTTTGCTGTCCTCAACTTGGCATTTGTCGTGCCGCCGATGATTCCCAAACCACCTTTGAGCAAAGATCAAGAAGCTCTTGCGTTCGTCAACTTTCGCGTTTTGCAGCTAAGCATTGAAGATCCTGGTACCAAGCTGGAGCCGATAATTGAAACGGTCAATCAATCGAAAGCTGATGTCGTGTGTTTGACAGGTTGCCCGCAATCAAGTCTGATGAAGCTCAATGAAACGATGCCACCGCATTATCTTCATCGCGCCTTCTTCCTCCGTGATGATGGCTATGCGCAGGCAATCTACAGCACCGTGATGTTGAAGGGAACGACTCAGAAAAAAGTTGGTCCCGAAAAACTTCCAGTCACGTGCACGACAATCCACTTCGATTATGGATGGTTTCGCGTGATCATGGTCAAACTGCCGGAACCTACTGATGACGCCAGTCTCACCAAGAGAAACGAGCAGTTGGCTGCGGTAGGAAAAGTAGTTAAGTCTTTGAACGGAAGAAAAATCGTACTCGGAAATTTCAACATGACACCATATTCGATGTCATTCGGTTCGTTTCTCAAAGACGCTGATTTAAACGATAGTCGCATCGGAGTGCAGCCCAATTGGAACGTTGGACCAGTAGATTTCTTGGGACTTTTGCATGTTCCGGCCGATCATGTCTTCATCAATAAGAGCGTAGGTGTTCTGCACCGCTACGTCATGCCGACCGAAGGTCTGGCGCACCAGCCGCTCGTCGCCGACTTGTTCCCTGGCGATCACGAAGCTGTGTTGTATAAGGACGACGAAGTTGCCCCCGAGGAGCCTGCTACACCAGCTCCCGCCGCGACCAAGCCGGCGGATGCGCCCCCTGCCGACGACAAGAAGCCGGCAAAGCGTAAGAAACGCGGTAAGTAGCCGGAACCAGGCATGCAGGCTGGAAGCCTGCGCTCCCAGAATTCGCGACTTGACGGTCCGCGTTCTATAAAGAAAACGCGCTCTTGGACGACGATTCGCGTTCTATAGAGAAATGCGCTCTCGGACGGTTCACGGTGCTCGACGAAACGTGCACGGTTCACGGTGCTCGACGAAACGTGCACGGTCCACGGTGCTCGACGAAGCGTGCACGGTCCACGGTGCTCGGAGAAACGCGCTCTCGGACGGTTCACGGTGCTCGGCGAGCTTCATTTCCAAAACCTGGGAGCGCAGGCTTCCAGCCTGCTCCGACGCCGGTGCTTGACGCTATTGCCAGTTATTTGAGACGGACTTCTTCGCGATCGAGTTTTCTTTAAGGCACGATGCCAGATTGTCGTTTTTCGCGATGGCGTCTGTGATGATGCTCACGAGACGCTCTCCGCCGGAAGAGTTTAAATGGACCGTGTCGAGATAGTCTTTGCTGTCGAATTTCGGATCGGCAAAAACATCGACGAAGTCGGCACCGTATTCGGTGCTGGTGCTGGCCAGATATTGGCGGAAATCTTGCCAGAACTTGTCCGGCAATAGTGCCCGGTTAGGCCAGAGGCTAGGCATGCCGACCACGAGGACCTTGATGTTCTCTCGTTTTAGATTGGCAAGAAATGCCTCGAAAAACTTCTTTTGATTTGGATAGATCGAAGGATTTGGATCTTTGTAGCGAACTTGATATTCGTTGGAATTGTCCTTGAACGCTCCCCACGAGCATGACACAACTTTCCATTCACCTGGTCTGACTTCGCCCTGGTTGCCATAAATTGCTTTGAGCACGTCGGAGTTGCCCGCATCACCAGCCGCAGGTTTCTTCGCCTGACCTTCGGCAGTTAGGCTGCCGTCTTCTGAGACTACTCTTGCTGGCGCCGCAGGCAGTGCGCTGAGGACGATTTGCGGAAGCTTGCTCTTTAACTGTTCTCCGGTCACCTTGGTAGGCAAGGCGTTATTGATTTGCCAGTCCATCCAACCGATTAAATCAGGAAATGCGTTTGCAGATAATGGACCGAGATCGACATACGGACTCAGGTATCTAAACGAATCAGTCGCGCTAGCAGATGGCATGGAGTTGTCGATGAAGTCGCGCGGGTTGACGCCGATGACGACAAGCTTGGGTTTGTGATCGGAGTTGAACAAAGTCTTGGAGATCATATATTGATCGGACACCATGGCACCGCCCATGGAGACGTTGAACGCCGTGGTATCAGATCCGATTTTGTCGTGCAAAAGTTTTTCCGTCAGAGTGGAGCGTCGTTGAGTGACCGTGTCCACAGGACGTTTCAAATGGGCTGCTTCACTGGCATATAGAGCGGCACCCATCTGCGAGCTGCCCATGAAAACCAGATCGGCATCTTTACCATCGACCAGATAGTTTCTCGTGATCCACCAGATCCAGTTGCCTTCCTGACGTTTTTCATTATTGGAATTTAGAACGATCTTGTCGGTCAGTTTATTCTCGTGCTTGGATACCGAGCCTGCAAGAATGACATTCAGTACGGCAAACGACACCAGCGCAACCAGGGTGCGACTGTTGATCAATTTTCGCTGTTTCTGTTGTTCCATTGTTATAGAGGAATGTCCGTTTTAAATGTGTCGGGGTCAGAGATGTTTTGGTCGGCGATTGCCTTGCGGCGTGCCATGTGGTGTCCGGAAGCTTCCAGTGCCAATCTCGTTCTATAGGTGGCGTTCATGATTTCTACGAGTTGTTTGAACAACTTATTGCCGCCGAATGCATTGAGGTGAACACCATCGGCGTAATCATTCAATGAATACAGAGAAAAATCGTTGAGATCGAATGCGCGCATCGTGCCTTTGTTCATCGTGCGCAGGGAATTGACATAGCCCATGTATCTGTAGGAACCAAGCACGCGAATGTTCTCCAGCGTGATCGGCATGTTGACGATCACCAACTCGATGCGCTCGCGTTTGCAGAGCTCGACCAGTTTGTTCAAGAAGTAGTGTTGAATGTCGTAGTTTTTCGGATCCGGATTTTTATATCTCTCTCTGTATTCCGGGGTGTTGTCCTGGAAGGTCGGAGGTTTATTAGGATCCTGTGGTGGAGCCACCACGGCTAGAGGATGAATCTCTCCAGCTTTGTAAGCAGGCAAAAGTTTTATTCGATCCCAGTACGTGAATGCACCTCTACCGTAAGGAGCCGGCGCATATTTGTCTAAAAACGCTTCGAGCTTTTCGCTTGCTCTCATGGAAATATCGAGTGCGTTTCCATAGAGCCACACGTCGCGCTCCAGAATAAAGTTCAATTTGTCGAATGGTGATTTAAACAGCTTGTTCCAGCTGTCATCCAGGTTGACCAGGCGGTGGAGGAATTTGAACGGCTCGGTATCGACAGGGCTGTCCATCGAGCTGTCGTAGAAGTCTCTTGGTGCGACACCATAGATGACAACGTCCGGACGCTGGTGCGTCTTTAGCATCGCATGCAGTGTCATGTACGCGTCTGACGGCATTTGACCTGGTGCGGCAAGGTTGTATGTTTTAAACGAGCCACCAAATTTTTCGGCGAGCAGTTTGTCGAGATAAACTGCGTTGTGATACTTGGCGAGATTCAGTTCCTTCTGCATGTACATCGCGTCACTGTTGTTGACTGCGCTGACCATTAGAGATGAGCCCAGCAAGGCGACGTTGTGTTCGTCCGAACTATTTCGCAGATCGTTGAAAGTCCACCATGCCCATCCTTGATATGGGAATTTGAACTTATCGAATTCGATTGGTTGAGAAAAGCTCAGCACCATATTCGCCACTACGAAGATGGCGAGGGCGACGTTGAATATGCTGTAGCGACCAGCTCTCAGCGGCGATTCATCATGGTGAGACTTCGTCTCGGTGGCTGTCGGCTGCGTTTCTACAGGCGATTGAGCTTGTAGTTTCGGTTGTTCTTCGTTCGCTAACGGTTCCAGCTTTATTGTGTCAACAAGCTCTTCATTGACCGCTTTTACATCTGCTTTTGCATCGACAACTTCCGGCGTTTCTTCGTCACGCGCAGGCCAACCAGGCGCGCCAGTCTGCGGCGAGCTGATAGCACCCGACCCGAAAGGGACTCCGTTGGTCGATTGAACCGTCATATCCCCCCGTTCTTTTTCAAGCCGGCAATCGACGAATGTTCGCTGTCTTCGCGATTGATGTTGAGGGCGGCTGTGACTTCATGATTTTCGGAAAGTTTCTTGGCTAGCATATCGAGAAAACGCGCTCCGCCACCGGAGTGCAGGTGGACTGTGTCTCCGAAATCTTTGAGCGGAAATTGTTTGGTGGCGTACATGTCGATGTAAGTTGCGCCCTTTTCACTGGCCAGAGTTTCCAATCTGGTTTTGTATTCCTCCCATGCCTTATCGGAAATCAACTCACGGTTGATGTCGGTAATCGGCATGGCAACGAGAACGACGTGTGTGCCGCGATCGGATGCGATATCGAGAATGTCGGTGAGAAATTGCATTTGAGAAACGAACGTATCTCTTTTCAGAGTTTTATATCGCTTCCTATATTCGTCGATGTTGTCGACAAACCCAGGACGATTTTTGTCATTGGTAGGGTTGAAGAAGCACTCTTTAGGCAGGATTTCGAAGGGGTGATACTCCGGAAGCAAAGTTCTTCGCTTATTAATATCGGATGGTTTGACCGACGGAAAAGTCGATGCCAGGAAGGAATTGAAACTGCGGGACAGCGAGGTCTGGATATTTTCGCTCTCTCTGATTGGATAAAACAGTTGTCCGAGTTCCCAGCCCAGTCGTTCTTCCCACTTAGGAGCGATTAAATCGATGCGCTCGCTGTAGTCGCCAAGTCTGGAAAGATAGCGGAATGGATCGGTTGCCTTCGGGCTAGGCAAGAGGTTGTCCATGAAGTCGCGAGGTCCGACTCCATACACGATTACATCCGGACGTTTTTCGTTTTTCAACAAAAACTTAGTCAGCAAATACGCGTCGGACGGCATTTCACCGGGCAGCGCGAAGTTGTAGGACGTAACATCGGTGCCCGAATATTCTTTGAATTTGGATTCGAAGAATATGCTCTTATGATGTTTTGCGCCGTCGATTTGTTTGTTTGTGTAATCAGCATCTACGCCATCGAGTGGAACAAGCACCAGAGATGAACCCAGAAAAACTACTTCCGGATCTTTTTGATGTTGAAACTCTTTGATCGCCCATGAAGTCCAGGTCGGATACGGGAAATCCGTAGGAGCCAGCCAACCAAGTTTGGTCACGGCCATCACCTGGCAGACCACGACAAATAACACCAGCGCCCAGATCGCCGAGCTCTTATGCGGTTTGCGCAGAATTTTTGGTTCTGTATTAGTTGATTCCATTTTTGATATTCGGTTAGAACTTTAGAACTGGAAGTAGATGAACCGAGGTGAGCTGTCAGGGCTGAAGATTGTGAGCAAGCACATGAGAGCAACCATAACGCTGACTTGCATCGCCCATGGTGGCGACTGATAGAACTTCTTGTCTTTGATGTAGTTGACCACGACTTGCGCGATCATCAATGTAGGCAGCAAGAAAATCAGCGAAGGGAAGATTAACGGATCGCGAATCTTCAAGATTTCGAGCTGGCTGAGACTGAAGTTAATCAGTTCTGCTGGTGCGTGAGCCATCTTAGAGAGCATGGTCCAGGCGATTGCTTCCGTGTCTGCTCTGAAGAAGACCCAGCCGACGCAAACAAAGTGGAATGTGAGGATCACTGATGCGATGTGATAGAGCTTGCTTTCAATCACGGCTTTCGGAACGCCGACGACCTTGCACAAGTTCTGCCATTCGCGGTGTCCGATCAAAATCACGCCCTGGTAGACGCCCCAGATCAGATAGTGGAATGCAGCGCCGTGCCATAGTCCGCCAAGCGCCATGGTGATGAACAAGTTGCGATGAGTCGCCCAGCGACTGCCGCGTGATCCGCCCAGGGGAATGAAGAGATAGTCTCTGAGCCAGGTGGAAAGACTGATGTGCCAGCGATGCCAAAAGTCTGACGCATTGGCAGCAATATAAGGAAGGTTGAAGTTGATTGGCACTTTGTAGCCGAACAACAACGCCGAGCCGCGCGCTACGTCAGTGTAGCCGGCAAAGTCGAAGAAGATTTGGAATGCGAACGCGTAAGTGATGAGCCAGAGGTCGCATGCTGAAAACTGTTCGGGATGATTGAATCCGGCTTGAGCAACGAGGGCGAGGTTGTCGGCGATGAGAACTTTCTTGGCCAGACCAACCAGAATGAGTTGCATGCCTTCATCGACATATTCCCATTTGAATTTGCTCTTGATGTCGAGCTGCGGAATAAAGTCCTGATAGCGTTTGATAGGACCGGCGATCTGTGTGGGGAAGAACGACGCGAACAAGGAGAAGTTCAAGAAGTTCTTGACCAGCGGCTTACCGCGATAGACTTCGACTGCGTAGTGTATGAATTCGAAAACGAAGAAAGAGATGCCCAGTGGCAACAGAATGTGAAGGTGCGGTTCTCGCCAGTCGATACCACCCATCGCCAGACCTGATTTGATCGCGCCGACTGTGAAGTAGGCATATTTGAAAATACCCAGACATATCAGGTTGGCGGCGACGACTATGCCGAGCCAGAGCTTCTTATGATTGACCGACTTCTCGATGAAGGGCACGAGGAGAAAGTTGCCCAGCGTCAAGCCGAAGATCAAGATGCCGTAGATTGGTTTCCACGACATGTAGAAGATATAGCTTGCCACCAAAAGCAGTGGCACGCGCAATTTGTGTGGCGTGACCCAGTAGAGCAGAAATACTACCGGTAGGAAAACAAGATACTGCAGACTGTTGAATAACAAACCAACTTCTCCTTGGACTCCAAAACCTAAGCTGCACGCGTGCCAGATAAGTTTTCAATGGATAGCGAGTCACATGATATCGGCTTGTTTTCAAGAATTCCAGAAGCCAGCGCCCGTCTTAACTTAAAACGTTTATAGTAACTGTTTGTGCTGAGACGTAATTCCCGTTCTACTAACGATCCGTGGCGCTTGACATGTTCGATTAGAACAATACTGTTGTAAGTAGATAAAAAGCAAAAATGCGTTTGCTTTCATCATAAGAAGTTTCACATCTGAACTAAAGCTTAGTCAGGCATCTTACCGGACTTGGCGAAGCCTTCAGGAATGAGTTGATAGCCGCCACCATAGACGGTTTTTATATACTTGCGCTCTGATGTTTCCAATCGCGTTCTCAGGTGTCTGATATGAACGCGGATGGTGTCGACATCATCATCCGGAGAGTAGCCCCAGACTTCTTCAAGAAGCTTTCCAGTGCTTACTGTTTGACCGTGATGCTGCATCAGGCAGTGCAAAATTTCGAACTCTGTCGGAGTCAGCTTGACGATTCGATCGCCGACTTTAGCCTGCAAGTTTTCCGGTATCAACGTGATTTCACCGGCAGTGAGAATTTCGGGAAGAGTCGCTGAATGCGGCACCGAGCCTGCTCTTCTAAGAAGTGCGCGAACGCGAACTTGCAACTCCGGAATTTCGAATGGTTTGACTAAATAGTCATCAGCACCGGAATCGAACCCGGTCACTTTGTCCTTTGTCATGCCGAGCGCTGTCAGCATGAGGATAGGAATTGGATGAGTGCTGGGGTTTTGACGCATTCTCTGGCAGACGGTAAAGCCGTCCAGATCTGGCATCATCACATCGAGAACAATCATGTCCGGATGATTTTGTTGCGCGAGCGCCAGCCCTTTAATGCCATCGCTAGCGGTTTCAACGTGATGCCCGAGCAGTTCGAGGTTGATTTTTACCAACTCGGCGATGGCGTGGTCGTCATCTATTACCAGAATTCTTGCCAATGTCCTCTCCGCATCCTAGATATTAGTCAGTACGAGTAACTGCTAATTTTACTGGAATTTTTATGATTTTCAGCCCTTTCTCCGGGTCATTACGTAGAACTGTGAGGTTTACCACTTGACCAGGTGCTCTTTTCTCAATATATGAGAGAAGATCATCAACATTATTTCTTATCTGGATGTTGTCAACGGCGACAATCAGATCGGCATAGCCACGATCCCATTGCCTGAATACCATATTGCCACCGGGGCCACCGACTGGAAATGTGACCAGGCGTGGCACTTGCAAACCAGCTTCCTTTGCCGGGCCTTTCGGATCCAGTTGGATTACACGCAATCCTGCCAGCACGCCGTTCTGAAATCGCACGGCTTCCGGGTGAAGTACGGTGATGCCCAGATCGGGTCTTTTCACCACGCCGTGAGCGATAAGCTCCGGTACTAGCGTTTTGGTGATATTGGACGGAATTGCTAAACCAATACCTGCTGATTGACCGGAACGGCTCAGAATGGCAGTCGTAATCCCGACCACTCTACCGGAAGTGTCCAGAAGCGGACCTCCGGAGTTGCCTGGGTTGATAGCTGCATCGGTCTGGATGATTCCTTTAATCAGTCTTTTGTTGGGGGTTGTGAACGTTCTATTCAAGCTGGAGACAATCCCGGCTGTCATCGTATGGTCCAGACCAAAAGGGTTGCCGATTGCAAACACTCGGCGTCCAGGCTGGAGGCTGGATGAATCGCCCCATTCCACGTAGTTGAATTTTTTTCCGGGTTCGCCTGCAATTTTGAGAACCGCAAGATCATTAGAAGGATCGACTCCAATCACTCGCGCGGGCAAACTCGTACCGTCGAAAAACGTCACCTTTACAGCTTCTGCGCCGCTCGTGACGTGATTGTTAGTAACGATGTGACCCTCGGGGCTGATCACGACGCCGGAACCAATTCCTTCTTGCTGGGCATCATGTCCGTAGAAATAAACTTGTTCGGCTGTTTGCATCGGCGCGATGTTGACGACTGCGCGATACGTTTTTTCGTAAACAGCAACGTTCACTTTTTCATCCGGCGTCAGTCCGACTGTCGGCGGCGCTTTTGAAGTTTTAACCGACACTACTTCTTTCTTTGTTGCAGATGACTGCGCGGCTTGCGCATTAACAGCGTTCTCATTGGTCAACGGCACAATCATCGCGATCGAAATCAACGCGACAAGCGATGCACCGGAGAGAAGAAGAGATCCTTTGGGCTTACTCATTTTCGTTCCTCCACTAAGTCTCACCGACGCGCCGACTTTATGCTTGTTTCCAGAAAGTGCAGCGGATCTCGCTTTCTGAACTTTCATTTATCCTGGACAACTCCAACATTCTGTAGTCCATTCCGTTCATGTTATGACGTTGTTTTATTCTTCGCTTGAATTGCTGCCAGGATTGGCAGGATCTTTTACATTACCGACCGCTTCCGTCGCCGTCTCTGTTTCTGCGCCTGCGACAGGTTTGGGCTTGTCGCCCAGCTTGGCCTCGGTGCCCGCCAAAATTCTCTTGATATTAGACTTGTGACGCAGGACTACGTAGACCGCCGCCACCAGCGAAAAGCCTAGCACCGCAGGTGGTGCGCCGCAGAGATACATGAGAACAGGACAAGCGATGGCTGCCGTGATTGATGCCAGAGAAACTATTTTCGTGATGAACACGATCAAGATCCAGAGACCGAATGTCAGTGTCGCTGCCAGTGGGTTCAAACCATACAGAGTTCCCAGTGTAGTAGCCGCGCTCTTGCCACCTGTGAAGTTTAAAAAGATAGACTTACTGTGTCCGATGATAGCAATGATTGCCACCAATACTGGTATCAAGTGCGGATAGTAGAACGGCAGAGTATTCCACAACGTCCCCTCGAGCATTGCTGCGCCGTAGACGGGGACGAAACCTTTGAGGATATCGGCGATTAAAACGAACAGCGCAGCACCTTTACCTGCGGCGCGCAAGACGTTGGTTGCACCGGTAGAACCGCTGCCGATCTGGCGAATATCAACGCCTTTGAGCGACTTCACCACCCAGTAGCCAGTGGGAATAGAACCGAGTAAATAACTCAGAAGAATTATTCCGACGGCGTAGGCGATGCTCATCTCAGTCCTTCGTCTTCTTCGCTCTGGCGGCAATCCGGATAGGCGTACCGGCAAAGCCAAACGCTTCTCTGAGTTTGCGTTCTATATAAACTTTGTAGTTGGCTCCGAGCAATTTCGGATCGTTGACGAACAGAATAAATGTCGGAGGTGCCGACGATACTTGTGTCGCGTAATAGACCTTCAGGCGCTTACCGCGTTTGCTGGCGGGCGGTGGCACTAATGCGTACGCCTCGGCGATCACTTGATTAACCAGGTTAGTCGAGATACGCCTGTGCGTCTGTGCGTAAGCACGCTCGCATGCCTCTACGATTTTTTGAACTCGAACCTTCGAAAGCGCGCTTGTGAAGATGACCTCTGCATAACCGACGTGACGCATCTCGGTCTTCACCACTTCGATCATTTCGTTCATCGTCGCGGAACTTTTGTCTTCAATCAAATCCCATTTGTTGAAAACAATGACTACGCCTCGTCCGGCTTCTTCGATCTTGGCTGCAATTTTTTGATCTTGATCAGTTATCGGTTCTGCTGCGTCGAGTACGTGAACCGTGACATCAGAATGGTCGATTGCGCGGATTGCGCGGACGACCGCGAATCCCTCGATACCATAGTCTACTCGCGACTTTCTTCTAATGCCTGCTGTATCAACCAGCGTAATTTCGCGTCCGTGAAAGTTGATCGGTGTATCGATGGCATCACGGGTGGTGCCTGCTACGGGCGAGACGATCGTCCGTTCTTTTCCGCAGAGAACGTTCAAAATCGAGGACTTACCTACGTTTGGCTTGCCTACGATTGCGATAGAGAACGGTTCTTTATTGATGTCCTCTTCAGTTTTTTCAATCTCGTTGCCTTCTTCATCTACCGTCGGCTCGTTCTTTGTTTTCGAACTCTTGGTGAAATTGCTGACCACGATGTCGAGCAAATCGCCCACGCCGCCTGTGCCGCGCGATGCCGATAGGGAGTGGGGTTGACCCAATCCCAGCGAGAAAAATTCAGGTACGTTGATTTCTTCATTGGGACGATCGATTTTATTGACTGCCAAGATTACCGGTTTCTTGCTTCGTCTCAAAAGATTGGCGACATCTTCATCCTGACCGGTAGGTCCTTCTTTTCCATCAACCATGAATACGATTACATCGGCTTCATCAATTGCCAGTTTGACTTGTTCGCGGACATTGGCAGCCATCGGCTCTTCACTATCCGTGATGATTCCGCCTGTATCTACCAGTACGAAGTCGTGGCCCGACCAATCAGTTTCAATATATAAACGATCGCGTGTCACACCGGGGCGATCATCGACAATGGCATGACGCCTGCCCAGGCAGCGATTGAAAAAAGTAGATTTACCGACATTTGGTCGACCGACGATAGCGACCACATTCTTGGACATGAAAACAACCTCTCTGGCCGTTTTACTATATCAAGATTTGTCGTCGGACTTGTTTTTTCCGGTAAAGGGAGATGAACCGCCTTTCGAACCAAACTTGCCGCCAAGCTTGGGCGTATTTTGGTCGAGCCAGCGAAGAAGCGTATCCTTGGCTGTGTTCAAATATATAGAGGATTCAGTATCCCCGCCGGCTAGGTCCGGGTGAACAGCGGTGATTTGCTTCTTCCATTCTTTGTTGACTAATTCTTTTGTAATTTCTTCAGGGCGAACGCCAAGAATCATGCAGGCTTTGCGAATTTCTGGCGGAATATGTTTGGATAAAACCGAAGCATTGGTGGTGCTGGACGCCATGGACGCGGCCGGTGCTGGTTCGCCGGGAGGCGCTCCCTGTGCGGCTTTGGTTCCGACAAATTTGCGACTCAAACCAGGAATTGCTTTCTGCTTGGTTGTGTCTTCCTCTACTTCCGGCGCTGCCGGCGTTCTCACGGACTGCTCTACGCACGAGACCTGACTGGCCGCCGAAATTCTGTTGGCGATCAAATCGCGCAGTTCCGTGTCTGAGACAGGGGCGGCAGGGTCTGCGACAGGTGCAGATGGGTCTGCTACAGCCGGGGATTCGGTCGTAGCCTCGTTCATGTCATCGAAATTGATGTGCATCGGTTCGTTAAGAACATCAATGTTGCCTAGCTCTGCCAGATCTTCGAGGCTGTCGAAAATATCGAGTTTGTCCAGGTCAATCAATTCGTCGATGAAGTCAAGCGCACCGTCAGCCTTCGGAGGCTCTGCTCCAGCATCAACTGGTGGTGTTTCAGAGTACATCATGGTTTGCGGCGAAGAATCGTCGCCGACAGGTTGTCCATATTCGTCAAGATGAGGCTCTTGGTATCCGGGTTGAGCTTCTTGAGTGAAGAGCTGCTGAACTTCGGAGTATTGGGACTGAGCAGACAGCAGTTCTGCTTCAGAGAAGGCTTTGGTTTCGACCGTTTCGTCGGGAAACGGTATTACTTGACGTTTAACAGGCGTGAGCCCAGCGTTCGGCTGAATCGTGTCATCTGGAAATGTGGGTCTTGGAACCCGTGCCGACTCCGCAGGTTCTCCCGGAGCTGAATGGAACGGTTGAATGGTTTCGTCAGCAGATGATTGCTGTTCTGCTTTCGCTTGCTCCATTGCAGTTTGAATCGGAGTATCCGTGTTGGTCGTATAGTCCGTGAGGTTTCTCGAGAAATCCCGAATGGATAAAACGCCCATACTGTAAACGGTTTCAAGATCCCGCCAGCTAAGAGATTCCAGCGGATTGAAGGTGGAGGCGACGTACGGACCAGTGCGGGCAAAGTTCAAAACGTGGTCCGCTTCCGGTCCCCAACCGTTAACCTGGGTATCTTCGGGAGCTTCTTCTGGTTTTTGTGCCTGATTCCGAATCTCGACATTCGGCATCTCGTTGTGCATTTCGTAGTACTGCCCAGGCGTTGTGACCACTTGATCGCCTGTTGCGACATGCGATGGCGGGGCTCCGAACTCACCGGTGAGCTCTTGTGAAATCTCTTGAACCTGTTGTCGGGCTTGAGCTTCCCGTGCCGCCATTGCTTCCGGCGTCTGCGCTGGAGCCGTTCCGGCCGGCGTGTTGTCAGCCGCGCCTTTCTGATATCCAACATGAAACGCGTTTTGCAGTTGCAAAGCAAGCATGTCAGCTTCCTGTTGCAGCTCAGCCAGTTTGGCTTCCAGTTCCAGAATCAATGATTCATGCTGGATATTCGTGGCTTCAAGTAGGGCGATATGCTCGTTATTGGCGCGGTTGTTGCTGATGAGCTCTTCGAGCCGGAGCGCCATTTCGCGGTTGATCGTCTCCATCTCTTCATTCGATTTTGCTTGAACCGGCTGTGATGCTGCTACTTTCTTGAGCTCAGCTGTTTCAGCCTCGAGTTCGCGCATGCGGAAATTAAGAGCTTCGTTGATTTTCTCCAGACCTGTGACGCTGCGGGTCAAATCGACTTTTTCTTCCTCGAGCGCAACAACCTGGGCGTAAGCCGTCTCCAGTTCCCTCTCCAGGTGCTTGACCTGCTCGTCGGATTCAGAACTCAGCAGAGCCTTGACTTGTTCGTTAAGAACATCGTCGTTGCTCGGCATTGCAGCGAGTTCTTGTGAACTGCTTAGCTTGTCTTGAAGATTTCGAACTTCGGCTTCCAGCTCGCTTACGCGCTGGTCCGGAGCAATCTGAAAGCTCAGATCTCCGCCCCGGGCGTGGACGATGAGCTGCATGAAT
Organism: Obscuribacteraceae bacterium (SeqCode); assembly: GCA_044225915.1. GTDB lineage: Bacteria > Cyanobacteriota > Vampirovibrionia > Obscuribacterales > Obscuribacteraceae > JADYXR01. The sequence goes on from JBGAHZ010000045.1 coordinate 15,084, forward strand.
TCAGCGTTCTTGGCGATGTCAGCGGGCGAGACCTTCACCTCATCGGCGACGGTATACGGGTTGATATCCCAGCCCTTGCTTCGGACAGCCTGGATGGCGCTTTCAACTTGCGCGGTGGTTAGGTTCTCTTTTTGGGTTACGTTCTCGGACATTTGATGATTTATTTTGTCGTGCTTTACAACACGAGAGTACGCTCGAAGGTGGTGAGCCGAGCTGAACAGTCAGTATAGCCACTCCTATATTTTATTTCTTCCCTCTTTAAATCAAAAACCTGCCATATTTTCCTGGTAACTTATTCTGAAGTTGTAAGTAAAGCAAGTCGACGGAAAACTGCCGACGAATTGGCTAGATTGGTTATCAGATGTTCAAGCGAGCAAGACTGAGAATTCGGGGGCGAGTTCAGGGCGTTTTCTACCGGAAAAGCGCTGAGGAGAAGGCTAATAGTCTGGGCCTTTCAGGCTGGGTGAGAAACATGGACGACGGCAGCGTCGAAGCATTCGCCCTTGGACCGGAAGATGTGATCGAAGCCTTTGCACTCTGGTGTAAAACGGGTCCATCCGGCGCGCGTGTGGACAGCGTCGAACTCACCTGGCGAGAGAAAAATCCGCGCACGACGAATCCATTGAATCCGGCAGCCGCTTCCGCGTAACCGGTTCCTGGTAAGTCCCCGAGGAAACGAACCTGCCACTGCATGTGGTGAACTTCAAATGCATCTCTAATCGCACGGCCGCCTTGCAGGCGCCCTCGACGAAACGCGCAGCCCGGGCGCCTGCAAGGCGCCCCTACAATTAGGTCCGTGAAGTAGGAGCTTCGTTCGAGCTGCAGGCAGGCCGAATCGACAGCAATCGTAAGGAGGGCGCCTTGCAGGCGCCCTCGACGAAACGCGCGGCCAGGCGCCTGCAAGGCGCCTAATGGGTCGTGAGTACAACTAGGTCCGTGAAGTAGAGACTTCGTTCGAGAACTGCAGGCCGAGCCGAATCGACGCTTAATCGTGGAGCGCCTTGCAGGCGCCCTTGACCAGACGCGCAGCCTGGAGAAGCCTGCAAGGCGCCCCTACAATTAGGTCCGTGAAGTAGGGGCGCCTTGCAGGCGCCCGGGCTGCTATTCTCCGCCTACGGCATGATCAAACGAGATCCCGGCCCTTCGAAAATCTTGTACGCCTCTTTCAATTTCCCTGCATCGATCGAATCACCCAAAATCGATGTGGTGACCTCGCCATGCGTTTCTGACGGTGGTGTGTGTGGCAAGGGGCGATTGGCTCTCTGCGTTTCTTGTTCTCGCGCTGGAGCCGGTCTAGGCTCTGGTCTGGCCATGGTTGCCGTTGCCGGCGGAACGCGGCTAGCTTCGGTTTCACCAGTGCTTGCGTGATTGACCGCTGGTTCTGGTCGATGCTCTGCGCGAGGCTGCGGCACCGCCGGGGATGTTGCCATCCCCGAGTCGCCAGAGCTACTAGACTTTTTTGCGGAGGCATCTCCTTGTGGAGAAGGCGCGTCAGCTACAACCTTCACTATTACTCGTATTTCCTCGTTGCACAAATCCTTATATGCAACGACGATGTTGTTGGTTTTGTTCTCAATCGACTTTTGGAAAAACTCGCGATTGACGCCGAGCGTAAGCGTCTTCGCCTCGAAGCGCAGAGGAAACGCATGCATTGAAACTAGACTATATGCCGGGATACTGCGCTTGTGCAGGGCATCCAGCAAATCTGACCACAGTCTTTCCAGTTGCGCAGGAGATAGTTCGCCGTCGCCAACAGGCTCGTGCGATGGCGCGGCTGGTGGCGGCGCTGCAGGCGCAGGCGCCGCTTGCGGAGGCGGTTGGACTGCGGGTTCCGGTGCGGACTGCAATGCAGTAGGCGGATTTTGAGAATACGGTATATCGGAGATTTCGGCATCGTCAGCGCCGCTCGAATCAGAATGGACGTATTCCTCCTCCTCTTCGTCTGAATCGTCACCGCGAATGAGCGCCGGTGCCGGAGGAAGGGCGGGCAGCGTCTGGACCGATGAGACCACTACATCCGGTGCATCGTCATCCTCTTCCGAGTCGCTGTTTTCAAAGGATTCAGAATTTTCGCTGACTGTTTGTGGCGCAGGTTCCACGACGTTGTTTGTTTGAACATTCCCAGTGTTTTGAACCGGCGCGGACTGAACTTCCGCACCGGAAGGATTGCTTTGAACTGGTTCACTTTGAACTTGAGGCGAAGGCTGAACCGGTAATGCTAAAGGCACAACCGGAGGCGCTGTCGGCTGTGGCTGCGCACTGGCTTGAGGTGCTGAAGGCTGAGCCGTCGCCGGTTTATGGTGCGGCAAGACTTCGCTGGATTGTGCTTGCCTGTGCGGTAGCACTTCGCTGCTCGGCGCAGATGATGCTTGTTTGTGATGTGGAAGAACTTCGCCGCCGCCTGCCGGTCTGTGATGCGGCAGTGCGTCGCCTCCTTGTGGATAGCCTCCAGCTGCCGGTCTTGCTTGAGGCGCTTGTTGGCGTGTTCCAAGCGAGGCGCCACCTTCTGCGATCATTTCTTCGAGTTGAACGATTCTGCTTTCGAGCTGTCGGACACTGGCGATCTCGTGTCTATGACAAATAGACAGAAGCGCAATTTCCAGCGACATCGACGGTTGTGTCGATCGCTTCAATGACTGCTCCAACGCGTCGAGAGTTTCGACCATCTGCGTGAGCTCAACCCGTTCGAATAATTTCGCCTGTTCGATCAATCCTTCTAAATATTGAGTGGAACCTAAGACAAAGCGACCGGTCTCGCCACCGCCACCTTGGTTTACGTACGATGCTTTCGTTAAGTTCAAAAAGTGTTTGGCTAATTCTTGTGCAATCAGCGCAGGCTCTCGACCTTGCATGACCAGTCCGGTGATGGCATCCAGAACGGCTTGTCCACTGCGCTCCAAAATCCCCTTACTGATTGTCAAAAGAACGTCTTCATCAAGGGCTCCGAGAAGAACGAGCAAATCCTTTTGAGAAACAGGTTCACCCGGACGAGCCAACAAGCTGGCTTGATCCAGCAGCCCGAGCGCATCTCGCAATCCTCCGCCGGAACGGCGAGTGATCAAATCTAGCGCATCTTGTTCGATCTCTATATTCTCTTTCTTCGCGACTTCTTTCAAATGCGCGGAGAGTTCTTCTAAATTGACCAGGCGGAACATCAGTCTCTGGCAGCGGCTCAGGATGGTCGGCGGCACCTTGTGTTCTTCAGTAGTCGCGAGGATGAAGATGACGCCGGGCGGCGGCTCCTCAATGGTCTTCAGAAGCGCATTGAACGCTTCTTTTGTCAGCATATGGCATTCGTCGACAATGTAGAGTTTGAACTTTCCGCCTTGTGCCACCAGTGGTGCGCGCTCGATAATCATCCGGGCATCGTCGACGCTGTTATTGGAGGCAGCGTCGATTTCGAATACTGACGGCGAGCTGCTTTCCTTGACCTCAACGCACGACACGCAAGTCAGGCACGGCGTGGGGGTTGGACCATGTTCGCAATTTAGCGATTTTGCAAGGATTCTAGCTGAGGAAGTTTTACCTGTTCCCCGTGGTCCGGTGAAAAGATATGCATGAGCTATACGTTTGTTCTCGATAGCATTCGTCAGCGTTTTTACAACAGAACTTTGTCCGACCAATTCTCCTAGAGCCTGTGGGCGATGCTTGAGGTAGAGCGGTAGATATTTGGATTGTTCCATCTTCAAGCAGCCTGTTGAGATTCGCCCGCTTGTCGCCCCGTCGGCGCTGAAAGCATGGCATATAGTCGTTTTATGCGCGGTCCTGGCGACGCCTACCAATAAAATTGATAGCTCATCCCACAGACCAAATCGTAACCGATTGTCATCGTTTATCTCTTGGAAAACTTTATCTATGTCGATTAAAAAGTTTCTTGATATTCATAGAGGTGTACTCTTGACGCGGGCAAGTGAGTTTTCAATGGCAAATGGATAAATTCGATCTACACTCTGAAAAGACAGGTTGACGAGTTGTATTCGGAGAGCGCAAATGGCTGATCGAAAGAAAATTGTCAAAGAAAACATCGCAGGCGATTTTTTTGTTGATACCACTTGTATTGATTGCGATACTTGCCGCCAACTCGCTCCCTCTTCTTTCAAAGACGCAGGAGAATACTCTTACGTTTATTCTCAGCCGAAAAGTGATGACGATCGAAGAGCGGCTACGCGAGCGCTTCTTGCTTGCCCTACTGGTTCAATCGGATGCGACGAAAACAATATTGCCAGAGATGTGATTGCTGATTTTCCGATCCAGCTTGAAGAAAATGTTTTCTATTGCGGCTTCAACTCACCGAAAAGCTACGGCGGAAACGCTTATTTCATCGAGCATCCCGAAGGCAATTGGTTGGTAGATTCTCCGAAGTTCAACAGTCATTTGGTGAACGAGTTTGAGAAACGCGGCGGATTGAAATACATTTTTCTTACGCACGAAGATGATGTTGCTGAATCCGATCGTTTTGCCAAACATTTTGGAGCGAAACGAATCATTCATAGAGCCGCATCAAAAGCCTGTCGCGATGCGGAAATTATTTTAGACGACGACAGCAAGATTTCGCTACCAGCGGATTTTGTTATCATCAATACGCCTGGTCACACACGCGGACATATCGTTTTACTTTTCAAAAACAAGTTTCTTTTTACTGGCGACCATCTCGCTTATGACGCGCATAGCAAGCGGTTGATCGCGTTTCGGCGGCACTGTTGGTATTCGTGGGAAGTACAAACCGAGTCGATGGAAAATCTAGCAAACTACGATTTTGAATGGATTCTTCCCGGTCACGGCGGGCGAGTGAAACTCGAGGCGAGCGAGTCCAAGAGTCTCGTCTCCGAATTGGCACGCGAGATGGCTGAAGTTTAGCTTAGGCTTAGAGGAATTGAAACAGTAGCAAGCTTTGCACTGTGGGCTGATCTTTAGGTGTTGAGCGAGCTAGTTGGAAGCTGATTTGATTCACAGGATAGACGTAATTTCTTGCGCCTTTTCCATCGGACTCGCTCGATGATGGTTCATCAAGAATAAATTGCTGTTGTCCGAATTTCTTCTTCATTGTAGAAAGCTTGCCGTGGAGGTTGACTCCGAGTCCATCCGGAACGAATTCCGGATCGAAGATTCTGAAGGCCTGAACGGTGCCGTTGCGCATGTAAATTTGCAGTGTTGTCTTTCCAGTCGAAGATGAATTGACTGAAATCACTTTCCATCCGTTGACCTGTTGTCGGTACACCGAGCCTTTTCCTTTGATATAGGATTCGACTGATGATTCGGGAACGCCCAATCGCAGACCCGGAATGCCTGCCACCAACTGTGGTGGTAAGTAGGCTACGGCGACACCGCCTCCTCCACCGAATGCGGCGGCTGATTTTGCCTTCTTGAGCTCGGCAAGCGGTTCTGGTGTTGTCGGCATGCCGTATTCTTTGATGCTTCGGAAGGCAGTTGGATTGTCTGGCTTCATGTAGGTGGCACCACTTTGCGCGTCGAGCGATTTCGCATCGTCCTGATCCACGTTGCTTGCATGACCAGCTGAATAGAATCCCGGTTTTCTTGCATCGGCGATCATTGGTTGAGCATAACCCTGACTGCTCATAGCTCTTCCGCCGCTGAATTCGTCGATTCGCGGAACCTGCGAAATTCTATTGCCGACAGAACGGGATCCGGTTCTAATCACGCGAGATTCGGAATCTCCGATGGCCGCTTGCATCTCTTCGCTGGCCGCGCTGGCGTCGACCGGAGCGCCGCTGTTTTTATTCGCGGTTATCTCTTCGACGAATTTCGTAATTGAATAGAGCTTGTTGATCGATTTTTCAAGATTCGGTGCTGAAGCTCGATCCTTTTGCCGCGTGGTCATTCCGGCATTTACTGGAGCGTTCAGCGCACCACTCAATTGACCAATTTCGTCAGCGTTGTAAGAACCTTTGTAGCTGGCCGTATCTTTGTCAGCGGCTGCCCGCTGCAACTCCTGTTTTTTCGGGAGCATTGCCAGCAATTGTTCTGATTGTGTTTGTGGTGTTGATTTGCCTGCAAGAGAGGAACGCTCTCTGCGTGCCTGGACGAGTTGCTGTTGCGGTCGAATCACAAAGGCAGGATCAACACCGTTGGCGAGAAACGCTGTCTTGGTGCCTGCTTCTTCCAATTTTGATTGATTGTTTTTCTGCATAGCGACCTGAGGCTCATTGCCGATTCTATGCAGAATGCCCATGAGCAGCTGAACTCCAGCTTCGGGTGCGGCGCCCGGCGCTTTGTATTTTGGTTTGCTGGTCGATTTCGCCACCACTGTCGGCTTGCTGTCCGACCCGATGGGAGCGCTGTTGACCGGCTGATTGGAGCCGATGAAGAGCGATGTTGCTGTAATCAGCAAGCTACTCAGGTATAGATATTTGGTCATTGTTCGGCTCTTCATTTCGTATCCTCCGGTTATGCTCCGGTTTTTGCGCCCAGTTTAGTTTCCCATTCATCAAGTTCTTGCTGGTTGATCAAACCGCGCTTATTGGCTAAATAACATGCGCGGCATCTCTGATTGAACTCGTTGTCTCCGCCTTCACCTCGTCCTGGAATTCCGAGTTTGGCGTAGAGTGACTTCAGTCGCGACTGCACGGCTTTCTCCGTCAAGAACAGTCGTTTTGCAATAGTGTGGTCGGTCATTCCCAAGGATATGCAGACGAGCGCTTCATACTCTGCGCTGGTCAAATTTGTAGAGCGATTTTGCGTGCGCTGAATCACTCGAGCGATACCGGGGTGGATCCAGCAATCGCCGGAGAGCACTGCTTTGCACGCTTCCACAACCTGCTCGTTTGATGCGTTTTTCAACACATAGCCAAACGCGCCGTCCGGCGGAACAATCTTCCAGAGCTGGCGGACGTAGACTTCGTCGGAAAAATTGGAAAGCATGATTACGCCTGTGGCCGGCAACTTCTCGAGAATCATCTCGGCAGCTTTGATGCCGGACAGCTGAGGCATTTTGATGTCCAGAAAGACCAGATCCGGTTTAATCTTGAGCGCCATGTCGACGGCTTCTTGACCGTCATGCGCTTCATGAAATGGACCGTGCTCTTTCACATTCGTCTCCAGGAGACTACGTAACCAGCCTCGATCTCTCTCTTCATCATCAGCGAACAGAATACTCATACATTACCTCGAGAGTTATCTTCCGACGTTCCAACCGCTATCTTGAGCCGGAGCTCAGTTCCTGATTCATAGGTTTCCGGTTTTGACCATTCCACATTGGCGCCAATCAATTGGGCTCTCTGCCGAATGTTCACGAGTCCGTGGGAATCCGCCCTGATTTTTGAGGGATCGATTCCTCTACCATTATCCGTGACTTTAATAAGTAATAGGGTATCTTGCAACCCTATAGATAATTCAACTTTGTTTGCACGTGAGTGCTTTTGTATATTGTTTAAACCTTCCTGAACTATGCGATAGAGCTGTAGTCTGGTCATCTGAGAGAGACCATAGTTGTCGTGCTTATCGCCGTCGTTAAAACTGGTCTCAATATTCATGTCCCGTTCCAGCGACACGAGCAGATTTTCAAGCGCGGGTTTGAAACCCATAGTTTCCAAAACTGAAGGGTGCAGGTCGTTAATGACGCGTCGCATCTCAACAACTGCCTGATCGAGCTTCGATCGCATCTCTTGAGGTACGGGATTGTCTGTGAGCTCTTCCGACAGTTTGTCAGCCATTCGCGCGACAGATGAAAGCGCCGGCAATGTTTCATCATGCAAGTCCTCTGCAATTCTTTGCCGCTCTTCTTCCGCGCGAACCTGCATGGCCTCTCGTGCGTCAGCAAGCTCTTTGTTGCTCAGACGTAAATCCGTGTCGAGATATATCAACGTCCCGAAGATGAAGGCGAGCATAAGAACAGCCAGCAGAGGCACGATTGGAACATACACGTGAGAAACCATAAACAGGATTTCCGTGGCCGTCACGATAATCATTGAAGTCGTTAGAAAGCTCGTAGTGCGGGTTCCCATCCGCAAAACCGACGCGAGTGCGCCTAAAGTGCCGCCTGCTAAAAGCAGAAGGTGGTGCAGAATGGTTCGTGGAAAGGTATGGATGATCTGGTTTTTGTGAATGGTGTTGATTGCGTCAGCTTGAATTTGCGCGTGTGTGACATTCTGAGCAAGCGGAGTTCTAACTGTCGGAGTGTTGTCTTGTTTTTGCGTAAACTTGGTTCCGATGATCACGACTTTGCCGTCAAAATGAGATGACGCTACTTCGCCATTAACGACTTCGGCTGCAGGAAAGGTATCGTATTTGATACCACGAAAATTGATGTACAAAGGAATGTCGTCAGGCGTAAACTTCGGCATCTGTCCGACAGTAGGGCCGATGCCGCTTTTGCTCGCCATCAATCCGGCGACTGCTTTTGGCAGCGAATCGAAAACTTCGTGTCCGTAAGTGAAGATCGGGCTGTTGACAGTACCCTCAGGAGTGACTGCCACCATAGGCATCTGACAGACCAAACCGTTTGCTTCTAACTGCAGATGGTCATACGCGCAAGCGGCACATGCCTTGCGCAAATCGGAGGACGGAAAGTCGGATGCGTTTTCGAGATTTCCGAGAAGTGCCAAAACTATATTCGATCGATATTTTTGGAATGCTTTCACGAGCTCCGGATCGGACTTTCCTGAGAGGTCGATGTCAACGACCACAAGAAGTGGATTGCCTTTCTCAATCGTGCCGATAAGGTTGGCTAGCACTCCCTGTATTGGGTTCGGACCACCATCTACAGGTTCTGCCTCCAGGTCGAATTGATCGTCGTCGTCGTAGGTGACAATCACTATATCCGGCGACTTCGCAGTTCCTAAAATCTTCGAATTGATCTCATGAGCGACTTTGAATCGCCATTCCAATAAGTTCAATTCCATGGTGTCGAGCACGGGTGACTCCGCCAGCAAAATAGTTGCCAAACATCCGGCAAGAGTTCCCCAAAATAACCGCTGGAAGAAAAGTCCGTCGCGGGCTTGTTTTGCCATCGCTACTGGTAATCTGCGCGTGAGCGGCGCCAGAAATGAACTCATATTTGCCATTTATCGGAGCATCCTTGAATCCGTTTTGCGGCTCCCTCACTAATGCTCCAAGATTAGTCTAGCCGAGGGCTAAGTGCAATTGTCTGGGGTAAACCCCAGAGCGGTCTATATAGATGATAACCCAGTGAAAACCCTAGCGGTGAGCTTTGGTGCGAAAGCCGTTTCTTCTTATACCTGCCTAGTGGAACGGTTCTCCGCCTCAAACTCAGATGCGACCGAGCGAATTGGCCTCGGCCGCGGTATAAACTATGAACCGGCAACGTTGCCTACCACTGTCTCGAGCACTATGCGAACAATTCACAAAGGTCTGATCGTTGTCTTCGTACCGCTCATTTTTGAGGTTGCATTCGTTTCTTATGTCATGAAATGCATGGTGGATGCATTTGATCTGACCGAGCGAAATTTTAAGAACAACGAAGTTATCGAGCGCATCGCCAAGATCGAAGACGGGATTAAGGCGGAGAGCTTGGAAGTAGCGGCGTACTCGGTAAGAGCTAGCACGCATGAGAATCTTCAACAACTGGTCGGCGCAAAACGGCATACGGTGGATGTGGGTAAGGAGTTTGCCAAACTTCGCAAATTGCTCGCGGACGATGCCACCGATGTGAAGGCATTACTCGAGTTCGAAAATGTCTATGAAGACTTTGAACAAATGATTGCCAAATGCAGGGCAGGAGTCGACGCACGACAGTCACTCAACGAGAACGACAAGATCAGTGTTTTTCTGAGCGTCGACGAGAAGTTCAATGAAGTCAGCCGATTGACCAGAGGCTTTATCAGCAGGCAGAAAGCGATCGGCGAACAGACGAAGAACGAACTGATCGAAAAGAAGAAGGACACACAGATTGCAGTTTTAATCGGTATCTTGATAAACGTCGTGATTGCAGTGTTCTGTGTCCGCTTTTTCAGCAAAAGTATCGGGCGACGCGTCGATTCTGTGGTCGACAACAGCCTGCGATTTGCTGCGGGCAAACCACTTACGCCTCCACTGTCGGGCGACGATGAGATCGCAGGTCTCGATATGGCGTTTCGAAGAATGGCCAGGACTGTTGAGGAAGCTCGACAAAAAGAGCAGGCCATTTTGTCCAACGCTGTCGATATCGTGTGCACCATCAACGATACCGGTCGGATTACTCAGGCTAACCCAGCGCTTCTTAACGCGCTCAGTCTGGAGGAGGACGACATTCTCAGTCGCCACTTGCTGGATTGTGTAACACCGGATGATCGATCGAAAGCGAGCGAGTTTTTACAACTGGCAAGCGAGCAGCGTGACGAAAGCCACAGAATCGAATTGACACTTACGTCCAAAGACGGCACGAAGCGCGACTTTCTATGGCATGTGAAATACAACGAGCAGGATAAAATTTACTACTGCATCGCCAGCGATATCACCGAACGAAAAGCACTCGAGCGCATGAAACAAGAATTCATTGCCATGGTAAGCCACGATCTCCGTTCGCCGTTAACCGCTATCTTAGCCACATTTGATCTGCTGTCCGGAGGCGTCCTCGGAAACCTAACGGATAAAGGTTCCAATCGGATCGAAATGGCAAAGCTAAGTTTGAAACGCTTGATCAATTTGATCAACGACCTTTTGGATCTGGACAAACTCGAATCAGGAACAATTGAGGTCGATCTCAAGCCGGTTTCAGCCGATTCTTTGCTCGTACTTGCAGCCGAAAGTTTGCGCGGTATGGCGGAGCAAAATGACATCAATTTGGAAACCAGAAAAGCGGATATTTTGGTTGTCGCTGATGAGGACCGATTGATGCAGGTTCTCACAAACTTTGTATCCAATGCGATCAAATTTTCACCTCCCAATGGAGTCGTCACGCTGTCGTGTGAGCAAACAAATGGTATGGCTGAATTTCGCGTAAACGACAATGGGCGGGGCATTCCTCCTGAAATGTTAGGTCTCGTTTTCGAGCGGTTTAAACAAGTTAGCGCCGACGATCATAAGGTGAAGAAAGGAAGTGGTCTCGGGCTTGCGATTTCCAAAGCAATAGTGGAGGCTCACGGCGGAACGATTGGTGTGGAGAGCACCGTCGGTGTGGGAAGCAGCTTTTGGTTTCGCATTCCCAATAAAACGTCGGTTTGAACTCCGTTCGTTTTACACAGGGGAAGTTTTTAATTGTTAGAATTCAGGTGACCATCTCGACCGTTGTGAACAGGAAGCTTTCATGCATCTCGAAGAGCAAACTTCTCCAAGTGGTGGCAATGATATCTATCAAAAAGGCGAAATTGTCTTCGGACATTTTGAGATCATAAGTTTCTTAGCCTCGGGTGGGATGGGACGAGTGTATAAAGCTCGTGACACCATGCGTGACGTCAACGTAGCGTTAAAAGTGATGCTCCGCAACGTCAGCAACACGGATATAGTGCGTTTTCAAAAAGAGGCTCGCCTGGCGAGCAAACTTGAGCATCCGAACATAGTTTCAATCACCGATTTTCGAATCGACAATAACACTCCTTTTCTCGTCATGGAGTATGTTGATGGGCGAACGCTTCAGGAAGTATTGGACGCAGAAAAAGCGCTGAACCTCAAAGATTTTATAGAGATTTTTCAACAAATTATTCGAGCATTGATCTATGCGCATCATCGTGGAATTGTTCATCGTGATTTAAAACCATCCAACATAATGATCAGAGAAAGCGATGACCAGCTGATCGCAAAGATTCTAGACTTCGGAATCGCCAAGGATGTTTTTCAAGATAGAACAAAGTCAAGTCTTACGAGCAGCAATGCGATTGTTGGAAGTCCTCTTTATCTCAGTCCGGAACAGTCACGAAGCCAACCGGTGACATTCAGTTCTGATGTATATGCGCTTGGTTGCGTTATGTGGCATGCACTGAACGGATCTCCACCGTACGAGGCTAACTCAGCGATGGAAGTTTTGGTGATGCATCAAAATTCGAATCCGGCTGAGTTGGAATTGTCAGTTGAAATTCCAGAAAGCCTGGAGAAGCTCATTCGGAGTATGTTGTCTAAAGAGCCTGGTGATAGACCCGAACTAAGTCGACTCCTCTTCGCCTTAGACAGCGTAGAGGCTTCCAATCAGAGCAAAAATTCTGACGAGGTTCCAAGTAATATCGTATCTGATGTGACACAGCGCAAGCGTCCCTCGGCGTTTTTGATCGGGCTTATTGCTATCGCGATTGTTGGTACTGCGGTCGGCGCCATGACATTTCTCAAAGTTCGAACCGACGATCGCTCTGCACCAATTAACAAACCTGTGTCGGCTGCAACCTTTTATGATTCAACAATAAAAGCCGGAGATGCTATCGCCGACGAATTCGATCATTCCAAAGGCGAGGTTCGCCTGGATAAGGATGGTACGTATCTCAGACTTCGAAGTGAGGGACTTCGACAACTAGCAAAATTTGAAGGAAACAAGACCATCGCGGAAGTCTATGTCCATGACTGCAAAGGCTTTACCGAGGATCAGTGGAGAATTCTCAGCACGTTTCCATCATTGAGATCGCTGCTTATTTTTAACAGCACTCTCGACAACTTGTCCGGTTTGAGTAAGCTGAAGGGTTTGACAAAACTCGATGTCTCAAATTGCACCATTAGTGATGGCGTTCTACGCGACATTGCAAAGCTCAACTCACTTAAGCTGCTGAATCTCGCGTACACAAAAGCCAAAGGGAGTGAATCGGAACGCCAGAAATCAGAGTCTGCAACTGACACTACTGGTAGTGATCATAAGTATGAGAGATTTCCATCTATCGAAATTCTTACGAGAATGCCCAACCTCGAATTCATCAACGTCGCGCACTCCTCCATTACACAAAAACAATTCACTAAGATCTGCAAGATGCCAACTATCACCGGTGTGAAATTTGAGCAATCCCCTGGAGTAACCCAAACGCTCGCATCGATGTACAAAGAATATCCTCGAATCAGTTTTAACGAGAGCCCAAGTTACATTCAAAACCTAAACATCAAGATAGAAAAAATGAAGCCGAAGCCGCCTGCGACGCCGGATTATGCAGACGTGCTCAGGGAATCATCGGAAGCTATCAAAATAGTGAAGGATAAGTACGGTGAAAACGATCAAGATCTGCGTGGATTTTATTTTGCAAGGTCTGAGGCTGCCCTCGCTCTCCATAAGTGGGTCCTCGCAGAAGAGAGCGTTAAAAAGGTTCTGCAATTGAATCAAGTGAGTAAAAATCCAGATGTAGAGTTGGCTGCCCGCGAGGTCCTGATTGCCGTCTATCGGGGGACCAATCGACTCAAGCTGTGGGAGTCAGCGATTAAAGAGGATATTCCACTGTTGAAGAAGAGATACGGTGAGAAATCTCTATTGCTCGCAAACAGGTTCGTTGACCTGGGCAATTGCGAGAATGCCCTGGGCGATAAAGCGGCTTCAAGTCGAAATTTCCAGTTAGGAATTGATATGTTCACCAAATTAGGTGCTGTTGAAAGAGCCGGAATGGAACGCGTTGCGCTTGCGCAGTGCTACATGGAGCAAGCTAAAGTCAGCTTGGCTGAGAACGAATGCAATGAAGTTTTGACAGCAGCAGGAAGTTTGCCAAGTTCCATGTCTAAAGAGACTATGACCGTGGGGGCTAAGTCCGTGCTGGCCTCCGTGAAGTGTGCGCAAGGTCATTTTAATCAGGCACTCAAACTAAATTCAGAGGCCTTCAAACAGTCCAGGAGCTTCCAAGGCGCAGACATCATCGGCAAAAATCTAGAGGGACAAAGAAAAACTATTTTGGAGGCCAAGGCGAGAGCGGGAACCAAATAGAAATTCAAAACTATTCGGCTCCTCGAACCAAGCTCCGAATGCGCTCTGCCAGTACATTTACGCCAAGATTCGTTCGTCGCATTTTTGTGGCTGGAATGTCACAAAAAAATCGAGTTCGTTTTTGATATTGAATCGAAATTTGGCATTCCGTCAACTCGGTCTAATCATCTGCTTTTCGCGAAGACTTTGGCCTGATAAAAGTGGCAACCTATTTTCTTCGGGACCGATGAAATGACGCGTCAGTCGGAAGTCTACAGCAAGTTATTCGTCCGGCTTTCGTCGGAAACGACCATGGCTAGCGGACCTTTGTGCTATCACTAACGAGTACCAACATTTCGATTTGCCAACAATTGTTTGGAGTAAGTCACTCCGCGAGTAAGTGGTCGAATGCGAAAGGTTTTCCCATGGCACTATAGAATCGCATGAATACCCAGAGACCCCGTACTAAGAATCTATCAACAATTTCTTGTCTTGTAGTCTTCGCTTTAAACGCAGTACTGCCCGCGATGGCACACGATACGGTCTGGCAGCGACCGCAGCCGTCCACTATTCCGCAAAGAGTGGCTTTCCATGGACAATACGGTTTGGCTACGACACCAAAGTATCACTACTCTCATAATGGCGCGCCAAGTTTTTACGGTCAGCCGAACATTCCTTATGATGCACTGAAATGGGCGCTGGCTGACAAGGCTGCCGAGGCACGGAAACAGCGCCGCAGCCAGCAGACTTATGCAATGCGTCGTGAAAAAGACAGACAAGCGCTCGCTGCGACCACCGCGCCGTTTAGAACCATGTACTAAATCGCATGGCACCTGTCGGTAAAATGCAGATCGCGAATCAGTATTGACAAATGCCAACTAAAACATGTGGGGCGCCTTGCAGGCGCCCGCACATTAAAACTGATTGGAGCGACTTACTCTGTAATTGTAGGGGCGCCTTGCAGGCGCCCGAACAGCCTCATAAGAACCTTAGGCGCTTGCGTTTCACACGAGCTGCATCTCCGCTGGATCTAACTGCCTAGTAAGACCAATCACACAGATATGCATTAATGTCCTCACTTTGGGGTGGGGAAAACCCTGAGATCGGCTGGCGAATGTTCCGGGCGAATTCCTTCAGCTGGTTGCGTACGCTTAGTAATGACAGGAAATTGGACTTCTCGATTTCTGCGGCGTCACGGCAACAAGCAATAACTGGGCAACTGCTCAATCAGCCCTTGAGGAATTAACGATGAAACGTTTGGCTTTTAAAACAGTGCTTTCTATGGGAGCCTCGGTTATGTCCCTCGCGGCAACCTGTTTTCTCGCTCCTGCGGCGCAAGCCTCGGGATGGATCATGGTCGATCCAATCGGGGGCGTTCCGATAGCGCCACCAACGACAGTGACGCCTCCAACGACTGGAATTACACCGATAGGTCGACCGGATCATCGACCTAGACCTTCTACGGTGACCTTGACGGGGCATGTCAGTGTTGGTTTGCACTTGCAGTCCGAGGCCGTGAAGGTGGAGATTAAGGATCAAGTCGCAAAGACTTACATTACACAAACGTTTTCGAATGATAGTGATCGAAACTTGGCAGGCACATATTTATTTCCGCTTCCTGATGACACCACATTCAGTTCCTTTTCTTTGCACATCGACGGTAAGCCAGTAGAAGGAAAGATTCTAGAAGCCAACGCCGCGCGTCAAGAGTATGAGCAGATTGTGCGACGGATGGTCGATCCTGGGTTGCTAGAGTATGCGGATTATAAAACTGTACGCGCTCGCATTTTTCCAATTCCCGCGCATGGAACTAAAAAGGTCGAGCTTGAATACACTCAGTTATTGAAGGCTGAAAACGGATTGATGAAATATCGTTTTCCACTCAAGTCCAAAGTCGATGACACGCCGGCAGAGGAAATCAAAGTCGACGTGAAAATCGCAAGTGCACAAGGTCTGCGAACGATTTGGTCACCCACTCATGTCATCTCCTCTAATCGTCCGGATAACAACAATGCCAAAGTCGGAATGTTAGAAAAGAATGCGTTACCTGATAAAGACTTTCTTTTGTATTACAGCGTGTCCAATAGTGAGCTGGCGGCCAACTTAATCACTCACAAGACCGAAGGTGACGATGGATATTTCTTGATGACTTTGTCGCCGCCGTTTCAGTCGAAAGCGGTGATTGGTAAAGATGTTGTGCTAGTTGCTGACACATCGGGATCGATGCAAGGTGAGAAAATGACGGAAAACAAGCGAGCTTTGAAATACGTGGTCAACGCGCTTCATCCGTCCGATCGATTCGGCTTGGTTGAATTCAACACCGATGCTGAGACGTTCAAGAACAATCTGGTTCCTGCCACGCCGGAAAACAAAAAGGCTGCTTGTGAATTCATCGATGAATTGACAGCGCGTGGAGGCACCAATATTGGTGACGCGATTTCGATTGGAAAAACCTTGCTCGCAGGTGAGGCTACGCGACCAGCGTATATGATCTTCATGACTGATGGAGAGCCCACCGTCGGAGAGCGCGAGACGGATAAACTGATCGCGCTGGCCAATTCCAAACGTGATGTGAGGGTATTTGACTTTGGTATCGGATACGATATCAACACCAGGCTGTTAAATAAACTTGCAGAAGCGCATCACGGCACGGCACAATTCGTAGAACCTGATGAGAACGTAGAAACCGCGCTTGCTTCGTTCTACGAAAAAATCAAAAGTCCTGTGCTCAGTGATGTGAAACTTGCATATACGGGAATGGATGTGAAAAATGTTTATCCTCGAGACGTGAAAGACATCTTTGCCGGCTCGCAGGTTTTGCTTCTAGGACGTTACAAGAAAGGCGGCAACGCTACGATCGCGCTGACCGGCAAAGTGAACGGATCAGAAAAATCATTCTCGTTTCCTCTCAATTTTGCAACTTCGCAAGCAGGTAATTCCCATTTAGTTAAACTCTGGGCGATGCGGAGAATCGGCTACCTGACCGAAGTTGCGCATAGCAACGGAGAGAACAAAGAAGTAATCGATGAGATCATTGCTCTCTCGAAACAGCATGGAATCATCTCTCAGTACACGTCGTACTTGGTCACAGATCCGAGTGAAAATGGTCGCCTTGCCAACAATGGTCCGATTGACAGACCGATGGTAATGAATGCCAGACCGGGACGTCGTGTTGCGGACAGACGCGATGTTGTGTCCATGATGGCGCCGCCTCCTGCTGGATTCGGTGGCGGTGGCTCCACTAGTGTCCGAGGTGGTGTTCATACCTTCGCTGCGCCTCGCAGCGGTGCTGGTAGTTCTGCAATGTACTTGGATTCGCTTGCCGCATCTTCCGGGGACGAGGAAATGGCAGCCAGCAAAAGAGCAAAACCTGATGCAGCGAAGGGTTTCTACGCAGCCAGACGACAACTGCAAGTCTTGGATGCAAGCAGCATTGCCAGGGAGATTAAGGCCGAAGGTGAAACCGGGCAGAAAGCGGTCATATCTGCGAAAGCGGCTGGCAAGCTGAAGAGTTCGAACGTACTTCTTGCAGACAAAGATGGACTGCGTTCTGGAATCACTCAAATGGTAGGAGAGAAAACCTTTGTGTTAAACGGCATGACCTGGATTGACAGCGGCTATAACGAACGCACGTCACCGAAACCAAAATCAATTGAATTTGGTTCACAAGCTTACTTCGATTTGCTGAAAGCAGAGCCTGGACTATCAAAATATTTGGCAGTCGGCAAACAGATCATCGTGAGCTACAAAGGTAATGTCTACAGGATCATCCAGTCCCGAACTGCTTCGGGCTAGGATGGGCCGGAGGCGGAACTCAAGTCCGAAGACAGCAAAGGATGTTCTAACCAAACCTGTAACCTCCGTGCCACTGTGAAGAGCACCGAACGCACCGCGCTCGGTGCTCTTCTCTTTGCGCAGCAAACCTTATTCAACACACGTGAAAGACCGTGCTATTTAGCGAGTAAGGTGAACCAAATGATTCTAAAGTTACTCATTCTAGTTTTTCTTGGACTGTTATCGGTGGTCTCGCCGCCCGTTTTCATTGGAATTGTGACAGTGGTTGTGGCTTCCGTGATGGTTTGCAATTTCGATATTAGTATCTCCAAGTTGAATGAGAGGCTGGCTGCTAGACGTTTCGCACGGACTATAAAGGTTCCTTGTAATTTTCTTGCGCTTGGCATTTTGTTTCCCCTTGCTTTCGCTCTACTGGGCTTCGCGTGGGATTCTGACTCGCAGTTTGCTGTCCAGACGTATGAAGTGCTCAGGATGTGTACGGCAATTGTCTTGCATTTTTGTTCTTTGATGATTTTGGTTGGTTCAATGTACAAATTCGTCGTTGGTAGACTAGGCCGTGAGACATCTCGTGCGGCGGAGGTTGAGCATTTGACCGAATCTGTACCCCACGTCGTCATAATCGGTGGCGGCTTTGGCGGGCTAAATGTGGCTAAGGGACTGCGGGGACAGCGCGTCAAAATAACGCTGATCGATCGCACCAATCATCATTTGTTTCAGCCGCTGCTGTATCAGGTCGCGATGGCTGCGATTTCATCTGTTGAAATCGCGTATCCAATTCGCGCAATCCTTCGCGAACAAGATAATGTGACGGTTTTGATGGCTGAGGTTACCTCAATCGATCTTGAACGCAAAGCTGTGATGCTAGGCGAAGATCGGGAACTTAACTATGACTTGGTGATCGCTGCGGGTTCGCAAAGCAGCTACTTCGGTCACAAAGAGTGGGAGCCGCACGCCATTGGATTGAAAACCTTCGTGATGCATTCAGAATCAGACGTGCAATTCTTATGTCGTTTGAAGAAGCGGAAAAAGTTTTTCCATCCAAAGACGTAGAATCGTTTTTGACCTTCGTGATCATAGGTGGAGGTCCTACTGGAGTGGGAGCTTGCTGGCTCGCTTGCTGAGTTGTCGAGACGAGTTTTATCGAAAGATTTTTCGCAACATCAAGTCATCATCGGCAAGAATTATTTTGCTGGAAGGTGCACCACGAATTTTGCCTACGATGTCGGAGCGCGTATCGGAACTCGCGCCAACGATTTAAAAAAACTGGGCGTCGAAATTCAATGCAAACCATGGTGACGGATATCACCGCGGATGGTGTCCAAATTGGTGATAAGTTTATTCCTTCGGTTACAAAAAATGTGGTGCGCGGGAGTCGCGCCAAGCCCCCCTTGCAAAGACACTTTCCGGCGTCAAACTTGATAAAGGGGGAAGAATAATAGTCGGCGCTGATTTGAGCATAGAAAACCATCCCAACGTCTTTGCGATTGGTGATATTGTCAGTTTTATTCAGGATGAGAAGCCTGTGCCCGGCGTCGCACCGGTCGCGATACAAATGGGCGAGTCAGTTTCAAAATCCATCCGCAATTTATTGCATGGAAAACCGACTAACAATTTCGCCACATCGACCGCGGAATGCTGGCTACCATCGGTCGAGCCGCCGCTGTTGGCGGCAGTTTTGGTGACTTCGTTTTTAACGGATTGTTCGCTTGGCTCGCGTGGGTTTTCATCCACATCGCAAACTTGATCGGATTCAGAAACCGCGCCGTCGTTATGTTTGATTGGATGTGGTCGTATTTACATTCAGCGCGGCGCGCGCTTGATCACCGATCATAGTGTTGAACAGGATGTCGACTTAAAAATCGAAAGCCTCGAACGGCGTGACCACGCAATTGCTGAAGGAACGAAGACCGGAGCTTAGCTCTATTTGAATTGTGCGTTGACTACGCCGGATGAGCGTTCGTTTTCAAACGGATCAGGGAAGCGGTTTAAAATCTTTGGTCATCGCCACGTCGTTCTCGTCTCTGATACCGAAGTCGTTTCGCTGAACAAACTGCCGAATTTTTTCGGGTTGAGCTTGGAAGGCAGGTAAACGATTTGAACCTGCGCATAAGCCCTGTCGTTGTCTTCGGTGGCGGCGTTTTTAACTGGTCGGATGACCCGCGCTCTTCACGCCTCCAAGCTCCTGAATCTTCTTCTCGAGCTGATACAGAAACGCAAAGCGAGCCCTTAAGCCTGGCGGTCAGTACACGCGTTCCGTCCTCTTGACTCTGACGGGAAAGGGGCGCTAACTCCAGCTGCCGCCCGTCTGGCACGCCCGTCTGACGATGACTCATTTGCATCGCCGGTTTTGACTTTTTCCCTATTCTCGTCGGATTCCCTGAATCTGCCATCGGTTGGCTCTTTGGAGGCTTGCTCACCGGTAGGTGCGGGGGTCTTAG
Source organism: Obscuribacteraceae bacterium (SeqCode) (assembly GCA_044225915.1). Classification (GTDB taxonomy): domain Bacteria; phylum Cyanobacteriota; class Vampirovibrionia; order Obscuribacterales; family Obscuribacteraceae; genus JADYXR01. The sequence continues at coordinate 35,067 of JBGAHZ010000045.1, forward strand.
AGACCTCGCGAGTATCGCTTCTTGCGTAAGCGACTTTCGGAGATGACAGCAAGATCACTATAAAAATGGCTAGAAGATTTGTCAGCATTAAGGTTTCAACTCATTCGTTATATAAGTTTGCGTAGTCATTGTTGCTCAGAATATGGCTGTTTGCGTAAGAAATTGACCATAAATTGGATCATTGCATGAATTTATTAAGATCTCCGGGGACGGTCGTTGATATGATGGTCTCTTGTTAAGTTCTGACCACTGGGGCCTCTTCCGGGAACATGCAAACGTTAGCACAGCATCCGCCGAGTTCATTCCTCGATGCCATCGTCGCTCCAGCCGAACTGAAGAAGCTGTCTATAAACGAATTGCTCTCTTGCCCAAGAGATTCGCCTGAAATTGTTCGCAATCTCAACGTCACAGGGGGACACCTGCTTCCAACCTGGGCATCGTCGAGATTACTCTGGCAATGCACTATGTTTTCGAAACTCCCAAAGATCAAATTCTCTGGGATGTCGGACACCAGGCGTACGTTCACAAAATGCTCACCGGAAGACGCGATCGGTTTAATACCTTGCGTCAATTCAAAGGTCTGAGCGGATTTATAAGTCCTGCAGAAAGCGAACACGATGCATTCGTCGCCGGACATAGTTCTACTTCTGTTTCTCTCGGCGTTGCAAAGGCCATTGCCCGCGATCATTTAAAGCAAGATCATAAAGTCATTGCCCTGATCGGCGATGGTGGATTGACTGGTGGAATGGCGCTTGAAGCGCTGAATCACCTCGGTCACATTCAACGCGACGTGCTGATTGTTTTGAACGACAATGAAATGTCGATCAGCGAAAACATGGGCGGATTGTCGCAGTACATGAAACGCATTAAGGAAACGTTTTTCTACAAAGACATCAAACAGAAAATCACCCTGCTCGAAGACCAGCTTGATGGCATGTCTTTGACACCTGCGGTGTGGAAACTGATTGAGTCGGTGAAACACGAAGCGACAGAACGAGATACTCCCGGAATCGTTTTTGAAAAACTGGGCGTTAATTATTCCGGTCCAATCGACGGACACGACGTTGGCGCAATCATCGATGTGTTCACCAAAGCCAAAGAACAACACGTTCCATTGATCACACACTTGATCACGCAGAAAGGAAAAGGATTCGATCCTGCCGAGCGTGACTCGATCAAATATCATGGTGTGAAAAAATCATTCAGTCTGGAACCAAGAGTTGAACCGGCTACGGAAAAGAAAGCCAAGGCAGCGAAAACTTATTCCGATGTGTTCACCGATTCATTGATTGATTTAGCAAAGTTGAACCAAATCTGGTGGCAATCACTCCGGCTACTGCTGAAGGCAGTGGTCTCGTGAAATTCGGCAATGTCTATCCGGAGCGCTTCTTCGATGTCGCGATTTGCGAGCAACATGCCGTGACTATGGCTGCAGGTATGGCGAAAGCCGGATTGAAACCGGTTGTTTCGATCTACTCGACTTTCTTACAACGAGCGATGGATCAAGTCATACATGACGTCGCGATTATGAACTTGCCCGTCGTGTTTGGTATCGACCGCGGTGGCTTGGTTGAAGATGGTGAAACTCACCAGGGTGTCTTCGACATCGCCTACATGCGCAGCATCCCTAACTTCACGGTGCTTGCACCGAAAGATGCTTCTGAACTTCGCAACATGGTCTACACCGTTATCAAAGATCTTCGTGGACCAGTGGCAATTCGTTTTCCTCGCGATGAAGCCGTGAATGCTGATCTGTTGAAGAGTGATTCTTTCGAATCCATCGATTTTTCGAAGTGGGAAGTAATTCAAAATGGAACACCGCTTCCTGACTCTAAAGGGCGTGTCGTATTGCTCGCGTTCGGCGCGATGGTGAAGACCGCGATAGAAGCCGCCGAATTACTCAAGCCTCAAGGCATCGACATCACGATCGTCAACGCTCGTTCAGTCAAACCACTCGACACTCAAATGCTGACTGAACTGCTCGGAAATTCCGAAAACAAAATCATCACTCTTGAAGAAGGCTGCCTGTCCGGCGGTTTCGGAGCCGCCGTAATGGAGTTCCGTTCCCAACTCTTCATCCAGAATCCGAAAAACAAGCTCGCGGAAATTGCTCCACTTGGAGTTCCGGATAGTTTCGTTCAACACGGAAACAGATCGATTCTGCTCGATGAAGTTGGCTTGAGCAAAGCGAAAATAGCCGACTTCGTTTTGAAGTATTCGTAATTTTTAGAAGTCAGGGCGCATGCAATGCGCCCCTACATTTAAATCAGTATCGTTAGTGTCTAGTATGCGACTAGTGCATTTTCTTCGACGCAGACCGCAGTTCCTTCAGGTCGACCATCAGTCGTCGTTGCGCTGACGAGTTGAAGTCGGTTGGAAGTCTTATCAGAGCAAAACCAGGAGCTGAGAAATCACGTCTACAGACCTTGTTAAAGACGTGCTGGGTGATTGTATCCACACTGGTATTTTTTGAGGCGTCTATAAGGTAATCAGGCATCATTGGGCTCCTGTTCGATTTATGACTCCGAACTATCTAATCGTACCCGGTGGTCGCTGAAGTCATAACCAGGGCGGAGCAGGACGGCTATACACCAGGTTCATAAACAAGAAGGGGTGCCGGTTAAGGCACCCCTTCGAGCTAGCTACTTTAGAGCGGTTCGATTACTTCCAGCTGAGCGCAACGGTGCGTGGCTTGGTGTGGAAATCGAACGGAGCTTGTCCACCGACCATCATCACGACAGCTGAGGTCTTGATGATGCGTGCTGCGACTTTCTTCGCATCGGCATCATTAGAGTTCAACATTGCCTTCAGTGGTTTGACGACGTTGACAGCGGATGGAATGGAGAATTCGGAAACGAATGCTCTCTTACCAGCGCCGAGCTCGTGGCCTTTGACTGAGCGGTGCATGATTGATTCGATCGGGTTGACTTCGGCGAAGTTCTTCGCTTTGTCGTGGGTGACCACCAGGTGACGTCCTGGTGAGAGGGTGAGGTCGCGTCCGCCAGTGGAGACTACAACGCTAGCTTTGTGGCTGTCGCTGATGTCGTATACGGAGAGTTGGTTGCTGTTAGCGTTGACATAAGCAACGGAGTTAGCAGCCAGTTTTACCGAGCCCTTAGGAGTGACGACTGTCATGTCTCTCGATGGAACGAACAGCGCGCTGCCGTTATCGAGAGTGACACAATCGCTGTGCTTCATGGTTGCTACTGCGGAGCCGCTTCCAGCGTTGCCACCGGATACGAAACCAAAGTCCATGTCGCTGCAAACGTTACCGTCAACGATTTGTCCCATTGGAGCGTAGGTCACCATGTAAGAGTCATCTTCCATTTGACCGAGGGCACCGAGGGTGGTGTTAGCGGTAGCGAGGTTGGAGATTGTGTTGTCCAGACCGTTGAGGTTGATCGACGGAGCGCTGGTCAGCGTTGGAACCGTGGTGATCGAAGAGAGAGCGCTAGGAGCGTTAAGTTCGGTCACTTCACTGGTTTGTACTGTTACATCGTGGCTTCTAGGAGTAGCCAGGGTGGTTGCAGTCAGGGTTCCAGCGGCAGGAGGTGGGTCCGCCACGATGGTTGTACCGCCACCGAGGACGACACCATTCTTGGTTTGCGCTTTGATCAGGAGCATGGCGTTGGTGCCAGTGAGATTGTTCGGAGCGTTGTTTGGATTCAACGCTGTGATCTTCTTGGTTCCTTTGCCCTTGCCGGTGAGAACTGAGCCGGTACCGTTGACGGTCACGACCATATTCTTGCCCTTGAGGTTTCTGACCTTGGTTGGTGCAACACCTTGAAGGATGAGAACGTCACCTTCACCATTGCCGGACTTCGTCGCGCCAGCGGTTTGGATGTTGGCATTCTCACCGATGGTGATCGTGCCAGGTGTCGAACCGAGTGTCTGGAAGGTCAATCTGTCGACACCCAAGATGACGGAGCCAGTAGCTACCGTGAGGTTGCCGGTGTTGAAGATATCGGCGAATCCAGTAGCCGTGAAGTCGTTAACCGTGAGGTTGCCCGTGTTGGTCAACGTCAAATTCGCAAACGTGCTGTCGAGCAAGTTCGAGATTGTCGTTGTCAGCGCCGCATTACCGCTCAGAGAGAGTCCGAGGTTGTTTGCAGCGAGCGTTCCTGTCGATTGAGTTACATCGTTACCACTGAAGTTAACCGTTCCGGTTCCGACCGCGATGGCACCAGCGATATCGATATCGCCGGTTGCAGCGTTGGCGTTGACCGTGAGGTTCAAGTTGGTGCCGGTCACGTTATCGATGATGACGTTGTCACCTTCGTTGACTGTGACGGAACCACCACCGGCTGCTGTCGCATCTACATTGAGACGATTGGAGTTAGAACCGACTGCCGAAACAGCGGTACCAGCACCGATTGTGTAGGACAGTGTGTCTGCGGTGATTACTCCGCCGACGATCGAATCGGAGGCGGTGAGTGCGCCGCCGAGGCTCACATCACCCGAACCAGCATTGATGGTGCCGTAGACGAGGTCGCCAGCGCTCAATGCGCTTGGAACGAATGTGCCACCACTCAGCGCGCCGTTGGTGTAGACCGGAGTTCCAGAGATGGTCGCATTTCCGACTGCGAGGAGCACTTGACCGTCAGTACCGGTTGTACCGACTGTGTTGATGTTACCCACCGTCACATCTGACGAACCGCCGATTGCGACGAGACCGCCGTTTGCATCACCAGTTGCTGTGATGTTGCCTACGGTGACGGTACCCGGCGTTGGTGGTACCACCGTGAGCGATCATAGCGACATCACCAGCCGAGCCGCCAGCGAAGGTGCTGCTCGTCGTGATATTAACACCGGTCATTACGATGTTACCGCCGCCAGCGCTGGTTCCGGTGATCGTTACTGGGTTAGGTGTTTGAGTCTGACCAGGTCCAGTGCCGGTACTGGTGTACCCTGCTAGGACCGTCAGGTCTCCGCCGTTACCGATGTTAGAGGACAAGTCGATCGTCGAACCAGTCATCGTCACGTTACCGGAAGCGATGATAGCCAGGCTTTGACCTTGGAAGGTCAAGTTGCTTCCGAGCGTTACATCACCCGAATTGTTGACGATCGTGTTGCCTTGAAGGATGAACACGTTCGCCCAGTTGGTCAATTGAGTGTTCGGATCTCCAACGATGACAGCAGCCGTGACGGTGACGTCGTTGGCGGTATCACCATTGAGGATGCCGGTGAGTGTGACGCTGTTGGTGCCGTTATTGTTGGCCAGCGTGACAGCAAGATCGCCACCATTGAAGTTGGTTGTTCCGGTCTCAACGAAGTTACCGTTGGTCGCGGTCAAGGTTACACCCGCGCCACCAGCCGTGGTGTCGAATGTACCATTCGCTCCTGTGAGCGTAAGTCCGCTACCAGCCAAGCTCTGAACTGTAGCGCTATCGAAGTCTAGCGTAAACGCTCCGTTGAACGAGAGTGTGTTGGTTGTTACGTTCAACACTCCGGTTCCATCGATGTTTCCTTGGACGTCTACGCTAGCACCGGCGTTTGTAGTGGCTACCGTGTAGTCGCCGTTGCCGCTGCTGGCACCAAGACCAAGAGCACCGGTTCCAGAGTAGGTCAGGTTTACATCGCCGCCGTTAGCTGCTTCAGCAACAACGGCGGTGTTGCCGTTCGAGAGACCATTAACGTTGGCGGTGATGTTGCCGGTATCTGCCAACAATGTGGTCGATGGCGAACTCAAAGTTCCAGCTCCGCTGATGCTACCGGTACCGCCGGAGGTGTCAGCCGAGATGGATGATGTACCAGTGACGGCGTTGTTGAATACGATGTTGCCGTCGGAGTTGGTCAAGCTGAGATTGCCGACACTGAATGCTGAACTGGTGGTGATATCACCGGTTGATACCAGTCCGGCGGTGATGGTGAGGTCTGCCAGAGTCGCTTGTGTGCCAAGATCGATTCCATCATCTTCATTTACGAAGAGCGAACCTGTACCGCTGGTTGTCGTCAATGAATTGACATTTGTGTTGACGGTACCAGTTCCTGTCACAAACACATCAAGGCTGTCTGCGTTGACTTTGGCTGCAACGAGAGTGGTGATGTTGGCTGCTTTCAGACCAACGGTGCCAGCCGCGCCGACATTCACATTACCGATCAAGTTGATGTCGCCGGTTGCATTAACCTGTAAGAAGAGGTCGTTGCCATCGATGTGGTCGACATTCAAGCTGCCGGTTTCATTGATAGTCAGGTCGCCGCTGAGGGCTGCAAATGTAGCATCTGCTTGCACTTCATTGACTTGAGTATTGATGACCGCCGAGCCGGCACCCATGAAGACTTCCAGGTTGTCACCGATGATTGCAGTGCCGCTGATTGTGTTGCCGAGGGCAACGGCACCAGCCAGAGCGATGTCGCCGGTTCCAGCGTTAACTGTTCCGAACGATAGGTTGCCCGGAGCCGGAGCGGTAGGAACGAATGAACCACCGCTGAGACCTCCGTTGGTGAAGGTCGGGGTGCCGACGATAGCTACACTGCCAACTCCGAGGATGACATCGCCGCCGCCGGCTCCACCGGTGGTTGTTATGTCGGTGACGGTAACTCCGCCGGAGGCGCCGACTGCTACGGCTCCACCGAATCCGTTAGTGGAAGTAGCGGTGATAGCGCCGATGCCGGTGACATTTCCAGTAGCCGGTCCTGTTCCACCGTTAGCATAGATGAATACGTCTCCAGCATCTCCTACTGCAGCAGTAGAGCTGGTGTTGATGGTGGCGCCGCCAAGGTTGATGTTGCCACCAACCGAGTTCAGTCCTGTGACCACTACAGGTCCAGCGGTAGTGACCTGTGAGCCACCTGTCGTTGGCGAGGTGTCGAAGCCGGCCAGGATGGTGAGGTCGCCGCCATTGTTGGTGGTGGAGGACAGGTTGATTACTGTACCCGCACCGGCAGTGACATTGCCGGATGCAATGATCGCCAGGTCTTGACCCGTGAAGATCAAGTTGGTTGGGAGTGCTACATCACCAGCGCTGTTATAGATCGTGTTACCCAGCAAGTTGATGGAGTTCCAATTGGTTAGATTCGCCAAGCTGCTGCCGACAACAACTGCGGCTTGAATGGTGACATCGTTGAAGGTGTCTCCGTTCAATCCACCGAACGTTGGAACGCTGAATGAGTTAATTCCGTTGTTGTTTGCCAGAGTGACGAACAAGTCGCCGCCAACGAAGTTTGTGGTTCCGTTAGCCAGGAAGTTGCCATCTGTCGCAGTGAAGGTTACACCAGGTCCGATGGAACTTGTGGTGAAAAATCCGGCCGCGCCGTTGATGGTCAGACCGCTTGCTGCGAGACTCTGAACACTGGCGTCATTGAACGCCAGGTTGAATGCTCCGTTAAACGTCAGTATATTGGTCGTCAGATCAAGCGATCCAGTTCCACCGATGTTGCCATTGATCTGGATTAGTGCGCCACTGTCAGTGGTGCCAGCGGTGAAGTTGTCGTTGCCGCTGCTGCCGTTGAGAACCAGAGCGTTCTTACCAATGTAGCTCAGAGTTACATCATTGCCATTCGATTGCGCGGTGACTGTGGTGCTGGCATCAGCAGTGCCGTTCACAATCGAGTCGACGAATCCGGTGCCAGCCAGGAGGCTGATTGTCGGCGCGATCACTGTGCCGGTTCCCTGAATGTTGCCAGAGCCCAGTGTCGTGTCGAGAGTTGCACTGGTGGTCGCTTCCAGGTCGTTGACGATATTGATGTTGCCAGTCGAGGTGTTGGTGATCGCGACATTCACGACGCCAGTTGTTGGTCCGTAAACGAAGACATCGCCTGCGGTGGTTTGGCTTGCATTAATGTTCAGGTTTGTGAGAGCTCCCTGAGCTTGAACAGCCAATCCGTTTGCTTCATTGATGGTCAATGAACCGGTGCTACCGGTGGAAATCAGCCCATCGATATCTGTGTATACAGTCCCGGTACCGCCGTTGAGGAAGACGTTCAGGTCTACAGCCTTGACCAGCGACGTCGGATCCGCTGAGATGTTGTCCGCTGAGAGATCGGTGTTGCCACCGGCTGTAGCTGAGTCTACAGTCACGCCAGTTCCAAGATCGATGTTACCGCCGACCTTCTTGGAGGCGAGAATAACATTGGTCGCCGTTACGTTTTCCGTAACGAAGAGGTCGCCGCCGGTGACGAACGAGAAGGTGCCTACTGCGTTCGAACCTGGTGGAACAGCGCCGCCGTAGCCAATCTTGCCGTCGGTTGGATCGAAGATTGCAACGTCGCCGGTCATTGAGACTGCGGTCACACCCTGGTTGATGCCCGTGCCGGCGTCGACTACGAATGGCGAGAGCACGCCTCCACCGATGTTGCCTGCAGCGAACAGATCCGCAGCGTTTGCGAACACTGTCGTTCCGGCGCTGGATGTCAGATTACCACCGCTCAAGACGGTCACATACAGCAAGCCTGTGACTTGCGAATTTGCTCCGCCGAAATTCAAGCTGCCGTTTGGCGATAAGATGAACGCGTTGCCTGCAGCGGCCGAAGGTCCGCCCAACGCCTGGATTCTTACGTCACCAGAGAAGTCGATGTTGAAATTGTTGTTTTTGCCTTGACCAATGTTGCCGACTCCGCCGACTCCATTGCTTCGGAAATCGCCGTTAACACCGCTGACCGAACCAGCTGAGTAGATGTTTTGATCGGCCAGAACGGAGAAGTTACCACCGGATTTGCTGAGGCCGGTGAAGTTGATGCTACCATCACGTCCGCCACCCACTGGCTCTACCAGCGTGATGTCACTGACTGCGTTGGCAGTCACATCTCTAAAGTTGATCCCTGTCGCGTTGGTGTTGAGTATCGAGATGGTTCCACCGACTGCGTTGTTGGTCAGGTTGATCTGCTGTGCGAAGAGACCGCCTGTGACATCGTTATCTGAGATGTCCAATGTCTGAGTTCCGTTTTGAGTCAGGGAGAGAATGCCCGTGGTGTCTCCAGCCTTATTGGCGGTGACCGATCCAGCCAGATCGAAGTCGCCACCATTGGTGGTGTTCGCTGTCAGGAAGACATCGTTGCCGAGTATGTTTGCGCCGGCAACTGTTTGGACGTTGCTTGCAGAGATAGTGATGGTACCGAGGTTTCCTGCTCCTTGTCCTGCCGTGACATCAGCGCTTGTGCTGTTCGCGGTGTAGTCGCCAGCTACGAGGATATTGACACTACCGTCGACGCCAGCGTTTTGACCGGCTTGAATCAGTGCAACGGAAGTCATGTCTCCTGTTCCAGAAACCGTACCGACCTGAATGTTCACTCCCTTAGCGCCGCTGACGGTATCGCCTGCGCCGTTGCCGTGTGTGTAGGTATCACCGACGTTGATGAAAATTTGTCCGTTGCTCGAGGTAACAGAGCCCAGACCGTTATAGTCTGCGCCACCAGGAGCCGCACCATTGGTGATACCAACGTTGATCACGATGTTATCGACGGCGGAGAGGTCGTTGTTGTTGCCTTGCTGCAGGTTATCAGCTGTCTCAATCAGTATTGTGCTGGCGGTGCCATTTGCATTGATGTCACCGTTGAGCGTGAGGACTGCTGCTGAATTGACGACCGCATTACCATTGAGGGGGTCAAGACCGGCGCGCAGTATCACATTGCTGTTATTTGAAGTGACATTCCTTATATTGAGGTTGCCGCCTGCGGCGACACCCACTTGTCCGCTGGCGATGATGTCATTGATGTCGACATCCGCATTGGTGATCGATGTTCCGATCGTCAGTTGCCCGGATTGTAGTTGACCGGTGCTCAGATAAGTCACAGGTCCAGTTGAAGTGGGTTGCGTTGTCGCTATGCTGACGTTGCCACCACCGCCAGTGCCGCCCGTCGTATTGATTGAGCCGTTGCCATTGTCTCTGTCGATGTCGATACCGTTCGGAGCGTAGATTTGAACGCTGCCGTTCGAGCCGGCGCCGTTGCCGCCAGTCAAGATCGAGGAGCCTGTCGCGGTCAGAGTGCCGACGTTGAGATCGATTACTCCTGAGTTTGCTCCAGTGCCTCCGAAGGCTGCTAGCAGGACGTTGCCGCCGTTACCACCGGCCGCGCCAGTGGTGTTCATCGTGACGTTACCTAGCTGGATGCTGCCACCTGCGATGGAGCCCTGGTTGAAGGTGACGTCACTCGGCGTGCCACCATTCACGTTTGGAGAAGCGGCTGCGGAAAATGCAGTGATGTTGGCACCGGCGACCATCGTCAGGTTACCGCCAGATCCTGCACCAGTCGTAGAGATTGTGAAGTCGCCAATCGCTGATTCCGTGATGTTGCCAGTCGCGATGACCGTGAGGTCAGCGCCTGCGACGTTGATGTTGCCGGTGAAGTTGATGTTGCCCAAGTTATAGAAGGTAGGGTCAATCAGATTCGTTTCGCCGATATTCAAGGTTTCAGAAGCAGCAGCAAAGTGCACTGCGTTACCCGAACTCACGACGTTGCCTGTGACATTACCGACGTTGGCATCGATTGTGCCTGCTCCGGCATTTAGGTTGAGGTTTTGGCTGAGGTAGTCGCCGCCGCTCAAATTGGCGTTGAGGTCGTTGGTGTTGACGTTGATGTTGTTAGCAGCGGAGATTGTTCCGCCTGCGTTGTCGACGCTCAGAGAAGCCGCATCAGGTGCTGCGTTGAGGCTTACATCTTTAGCTGAGCTGACGCTTCCTCTATTGGTGATACTTGCCGACGTGAGTGTCAAGTTACCAGCGGAAGTGATGGTGCCGTAGTTGGTGATTGACTTATCGCCTTGAAGGTTCAAGTCAACATCTGATGAAATCAAAGCGCCCGAATTGTTGAGGATTGAATCTGCTCGGAGTGTGCCGCCTCTTCCGTTGCCGCTGCCATCGAGTGCATGGACGGTACCGCTGTTGGTGAGGTCACCGAGAAGTCTGAATTCCGATCCTTTAGAGAAGTCACCGGTTGTGGTGACATTCACTGGAACTGTCAAATCTGAAGCTCTCAATACATCGCCTTTACCGGTGATGGCTGAGAGGTCCACATCGCCGCCGGTGGCTGCGCCGGCATTGTTGATGACGACTTTTTGTCCGCCACCTGCGAGCACTTGTTTGGCTGCTACGTACTCTGCTGCGGTGACCTGGCTGCCTGCGCTGACCGTCTTGGTCACGCCGCCGACCTGGATTTCTACAGATGATGTATTACCGAAGAGTTTCGAACCGAGAGTGATGTTTGCCGCTTGCGAGGTCAAATCGAGGTCGACGCCGCGTTGGATGTTGTTGAACCCGTTGGTGGTAGCTTGGAAGGATTGATTGATTGCGCCGTTATGACGGAGAAGCTTCGCTTCTATACGTTGTTGGTGACGGCTGACGTTGTCGCTGCTGACTGCTGGGACATTCTGGTTGCCGGCGCCGCTGCTGTTCGATACTGGCTGGATGCTCAGTCCACCAGCTCCGAATTGTTCGCGGAAGGCTTGGCGGAGATCACGCTTCTCGAGACCTGGGTTGTTCGCTTTAAAGTCTCTGAATGCTCCGCGCTGGTGCTCGGCTTGAGCGGCTTGCGCTGAGACTAAAACGAATGATCCGGTAATCGCGGCAGTCCAGTTCTTAATATAGGATTCGCGGCTACGTACAACTTTCTTACTCATTAATATCAATCCTCTTCTTGGTTCACAAGATGGCGCCAATTTTTGGCGCACAAAATATAGCCCCCAGTGGACGGGAGCTCTTTGCATGTAATTTTCGCTGCGGCTTCTCGAGCATCCGCAGTTGAATTCGCCCGCAACGATATCACGTGGGCTACACCTGGCCTACCACCACTGGAAAGCTTCAATAATCTTGCGAAGGCGCCAGAATCACACTTTTCGGATTTGACAGATCCGAAGGTCCAACAACCACCAACTAGAAAGATTCAAAAAAATAACTTTACGTTCGGTAACAAGATGGTAGCGCGAAGGGGTGCCCATTTGGACACCCCTTCCAGCACTATTTGATCACCTTGATTACTGCTTACTTCCAGTTCAACGCTACTGTGCGCGGTTTAGCATGGAAGTCAAAGGGCGCCTGACCACCAACCATCATTACAACAGCTGAGGTCTTCAAGATGCGGGCAGCGACTTTCTTCGCGTTGACATCATTGGAGTTCAACATTGCTTTTAGTGGTCTGACCACGTTGACGGCTGAAGGAATCGAGAATTCGGAAACGAAAGCTCTCTTGCCGGCGCCGAGTTCGTGGCCTTTGACCGCGCGGTGCATGATTGATTCGATTGGATTGACGTCAGCGAAGTTGCTCGCTTTGTCATGGGTCACAACCAGGTGACGTCCTGGTGAGAGTGTCAGCTCACGTCCGCCGGTGGAGACTACAACGCTGGCTTTGTGGCTGTCGCTGATGTCGTATACGGAGAGTTGGTTGCTGTTTGCGTTGACGAAAGCAACGGAATTAGCTGCCAATTTCACCGAGCCTTTAGGCGTGACTACTGTCATGTCTTTTGACGGAACGAACAGAGCGCTGCCGTTGTTGAGAGTGACACAATCGCTGTGCTTCATGGTGGTTACTGCGTTTCCACTACGGTTTTAGCACCGGCGACGAAACCGAAGTCCATGTCGCTGCAAACATTACCGTCAACGATTTGTCCCATCGGAGCGTAGGTCACCATGTAGGAATCATCTTCCATCTGGTTGAGTCCGCTGAGATTGGCATTAACAGTAGCGAGGTTGGAGATTGTGTTATCGATCGCGTTCAAATTGATCGAAGAAGAACTCGTCAAGGTCGGAACGGTGTTGATCGAAGAAAGAGCGCTAGGAGCATTCAGTAGAGCTTCGGTCATTCCGCTGCTTTGAGCAGACCCGTCGGTATGGCTGACTGGAGCGGCCAAAGTAGTGGTGGTTAGTGTTCCAGCCATTGGAGGCGGATCGGCTACGACGGTTGTACCGCCACCGAATACGACACCGTTTCTGGTTTGAGCCTTAACCAACAACATTGCATTGGTTCCAGTGAGGTTGTTCTTCGCGTTGTTTGGATTCAACCCGACAACTTTCTTGGTTCCTTTGCCTCTGCCCGTGAGGACGGTTCCTGTACCGTTTGTAGTTACGACCAGATTCTTACCTCTGAGGTTTCTAGTTCTTGTCGGTGCGACACCTTGAAGAATTAGAACATCACCTTCGCCATTTCCTGACTTAAGTGCGCCCGCGGTCTGAATGTTGGCATTCTCTCCGATGAGGATGTTGCCAGGATTCGATCCAACGGTTTGGAACGTTAGTCTGTCGACCCCGGTGATTACAGAACCAGCAGCTACTGTGAGATTGCCGGTATTGAAGATGTCGGCGAAACCAGTGGCGGCCAGATCATTAACCGTCAGCGCTCCAGTGTTGTTCAATGTCAGGTTGGCTACTGAACTATCGAGCAAGTTGGTGATTGACGTAGTCAATGCGGCGTTGCCGGTCAACTGAAGACCGAGGCTGTTAGCCGCGAGAGTTCCAGTCGATTGAGTGACGTCGTTGCCGTTGAAGATAACGGTTCCTGTTCCGACAGCGATGTCTCCGGCAATGTCGATGTCTCCACTGACAGTGTTGGCGTTAACCGTGAGGTTGACGTTGGAGCCGGTCACATCATCAATGATCACGTTGTCAGCTTCGTTGACGGTTACGGAACCGCCACCAGCTGTTGTCGCATCTACACTGAGACGATTGGAGTTGGAGCCGACTGCTGAGACAGCGGTTCCAGCGCCGATTACGTAGGTCAGATGATCAGCGGTTATTGTGCCGCCTACGATTGAGTCGCCGGCAGTGAGTGCACCGGCGAGCGTGACGTCACCTGTTCCGGCATTGATGGTGCCGTACGTGACATTTCCAGTTTCCAGTTCTCCAGGAACGAACGAACCACCGGACAATGCACCGTTGGTGTAGACCGGTGTTCCGGTGATTGCGACGTCACCGGCTCCGAGAATCACGCTACCATCAGTGCCGGTTGTACCGACCGTGTTGATATTACCGGTAGTGACACCGCGATATCCACCAACTACGACGAGACCTCCGTTAACCGCTCCAGTTGCATTGATGTTACCGACAACCACGGTTCCAGCATTAACGGCTACGTTGCCAGGTGACTGTGCCAGAAGCAGTACGTCACCTGCGCTACCAACAGTGCTGCTGGTGTTGATTGTCACGCCGCTGAGGTTGATATTACCTCCGGTCGACGAGATTCCTGTTACGGTAACAGGATTAGCGGTCTGCGTGATGATGTTGCCGGCCGGAGTGCCAGTGCTATTGAAACCGGCAAGAACGGTGAGGTCTCCACCGTCACCAGTCGTTGACGAGAGATCGATTAGAGTCGCACCAGTTGTGGTGACGTTGCCTGAGGCGATGATTGCAAGGCTTTGACCCTGGAAGATCAAGTTTGCAGGAAGAGTCACGTCTCCACCGTTGTTGACGATCGTATTGCCTTGAAGAATGAACACGTTAGCGAAGTTCGTTGTCGTTCCGCCACCAGCGACGATTGCCGCAGTGATTGTCAGATTGTTTAACGTGTCTCCGTTGAGGTTGCCGTTGTTGGTGTAGGAGTTGATTCCGTTATTTACAGCCAACGTAGCGAATACATCACCACCGTTGTATTGGGTGTTGTTGTTGAACGTCAGATTTCCGTCCGTGGCAGTAAAGGTAGTTCCTGCGCCACCATCAGTGGTGGTGAAGGTGCCTTTGTTTCCAGCCCCGGCTACGCCGTTGATGGTCAGTCCAGACCCGCCCGCGAAGCTCTGTACTGCGATGTCATCGAAGTCCAGAGTGTAGTTGCCGTTGAACGATAAAGTATCGGTCGTAACATTCAAACTTCCAGTTCCGTCGATGTCACCGTTGATCGCGACATCTCCACCGTTAACTGCAGAACCGGCTACCGTATAGTCGCCATTGCCGCTGCTTGCTCCCAGTAGGATCGAGCCGGTTCCCAGGTAGGTGAGACTGACGTCGCCTCCTAGTGCCGCTTGAGCCGTGACGAATGAGCTGGCTCCTCCTACTCCATTCACTATAGAAGTGATGTTGCCGCTGTCTGCAATTAGTGTGGTATTGGGCGAAATCAATGTGCCTGTACCACTAATATTGCCGGTGCCGCCGGTCGTGTTCAATGTGATCGAATTTGTTCCGGTGACATTGTTGTTGAGCGTTATGTTGCCGTTAGTGTTGGAGAGATCGAGGTTGCCTACTGTGAAGGCGCTGCTGTTTGTTATGTCGCCGGCAGCACTCTTGCCTGCGACTACTGTCAGATCAGCCAATGCCGCTTGCGAACCCAGGTCGATGCCATCATCTTCGTTGACGGTCAGTGAACCGGTGCCGGTAGTGGTGGTTAGGGTGTCAACATTGGTGTTGACGGTGCCGACTCCGGTGACATTCAAATTCAAGCTATCAGCAACGATTTTGGCAGCTGCCAGAGTCGTCAAGTTAGTTGATTGAATACCTACGGTGCCGTTGGCGCCGACACTCAGATTACCGATCAGGTTAACGTCGCCGGATGCATTGACCTGTAACGAGAGGTCGTTACCATCGATGTGATCGACATTGATGCTGCCGGTTTCATTAACAGTGAGGCTGCCGCTTGTTGCTGCAAACGTTGCATCGGCTTGGACTTCGTTAACCTGTGTATTGATGGTTGCATTTCCTGCGCCCATGAAGACTTCCAGGTTATCGCCGATGATCGCGGTACCACCGATGGTGTTACCAGCGTTTAACGCCCCAGCTAGAGCAATGTCGCCGGTACCGGCGTTAACGGTTCCGTATGCTAGGTCGCCGGCGCTCAGTCCGGCTGGAACGAAGGAGCCGCCTGATAGCGAACCGCTTGTGAATACTGGTGTACCCACGATGTTGACGGTTCCTACCCCGAGCAGAACATCGCCGCCACCGGCAGAACCGGTTGTTGTTACATCACCGACGGTTGTTCCGGAAGATCCGCCGACTGCGACTAATCCACCAGAGCCGTTGACCGCTGTCGCGATGATTGGACCTACTGTCACGTTGCCGGTTGTTGGGCTGACGCCATTGGCGCTGATGAACACAGTTCCTGCGTCACCACCACCTGCGGCGGAGCTGCTCGTGTTGAGCGTAACTCCAGCGAGGTTGACGTTGCCGCCGATGCCGCTGAATCCGATCACGGTCACTGGTCCACCAGTGGTGGTCGTTGTAGCGACGTTCGGTGTCGTTGCATAACCTGCCAGGATTGTGAGTGAACCACCGTCTCCAGTCGTCGAGGACAAGTTGATGATGGTCGCTCCGGTTGAAGTAACGTTGCCGGCTGCGATGACTGCCAGGTCTTGACCGGTGAAGATCAAGTTGGATGGCAGGAATACGTCGCCGACGCTGTTATAGATGGTGTTTCCTAACAGGTTTATGTTTGCAAAGTTGGTCGAGTTAGCCAAACTATTGCCGGTTACAACTGCAGCGTTGATGGTCAACTCATTCGTGTTGTCACCGTTCAAACCACCCACCTGATTAACAGTGAATGAGTTTATTCCGTTGTTGTTCGCCAGGGTCACGGTCAGGTCGCCGCCATTGAAGTTGGTCAGACCGTTGGCAACGAAGCTACCGTCAGTGGCTGTGAGAGTCACACCAGGACCGGCTGCTGAGGTAATGAATGTGCCACCTGCGCCGTTCAGCGTGAGACCGCTTCCAGCCAAGCTTTGAACGTTCGCATCATTGAATGTCAGGGTGAAAGCACCGTTGAAGTTGAGAACGTTGGTCGTCAGATCAAGCGTTCCTGCGCCGGCGAGGTTGCCGTTGATTTGGATGTCGGCTGCACTATTGGTGGTGCCGGCTGTGAAGTTGTTGTTGCCTGAGCTGGCATTGAGGATCAACGAGTTTGATCCGATGTAGCTTAGTTTCACATCTCCGCCGTTGGAATTCGCCGTGACTGCGGTGTCAGCTCCAGCGGTGCCGTTCACCACTGAATCAACGGAACCTGTACCGGCGAGCAAGCTGATGGTTGGAGCGATCACCGTTCCAACACCGTTGATGCTGCCGCTACCGGCGGTTGTATTCAGGGCTACGGTAGTTGTGGCTTCCAGATCGTTTGAAACGACGATGTTGCCAGTTTTCTCGTTGTTGATTGCGATATTCGCTACGCTAGCCGTGGATCCAAACACGAAGATATCACCGGCAGTGGCAGACTTGCTGCCGTTAACCGTCAGGTTCGTGAGCGCTCCTTGCGCTTGAATGGCGAGACCATTGTCTTCGTTTACCGTGAGCGTTCCGGTGGAACCTGTCGAAACAAGACCGTTGACGTCGGTGTTGACCGTGGCTGTACCACTGGTGGTCACTATCAGCTCGTCGCCTACAACTTTCGAAGTGGCGTTTGAAGTGACATTGATTGCTTCCAGCGCGACGCTACCAGGATTCGCTGTGACTGTTACCTGCGCCGAGATTGATATTGTTGTTTGCGGCAAGAATTACATCAGAGCCGTCGACGTTTTCAGTGACGAACAGATTTCCCACCTGACACAAACGAGAAATTGCCCTTTGCCGAATTGAATTCGGAATCGGACTGCCATATCCGATCTTCGAATCATTGGCATCGAAGATCGCAACGTCGCCGTTCAACGCGACGGCTGTCACGCCTTGTCCGGCTCCAGTACCTGCGTCGAGGTTGAATGGTGAAAGGAATGTGTTTCCAATGCTGCCATTGACGGAGAAAAGGTCGGCTGTGTTAGCCAGCACCGTAGTGGTTGGGCTGGTCGTGATGTTTCCGTCTGTAGTCACATACAACAGACCCGTGACTTGTGAATTGGCACCGCCAAAGTTCAAGTCGCCATTGGAGGCGAGGAATGCGTTACCTGCGGCTGTGGTAGGTCCGCCTAGTGCTTGAATTCTGACATCACCCGTGAAGTTGATGTTCAACGAATTGCTTTGATCTTGACCGATGTTGCCGACTCCCCCGGCGCCGTTGCTGCGGAAGTCGCCGTTGACGCCGCTGATCAGCGCTGAGCTGGAAGAGTAGATGTTTTGGTCGGCTAAAACTGTGAAAGTTCCAGCGCCGGAAACACTATTACCGGTGAAGTTGATGCTGCCGTCGCGTCCGCCGCCCACTTGTTCCACAAGCGTGATGTCGGCAACAGCGTTGGCTGTCACGTCTTTGAAGTTGATCGCGGTGCCGTTGTTCAGTATAGAGATTGTGCCACCGGTTGCATTGTTGGTCAGATTGATTTGCTGCGCGGACAGTCCGCCTGTGACGTCGTTATCCGAGATATCGACAGTCGTAGAACCATTCTGAGTCAATGAGATGATGCCGGTTGTGCCACCGCTTTTGGTGGCGGTAACTGCTCCGGCGAGATCGAAATCGCCGCCGCCGTTGCTGTTGGATTTGAGGAATACATCATTACCGGTGATGTTAGCGCCGGCCACGGTTTGAACATTTGCGGCTGAGAGCGTCACGCTACCGAGGTTGCCTGCTCCTTGTCCCGCGGTCGTATCCGCGTTAGTGGAGTTGGCGGTGTAATCGCCTGCCACCAGGATGTTCACGCTGCCGTCTACGCCGGCTCCCGAGCCTGCGATTATGGCGGCGTTCTGCGTCATATCGCCTGTCGTCGAAATCGAGCCGACCTGGATGTTGACGTTTTTAGCAGCGTTGACGTTGTCGCCGGCTCCATTGCCTAGGGTGTAGGCATCGCCAACGGTGACGAAGATCGAATCCGTCAGCGATGTGATCGAGCCTTGTTGGTTGTAGTCGGCGCCACCAGGAGCCGACGCATTTGTGCGACCGACGTCAATTACAACAGCGCCTTTAGCGCTGATGTCGGTGCCGTTGCCCTGGTTCAGGTTATCGCGACTTCTAAGAGCACTGATCCGTTGCTGGCAGTTATATCGCCGTTAAGTGTCAAAGTTGCAGCCGGATTGATTACGGTGTTGGCTGGATTGACTCCGGCGAACGCTGAAATATTGCCGGTTGCGGACGTCAGGTCTCCAGCGGTGATATTGCCACCGGCTTGCAGGCTGATTAGCCCGTTGGCGTTGATGTTTTGTACATCGATGGTGTTATTGGTGAGCGTCGTACTCGCCACTAGCTGCCCGGACACAAGTGCTCCGGTTGAATCATAAGTGACAGGTCCGGTCGAGGTCGGTTGTGCCGACGTGATTCGTACGTCACCGCCTGTAGTGGCAGTGCCCACTGTCGATATATTGACCGCTGCCAGGAACGGTGAAAAGTTGATGCCGTTTGGTGCAATAACAGTCAGATTACCGTTTTTGTTTCCGGCTCCGTTGCCGCCAGTCGTAATTGATGACGTTGTGAAAGCCGTAGATGAGTAGTTGATTTGACCAGAATTAGCGCCCGTGCCGCCGAACGCCGCGAGCAATACGTCGCCGCCATCTCCCGCTGAGCCGCTGGTATTAATCTGAACTCTAGAGAGGTTGATGCTTCCTCCCGTGATAGAGCCCTGATTGAACGTCACTGTACTCGGAGTACCGCCAGGCAGTGATGGTGAAGGAGTCGCAGGAGTGGTGGAGGTGATGTTGGCTCCGGCAATCAAGTTGAGTTTGCCGCCAGTCGTCGATGCTCCATTGTTGTTGGTCGTGATTCGAATGGAACCAGCGACGTTGTCAGTGATATCGCCGGTTGCGATAACAGTGAGGTCGGCAGCTACATCCACGTTGCCTGTAAAGGTTACGTTGCCGATGTTGTAGAACGTTGGATCGATCAGATTAATGGTGCCAAGGTTCAGATTTTCTGTTGCCGAGTTGAAGTGGACTGCGTTGCCGGTGCTGTTGACGTTGCCTGTCACGTCATCCAGGTTGGCTGTGATTGTTCCTGCGCCTGCGTTGAGGTTGAGATTTTGGCTCAAGTAGTTGCCGCCGGACAAGTTGGCATTCAGATCACCGGCATTGACGTTGATATTGTTAGCTGCGGTGATTGTCGAACCACTGTTGTCTACGCTCAAACGAAGCTCCGGGAGCTGCATTGAGGTTTACATCCTTAGCAGAACTGATGCTGCCTCTGTTGGTCACGCTTGCAGAGGTTAGAGTTAAGTTATCAGCAGAGTGATGGTACCGTAGTTGGTGATTGACTTATCGCCTTGAAGGTTGAGGTCGACATCTGATGAGATCAATGCGCCCGAGTTGTTGAGGATGGAATCAGCGCGGAGCGTGCCGCCTCTGCCGTTACCGCTGCTGTCGAGGGCGTGTACCGTGCCGCTGTTAGTGAGGTCGCCGAGCAGTCTGAATTCCGATCCTTTGGAGAAGTCACCGGATGTAGTGACATTGACTGGAACCGTGAGGTCGGAAGCTCTGAGTACATCGCCTTTGCCGGTGATGGCAGAAAGATCGACGTCGCCGCCGGTCGCTGCTCCGCCACTGCTGATAGTGACTTTTTGTCCGACACCTGCGAGTACTTGTTTCGCTGCTACGTATTCCGCTGCTGTAACCTTGCTGCCGGCGCTAAGCGTTTTGGTCTCGCCGCCGACTTGGATTTCTATAGAGGATGTGTTGCCGAAAAGTTTTTGACCAAGAGTGATGTTTGCCGCTTGTGAGGTCAAATCGAGATCAACGCCGCGTTGAATGTTGTTGAGCTGACCAGACACATTTGACTGGAAGGATTGATTAATTGCACCATTGTGACGAAGAAGCTTGGCTTCGATTCTCGCCTGGTGACGGTCTGCGCGATTGTTGATCGCAGGAGCATTCGAATTGATGCCGCCGTTGTTAGAGACAGGATTTGTGTTCACCGCACCAGCTCCGAATTGTTCGCGGAAGGCTTGGCGGATATCGCGTTTCTCCAGTCCAGGGTTGTTAGCCTTAAACTCTCTAAACGCGCCTCGTTGATGCTCAGCTTGAGCGGCTTGCGCTGAAACTAATACAAACGATCCGGTAATTGCGGCAGTCCAATTCTTAATATAGGATTCGCGGCTTCGTACGACTTTTTTACTCATTTGATAACAGTCCTCTTCTTGGTTCACAAGATTGCACGCCGTTTTCAGGACGCGCGAAATACGGCCCCCAATCGATGGGAGCTCTGGGCACGAAATTTCTTGCTGCAGCTTTTCGGGCTCCACAGCGGAATTCGACCGCCAACATATCACGTCGGATCACCGAGAACAACGCCGCCCTGAGGGTTCTGCAAACTTGCTGATCTGGGAATCTGGGGTTGGGTCTAGATCCGAAATGCAACCTCGATGCCTAGTTGACACAAAAAATTCGAAAAACATTCCGTTTACGTTCAGTAACAACGCGCCTTTCGAAAGGTTCGCAAACTATTCGAGCAAGATCGCAGCAAGAATTTTTGGCTTTTCGATCGGGCATGGCGCAAGTTTTGCGATCGCTGAAACGCTCATACCGTGAGCGTTACTTGAATGCGTCGCGAAATATTAACATCCACTCGACAGCGATCTCTATTTTGTTTTTGTTCATTCGTAAATCCCCGTTATTGATGGATTAATCAAGATGCGAGTTAGGTCCTCAGTTGATTCAATAAAGAGACGCCTTGTTCTGCTGATTGGCAGAAAATGAGTGGTGATGAGCGTTCTAGATTTTGTCAGCAATGCCTGACGGTCTTTAACATCAAAGAGATGACTTTTCTATCTGTTTTCACCAGAAGATATGTGTTCAATTACTGCCCGGTTGGCGTGCGAAAGATGCGGGCAAAGTTCGCGGAAATGCTCGCTTTAATGGGTTTTACAAAATCGCAAAGTATGGGCGGTCCAACAACGTTATTGATGGATTGAATCAAGATCAACTATGCGAGAATTTTAGGTCCTTTCCCAACAATTACCTGATTGCATTTCTTCAATCAAAGATTGCGACGCAGCACCAGATCCGGTGCTAGACCTCGCGGCGTCCTTCCATCGCTCGTGACAGTGTGACGTCGTCGGCGTATTCGAGATCCGCACCCATAGGTAATCCGAATGCAATTCGCGTGATCTTTGGACCCAACGGTTTCAACAAATTATTCAGGTATAAAACTGTCGCGTCGCCTTCAATCGTAGGATTGATCGCCAGGATAACTTCTTTTATTCCGTCTGCATGTACGCGATTAAGCAGCTCTCGGATACGTAGTTGATCCGGACCTTTGCCCTCGAGCGGCGAAATCAAACCGGTCAGCACGTGATATCGTCCCTTAAACTCGCGAGTTCTTTCTAGCGCGATTACATCCTTT
The DNA here is from genome assembly GCA_044225915.1 of Obscuribacteraceae bacterium (SeqCode). GTDB lineage: Bacteria > Cyanobacteriota > Vampirovibrionia > Obscuribacterales > Obscuribacteraceae > JADYXR01. The sequence goes on from JBGAHZ010000045.1 coordinate 57,093, forward strand.
GAGTCTGCGACGACACAGATTACTAGCAGCTCTCGACGCTCACTCATACAAATTTCACAGGGATCCTGCGCGGACAAATGGTAGCACCGGCTGCAGTGCTTTACTCTTTCTTTGGCGTCTACAAGCGCGTCAGCAAATTTGCCGACGTCTTCCTTGTTCATTCCTAACACAAAGAAAGCCATGCGCTGAGCGGACTTCGGACCGACGCCCGGAAATCTTTGGAAGTGTTCGATTAGTCGTGCTAGTGGCGGAGTAAATTGCATTTCTTATTTGTTTAGAACCCACCACCCATGCCCGGCGGTAACTTGAGATTGTTTTGAGCAAGATCCTGGCATTGAACGATTGCATCATTGATCGCAATCACGATTAGATCTTGCAGCATGCCCGGATCGCTTGGATCAATCGCCTCAGGGCTGAGCTTCACCGACTGAAATTCCATCGCTCCGTTGCATTTGACAGTGACCGCGCCGCCTCCGGCTCCGTTCCTTCAACTGTAATCTTTTTCAATTCGTCCTGAAGTCTCATGACTTCTTTCTGCATGTGCTGCAATTGTGCATACAGTTTGTTGATGTCGGGTGATTGCATTGTGTCTCCAAGCGGCTGACGGAGTGCGTCGTTCTTCGTCTCAAATTATCTCACGTGGGCAAACTCGCCAATTGCGGCAAGAATGCCTTCTTCGATGCCACGCCGTAAATCTTTATTAATGGTGATGTGCAGAGCATATTAGTGCGCACTACACAAATAACTATACTTGTTTGCAAGAAACCATATTCCGCTCAACTCTTGATGGGGTGAGGTAAATGACTGAGTTTGACTCGACTGCTGAGGGAACCGACGTATCCAGCGACGACGAGCGTGAGAACCACTCTTCACGCCATGGTAGCTGGTGGAACACGGCTGTAAAACGCACCGTTTTGTTTATCTCTTTTGGACCCGGAGTTCTAGGATTTCTGTGGCTAATTGGACGTATCTTAAGACGCTAGCGCTCACCGACCCTCTTGGTTATTTGGAGAAGCGCAACCCCAAGTACTGCGAGCGATATGCCGCAGACGGGGACGAGTTCGGCTACAGTATCAGACGTATGCCAGATGGGAACCGCTTTTCCGTTTCCTTTTCGAAGATTACTTCAAAGTCGATATTCGCGGCATTGAGAACATTCCGTCAGAAGGACGAGGCATTCTCGTCGGCAACCACTCCGGGTTGCTTCCACTGGACGGAGCGATGCTCAGTATCGCAATGTGCAACTATCACGACTCACCACGCAGAGTTCGTTATCTAGTCACTGATTGGTTTTTCACAGTTCCTGGTCTCAGTACCTGGATTAGAGAAACCGGGCAGGTTCGTGCAACTCTGGCTAACGCTCAGCAATTGCTGCGCAACGACGAATTGGTCGGTATATATCCTGAGGGCATCCGCGGTGTCGGCAAGCCATTCCGAGACCGCTATCGCGTTTTAGATTTCCATCCAGGCTTCGTGCAGCTTGCCCTTGAAACGCAAACGCCCATCATTCCTATATCCACCGTTGGCGGCGATGAGATCTTCCCTAATTTCGTCAACCTGCGTGATGTCGCAAGAGCCGTAGGCATGCCGTTTTTCCCGATTACACTGAGCTTCCCCTGGCTACCTTTCCCGCTGGGATTTATTCCGCTGCCGGTAAGATGGATGATCAACATTCATAAGCCAATCGAATTAAACTATCCAAAATCAAAGCTAAAGACCGAAAAATTCGTCCTCGGAATTGCTCGCGATATTCAGCACTCCATTCAAGATGATTTGAATGATATGCTGCGACGCAGAAAGTCGGTGTTCACTGGATGGGACGATGATGATGACGTTACTCCCGGTAAAGGTGAGGCAGGAAAATGAGCCACTTTGTATCAACTTATCGCGATTTTGTTCGCCAGACCGTTAAATCGGATCGGTACTGGGGCTTTGATGTCAGAGTATTGGCGCGGCAGAGCCGTTTCTGTCCTTTCTCTATTTCGATTGGTGGAAGGTAAAATTCGATGGTCTGGAGCGTTTGCCAAAAGACGGACCGGCTGTAATCGTCGGCAATCAGGGCAGTGTTTTGCCATGGCAGGCTTTGATGCTGATCTATGGTTTGATGTCCAACGCAGACAATCCGCGCAGAGTGCACATCATGTGCGATCTCGACTGGATTGATGACGAACGACTCAATGCTTTTCTCCTGGAAATCGGCTTTGTGCCGTGGTCTTCAGCAAGCATGAAACGTTTGCTGGATCGCGGCGAAATCGTAGCCATTTTTCCGGAAGGCATTGCAGGGCTTTCCAAGCCCTACAGCCAACGCTACCGATTGCAGGAATTCGATTGGACTCGTCTGCTTCCGGCAATCGAGCAGGGTGTGAAAATTTTTCCGCTGTCCGTGCTCGGCTGCGATGAAGCAGTGCCGATGTTAGCTAATTTCGAACGATTGGCGAAGTTTTTAAAGATGCCTTACTTCCCGATCTCGCCCTTCTTCCCGCTTCTTCCGTTTCCTTTCAACCTGGCCTTCCGCCCAATTGCGTGGAAGATGCAACTTATGAAGGAAATGAAGTACGAGAAGTCAAACGACCGCGACGAGCTGGAAAATACGACTAAGGCGATGTCGAGACGCCTGGAAGGCGAAATTCAGGCTGAGTTGAATCGAAGCTTGCGGCATCGGACTAAATCCTAACCCGTCGTCACTAAATGCGGTGCTGTCAAGGTGGGGTATTTGCAAACTAGATCTGCGTTTAAGAGACTTCAAGGTTTAGATGTCGCGAAGTTTCTGGTAGTCTTATTTAGTCGGTCCAATTGCTCGGTCTTCCCGGCGTAAAACTGTGTAGCCCGACCACCCCCAATTGCCTTCCTTGCCCCCCGTTCGTTTAGAACCCGATTGTCATGTACCGTCCCAAGCAATTACCGCTTCGTCTGCCCAGGTTGGAATCCCTTCCCGGGATAGACGACGTCATGAACGCAATGGAAAATGCGCGCGCACGGTTGGGAACGACTGTCGAACTTTCGTGGGTTATGCCTGACACTGTCACGGTTTATCGCCTTAACGTCACTTGCTCTCGAGATACCGGCGACCCTACCTGGGATTTGTTGGTCGGTGAAGGGCGAAGTGAAGTGCAAGCCTGGACATATACGACTGGCGATGTGGCATTGGTGCTCAATCTCGTCTTATCCGAATCGACGGACAATATGACCGAGGGCATGGACCAATCGGTCTTGCTCGGCGACAACATGGAGCGAAACACCGGTCTCTCCGGTAGTTACAGCACATCGCTAATGGGCTTGCAGAGCCTGTCTTCAACATCTTCCAAACTGCCGGTCTTTCAAGCTTCGCGCGCACTCAAACCAGCGAGCATGGAAGGAACGCTGGAAGACATGCCGATTCCCAACTTATTGCAGTCAATCGCAATGGGTAAAAATAGCGGCAAACTCACCGTCACCAACGAAGACACAGGAGCAGAGCTCTACTTCGTCGACGGCGAATTGACACACGCTCAGGTTCTTAATCTTAAGGGCGATCTGGCGATCATGGAGTTGGTCACCTGGGCGGAAGGCCGATTCTTCTTCTATCGTGACGAGCGAACAGAACAACGAACTGTAGTGCGCAGAGTTGACGCAATCCTGATGGAGAGCATCACTCTATTGGATCAGAGCAAATATTTGCTTGACTCCGGTTTGAAGATGGACAGTTACCTCGACAAAAAAGATGCGACACTAACGGAAGCTGCATTCGAAGAGGCTGTTGCGAAGGGCGCTCCCTGCGACGTCAATTTTCAAAAACAATTCTATCTTTTGCTTGATGGTAACAGCACGCTGTTCGACATCCTGCGCGATCGACCAATGGCTAAGAAAGACTGGGTTCCAGTGCTGTTTAACATGTTGCGCTGTGGTCTGGTTGTGCTTTCTGATAAGCCGAAAGTTCGAGACAAGGCCAGTTTGTTGCAATCCACTGCACTCGATCGCAACGCGATTGATTCAATCGCGCGTTCTGTGAAACGCCCTGATACAGGGATTATGTCCTATCCGGCCTTTCAGTATTTTCTGGAACAGGAATATTTCCGTTTTCAATTCAACAACAATCCTTTTTCCGTAATCGTTTTTGAAGTTTGGGTCTGGGGACCAGAGAAGCTTGATCCTCTGCCGATTACAGCAGTTTCGGAAGTAGCTAGACGAATCGGAAGCGTAAAACGCAACATCGATATTCTTGCGCATTTTGAAACATTGCATTACGCCATGATTCTGCCAAGCACAGAAACCGCATCAGCAGCGATTCTCGGACATCGCATTATTGAAGTGCTAACCGCAACCAGTTTGACTTCAGAGTTGGCCACGCGAAGATTGGCACTGGCCTTCGGTATCGCGGGTATACCCGAAGACTGTCGCGAAGTCGGCTTGCTTCTCTCCGCTGCCAAAGTCGCGAAGAACGTGGCTCAACAAAGCGATTTCCCAATCGTCATGTTCAAAGATCTGCAAGCACCCTCGCAATAATTAGCACCCCCGCGAATCGACGCTTAATTGTAGGGGCGCCTTGCAGGCGCCGCGCCCCACGCACGGAAACGAGCAGCCCTCGCGAATCGACGCTTAATCGTAGGCGCCCGCGCCCCACGCACTGAAACGAGCAGCCCTCGCGAATCGACGCTTAATCGTAGGGGCGCCTTGCAGGCGCCCGCGCACGGGAATTAGCACTACGTGCGCTTAAAGAGTTGCAGGCTCCCGCGCCGTAACGCGAGAGCCTGTGATACCACCCGAATTTTTCGGGTAAAGGTGCTTTCTATGCTGTTCTCAGATCGGTGACTTCCCTCATCAACCGGAGAAGCGTGGATTGTGCCCGATCGGACACATACGGATTTTCGTCTTCAATCAAAGTTTTGAGCACGGCGATCGGTACCGTATAGCTCTCAGCCAGCCTGAGCCTCACATCTGGACTTGGATCACGAACCAGTTTCCAGACGGTTTTCATGGAAGTGTTTATATTCTCTGCAACTGCAGCGCGAACTTGTGAGTCGTCGTGGTTAGCCAGACGAGTCAACGTGACTGCGTGTGCTCTAGGATGTTCAGCAATGCGCTCCAGAAGTGGAGTGGGCGCATTGTGCGCAAGGTGGTCGAGAACAGGAGGCGGCGTATTTGGATTGATGGCCAGTAGCCATCTAATTCTTGCTGCCTCAAGCGCCGCATTTTCCCTTTCGGCTGTTCTGTCCTTCTTTGGCTTAGTGGTGGTCATAATGTTAGGCTCACCAGAATCCTTATTACATAACAACACCTTCAAGGCCTCCCTCATATGTTCTTCCTTCTCCCAGTTGAACGCATAGGCAAACGATAGATCGTACTGCTCAAGTTCGTTAATATGCTTTGTCACGCTTTTCAGCGAAGCAATGTTTGCGAACCTTTTCGTGCCCATGTTCGTAGTTGAGTCAAACGGATAGATTGTATTGCCCCCACCATCAGACAAATGTCTGAAAGTTTTTGCCCTTACATCGATTATGCCTGGCGTGGGGGACTCTTGAGTTTGGGTTTCTATATATATCGTTATAGGGAACCTATACAAGTTTCACGCAAAAATTGAAATTTAAATGTCTTCCAGATGGCTCCGTTGAGCGGTTTCAATTTTCTAACGGTATGGGAAACCTTAATTTTAAAAACCTGGAAACGTCCTAAGGTTCTTGTTTGTAGAGGTTCTCTAGCGCTATGGAGTTGCCCAAACTGACTGCCAGGGCTCCTGCCGCATCAATCTCACCCGGCTGCCACGGAAGCGAATGACCTTTTTTAATTTCTTTCCAGAGCTCAAACGATGTCCGAGGATACAATCGGGCTCCGTATGTGGTGTCGTCGACCGGCTTAAACGGGTCTCCAGCCCAGCTGACCTCTTTTGAAATCTCGAATCTAAACCAGATCAGCCAGGAGCCAGGAACATCCGGTATGCGCGCAGCCAACATTCCGCAGGCGTACGAACCGATATCGTGACCGTAGCGATGAGGTAAATCGTCGTAGGAGACGACATCTTCGTTGTCGCGCTCTAACCAGGTAACCAACATGCGTATTGACTCTTCATCGGGAACCGCATTATGAGAGGCTACCCGTTTGCCATTGATCACGACCACATTTCCGGTACTGTAAATCATGTCGGTCAGGCAGGGACTACCATTTATCAAAGCTGAGATATCCTTCGAACGCCTGACGTTGGCGACTATTTGTTGTATAAGTTCGTGATACTCAGCTTTTTGCACAGCCTGCTGTATGCGATGCAAATCAGTGAGTCGATTCGATCCGAGTACGGAAATAGAGTCGTAGAAGTTTGCCTCTTCAAACGTGAAGGTCCGTGGCGTGCGGTGATGGCAGGCGATCAGCCCCCAGAATTTTTTGTTTTGGAAAAGTGACAGTGACATCGAGGATGACACCATCATGTTTCGCAAGTACTGCAAGTGGATCGGGGAGACACTGCGAACGAATGAAAAACTCATATCTAAGGGTTTTAAATCGGGCAGCTCCACAAGCGGAACTTGAGGATCATTCACGTCACCTATTACGCGCACCTTATTGCGCTTGTATAATTCGCGTGCTTGTTTTGGTATATCAGATTGAGGGAAATGCAATCCTAAATATGATGGAACTTCTTCTGTCCTCGACTCGGCAATGACCTCACCGTGCCAGTCTTCGTCGAATTTGTAAACTTTGACTCGATCGAATCCGGATAGATTGCGAACGGTTTCTGCCAACAATTGCGCGGCGGCTTTTTCGCTGTTTGCCCCGGATAAGGATTTCGAAAGTTCAGCAACCGAGGATGCATATCGTGCCTGACAGTCAGGATCCGCCTGCTGCAAAAGATCGAAATATATTTCAGTACTACTTATATGACAGATTGCATGCAGTTTGTTCTCCGCACCCTTAACCATTAGCGGTTTCGAGCGCCATGAGGAGTCTTGAGCTTTGATCACAGTATGAATCTCGGCTGCATCGAAATACTCTGTGATTGGCTTGCCGATCAATTCTTCGGGGCTGAGCTGCAACCAACTTTTTATATTCTCGCTCACACGAGTAATTACTCGGTTGCTGTCGCACGCAATCAATGCGCCAAACGATTGCACAGAGCCGGGAATATGTATTTGTTCGCGATCGCAGTTGTTTATCGTGACTTTACTAGCGTCACTTTTATCGTTTGATTGATCGGAATCGTGTGTAGTTATACGCACGTAAAACTCTCCTCAATTGGAACGGATGCCGTTCTTGGGGTTTCCTGGTGTTGTATCAGTTATTAGATTATGGGACCTGAATCGTCCACGGAGTACAAATAGCATGAAAGATCGACAAAGGTGACGCTCTTAGCAAGGTTGTCGCAAGATGGGCGTTTTATCGCGTTTTCCGGGCATGAATTCAAATTCTTATACGATATCCCCCATAACAATATAGGAAATGCTTTACTCCACTCGGTCCGCAGTTTCGTACTATGAAAGAGTAAGACACAAACGGCATCCGCCGCACAGTGAAGGTCCAAGGGTTGGGTACGCCTACGAGGTATTGATTAGTCACATTGCGGAATTCGGCAAACTGATTCACATTTACATTTAAATGAAAGTGTGACTGCTACCACGTTCCGTGCCCAACCTTCTTACAAAGTTTTCTTACAGCGATTCTGCCATACTCACGAATGGAATTCGGCTCTCAGCCGGGTTCTATTCGTATTTGGAGTTTTTTCAGTAAGTCGATTTCATTAGATAAGGCATTTTTTTTCTGAAACGACCTCAGGGTTTTTCCTCTTACGATTCTGACTTTTAAACTCAATGATGGGAGTGGTTAGTCTTTCTCCGATCAATCTCGGGGAGGTTCTTTAATGAACTCAGTCAGGTCACTCATGATTATGATCTCTCGCATACCGCCAGCCATGCTGCTTGCTATCATCGTTGGCATCGCCGGTGTTACAACTATGCTCGTCACCGGCGAGCTCGAAAGAAACAGACTCAGTTACGAAAAAACGAAATTGGATATGGACGCCAAAGCGAAAGCAATGGGCACCGTTGTTGTTGCACTCAAGGATATGCCTGAAGGCGTCACTATTTCGAGCGAATTTCTGGAGGAAAAGAAAATTCCGGAAGGAAAAATTCCAACGGATGCTCTCTCAACTGCGGCGATGGCGACTGGGCGCGTCTCCAAATACGGTATCACTCAGGGACAGATTGTGTCTCAGCATGACCTAGCTCCCATCGGAATCTCAATTGGTTTCGAAGCACGATTGAAGCATGGAATGCGTGCCATTACATTTGGTGTTGATACCAATTCCGGTGTTGCTGGATTCATAAGCCCGGAAAGCCGGGTTGATGTTATGAGCATGGTCGGAAGCGGCTCAGAAACCAAGGTTGCACCAATTTTGTCCGACGTCGAAGTGATTGCCGTTGGTCAGATGTATCAAAAACAACCAGGCGGAACGCAAGCCGTTCCTGCGAATTCAGTAACCGTTGCGGTCAATCCGGAAGATGCGCAAAAGCTGGTGAAGGGTGTCGCTGCAAGCAAGGTCTATCTGTCCTTACGCTCGCAAGGCGATCACTCTCCAGTTGTTACAGTCGACGTCACTTCGCTTTTCCCAAGAAAAGTGAGCGATGAAGCCACGCAAATTGCTGCCGCGCAAGTCGGCGAATTGCCGCCCCCACCTCCAAGTCTGCCGAATGCGCCGACTCTTGAAGGTCCATCATTCGCGCCTGCAGACCCTCAAGCGACTGCAGATGCGATAAGAAAAGCCAATCACGAAATTGAAATGTGGAACGGTGGCAACAAACAGGTTGTTGAACTGCCATCCCGTTAAACGAACCCGCTAAGGCTGTTTATTGACGACAGCTAGTGGTGGAGAAACACTGTTAGGCTGTCGAACGGCTCCACACTGTGGGGCCGTTTTTCCTGTCGCTCGAACGGCTCCACACTGTGGGGCCGTTTTTCTTGACGCTCGAACGGCCCCACTCGTGGGACCGTTTTTCTTGACGCTCGAACGGCTCCACTCGTGGGACCGTTTTTCTTGACGCTCGAACGGCTCC
>JBGAHZ010000046.1:0-59106 GCA_044225915.1 Obscuribacteraceae bacterium (SeqCode)
GGGCGGCTCGCGAGCCGCCCCTACAATTATTGCAGCGTATGCAGCCTTCTAAAATTTACCCCTGGAGCGAAACGATCTTGTCGATCAGAATCGTCAGGAAAACCAGAATGCTGACCACGCCGTTGACTGTAAAGAAGGCGGCGTTGACTCGAGATAGGTCGTCTTTTTTGACGATGCTGTGTTCATAAATGAGCATGCTTGTGACTAAAACAAGACCGACCCAGTAAGCGACTCCGAGATGTAGAAGTTGCGAAAGTGCGAAGAGTGATGACACGGTCACCACATGTAGTGCGCGTGAAATCAACAATGCGGTGCCAACCCCGAAACGCGCTGGAATGCTGTGCAGCTTTTCGCCCTGGTCGAAGGCGACGTCCTGGCACGCGTAAATGATGTCGAAACCGGCTACCCAAGTGGTTACTGCGAGGGCGAGAACCCATGGAGATGGGGTCGTTAATTCGCCTCCGGCGGCCACCCAGCCACCTAATGCGGCGCCACCAAGGGCGATGCCTAATACGATGTGACACAGCCAGGTAAATCGTTTAGTAAACGAATAAAAACTCAACCATCCGATGGCTATGGGGGATAATTTCAAACACAGGGAAGGGAGCTGGGATGCGGCAGCGAGCATGATTGCGAATGAGGCAATCGCGCCGATAATCGCGTGGGACTTTTTGATTCTTCCCTTTGGGATTGCGCGATCACTGGTACGCGGGTTGCGTGCGTCAATTTCACTATCGATCAATCTGTTGAGTGTCATTGCTGCGGCTCGTGCCCCAGCGAAAGCCAGTGTCGTGTAAACGACCGTTAAAATATCCGGCAGTTTCGGCAACGCTAAAATCAATCCCGAAAGTGCGAACGGAAGAGCGAACACAGTGTGTTCGATTTTGATCATCTCTGACCACTCGCGCACTTTGCCGAGTGGCTGACTCTGTCCGGGTTCTATTGCTGTGGTCATGAGTCCTCGGAATCGGACAAGATTTGCGAAAGGAAGAAATTTTTGATGCCGATATGCATCATTACTCATTTCGCATAAGTATTCGACAATGAAACAGGATACAGCAGGAACGTTGATGAAATGGTATTACTTGAATAAATGTCACCTTACTGCGATGATAAGCTAGGCTGAAATGCCCAGTTAGTGGGATTTCGCGAGTAACGATTATGTCAAGAGGGTTCGAAACAATGAATTCCATGGGACCTGCCGGTGCTGCGAGCGGCTCGAATCAGCCGTTTACAGGCAAGACGATCAATCTTCAAGGCGTCGCGGCGTTTGCCGGACTGGTTGAATTGCTCGGTCAAGAACTCGGCACCGCGACCGGAAAGATGCAAGGGCAGCTGCCTAACGGACCCGATTCGTTCGATAAATTGATGGGCGAATTAGACTTGAACAGCCAGGGATTTGTTAGAAAATTGATCCTGATTTCACAACCGGGTTCACCTCTTATGCTGCGCTTCCAGTGCGCGTGGAACAAAACCCAGGGTGATGGCAAATCAGAAATCGTAGGCGGCGTCACAGCGGATTATTTCCTCGGAGTGGGCGTCGAGGATGTGCTCCCTCAGGGACGTGCACTAGCTCGATATATCGAAGATGTTTTTGCGGTACTCGATCGCATGGTCACACTTGGACATTCGGCGAAGCTGGCTAACATGAGCATTCCGGTTTCGCAGATCGAGGCGTTTGAAGCAAGCGAGAGCAATAATCTCGTAGCTCCGTATGAAGGACGACCCGCGCCTGAAGTGCCTTAGGTCTTTTACTTCCGCTTGAAGACAAATTTTGATCCATCGAAAGAGTAGGTCAGGTATTTTCCAGTCGCTGTACCGGAACCTGGACTATCAGGTCCAGCAGCCTTGATCAACGGAACACTCAGGGTCTTCTTATCCTCTGACAGCTTAAATTCGGTGCCATCAACGTAGTCGGCGAAATCAAAAGAGATTGAGTTGAGCATTTTTTTGCCGGCCTGAAAAAATGGAATTTTGCGCAACCTGCCATTGTCTATGCTGTAGGCATAGAGGTTTCGCCCGTGGATACAGCCTGAACCGATAAACAGGAAAGCTCAGGCAGATTTTTTGAGGTGGTGGGCGCCGAAGGCGTAGCAAGTGAGTACGCCTTCAACTGAGGCGACAAGCAGGCCGTTTTTCAGTATCAAGGGTTGTGATTCTAGTCGACAGCCAAAGTTTTTCTGCCATTTCATCTGCCCGGTTTCCGAGTCGAACCCCTGCATCCATCCCTCGCGCGACACCGCGATCACTGACTGTGCAGCAGACGTCAGTGCAGATTGAACAGTTCCCTTAACGGCTGCCTTCCAACGCAGCCTGCCGTCGTATTTTTCACAGCTATAAAGCCATTTATCTTGTCCGCAAAAAATAACTGAAGTAAACACAATGATGGCACCAGATATGATACCGCGATTAATCTGGTGCTCCCACATCGATTGCCCGGATTCAATATCAATCGAATAAAAGGTTCCAGCCTGGGTTCCCACATACATGCTATCAGCGGCCATCGCTGGAGTCGAAACGATAGGACCGTCGAGGTTTGCCCGCCATAGTTCTTTTCCACTTCTCAGTTGAATGGAATGAATATCGCCAGCGCGTGTAGAGACAAATACGCGATCGCCGTAAACTGTTGGATTAGAAACGATCGGCGCCTTCAAGTTGCTCTCCCATCCTTTCTCACCGTCTCGGATATCGAAAGAAGAAACCTTGCCTGACATTGTGCTTACGATCAGGTTGCTACCGCTGACCACAGGTAACGACACAGCCCCTTGAGGAATCGTGCCGCGCCAGACCTGTTGACCGGACTCAGCATCGAGCTTCACAACCGTGCCTTCGCTCGCGGCAAGAAAAACATCCTTACCTCTGACCAGCGGGCTCGCCAACAGCATAGAACCAGAATCATATCGCCAGATCTGCTCGCCAGTTTCTTTCTCAATCTTGTAGAGTGCACCATCAGTAGAGGCAATGTAAACCGCATTGTCATCGTGCGGGCATATCGGAGCGGAATTCCAACCAATCGGTCCCTTGGTTTTAAACGACCATTGCTCAGTCAGCAACGGATTCAATCCATCGACGACGGGGATTGAATAATGAGAAATTCGCGGTCCAGGCTCGACAGGCGTGACCTTCTGACTCTCACGAGCTGGTCCGACGGGCTCCAGAATTTTGATACCCGCAGCTTCGATCTTTGTATACGAGATGTATGCGCGGTCGTCAAAAGATCCCTGCGAGCGCGAATTCTTTGGTTCCGGTTGCGCTTCACTCACGTCTGCAGTTTTGGGCTCGAAAGGCTTGGGCTGCGGAGGTCTGGAATCGGTAATCGGAGTATTCGGCTTAGCAGTTTTTGCTTCCGCCGGTTTCGCATCACCGGACTTAGGCTGCGAGGGCTCCGCGATTTTAGGTTGACGTTTACCTGTGTCGACGTCGGCTTGTAGGTCGATGTGAGCCTTACCAGGTGTCTGCGCTTTCGAATGCGGAGTTGTATGCGTGGTAGGCTCTCGCACTACTGGCGGTGCAGTGTATTTTTCCTTATCTTTATCCGTATCAGGCGACGGAGAATCGACTTTGTTTTTAACGTTTGCTTGGCGGATGAGTTCTTCACTCACTGCGTGCGCAGTGTCGACCTTCTGTGATGTTCGCTTCGTGGTCAATCCCATGCGTGCGACACGAAGATCGAAAATCAAATCATCCAGAATTTTCAAAACTTCGTTGAGCGATTGATATCGTTCGCCTGGAGTTTTTTCCATCATATGTCGAATCAAACGATCGAGAACGTCCGGAACTTCAGGATTGAGTCGGCGGACAGATGGAATTGGCGCAGTCGTGTGTTTCATCGCCATCTCAATCATGCCGTTTGCACGATAAGGCAATTGACCAGTTACCATTTCAAAAAACAAAACGCCAAGCGAGTAAATATCCGAACGTTGATCTTGCTGCTCACCTCGACACAACTCCGGAGACATGTAAGCTGGTGTGCCCATGCCCTTCGTGGACGGATTGATGTAAACCTTGTTAGCCATCAGCCGAGCTAAACCGAAGTCGCCAATCTTCAAATCACCTTCAATGGTGATGAAAATGTTGTCGGCTTTCACGTCCTGATGAACAACCCCTTTTCGATGCGCAAAATATAATCCATTAGATAATTGTTTCATCCAGTTGAGAGCGTGCTCTACATTTAGAGCGGCTCCTTGAGTTCGATTCGCCAAGTTACCACCAGGAAGATATTCCATGGCTACGAAGTGGTGATCGTTACCGTGACGACCTTCGACACCGATATCATATACGGTGACTATATTCGGATGTTCCATTCGAGCAGCCAATCGCGCTTCTTCGCGGAACACCTCGACGTTTTTCGGGTCTGCCATCAACTCGGGCAACAACATTTTGATTGCCACTTCGCGCTGCAAAAATTCATCGCGACAGTGATAAACCACTCCCATACCGCCCACGCCAAGCTCTTTCAGGACGGTGTAATGACCGTCCTCGAGTTTGTCGTTGTGAGCAAAAATAGCTGTCATCTAGATGTGCGTTGGTAAGGGGTTCAAGAAGAACGATGCTCAGTTTAGCTGACTTAGTAATTCAGTGGATTATTTGAGCAAAAATGTCGGGGGAATTTCAGTCGGACAAAATCCTTGAAATTCAGATATTGGGCAATTAATGGTTTTGTCGAAAAGAAAGGCGATTAGAAATGATTCTAAAGCGAACTTCACCTTCTGCGGTGAGAATGCCCAATTTTCGCTGCAGAATTTCTAAATCCGCAAAATTACCTTACAGTTTGTCAAGAATAGTCAATTGTCAAGAATATAGAATGTCAGTCAGATGGGCTTTTATAGGCTCAAGCCGTCCAAACTTATAAATCTACTCAGGCTAAATTCAGCCTGGTGCGATAGTTTTAAACCCATCCAATAAAAAGGAATCATCGTGACTTTGAAATCTGACGGAGCATTCTTACAGCCCGCTACCGAATTCGACTTCAGCGTTCCTGTCAAAGCAGGCGCCGCTTTCGAATCCGGGCAATCTGACCTGATTGACCAGGCCAGGGCTGTTATAGAACTCGAAGCCAACGGCATTCTGGCAATGAGCGACAGGCTCGGCGCCGAATTCGAACAAGCCATTGAGCTTTTGATGCAGTGCCCCGGCAAGGTCGTGGTCACGGGGATGGGGAAATCCGGACATATAGCCACTAAAATCGCAGCCACACTGGCGTCGACTGGTACACCAGCATTTTTCGTCCACCCTGCTGAGCTCAGACACGGCGATTTCGGGATGCTCGAAGAACGCGACATCGTGGTAGCACTTTCCAGCTCGGGTGAAACCCAAGAGATCAAGCAGGTTTTAGACTCCATCAAGAGACTTGGACTCAAACTGATTTCATTGACAGGCAACCTGGAATCCTCACTGGCAAAGGCATCAGACGTGGTTCTCGACGTCGGGGTCGAACGTGAAGCCTGCCCATTGAACCTGGCGCCAACCTCCTCAACGACCGCCGCTCTAGCGATGGGCGATGCGATCGCTCTCGTTTTGATGTCACAAAAAGGTTTCGAGAAAGAAGATTTCGCTCGCAGCCATCCAGGCGGTAACCTCGGCAAGCAGCTTTTGTCTGTTTCCGACGTGATGCGTTCAGGCATGCAAGTTCCAGCAGTATCGCTAGGTGCAGACCACAGCGTAGTTCTAGAAGAAATAGATCAGAAGCGTTTGGGCTTCACCACTGTGGTTGACGACGAAGGTCGGCTCCACGGCATCATTACCGACGGCGACTTGCGCCGCTCGCTTGTGCGATTCGGCGTCGAGGTCTTCTCGAAAACCGCATCAGAACTGATGACAAAGAATCCAAAAACTATTTCGTCTGACTGCCTGGCAGTTGCCGCATTGAAATTGATGGAAAAACACTCGATTGCAGACTTGCTGATTCTCGATGAACAGCAGCGTCCAATCGGATTGATCGACTTGAAGGATCTGCTAAAAGCCGGTCTAATCTAGAGTTAGACATTAGACAACTTCGGCACGTTCTGTACGTTCGACACGTTCTGTACGTTCAACACGTTCGACACGTTTGATACGTTCTGTACGTTCAAAACGTTCAAAACGTTCGAAACGTTCAATACATTCGATACGCTCGCCATCTTGACAAGCATGTTATGCTCAGTACTGGTTTCGACTTACTACCCATTTGAGCTAACGCCGAGGGCAAAACCCTCAAAGTGCAGCCATGAATAAACTTCTGTTCCTTATCCTGGGAATCACAGTGTGCCTTGCATCAGGGCAGCGCGGGCTTTGCAAAAACACCGTGCGATACACGGTCGAAAAATCGATCGATATTCAGCAGAGTCAATCCGGCTGGAACCGAACGCCACCCGTTCGCTTGCAGCAACAGTCCGCTACGTATCCAACGAAAAAAGCAGCCGAAGCGGCTATGGCAGAGGCCCGGAATCCCGGACTGCCTGCAACACCGATGGGTGCCGCTATTCGTCAGCCTGGTGACTATCTCTACCAGAAGCGTCCTGGTGGGACAACTAAGCAGGTGCGGGAAGGAAAAGGATTGGTCGGATTGCCAGACACGCGCATGGGTGCAGCAGTTGGGATGGCGACTGATAGTATCGGAAAACAGAGCAAAAGAGCGAGCTCATATAATTCGCTTGGTCTTCCGAGCGCGAATCTTGGTGCTACGGTTGGGAAGCCTGGAGACGCAATCAGAAGCGATCTTCGCAACAACGGCTACAAGCGCTTTCCGTCAAGAAGACCCGGTGGATCCAACCCAGTTAACGCCCAGCCAGAACAGCCCGCCTCGACTACGGCGGCGACATACGGCGAATACGATGGAACAAAAAAGCGCAACTACTAGTGGTGGCGCAGTAGAGTAAAATTCGTATTGAAAAACAAACGACCATCGTTGGTCGTAGCACTGATCAAATCGTGCACTGTGCACTGATCAAATCGCGCACTGTTTACAGAAGAATTGAACGCTAAGCATCGAATTGGACAAACAATGCAACCGGATGATGTATTCATAAGACTCAAAGCACTTGTCCAACGCAAGAGCTTGGGACTCACCACATATGGTGAGAACGAGGAGCTCGAATCGCTGGTCGAACAGCTCGGTCAAATGTTCAGCAAAGCTACATTACGCTTAGACGAAAGCGAGAGGCGCATTCGCACGATGATGGAAGCCATCCCGGTGGGCTTACTAATCGTATCGGAATCCGGTCAAATACAAGCGGCCAACCAGGCCTGTTTGCGCTTGTTTCATTCCAACCACGAAGCCCTTGGCGCAAAGCGGCTCAGCGAGCTGTTTTCGGATAAAGACGGACCGTTTCAATTGACCGTCCCGGACGCTGCACAGGATGGCAGTCCTCTCCAATTGACAGCCAATAGATGTGACGGCAGCCAGTTTCCGGCAGAACTCAGCAATCGCTCATTTGTAGTCGGCGGCAATCAGATGCGTTTGATTGCCGTTCAGGACGTCACTGCGAGGCAGGAACTCGAAGATATGAAGGAATCGTTCGTATCTATGCTCAGCCACGATCTGCGCACACCTCTTTCCTCTATTCAAGCCTTTGTGGAACTGCTAGCAGCAGGAACATACGACCACGATCTGGGCTTGATGAGAGCCAAGGCTCGCGGTGTTGAAAGCGACATCGATCGGTTGATCGGCATGATCAACACTCTACTCGATGTCTACAAACTCGAGGCTGGTCGTCTGGAGATGTTCTTCGATGTGGTTCCGATAAAGACGCTGGTGAATCGTTCAGTTCAATCGCTCTCGGCTCTAGCAGAAAAGAAGGATGTTAGAATCGAAGTCGAAGCGATTCCGAGCGCGCTCCACGTAAAGGCTGACCCAGACTACGTGGTACAGGTGATCGTCAATTTGCTCTCCAATGCAATAAAGTTTTCACCGGCAGGAGAAGCGGTTCGCGTCTCCGTTTGCTCCGATGATTCGTTTCTGAAAACGTCGGTGACTGACAGAGGAGTCGGCATCAGAGCTGATGCTCAGGCGAAACTGTTTAACCGGTTCGAACAGGTTAATGTTTCCGACGCGCGATTGAAGGGTGGAACCGGTCTTGGTCTGGCTTTCGCCCGTGCCATCGTGGAGCAGCACGGCGGCAAGATTGGCGTCAACAGCGAAGAAGGTCAAGGCAGCACATTCTGGTTTACGCTTCCTGAAATCAGCCTTGATATGCCTATCTGAAAATCTCGACCTATCGGCAAGGATCACTTCGAATCAGGAATTTCCAGCATGTAGCCCTTGCGATGCACGGTCTTCAAAATGGACTCTTCGCCGTCCTCTTCTAATTTGCTTCTCAATCTGGCGATGTGGACTCTAATCGTATCCGGCGAAGCGGTTGAGTCGGAAGCCCAAATCCGTGCCTGCAGCGCCTCAAGACTGAAAACCTGATTTGGGTGGCGAACAAAAAACTCGAGCAAAGCGAATTCCTTCGGAAAAAGTTCAATGAGCTTGCCGTTTTTCAGCACTCTTCCCATGGCAAAGTCGAAAACAAATGCACCATGCTCGAGAATTTGAGGTGCAATTTGATTGGGTCGCCGCATTAACGCCTTGATTCTCGCCGAGAGTTCCTTTAGATGAAATGGTTTGGTCAGATAGTCATCGGCGCCTTTATCGAAACCTTGCTCTTTGTCTTCTATTCCGTCTTTGCCCGTCAGCAGAAGAGTCGGAGTCATCTTCCCTGCGGCTCTCAGCTGCTGAACAATTTCCAGTCCGGTCACATGCGGCATGTCCCAGTCGAGAATGATGACGTCGTAGGTCGACACTTTCAGCATATCCAGAGCCTCTCGTCCGTCCAGGGCCAGGTCGACAGTGCATTTCTCGCCTATCAACCAGTCCTGAACCATCCGTCCAAGCTTTTCATCATCCTCTGCAACCAGAATTTTAGCCATCAATAACCCGTCCATGAGGGAGGCAGCCCTAGTATACAAAATCAGCCAGCGCACTTCGAACCCAAGCCATTTTAATAACATTGCTAGGTCTCACCGCTAAATTGAAAACATTGATGGTTGCCCGATGCACTTTCGCCAAGGGCTTTGTTTCGGAAATAAATTTACTAATGACTCCTGAAAATGACTTCAACTCAGTTGAACGAAACAACTCACGAAAGTTGTCTTTGAACGACGATATAAATTTCGATTTTCTGCAAACTGCCAGAACGACGCCAGCGAATTTTGACCAAACAACCAACCAGAACGGCGAGGCAGAATCGGCCTGGCTGCCGGAACTGTCTTTCACTGGTGATTCGTCAAAGCCGGCAAAAGCGACAATTGAACCAGACCCGACCTGTCTAGAGAGCATTGTTGATGATCGGATCGAAAAGGACTCAGATCTATTCAGCGCCATTGGATCTTCTTCCGACATGCAAACCCTCTACGGTTCAACAACTTACAGTGCGCTCGAAAGAAAGACCGAGAGCCACTCACGAACTCAAATGGCAATGGAAGTCCCTCAGCGAGAATACACCGTTAGACCTGGCGACACGCATGCGAGTATTGCCAAACGAGAGCTGGGCAAGGGGGCGAGCCCTGAAGCTATTAAGCTCTACACCAAGCTTCTCGAAGCAACCAGCGGCACCGACAATCCTAGACCAGGAGAGCAGATTATATTGCCGGCAGTGCACAAAGACGGCACATTTTCACTGGTTAACCCTGACGACCCAAACGAATCGTACAAGTATCTCGGCAACGGTAATTCCCGGGCAGAAAATTCTCAGAGCAAACAGGGCTACACCGAAAAGATTAACCCTGACGGTACCACCATCACGGATGCTTGGGGACCCGCCAATTCAGACAACTATAAATTGACCGTCTATCCGAACGGTTCAGAGAGAACAGATTTTAAAGACGGTACCGGTTTTACTCGCGAGCCGGGCGGTGAAGAGAAACACTGGGGACCAAAGCCGGAAGATAACTGGACGCTAGGTCGTAACGGAGAAAGAATAGAGAAGAAGCCGGACGGCACCGAAGTGACAATCTGGTCGGATGGCAGTGAGCTGCATAAATACAAAGATGGTCGTGGTTATTCGAAATCCGCCGATGGATATGTGAAGGCATGGGGACCAAAGACGGAAGACAACTACATAGTCTCGCCGGATGGCACCAAATTTTGGAAAGACCGATTGGGAGTCAGTCATTCCGAACGCTCTGATGGTAGATTCGGCATCTCCAATCATCGTTTTTCTCTAGACGGAAAACTGGGTGGTGAAATTTATTTCTCGGATAACAAAGGCGGTAGTTATCAACTTCGTCGCGAACTAGCTATCGTCAAAACTAATAAAGACGGCAGCGTCACTCGCTATGAAAAGAACCTTGATCAAACCACCACCTGGCCTGATGGCACCATACAGCAACGTAATCCTTTAACCGGTGCAGGCTTTTCACAGAAGCCTGATGGTCAGGGCGGTTATGTCAAACATCACTGGGGCCGATCACCTGAACAAAATTACGATGAAAAATATGATGGCAAAACTGGCATTACAACAACTGTAGATGGTCGCGGTGATAAAACGACAAAGTGGCCCAACAATGTTGTAAAAGTAGAAAGACACGATCACTCTGGTTATGTGCGTCAGCCTGACGGCTCCGAACATCACTGGGGTCCACACGAAAAGGATAATCGTCACAGCACGCGCGATGACTCGGTTGTGTCAAAGAGCCGGCAAGAACTGGACAAAATTGCTGAACGAGAAATACCGGAAAAAGATCGAGCGCTCTTCAAAGAAAATTTGAATAAGTTTGAAGAGCGCGCTAAACGCGAGCACTTACCACCGGAAGAAGTAGCGAAAACCTATGAACAACTGAGCAAACTGCTCTCTGCCAAAGACGCAAAAGTCAGCAAGGCCGACCGAGTTCTGCTGGCAGAAAACTTCGCTCATCATCTTAATCATGATGAGAGTGTTGACCAGGGACAGCACAATACCTGCAACGTTACTACCATTGCCGAAAGAGGCTTCAGCCGCCAGCCTTCGAGACTCGCTGAGATGGTTACCACCACAGCAATTGAAGGTAAGTGGACGGCAAAAGATGGCAAAGTGATCATTCTGGATGCTGGCAGCCTTTTGCCTCGAGCAGAAGAACGCAACAGTCCCCCGAAAGACGGTGACCGGAGCTATGCAGTTCAGCTGCTTAATCTAGTAATGGTAAATGATGCTACTCAGCGCCGCCTGCCACCGGCCTATTATCGTCAGGGCAACCCTGACCCAGCCCGTCCTGGAGACACCGGTGAAAGATTGGTTGGTGCCGATGGCAAGCCAGTCTTAGAGAAAGAATGCTACGACGACTACAGCACCGTGCCTCCGACAAAAAAATACAGAGACGTTGTTGTCAGCGAGCCAACCTTGAGTGACAGCGAGATCTACCTTGTCGGTAAAAGACTTTACGGCACCACAGATTTTTACCTCATTGCAGGAAACAGAGCTGACGGTAATGGAGTGGTCAAATATGAAACGCAGCAACAACTGCATGAGAAGTTGATCGAAATGAAGAATCAGCACAGGCTGCCGGCTGTTATCGCTGTCAACGGTGCCACCACACCTATCGGTACTGCGCAGCCCGGTACCGCTTCGGGTCCACACGTTGTTTCCGTTCGAGACTACGACGAAAAGACTGGCAGGGTAAGAATCTCGAATCAATGGGGTAGCAAAAACGATCAATGGGTAGACATCAAAGACTTGTATGAGAACTCGAAAACATGACTAAAGAAAACGACGTACTGAATGATTTTTCTCTAAAACCCGGCATGGATATTGGAAATCTCAACTTCCTCCAGATCATGGGGCGAGCCGATACTGCAAAAACAAACGCTGCAAAATTCGAGACGTTGTCCTTGCCGGCAGCATCTGTGGTCGGCGAAATCAGCGCACCCAGTAACTGGCTGCGGCTACAGGAAGGTGACCACACCAGGACTCCCAGGCTTACCTTGCGACCCTCAATTAACGAGTCGACAATGATTTGCGTGAATAAACATCGCGATTTGCCGGAGGCGACGGCCAGCAATACATTCAAAACATTGATGGCTCGCGGGTTGAACCCATCTGAGTCTCAAATTATCTACTTCGAAGGTTCGCGCGCAGGAGAGTTTGAGCGTAGAGTAGTCACCGCGCTTAGTGCCGTTCTAGGCACGTCAATGGTTGGCGATAATCAGCTCTCTAATCCACACAAGCTGCCCGATCCCAGAGCGCCAATTTTCCACATTGAAAAAATGGAGATGAAAAATCTCAACGGCAAGATGGTTCTGGCTGTAGACGGACATTTTTTGAGTTTCAATGCTGATGGAAGTTTGAAAACAGATGCCGCAGGCAAGCCCATGCTTAGCTCATATACGGGTATATTCGCTCCTAAGGATTCTCGTGCTCAGAGCATTGAAGAAATCTATATGCTGTCTGGTGACAACGATGATTTTCAAAAGAACAAAGTAACATTCAATCGCATACTCAAGTCCATCGGCTGGCACCGTGGGCAATGACATTTAGATCCGTGCAACGTAGTAATCGGATGCAACTTTCAAGTGTATAGAAACAGAAACGCTTGAGCCAGGGGATGCATAAGTGATATACAGTCTTTAAAGCACCCCGTTCAATGGTCGCAAGTGAGTGCCGGAAACAGAAAAACAAATCACAGAAAAACAAATCTGTGCCACATGTGGAAAGTCACGAGTCGGTATCTCGATGACTCAATGGCTTTTTGGAACCAAGCAATGTTTGTGTTTTGCAATCGGAGAAGAGCAATCCACGCCGGAAAGACAGATCTGCTGGACTTGCGGTAAGCCCGTAGCTACCAACAACGGCGCAACATTTACGCAATGGATATTTAGAACCGACAAATGCCAGTGCGCCAATCCGAACATAACCGGACCCAAAAGACCAACAGCGCTTTCCGTTGACCAGACAGTCCTTTCTGACTCTGACAATCAGGTCGAAATTTCAGATGAGGAAGTGATGGAGAAATTCGCCGATCGTTTCGACATAATCGCACTGCTTGGACAAGGGGGCGGCGGCTCTGTCTATTCAGCCAGAGACAAGCTTCTCAACAAGCGAGTTGCGATTAAACGATTGAGCAAACAAAATCTGAATCCCCAACAAGTGGCTCGACTGCAACAAGAGGCGCGTGCAGCCAGCCGTCTCCAACACACGAACATCGTCAGCGTCCTTGACTTTGGCGTATCGGTCAACGAGCCTTATTTAGTCATGGAGCTGGCAAAGGGCAAAACTATTTGCGATCTTTTGCTAAGCAACGGGCCGCTTCCGGTTGATACAGCTATAGACATCACCTTGCAGATCTGCGAAGGATTGGCACATGCCCACCAGAAAGGGGTAATTCATTGCGATTTAAGCAGTCGAAACATTATCGTGGAAGAAATCAATGACTACACAACAGTCAAAATTCTAGACTTCGGAGTGGCAAAATTTTCTGCTGCAGGCGAGCTTATCTCGACGCCTGAATTAAGGCAGCCAGGGGTTTTCGCTGGTAGTCCACTTTATGCCAGCCCAGAACAGAGTCGCGGTGAAGTCGTGGATCTTCGAACCGACGTTTATTCACTTGGTTGCTTGCTTTTCGAAATGCTAACTGGTGTTCCGCCTTTTGAAGGCGGCCGTGCGACAGAAACGATAATTATGCATCTTAATGAAAAGCGTCCCACTCTGGCAGAAAGAGCGAACGGTAGATTATTTTCTGAGCAGTTAGAGGCTGTGGTGGCGCGGGCGCTATCGCAATCGCCCAACGAGAGATTCTCGTCCATGCAGGAATTCGCCGCCGCCCTGCAGCTCGAAGACAATTCAATCACCGCCCCCGAAGAAAAGACCGAGGAAAATGGTCCTGCCGAGCTCCCGCCACTGTCAAGGGAGCAGCGTACAAATGTTGGTATCTTCTCTATTTGCCTGGTGGTCGGAGCACTGATAGTGGTGGCAATTTCATTTGCCATAATTTCCCCTCGCGGAACGGATCAACCAAAATCAAAGCCGTTTCCCTCAATGGCAATTTCCGCCGGTCCTGACAGTCTTATGAACGACTACAGCAGTATCTCCAAGAATTCCTTTTCCGACATTGCCGACCAGGTGCAACTAACTGATGCAAAAGTCGAAGAATTTTTGCAGAAAAAAGATCTCTGGAATTTAAACCTGGTAAATCATTCCGGAGTAACACCCGAGCGTCTTCGGCGTTTATCAGCGCTGCCGATCAGATCTATCGATTTGATGCAATCAGACGTAAACGACAAAGGTATTGAGGTGATATCACGCTTTCCTCAACTCAGGAAATTAGGTTTAATTCGATGCATCTTGAATGATGATGCATTTAAAGCACTCGGTCAAAACGCTTCTAGCCTGGAGGAGTTGGATGCCGGCGACACCATGCTCAATGACAGTAAACTGAGTTACCTGTCCTCTCTGAAACGGCTCAAGACTCTCTCCATCCCTAACAATCCAGGAATAACTGACGCGGGCTGGGTCCCTCTTTCACGCCTAAAGAATCTTCGACATTTAAACGTAGGTGAAGACAGACTTACGGACCGAGGTGTACAAGAAATAGCGAGAAACAAAAACTTGGAATCGCTCAAACTCAACTTCAATCAGAGTGTCACCGACAGTAGTATCACAACTCTTAGTGGTCTTTCGAGATTGAATCTGTTGATTATCGACAATACCTCGATTGGCCGTACAAATGCGAAGGAAGTTGTCCGACAAATGAAGAAGATGAAGGAATTACGCACACTGACCATCCATGAGAATCAACTCCCGGCAAAAGACCGGCGCGATCTTCTACGAGCGTTGCCTTACTGCAAGATAACACTGACGTCTAACTCGATGGAAGATCAATTCCAAGGAAACGATCCGCGAGAAAACAAGTCCGAATTATCCGTGGAATGACCTAAGACAAGCCAATCGAGCGGCAGTGTAGTTTGCTTGATACTCAATTATTTTCGGTGCCCGCTCCGGTCTCATTTCGCGCTGCGTGGATTAGCCGCAGGAACAGCCAACACTGGATCACCGCCAGTCCAACTTTTATTGAATATGTTAGGGGTCTGCACTCTGCCGCGATCGCTCAGAACTTCCGCGCCTACTGATGCTCGAAGCCGCTCGAATGCTTCGTTTAAAGTCGTATCTTTGCCTTTGGATTGCAAGGCTTCGATCAACCGACGAGTGAAAACGCTGTTGGGATAGTTTTTGGACTCCCACGAAATTTGATCGGCCAGACTAGAGCACAGCACCACCTGTCCGCTACCGACATTGAGCGCGCCGACGTCCATGTTGGCGGCTCTGAAGATGCCCTTGCCGCCGGAATCGTTTGAATTGTTATTGTCGCTATCGTCATCATCATCAGTTTCATCCGATGTTTTTTTCGACTCAGCACCTGCCGAACCACTGTGGCAGACATCGAGTACGACTACAACGCGATTGCTGTGGACTTGCTCCTTAATGATTTTAGTCAACCATTGCAACGGAAGTCCTGTAGAGACAAGCTTGAATCTGTCAGTATCATGTGCAACCAAAAAGTTGACGCCGACATCCTCTTGAGACGGGCTACCATGGCTGGATACATATACAATCACAAGGTCGCCTTCTTTGGCATGTTTGCCAAGCCAACCGTCGCCCAATTTCGAAATAATTTCTTCTTTGGTGGCATTCGCATCAGTGAGCAGCAAAACATGATCTTCTGCAAAATTCTCTTGAGTGACTAGAAAGTTTTTGAAATCGGTGGCATCTTTCGCAGCGTACTTTAAGTTGATCGCCGAGTCCTTAAAGTTGCTGATTCCCACTACCAGTGCCCATTTATCAGCGATGCTTCGATCCTGCGAAGAACTGGCAAGCGTTGACGCAGTGTAAGTTTGCGCGGCTGATCCGCCCGGCAATGCAGCGCTGATTTCGTTTGACTGCTTGTGCAACGAATCTGCAAGATCCTTTTTATCAAGACCGGCATAAACGCTCGCCATAGTTTCCAAATCTCTGGCCAACTGCGGGCTCTTTTGACCATACAATTTTTCATCAGCGCTCATGACGCTCTTGAGCAGAAGCTCAGCTTCACTGAATTTGCGTAAGGCGATGAGCACATCACACAACTCTCTTTTGCTGTTTATCGACTGCAAACTTTCCGGGCCCAATGATTTGTCAGCCAACTCAACCGCGCTTCTAAACATCGGTAACGCTTTATCGAAGTCTTTCTCAGCGGCATAAATCTCTGCCAAACTACGGATGGTCACCGGGATATCAGGGTGATCCGCACCAAGTTTTTCCTTACTGATCGCAAGCGATTTATTTAGCACGCTCTCGGCAAGAACAAATTTTCGTTCATCAGCCAAAATAGTTCCAAGCTCAACCATGTCGTGGGCAACGTTCGGATGGTCGGCGGTCAGTAGCTTTTCATCGAGTTCGAGAGCTCTCCTTGCGAGTTCCTCGGCCTCAGAATAACGTCCTTGATAGCGAGCGATCGATGCTTGAGTGATCCAACATTTCGATATCTCGATGTTGCTGGCGCCGATCGATTTTTCAATAATTTTTGTCGCCTGGCGGCAGAGCTCTTCTGCTTTCGCGTAGCGGCCTTCATCTCTATACAGCCGCGCCATGTCGAGTAGTGCTTTTCCATAATCCGGATGTTCTTTGGTCAAAGACACTTCCCGAATTTTGCGCACTTGTTGAAAAGCTTTGCGGGCTTCTTCGTATCGCCCCTCTTTCCTATACAGCTCACCGAGCGGTTCTAAAACAGTCGCGACATGTTCGTGATCGAATCCCATCAGGGTTTGAACACCAAGCAATGTTGCTTTGTACAAGGCCTCGGCGCCTTTGTAATTCCCCCTCTCATTGAGAATCTGAGCGAGATTGAATGCGGTGTAAGCGTACAACCAGTTGTTTCTAGACTGAGGTGTGGTGAACAAAGCCATCGTTTTGTCGTTGATGGCTTTGGCATTTTCCAACTTTCCCCATTTCAGGTATAGTCGAGTCAAACCGTTGTAGGGCAGAGCCAGAGCCGTGTTATTGGGTCCGACTTTTTTAATGCCAATCGCTATCGAATTGCGCAGAACTTCTTCGCACTCTGGAAAACGGCTCTGGTCCAGGTAAAGCACAGACAAGTTGCTCATCATAGTCGGCACTAGATCGCTTGCGCGCTTTTTGCTCGCCTTGTATTTTTTGTTGAGGTGCTTACTGTCTTCCTGCTCTGCATCTTCGATGCTGCTCTTGAAGAGCGCCTCGGCTTCTTTGTATCTGGCAGAAGAACGATAAGCTTCAGCTAAACCAAGCGAGATCAAAGCCTTTTGATAGCTCGTTTCTGCACCGATTTGTTGCGCCTGTTCGAAGCATCGAACTGCGTCTTTGTACCGACCGTGTTGATAGTTGGATTGTCCCTCGGCAATCAGCGTTTCAAGTTTCATTCCTTCGAGGGCGGCATTGACGCGCGCGTTGGCGGCAGCGCGCTCCTCGGCTGTTTCAGGAGCAGCGAATGCCGGTTGTTTGAAGGTCGATAGAGCAAAGCTAAGAAGGAATAGAGCTACCAGTAAGGATTCCCGTCGCATTAAATACCTCACCAGCCGGCAGGTGCGTCAGCTTGCGGCTCCGCACCATTCGAACCGGGCTGCAAATCGAGAGAGCTGTCCTTACCACCAGGCACCGGAGCGGCTGGTTTGGTTTCCACTGCAGGTTTGACAGATTCGGCAACCGACTTAGTTTGTTCTGTCGAAGACGCGCTCGGGGCGGTTTTATCGTGGTCGATCAATTTGGATCCGCTGCGACCAATCGCTTCGAAGGCGTTCTTCACGCCTCGGCCGAGATTCTCAACACCGTTGATCGCTCCGCGACCGAGATTCTCGGCGCCTCTACCGATTGTTTCCGCGCCTTTAACGGCTCCGTGACCGACGGCCTCGGCACCGGCCTTGGTTTTCGAACCAACAGTCTCAGCAAGTTCTTTACCGCCGTGTCCAATCTTCTCAATTCCGTCCACGGCTTTTGAGCCGACGGCTTGTGCGCCATGACCAAGCGCCTCCGCTCCATCTACGGCTTTTCGTCCAACAGTTTCGGCACCGGTTTTTGCACCGTGACCGACTGCTTCGGCGCCTCTGACGGCTCCGTGTCCGACAGCCTGTGCTCCGTGTCCGACGGCTTCGACACCACGAACAGCGCCATGCCCGACAGCCTCCGCACCTTTCTTGGCACCGGTACCGACAGCCTCAGCGCCGTTGACCGCGCCTCTGCCTACGGATTGGACCCCGGTGACAGCTCCTTGTCCGACCGCTCCGGCGCCTTTGCCGATAGCCCCCACTCCGTCGCCCAGACCGCTGCCAGACCGATCAACCGGAGATTCAGCGGCCTTTGGCGGTGCTGAGAATTTCGGCGGCTTGCCGGCGTGAGGCAGTGGCGCAGTAGGCGTGACCGCTGCGGGTGCGCCTGTCGGATCCAACACCTTATCGGTGACCATATCGATGGCTTTTTGCTCTTCGTCAACTACCTTTGTTTCACCGGCAGTTTCAGGAAGTTCAGGTCTGAGCTCCTGCGCACTCAACGGTGTCGAAAAGCTCAACGCCACTACCAGACCCAATAAGTGTTGAAATTTCATATCAAAGCCTCGCTCGGATCTTCCAGACCGTCAGTCGCTGACGCGCCACTGGATGTTCCTCAATATGGTACAGGGCTAGTATATCGACCAGACCCGCCCTCTGGGCTGACATGAGACTATTTGAATAACGAGCTTAAAAATGCGATATACAGTTTAAAAACCAAAACAACCGTTGATACCACAGGCGATACCAATTAGTCGTAATCCTGGTCGTCCAGGTAATCGATTTCTTCTTGCGTGGGAATCTCTTCTTCCTCGGCATCAGGCTGTTCTTTTCCGTCCTTATGCCCAACTAATTTCACCAAGCGGTCAAGCTCATCTGGATTTAAACCAAGTTCTGCAGCCACTTCCTCACGCGTTGGCTCGCGCCCTTTTTCTTCCATCAGGCGAAGCGAGACCGGTTTTACAGACGAAATTTTTTCCAATAGATAGTCCGGAACGCGGCTTAAACTGGTTTCATACGCCACAGCCCGCGATATTGAATTGCGAACCGCTTCGGCAGCGTGCAGTCTAAACGGTTGTCCCGACGTGACATCAAACGAATCGATCGCCTCGTTGAGCCCCAGACATCCTTCGTTAATCAGGTCAGGAAGCTGAGCTTCACCATTAGCATACTCTTTAGCGATCCAGGCAACCAGTCGAATATTGGCTTCGTTGAGCTTCTTTCTGAGCTTTCGGTCGGTGTTATTTTGAACCTCTTTGACGAGAGCCAGCTCCTCAGAGTCTGATAGTACTGGGAAACGCGCAATCTCTTTGAGATAAACGCGAATAGCGTCGGCGGACGGAACCTGCTCAATGAACCGCCTGGCGAAGTCTGCCGGCGCAGGAAGTGTGTCTACCAGTGTCGCAACAGCCTCGTCCACCTGCGGCTCCGGCTGATTGCCGCTAGATTTTTTGCTGTTCTCGTCGTCCTGCATGAGAGCCTCCCAGCCCTAATTTCGTATCAAGAACGGTCAGATTACCATGGAATCGACAGGTGGATGTAGGTCCTGGGACATCTTGTGGTAATAAATGATAGGGAACGTTATTTCGACAAGGAAATATTCGAGACAGCTTGAGTGAACCAGTAGATGTTTGGCAGAGGCTAAAACGCCTGACCCGCGACAGATCGAAAATCTGTAGCCGCATCCGCCGTGTCAATCATTCTATAGGTTTCCGGGTCGACAAACTCCAGGTCCTTGGTCTGAAGTACAACCTCCTGCTCGAGGCTTTGCAACAACGCCGGGATGAGTTTAGCGAGGAGCAAGTTGCGCTGATAATAAAACTTATGGAGCTGCTCGGAGAGAAAGTCGAAAAGCTCACGGACGACATTACCGACCTTGCCGAACCTAGCGCGGACCTCTATCGCGAACTGGACGATTGCGAACGACAGATTCGGGCGCTGGAAGCAATTGTTGAAGCGGAAGTTGGCATGAGTGACGAGTGATACTGTATTTGGTGCTCGGCTTAGCTCGATGAGAGTTGTAATCTGACCGGATCGGAGCAGGCTGGAAGCCTGCGCTCCCGGGATCTGACACGTGCGTCTCCGAGACTCCAAGGGTGTGACACGTCACTTCGCGTTGAGCGGGCGCCTTAAGTGGGCGCCTTGAGCGGGCGCCTTAAGCGGGCGCCTTGAGCGGGCGCGTTGATCGGACGCATTGATCGGGCGCCTTGAGTGTCCGTCTTAAGCGGGCGCCTTGAGTGGGCGCCTTGAGTGGGCGCGTTGAGCGGGCGCGTTGATCGGACGCATTGAGCGGGCGCCTGAGCGGGCGATCACGATTTTGCGATTATGGCTTTGCGGAGGTTTTGCTCTTCGAGGCGGCGGTGGAGGACTTCTTTGCGGGTGCTCGAAAAGTTGGGATCGCGATAAGGGATACCGGATATGGTGTCTAGCTTTTCAACTTCGTCTGGACGCAATGGGAAGATCAGGTCGTCGACGAGAACGTCTGCCTCGTTTATAGCAGCGAGCGTTCCGCCTTTCTTGACGCCGACATCTCGGGTTCTGAAGATTGAGAAACCGCTCTCCTTCAAGCCGCCGCGAACCGCTGATGCTGCGCAATAGGTCAAAAGACGGCCACTGTCTGGGCGCAGGATTTTGAAGTAGCAATCAAAGAGTTCGACCGTCCACAGGTGAGGAAGTTTCGATGGTGAAAACGGATCGTGAAAGATCAAATCAAACTGTTCAGCCTCATTTTTCGCCAAATCCGGGGCTTGAACTCTGAGGTCATCGAAGAGCAGATGAAGATTGAATTTCGGTCCTTCATTCGACTGGTAGCTAAACTTCATAGATTGAGTAGGCAAGCCAAGTTTCATAAACATTCTGAGATTGTCGACCAGAGTATGACCGTGGTGATCTCTGAGTTCAGTCAAGATTATTTTGAAACAATCCTGCTCGAGAATATCAGGGAGAGTCTCAAGCATCGCAGTGTCAAACTCTATTCCAACCACATCAATCTGATCGAGAGGGAGATGAGGTTTGCTCAAAATATGATGCCATAGTGCAAACGTGTTGTAACCCATTCCAAAACAGGCATCGACCATTCTAACAACGGTCTTCGAACCATCAGTAGAGTCCGGCTTTCGGCGCTGAATAATGTCCTCCAGGCGCGCGGGCAGAACATAGTTCTCCATCGATTCTAAAAACGCACCACCTGAATTGTGATAGAGCTCGCCAGTAACTTTGTCGCGCAAGGTCATGGTACCATCGGCGGTGGGCACCATATTCGATACCGTGTTGGATGACTCTGACATCACGTTTCCGATTTTTGCGGGGAAGGTTCTGGAGAACTAGGCGTTCAACTCCGTTTATTCCAGAGTCAGGATTACTTTACCAAAACTATCATTTTTTTCCACATACTCATGCGCTTTTGCTGCATCTGCCAACGCGAAGGTCTTGTCGACGATTGGTTTAAACTGCCCGGATTCGAACAAAGGGGCGATATTGTTCGCCAGCAATTGCCCGGCGACAATTTTCTCTTCCAACGGGCGAGCGCGAAGAGTCGTGCCTTTGATCTGAACCCTTTTTCTCAAAATCAGTCCCAGGTTCATATCGACCTTTGCTCCGGCGAGCAATCCAACGAGAATAATCCTTCCCTGATCGGAAACGCATTCGAGATCTTCTACAACGTAGTTGCCGCCCACAAGTTCGAGAACGAGATTCACTCCCTTAGATCCGACAATGGTTTTCACCTCATCGGCGAAGTCACCTTTTTCCATGATAATTCCGCGATGTAATCCAAGTTCGATCGCGCGATCGATTTTGTCTTTGGTCCGAGACGTGCCTACACATCGAGCACCGAGCGCGCGGCATATCTGTACAGCCGCAGTACCCACGCCACTTCCTACAGCATGAATCAGCACCCACTCACCTGAACGCAGATTGCCCTGGCTGACCATAGCATCATATGCGGTGACAAACGCTTCGGGGACGGCAGCCGCTTCCACAAATGACAGATTCTCCGGAATCTTAGCCAATGTCCGATGATTGACTACAACGAATTCTGCATAAGAACCGCCGGGCACAAGACCGAAAACTCGATCTCCCGGTTTAACTCCAAAAACATCCTCACCAATATCGATAACAACTCCGGCGAATTCAAGTCCCAGGATGTCCGACGGTGAGCCGGGTGGCGCAGGGTAATTACCTTTGCGCTGCAGAAGGTCGGCTCGGTTAACCGCGGTAGCCATTACTTTGACTCGGACCTCACCCCTTTGAGCTTGGGGGTCCGCAACATCCTGTAATTGCAAAACCTCGGGCCCGCCCGGTTCCGTTACAATCACCGCCTTCATGATTCTTCTCCTTAGTAGTTGCTAAGTGACAGTCGTTTACACTCGCTATGAAAATGCCATGCGGTGATGATAGCTTAAGCGAAGCCCCTGGGCTAAATCCAATTTGTAATACCTCCGCTTGCTCTACAGATTGGGATCAATTTCAGGGCAAAGTCCGGGGGCTCTTTTTCCGAACGGAGTTCGATAATTTATGACCGTGGATGTGCCATCCTTTATTTCATATGATTTGTTGCTCGAGGCTATTCAAAAGAAGCTCGAAACTGGCGATATCGGCAGTGACACCGAGTACCTCGCCGACCTGATAATAACCCTGGAAAGTCGTATCCGACTTACGCACGCGATGAAGTCGGCGTTGGAAGGTCGGGAACTGTCAGTCGTAGAAGATTAGTCTTTGCGCTAGGAAGTCTTTGCGCCACCGTGCGCGGTGCACTGTAAAAAGTTTGGTGAATGGATGTCGCGAGGTCCACGCGTAGCGATGGGCCGCATGCGAATCTTTCTTGTAACCGCCAATAACAGCGCAGGAAGAGTGTCGAGAACTTATTCGTCCATGAACGAATCCCAATATTCGGTTCGCTCTTTCCAGGCGCAACCCTCGTTGCCGCAGATAAGCGTAACTTTGCTTCCGGCGAATTCCGTACCGGAATCTCCGGCGCCGTCCCAAACGCTAGCGCATTGGTCGACAAAGTTATCGAATTGCTGAACCGGGTTTTTGCATTTAGGACAAATGATTTTCTTGTCCTTCATTGCCTGTTGAAAAACATCCCGCGACATAAATCCTCCAATCACCTTTGGTCAACGTGATACGTCAATGATAGATCACGCAGTTTCGAGATGATCAGGATAACAAGTCTTGAGTGCCGAGATGTTAAACGTCAGTCGACATTACCACCAGTTTCGGCCGCGATGTCCGTTACCATTTCCGCAGTACATATTGTTTCCATTCTTCCAGGCGGAGTTACGCCATCCATAATGGTTGCCATTGTTGTTCCAGTTGCCGTTGTTGCGCCAGCCGCCGTTGCCGTTGTTCCAATTTTGCCAGGCACTATGCCGATTCCAACGTGCATTACCCCAACCGTTATTGTTGCAACCGTTGTAAAAGGCACTGTTTCCATAAGGGTTGAAGTAATTGTTGTTTCTAAAATTTCTGTTCATAGACTTGCCAAATCGTCCAAGTCCACGACCGGGGCAAGAATTGCCTAAATTCACAGCAAACGCATTGTTTCCATTGAATCCATGGTGATGATGCTTCGCCTCACTACTGAGCGGAAGCAGCATCGTGATACCCACTGCCAGTGCTGCAGCCAGAACCGTCTTTCCAGTAAACATTTGTCTTTCCTCCACCATCGCCTACCGATTAAAGTATTGATGTTTCCATTAGCCTAAGATGTTCGGGAGAATTCAAATGTTCCGAAATCAAATTCTGAAACTCCTCTAAGCAAGGGCGTTTCCGGTCATACTGATAACTGGTCGGTATAGCATAAAGTGGACAAATCAATGCCAACAACATCCAGCAAACGTTGTTTTGAAGTAACCAAACCAATCTCAATTGGGACGTATGACATCGACTTTGCGGGTCATGTTTCAAATATCGTCTATCTTCGCTGGATGGAAGACATGCGATTGATGATTTTCGACGAGCATTTTCCGCTACAAGGTTTTATGGAACAAGGCATGTTGCCAGTTCTCGCTGGCAGCTCCATCGAGTACCGCCGGGCGATTCGTCTATTCGATAAACCGATCGGGCATATGTGGATCGAAGAGGTTCGCCCTGCCAGCGTAATTTTTCGCGGAGAAGTGGTGCTCGATGGAACCGTGACCACGACGGTGTCTCACACGGGCGTGTTCGTCAGTGCAACCTCTATGAAGCCGATTCGAATTCCACGATTGATCGTCGATAAGTTTCAAGAGCAGCTAAAACTATAAACTGGAATTGTGCGCGAGGCGTGATCGATTTAATTCCGACAGCTGCATTTAGAGTCGAAGCACGCGATAATAAGGACTTGGAATCAAGAGAATCAGCACAATGAAATTTAGACTGACCCGACAACGAATCGCAATATTTATTCTCTGTTCGAGTGCGATTATTTTCGGTTGTGTAGTCAGCGGCGCAAGTTTTAAACCCACGTCGGCTGCCGAAGCAGCTTCTGTTCAAAATAAAGTTGTAAGTGAAAAGCTCACTCCACAATCTTCTCTGGACAACCTCGTGAGAGTTTGGCTGCGCATCCCTGCACTCGAGCACTCGAATGTCGGTCTTGAAATTATGGAACTGCCGAGTGGAAGAGTTCTATATTCTTTCAACGGCAATCGACGATTCACGCCGGCATCGACGGTCAAGGCGATTACCACCGCCTGCGCATTCGACACACTGGGCGGAGCGTATACATACAAGGATTCTATAGTCGCGGAAGGAACATTGTCCGGTTCTACTTTAAACGGCAACCTCGTCATCCAGCCTTCGCAGAACCCGGTGTTTACCCGCAGTCAACTTGCCAATTTAGTCAAGGAAGCCGTACAAGCGACCGCAAGAATTCCAGGGGCGAGCACCATCAGTGATGTCACCGGACAATTGAAGTTAGCAACGCCTCCAGCAGTCGAGATGGGTTTTCACCAGTCATGGTTAATTGAGGATTGGGGCCGATACTGGATGCCGGTTTCGTCAAGTCTCGTTCTCGATCATAACCTGGCGAGTCCAGCAGAGCTGACTGACAATTACCGTGTGGTCGATGCAGCCAACACGCACGGTTCACTATTCAACACTCTGCTAAACGCGCCGGACGGTCCATGCTGGTTATTTATGGATCGTCCCGCTCGTGTAGCTCTCACTTATAAACCTAAGCATCCACAGGCACCACAGACGCCATCATTTGCAGAGGCAAATCCGGACGAATACAATCTTGCGCTTGCAGAGATCATGCTGCGTCGGCACCAGATAAAACTCCAGGGTAGGGAAGTTCCTATCAGCCCCAGCGATCGCGTCTATACGCTGGCAACCCATGAATCAATTCCGCTATCGCAGATTATCAAGACCACGCTTCACGAGAGCGACAATTTGTACGCTCAGCAGTTGTTGAGAACAATCGGTTTATCCACGATGAAAACCGAGGCGCCCCCCACGGGAAAAGCAGCAGAGAAACAATCTAGCCTATCGCTCGAAGCACGCGGTCTTCTGGCTGTTTCCAGATGGCTCACCAAGATTGGTGTCAAAGGACAAGAAACGATTTTGTTTGACGGATGCGGACTCTGTCGCAAAGATGCTGTGTCACCTCACGCACTAAATATGGTGATGAAACATATGGCCGGCGAGAATGTGAACGGCTCTTATTTGTCTCTGCTTAAGACAGCGGAAGACTATCGCTTCAAGACAGGAACGATGGAAGCTGTTCGAGCAATATCAGGCGTGCTCACTACCGCTGGTAAGCAAAACCTTGCTGTGACAATCATGGTAAATGGTCATACTCCATCGATTAAAAACCTCAAGATTGCTCAGTCCGCACTGGTTAACCAACTGCGTAGCATCAGGTCGATCGGTCAGGCATACCCAAAAGATGCTGCTGGTGCGGCAACAGATCCAAACGTCACTGTCAGTTCCCACGATAACGTAGTTCTCGGTCCAGCAGTGCGCAGCCCCGCGAAAGCGACTCCACGCAAGCGAGCCGGCAAGCACAGACACTAATCCATGCGCGTCGAAGGAAACTGCGCGTGAGAGTAAAGGAGCATGAGAGCAACGCGGCGCGCTTGAGCGCAACGCGGCGACTGGGAGCGAGCGTACGCATGGAAGCTAGCCGACTACATGAGCACGGCGATACGAACAACTCGGCGCCTGCAAGCAGCACGGCGATACAAACAACTCGGCGCCTGCGAACAACGCGGCGCCCGCGAGCGTCGAGCCTGGGAGCGCAGGCTTCCAGCCTGCTTCACTGCAGCTACTCCGCCCGCTTACAACGTATCATCGAGATATTTGACGACACCTTTCAGATAATCGCACAAATATTCTTTGCACACTTTCGGTTTGATCGAGTGTACCGTGCACTTCATATCGAGTGACAGCAACTGGCATGGATAGCCGCGTTCCTGATCCGGCAACACACGCATGGCTGGATAATTTTCTTTGACTTGCCAGCAAGATTTGTCCGGAAACATCTTGCTTCCTTCTTCGTACTCAATAAACACGTCTTCGAATCTAATGTTCTTGCCGAGCTTCTTGCAAAGATCTGCAAGGAAGCGATCTGCATCATCGATCGGGCCGATTATGTAATCGCGCGCTCCTATCGTGCAACAAATCCCTGCTTGGTCTTTGATACCATAACACATGCGACTGCAAGTGTAATAGCAAGTCGAATCGATGACTTCCTGCTTGGTAGGCGCCACTCCGGCGTTGAGCGAATCATCCTTGTCCGCTGGAACACTGACAAAGCCGCGCTCTTCCTCATTGCCATCAGGCTTTGGTATCAAGGAATCTAGCCACTTCATTCGATAATTACTCCGATGAGTAGAACCCTCCAGCAGGTTCTCACACCCTAATAATACCCATCAGTGCAGGCGAATAACCCGTATGTGGCGGTATGAGTCGAAATACGTGTGGATGTCGGCATGCTTCCAAATGCCATCGTTCCAGTCATTCGTGAAGACTGTTCCATTTGCGCCAATGATCCCGCAGTGGGCTTTTGGTCCAATATTGCCGACGGGAAGCGGATCCATAAAGGCGACAAGAACATCGCCGGGTCGAGCGACGCTCGCAAGTTTGCTATCGCTAATCGGTTGTTCGCCACCCGATTTGACTACATACTCCGAAGTTTTTATAGGACCCGAAAGAAGCTTTTGACGAACTGCTTTTGTTACCGGCGAGTAGGCATAAGAAACGCCCGCTTTTTTGAGAACATTACTGAGCGATGCTGCGCATCCCAATCCACCGTCGCCCAGACCGAAACCTTTCCACATTTCTTTTCCGACCGACTGCTTAGCGGCAGCGAGAATATCCTTGGCATGTTGGCTGTCAGCATCCGGTGATGCATCAGATCCAGTGGTACCAGCGATGGTATTGATACCACCACCGGATTTTTCCGCGACTAAAACCTGGTAGGCGTTGTGAGAAACAGTTTGCGATTTAGCAGCCAATGCGACACGAGTTGCCACCAAACCGAGAACGGCTAATGACATGCAAACTCGAAGAGTCTTATTCGAAATTGGAGATCGAAAAATAGACATAGTTGGAACTCCCTCGAGACGCATTATTTTGTTATACAACAGGTTGAATTGTTTACGCTCAAAACGACGTTATTAGGACGGCAAAGGTTTCGTCGCTCAACATTCTGAGACGCTGGTACGACTTGCTTGAACGTGGCAGCCTGGGCGCCTGCAAGGCGCCCCTACAATTAACCTTCGAAAAGTTAGTCACCACGCGTACCGGCCAAATCAAGTCCGAAACGTTTGCTCATCGAACAGTCGGACACCATTCGAAACGCTGTCGGGCACCATTCGAACGTTGTCGGACACCATTCAAACGTTGTCGGGCACCCACGTTGTCGGGCACCATCTGAACGTTGTCGGGCACCATTTGAACGTTGTCGGGCACCATTTGAACATTGTCGGGCACCATTTGAACGTTGTCGGGCACCATTTGAACGTTGTCGGGCACCATTTGAACGTTGCCGGGCACCATTTGAACGTTGCCGGGCACCATTCGAAACGTTTGGTCCTCGAACAGACACCATTTATCATTCTGTAATTGTAGGGGCGCCTTGCAGGCGCCCAGGCTGTGGTCTTCAGCGAAGACGCCTTAATACGCGACGTGATGTTTATGCAGTGGTGTCGCGGCTAGAATCGTTTTCTTTTCCAGCGCGGAATTGTTACCGACCACTTCATCAACACGTTTTCTCAGTGCAAGAAGTGTACGTGGAAGTTCTTGTTTGACTCCCATGCGGACGATCCATTGTGGAACATAGAAGCCGGGATCGAGATACATGCTGTACACCAATTCCGTTTTCTGCCCATTGTGCGCCGGGTTCATGAGCCAATGCCCTTTGAAATCCTTGAGCGTCCCACCGATGCGATGGAAATCGATGCGGGCACCGCCGTCGGTGCGGGTGTAATCCGATTCGACCAGATAAGTTACGTCGGGAATCGGAAACGTATCCATAGTCACTTTGAGAATGGACTTCTGAAGCTTATCCACGACAACTTCGCACGTTTTCATTCGCGGAGAGATCTTTTGCTGAAACTCGAAAGGATTGACCATGACCGGCCAAACCTTCTCTGGTGGCTGATCTATCAACACTCTACCTGTGACGAATTTTGTTTTACCGACATTTTCCATGCCGACGACTACTTCGCCATTATCAAGTTTCTGCTGCACCACATCCGGTGACTCTGCCACTGGCGTATCAGCCACAGCGGGAGTCGCACCTATTAGCATTAGAGTAAATAACAAACAAAGGACTTTGCTCGACGTACTTCTGACAAATGAGGACATTAACTTCTCCAGACAGTCACCCCAAGGCCAGGTTTCGAGGCGAGCATTCATGCGTTTCGTAGATAACAGAATACTTGACATGGACCGCAGTCGGCCCGGTAATCAAGATTGGAATTAGTTTATCAAAAAAATCTCATCGAGCAAAACTTCGACGCATAAACTTTTTTCCCTGCCACCACGGGCGCTATCGTGGGGAGCACCGATCTACTGACAACTATCGATTTGTGAATTACTGTCAACCGTTATTAATAGTTCAATTCGAAAATCACAACTTGATTACAACCGAAATTGGACTTCATCTGCAATCCGCAAAACAAAATCGACGAACTACCTCTGCGCCACCACATGTGATGTCATCTGTGAATCTTTCGTGGTCGATAAATCGTACGAAATACCACCCAGGTAACGCATCATGATGTAACTAGAAAGATGAACTAGTATAATGTTTGGATATGTGTTATACAAAGCTAAGGTAGGATACCGAGGAGAATGTACCGTGCGCGATCAGCAGGAACCTTTGATGGGGCGTGAAGGGCTATTCCGTCAGAAGCTCAATCAGCTCAGAAAATCAGGACGCGTCGAACAACAAGCTCAAAGTGACACACAGAGCCGATTAAAGGAACTTGAGCAAGGCGGTTATCTAACCAACGTGCAAAGCACGCTGTCACAAACCGATCCGAAAGAAATGGAACGGTTGACTCTCCTTGACGGCGTGACCCAGTTCTACAACCACAACACCATTACGAGAATCATCGGTGATGAACTCAAGCGATCGAAGCGCTACAAGCACGATTGCACGCTTTTGATGTATCTAGTGGACGGACTCTATGGCGTTCAACAGAGCCATGGCAGCGAAGTCAGCGACTCCATCCTCAGAGGTGTATCGGACTTCGTGATGCGGACCATCCGAGACGTGGACGTTCCTGCAAGATATAGCGCTGAGCAGATGCTGGTAATGTGCCCCGAGACTGCCGCTGCTGGCGTCGGAATCCTGGCAGAGCGGATGAGAACTAAGATTTGTCTGGAACGCGTCTCCGATTTAACGCAAAACTGGCATGTGACGCTCAGTTTGGCGATCGCATCGTTCCCAGAACATGCAATCGGCTACGATGAGCTGTTCCAGAAGCTGGAAGTGGCTTTGAATAAAGCCGTTGATAAGGGCGGAAACTGCGTTGTAATCGCAGAGTAATTCATTTCGCAAGTATTGTGAGCCGTAAAAGTCTGGATACACCGCCATTTGGCGGTTTATAAGCAGGCTGGAAGCCTGCGCTCCCAGGATTTGCTACCATGCGGTCGCGAACTATATGGAGCGTAGAACTCGGCTTCATCTCGGTTTGACTCGCCTGACTCGGCTTCAACTCGGCTTGACTCGCCCTAACGCGACTTCACTCTGCCTTAGCTCGCCTTGAGATCGCCTTGAACTCGCCTTGAGATCGCCTTGACGCATTGAACTCGGCTTGACGTGCTTGAACTTGACTAAACGGGGTTATGGCTGACCAGCGCGCTGTTGCCAGCCTACTCGGGTGAGGATCTCTTCGATGCTACTTCGTGATCCGATCCAGGTTTGAAGGGCGAAGACGCACTGTTCTTGGCTGATTTCGCCTTGTTTCAAAAGCTGGCAACACCTGGTCGCGGCAGCCATAGTGGCGACATCAACGAGGTGCATTGACGTGAGTACGTCCTCGACCGGTTTTCCGGTGATGCTGCTGAAATCGATGGACTTGATCATTTCGGTATGACCTAGTAATCCGGCTGCTCTTAGAAGCTCCGGAATTTCCATTGAATCGCGCTTCTGAGTTGACGAACCGTCTCTTTGCCTTAATTCAGCTAGTGCCTTCTCAATGGATATGCCGGTCTTCCGAACCTTCATCAGAATTTCACCGGCATCCAACGGTTTGATATGCGCCTTGGTGACTAGATCTTGTAAGGTCAAAGCTTGATCCAGCATCTGTTCTGTAATCAACCCAACCCTTACCATGACCTGACCGATTGGCTGTTCATCCAGCATTCCGCGTTCCACGGCAGACAAAAGATCGATCTCAGAAACAAGATTGGCAAGCATAAGCAGCTCCCCGAGCCGAATCGTATGCCCGCGACGGTTAGCCAGACCTTGTTGATCCAGCGACTCTTCAAGTGTAATCTTGCGTTTTGCGACAATCCTCAAGCCATCAAGCGCTTGCTCACGCGTAATGTTGCCTTCGCGAAGCAGTACTTGGGCTGTCAGTGCAGCGTAGGTCAGCATCTCATTGACCTTGCCTCGCAGAACAAGAACTCGTCCTAAAGGCAATCCCGAAGTGAAGCAGGCATCAAGAGCTTCCTCGAGATCTTTCCGCGCAATGCAGCCAGCTTCAACCAAAAGATCTCCGAGTTTGTTAGTCGTTTCGTAGTATTCGGAACGCCAACCCAGCTCAGTAAGAGCCTCTTCGAACGAAAGTCTTTTTTCTCGTGCCAGTTTCAAAGCCTTAATCGCCAAATCGATTGGCAATAAATTCTCTCGCACAAGTGACTGAGCCATCACCGAGGCTTTAAATTCAGGTTCTGTCAAAAATCCAGAGCCAACTAAAACGCGTCCGACTGGCAAACCGGTTTTCAAAGAAATCGGCATAGCATCGGCAAATTGCCCGAGGCTAACCAGACCTGACTTGACCAGCAGATCGCCTATCAGAACCGGAGTGGTACGTTTACTCATTGGCTCATCGTAGTGGTGGAACGACCGAGATGCCTGGATAACCACATCATTCACATAATCCAGACCGGCTAATCATAGCGAAAAGCGAAGCTAAATAGCCGTTGACTACCTGGTTAGTGGCGCCTTTCCATCACGCCAGACGGCGAAGTCGCATGTGAAGGAAGAGAGGAACGGAACGCATGCATGCCAGCGGCGGATATTTTTCTATCGACGCATCGTCTGGGGTAGGCTCACTGAGCAGTTCTAACGAGAAGCCAGCCGCGATAAGCAGACTGATCCACGAGCTCAACGTGCGATGGAAATGAGCGACTTTGAATGGTTTAAAACCACTGGAGATGTGCTCGGGTGCTGCCGTAAAGGTCCACTCATCGTCGCTTCGACCTTCCTCGAAATAGCGGCTGGCCTCCACACCAACACGATTGCCGTGGTCGTCGAAAACCCATCGCATACCCGGAGTTTGGAAGCAAGGATGAACGATGGAGAACTGAAAAAATCCGCCCTGCTTCAAGACGCGATGAATCTCCTTAAGCGAACCATCAAGATCTTCGAGGTCCATTAAAACCATTGTTGAAATAACAAAATCAAATGATTGATTTAAAAACGGCATTTTATTCGCGTTAGCAACCAGATACGTAATTGATTTGATGGCTTTATCGTCTGATTCAAAGTCGCGACAGTGTTTCACGAAAGTGGCTGAAACATCAGTGCCTGTCATGATTGCGCCCAATTGTGCAACACGTCGAGTGTTTTCACCCTCGCCGCAACCGACATCAAGACCTCGGAGATTGCGCACACGCGGAAGTATTTTTAGAAATTCCGGCGTGTTGCAGCCATCGCGGTAAATGTCGTACCCCATCCGCGCTAGCTGCGTCCAGGCCTCGGCATTCTGCTCCCATAAAACTGCTGCGTCGTCTTTGGTCGACAATTTAAAACGCCTCCACATACGGTGCTGATACTATTGCGATGATTAATCTATTCGTCGGTCTGATGAGTCAAAATCAGCTTAACTCGGGCATCCAGGTGACGAGCTTCGGTCTCCCGACCATTTTTCCTGAGAAATGACGCGTAGTCGTTTAGACTCTGCACAAGGTCCTTACTGTACTCACCCGATCGCTTTTCGCGAATCGCAATCGCACTT
Source organism: Obscuribacteraceae bacterium (SeqCode) (assembly GCA_044225915.1). Lineage (GTDB taxonomy): Bacteria > Cyanobacteriota > Vampirovibrionia > Obscuribacterales > Obscuribacteraceae > JADYXR01. The sequence goes on from JBGAHZ010000046.1 coordinate 32,602, forward strand.
TTCAGAAGAACTTCCGCCTTATCCGGCTTGCCATGCGCATTGTATAGCCATGCCAAATCCGGAAGATAATCGGCAAATCGAGCACTGTCTCTGCCGCCTGAAATACCTTCGAGGTATCGCATCGCGTACTCGTACAAACGTTCGGACTCAGCACTATTGCTTTTCTTGTGATAAAGAAACGCGAGTCCGCAAAACGAGTTGATGACGCCAGGCTCGTACATCCCCTTCGACTCGGCACGCTGAATCGCTTGTTTAAACAGAGTTTCCGACTGCGAGAGATCGTCGTCGAGCAAACTGCGACGCGCCTTTTGATCGTTTATAAACCATTCCGTCTGAGCGAGCACCGCGGTCGGAGAGACGCCACCATAGTGACCTTTAGTCCCATCACCTCGTGGAAACCAGACGATGTAAGCCTGTTCATCAGAGTCGCCCTGCTCGTCCTGAGCAAATACCGGACCGCTCGCGCAAAGAGGCGCGCAGCAACAAACTATGAATGCTAGAAGCAATCGCAAAAGCCGAGTTTTGAGCATACCTTAGTCTAGCAAAGTCTGAAAACGAGCGAGCACGTTCATAATGAATGGGTTTCACGGAAAGCAGCGTGCGTCTCTGTTCAAACTTGAATGGAAGGTTCGAAAGCGGCCCAAGCGGCTAGCCCACCATCATGGAGCTCACATCCGGAAAACACCCAACCACTTTGGTTCATACACTCACTCGCCAATACAGCTCATCGTTCAAGGTATACTCGAAATAGCACCGCGATGAGTGAAGCCATATGTTCAATCGAATTCGCATGGTCTTTGACGCAATGATCAATGCACTCATGGGAAAGGTCGAAGATCCTAACTCAATGTTGGATCAGACTTATGACGACCTCCAGTCCAATCTAATTGCTGTCAGGCAAGAAGTCGCAATTGCGTTGGCAACTCGCACTCAATTAGTAAACACGCTCGAACAGATGGAAAACAAAAATGCCGACACTCCAGCAATCACAGAGCAAAAAGAGAAAGTGGCTGCAAACAGCGCACAAATCGAGAAGTTAAGACGACGGCTTGAACAGCTCGAAAATGAGGTGCAAAAGGCGTATACGAAGAAACAGGTTCTATGGGCTCGGAACAATGCATTTCAGCCTGGCTTAGGCGATCCGGAACTGTATAACAGCGCCCTCAAGTATCTACTCGTCGTATTCCTGTCGATGGGATTCTTGCAAGTGGCTTTGGCTTACCTCCGATAAGACCAACAAAAAGGGTGGGAACCATATGCGGTGCCCACCCTTGAGAGGTTTGATTTGCGATCGATTAATCGCTGCCTTCGTTGAGTGTAGGCTGAGTACGTTGCATCTCGTCGCGCTTGGCGATGAGCCACAAACTCAGCTTGCCCAGCCAGTTTTTGCGAATGACGCCTAGCTGTGCGTTAGCTTCGGTCAACTCGCTCGAAAGAAATTCGAGTTTCAGTTTTAAATCGTCCAATTCCAACTCATAGCGAGTTGCATCGATACTGCGTTTCAGCAATTCCGGGAGGAACTTGATCTGATCTTCGCGAGCAGCCAATTCGCTTTCCAGCCATTGCATGCGGCGAAGTGATTCTTGGAGTTCCTTATTTCTGTAATCAAGTTGTGATTCCAAAAGTTTAGTCTTGAGTACGAGAGTATTCGTCTCGCTATCACCTTCGAATATACTCGGGCGCTCTTCGAGTGTTTTCGAAGCAGCAACTGATCTAGCAAACAATGCTGGAAGCGCAGAAACTACATTGCTCCGATCGTCGGTGGTACCGCCGGCGATTTCGTCAAAAATGTCTTTTTCGATTTGAGCAAGTTCTGCTCTGTTGGATATCGTCTCCGGTGTTCCTTCTGCATCAACGTGAAAAAGTTCGTCGATCAGACCGCAGAGAAAATCATCGAGACCCTCCAAACTCGCTGAGTCTGGAACGAAAGTATATTGTGATGAAATCTGGTGGTTAGTCATTTAGCAATGCTCGCTTTCTGGACAGCTCCGTAATGGTAGCCAAAAATTATGATCCTGTACAGTCCTGTCCCAAGGACGATTTTGCACAGGCATCACCGGCGGCACTAGTACCAGATGTAATGGCGTGTCAGGAGAGCGTTCCGGCCACCATAACAGTCGTCTTCTTATGTAAGAAGTATTTGCGCATCGCGTCATCGGCCTGCGATTTAGTGACGGATAAATACTTATCAGATATCTGATCGAGCTCTCCAACTCCGAGTCCGAGAAACTCCAGCTCTGCAAGCACTCGCGCAATACCCATTGACGAAGCCAGACCGACTTTGAATGAGCCCACGGCGCGGCCAATCTCGCGCGAAAGTTCTTCCTGCGAAATACCCCTGGTCATGTACTCATCGAGTACTTTATCGACCAGGTACAACCCCTTCTCGATATTCTTCGGATTCACGGTCAGCATCACCGACCATGGCGCGCCACCAAAGGCAGTGTCTGAAAATACCGAGTGGATACCGTACGTAAGTCCGGCACGATCGCGAACAACCTGTCCGAGTCTCGATGTAATCGTGTCCTGTCCAAGCGCAGCGTTAGCCATTCGCGCGGCATAGAAATCTTTTGAACCACGTCTCAGACTAGTCGGATGGGAGAGGATCACATCGACACTGCTCTTATCAGGAATCTCTATTTCGAAGTATCTGCGCGTATCGTCCAGTGCCACATCCGGTATCACGATCTCGGGTGGCTCTGGTCCTGTCCAATCACCGAACTTAGCTTTAATCTCTTTGAGAACTTCTTCAGTATTGAAATCACCAACCAAACTCATAACCGAGCCATGCGGTGTGATCAAGCGTTCATGTGCCTTTACGACCTGCTCGCGGCTGACACTCGCAAGTTCTTTAATTTGCTCGGTAAAAGTCTTCTCGTAAAACGGGTGCGAAGGTGGATACATGATTCGCTTCAGTCCGTTCCAAGCGACGCTCTTAGTATTGTTAGCGCCTTCAACTAACTTCGACGTCCACTCGACACCGACTTTTTGCAACTCTTCTTCGTTCATCAGCGGGTTTCGAAGAACTTCGTTGACGAGATCCAAATACTGAGGGAAGTCGCTCGATACCAGACTTGTACCAAGACTCAATCGATAATTGTCGACGCCAAATTCAATCGCTCCTGCGATCCCCATCGACTCGAGCATCTCCGCAAGTTTGATCTTGTCGAAGCGTTTCGAGCCTCTCGGTAACATTTCCGCGACCAGTTCGGCGAGCGTATTGTTGTCGTCCTTGTGAGTGAAGTAACGACCAGCTCTAATATTGAACGCAAAACCCATCGACTCGGTGCCGGGATTCTCCATCAAGAGAACAGTCATGCCGTTAGGCAAAACTTCCTTGTGTACTCGTTCGACAAATGTCTTACCCTTGGTCTTCGATTTTGGAAACTTTACCTTCACCGACTTCGGTGCTTCGACAAGCAATGCTTCCAATTCCTTTTCAGTAAATTCCGCAGGTTTTTCAGCGACCTTGCGCTCGCGCACCTCCGGTTCTTTAAACCCTATAGGCAGAGTACCTGGAGCGAGGTCATCATTGTCGTCCTCCTCCTCACCGTCATAGGCAGGAGCCGGAGCAGCGACATCATCGAGCCCAAGCTGCAGTGGTTTGAAGTGCCCGATTGTCCGATTGGTTTTCGTGAAATATTTTGACATCACGCGCATGATATCGTCTGCGGTGACAGCATCAAACTTGTCATCGTACTCCATCAGCCATTTCCAGTCGGATTTGGACTCCGCCTCGCCCAACATGAATGCCATGCTGCTTGGATCGGCCTTGGCAAGAATTGTCCCTTTGAGATTGGCGCTCTTGGCGCGACTCAACTCATCTTCAGAAACAGGCTCGTGCGAAAGTTTGCGAATTTCTTCCAGCAATGCCTTCTCGCATTTTTCCAATGTCACACCCGGGTTCAAAGTTGCGCCGATGATGAATAACCCGGGATCTCTCAGTTCATCGTGACGGCAAAATGCCTCAGCGGCAATTCCGGTATCGATCAGACCCTTATATAGACGACTCGATCTCTCATAACCACTGCCGAGAATGTGTCTTGCAGCAGCCAGAGGATAAGTGTCTTCATGGTCCGCTTCGCATATGTGAAAACCCAGCCAGACCTTCGGCAGATCACCGGCACGCACGATTTCAAATCGGCGCTCACCTTCTTGCGGAGGTTCCACGGTGTAAACCGTTGGTATCGGATGCGGTGACGGTTTGATCGAGCCGTAGTGACTGTGAACCATTCGCAAAGCAGCCTCAGGTTCAAATTCTCCGAGCAAAACAACCGTCGCATTATTGGGCCAATAGAATGTGTCGTAGAACTCACGAAGCCTGTCGAGCGCTACGCCTTCCACATCACTGCGCCAACCGATAGTCGGGTGGTGATAAGGGTGTTCGCGAAATGCCAGGGCATAAAGTTCCTTCTCCAGAGCCTCTTCAGGATAGTTTTCACCGCGCTCGAGTTCATTACGCACAACCGACATTTCGGAATCTCTGTCACTCTGGCGCAGGAGCAGATTGCGCATGCGGTCAGCTTCCAGCTTCACGCACATATCCAAAAATTCGCAGGGCACCACTTCAAAATAGCTGGTGCGATCAAACCATGTGGTGGCATTCCAATAGGCGCCAATTTGAGTGAGCAAGTCGTCGATGCCGTTGCCTTTGTCGGGATTGTGTTTCTTCGTCCCTTTGAAAAGCATGTGCTCTAAGAAGTGTGTAGCGCCGGTAAAACCCACGCCTTCGTTGCGGCTTCCTACTTTGTAGAGAACAAGGAAGGTGACAACCGGAGCGGCGTGGTTTTCCATGAGCAAAACCTTGAGCCCATTGGCGAGCTTATACTCCGCCACATTCTTGACTTCAGAAATCTTTTCGATACCTAGGTCTTGGAGAGAGGCTTCAGATTTATTGACTGTGTTTACCATTGTGAATCTCGTGTTTTGAACCTGATGTGTTTGAACAGTGGTCGAGGTCTCATTTGCGCAGGGCGTATCCGGCTGAGCGCTAAACTATCAGACCAATAGGCAAGTCGAGTTTCGCGCAAACGAAACTGACTACAATAAGATACCTCACTGGCGCGCGGAATTCTCGCCTGCTGTTTCAGTCCACGAGTTGTCGAGTGAAAAATTCCAGTCATCACGCTTGCTATCGCAATCGACAACTCTAGGTTAAACTGCTTCTGGCACCTAAAACTGGTGGTTTACCACTCTTCGATATACGGCCCTACCTGCGGCTAGGAATTCAATGAGAATCGCAATTACAGGCGGCTCAGGCTTTCTCGGTGGACATCTCGCCCGCGAGCTGGCGAAGCGTGGCCACTTTCCGACAATCATCGCGCGGGGCGTCAGCCCGCGTGGCGAAGTGCTACGGAAGCTGCCGAATATTAATTTCATGCCGATGGCAATCACTGACGACAAGCGACTTTTCCAGGCATTTAACAACTCCGACGGCATAGCCCACTTGATGGGAATCAGCCGAGAGACAGAACCTAACGAGTTTCACAAAGTTCATGTGGACGCGACGATGCGCGTAATCTCAATGGCACGCAAAGCCGGCATCAAGCGCATTTTATACGTCAGCTATCTGAAAGCTCGAAAAAACCCTTTCTCGCGCTATCACCAGACGAAGTGGGAAGCGGAGGAGATGATCCGCACGTCCGGTCTGGATTACACGATTCTGAAACCCGGAATGATTTATGGTTCCGGAGATCACATGATTTCCCATATCTCGCGGGCCCTGGATATGCTCCCGCTTTTCTCGCCTCCAATCACGTTTTCTTCAAACAAAATTCGTCCAATCGCCGTTGACGACATGAATGACATGATGATTCGAGCCTTCGAAGAAGGGCTAATGATCAATCAAACGGTATCTGTTCTGGGTCCGGAGGAACTTTCCCTCGGCGAGGCGGTGAAGCGAGTGGCGCGGGTGAAAAAGAAACTAGCACTGATTCTCCCTTTGCCGGCTGTTTTTCACTACACGATGGCATCGGTTCTGGAGAGGATTTCGCAGGATCCACTGGTGAGCGTCGCTCAGATCAACATGCTTTCTGACGACATGAGCACGCCGATGAAAGGTTCAGAACTCCCACCCCCAGAGATTCAACCTAAAACTTGCATGACCGACGACCAGATCCGCGCAGCACTTGACACCCGCGATAACTAAGCGACGTTTACAACTCTCAAACGTGCCCCGCATGGCGCTCTCACGTCCTAAGAACCGATGTATCGCCAGCTGAATCGCTCTGAAACAGTCGTCAGGCGGATCATTAAGTGTAGCCAAGCTCGGGATTGCGTTCTTCGGTTAGAATCTACATTTACCGGATCTTGAAAACTCGAATGACATTTTCGCCGAAAACCATACTTTCACTTACATTTTCTCTGGTCGCGTGGTCTCTGAGCTGCGCCGGTCAAGCCATAGCTGGTCCGGCCGAATGGGATAAACACACGCAAGCCGGAGCCGATGCCTTTCGAGAGAATCGTTTTGGCGACGCCGAACGGGCATTTCAGGCGTCAATCACAGAAGCAAAAGCATTCGGCGAGCACGATATGCGCCTTGCCACCAGCCTGACAAACCTCGGTGTGCTGTATAACAGTCGCGGTCAGTTCGATAAAGCAGAGCCGCTGTTCGAGCGAGCGGTGAACATAAAGCAGAAAGCGCTTGGTCCCTTCAATGTTGAAGTTTTCGACAGCGCAGCCAGACTATGCCAGTTTTACATCAAACGTAAAAAGTATGAAAAGGCAGACCCAATCTGCCAGAAGATCACACAGTTTGGCGAGATGCAAATTCGCGAGTTGACCAACATGGATAACTCGTTCAAACATTTGCAAAATTATTATTCCCACCACAAAGAGCAAGAAAAGGCTCGAGCACTCGTTCTTCAAGCAGAGCAAATTACGCATACCAAGGCAATTGATAGTTCTCTTGAACTGGCAGTCTTGCTCGACCAGGTCGCCGACTCTTACATGACACGTCGAACCGGGCAGGACAAGCCGGAATCCGAGAAGCTTTATAAACAATCGCTGGCTTTGAGAGAACGAAGCCTGAGCGGAAATCATCTTGCACTTGCTCAAAGTTATGGCAATCTCGGAAAGCTTTATGCCGAAGAAAACCGCCACGCCATTGCAGAACCGCTTCTGCTCAAGGCTTTCACCATGTGCAAAGAAACAGTTGGCATGGCAAAACCACAGACTTATCAAAATCTCGACGCTTATGCGCACTCTCTAGTTGCGCTGGGCAGACAATCCAAAGCCGAAGATCTCTATCGCCAGGCGCGCGAAGCATTCAGCAGCGCATACGGCAAAGGAAGCAGCTCTCTGGCGGATGTTGACCTGACCCTCGCGAATGTTTTAGAGAACCGCGGGCAATACCACGAGGCAGCAACCCTTGTCGGCGAAGCGCTCAAGATTAAAGAGAAAGTCAACGGACCGCATCATGCTTCACTAACTTCAGTTCAAGAGAAATACAACTACTTGCGAAATAAATCCGGCAAGAGTTCTCGTTCAAAAGAAGCAATGAAGCTGGATTCAGACATCAAGGGATAACACCGAATCGGAAGTTCACGCGCGGCTCCCAGTGGAGACCGTTTGGAAACTTCGCGTTGCCGATTATTGACGTCGGCTCAATCTTTGCTCGGATTACCTGCTCGTCGTCTGAATTACTTGCTCTTCTTCTCGATTACTTACTCGTTCTATCGATACTTATTCGTTCTATCTATTACTTGCTCGTTTTTTCTATTACTTGCTCGTTTTCTCTGTTACTTGCTCGTCATTTAGTTTCACACTTTCAGATTTCTTCTTGTTCTGCTCGACCGAGCAGGAGCGGCTCATTCAAGTCTGGATGCCGAAACTCGGAAGTATCCATAACTGCAAAGCAAAGTACAACACTACAAATCCTATTAGCCAAATCAAATCCATTTTCACGGTAAACCTCTCACAAATGTACTGTTAGATCCATCATTAGTAGTTCTGTCCGTACCCCTGAGGCGGTGGATAGCCTTGCGGAGGTCCGCCTGAGCCGCCCAGATCGACAGGTTGGTCGAGCTGCACTTGCATTTCGGTACCTGTTGGGATTATGACATCACGACCTTTTCGTAAGAACATATCGGCAACACCTACGCCACCACCTATAGCGGCACCGGACCACGCGCCCATACCGGCACCATGACCACCACCCGCGATGGCACCAACAGCAGTTCCCAAACCGGCGCCAAGACCAGCACCAACACCTCCCCGAATGGCTGTCTGACCTACTTTAGCCATTCCGCCTTCGCCGCGAAAAACCGGGTTGTTTCCCGTTCCCTTGTCATGATATTTTCCAAGGTCACCCACGAGGTGGGCAGTGATCGGAACTTGTTGTCCGTTAGGTAATCTAAGATTCGTAAATTGCAGGCTGAGTTCTCCGGAGCGACTAAGTCGGCGCCCGGCCACAGAGTCGGTGACTGCGCCCACGACCTGTGTCCCGGCTGGAATGTAGCCCCTGCCGAATGAAACATTTTGGCTGATCGTGCCCTGGATGTAATCGCCGTTCTTTGCCACTTGGGTGGAGATTGCTGTTTGCAGTGACACTGGAAGCGACAGACCGGCTGGAGCAATAATTTGATCTCCACTATGAAACTGCTCCGGTGGCGGTTGTTGCCCATACATCGGAGGCGGTGCCTGATAGTTTGTCGCGCCACCATATCCGCCACCAGCGGGCGGGAAGTTTCCATACTGACCATTTTGTGGTGCTCCAAGTGGCGCATATTGACTATATTGCGCACCTCCGTTGTAAGGAGCTCCGCCGCCTGGTTGACCGTACGGAGGTTGACCGCCATAACCGGGCTGACCATAAGCCGGCGGTTGACCGCCATAACTGCCGCCAGCGCTGAATGGAGGAAGTTCTGCCGGCATTTGTGCTCCACCGACAGCAGTTTGTCCACCGGCAGGCTGGCCACTGTCATAACCCTGCTGAGCGCCGACGTTTGGGACGGCCACGCTGAGCAATGCCAAACAGTTCAGCAAAATAAATCCAAAACGCTTTCCCATCACCTAAAATAACCCTCAGTCGGATAACTGCAAAAAGATCAAGTTTATCAAGATTACAAAATAGAATAGACTTCTGATCACCACTGTATAAGACTAGTTTAGCCTTAAACACGCTCAGCCGTGACCCAGCTTCAGAAAATCAAACACTGATGCCAACAATACCCTCGATAGACCCGACGTACATAACCATGATCTGCGACGCTTTCGTAGCGTTGGAGGATGTAATCAGCGACAGCGAGCTTGGTGCGCTGATATTAAGCAGCGGAATTCAAGATCCTCACCATAACGCCTCGCGGCACCGCAGGCTGTTATCCGCGTTTGTTCAAGACCAGGATCATAACCGTTGCGCTGATAATCTGGCTTCGTTTCTCAAACGTACCGGATTTCATATCAAGAAGAGCCGCGGAGAGACTGCGTTTCGGCGATACATCAATCAGATGAATCAAGTGCTCTCGTTTGCCGGTTATGAGTTGGGCAATGACGATGCACAAATTCGCAATCTCGATCGTTCGAAGACCTCGTATGTCTCGCCGGAAGCGGAAGATCGCGTGCGCCGGTTTCGTGAAAACGTGACAAAACATCAACTCCATCCGGACATCGAATTGGTGTGTCGTCCTGAATACTTCACCGAGTCCGGCTTCTTCAGACCAGTGAAGGAAGCCATGCGACTTCTGATCGAGAAAATCAAAGCCAAGGCTCAACTTCCTCAAGACGGGCCGGAACTGGCTGAGCACGCGTTTGCGTTTGCCTGGCCGACTCGGCCGATCTTAGCAATCAACAACTTCATGACCGAGAAAGACGTCGCCGAGCAATTTTCGTTCATGGTACTACTCAAAGCATTCTTTCTCATGTTTCAAGATGAGATGACTAGAGCGTACAGACCAGCCTGGGATATGAGTCTTGAAGACGCTATGAATCTACTGAATCTGGCATCCTATTTCCACCGAAAGGTAGACAAGGCAACGAAAACCGCTCCTCAGCTCACTAGTCATTAGTATTAATATCTCTAGATTTAGAGAAAAAAACCGAAGCACTCGGATGAAAGTCAAGTACGTGCAACCCGCACCCTTGCGTATTTTCCCGATGGGACGAACGTTATTTCTTATCTACAATTCTGGCAGCTTTCGATACTGCGGCCCGAACGAAGGTGCAAATAATGACCGATCGTCAGTTCACCCTTGCGGATTATCACCAGAACGATGGTGGCGGACCAGGAGTCTTTGGAAGAGCGGTTACAGAAATACCTTCAGCCACATCGGAGCTGATCTCGGAAGCCTGGGAACACCCGGGCGCGACCATCGGTCACGCGGCGAAAACGGTTGTTGAAGCCGGCGTGATGGGTACCGCAATCGGTTATCTGGTGCCGGCTCGCGGTCCTGCCTCCATTCTCGTCGGTGTGGCTTTGACAGCGCCGGCAATTTACAAAGCCGGTGCCAGACTGTCGGCAGCAGAAGAGATGTCGCGCGATCCACTCGCCGATCAACAAGCAATCGCTCATATGCTCGCCCGTGACACTGTTTCTGGAACGGCGGATCTCGGACTTTCGCTGGCAGGTGGCTACGCCGGAACCGAGTTAGGCTACGCGATGGCCAGGTCTAACGGAGTGTTCGGCCGAGTCGGTCAAACCACTCAACGCGGCATCATGGCAGTTGAAAACAGAGGCTTGACCTGGGCAAAGACGCTATCTGAAGGCAAAGTCCCGGGGCTCAAATCGAACGAATTGCCAAAAGTAGATATGCAGGGTGGAGTCCCGAAAGGACCGGGCAGCAACGCATCCAGTCTGGTGAACATGCGTCCGACTCCTGAAGGTTTAGCATCCAATCTGGTTAAGCCTACATCGATAGCACCTGAAAGACTGCCTTTCGGGCAGCGCACTCTCGGTATTCTCAACCGAAGAGCAGAACAAGTGATGGCGACACCACAAACCGCACTTAGCGCAGCAAAATCAAACGGCGCACAGGGCGACTACCAAATCTACACAGGCAGTCTGCACGGTCACTCTCGATATTCTGACGGGATGGGACTGCCGAAAGACCTGTACGCAAAGGCTCACAAAGAAGGTTACGACTTCATGGCGGTCACCGACCACAATCACACAGCCGCACGTGGCGGTGTGAAGCCTGGCGACCCCCGCGCCAAAGACCAGTCGGGAACGCCGACCGTAGCGGAAGATCCGATTTTGTACTCTCAAACGTTTGCAGACGCAAAAGCAGCCACCAAAGATGGTGAGTTTGTCGGACTTGTCGGCGTGGAGCTTGGCACTATCGGAAAGGTCGGAAGCGGTCACTCTCACGATGATTTCCTGGGTCCGACACTGGCCGAGGCTCCAAAACCGACGGCACCCGAAGTCAAACCTGGACAGAGCGGAGCCGGTCCCAGAGCCGGTCAGATAGACATCTCGGTCAAGACACCTACTAAAGGCGGCGAAGCGGGTCCTGAAGGAATCTTGCCGGAGGTAAAAGATCCTATCGGTACAGTAGGTCGCAGCGAAGCAAAAGTAGAGACTCCTGCAGCCAAAGACCCAGTGGCTACCGGCGAAAAATCAGCTACCAAATCTTTGCAAGAACTACAGGCAGAAGCAGTTTCTGCTGCGCACCTGGGTGGAGTCAACCACATCATCCTCCTTGAAATGCCTCAGTTTGTTGAAACAATTAGAGAAACACATTCATTGTTGCCGCCAGAAGTCGTCAAAGTCGGCGATGGAAATTACAAAAAGTTGGTTGAGTTTCTCGACGGACACAAAGACACGACTGGTGGCACGGCCGTAATCGAGCTTGCCCACCCTCGTTATCGCGCAGACGAAAACCCAAACACGCCGGCGGCCGAGCGCGGTAGAGACTACGGGCAAAAATCGTTCAAGAGCAAACAGGAATGGCTCGACCGATTCGTCGATCCATACGTTCGTCAAATTGAATTGATCAAGGGTGGCGCGCTCACTCCCGATCCGGTCGACGTGGTCGCACCTGGTCACATCGATCCGACGAGCTTTGCCGGTTACCTCGACAAGGGCGTTCACGCCAGCCCGACATTCGGACGCGATTATCATTACGGCGACCCAGGCGGTAACCCTGGCGCGACCGGCATCATGGCGAAGTCGCTAGACAAACCATCCTTGATGAACGCGCTCCGAGAAAGACGCACAATTGCCACTACCAACGGTGATAAACTGACCGGCTCAATGTGGGGCAACGAAACCCATCCAATGGGAAGCATTCTGGACCAAGCCGCCATCAAAGACTTGACCCTTTCGGCCAAAATCGGTGGCGAAGTGGTTCCTGAAGCGGAATACACAGTCAAACTCTGGGGTGATACCAAGCTCGGTGATAAGAAACTGGCCGAAGTCATCGAGGAGAAAACGGTCACGGGAGCCGAACTGCTGCAAAGCGGAAACTCGGTTTCTTTCGACCCAGTGACACATAAGCTCGGTAACAAGTCAGCCTATTACATGGAAATTCAGAGAAAAGACCCGGGAACCGGTCATATTGATAAAATGTGGACAGCGCCAATCTGGGTCGAACCTCTCACAGGGGATAAGCATTCGTTCTACATGCGCTGGTTGACAGGAAACTCCGCCCAATTCCTCGAAGGTCTTGCGCGCGGGAAATAGAACAACTTCCACGTGAAAAACCAAAACTTCTTTCAAACGGTCGTGTGTGCTTTGGCGTTATTGCTGATCGCATCTGGTCTTTCCAGAGCGATTGCCGGAAATGGGCCGACCAAGGATCAGGAATTGTTCGCGGAGTATAAAAAAAACCACCGCAACAATCCCGCGTTTGCAGAAAAATACGATAAAGCAATGCACTGCCTCGACCACGGGCAGTACAAAACGTCAATCAAGCTTTTAAAAGAACTGGCCAAAGAAGACCCCAAGTGGCCGGGCATCTGGGTTTCGCTCGGCACTGCAAACCTCTGGCTCGAAGATTACCAGAGTGGTATCGATTGCAATACCAGAGCTATCGCACTGCGACCGAAGGATGCCGACCTCTATCGACGACGGGCACTCCACTACATTGCTTTGTTTAAATACAGAGAAGCGCTATTAGACCTAGATCAAGCTTACAAACTCGAACCAACGGATTTTGATATTTTGAAACTTCGTGCAAGCTGTTATAAAGCTCTAAAAAGATATCCGGATGCGGTCGCGGACTACGATAGAATGTTGAAGAAGTATCCCGACTACGAAGAAGTCCTGCACGACAAGAGTCGCGCATACATAGAAGCAAAAGATTGGAAGAACGCGGTGATGACGCTCGATGTTCTGCTCAAATACTATCCAAAGGACGAAACATCATTACTCGATCGGGCGAGCGCTAAACTAAAGCTTGAAGACTATAAAGGCGCAGTCAACGATTATACAAAAGTGATTTCTATTGGTGCGGAGGCGCCTGATTATGTCTTCAGCCAGAGAGCATTGGCTTACGAAAAATTGGGCATGAAAAAGGAAGCGGCACGAGACAGAGCCAGAGTGAAAGCCAGCGAGTAAGCAGAAACCAAAACGAAATACAGATGACACCACGCTCCACACGCAAACAACTTCTGTCTGCAATCAGCAGCATGGATCGACGCGTGACAATACCGGATGTGGTGGCGCGCACCGGACTCTCGGTGAGCGAAGTTTCAATCGCGTTAAACGAGATGGCATATGAGCTGAAAGCCGATCTCGACGTCACTGATTCAGGGCAAATTTACTATCGTTTTCCAAGTGACTTACATTACCGGTACTATTCCAATCGCGTTGCAAATTTTTTGTATCGCACGTGGGTCGCGGTTCAACCTGCACTGCTGTTTCTCTTCCAAATTTCATTTGGCCTGATTTTGCTCGTCTCCGTCACGATCGTATTTTTCATTATGTTGGTTCTCCAGGCACTGATGTCGACATTTTCTGGCAGTACGAATGAAGTTCTTACGCTGCTCAAAGAATTTCTCGCGCTGCTGAAAAAACTCAATTTGTTTAAAGCAATCAACTGGAAATTTTGGAAAGCAAAAGCAATCGATTTAAAGGAAGAAGTTGAAGAACCGCGTGGAGATAAGGGCTTCTTACTTAACTGCCATGAGTTTCTTTTCGGTCCTGAAGATCCAAACAAGAATTTTGAAAATGCAAAATCACGAGCTATCGCGCAATTGATTCGCGCTAACAATGGAATCATTTTGCCTGAGGAATTGGCGCCGCTCACCGGCTCAGCCGCTGAGGAGCTCGAAGGTGCGTTTCCGGTGTTGGCAAAATTTCACGGCATTCCCGGTGCAACTCCTTCCGGACACCTCGTGTACAAATTTCCCGAGATGCAAGAGGCTGTAGCTCCCGCTATCACGTCTGATTCTGGCAATGGAGATGCGCTGTCGACTCTTCAAGACGATCAATCGAAAGCACCGCCAGCCAATCTCAAAATGAAACCTCGCGTGTTCGCCGACATCAAAATGGACGCCATGAAGCCGATAGTGCTTGTCGCCGTGTCCAACTTCCTCGGCACTGTCTTCTTCTGGGGATTGTTGTATTCAGTCCAGAGCAGCGATGGTTTGACACAGAACATTTTTCTGTTATTGGCGATCTATGCAAGCTTCTTCCTGTTGCTTCCTGCGTTTCGCTGGGTTAGCGTTCAAATATTAAATCGCCGGATTAAACGATACAACGAGAAAATAGACAAGCTGGAAGCCAGTCTGATCCAACCAGATGATAGTTTAAAACTCGCGCTCGCCGAGGTTTCGAAACTTCGCCAGGATGAAATCGCGAGTTTGTCGGACAATCTGGTCTACACGACCACGCGCGACTATCTCGAGCAAGAAGTGGATCATCTATTGACGCAAACAGACGGTCCGCAGTAGAACCGGGACACTGTCAGACAAAACTCAAAATGTGGAATAGAATGAAAGTGGCAGTTACTTGAGGCCATGATCATGACCGAACCCGAATCGGCGGTTTGCCCACACTGCAGCGAAACAATAGTCAGAGGAGCATCTCTCTGCCGTCATTGCGAACGTGGGCTTGATCCGAAATTGTTTAGTGAATGCCCGAAATGCTTGGAAATGATCCGCAAAGAGGCGACTGTATGCCGTTTTTGCTCTGGAAAGTTGCCGAAGAAAGACCACGACGCGACGCCAGAACAGTCTTCATCGCAGGACCATGTGTCTCGAGAAGGCGGAGTATCGCCCGTGCCGAAGTTCTACTTGCCAAACCTGGGCAAACTTTTCAAACACGGAAAAGAGCCGAGCCCACCTGCTGATCCGCATCATCTAACTTATGGAGCCGGTGTTCGCGCCCAGGTACTCGAAGTTATTGTTCGGCAGGCGCTGGCCGGTGCGCCCTGGCGAGAGATTTGCGCCGGTCCGATGCTCGTTAACAACATCACTCCGCAAGAAGTAGAGGCCGAAGTTAAGAAGCGATTGAAGATGGACACGATGGACACCGAAGAAGAGGATTTGACTCCGCTGGAACAGAGCCTCCATAAAGGCGATAAGCAAGTGAAACGCCTGTTGCGCATTGCCGACGATATCGCCGGTTCACCATCTCAAAGCCAGAGACAAAACTTAGCTGACGAACTGCGAGAAATCACACGACACTTACGCACAGCCCTGGAAGTCATCAAAGAACAGAACGATAGTAATACCCTTGCCGGCACGATTTTGCAAAATGAGCTGGATGGCTATGGTACTAAATACGATGCCTTGCTCGACCTCGTCAACGAACGAGATCGATTGATCGAAGAATTGAAAAAACAGATCGGCGATAAGTAGCGATTCGTTGTTCGCGACAGTTCCACGTCCGCGACATTACTCGTTCGCGACACTACTCGTTCGCGACACTACTCGTTCGCGACTACTCGTTCGCGACACTAACTCGTTCGCGACTACTCGTTCGCGACACTACTCGTTCGCGACACTAACTCGTTCGCGACTACTCGTTCGCGACACTACTCGTTCGCGACACTAACTCGTTCGCGACTACTCGTTCGCGACACTACTCGTTCGCGACACTACTCGTTCGCGACAATTAATCGTAGGGGCGCTTTGTAAGCGCCCGGCTGCTAACACCGGCTTACAAAGCGCCCCTACCGCGGTCTAGTCCTAACACTTCACTGATCTCGGTGAAATTTGCTATTAATTGATTACACGTGACGTTACTTAACCACCCCTTGACCAATCGAAGCGACGTCACTTAGACTTACGAACGTGTAGGCGATCCATCCGCCGCGAAGGAAAACAAAAATGTCAGCCCGTCGCTACTACTATTACTACGCCCTCGAGGTTCACCTGACGTGAGCTAGCCACACAGTGCGCAGCAAACAGGTGGACCGCAGTTTATAGAAGCTGCGGTTTTTTGTTCCCAAAATTTAGCTTCGGAGTTTCAAAAATGTCATTCGCTCAAACCCTTTCAAACCGCTCACGCCAATCGCTTCCAGCGACTAAGCTTTCTTATTACTACTATCAACGGATGCTTCGAGGAAGTCCTCGTTAGGTAGTTGCATAGTAACAAACCTGACAGACCGGACCTCCTCGAAGGAGTCCGGTCTTTTGTTTTACGACTTTTACTTAATCACTAAAAACAGAATTGGAGAATAAAAAATGGACGCCAGACTCGTACTAGAAAAGAAAACACAATCAACTGTGATCGAGATCGCGCCGGGCGTGACCGTCGGTGACAAACAGCTCCTCATTGTTGGCGGTCCATGCACCGTTGAAAGCAGGGAGCAAATGGATGAAGTGTCCCGCGTACTAAAAGGATCTGTCAGCGCCTTGCGCGGCGGTGTTTTCAAACCACGTACCTCGCCATACGCGTTTCAAGGAATGCGCGAAGAAGGCGTTAAGCTCCTCGCCGAGATCAGCAGACAGTCAGGTCTTCCGGTTATTACAGAGGTAATGTCCGAAAGCCACATTGAGATTTGCGATCCAATCGTTGATGTTCTCCAAATCGGCAGTCGCAACATGCAAAATTTTGAACTGCTGAAAGCCGCAGGAAAAGCAAAGAAACCGGTTATCTTGAAACGCGGACTGTCAGCGACGATCGAAGAATTCATCATGGCGGCCGAATACATAATGGCGGAAGGAAACCACAACGTAATTTTATGCGAACGCGGAATTCGCAGCTTCGACTCATTTACACGCAACGTTCTCGATCTGGGCGCAGTCGTTGCACTCAAGCAATTGACGCACCTTCCGGTGATTGTTGATCCTAGCCACGCTGCAGGCAAACGAGAATTGGTTCCGGATCTGGCTCTTGCAGGTATCGCCTGCGGTGCTGACGGAATTATGATCGAATGTCATCCCGTTCCGGAAGAATCAGTTTCCGACGCCAGACAAGCGCTCTCGCTTCAGGACATGTGCGATCTGGTCAAACGAATGCAGCCCATCGCGGAAGCCGTTGGCAGAACAATCGGTTCAAAACCGCAGGCAAAAGAACTGGTTATTACATCTGCCATTGCGGCCAAATCAACTCAGAATCAGGCGAAAGTCTCCGCTGCTTAATGGCGGTGACCGGATTCTGCAATTTTAAAAGGAGAGGAACATGAAACGCGCGCGAAAAACCGAAAATAATCCGATAATTCCCTTGCGTAACGAGATTGATGAAATCGATACAGCACTGATCGACCTGCTTGCTCTGAGGCTTGGCGTGTCGCAGAAAGTCGGAGAGGTAAAGAACCTGCGAGGGCTCGCTGTACATGACTCTTCACGAGAGAATCAAATTCTCTCCCGGGTTGATTCACGAGGATTCGATCCAATCCAGACTGCCGCGATAAAAGAAATTTATCGCGAAATTTTCGCCCAAAGCAAACTCGTCCAACACCACGATGGCTCAATTTAGGGATTCAGTTTAGAGGCTCCGTGTCGGCGTTGTATATTGGCTTTTTGTGGCCGGCGGAATTCGTTCCACATTCAACTACCGAGAAGCAGGCTGGAAGCCTGCGCTCCCAGGATCTGAAACCGGTGTGCAATTAAATACTCTAAGAGACCTTTACTTGGCGCCGCCGACTTTAAGCAGGATTTTGTGCATTCGGCGAACTCCGTCTTCGATATCCTTCAGGGGGATGCGCTCGTCGACGCCGTGCATCGTGGCCATGTGGACGCGGTCTACTTCGGTCGGCTCGAATCCGTAGGCGGTGATTCCGAGTTCACGGAACCAATGTGAATCTGTGAACCATGGCACCAAAACCGGTACCACTGGAATTCCGGGAGCTTCTTCAGCAGCTACGGCTTTAATGGCTTCGAAAAGTTCCGTATCAAGTTTCGAAGGCTCAGCCTGTTCCCATTCGAGCACACCGATTTCGATTGATGGTTCATCAATGGTTTTCTTTACCCAGGAAACCACTTCGTCTTTAGTGACACCGGGAAGAATGCGGCAATCCAGTTGAGCTGTTGCTTCACCTGGGATTACGTTTGTTTTGTAACCAGCCTTCATCACTGTGAGCGATACCGTGTTTTTCAGCATCGACGATTTAAGAACGTCGCTCATGATCAATTTTTCTTTGGACGGATCTTTCGTCGAAGCTACGATGTTGGCGTAGACATCCTTCATTTCACCAGTTTCAGTCTTACTGATATTCTTGAAATATTCTTCGACCGGCGGCAAAACTTTGAAATTCGGTCCCGATTGTTGGAGTTTTGCCAACGCGCGAACAAGTTTATTCGTGGCGGAATCAGGTAGCGGCATAGAGGCATGACCGGCTTGGCCTTTGGCTGTCAGCTCGAGCCATAGAGGACATTTCTCTGCGAAGTTTACACCCCAGTATTTTTGTTTGCCATTGTCATCGGTGTCGATCATGAAACCTTCGTTCAATAAAAATTCGGCATCTTTGACAAGGTCGGCATGATTTTTCGCAAACCAAGCGGCACCATATACACCACCAACTTCTTCATCAGGAGTTCCGAGGAAAATGATGTCGCGGTCGAGAGTGACACCACTGTTCTTGATCAACAACATGGCTTCCAACTCGAGGATTCCCATCCCCTTCATGTCGAGCGCGCCGCGCCCCCATAGTTCTCCATCGTGAATTTCGCCGCCAAACGGAGGATGTTTCCAATCGGCTGCGTTGGCTGGAACCACATCGATGTGATTGAGAAGAACAATCGCCTTCTTTTTCCCGTTGCCTTTCAACCGAGCATATATACAAGCTCTATCCGGAGCGGTTTCCAATATCTGCGACTCGATTCCATTCTTCTTTAAAATTTCGGCAAGAAAAATAGCGCCTTTTTTCTCGTTTCCAGGAGGAACGGTCGTGTCGATTTTCAAGTAGTCAGAGAGGATTTTGGTAGCTTCTTCACCTGCCGCTTTGTAATCCACGTCTTTGGCAGAAGCGCTCGAAACACTGACGGTCGCCGCCAGGCACAGTGCGACACCGATTGACAGAGCGAGCCGTCTTCCCATTTGCAACATGGTTTCCTCCTAGAAGTTCAATAGAATCGTTTTCTCCACTGTTAAAAATAGCAGTAAGGTTTTTATCGTTTATTGAAGAAAAGCTAAACTACCGCCTCTTTTCAAGTGGCGCGATCAAGCCAAATTTGACACAATTACCGTTGGACACAACTGGAGGACGTTATGGTAAGACGATTTCTATCACTCACCTTGACACTGCTCGCCATCGCTACGACTTCGGCCGCACAAGCTGAAGATGCGACAACATCTACTACGACAACTTCAACGACAACAACATCGACAGATGCTGCTGCTCCTGCGAAGGCAAAAAAGAAAAATAAAGTCGTTGCTGACGTTGAAAAAGTTGCCGATGATATCGGCAAAGGCACAAAGAAAGTAGTTAAAGGTACCGGGAAAGCAATTGAAAAAGCTGGCGATGCCACCGTTAATGGCGCGAAAGCTGTAGGCCGCGAAACCGTAAAAGGTGCAAAAGCAGTAGGCAACGGCGCCAAGAAAGGCGCAGAAGCTGTCGGCGACGGCGCTGAGAAGGTCGGCAAAAAAGCTAAGAACGTTGTAACAGGCAACAAGAGCAAAAAAGAGAAGCAATCGGATAGTACTGCTGATGCAGATTCCGGTGCAACTTCGACATCCGACAAAAAATCGGACGAAAAGTAAAACGCTTCATTTGAAAGTGATGAAGTGCAGGCGGCTCTTAAGGGGTGAATTTCTTGCCAGTTAAAAAACTCAAGCAGACGGCATCGTTTGCTCGTTTGATAGCCGCTACGTGTGCGGTGGTGTGCATGTCCACCACCGCATTCGCGCTTCCTGACGACAAGACCGGTGAAAGCGTCAAGGAAACTTCGAGGGCTGATTCGCCGGACGGTGACACGAAAAGTACAAGGACGTCTAAACGCATGTCGACAATTGCATCAAGTTCGCCGTCAATAGATAAGGACTTTTTGGATTCATTAGGAATCGAAAAGGTGACAGCGGATCCAGTTGATGGAATCAGTGAGTACAAAGTTCTGTCGAACGGATTGCAAGTTCTATTAGTAGAACGACATGAAACGCCGGTTGTATCAACGACGATGGTCTACCACGTTGGTTCTCGCAACGAGGCAGTCGGCTATACAGGCTCGACCCACTTCCTTGAACATATGATGTTTAAAGGAACACCAACATTCGATCCGTTGAAAAAAACAGGTATTGATGATGTTCTGAAAAAAGTTGGTGGTATCAATAACGCCACCACCTGGTATGACAGAACCAATTACTTCGAAGTAGTGCCGGCTGCCCACCTGGAACTCTGCCTGAAGATCGAAGCCGATCGGATTCGCAACTTGCTGTTGAGAGAATCTGACAGACAGGCTGAAATGACTGTCGTGAGAAATGAATTAGAGCGCGGTGAAGACAGTTCTTCCGAACTGCTCGAAAATAATTTGTTCTCCACGGCTTTCAAAGAACACCCATATCACCATCCGGTTATCGGCTGGCGCTCCGATGTGGAAGGCGTTCCGACCGCCCGGCTGAAAAGTTTTTACGATGAATTTTATTACCCGGACAATGCGACCTTGATGGTAATCGGCGATTTCGATTCAAAAGAGGCATTGAATCTGGTATCACAATATTTCAAAGGCATCCCGAAAGCGCCGCATCCGTACCCGAAAGTCTACACGACAGAACCGCCACAGGAAGGCGAGAGACGCTTCACTGTCAGACGCGGTGTCGATCTGCCTCGAGTCGCAATTGGCTTCCACGTCCCTGAGTGTTTGAACAAAGACACTTACGCACTGGATATCGCAGAAACAATTCTTGGCGATAGTGAAAAACGTTCGAGCCGACTATACAAGCGCCTGGTTGAAACCGGAATGGCATCAGAAGTTGCCTGCTACGCTTATGCGCTAAAGGATCCAGGTCTATTCGTAGTTAACGCGCAAAGTAACGTCGGAGTCGATCCTGCAAAGTTGGAAGTCGCCATTCTGGACGAATTGAAAACGATGGCTACAGCCGGTCCAACGGCAGAAGAAATGACCAAGGCCAAGAAATCAATCGTAAAAAGTCTGCGACTCGCAGTGACCGATCCTATGGGACTTTCAGGACAGTTAACCGAAGCAATATCTGCCGCAAATTGGCGTTGGTGGGTCGACTATCCTAAACAAATCGAAAAAGTCACTGCGGCCGATGTGAAAGCAGCATTAAAGCGTTACTTGACCGAAGACAATAGGACAGTCGGTTTCTATTTCCCTAAGAAGGACGATAAAGCCAAGGGCAAAGCGGCTGCTGAAACAGATAAGGAAAAGCAAACCGAAGCCGGTGAAGAGCCTGCCAAAGCCGGCAGCGATGCGCCTCCAAAGGTTGCTCCAGGAGAGATAAAACCCGGCGGTGAAACTCCGACATCCGCTGCGACAGAACCACCAAAACCTGGTGATGAGGAAAAATTACCCCCCACCACCAGCGGTGCCCCAGAGACAGCAACAGATCCGCTGAGTTCATTGATACTCAGTAAGGGCAAACAAAAACACACTATTAATATCGGCAAGAAAGTTAAAAAGCTGAAACTGAAAAACGGCATCAGCCTTCTTGTTCTGCCGCTTGAAGGTATTCAAACGGTAGCGCTCTCCGGAAGAATAAACGCCGGAGATCATTTCTGCGACCAAGATAAATCTCAAGTTCCATTTTTCGTTTCCGAGATGCTAACAAAAGGTTCTACTCGTTATACGAAAGAAGCGCTTGCTGACGAATTAGAGCATATGGGAACAAGCCTCGACTTTGCCTCCGGAAGCTTCTGGACGAGCTTCGATACGCAAGTCGTTAAGGAAGATCTCGATAAACTTTTCGATGTTGTTTCAGACACTTTGAAAAATCCAACCTTCCCTGCCGATGAGTTGAAATTGGAGAAGAAGCTGAGATTCTCGGATCTGCAAGAACATCTTGCCGACACCGGCGACGTCAGTTGGAACGCCTTCCTTCGCAAACTCTATAAACCAACCAATGGTTTCTATCAAAGAGATTTTGAAGGTCAAATTGCCGAAGTAAACACAATCAATCAAAAGGATCTAAAAGCCTTCCACAAGAAGCATTACATCCCTGCGAATTTCTCCCTGGCTCTGGTTGGCGACGTCACCGAAGAACAAGCAACAGCCTTGTGCGAGAAATACTTTGGTGACTGGGTCGGAGACAAGCGCGAATCGATCGTCGTCTCTGAAAAAGATATCAACGAGATCAAAAAAGCAGAAGAGGTCGTAACTGAGATTCCGGACAAAGCCAATGTCGACGTCGTCATTGGACGAGCAGTGTCTGTAGATTTGCTTTCCAAAGAATATTTCGCTGCAGTTCTCGGCAATGCCGCACTTGGCTATGACAGCTTCTCATGCAGATTAGCGCCGGTTCGCGACAAGTATGGTTTGACCTATGGAATCTCTTCATCAATAGATGATCCAACACAACCATTCGGTCCATGGTCTATCAAATTCTCAGTCAATCCGGAAAACCTGACGAGAGCAAAAGAGATCGTTTCAAACATAGTAAGCGAATATCTGAAGGATGGAATTTCCGAATCAGAACTGCAGATCGAAAAGTCGCACTTAGCCGGAGTGTTTTCAGTCTACCTGCGCTCACCTCGGCACATCGCCAGCCGGCTCTCCTTCTACGATCTAGCCGGTGTGGATCTCTCGTACATAGACAGCTATCCCGATAACCTCGACAAGGTGACGGTGCAAGACGTCAACAACGCAATTCAAAAATACTTCAAACTCGACGACGCGGTAACGTCGATCTCTGGCACTCTGAAAAAGAAATGAAACTGAAAAACTCGACAAACCTAAACATTGCACTGCTGGTGGTTTTAATGCTAGCAGCAAAAAACGGCTCCACAACTGCATTGGCGCAAACGACACCAGAGGCAAACAGGTCGCCTGTAACCACTGGGGACAAGCCTGCCGCCGATAAAGCCGCGGATGATAAAACCGAAACTGACAAGCCAGCGAGCAGCGAACCGAAGAAAGAGAACTCAAAACCTGCCGGCGACAAACCGAAGGTGCAACACATCCCCGCTGGAAAGCCGGTAAACATCGGCAAACAGCGAGCCATGCAACTCCCTGAAGCAGCCAGTTTGTTCTTCATCAACAAACTCGGAAAACAGGCCATCCCTTATATGTTCTACGACGCCAGTCCGTTTCAAGAGGGACTCGCGGCTGCATTGATCGCAGATCAATGGGGATACATCGACAAAGAAGGAAACGTTCAAATCGGTGCGGATTTCGATCAAGCCGGAGAGTTTGCAGAGGGACTGGCACCGGTAAAAGTCAAAGATAAATGGGGCTACATCGACCATACAGGCAAGTTTGCGATAGAGCCAAGGTTCGCTGTCGCTGAGGGATTTAAGAACGGATACGCTGCCGTTCAACTCAGCAAAGATTCACCCGAGTTTCCGCAGAAGGCTAACGATCAGCTTCAGAACATCCTGAAAGATCCGGACATGCCCTCGCTGAAAAAAGCGTGGCTGGCAATTGCCAGCTCTCGAGCGGCAGGCATTATCGACAAGAAAGGCAAGTTTCTCTTCGATCCGTTTTACAGTTCCATTCAAAATTTCTCCGATGAGTTGTGCCTGGCGAAAGAAGGCACGTCCATCATCTACTTGAATAAAAAGGGACAGGTGGTAATCAACACTAAGTGTCAGGACGCTAAATCGTTTTCCGATGGAATGGCGGCGATCAAGCTCAACGACAAATGGGGATTCATCAACACCTCCGGCGCCGTGGTGATCAAACCGACTTTTGACGAGGCTGAGGATTTTCAGAAGGGGCTGGCAGCAGCTCGCGTAAATGGCAAATGGGGTTTCATCAACAAGAAAGGGAAGTGGACGATTCAGCCAACTTACGACGTTGTCTGGGAAGGCTTCCAGAGCGGCGTTGCCGTAGTGGGCAAAGATGTTTGTCCGATTGCGAATACTCACGCAGACGTCACGCGTGTTGCATCAGGATTTCTGGTCGCACGCAGAACCGGACGCGACAAGAACTTCGACGAATCAACTACCCCTCTAGAACCTGGCTATTTCGCCTATCCCGACTATCGATTCACGATGATTGGAAAAGATCAAAAGCCGCTATTCGAAAATCAATTCGAACACATCGGGCAGTTATCTGATGGTTTGCGAGTAGTTCGCCTTGATGGCAAGTTTGGCTACATCGATAATCTCGGCAACACGATGATCAAGCCGACGTACAAAACCGCGGATCCATTTTCTGACGGGATGGCGATCGTAAAAGAAGGACCGACAAAACCACGATCGGTCGAACGCAACGAGACGCTGTTGAAACACTCAGTGCCGGCACTAGTTAACGATCCGGAGTTGCTGAAAAAAGATATCGCAGTCTGCACTGAAGTAATTAAACTCGATCCTGAAAACGCGCAAGCTTATCGAGACAGAGGATTTATGCT
Source organism: Obscuribacteraceae bacterium (SeqCode) (assembly GCA_044225915.1). Classification (GTDB taxonomy): domain Bacteria; phylum Cyanobacteriota; class Vampirovibrionia; order Obscuribacterales; family Obscuribacteraceae; genus JADYXR01. The sequence goes on from JBGAHZ010000046.1 coordinate 57,392, forward strand.
CTGCCAGTTGTCGCGTTTCAACGATTCACTTTCGGATTTCGAACAAGTCACGCGACTGTGTTCAAGTTCATCAGAAGGCTACTACTGGCGCGGCATGGCGCACATGCAGTTGTCCAAGTTCAATGAAGCGGTCGTTGACTTCACGAATGCAATCGAGATGGAACCGACCAAACCACAGAATATGTTTGGACGCGCACTTGCACTGCGAGCCTTACATCGAGGAGAACTCGCCCTGTCCGACATCAACCGCGCAATAGCAGTTTACGATCATCCTTATTATCATAAAATCAGAGGACTAATCCTCCGCGATCTCGATCACACAGCCGAATCGATTATTGATCTTCAAATCGGAAGACGCGCTCCATCACTGGAACCATGGCCGGTCGGACCGAAGACGCAAGAGGAAATTACTGCTGAGGCAGGTTCAATCCACAACAAATTAAAAGCGGCGCGTGAAAATCCGAAAGCTCACGCAGAAATCGCTTTGCTGTCCGCAGAACTCGCCGATACACTCGAAGACTTGCGAAGATTGAAAACACGCGAAGACAAAGTCCTCGAGCTCGAAGACTTATCTAAACGCACAGTCGAATTACGCCGCGAAGCGTTAGAGCACGCGAAAACCGGCACCACAGACAATACCGTGACAATCGTTTTCAGAGATGAACTTGCCAACGCACTTGCACACTTGGGCTCCTGGTATGTTCGCGCGCAAGCCTACGACAAAGCAGCACCTCTTTTTGATGAAGCATTAAACATCGCAACGGAACTGGGCTCGCCAATCAAACAAGCAGACTATTTGACTGACATTGCAAAGATGCATGTCGCTCAAAAGGAATATGATAAAGCGCTCCCATTCATCAAGAAAGCGCTTGATCTAACTCGCAACCCCAATGATGCTCCATCGAAAGTTGTCCGCGGACAAACGCTGAATGTTTACTCGATAGTTTTAAACCATAAAAACCAACCAATGGACGCCGACATTTCTTTGAACGAGGCGAGCGAGTTGCTCAACTTCGGCATCGACATAACCTTCCTGCCAAGTCCGCCTCCACTGCCGGAAAACGCTTCCGGAGAGGAATCGTACGAGCTAGCATTGCAATGCAGAAGTTTAGGACTGATCGAAACAAGCAGAACATATATGAAGAAAGCTTTGGAGCGATCGCCGTCGGGAAAAATTAAAGATCGCGCAGAAAGATTTCTTAGCGCATACATTCCGAAACGTCCCATCACCTTGCCGCTAACCAAAGCATTCCAAAAAGGTCGGACGTCCGAGCTTACAGGCGACTTCCTCAACGCCGAAAAATTCTACAAAGAGTGCATCGACACAGAACCTGATTTTGAGTGGCCATACGAAGCCCTAGCACGAGTAAAGCGCACACAAGGTGATCTGGAAAGCGCGGAAAAGTTACTAAAAAAAGCCCTCTCGATTAACCCTGATTATGTCGAGGCATGGTTAGAACTTGCCCGCGTAGACCAAGCCCAGGGCGACAAGTCAAAAGCGAAAGCATCGGTGGATAAAGCACTAAAGCTAGATCCTGACAGCCAACTCGCACAATTCGAGCAGCAACAGCTCTCTATTAACTAACCAAATACAAATCCGAAAAACCATGGTTCATCACGGTTTTAGTTTCAAAGCCTTAATCACGGCCATTCGCAAATCTGGAACAACATATCCCTGCGAAGTGATTCTTCCGGTCTTATAGATGAGTTTGTCC
>JBGAHZ010000110.1:0-6594 GCA_044225915.1 Obscuribacteraceae bacterium (SeqCode)
AAGTTCAATTGCGCACATTTTACTTAGACGGCGGCAACCTGTAGACGATTTAGTCATAGCTACTGGCATGAACTCATTTAATCAAAACGAGGGTTAAAGCGAACGCCGCAGAAAGCACTAGTACTTTGCGAGCTCGCCGTGACGCATATCTGCTTACTCACAGTTTGATCTCAAGTTGGAACCGATACTGATTCGAGCCGTCTCGCAAAAAAATTGCAGAGGTTCGATAGAGATGAGTGAAAAAGATTGTTATGTCATCACAGGCAGTAGTGGTCTTCTGGGGCGAGCATTGTCGCACCATTTCGGCTCCAAAGACAGCCTGATTGTCGGTTTTGACCAGGCTGGTTTTCCATATCCTCCACCAAATACTGAGTGCCTGTTTTGCGACCTTACCTCTGATGAATCGGTTCAAAAGACTTTCTTCATGGTTAACGCGAAATATGGGCGCAAGATTAAAGCGGTGTTCCACCTCGCTGCGTATTACTCGTTCTCCGGTGAGGAGAGCGACATGTACGACAAATTGACAATCCAAGGGACGGAACGAGTTCTTCGCGAATTGCAAAATTTCGACGTTGGTCAGTTTATTTTCAGTAGCAGCATGCTTGTTTATCGACCAAACGTTGAAGGTGAGAAGCTGACGGAAGACTCAGTTCTCGATCCGACGTGGGACTATCCTAAGTCCAAAGTTGAAGCGGAAGAACTTATCAAAGAGAAGCGCGGCAGCATTCCGACAGTTTGCCTGCGCATAGCAGGTGTGTACAACGACATCTGCCAATCCATACCACTGAGCCATCAAATTCAGCGCATTTACGAAAGACGATTGGAGGGTCATCTCTACTCTGGTGACATCGACGTGCGACAGTCATTCGTGCACCTGGACGACGTTGTTTCTGCGTTCGAGTTGTGCGTATCCAATAAAGAAAAATTAGGTGAGTACGAGGTATTCAATGTAGGCGAAGAGGATGCGCTCAGTTACGACGAGACACAAAGAATAATCGCTGAAGAATTGTTTGCCGAAAATTGGCCGACATTGGACGTGCCAAAACCTATCGCGAAAGCAGGCGCCTGGGTCGAGGACAAATTGCCTACCCACGAAAAGCCGTTTATCAAGCCCTGGATGATCGATCATGCGGACGACAAATATGAGATCGATTGTTCTCGAGCGCGTACTATCCTGGGATGGGAACCTAAGTTCAGCCTTCGTGAGACACTTCCAAAGATGCTGGAGGGGTTAAAGGTCGACCCGAAGCGGTGGTACGAGGTGAACAAACTTCATATGACACCGCGAGCAGAGAAGCAAGAAGTTTACTTTGATGCAGAGGAGGATGAACACTCGGATTTGCCCAACGCCGAACGTAGCGATCTCGGCCGAGAAGTGAAGATCGAATCTTCGTCTCCTCTTCCGTCGAAGCCTGGAGAGGAATCAATGAAACCTGTGCCGCCTCCGGTAAATCCAGTCAAAGCGACTCGTGACACACATGCAAAACCTTGAAGTCAACCGCTCGAAAGCATCTCAACTGTTGAACGCTGATGACAGCGTTAAATATTCGATTCTAGATTATTTGGAATTATCTGATTCCAACACGCCGGGTGCAATTCGTTCGACTTCTTTAGACGATAAACACAGGGCTCTTAAAGTCCAACGAAACTACCAGTTTCTTTGGACGAGGGCTCTAAATTGTATTCTCGCGACCTTACTAATCTTCAATCCTTGTCTATTTAACTACGGCAGTCAGTCACTGGTGTTAAGTGACACCGTATCTGGTGTTTTAATAATTCTGCTGGAACTCCTATCATTTTCAATTTCGCGAGCATGGCTGCGCTGGGGAACCGCCGCAATCGGTCTGTGGCTCCTGATGGCGCCCCTGCTGTTCTGGTCGCCCTCCCCGGCTATCTATCTTGCCGATTCATTGGTTGGAGCGCTTGTCATTACATTCTCGATGGTGGTAGCGGACACGCCTGCGCATTGTGGAACGGATAGACCGCCGGGATGGACCTACAATCCGTCTTCATGGATTCGCAGATGGCTAGGAATCGCACTGGCCTTAGTCGGTGTTGTTATCTCACGCTATCTTGCGGTCCATCAGCTCGGATACACGTCACACACGTTCGACCCTTTCTTCGGAAATGGCACGGACCAGGTTCTCACGTCAGCGGTCTCGAGATCGTTTCCGGTATCCGATGCCGGTGTGGGCGGAGTGGCCTAAATGCTCGAAGTTCTCATCGGCTTCATGGGCGGCCGTGCGCGGTGGAGAACGGCACCATGGATAGTGGTGGTTTACGCGCTGCTCGTTTTGCCGCTCGGAGTGACCAGTGTGATTTTGGTAATCACACAACCAATGGTAGTGGGCTCCTGGTGTGGCTTTTGTTTGATTGCGGCCTCGGCTTTGTTATTGTCATTTCCTCTGGCAGTTCACGAGGCAATCGCAGTAGGGCAGTTTTTGGCAGAAGCGAAAAGACAAAAGAAAAATTTGTGGCGCATTTTTTGGACTGGTGGCACCATCACCGACGGAGGTGAACTCGATCCAATTCGTACGAGTTACACGCTCAAGCAAAGATGGATTGCCAGCATACAAGGCGTCACCGTGCCATGGACCGCTTTAGTTCAACTGGCAATCGGTTTATGGCTAATGGCACGACCAGATGTTCTGCCGGCATCCGCAGTGTCCGCAAATATCGACCATGTCTGCGGCGCCTTGATTGTCACATGCGCCGTGGTGTCAACGGCCGAGGTCACGAGAACCGTTCGCTTATTAAACGTTCCTATTGCTATAGCTCTCATGCTGGGCAGTATTTGCTTTGCCAGACAACTACCTCTGGTGCTATCCAGCAATTTGTTTTGTGGTCTGGCATTGATACTGGCAGCGATACCAAAGGGTGAGATCATTGAAAAGTACGCGAGCTGGGATAAATTCATAAAATAGCCGAGTGACAGAATACCGATCCTTTATAAGAAACAAACCACATGACCGATGAAAAACAACAAAATCTCAACAACGTGATATCTCCGGATAGGTTTAACGCTGTCTTGTTCGACATGGACGGTGTTGTGACACGGACAGCCACGGTGCATTTCTCGGCGTGGAAGAAAACGTTCGACGAATTTCTCAAAAGTAGGGGCGGTGAATTCCAGGAGTTTACCCGCAAAGATTACTTGGAATTTGTCGATGGCAAACCACGAGAGGACGGCGTGCAGAGTTTCATCGATTCAAGAAAAATTGAACTCCAGCAGGGCGCGGCTGACGACAAACCCGGCATCCAGAGCGTGGCGGCCCTCGCGAAGAAGAAGGATGAAGAGTTTCTGCGTTTAATTCATAGCAACGGCGTTGAGCCTTATGAATCGACTGTCGCACTGATTAAACATCTCCGTGAGGCCGGTATCAAAATTGCTCTTGTCACAGCCAGCAAAAATGGCGAGGAAATTCTGAGAGTTACGAAATTGGCTAAGCTATTCGATGCCACCGTTACTGGTATCGACACTCAGAAGCTGAATTTAAAAGGAAAGCCAAATCCGGACACCTTCTTGGAAGCAGCCAAACGACTGGATGTTGATCCGGAAAAGGCAGTGGTCGTTGAGGACGCGGAAGCAGGTGTCACGGCTGGCAGCTCTGGTGGATTCGGTTTGGTAATCGGCGTTGCAAGACAAAACAATGAGAAAGCCCTGAAAGAACACGGTGCAGATGTCGTCGTAAGTGACCTCGGAGAAATTTCGCTTCCGGATTCTCACACCACTAATAGTTGTGGCATGGCCATGGTTGATCTCGACGTGACGAAAGCCAATTGGATTGTTTCCTATGACCGGTATGATTCGGAGTCGGAGCAACGACGCGAGTCATTGTGCACACTAGGAAATGGAGTCTTTTTTACGAGAGGCGCTTTCGCTGACGCCGATGCTGACGGAACTCACTATCCTGCAACCTATTTCGCCGGCGGCTATAACTCGATTGAATTGAACTCGGAAGACGGACCGTTTTCCCGAGAAGAACTAGTAAACATGCCGAATTGGCTTTGTTTAAAATTGAAAATTGAAGACGGTCCCTGGATAAATATAGATGATGTCGAAATTCTTGAATTCTCACAACGATTGAATCTTCTCGAGGGAATTCTCTATCGCGAAATCACCCTCCGCGATAAGGAAAAACGCGAAACAAAAATAGACGAACGGCGATTCGTCCACATGCAACATTCGCAATTGGCAGGAATTGAAATTACAGTCACGCCAATAAATTGGTCAGGCAGCGCCACTATCCGCAGTGCGATCGATGCCACGGTCACCAATAACGGTGACAAAGCCGACCAGAAATCAAAAAATACAAAGCATCTCAAAACTCTCACTCACACCACCGACGGTGATGAAATTATAGTGTTAAAAGCAATCACGTCCGGCTCCGGGCTGATCGTCGCACAGGCGGCACGTACTCAGTTATGGAACAACAATTCAAAACTGGAACCGGCCCGCAAAGAAATTATTGAAAATGAGTACATCGGTCAGGACATATCGGTTGATTTGCAACAAGGTCAGCCAATCTCGATTCAAAAAACAGTCGCCCTTCATTCCTCACGGGATAATGGCATTTACGAAGCGGAGGAAGCCTCACGGGAAGCGGTTGCCAACGCCCCGCCTTTTGCAGATTTGATCGAATCTCAGATCGACGCATGGCGAAGTCTCTGGCACCAGTTCGATCTGTTCATTGAAACAACCGAAGAAAATTCCAAGCTGATACCATCGCTACTTTTGCATTTGAACAGCTTCCATTGTTTGCAAACAGCATCAGCGAACATTGTAGATCTAGACAGCGGTATTCCAGCAAGAGGCTGGACTGGTGAGGGATACCAGGGGCATGTTTTCTGGGATGATCTTTTCGTTTTTCCATACATAAATCTGAGAATGCCTGATATTAGCGCCGCACTTTTGAAATACCGGTATCGCCGCCTACATCATGCGAGAAAAATTGCCCGGTCATACGGCGCACGGGGAGCCTGTTTTCCATGGCAGAGTGCCAGCGATGGCAGAGAAAGAACTCCCAACTACTGGTACATGGAAACTACGGATAAATGGATTCGAGATTACACTCACCTTGAAATTCACGTCAATTGCGCAATTGCATATAACGTCTGGCAGTACTTTCAAGTCACTGCAGACAACCAGTTTATGCACTCCTTCGGTGCAGAAATACTTCTGGAAATTGCGCGCTTCTTTGCCAGCTTTGCTAAGTACGATTCTGAAAAAGATCGATATGAAATCCACGGAGTGATCGGTCCGGACGAATTTCACAACGGCTACCCAAACAGTGAGAAACCTGGTGTTAACAATAATGCCTATACGAACATTATGGCTTCATGGACCTTATGTCGAGCACTAGAGCTTCTGGACACAATGCCGAGCGATCATTCTAAGGGCATTCGTTCGCGTTTAAAAATCTCGGATGAAGAAATTGATCAATGGAACATCACAAGCAAAAAAATGTTCGTGCCTCTGCTGAAAAACGGGTTAATTGCACAGTTTGAAGGTTACGATCAGCTCGAGGAGTTTCCCGGATTCAAAGATCGTTGCATCGATCCTGACCAGCTAAGAAAAGCACTGGACGAAAATCTCGGCTATTTGAATCAATATAAGATTTCCAAACAACCGGATGTTCTGATGTTAGGTTTCCTTTTTTCACCTGAAGAATTGAACGACATAGTTAAACACCTCGGCTTGCCAACTGAATGCGCATCGCTTCGTGATCTGGCTGACTACTATGTTCCAAGAACAGCCAATCAATCAACGCTGAGTCGCGTTGCAATCACGTGGGTTCTGTCTCGAGTCGACAGACTGGCAGGCTCGGATAGAAAGTCATCAACTCACATAGGACATGCTCAAGAACGAAAGATCTTCTACGAAGCATTAGGTAGTGACTACTTCGATGTTGCAGCGCGCGGAACAGCGAAGTCAGGAATTCACATGGGTGCGATGGCAGGTACCATCGATATCGTCCAACGTTGCTACACTGGTATTGTGATGCGGGATGACGTGCTGTGGCTCGATCCAATTTTGCCAGAAGAGTTGGTAAGACTATCTTTCACATTGTATTATCGAGGGCAGTCTCTAAACTTCGACATCCACAGAACGCAAATAAAAATTTCGGCGCGACACTCAAGTGCAAATCCAATTATGATTGGATACAAACAGCAAGTTCATGAGCTAAACGCAGGCGAAAGTGTTGCGATACCACTCTTGCAAAGTCATCGAAACAAGAGAGAATCTGTTTGACGAATAACGGAACTCGGGAGTATTATGCTTTCCCTCACAAAGCCAGGTTTATCACAATTGGAGTCAGACCTGGCAGCGCAGCGCGACTGTTCATTGTCCTACAGTGAAGTTGGTCTATCAGCAGAGGCTGGTGAGCCAGCAGGCTATCACATTGACTTGCGCCAAGCAGTCCTTGGCTCCGGAGACGCCACATTCGACAAGGCAGTCGAATTGATGCGTGCGTGGCGTCACTTCGATGTCGGGAATGTACATGTATTTCCCGTGCAGCCGAAGATCGAGTGCGAAGCAGAATTGCTTGTCTACGCGCATCATTGGGGAATTTGGTCGACCAATGCGTGCAG
>JBGAHZ010000047.1:0-57230 GCA_044225915.1 Obscuribacteraceae bacterium (SeqCode)
CGGTCGCCTCTGGTGGTACCCATACGGCGCGGCTCACGCCAAGCTGTTCCAGGGCGGCATCCAAGCCATGCACGGCTCGTCCATCAGCGCGCGCGTCAAAGGCGCCGCGCAAATGGTCCGCAATTTCTTCAAGCCATAGCATCAGTGTCGACTTTTCGTGTCATCCCGACGCGGCAGTGGCGATATGCGCAGTCCGCATGCTGCTCGCGCAAGCCACGCGCGCCGGACAGCGCCCGGGTTTGGTATCGAAAAGCAACACACATTTGTTTACGGCGAGGGTCAAAAAGCGCTGGGAACGGCGTGTAGGGCTCGTTTTAGTTTTCTTCACACCTGTTTACTCAGATAAGAGAGTTTAACAGCGCGCCGAAGAAAATTAAGAGAGCTGTTCGGGTGGTCAGTAAGCTCAAAATACTCTGTTTTCTTTGATCCGCAAGGACAAATCCCCGCGCCACAATCATCTCGCTTTCTTTTCGGATAACTCACTGCTTCGCGCCGGCGTAGTGGTGAAACTTCGTCCAAGCGATTTAGTTGTGGCATTCGATTGAAGCCCTTATACACACAAGGACTACCATGACCGGTTCCAAAAACACGCCGCCGATTCTCGTCAATCACACACGGTTGAACGCCTGGATTTCATCCATGGCTGCTCTCTGCAAGCCCGCATCCATCGTCATTTGCGACGGTTCGCAGAGCGAATTCGATCGACTGACCGACGAGATGGTGGCGAGCGGCATGCTCACCCGCCTCAACGCCGATCTGCGCCCGAACAGCTTCCTCGCTCGTTCGGACGTCTCCGATGTCGCTCGCGTCGAAGAGCGCACGTTCATCTGCTCGACCAACAAAGAAGATGCTGGACCAACCAACAACTGGATGGATCCTGCCGAGGCGAAGGAAACGCTCACCCAACTTTTCGACGGCTGCATGAACGGCCGCACCATGTACGTCATCCCCTTCAGCATGGGTCCGCTCGGCTCCGACATCGCCCACATCGGCGTCGAGATCACCGACTCGCCGTACGTCGTCGCGAACATGCGTCTGATGACGCGCATGGGCGATGCCGTTCTCGACGTACTCGGTGAAGACGGCGAATTCATCCCCTGCCTGCACTCGGTCGGCGCACCGCTAGCCGACGGCGATCAGGACGTGAGCTGGCCGTGCAACAAGACCAAGTACATCTGCCACTTCCCGGAGACCCGCGAAATCTGGTCGTTCGGTTCGGGCTATGGCGGCAACGCGCTTCTGGGCAAGAAGTGCTTCGCGCTGCGCATCGCATCATCGATGGCACGCGAGGAAGGCTGGCTGGCCGAGCACATGCTCATCCTCGGACTCGAGTCGCCCGAAGGCGTGAAGCGCTACATCGCCTGCGCCTTCCCGAGCGCTTGCGGCAAGACCAACCTGGCCATGCTGGTTCCGCCAACTGGATTCGAAGGCTGGAAGGTGACGACGGTCGGCGACGACATTGCCTGGATCAAGTCCGGTGCCGATGGCGTGCTGCGCGCGATCAATCCGGAAGCCGGCTATTTCGGCGTCGCTCCAGGCACCTCCGCCAAGACCAACCCGAATGCAATCGCTTCGCTCGGGCGCGACTGCATCTTCACCAACGTCGCCCTGACGGCCGACGGCGATGTCTGGTGGGAAGGTCTGACCGACACCGCCCCCGCCGACCTGATCGACTGGGAGGGCAAGGAATGGCAGCCGGGATGCGGACGCAAAGCCGCTCACCCGAATGCGCGCTTCACCGTGGCGGCGACCAACTGTCCGTCGCTCGATGAAAACTGGGACAACCCTGAAGGCGTTCCCATCAGCGCTTTCGTCTTCGGCGGACGACGCGAAACCACGGTACCGCTGGTGGTGCAGTCGCGCAACTGGCTGTACGGCGTCTACATGGGTGCCACACTGGGTTCCGAAACGACGGCAGCGGCTGCCGGCGCCATCGGACAGGTTCGCCGTGACCCGATGGCGATGCTGCCGTTCTGCGGCTACAACATCGCAGACTATTTCGGACACTGGCTGCAGTTTGGCCAGGACCCGGAACGCGCGGCGCTCTCCATGAGCTACTGGCTCGAGGGCGGACCCGACTCCGGAACGCTGCCGCCTATCTTCTGCGTCAACTGGTTCCGCAAGGACGCCGCCGGCAACTTCATCTGGCCCGGCTACGGCGACAACATGCGTGTTCTGAAGTGGATCTTCGAGCGCACCAACGGCGACGGCGGAGCAGAGTCAACGATGCTCGGCTGGAAGCCACGCTTCGAGGACCTCGACTGGACCGGCATGCAGTCGTTCGACCAGGCGCAGTTCGACGCCGCCAGCCGCGTCGACGCCGGCGAATGGCTCCGGGAGCTCGCTCTCCAGAAAGAGCTGTTCGACAAACTCGGAGACCGCCTGCCTGCCGCACTGTCAGGGTTGTACGACTCGCTTTTGAACGGCTTCTCCAAAGCCGCTTGACCATTCTGGAGGAAACCGGGCACAACCCGGTTTCCTTTCCAGAGCGAAACTGGCTATCCATGCCAGTTTCGTCCACTCATCGTATTTACGAGTTTCTATAGTTAAACAACGGGTTCCAAAGCCGAAAGTTTGGCAAAAACTGAGACACTAAAGCGTTTTAGGCTGTCATGATCCTACTCTGCTACATCGTAGACCTACCGGTTCCATGTTCCAGCTCAGTCGAAATTCACCAGCGAGCATACAAGTTCAAGGTAGCGTTACGCCGTCGAACACAGGCCTGATGCGCATATCACGCGAGCCTAGCGAGGCGTTAAGGGGATTCGAATTTTCACTTCGAAAACGACCCAAATTAATTTTCGACTATTCATTTCGTTCTTTTGTCATGAATACTAAAGCACTTACAAAGCTGCGCGAATAGTGTCATAGATCTTGGGTGTTGATATGGAAACTGCCACCGCCCTCGGTGAGATAAAGGGGCTCTCATATCCGCGATAGATGTCAAGAAATAGATTTGATATTACCCCTATGAGCACTAAAAAGGCTCCGAACGTTTACTGCATCAGCGTTTAGCAATATCAGAAACGATTTGGACCGGTAACTGTAAACCCGGAAACTCCATTGAATCTCATAGTGCCTAAGACATAGGTTTTAAATACCTTCAGACACACTTGCAATAAGCCGAAAACACTCTCACAACCAAAGAGACCCCGGATTTAGAAATGCCTTACTTTCCCTCACAAGGAAAGCAAGTCAGACTCGACCTCCTGGGCTTCTTACGGCATGCAGACTTCGGAAGGAAAACATGCGCGTTGGCTCGCTCACAAGCGACCGACGTTTTGTATTTGCTCGTTCGAACAGCATGTTGCTGCTCGACTGTAACTTCATAACGTAAAGGAGCCTCTATGAAAGAACATCGTCATCGCACCCCCGCCGTCTGGCAGCCCGAGTGGATCGCCGCCCTCGCGCAATGCCGACACAAACGCCTCGTGGTCGTCGACCTCGACGGCACCGTTTGGGACGACCTGCTGGTCGTGCTCAACGAACAGTTCGGACCCGTGGACGCCGCCGGCGAAAAGGTCTGGCGCCAGTACGACCGGGCGTTCAAGATCGACGGCACCATGACCAACGGCGCCCATCTGGAAGCGGAGTACCGCGACCTGCTGACGGCGAGCACGCTGACCGAAATCGTCGCCTGGCTCAAGGTGAATCACCGCCTCGTTCCCGGCATCCACGACTTCATCAAGCTGCTCGACGACCACGGCGTCTCGATCATCGCCGTTTCCAACGGTGCCTACCAGATCGCCGACGAGATGTTTGCGCATCACGGCATCCCCATGCCGCGCGTCTGCAACTCGCTCAACATGAGCGGTGACACCTTCAACGCCCTGGACTTCTTCCATGACGAACACGAGGGCATCCGCAAGGGTGATCTCGTCGCCATGGCGGTCGAACTCGGCTACGAAGTCATCGCCTGTGCCGGCGACTCGAAGGGCGACCTCAGCCTGGCGACGGACACCGCCAAGGTCGGGGGACTGGTCATCGCCGTCAACAAGAACGGTTTGTCCGCCTGGTGCGAGGCAAACCAGGACAAGGTCGGTGGACAGGACGGCTGGATCGCGATCAGCGATTACGCCGAAGCCGTGCCCGCACTGACGTCGCGACTGCAAGCGAAGTAGTCCCAGCCACTCGGAGACCAAGATGCGTCGAGCGACACGCTCGCGGCATCCGCTTCCGCGTGTTCGTTCGACTGTGTTTTGGAAAGCGTAGTACCGCCGGCGCCCCAGTGGGGGTGCTGTGTGGGAGGCGCTTCTTTTTTTTCTAAACCCGCCTGGCTCCACGAAACGAGCTCAGGCACAAAGAAAAGGAACTTTGACTATGGAACAGACCAAGAACCCCATCCGTCGCTGGGACGTCATCGGCAAGAAGAAGATCGCCTGCGTCTGCCACACCCTCCCCGAGCTGCCCGCCGACCGCGTGCACCTCACCTTCATCTGCAACGGCGTGTGCGGCTCCGACACCCACATGTTCTGCACCGGCGCCGTGCACCCGGGTCACAAGGGCGAACACCAGCCCCTGACGCTCGGTCACGAGCTGATCGCCAAGGTGCTGGCCGTCGGCTCCGATGTCACCTCCGTCGCCGTCGGTGACGTGGTCGCCATCGAGCCCGGTCTGCCCTGCGGCGAGTGCCCCAACTGCAAGAAGGGCCGCTACCACTGCTGCCCGAAGACGCTGTACATGGGCACGCCTCCGCAGAACGGTGGACTCGCCGACGAGTTCCACTGGCCGGCCACCTGGTGTCACAAGCTGCCCGAGTCGCTCGCTGCCGACCCGGTTCTCGCCAGCCTGACCGAGCCGCTCGCGGCTTGCCTCCAGTCGATGCAGCTCCGCGACAAGCTCGTCCCCGAGCGCGACGCGGATGAGTGGACCGTGGTCACCGGCAGCGGTGCCATGGCGTACGGCGTCGTCGCCATCATCAAGGCGATGTACCCGAACGAGAAGGTGGCCGTGGTGGCTCGCAACCCCAACGCCCTCAAGTTCGCCACCGAAGTCGGTGCGGACGCCACCTTCCAGCTCTCGGCGGTCGACCCCAAGGCGATCGCCGACAGCGTTTCGGCCGAGCTGAAGGACCTGTTCGAGACGGACCACTTCGACAACGACACGACCATCTTCGAGTCGTTCAAGTCGAATCCGGCCCGGCTCGCGGCAGCGAAAGCGGCTCGCAATGCGGCGCAATCCGGTCGCCACGACGGCAAGCACCAGGACACGATCGTGTCGCTGATGCACGCGGCGGCTCTGGAAGCGGCGATCAAGGTGCAGATCGAGGAGAACAAGGCTGTGTTCGGTCGCCTCCAGAAGATGGCGAACGGATTCGTGTCGAGCCTCATCGAGTGCACCGGTGACGAGCGCCTGCTCGAAACCATCATCGACGCGCGTTGCATGCTCGCCAACGGCGCGATCATCGGTCTGGGCTGCCACTACGGTGTCAGCTTCGACGTGGCGATGCTGCGCCGGCACGAGCTGTCCTTCCAGCCCGTGCGCCGCTCCTGCAACAAGTTCCCGGCTACCATCAAGCTGCTCGCCGAGAAGCCGGAACTCTTCCGGAAGCTCGTCGGCGGCACGGTGAAGTTCGAGGACTTCGGCAAGCTCATGGAGGGCGAAATCACGGAGACCTCGACGGGCACTGGTGGTCCGAAGACGGTCGTCGTGAAGTAAACGAACGGCGCAAGCTGTTCTGCCTGCGGCAAGCGGGGTGGGTAGCTCATCCACACTTCGCACCTGCCACACTGCTCGTGAGGCGACGCAAGCGGCTCGGGTCAAACCGAGCCGCTTGCGCAGAGCACGCTAGAAACCGAGAGAGAAGGATTTCCGGATTGACAAAGTCTCGTACGACCCGCAAGGCCGCCACCTCGTTTCGCGTCGACACGCTGCTGCTCGCCAACTACGGCATCCTGCAGCCCACGCGTCTTCGCGATTCGCTTACGGTCAATGCACCATCGCTGGAGTCGCTGACGGAAGAAGACAAGCTCGACCTGTTCGAGTTTGCGCACTTCCTCATGTCGGATGACCGCCAGTACGACTTCCGCCCCATTCCCTGGCCCGAAGCCGAGGACGAGGGGTTGCGAGACGAAGTGTAGTCGAGTCCACAACGGTTGCAGGCGGGCACTTGCTCGCCTGCAGCCGCTCGGCTGCGTATTTATCAACTCGAACTTCGAGAGGTAATTATGTCTACCGAACGCAGAACCACGGGTGCAGCCGCATCCGACGACGAAATGACCGTGCGTCTCAGCGCCGGTCCGCCTGAAGAAACTGCTGACGGCTCCGAAGAAAGCCACGACAACGTGGTTCGCTTCGGCTTCCGCGAGCGGCCCTACTTCGACGAAATGCTGCAGAAGAAGCACCCGTCCAAGGTGTTCTTCGACGTATTTCACCTGTATCCGACCGCCGAGGGCTACGTGCCTGTTCTGGCTTCGTCGGTGCTGGTCGATACCGCGATTCGGCACTGAGTCTTCGGACTCCTGGTGCCGAGCTATATAACCAACTAACTCGAGAACCAGGAGAACGAGCCATGGGTAAGAAGAATCGCATCCACACTGTTTCCACCAAGACGAAATCGGCGACTCACTGCGGCACCATCACCAGCGAAGATATTCGCAAGATGGACAACGCGCAGCGTCGCCGGGAGCGCATCGAAAGTGGTATCAGCCCCGCCAGCGGCACCGGACCTCACGGTGGCAACAAAACCGCTCGCAATCGCAAGTCCCGCCGCGAAGGCAAGGTCAACATCAGGACCAAAACCGACTGGTGAATTTCAAGTCTCCTGCAGGGGGACTGGAGAAGAATATGTTTACAAAACTCGCATCCAAACTCCGGACCTGGAACAGGAAACGCATCCTCGCCAGCCGGCGATGGGCGCGCAAGACCCTGGTCATTGGTCCTGCCCAACCAGTCGATGGTGACTCTGTTGCTTGCACTGCGGCGGTTCTAACTCACCTTCGCAAGAAGGGTGTCGAGGCCTACACGCTGCCGACGCTCGCGATGTACAGCCAGATCGATTGGATTCTAACCCGCGAAGACGTCCACCCGGCGTGCCACTCGTTGATGAGCAAAGACAACACGGTCAGCAACTTGCAGCAGGCGTACGACGCCCTGCTGGCTGTCTGGACTCCCGATGAAGTCGTGCTCGTTGACGGTCACATTCCGGGTTTCGACCTGCGCGGCGTCAGGCAGTACACCATCGACCACCACGTCCGTCCGGGCGTCGGCGAGGTCGATGACGACAAGGCGTTCATCAAGTTGGCGCCATCAGTCGGCTGTCTCTTGATCGAATACTTCGGCATTGTCGAGCCGATTCTCGCGGTCAGCATCCTGACGGACACCTTCTGGTTCCGCCAGAACAACCCGGCACAGGCAGTCCGTCAAATGGCTGTCCTCACAGAGAACGGGCTGACCGACCAGCTTCTGAGCATATATCAGAAACGCATGATGGTGCACAAGGATTCCCGAATCCTCGACCTCATGCGTCAATCTGACATGCGCTTCGCGGCGAATGGAGAGATTGCCTTCGTCGTTCTGACGTCGGACGATCCCGAAATTCATCGTGGAGTCATGGGCGAACTGGGCTACTTCTGCCACCACATGTGCGTGGTGCGCGGCGATGGCTATGTCTCGTTCAGAACAACAGACGACCGCATCGACCTGCGTCCGCTCGCCACCAAGTACGGTCGCGGTGGGCATCCCAAGCAGGCGGCCGGTCAAATCAACACCAAGGACTCGACAGCAATCGACAAGCTGTTCGAAGACTTCACCGCTGTCTGCGCGCCCTTCGAGACCGCAGAACCAGCAAAACGGTAACCTTTGGCGGTGGTACCGTATTCGATGGCAAATCCGCCACGGCTCAGTGAGGTTCGCCTCAGCTGAGTTTTTGAGATGGGAAGGAGAAAGTGGCTAACCATGCCACTCCTCCTCCACATCTCGATTTACACATCATATTACTACTCGCCATAGTAATTAGGTTTAATCTTCCGTTTCACTGACGCGACGACGGTTCACTCGCAACGCGCCATGGTTGACCCTATGACCGAGCCGTTGTTGAACCTATGAACGGCTGTTTACGACCTGTCCTGACGACGGCGCGAGCTGCCCGTATTGCGAGGAGACAAATTAGAATTGCTGAGATTAGAAATCATCTGCGCATCGCCCTTAACAGCTTGATGGACGATGCTGAAGCATGGCAGCACATCATCTTTTCGAGCACCACCCCCATTGATGCACAGCGTCTCGCTGCTGTTTAAAACCAGCGCGACTCGA
Organism: Obscuribacteraceae bacterium (SeqCode); assembly: GCA_044225915.1. Classification (GTDB taxonomy): domain Bacteria; phylum Cyanobacteriota; class Vampirovibrionia; order Obscuribacterales; family Obscuribacteraceae; genus JADYXR01. The sequence goes on from JBGAHZ010000047.1 coordinate 8,254, forward strand.
TAAATCTGTCCATCGGAATCGTGCCTCTCATCAAGTTTTACATCAACTACATCACTGCATTCAAACTCACGCAAACACGGCACAAGGGCCGGTCCAAACGACCGGTATCGTATCGCACCAGTTCTTTCATTAATCTCAATTTTAGTGCTCTGATACAACACAGCCGAAACGACAACGAACAAAAGAACTGCCGGCAGCGCTTGAAACATGTCAGGACTATAAAATCCACGCACAAAAATGAACACGAGAAGACTAAAACTCAGCAGACCTATAACCATCACACCTGTCTGCCGATAGGTGACAGTCAGTCTTCCGCTCTTTCGCTCAAACTTGTAACCCAATCGAACCCACCCAAATCATTCATTTTGCCGCACAAGTGTTATTCCCGATCCACAAGACTTAAGATCGGTTTCGACAAACCTAAAACGCGGCACGCACTCCTGCCACTACATGTGATACCATCACTGTTCTTTACTATATTTGTTAATACCTGGTGAGTTCAAAAATTTAAGGCAAAAGAGACGAGTAGACTCGAAGGGGCCCGGATGATTAGTCCGTTCCCCTTCGAGCTACCCAGGCATCAGCGATGTTTCCTTAGAACGGCTGGTTAGACTGCCCGCGCTTTGTCGGCCAGCGCCTTCAGCACTTTGCGAAGCGCTCCGGGAGTGCGAACTCTCCGCGGGAATGCCAGACGGAGCCCGGTGCGTCCGAGCTGCAAGTCGAGACCCTCGGGATCGCAGCCCGCACACTTCCATTCACCATCCTTGGCGCCGAGCAGCTTGGTGGCGTACAGTCGGCAGGTGGCGGCATGGTCGGTGTTGAGATGGTCGACGAAACCCACTTCCGCGCCGACAAATGCCTTAGCATCGTCGACTCTCGTCAGGAGCTCGGCCGGTGTCAGGTCGAAAATGCGCCCGAAGCCGCCGACGATGTGAGCACCATCCACGTTCATCCGGTAATAACCGAAATCGTGAATGGCCGCGTAGACATGCGCATCTGGCTGGCGAGCCAGATAGCGACGGATGTCCTCGCTGTCTTCGGTGCGGGAAGCAGTGCCGGTCATGGACAAGCGTCCATTGGCGAGAGGATTGCCCTGGCCGCGCTCGTCAACCATCAAGGAGATGCGGTTGTCGCGAAGAAGATTCTTGGTATGAACCGCCAGCGTCGAGATGAGCAACAACGGTGAGCCGTCATGCGCAGTCGCGATGTTGGCGAGTGAAACATAAGGCATGCCGCCAGGCATCAAAGTGCCCAGCGAAGCGACGCGCGCTTCGCGCAGAAGCTTCTTGCCGGCGTCTGCCTTCTCAAGAGTGCGTGTTTTCACGGTGTTTTTCCTTTTTGCCACTGGTGAGTCTGAGCAACGACAACTGTGGCTGGTGTTGTCGGGTCGCAGTTCATCGTAAGCAACTGAACAATCAGCCTTTCTTGCGGCTTCGGACGAAATAGATCAATCCGAACGTACCGACGAAGGCCAATATTGCCAGCGCCGGACCCCAGTCGGGAGTTGCGGCGGTGGCCGAGCTGGTGGCGACGAAGAGCATGATTGCTCCGATCACACCAAGACCGGTGAACAGGCGTGCTTTGCTGGGTTTGCCGGCGATGGCAATCCAGGGCACAACCATCAGCAGGATGAGGAGAATGAGGTTTGTCATGCGTGTGGTCACTTTCAAAGACGGCAGAAACGAAAGAAGGAAACGCGCAAAAGGGCATCGTTGCCGCATCTGCGCGTTTCAATCGAATCGCTTAGCTGAACGAATCGTTGGTATCACGAAACGCGAAAGGGCGGGAGAGCCAGGCCAGATGCCAGAACTCTCTCGCCCTACGCGAAAACTAGGCCACCTGCTGAAGGAAGCCGAGGCTCTTCAGCGTGGCGTTGAGACCAGCCGCATCGCCGTAGTCGACGATCTTGACGAGGTCCTTCTTGCCGGCGAGGATGCCCTGGCAACGCGCGACGATGGCGTCGACTTCCTTGAGCTTGGCCGCGTCGGAGCCGGCTTTGGCACGCTCTTCGGCAGCCGTCAGGGTCCAGTCGTCCTTCTCGACAGCGGCGACGAGCGCATCGGCTTCGCGCTTGCTGCCACGAGCGACGATCACGTTCATCTTGCGGGTGAGCGCGGCGTAGGCTTCGTCATCGCGGGTGACGGCGCCACCATTGACGATGACATAGACCTTGCGCCAGTCGGTGAGCGCGTCGACGACGCTGAAGCGCTTTTCCATGTCGCCCTGCCAGCCGAGCACGTCGGATGCGTTCTGCTGCACGGCCGCGATGTGGTGGTAACGGTCGTCGAGAACGGCGCCGTACTTGTCGGTGTGCAGGAAGTGGTGCTCGCGGTTCATCGCCCAGTGCTCGACACGCGGAAAGGTGCCGATGGCGACGCATTCGTTGTGGTGGGCGAGCACCGGCGGGATGGAGGTGACGGCGTTGACGAGCAGCCGCCCGGTCGCCTTGTCGAAGTAGGCCGTGCCGCCGCTCATGGCGACGCCGCCGAATCCTTCGAAACCGCCGACGACCCAGGGCACCATTTTGGCCACGTCTTCGGCAGCAAAGCCCTTGACGCCGCCGCCGAAGATGACGAGTTCCATCGCGCGAGCACGACGGATGGAGGCGACGAAGTGCGCCGGCATGCTTTCCTGACTGCCGACGACGGAGAAGATGCAGCCGCGGTCATCGACCGAGACTTTCGGGAGGTAGAGGGACGGAGTTTCTTGGCTCATAATATCCTAACTGGATGTGGTGCGGGTTTGAAGTGAACCGAGGCGATAGTGCCGCAATTTCACCGCCTGATTGCGACACCGAATGTGGTGCTATCTCACGCCTCGACTATTGTTACTTGCGGCGAAACAGGCTCTCCGGCGGGTAAACCAGAGCACCATATTTCAGCAGCGCCGCGCGAATCTCATCGACGCTGTTGCCGCAAGAGTGAACGGTATCCTTGTGCTCCTCCATGAAGGCAGCGTCGTTGGCGTATTTGTCAGCCGTTCGACCACTGCCATTCACAATAAGCACCTGCCAGAACGGGTCGGATTTACCCAGTTCCGCCCACGCTTTGATCTCTCGCTCAACGACACCGCCGCCGTTGTACACGAGCAAGAGCCCCTTCCAGTGCCCTTTACGCAGGTGATCGCAGATATCGATACATTCTTTGGCCTCGTCGTCCCAGGACGCGGTCCGGTCAGCACTGGGCTGCACCAGAAGAATCGAGTCCTGCGTGGGATGCGCGATGGTGACGTATTGCTCTTCGATAGGGAGCTTTCGGTCACAGTCATCGGAGACGATGATGCCGTGCCGCGAATGTTTGAGGTCGCCGACTTTGGCAATGATGCCGAGCGTGCGCGACCCCGGACACAGGCGGTTGAGCGGAGGCACCACTTCGGTGATGCCGGGTACGACGATGCGCGGGTTGGTGCGATTGACCATGCGCGTGCCGCCGAACAAGCAGAAACCGGTGAAGCGGGGCAGTGTCTTCGCCGCGCGCGCTCCGCCAGTCAATGCATGTTGAACGTTTCGCAATCCGATGGCATGCTCCGGACCCATCAAACCACAGCCGCCGGTGACCCGGAGCACGAAAGGTCTGATACGGATGTCCAGGAACTTGCCCAGGAATTTTTCACAAGACTCCCTGCCCGTGCGAACGAAGAGGGAAGAAGACTGATCAGCAAAATTATCCATGCCCCCTCCTTTCCGGTTACGGGTTGGGTGTTAGTGTTCTGTTGGCAGAACCGACAACTCTGCTCGGGTATAAACCTGAGCGCGACTCACGTGCATCGAGCGCTAATCGAAAGCGGCTCAAGATGCTTGAGGTGCAGAACGCGTTGAAGTGAGTAGTTTGTCGAGTTGTTGGGCTTTGGCCAGAAGAAAGAGAATTAAGCAGCGTGATGACATTACAAAACAGAACCTGAGTAGAACGACAAATGTTTCTATCCACAAGGTGAAAAGAGAGCAATGATCTCTTAGAAACTTAGTATTCGCGGGAAAAGCCTTCTCTTCGTAAAAGTTCGCGCGACTTGCGCAACCTGGTTTTTGATATGGAAAACCCTAGAAGCCTTAACAAGGAGAAAGATCTCTTGATAACCCCGAGATGCTTTTGATATTTATAAAAGCCCTTTCATTCAGTTTCAGGAAACCCTTAACACAGCCCAGATACCGCATTCTCGACTATCAGCTTTTCCAACGACGTCATTTCAACGCGCGTGTATTCTGCGCCTGATCATTCGAGTCGTGAAGTTTTAAAAGCACACTCGTTGAACTTCGCTTAGCAACTAGTTCTTGCCCAACCTCAGTCGGACCGTTGGTCGGCATGGTTTAGCAAGAACTCAGTCATGCCATGCGTTGAGGGTTTCGTTGCAGCGAAGCATTCACAGTGTTCATCCCGAACATTGGCTTCGCATCGTGATTTCGGCAGGCGGCGTTCGCCTCTCGAATCGGCACTCTTTCTTATCCACTGACCCACAGCGCTCTTGCTGCGGGCGCGTCATTTAACCGGAGACCCTTAAATATGCAAAAACGAATCCTCATGCTCGCCTGGGAATACCCCCCGCGTCTCGTCGGCGGTCTCGCCCGTGTCGTCTGCGCAATCTCGCGCGAACTCGCATCACAGGGCTGCGAAGTCCACGTGGTCACCGCTGATTGCGACGGCACGGAAGAGCTGTCCATGGACCAGGGCGTCTACGTTCACCGCGTGAAGACGCAAACCAATTCCAAGGGCGACGCTCTGGAGACTCCGGACTTCCTGACCTGGGACGCCAGGCTCAACATCGGCATCCTGCAGTATGCCATCCGGCTCCACCAGGAAAAGCCGTTCGACATCGTCCACGCTCACGATTGGCTCGTCGCCGACGCCGGCTGGGTGATGAAGTCGTTCGGCATTCCGATGATCTGCACCATCCACGCCACCGAGTTCGGTCGCAACAAGGGTGAACTGCCCAACGCGAACAGCCGTTACATCGACGAGATCGAGTGGCGTCTGATTTACGAATCTGGGCAGGTGATCGTCAACAGCAAGCACATGCTGGGCGAAGTGGTGAACCACTTCCACGTGCCCGCCGAGAAGGTCGTGATCATCCCCAACGGCATCGAGCCGAACCGGCTGCACTGCGCCATCGACAAGACCGCGCTTCGCGAGAAGCACGGCTACGGCGATGGACCGCTCTTGCTGTTCGTCGGTCGACTGGTGCACGAGAAGGGCGTTCAGTTCCTCCTCGACGCCATCCCGACCGTGCTCGAGAGCCACCCGACGGCGAAGCTCGTGATCGCCGGCACCGGTTACTACGCCGAAGAACTCCAGAAGCGCGCTGCCGACCTCGGCATCGACGGCAACGTGCACTTCTTCGGTCACGCCGACGACAAGGCGTTGCCGGAGCTCTACACGATGGCTGACGCCGTCGTCGTGCCGAGCCTCTACGAGCCGTTCGGCATCGTCGCACTGGAAGGCATGGCTGCGTGCGTTCCGACCATCACCTCCGACAACGGCGGTCTGGTCGACATCGTCCAGCACATGCACAACGGTCTGACCACCTACGCCGGCGACTCCGCCAGCCTGGCTTGGGGCATTCTTCAGGTTCTGGACAATCCGGAACTGGCGGAAGGTCTCAAAACGCGCGCTCGCGCGCACGTCATCGAGCATTTCAGTTGGGGCACCATCGCCGCCCGCACGCTGAAGGCCTATGACGAGGTGATCGACGCCGCACGCGACCGGAAGGCATCGCCTCCGATCGCGTGATGCTGTGCTGTTTCTAAACGGCTTGCATTAATCTCTCATTACTAACAGGCGAAGGTCGTCCGCTTCAACAAAGAAGCGGACGACCTTTTGCTTTAATAAGTTGTTTCACTATCTTGAATAGTATTTACTATAGCCGAACATAGAACAGTGGATAAAGTTTTTGGTTAGCAAAGGCTCAAAACCAACTTCCATAAAATTTATTATTCGGTTTTCGGCAATGACAAATCGACTTCTAATAGATATCTGTCCGGATCATGCAAACCTATAAAACCGCTCAGGGATTTATTTTGTTGGGACAGAGCATATGAATTGCGTACTAAGGAAAGCGAGCTGTCGTTCGACTCAGTCCTAGCAAATGTGGTTCGGGTTTAGCAAATTCTCATTCCGCACCCTTGAGAAATGTGCTCCATGCACAGCCATTGCACATTCCGGAAGTCTTGACGACCACCAAAACCACTCGCCAAGGGGCTACCAATATCGCTTAAATTCCGTTCGTTACAGCTGCGCCAAGCCCAGAGCACGCAAAAAGGCGCGCACGCTGCAATTGTTGCGGCTCTTTAGAACTTTTGCTCAGTGAGAAGCTAGTACATCATTACATCCCGCCCCTGAAGTAATCCGCCTTTCCAGCCACTGAAAATGACCAATATCCGTCACACTACTACGCGTTGTCCTTCTCCAATCGGCTTTTCAAGCAGCTGAATTCGTGCCTCGCTTAATTCAAGTACGAAGCCAAGGAGACCGTTACCCAGCCAAAGATCTAGCGCTACCTTACGCAATGTTCATAAAACAGCCACAAGTTAAATACCGTCTCAGAAACCTATCGCGACCCCGCTAACCCTAAACTTTTCTAGAATCAAGAAAAGTAAGCAGGACTGTTAACGCTAAAACCTAAGCATATCTCTGAAATCAAGGCAGGAAGACTAGATATCGTTATATCTACTAACTTCTCAAGCTCTTGTGTAGGCCTTGCTCCAGAGGCGATGGTTTCTATAGTGTCCAATTACAACCATTCTTGACAACCAACGGCGGTTATTAAGGCACCAGCTTCCCAACCAAAGCTTTCTCTCACCACCAGTTTCGTATCGCATTCGTGCGATCGAGAGTTGTCGTCTTGACGGCAGCTATTCCCAAGTTCCAAGGCTAATTTCGGGCAATTGCACATAAACATTCGCGAGATGGTTGTCTCCGCGAGTGGGTTGGCATGCGCTTGAGGTCGTCCGAGGAGCCCTTTTTTTAACCGGTTGTTTGGCAAATCCGCCAGACCACCAAACCAAAGAACGGAGATACGACCATGGCAATTCGCAAGAACACCAAGACCCCCGCGCGCAAGATCAAGACGAAGCTCTCGCCGTCTGAACTGAAGCGCATCATCGCTCTGGAAAACGCCTACACGGCGCACGTCCAGGCCAACCCCATGATCTGGCTGCCCGACGACCAGATCATCAGCCTCGAACCCCACCAGGCTGCCGACTACGGCTTCGCCGGCCTCGTCCGTCCGCAGGACCTCGACTTCGACATCAGCGACCTGTCGGTCGCCGACCTCGAGTCCGTCCTGAAGAAGGCGCGCGGCGGCAAGAACAAGGGCGGCGGTCGCGGCAAGCCCTCGGGTCCCCAGAACCTGCCGTCCGCGCAGGTCGTGAAGCAGGTGGTCGACACCTACTTCAAGGGCGTCAAGCCCGCGGGCATGGAAGGCAACATCATCCTCGGCGAGCAGAACGCGCTGTTCGGTTCCGCGCAGAAGGCGATCACCTACGCCGACGCGTGGGCGACCATCGTCCGCGGCTGCCACATCATGTTCTGGTCCGAGATCTCGGGCGACTTCCTCAAGGAGATCGCCGCGCACAACAACCTCGAGTACGCCGCGTCCAAGGCGAACACTCGTGACCAGGCGGTCGGCATCACCTGGACCAAGCGGTTCAAGCTGGTGCAGGGCCCGACGTTCTACGACAAGGTCGCCAGCGTGCAGGGCATCCCGGACCTCCGTCCGGCGATGGTCGTCGTGCTGGAAGACACCTGGAGCGGACTGGTGTTCAAGTGCGTGGTCAACCACCTCAAGAGCATGCGTGGCGGTCCGGCCGCGACGGCTCCGGTGCGTTACCAGCAGTGCGTCGAGATCGTCAAGGCTCACGGCAAGGCGTCGCCCAACGGCGTCAAGCTGCAGCTCAAGAACCAGCAGGTCCGCAGCGTCTGGAAGAACCAGGTGTTCGGCCGCGGGTTCACCGACCACTCGTGCCTCAGCGTCACCATGCTGGTGTGCAAGCTGTCGGACGCGCTGCGCAACCGCCCGATCGACGACCGGATCAAGGACGCCGAGACCATCATGGCCGGCGACTGGAACACCCTGATCGGTCAGACCAACGACCTCGACCCGCTGGAGCAGGCTGGCTACCTGATCTTCAACCGCAACAGCTCGGTGGCGACGCACTCGGGTGGCAGCCGGCTCGACGCCTTCCTGGCGGAAAAGCCGAACAACACCTCGTGCGATGCCAACGTTCCGGACGCTCCCGACGAAGTGAACAGCGGCGACGAGTAATCGCCGGCTGTAACGCGCGGTCGCACTTCGAGCAAGGGGAGTCGGTGTAACAACCGGCTCTCCTTGCCGTTCCGCAAAGAAAAACGCATCCGCCGGGTGGCGGGTGCGTCGCTACCTGGCAATTCCTGCTGGGCTTGGGGTGCGTCGCAACACGCACTCCTTGTTTTTCAAAGAACCGCTCCGGCTAAGCCGGAATTCAATTCCAAGGAGAACACTCATATGTCGACAGCAATTTCGTTCCGCAAGGAAACCAACGGTTGGGAATTCAACGGTCAGGCATTCCTCGACGGAAACCGGACCTACAGCAAGAACAACCGCCGCTACGCGAAGTCGGACGAGAGCGGCAAGTCGCTCATCATCTGGCCCGCCGAAACGGCCAAGGGACGCAAGTTCCTCAACGACCGCGCTCTCGGTGAGCTCATCGGTTTCTGCCTGGGCAACGGCATCACCTGGATTTCGTTCAAGAGCTGCACCGTCTCGGTCAACTACCTGACCAAGGCGCTGGCGTTCAAGGCGAAGACCGGATGGTTCGTCGATTTCCTGGTCAACACCGACGACCACAAGTTCGACGGTAACGTGCCCACGCCCGGCGGTAGCTGGGGTGAGGCCAGGGCGCTGCTCGCGGAAGCGACGGCTCGCACCAAGACCAACTACGCCGGACTCTGCCGGGCGGCTTGCCGCTTCGCGGAAGCCGACGAGGAAGAGGCCGCGATTGCTGCCCTCAAGCAGCGCGCTTCGGAGCTGATGTACGCCAAGCGCTAAGTCGCGCCGCGTTCAACCAGCCCGTGTGTTTTTTCACCAGCCGGGGCGAATTGTTCGCCGCTCCGGTTTTCCAAACCTGAACAAAGTGAGGATTACACTATGAAAAGCAACAAGACTCCGTTCATCAAGCTGGACGTCCCGGCTCTCCAGCACCTGAGCAGCTGCTCGGGTACCGGACACGAAGCCCACATCGACGTCGTCGGCACCGGCTCCGAGAACTACCAGTTCCCGGATACCGCGACGCTCGTCCAGCGCAGCCTCGAGAAGTCGACGCTGCCGAAGTCGGACGCCAAGCCCGGCGCCGACACCGAAGCCGCCGCCAAGCCGGCCGGCAAGCGCACCCGCGCCAAGCGCGGCAGCCGCAAGGCCGCCGGGACCGAAGGGGTGCAGCACATGCTGCCGCCCGTGCGCCAGCCGATGCGCATCATCCCGACGCTCCCCAACGCGCCGGCTGACGCCCTCGGCAAGACGCTCGTGCGCGGTGCCACCGGTCTGCAGAACCTGATGGTCGGGCGTCAGCTCGACGGTCTGGTCTACGAGCAGTTCGGCGCGCAGATCGGCACGCTGCACTGGGCCGGCATCAACATGCCGGAGCGCTACCGCAAGGGCGCGGTCAGCCTCGGCACGCAGTTCGAAACCATCACGCCGCGCTTCAAGGAAGCCGTGATCGGACTGGTGCGGGAACTGGCGAAGCGCAATCCGGATGCGCCGCAGTCGCTGCTCATCAAGCACGCCGTCGAACTGCTCCGCGAGCAGCTCGCCGGGTTCCTGTTCATCTCGGGTGTGTACACCGATTCGTTCGCGCAGTACCGCGACGGTGTCTACTCGCTCGAGCTGAAGGCGATCAACTTCTTCTACGAGCAGGCCGCGGCCCTGTTCAAGCGTGTCGACCCCGACTCGCCGGAGAAGTTGCCGGAAGGTCTCGAGTCCATCAAGTACCAGGTGGGTGATGTCTACCTGGCCCGGTTCACCAGCATGTCGCTGGCGACCATCCCGGGGTCCAGGGGTCCGATCGGCATCCACGCTCTGCAGATGCCGTTCGACTTCCTGGACGTGATGGCAATCATGCTGCCCTTGCTGGCGCATGAGTTCCGCCACAACCTCTTCGACGACGTGAAGGGGCTGGCGGACGAGATGCGGGCGACCCTGAAGGCCGAGATCATCGCGGCCTACAAGGCGGGAACGCTCAAGTTCAAGTCGGACGAGATTCTTCTGGGCGTCCAGAAGGTCAAGACGCTGGACTTGATGATCAAACTGATGGTCGACTCCATCGGTGAGATCGACGCCGACATCGCGGGTGGTGTCCTGTTCTCCGGAACGGCCTACCTGTACAACATGATGTTGTCGTTCCCGGCCATGCTCGTGCGGGGTACGCCGCTCGAGAAGGCGAAGAAGCTCCTGCGCACGGAGTCGAGCTTCAAGCTCATCTCGCAGGAGGACGGCAGCAAGGCCCTCGTGTTCGAACCGCATCCGCCGGACTACATCCGCGCCTACATCGTCGCGGCTGGTCTGGAGGAAATCGGCTTCAAGGCCGAAGCGGACGAATGCCGTCGCCTCGCCGACTTCGCGGTCGGTTCTCCCCTGCCCACGCACATCACGTGGACGCAGGAAGAGGAAGAGGAAGAGCACGCCGAAGGTGGCGAGGGCGGCGACGGCGAGAGCCTGAAGCGCGCTCGCGGCGACAAGGCCAAGAAGTCCCAGATGGTGATCGCGTTCCCCGTCGAAGACATCAAGGCGGTGGCGCCGGTGGTGGCGAAGGCCATCATCCGGGCCAAGCTCAAGTCGCTGGGCGGCCGGTCGACCCTCGACATGGTCGACTGGAACCAGGCGCGCGAGGACAAGGTCAAGAAGTTGGCCGCCATCCTCGTCGCCGGCGGGTCCGATGTCCCCGAGGACATGGGTTCCGTCTACGCCACCTACGTCGGCTCCGCCGCAACGCTCGCCTACTGGTTGATCCTGCACTCCGGTGCGGAAGTCGACCCGGCGGACACGGCGAAGAAGGTCAACTCCAACGCGATGGAGATGATCCGCAAACTGCGGGAGAAGGCCGAAGCCAACGCCTAACGTCAAAGGCTCGGGTGGCGCAAGCTGCCTGAGCCGATGACCGCGGCGGAAAGCTGAGGTTCGATTCCAAAGGGGCCGGGCGGCAGATCTACCAAGATCTGCCGTTTCGGCTTTTTAATCCACGCTACTATATGTTATCGTTTTTGAGTTCATCAAAAATCGTACCAAAACGACGCCAAAATCGATCAAACGGATGCCAAGGATCTGGATTTGTAGCCAATTTCAAAAATTTTTGGCACCATTTTCGCACCACTCGAATACAACAGCTCTCTAATTTCGGCTTGATGTATCACTAGTTAGATGACTGCCGTTTGGTGTGTTACTACCATTTGATGTGTTGCTGCCGTTTTACGTATCATCACTGTTTGATGTCTCACTACCGTTTGATGTATCTCGACGGCTTGATGTGTCACAAACTGCTGATGTCGGTTTGGCACAATGCCACTACGCAGCACTGAATAGATCAATCGCATCGTTTGCAAAGGTCCACCGCGGGTGGACCGCATCTGATGCGGATCGGCGGCGCCAATCGCTCTCACTCTGAGGATAATCATTATGGGTAAATTCGAACAAGCGGCACAACAAGCAGACGTTTCCCAAGTCGGATCATCGCATCAAGAGTTTTCATTGGCGATGGATCACGCCAGCTCGGTGGACTCTTCATTCAAATTCACCACCGGCGATACCGCGCAGAAAACCGTCAATGATAAGTTTGGTACACCAGAATTCGCGGGGCTGAGCAGTGGTACTAAAGTTGGGGACAACGGTGGTTCCATATCTCGGGATAACTCCAGCGGAAAGCCGGCCGGATATGATGCACCGGATGGCGAGGCCACAGGTGGTGATGCGATAGGAGGCGATGCCACGACAGATAACGCCACCGGTGGCGGTGTCTCTAGCCGCGACAATAAGCCAGGCGAGAAACCCACGGACGGCAAGCCTTCCGAACTCCAAAAGCAGGAGATGGAAAGCAATGGCAAAGCCGGAGAATCAGAACAAAAAAACGGCAAGTATGGTTTCGATAAACCAGCAACGTTGAATGCCGACGAACTTCAACGCGCTGGAGAAGAAGGTCGACTCACCGAGATGCTCACCAAAGCCGGCGTTGACGTCAAGGATCCAGCGGCGCTTAACGAGTATCTTTCTAGAGCCTTCGACAACCATATTATTCTGGGTTTGATAATGGCAGGTGAAGAGATCCCTGCCAATCCGACCGATGCGGATCTCGGCAAAGCGATACTACCTACGGTTTCCAGATCATCCGAGCATGGTTTGAAACAAGCGCTCGAAGCCGATCCCGCCATGGGTTATCAGCTGATCCGCGACAACTTTATCAAAATGCAAAACCGAGCATTAGAAAACGAAAAATAACGATTCGTAATCCGTTAAGGAAATAAATTGCTGAAGGCTTCAGTTGTTGGTGGGTGGCGGCGTTTAAAAAACGCCTCCTTCGCCTTGAAATAATATCGCTAGTTATAGCCCTTATTGAAATAAATTCTTACTACTCTTTGTCGTTTTTAAAACAACAAAAAAAAGATGGTGACGTGGAGAAGCTCTCCACATCACCATCTTTCCGTTCCGACCTGAGCGATTCAGGCCGGGACGGGATTATCGTTGGCGAGAACGACGTCGCGCATGGCAGCGCTGACATGTTCGCCGCGAAGGATGCGAACGCTGTTGCAGCTTACGACGCAGACGCCGGGCAGCTCCTCGCGGAGGTGTTCGAGCGCCTGTTCAAGCGAGGCGACGAGGTCGCCGGCGTCGGCAACCGGGTCGGTGGTGGGAATCGACGCGGCGATCGCGTTGATGTTCTCCGACACGTCCGTGGCGAAGCCGTAGCGACGCTCCTTGTGTGCAATGGCGAAGACCGCCATGCAAAAGGCGCGACCGCGCTGGCAGGCTTCGATGCCGCCCGATTTGCCGAGGTTGTAGGCATTCGCTTGCAGCCTGACGAACTCGCCGTCGATGACGAGCGCGCGCTGGGCGAGCTGGTCGAGCGGGTTGGTGTGCCTGGCGGCGAGGAATTTCGTCTTCGAATGGAACATCGCGCTGTCCTTCTGTTTGAGAAAAAAAGATATTTGCAAGAGCACCACCAACGGTGGCACCCTTTGCGATGCCGGATGAAGGTCTGATTCCGCATGGGAACCTGACCTTCGTTACTCACGGGTCTAGTGGTCCCGCCGACTTAAGAGAGGAGCCACGAGACAAGCAAGCCGAGCACACCGAACAACGTCATGACGTTAGCGATGTCGAAGAGCGGCTTGTTGCGCATTCCGTCGGCTGCCTGAGCGACGAAAAGCGAGGCGAAGAGCGAAATCGCACTGATGATTGCGACCCAGCCCAAAATTGAGATGTCAGCCATAGGCGTTATCCCGTCCACAATTGCAGCGCATCTGTCATGCCTGTGGAGAAACATGAGCAGAGTGGCATTGCCCGAAGCGGCACGCCAGGAAGACGTTTCAAATGAAACGTCCACCTCGCGTGCCGTCCAGAGAACTGAACGACGGGCACATCGTCTATCTTTCCAAAGACAGAAGTGAATTACCTGGACTGGTCTTCCAGATAAATGACGACGGATTTGAGCAATTCGCGCTCGCGGATCGAGTCGTCGATTTTCTCGCCGCTAGCAGCCTTCGTATGCAAATTATTGCGGTACTCGATGCCGACATACACACTGACGCGTACTCTGACGATATCGAGCTCCTGCCACTGCATAACCCGCGGCACCCAACGAGGTGTGTCGATGTCGAGTTTCTGCCTGCTCAAGGCCCGATGGAGCACAAAATCGCGTTTAGCGTAATTAAGGCTGGCCTCATTCAATGCCCGCAGTCGTTCATTCTCCCAGAGTGCCAAAACAGTCCGCGTGCTCCGCGCGTAGCGCTTAGCGATTTCGCGAAGCTGTTCTGCAGAAGCACCGCTTCGCCGTGCAGAGATGTACTGGCTCTGCATCATAGGAAGTGCCTGCAATTGTGACCTGAGCTCCTTCATCTCGGCAGTGCCATCGACAGCGATCAGCGCAAGATCAAGACTGTGAGCAGCGATAGCCAGATCGAGCACCAAGTCCTCAATCGGCGGCGCCATGATTTTCGGCTTGTTGGCATTAGCGATCTCACTGCCGGTACCGGCAATGTCGTCGGCGGTGATTGGAATCGAAGTCGACGATGTCGCGGCGACCGCGGTTGAAGTTGTGCAATCAGAAAGTCTCGCAGCATGAAAGTTCAATACACCGACAATTCCGGCGATGCCGAGGGCGGAAGACAGAGCAATTCCAAAACATTTTGACACGGAGCAATACCCATCTTTAGATTAGTCGGAGGGTGGATTTGGAAAACGCAGGCAAGGCGGATCTCTCCGCCTTGCCTCATTGTGTACAGCATCACCGATGGTGGCGTTTACTCCTCGGAGTCCGCCAGCTTCTTGGCGTATTCCGCGGAGGTGTAGAGCTTCCAGCCGCCCAGACCATCGAGCTCGAGCACCTTGTCGTGGTGGTGCACGAGAGTCGGACGGTGACCGACCGACATGAAGCTCGTCCCGTTCTTGCGAAGGGTCTTGTACATCAGCGACTCGTTCTTGACGTCGAGCGCGCTGGTGGCTTCGTCCAGGATGGCGATCTTGGGCTTGAACACCAGCAGACGCGCGAGCGCCAGCCGCTGCTGCTCACCCGGCGAGAAGATGTCCTGCCAGTTCAGTTCGGCAGCGAACACCGCCTCATCCGTTATCGTCGCCGCATCGACCCCTTGCTGCTTGCTCAGGGCTTCGCGCACGTTGTTGACGACGTTGGGCAGGTTGACCTGAATCAGGGTTTCCTTGAGCGCCTCGATCGTCATGGCGTGGTCGACGTTCGGATAGGTGATCTGCTCACGCAGCGAACCCAGAGTCATGTAGGGCTTCTGCGAGAGGAACAGCATGTTGTTGACGCCATGCTTCTGTTCCGGACGCGTCACGACACCGCGACCATTCGTCCAGAGACCGGCGTTGACACGCAGGATGGACGACTTGCCGCAGCCGGACGGACCGACGATCAGGAGCGATTCACCCGCCGCGACCTGGAAGCTCAGGTCGGTCGCGAAGGTGCGGGCACCATCCGGAGTGCGAAGGGTGACCTTGTCGAACTTGACGCCTTCACCGAACAGGGTGACGATGCGCTCGTCCGATTCTTTCTCGACGGGCTTCTCGAGCGCCTCGACGAAGGTGCCGATACGGTTGACGTTGGCGGCGAACCTGGCAATCGAGGTGAACTCGGTGATGATCGTCTCGAGCGAGCCGAGCACCATGCGGAAGGCGAAAGTCGCCTTCGTGATCGCGCCGACGTCGATCTGGCCCTTGAAGTAGAGGGGAGCCAGGAACAGCGACGGCAGGATGATCACCACGTAGTCGAAGCCGGTGGTGAAGAAGCCCAGATTACGCTGCGAGCCGATCAGGCGCCGGAAGTTGGTGTACGCCGAAGCGAAACGCCCCTTCGCCTGACCGAGTTCCTTGTTCTCGCCGTGGTAGAAGGCGATCGACTCGGTGTTCTCGCGGGTACGGGTGAGGCTGAACCGGAAGTTCGCCTCGTAACGCAGTTGCAGCCCGTTGAGGAAAGCGAGCCGGCGACCGAGCCAGACGGTGATCAAGGTGCCCATGAACGAGTAACCGATCACCACCCAGGTGAGGTCCTTGTTCATGTCCCAGAGTTCGCCGGAGAAGGCGACCAGGGTGATGAGCGCGCCAAGGACGGTGAGCAGGAGAGCGAGCGCGGCGTCGCAGAAGTTGCGAACGTCTTCGTGCACACGCTCGTCAGGGTTGTCGATGTCCTGGCGACCGTTGATGTAGTAGTACGCCCGAGTCGCGGCAGAGAAGTACTTCTCGGCCAGGTGGAACGTGAGCCAGCGACGCCAGTGCGCACCGAGGACGGTGCGAATCCAGCGGTTGGTGCCGACCACGGGGATGGCGACGATGAACACCAGAGCGTAGGCGTAGAGCCACTTCCAGTATTCGACTTCCTGCTTGGCGTTGAGCGCCGTGGTGAACTTCTGCGAGACGTTGCCGATCACCACGTTCATGATGTTGACGACGACGATGAAGCCCAGCACGACGAGGAGCAGAGTCCAGCCGACCGCACGAGCGCTCGACTTGTTCTCGGTCGAAGCCGGCGGTGCGTCGATGCCGTACTTGCGACCGAAATACCAGGCACCGGCGGCCGAGACGAGGATGGCGAGCACCCCGGGCAACCAGTAGTTGTTGACGGCGCCGAGCATGGTCGGGGCATCGATCGAGCCCATCCATTCCAGCACGGCGGCTTTGCCGGCGCCGACTGCGAGGTTGAGACCGTAGACGGTCCCGATTGCGACGGCGAGCGCCACGAGCGCTTTCCACCAGTTCCACTTGAGGTCGCCAAACCAATACGGCTGGCCGACGAGTCTGAGACGGCGAAGGAACAAGCCTCCACCAAGCCCATTTTGAGTCATGGTAGTAACCTTTCAGGTTTCGTTGAGTGAAAGAACCGCGCCCACCACGGGCGCGATCCACTATTCGTGAAACAACGCCGTGCGTGCAGCACGCCGGCGCTCCGAAATTCATTGCTGAGCACCCCGCAGGGACGCTTGCAGCAGCGAAAGTTCCGGCAGACACCTGAGCGCCGTGCGACCGGCATTCAGATGTTCCTCAGAACTGTTCGACAAAGTGGCTACCGAAGCAGAACGTGTTGAAAGCGCACGTTCTTAGATGCTCAGTGCCAGACCTTCTCGACGACGTGGATGATGCCGGCAACGAAGATGCCGCCGACCACGAGAATGAGAAGCCCACCGATGACCTTGTCGCGAAACTTCTGCCACGGTGTTCGTCGGTCTTTGAACAGCTCACCAAGATCGATCATGTTGTTGCCTTTTCTGTTTCGTATCGAACACGCGGATGCGGGTTCGTTCAAGCTCCTTTCGCGCTGTACCGAAAACGCCCATCCTGAGCGGATGTGCCTTTACAGAACAGCCTAGAAACCCGTGCGCATATCCCGGCAGATTAAGCCGAAATTAAAACCGATTCGCTAAAGAGAAGAGCGTTTGGGGGTTGGGGTAAACGGTTTCTCGCGGGAAGGAAAGAGCTAATGACAACTCACCCTATTACCGACAGAGAGACAATACAAAATAGATAAGGGATGTAAAGAGGGTTAAGTTCTGTGATCGAGAACTGGAATATAAATCGCAGTGGATGTTTGTGGTTTTTGGATCAAAATCGCATCTGTTTAATTCAAAAAATTGAAGGAGAGTTCGTCGAAAATACCCACCCTAACTGCAATCGCGAGGCTCGCGCAACGCAGTGAAAAGTGTACCCGTTTAGGGTTCGCGCGAGCTGACCCTTTAATCAAGTCAGCAAAAACCGTCGTTTCGACCTGTCTAAAATTCCAATTCCCGACGCTTATATGGAAAGCCAAAGCCGACAATCATTGATGGCACGAGCATCAAAAAATAACTTCGATACATCGCGAGCCCGGAAAGAAATTCTGAACGACATTGCCACCAAATAGGCACCATAAATTGACGACTGTGTTTGCAAAAGTGCTCGTTCGTTACGAATCATTCGATCACAGATTGCCTGCGAAACTGGGCTCTTGCCTGTCTCACTCCCGCGGTCATTTAGCTATCGCCATAAATCAACACATAGACTTGGCAAAGAAACTGATATACAATGGTCGCTTGAATGGCACAAAAAACACCGAGGAGGCACCTATGAAAAATGAACAAGCAAACTGGGTGGTCTCTGCAAAGGCTGACAGCTAGTAGCTTTTAGAAACTCGGTCTTTACACGTTCAACCACCTTTAAATAGAAAAGTAGTCAGTTTAGTTCGCGTCGAAAATGCGAATTAAAAATCGCAGTGACTGTAGGCATGAGCTTCCAACTCTCAGGATGGGCAGCTGGTCTCACAATTACGAACGCAAAAAAACTTACTGAAGAGTTTCACAACTCGCTGAAATTACGCATGCAGTCAGGACTGCCGCGATCAGATTCGAACGACGCACCTGACTCCGACATCAAAGGAGCAACTTATGGGAATTGCAATAACCTCGACGGTCTTCGTTGCGGCGCGCCATTAGGCGCATCAACACCGCCTCAACGCCAGGCCACTCAGAAAACGCATACAGAATAAACAGATTTTCTCACTGAAGGAGTATCACAGTGAATAATTATGCTTTGGGCTGGTCCGACGCATGGGACCGCCATTTGGAACAAAATAAAATTCAAAAGCCGGACCAACTGGCACGAATAATTGCTCGGCACAAAACCGTTTCGTCTGCCATCACAGAGTCCGGCGAAGCGCTTAATCTCCACGTCTCCGGAAAACATCTGCGCGGGGTTTCCGCGTCAATTTTTTCTCCGGCAGTGGGAGATTGGTGCAGCGTGGGCGAACGATTTGTCGACGAAAGCAACCAGCCGGCTGCCTTCATTGAAACGTTACTGCCGCGCCGCACGAGCATCGTACGAACGGCCGCCGGCTTAACCAGCGACGAGCAAGTTCTGGTCGCCAACGTCGACGTTCTATTCATAGTGACGTCGGTGAATCGCGACTTGAATATCAACCGACTACGAAGATACCTTCTGTTAGCGGCTCAAGGAGGAACACTCCCGGTAATCTGCCTGTCAAAAATGGACTTGCTCGATGATGAATGCTTACTGGCACTCAATGCCATCGAGCAAACATTTCCGGACGTCAGGCGCATATTCACCAGCACCATTAGTGGTGCAGGCATAGCAGAGTTGCGCAGCGTGCTTCAATCCGGCATCACCGCTGCGTTTCTCGGATCTTCCGGAGTAGGCAAATCGACATTGATTAACGTGCTTTTGAACGACGCGGTTCAAAAAACCGGCACTGTCAGAGCGGTAGATCAGCGGGGAAGACACACGACTTCAGGCAGCGAACTCTTCTTCGTGCCAAACGGTGGTGTCATCATTGACACAGCCGGACTTCGCCAGGTCGGCGTTGTCGGTGACGAAGATGCGCTCGATCAACTGATGCCATCGGTTTCCGAACTCAGCCAATCATGTCGATTCGGAGATTGCACTCATGATTCGGAACCCGGATGTGCCGTTCAGTCGGCATTAACTACCGGGCTATTGGAACAGAGTGAATTCGACGCCTACCAGCAACTCGGCCGCGAACTTGCCTACGCTCAGCGCAAAGGCAATCAGCGACTGGAAGCCGAAGAGCGGAAGAAATGGAAGCAGAGAACGGTCAACAACCGGGCGCGAAATAAGCAGCGCTTATGAGAGCCTGGTCGCATCCTGGCGGCACTGAGAAGTAGGCTGGAAGCCTGGGCTCCAAGGAACCATCAGGGAGCGACCGGGAAACCCAGTTCCAAAACTCCAGGAGAGTGCAGCGACCACAAGCGCGGTACTCTCCGCTGGGGACCCGGCTTCGGACAGGGTCCTACGCGAATGTAATCCCGCATGCAAACGTGTGCCACTCATGCGAATGTAATGCCGCCTGCAAATTAGTGCCACCATGCGAATTTAGTGCCGCTAGTCGAATGCAGTGCCACCGCATTCGGTTCACGCCGACAACTACGTCGCGCAGTTCGTCTGTCCGGATTGACTGAGAGCACAATCCCTTCGACAATCGCTTGAGATCTTGCGCTAAATCCGGACGTGCGAGCTTCACTAGGTAGATTCTCGAAGGTTTAATCTCCAGGTCAAATAAAAGAAGCAGAGAAGATCCAGGACTAGACGCTCATACACATAGCTAAGGCGAAGTTAAGGCGATTTAGAAGAGAGTATTAGTTCTTGATCGGCCTCCGCTCGCCCTGCCAATGTGAGGTTATTAGTTTCTCGTTCATTCCTTTTCTCAAAACAGCAGCAGGCAAAACATTTTCACAATCTCAGTTCGTAATCGTCGGAGCACTAGCTGCTGCGCGGACGACATTGAGTCTGGTTATGCCTGTCCGCATTGATTGACCGAATGAACCGTCAAAACAACCGAATCCCAAGGAGATCAAAATGAAACGCATCACGAAACGCCTCGTCACCGGCACGCGTCCGACGGGCCGCGAACTCCACATCGGGAACTGTCTTTGGCGCGCTTAAGCCGTCGGTAGCGCTGCAGGATTCGCACGAGTCCTTCATGTTCATCGCGGATCTGCACGCGCTCACAGAAAGCCAGGGCACAAAAAATCTGGCTGAAAACACGCTGACGACTGCTGCACTCTACATGGCTTGCGGAGTCGACCCGAAGAAAACCACCCTGTTCGTCCAGTCCAGTGTGCCGGCGCATTCGCAGCTCGCTCGGCTGCTCGGCAGCATCACTACCGTCGGTATGTTGCGCCGAATGATCCAGTTCAAAGAGAAGAGCAAAGACGGAGAAGGTGACGGCGCCAACCTCACTTTGCTCGACTACCCCGTCTTGATGGCAGCCGACATCCTGCTCTATGACGCGGACGTTGTTCCGGTCGGCGATGACCAGCGGCAGCATCTGCAGCTCACTCGCGACCTGGCCGAGCGATTCAACCAGACGTACGGCGCGGGGTTGCTTCGCGTACCGGAACCACTGGTGGTGGCAGAGGTCGCGCGGGTAATGAGTCTGACGGACGGGACCAAGAAGATGTCCAAGTCAGATAGCAACGACGGTAGCCGCATCAACCTGCTCGACTCGCCGGACCTCGTTGTTCGGAAACTCAAGCGGGCGAAAACCGACAGTAAGCTCGGTCTGGAATTCGACAATCCAGAGCGCCCGGAGGCGAACAACCTGCTTCGGCTCTATCAGGTCACGTCCGGTCGTTCTCGCGAAGATGTGGCTAACGCCTGCGCCGGCATGGGTTACGGACAGTTCAAAAGTCTTCTGGCGGAAGCAATCATCACGATGCTCAGCCCGATCCAGACGCGCTACAACGAGCTCATCTCCGACAAAGGTGAACTTGTCCATGTGCTGAAGGAGGGCGCGCAACGAGCCTCTGCTGAGGCGGAGAAGTTGCTCTCGTCCGTCGAGAAGGCGATGGGATTGGCTCGCTTCTAAAGCTGCCAGACCAGCTCAAGTCAGCCCGGATTAGCAACCCGGGCTGGCTTTTGTCTTGGTATTTTGCATACTATTTTGTTTAGTATATCCAAATTGAAAACGCATCGGTTTGCAGAATG
Source organism: Obscuribacteraceae bacterium (SeqCode) (assembly GCA_044225915.1). Taxonomy (GTDB): domain Bacteria; phylum Cyanobacteriota; class Vampirovibrionia; order Obscuribacterales; family Obscuribacteraceae; genus JADYXR01. Next base: position 29,428 of record JBGAHZ010000047.1, read on the forward strand.
TATCGAAACCCGCCACCCACCAGGGTTTAATCATGGCACAGCGGGAAGGCGGCTCATCCATGAGCACGAACGCTCTCAGCTTCGTGACGACATCGCACGCGTGATATAACGCCAAATCAGATCCGAACGACGACTGGTGCACTTATCGTGCACCAGCAGTGGTGGCAGACAGTTTCCAACGTATCGCTCAGCTCAGTTCCACGCCGATTCCTTCCGGCGGCGCTTCTCTCGCTTCCATGCTTTGCATGCCCAGAAGAGAGTCGCGTACAGACTATAGAGACAGAGAATGACTAACAGGTCGAGTAATCGGAATCCCGGCTCGGAAGGCTTGTATGGACCATTTTTCAGATACAGCACAACCCCGAGCGCAATCATCGTCACCGCGGACCAGATGATGTGGCCGCGATACGGGTTTCGGCACGCTTTCCTGGACATAGAGTTCTCCTTTGTTTACCTGTTTAAGCCAATGAGAAGGTTTATGCCAATCGAACACTACGGACTCCACAACCGATTCAATGAACACGAAGCAACTTTCGTCGCCCGCGCCGATTACACAGCTCCGGTCATCTTGATGCTGAGAAGCTCTTGCAGCTTTTGGATTGCCTCATTCAGACTGGTCCATTCGATCAACAGCTTATCTTTGGAGCGGTCGCCGACCGCTTCAATGACGCGCACGAGTCCGGAGCCATCAGGATTGACGAGAAGAGCATGTTTGCTTCTATCGCACCAGAGGCGGAACAGGCGCCACACCTCTACGAGCTCGACCGCAGGATTCGCCATCCAGTCATCATCGTCATCATATTCTTCCCAGCTCTCATCGGCAGCGAGACGTCTCAGACACTCTTCATCAGTGACCAGTCCTTGCTGATACTCGTCGAGGATTTCGTAGAGCCAACAACTGTAGTCATCTGCATAGAGCCTGGCATAAGCGATTGCGCCCTCCGCTTCCTTTACTCGCGCGATCGCCTCGGCGATCTTATATTCGGAGAGCAGGTCGTTTAGCGCATCCGCCATGCTCAACAGCCAACTAATCTCTTCGTTACAACCGCTTTCCAGTTTCAGTTCGCACACCATCTGCAGTGCACTGTCGCGATCTCGCCGGAGTTCGTCCTGCTCCTCCAGCACGCACGAGAGGTTCGCCTTCGCCAAATCCAGATACGGCCGAGATTTTGCTACTTCACTCGCCCATTCGTTGCTGACCCTCACCAGCCGCTTCAGATCACCGAGCGTAGCCGGACTGTCAGTCTGCATTGCTATCTCCACTAGAGTTACCAGGACATCGACCCTCTGTCGACATCCCCAAAAGCCTTACGCAATTGATCTTGCTCTCGTCGTAGAAGACGAGAGTTCACAAAACGACTCTCGCGTCAAATCAATCCTCCTGATCGGCGGACGAAGCAGTTTTTCAGCAGGGTATGGAGTACAGAGAGCGCGGGACCACCAGGCGAGAAATTGATTTTATCGATGCTTCATAGTGTTCGTTGGCGCCCTTATGGAGCAAGGTGTAATTCCAGCCGAGTAGATTCGAACCTATTCGCTTAAACAGCGCTCGGGCTGCGCCTTCGCAATGTTTCAAAAGCGGAGTATATAAATCATACTCAAACGTGATTAAACAGCATCCGTGATGGCCATACGCAATTAAATACGGCTCCCGATTAGCGGATAGGCTGGAATACAGAGCCTCGCATAAGCGCGCGTCACCGTCAGTTCCCTTACACAATTCTAACTACATCGACTAGTATCTTAAACTAAAAAAGATAAGGGTGCCCGGAAGGGGCACCCCATCTTGTTTCCGGTGTGTCAGATGTCCTTCGGCTAGAAGTGATCTCTGTGTGGCTGACCGCAAGCGGCTTGCGGATGGAGCGCGTCGAACCGGTCGAAGATGTGCTTCAGGCGTTGGCCGAGCGCAGAGAAGGCGCTGGGTTCAACCTTGAGCTTGTTATCGACGGCGTACGCGTAGACGGCTTCGATCAGCTTGGCGGCGAAACCCTTGCCGCGATGCGCTTCTTCAACGGAAACGTGTTGAACCCAGACGTTTTCCGTTTGCCACGGATTGATCTGAAGTCCGGCAGCTCCGACGATGCGAGCGCCTTCATAGAGGACGATTTGAGTCTGGTGACGCGCGTCGTCGTGGTTGAGGTAGTGCAACCGCCTGACTTTGCGGTCGCCCACCATGCGGGTGGTGAACAGGTCCTTGTTGGCGGGCTCAGCCTGCGTGCGCTGAAAGAGCTCGTCAGCCGACAGGACTTCGATTCGCAAAGCCATCGGTTTACTCCTTTCTTTGTTTTGTTTTCATTGGCAGTGCACCGGAGTGCACTGCCGATGGTGGCTACCTGACTTAACGGCGTGTGGCGGAGCTATAGAGCTATAGCCCCGTCACACCGATCGCCGACTAGTGCTTCGCCGGCAGGCCGAGCTTGGCACGCACCTCGCCCACGGAGAGGCGGGGGCGCGAGGCAGCGGCCGAGGCGGCGGTCGTGGCGAGCGCGGTCTTCTTGATCGCGCGCGGGTGCTTGCGGACGACCTCCACGAGCGCGCCGGTGCGGGACTGACGGACCATGCCCTCCGGGGTGGTGGCGATGGGCGTGCCGTCGAAGGCGCGCAGGGCGCGGGCGCCGGCGGTGCGCTGCGCGGCGGCGAGCGCCTGGCGGCGGCTGCTCTCGTATTCGGCGACGCCGAACTCGATCGCCTCGCGGGCCTCGCGCTTGGACACGCGCACGCGGATGGCGTGCTCGATGTCGTCCTCGTGGCGCGTCTCCTCGCGGCGCTTGCGGTTGCCGACGTCGCCACCGAAGCGACCGTGCACCCGCTTGTAGGAGACGTCCTCGAAGCCGAGGAAGGTCGTCGAGCGACCGCGGATGGTGCGGAAGCGGCGGTTGGCGGCGGTGGCGTCGGCGGTGGCGTTGACGGCGTCGAGGATCATGGAGTGCTCCAGGTTGTTGGCGTCGATGAGGGCGTCGATGACGAGGGACTGGATGGCCAGGTCGATCGCGACGGCGGGGGAGATGTTCAGGACGTGCGTCATGCGCTATTTCCTTCGTTGTCGTTGTTCAAATAGAAGACCATCCTGCCAGGCTTCTAACAGGATGAGTGGGGGTGGTTCGAACTACTTCCCGTGCATGCGAAGCTGTGAAGCTTCGCATGCCGCCGCGGGTTGACTAGCTGCGCGGGTGGACCGAGCCGTCGGGGTGACGGACGAAGCCGGCGCAGAAGGGCTCGGGCTGAGCCGGGATGACGACGGGCAGCAGGCGACCGCCACGGATGCTGACCATGCCGAGCTGGGCGCGGCGCTGATCGCGTTCGCGACGCGGACGGAACGGATGGGCGACGGCGGTGTTGTCCGACACGAGCTGAAGGTGAGACATTGAATTTCTCCTCGATTTCCGTGGTTGTGGAAGAAGAAGCAAACGCGACGAGCCTGTTTCAACGGCTCGCAACATGTCAGTTCAGGCGGCGAGACGGCGCGACTGCACCGCTTCGAGCACCTGAATCGGCCAGGTGCAGTCTTCGCGCCAGGCGGTCTGGTAGAACGCATCCTGGCAGAAGTGGTTGTCGATGACGTAGGAGCCATCGAGGTAACGCTCGACCATGAGCGGTGTTTCACCCGACTGCGAATCGCGAACGGCCGCCAGACCATCGAGCCACATGTGCGGACCATGGACCCAGGCGGATTTCGTGCTGACGAAGCCGAACGAACCGGGCTTCATGTCGAAGATGCGCAGACGGTCGGGGTCGGGAAGTGGCTCGCTGAGCGCCACATCCACGCGAACCGCGGGCACGTCACCGGCGAATGCTGCGACAGTCGAGAAACGCTCGTCGCGACAGCCGGTCAGGTCGACGGCGAGAGTGCCGTTGGGGAGCTTGACCAGACGCAGACCGAACGATCCGCCACCGACGCGCTTGATCGGGTAGTGACCGTTGAGCATCATATCCGAACCACGAATCCAGGCGGCGTGCGTCGGGGTGTAAGCCGATTCGCCGGGTTGCAGGTTGAGGATGGTGCGTTGCATGTCGATTCTCCTTCTTTCAAAAAAAAACAAACGCCTCTGACACCAGGAGTGGTGCGAGACAGTCGCGAAGTATCCGAGTCGCCTCGGAGTCACCAGTGCAGACGGCTAGAACGAACCAGCTGCAGAACCTGAATCGGCCAGGCGCATTCATCACGCCAGGTGTTCTGGTAGAGCGCGTCCTGGCAGAGATGATTGTCGATGACGAAGCTGCCGTCGCTCCAGCGTTCGACCAGGAGCGGAGTCTCGCTCGTTCGACACCGGGACGTGGAAGCCAGACCATCCAGCCACACGTTCGTACCGTAAATCCATGCGGATGCAACCCTGACGTACCCGAACGAATCACAGGCCATGTCGCAGATACGACGATGGTGAATATTGTGAGGCGGGCGTGTCAGAGTCGCGTCGACATGGACTCTCAGTACATCATCACCAAAAGCCGAACCGGTGGCGAATTTGCAGTTGGTGGGATCGGCAGCGAGAATACCGCTGGGATACTTGATCAGTCGAAGATTGTACGAACCGCCACCTTGTGGTCGAATCGGGTAGCTGCCGTTGAGATACATGTTGGGACCCTCCAACCAAGCGGCGCGAGCCGGTGTGAAAGCGGATTCCCCGGGTTGAAGGTTTACGATACTGCGTTGCATGTAACTTCTCCACTATTGGAGTGTCATCTGTCACCGACTCAGGTGGCAGACTGGAGAGAAAGCCGACGAGCATAAAGCCAGGAATCTAGAAAGATGCCAGCGACTTTCGGACGACGAACTTGAACTTATTACACAAACCAGGCACGAAATCTGACACCGCAGTTGGTGACAGAAGGATTGCTGATGGTGCGCTAAACGAAGTGCGTGTGGTTTGCGGTCCTAAAGAAAATTGAAAAACAAGTGATATTGAGAGATTAACGAATACTCAGAACAGATAGCAAACAAAAGAGAGACAAGCCTCGGGGAGGTTCTAAAGTATCTAAAAACTAGTGATTATCCGTGAAATGCAACAAAATTGGGGGCACACAGGCTTTACGGGGTAGTTTTCGGACCACCAATCTAGCTGAGCAAAGTTTTGAATCGTTCGTATATTCACGTACCCATTAGCCAAGAACATGATTAGCGCAGTTTCACAAACACCCCATTTCGGCAAACTTAGTTCGAAGGTCAAATCAACAACCCAAATTTTGGATGCGTCGAATTCGCCTAACAAATTGGCGTTTTTGTGGCAAATTCTACACACGTCGCCTTCACATCGTGAGTCAACTCCCACGATTCGGATGTGCCTAACTTGCTTCACAATTTGGCACTTTTGAAGCGAGCACAGCACGAATTCGAATCGTCCCTGTTTCAAGCTTGGGTGTCGGGACGGATTTAGATCTCGATTCCAGAGCTTATTTAGATCATGTGCTAATTGCGCTAACTTAGAGCTAACTTAACTGCTTTGTTGATATTGTGAGTCACGAACGTTTACTACAGTCACTTTCCTTGAGCCATCAAGGTTTCAAAGAACCGAACGAATAATCTCAACGTTAGAACGCACTCAGGCTTAGCTTCTTATCATTCACGGAACGGGATTTTGAACTCTTGGAAACGTTAGCGTTTGGCGACCTCTGTTTATCCAACCCAACCGATTTGTTCTAACCAAACACCCAACCACCCTCCTGCTTCAAACCAGATTCTGCTCAGGCTGCCGCTTGGCTGTGCACCGCTCGAAGCCGCCTGTTCGTTCCGAACATCGTCTTAAGGGGGCATGACCAGGTGAAAGCGCTTGCAGCCTGCATCCGCGAAACAGGATTTTGCTTTTTTACACGGAGTGCGGCTTGCCCACTTCGTTGACCGCTCCTGGAGACTGGCTAGTCATGCTGGTTTTCTGAGCTTCATCCTATCGGAGTGAAGTAATGAATAAGAAACTCAAAATCGGTGTGTATGGGGGAAAGTTCGACCCCATCCACATCGGACACTTGATTTGCGCGGAATGGACACGTGAGCGCTTCGGGCTCGACAAAGTGCTGTTCGTGACGAGCGCCAATCCTCCGCATAAGAAGACAGGCGTGCTCGACGCTCAACTGCGCCACGAGATGGTGACAGACGCCGTCGAACCCAACTGTTACTTCGAAGCCTGCGACATCGAACTGAATCGCACCGGCGCATCGTACAGCATCGACACGCTCAAGGAGCTTGCCGCCAAGTACGGTGACACCGCCGAACTGTTCCTCATGGTGAGCGCGGAATACCTCGAGCCCAACCATCCCTGGCGGCTCGACAAGTGGCGCGGCGCCGACGAGATCTTCGCGATGGCGACAGTTCTCGTTTTCCCGCGCGACGTCAGCGGTCTTGCGCAAATCGAGGAATGGAAGAAAGCCATGCCTCCGCAAGCGCGCATCGAGGCGCTCGCCGCGCCCAGTCCGCCAGTCTCCAGCTCGCTCATTCGCGAGCGCATCGAAAAGGGGCTGTCGGTCTGGTACATGGTGACGCCCGAGGTCTGGCGCATCATCAGGGATCGCAAGCACTATGCCAACCCGGCCAACCCGCCGCAACGCATGAGCTGCAAGCGCTTCTCCTGGCGCAAACCAAGCACCTGGTGGTCCGCATGCGTGCGCGCCGCCTCCTGTTATCAATCCCCGTTCTAACGGGTGTGAGCGCGGACGAGGGACGCCGTGACGACGACGACGCGCACGTCGCCTGCCAGCGTTCCTCGATGCGCCCAGCCGTCCTCCACAGGACGGCCAGTTTAAGCGAGTCGAGCCGACACCACCTGTGGTGCCGGCCCGTTACCCATCTCAATCTCACAACCAACAGAACCAGAGGTTCCCGCGCGGGTGTCTAACTTGCGCGCGCGAATCGAAGGAGAAAGCTGATATGCAGATGCTTGAAAAATTCGATCTCTGGCTCAGAAAGCGGCGCCTCGAAGCGAAACGGCTCGAGATGATCCGCGAGTATTACGCCAAACTGTTCATCCTCGGTGGCATGGTGACATCCACCGACACGTACAAGCGCACCATGGGCAAGGCTTTCCGCAGCTTCGCCCTGGACCCCGCTGCTTACCATCTCACGTTCCGTCGCGGACTTCCCGAAGCCGGCGCCGGCGATCAGCTCATCATGGCTGGCCACGAAGAGATGCTCCACCAGTGGTTCAACCGGCCACTGCAAAAGCGCGACATCCGCATCGCGCAGGACTGGGCGGACTGGCAAGCCAACGTCAAGGCATTTCCGCACGAACTCTGGGAGCGCGAGATCAGCAAAGCTCCAGGTCTCAGCCCGGTGTTCTATCTGGACGTCGACGTCTGGGGCTTCCCGGGCGGTCAGACGTTCCTCAAGGGCGTCCCGGCACTGAGCTTCGAGGGCGTCGGTGGCGTGATCACGGTTCTCGAACCGGCCATGTGCCGGTACTTTGCACCCGTGATCCAGGCGACCAAAGCTCGGTTGATGAGCCAGGTCACCAACAACGAAGCCGAGTTCGGTCTGCGCGCCGCGGTCAACGAACTGGCGAACATCGCGCTTCTGCGCGCTCGCTATGTCGGCTCGGGCGGCAAAGGCCAGCTCACGTCCAACGACACGGCGGTTTTCATGTTCCCCGAACTGTTCCGGGACATCGGCACCATCGGTCACGAGGGCATGAGTTCCAACCAGTCGCTCGTGCGTTCGCTGGCAGAATGCGAACTGGAGATGATGAATCTGGCACTCGACCATGTGCCGGACTCCAAGCTGCTCTGCGACCTGGTCGATGCGGAAACCATCGGTCTCATCAACGCCATCAAGGCGTTGAAGGCTCACCCCGAAGCCACCAAGGCCGGCATTCGTGTCGACTCCGGTGACATCTCGGCTCAGTGCGTCGACTACCATGAGGCCATGGCGGAAGCGCACATCGAGCCGGACCGCACCATCGTCTACGAGGACGAGGTCACACCCGAGAGCATCGTCAAAGTCCAGAACAACTTCCGCGCCAAGACCGGCAAGGAGCCCACCGTGCTCTTCCCGGGCGCCGGCGGTTACTGGTGGAAACTGGTGCACCGCGACACGGTCTCGGCTGCGTTCAAGCGCAGTTGGACCAACGGTCAGCCCAACATCAAGTTCAGCAACTCCGAGGGCAAGGAGAGCATCCCCGGCATCGTGCGCGTCTACGGGCGCGGTGACACGATGTACGTGGCGCACGTCACCGACAAGGTCGACGGCGAACCGCTCTACAAGAAGCTCGTCAGCAAGGGCAAGATCGTTTACAACGAGACGCCCGAAGTGCAGGCGAAGCGGTCGACAGCGACCTGGGGACAGTACTCCAAGGTCGAGTTCTCACCGACGATCGAAGGCTACATGCGCACGTACCGCGAGAAGCGCGCGACCGAACGCGCTGCTGCCCGCGCCGCACTGGAAGCCGGTCGCCAGTCCTGATTTCGTAAACACACCCGCGAAGCGAAACCCGCGGACTACAGTGGAAACGCTGCTGGTCCGCGGTTCGCGGCACGGTACAAACTAGGAGATTTTACAATGAACCTCGGAAAACCGATTCTGTTTGCGACGTCTGAGTACGGCTACCTCAAGGCTCAGATGCTCAAGTCCAAGCGATTTGTCGACGGTCAGATGGCGCGCTCGGTTGCGAAGGACGGCAGCACCAGCCTTGCTGACGTGCCGTTTCCCGACGGCGAACGCTATCACCGCCTGCTCACCGATGTCAGCGACCGCGAGGTCGTACTCCTGGGCGGCACGGTCTCGGACCGCGCCACCATGGAGCTGCTCGACATGGGCGCTGGTCTCGTCATGGAAGGCGCTGTCCGCCTGAAGATGGTGATCCCATACTTCGGCTACGCCACCATGGAGCGTGCCATCCTCCCGCAAGAGCTGGTCAAGGCCAAGATCCGCGCCATGCAGCTCTCCGCTATCCCGCGCGCACCACTGGGCAATCGGGCATACCTGCTCGACCTGCACTCGGAAGGCATCCCGTTCTACTTCGAGAACGGCGTCAAGACCGACCACATCTACGCCAAGTCGCTCGTCATCAAGGCCGTGGAAGAAGCTGCTCGCGACTGGCAGCGCACATCCGGCAAGCAACTGGACCACTCCTCCTGCGGCACCGGCGCGCTCGCGAAGCTGCGGGTATCGACGGTCAACTGTCACGCCCCTGACCCTGACGACATCCTGACCCAGACAGGAGAGTTCAAGCTCCTGGACTTCACGGTCGCGTCCACCGACGCCGGACGGGCCAAGTGGGTGGAGTCGTTGTGCCGCGACATGGTCAAACTGAAGCTGCCGGTACACCCGGCCTTCATCATCAAGCGCCGCATCTCCGGCTCCGAAACTGTCGTCGCCGACATCTCGGCGGATGTTGCCGGCAAACTCGTCGTCATCTACGACGACATGATCCGCACGGGCGGATCGGCGATCGCGGCTGCCAAAGCCTATCTCGCCAAGGGCGCGCTGGCCGTCATCCTGATTTCGACGCACGGCGTCCTGCCGGGCGATTCGAAGAAGAAGCTCCGGGACTCCGGCTGCTTCCACAGCGTGATCGTATCCGACTCGCATCCGCGCGCCGTCGAGCTCGCGGACGATTTCCTCCACGTTATCCCGACCGGCGACCTGCTCACCGCGTCGGTGCTTGGACCAAAGGGGACGCGATGAAATCGTCGCTTCCATCTAGTTCTTCTACGAAAGGATAAACTCGATTATGAAACGCACATCAAGAGCCAAGTTCGGCTTGGTGCGAATCGCTCTGGGCAGCCACCGGGTTGAGATCGCAAACTGCGATTACAACGCCGACCGCATCATCGCGATGATGCGACGCGCAAATGCGGATTACGCAAACTTCCTGGTTCTCAACGAACTGGGCACGACGGCGTACTCCTGCGGCAACCACTTCCGCAGCGAAGTGGTGATCGATGGCGCGCTCCAGGCGATCGACAAAGTTCGATTGGCTTCCAAAACTGTTTTCAAAGGAGTGACCGTCATCGGCGCTCCGCTCGTCGTCCAGGGCGAGCTGTACAACTGCGCTGTCGTGATTCAGCGCGGCCGCATTCTCGGCGTCGTTCCGAAGACGTACCTGCCCAACTCGGGCGAGTTCCACGAGAAGCTCTGGTTCCACCGCGGCGACAAGCTGCGCGGTCTGACCATGATGCTTTGCGGTCAGCAAGTTCCAGTCGGCGTCGACCTGCTCTTCGAAGCAGACGACTTCCCCGGTCTGGTGTTCGGCATCGAAGTCTGCGAAGACGGCTGGGCGGTAATTCCGCCGCACCGTCTCCAGGCTCTGGCTGGGGCGACGGTGCTACTCAACCTCTCCGCCAGCAATGAGCTGGTCGGAAAGGACGAATACCGTCGCGGTATGATCGCTGCGCACTCGGCTCAGGCCCAGGCAATCTACGCCTATGCCTCCGCCGGTGATGGCGAATCATCGACCGACGTGGTCTACGGCGGTCACCTGCTCCTGGGCGAACTCGGCGCCATCCAGACCGAAGCCGAGCCCCTCGCCGACAACGAAAACGAGCCCTATCGCTCCGCCGACGTGGATGTCCAGCACATCCAGCACGAGCGCATGCGAGACGGTACGTTCGAAGATTGCCGGCGCAACTTCGAGCCCATGCTCAACTTCCGGCGCGTGCACTTCAACCTCAACGCCGGCGATTTGCCCAGCAAGCTCAACCGGCATATCGACCCGTATCCGTTCGTCCCGCAAGACCCGGTGATGCTCAACAAGCGCAGCCGGCAGGTGATCAAGATCCAGGTGCGCGCCCTCAAGACGCGTCTCATGTATCTCGCCAAGATGCGCGGCGGACTCGAAAAGATGGTCGCGGGGCTGATCGCCAACGACAAACCGTTGTTCGTCATTGGTATCTCCGGCGGTGTCGACTCGACCGAGTGTTTGCTCGTCGCGCTGAAAACGCTCGATGAGTTGAACATCCCGCGCAAGCTTCTGCGCTGCTTCACGATGCCGGGATTCGGCACCACGAGCCGCACTTACAACAACGCCATCAAGCTCATGCAGCTCACCGGCGTGACCGTGAAGGAAGTGGACATCCGGGCGCGCTGCTTGCTGTCGTGGCAAGAAGAGCACAAGACGCCGTTCGGCATCAACCTGGATGGTCTGACGCTCGAAGGTTTCGTCGAGAAACTCAAGGACCTGCCGGCCAATTCGGCGGACCTCGATTTCGAAAACGAGCAAGCGCGCAAGCGCACCGACGTGCTGATGAACAACGGCTTCGTGCTCGGCACGGGCACTCTCACCGAGCTGGCCTCGGGGTGGTGCACGTACAACGCGGACCACATGAGCATGTACTCGGTCAGCCCCGGTGTGGCCAAGACTCTCATCGCTCACCTGATCCGCTGGTACGCGGCAGTGGAAGTCGGTCCCGGCGAACTGCGCGATGTGCTCAACGACATCGCCGACACCGCCGAATCGCCCGAGCTCCTGCCCGTCGGTCGCGACGGACAGAGCCATCAGAAGTCCAACGACTCGCTCGGTCCCAAAGACCTGCGCGACTTCTTCCTGTACCACTGGGTGCGCTGGGGCTCACGCCCGAGCAAGGTGCTCTACCTCGCGACCCTCGCGACGTTCAAGCAGGAATACCCGGTCTCGGGGATTCTCGCCACGCTGCGTCAGTTCATCTGGCGCTTCATCACCCAACGCTTCAAGCACTCCTGCCAGCCGGATGGCGTGAAGCTCGGCTCGGTCAGCCTCAACCCGCGTTACGACTGCCACCTCCCCTCGGACACGGCACCGGACGCATGGAAGGCTGATCTGGAAACCTACGTCGGCGAAAAACCGACGGAAATCAACTGGCTGGAACAACCGACAGAGGCATCCATGACGAAACCCAAAGCCAAGAAAGTGCTCAAGGTCCTCCTCCGGGTGGACATCAAGAAGGACTTCATGCCGGGCGGCAACCTGGCTGTGAAGGGCGGCGACGAGATCGTGCCCGCGTCCAACGCGCTTTCGCGGAGCGGTCTCTACGACCTGGTGGTCGACATCGAAGATAACCACCCGGCCAAGCACAAGTCGTTCTACACGATGCACAAGGGCAAGGAGCCGTTCAGCTTCAAGACCATCTACGGCGTGAAGCAACAGCTCTGGTGGCCGCACTGCATCCAGGGCACGCCGGGCAACGAGTTCCATCCGGACCTCGATCGCTCGATGGTCTCGCGCACCTTCCAGAAGGGCGAAGACCCGCGTGTCGACAGCTACTCGGGCTTCTACGACAACGGCCGCCACGCGTCGGCGCGCCTCAAGGCGAAGTATCCGTTCCTCGGCAAGTCCACCGGTCTGGCCGAGTACCTGCGCGAAGAGGCCGAGCGCCTGGGCTGCGACGAAATCCAGATCGACGTCATCGGTCTGGCTCTGCGTTACTGCGTGTCCTACACCGCCAAGGACGGTCGCGCGGAAACGTATCGCGGCAAGCAGTTCAGCGTGCGCGTCATCGAAGACGCCTGCCGCGCCATCGCGTTCGCCGAAGGCGAATACGAAGCCGGCATCAAGGAGCTGCGCGACCTCGGCATCGAGGTGATCCACAGCAACGACGTCCTGCCCAAGCTGGCCTGACGTTCTGCCCACAGGGAGGGTGCACCAAATGCGGTGCATCCTCCTTCGGCGCGAGCGCTCTGTTCACTAAGCGTTCGCAATCATCAACTGCGCTTCCAAGCCTAAAACGGCAGAAGAAGCCAATCTGAACACAGGTCAAAAATGAGTCAAGGCAACGACCCGGGCGATTCATGTTCGCTCGACGACGATACTTGCGGTCGCCCCAAGCCCCCTGCGCGTGGACTCTTCCCTCGCACAGTCATCCTGCACGAACTGATGGGACTGGGACAACGATTCTTCCAGAAGTCCGGGGATCCGGATCCGGTCGTCATCAAAGTGAGCCCGCGGGACAGGTCTCAGTCCTGAACCGCCGTCCGACGTGACACCATTTCCGGTGCCACAATCAAACGCCCAGCAAAGGAGTTCCAATCGGAGCACCGGCTGAAAACCCATACTTGAGCCTGTCGCGAAGGGACAGGCCAACGCCATAGAATGGCAAACAGGAACATCAACATGAGCACTCAAGCAGACGCAAGCAGCACCGAGCGCTGCGACGGATGGTGCGGCAGCTGCGGCGCCGTCTTCACCGATCGCCCGTCCACCCCGGAATTCGCCAACTGCGATGCCTGCGGACTCTCCCTCGCAATTCCCGAGGGCGGTCCCGCCAAGGTCGTCGAGAACTTCAAGGCCGAGTTCATGAAGGAAGGCAGCCTCGTGCTCGGCGCCTGGTACGACGAGAACACCAAGTTCCTTGTCGTGCACATTGACCCGCTGCGCATGGGCGATGACGACGTCCAAGAAGAGCGTCGCGCTATCCCTGCACCCGGTGAATACCAGGGTCTGCCGACCGTTCTCACGCTGTTCCCGCGGGACTAGCGTTCACCAAACCCTTGCCGCGCCATGCGGCAAGGGCTTCTCGTCCACTGCGTGTTTGTTACCGAGCCCCTAACCTCGGTATTCCTCAACAAAAAAACACTCGAAAGAACTCCAAAACATGAGCATCGCACACGTCTACCAGACCGACAACGCGCGCTTCCAGATCAGCAACGGCAGCGGAAAGTATGTCACCGCCGCCGCCGCCCTCGCCGACCCGACGCTCGTTGTCGGCAAGGGTCTGTATATCGACCTCTTCCGAGACCACGACTGGCGCCACATCGCCCGTGTCGAGCAGCAGGGCGAGCAGATCGCCTTCATCTTCCTCGACACCACGCAGAGCCCGAGCCCCGACAACAAGCGCGAGGGCAACGTCACGACCGAGATCACCCTGACCAAGGTCGTCGAGAAGGCCGAACTGTTCGACGCCGGCGACGAAATTCTCGTGAGCTGCGACGAGAAGGCTCGCCCGAAGAACCGCAAGCACGGCAAGATCACGACCTTCGTCAACGAAGAGCTGGAGGACTGAGCGCCAGCTCCACGCGCGGAACCCCAGCCTCGCGAGCGCCACTACCAGTGGTGCAAAGAATCGCGCAGCTTGGCGTCCACGCGTGACTAGCAGTGCGTGTGCATATCCGCTTCCGGCGGAATGCACGCGCGCTGACTGGTTAGCCGCAATCATCAAATGAACACCCAACAAGGGAGTTGTAGTTATGCCTAAATCTAAACCGATTTCGCTTTCTGACTCCCTTGCGGGTCAGTCGGCGCCCCACGTAATCGTGGTGATGTTGCGTCAACCACGCATGCATCAGTCCACCGAAATGCGGTCCGACCCGTTCTGGGAGTACGGCAGTTTCGGTCTGACCGGGTGCCATCAGCGCAATCTGATGCATCCGAAGAAAGCTCATCTGCTGGAAGGTGCTCGACTTGCCTTCGTGCAGGGTGGACAAGGCGGACAACGTCTGGTCTATCTCACGCCCCCGGTTCACGCCATTCCATACAGCGATCGAACCGAGGTGAAGTGGGAAACGGGCGAGATGCCGTTTCGCTACTCCGACGCGCCCATCGTGCTCAACGCCGATGGCTATTCGGATGTAGCCGGACTGATTGAGATGATTGCAGACTGCAAACGGCATAGCTGGATGGGACGGTTCGCCAGCAAATTCCGCACACGTCGAGAACCGCTTCCTGAGCACGTCGCTCAGGCGATGGCGACAGCGTATGAATCGATGCGTTCGAAAGCCGGCGACAAAGCACTGGCTCGACGTTACGAAGAAGCACTGCCCATCAACCCGCCCAAAATCGACAGGGCGCGGAGAAAAACCTATTCAGGTTTGCTCGTGCAAGCGCGGTCGCGATAATACCTTCTGGGCACCATGAATGGTGCCTGCGCGGAAGCCTGCACAAGTTTTAGAGTCACAGGAAACTGAAACAAAGGATCACCAATGAACAAACGCAAATGGGCATGGACAGCAACGATCGTCACGCTGGTCATCGCCATCGCAGGAATTGCGTGGACATTCTTCGGAGTTCACGAGATTTCGATGAGCCAGGCCAGCATCCAGGCCAAGATTGACGAGAAGATGCCGACCACCCAGAAGGGTGTCACCATATCCGGTGTCAAGCTCGATCTGGCCGACGACAAGATCAACCTCTCGCTCGACGCCGCGGCGACGAAGTTCAAAACCGAATACCGCATGCACACGAGCACTCGTGGCACGCTGCGGTTCGACCACAGTCGCGGCGCGTTCTACTTCCAGCCCGAGACACTCAAGATCACCGACCTGCAGGCCAACGGCGCCAACGTCGCGGACAAGGTGGGCAGCTTCATCGACAAATGGGTCGACTCGAAGAAGATCAACGAGCACAAGGCTGAACTGGCTGCCAAAGCCGAGGAAGTCGCACAGTCCCTCGTGCAGAAGTCAGCCGAGACCGTGCTGGAACGCGTCCCCGTCTATACGCTCAAGAACGACTTCAAGGGCTACGTCGTCCGAGCCGTCCTCGAAAGCGTCGAAGTCAAAGATGGCAACGTGATCGCGCATCTGTCGCTCTGGCAGTTGACGAAGACGGTCGCAGCCTTCGGTCTCGCGCTAATCGCGGCAATCGGATTCATGATCGCGCTCGCTACCAATCCCGAATGGGGCGTCCCGCTCCTGATCATCGGCAGCATCGCTGACATCGCCAGTTAACGATATCCCCGAACCCTAACCCATCGACTCTGGAGACGGCTTTCCATGCCGTTTTTCAGAGTCGATGTTTAATTCAGCGTTTTACTATGCATTTTAGTAAATTTTCACTAAAACAGAAACGGCAATGAAGCAACCAGGAATCAGCCTGGCCAATTCATCACCGTTTCATTATCACCTGTACATGCGGGTGATCAGCACGACCCGGGGAACGCCATCGCGGACGTACCGCCAGCTATGCCCGACGTCTCTTTGACAGGCGACACAATCGCTCTTGCCGCAGGTCTCCTTCACGACCTCGAAACCAGCGTCTCTCAACGATTGCAGGTAACTCATGTGTTTGGCATGGCCTACCTGGCGGTCCTCGGTCTCCAGATCCGTCAATGCGCCGTCTTTTGCAGTGGCGATGTCAAAGTCAAGCAAAACCAAACCACTCATGCATATCTCCTTTTCGGACTTTAATTGCGTCGTGGGCAGCCTTGGGTCTTTAGGCTTAGCTGCGCCACACGGTCACGTTCCGCAACAACTCGTTCGTATCGTCAACCGTCATGTACTCGAACTCGATGGTGGGGAGATTCTGGAAGTCGGACGGAACCGGCTCGCCCCTGATTGTCGTGGCAATAACGAGAACGTCCTGCCGTTCGGACAAGAGCCGATCGAGCAGACGCTTGATCTTCGCCACCACATTGTGACCACGGTCGATCGAGTCGACGATGATCGCGACCGGTCCCTCACAGGCGGCTGCTTGCCGGAGCAGTCGCTCAACATCGGAGATCATCATGTCGTTGGAGATCTGGATCCGGAAGACGCTGGCGCCGGCCTCACGAACGGCGAGCTTGATCACCATCGTCCTGGCGATACCGGGAGGTGAGGTGACGAGGACGTAGTGCGGAGCAGACGGGTCCTTGAACACCTGCATGAGGGCGCGGAGCTGCGCCTTCTGGATGTCGTAGCCGACGACGTCGTTGAGGGTCATTTCGCGGGACTGGTTCATGTAGTGTTCCTTCGCTGTTGCAGTGATGATGGATCGAAATAGAACCTGGGACCGGCAAACACATGGTCAGCCAATCCCGTCACCCTCCGACACTCTGCTCTTGAGCGCCGGTCGTTCCGCTGAGTGTGGCGGACCTGATGGTCAGCCACCTCTGCCGAGGTACGCGAAGCTCAGATCTTGAGCTTCGCGTACTTGCGCTGGGTGGCGACGGCGTGCAACACCGGCTGCTCATCATTGTTTCGGGCGACCACCATCAAGCAGATGGCGGACGGACGAAGCGCATCGTCGTTATCGATCGACATCGAAGCGTTCCACTCGTCGAACGAGATCGTGCGGTAGCCGGCGCGAGCGTAGTCCTGCTCACTGGCTTTCCACGTGTCGAACAGTGCCTTCATGCGGCGACGCACCTTGGGCGCGAGCGGGTCGACGCCCTGGTGAAGGCAGGCGTTCCAGCTCTTGAAGAACGACGATGCGTTGTTGAAGTAGGTCAGGATGACCAACTCGTTGGGCTGTCCGCTGATCAGCGTGCGGAAAGCCTCGACCGCGCCGGTCTCCGCATCCTGGAGTTCCTTGATGCGCGCGGCCGCACTCTTGTCGGTGACCTGCTTGTGCGCGATGTCGAAGTTGAGCGCGTCGAGCACATGCAGATACGTGCCGCAGGAAGCGCGGAAGATCTGCTCGGCCGAGAGCGCCGCCGGGGTGGAAGAGATGAGCATCAGATTGCCGGACATGAAACCATCCTTGGTTGGAGGAAGAACAGAAAGCCGCATGGATAGCGGTAGTCACTTAAGTCCACCCGCGGGTAACAATACCCGCGGAACGCTGTTGTAGCTCTCGTCAGCCATTCGAGAAGGATGGCAAACGACGTTGTCGCAAGGCGCGACTACACGAGAAGCGGAACCTCGTTGAGGGCCTCGCTGACGATGCGCTCGGGAACCGCGTCCGTATGACGGCGCGCAACAACGTAAACCGCCATCGCCTTGACGTCATCGGGGTGAACGAAATCAATTCCGCGGCTGCCAGCCCGCATCTTTGCGAGACCTTCGAGTTCCGTCGCCCCTTCGAGAACGCGAGCAGTTTCGCAACCCTTCGAGAGGTCGTTCTTGCTGCGCCGGTCGACTTCCAGCATGAGACGACGGATGTAGTCACGCAGTTCTTTGGAAACAAAAATCGCCATGGTAGCTCCTCGTTGCTCGCCCAATGAACGGGCTGTGTGAACCGCTCCGCGTGTGCGGAGAGGAGATAAGCTCGAGAGTTTGCAGGAGTGGTTTCTTGTTTTTGAACCAACTATTTGAGTGGCAGAGAAGTGATAACTGATCTCTACCATTTCGCGATTCAAGAGAACAACAGACGATGATTTGGTCTAAATCAACTCATGTCAAAGCTCTAGAAGCTTATTACTAATGCATTTGTCGACACGACAAAGCAAAAACACGACAACTTTTCGGTATTAAATCTGGTGCCTCAGCTTACTGCACGCATCTCACATCTTGCATCAATCGTCACGTTCCGGTCACCGCCCGAATTTTATCCTCGAAACTTTCATCGGTATCAAACATGGTGAACATTTATTATTTAAACTCTCGCAAAACTAGCGTCAATTGTCACGTTCGAGTCACGACGCCGACGGGCAACTAACCCTCGCCGTGGGCGGCTACATCGCGCTCATCATCATCGGGCTCGCGCTCCTCATTGCACCCTGCGCTTGACCGGGATTGATCGACACCTTGGAGGATCTCAACGCAAATAAAAAACTGAAAGCTACCCCCCAGCAACTTCCAGTTTTCTATTTTCTGACACCTTAGAAACGTCCGCCCAAATCGCACACAACAAGCGAGTTCCGACGGAATAACCTGCAATTAAATTTGCTTGCTAAACTTCGTATCCGGATAAGGCACTGTTCCCAACGGCATGGTTTCATTATTGTGCTTTTCTTCTTGCAGCCCCTGAAGCAGACCGTTCAGGAGGTCTTCAGCTTTAGGAAAGAGCTTCGAGGAGGCACCGCCAATAGCACTACTTTCGTGTGCTCGATCTCGATTAGTAAAGTCATCTGCAGCGGATTGCGTATACCGATCGAAGTTAGCAAACGCGCTTCCCGCGCCTTCTTGCGCCTGACTCAATTCTCTTGCGTTAAAGTGATCGCTCATTTCTTTCTCCTCGCCAACGCCGTTCATCAACCATGCGAACACAATACGGAGAATTTGTTACAGATTTGCTAAGAAATCCGCTGGACCTGATTTAAATTCGGCGAAATTTCCAAATCGGACAAAGGTACTTCGGTTGCTGTTCCATGGCGTGTCCGGAAGCCACACTAGCCCTTGTGTCCAGCTGTGCAATTAAAGAAACGACGTTAGCTGGGTAGAGATGGGTTTAATCAAACCGTCGGAGCATCTAAGGCGTCGGCATCCTTAAGTTCAAACCAGAACTCACTGCCCTTTGGCTCCCTCGGCTTATAACCCAGCTTCCCGCCTTGAGTTTCAATCAGCATCTTGCAGATATAAAGACCCAACCCGCTGCCTTGCCGCTTCAAGTCCTCCGCTTGCTCGAATTGCAAAAACTTCGAGAACAATCCATCAATTTTATTCGGAGGCACCCCGGGGCCTTGATCCAACACGGACACCCTGACTAAACCTGGCGCTCCGCGGTCGGCAACAACCTCCACGACCGATTTTTCCGGCGAGAATTTTATCGCATTCGACAAAAAGTTCACTATGACCTGAATCGTCCGATCGACGTCACAGAGCACAATCACATCAGGGTTGGCATTCTCCACAATAGTAATTGCTTTTTGTTCGGCAAGCGTCTGTACGGCCCTGGTCGACTCGGCAACCAACTCGAGGGCGGTTACCTGCTTTAGCTGAAGCTCGACTTTGCCATCCTCCAGTTTTTCCACATCAAGAAGAGTAGAGGCGAGCCGCACAAGTCGCTGAGATTCGCCGTACATGCGCACCATGTGCAGTTTCAAATCAGGATCGAGTTCGTTTCCATACTTAGCGATGATCAAGTCCAAGCGCAAATTGATGTTGGTCAGCGGCGATCGCAAATCATGACTAACCATCGCGCGCATCGCCTGACGAATTTCCTCGAGCCGATTGCGCTCTTCCGACATTTCTCTAAACGCTTTATCCAGCTCCGCGAGCTCGTCTCCATCGGACAAAGTCACGAGCGCTTTTTCTCCGCGCGAAAATCTTTGAATGTTACCCATGAGAATTTCTAAGCGCCCAAGCGACACTCGAATTGCAAATACGAGAACAGCAAGCAAAATCAGGCATTGCAGCGAAATTACAACAATAATCGTTTTGCGCTGGTCCTCGCGTTCTTTCAATGCTTGAGGCAAAAACTCTTTGGCAATCGGACCGTATTTTTTGACGATCGCCTCAGCATCCGCATAAACAGTGTCGTATAGCACCTTCAACGACTCCATCATTTCAGACTGATCGAGAAACTGCGCGACATAAAACTTTTCCGTAGGTCTATATGCCTCGGCGAATTCTGTCCAGAGATCCAATTGTCGCAACGTATTCTTTTGAAAACGAATGGCAATCGCGGACATCTTTTTGTCTCCGCTCAATAATTTTCTCAATTCCTCTGTTTTCTCAATTAGACGCTCTCGTGGCTTCGTAAGCTGATCCAGATTGGTTCCGTCACGAAGCAAACCCGCCCCCGTAACCACTGTGATGTGTCGTCCGAGAATCCCGGCGATTTCATCAGTCAAGGTGATAACGCGCTTAGCATGCGCCTCTTGTTTAACATTATTGTCTATATTGGTTAAATGATAAATCAGCACACCGGCCGAAATCAGCTGGCAGACTATAAGAAAAGAAAACAACCATATTACGCGGTGTCGAATTTTCATTTTTGGGACGTCCCGCCCTCTCTGTTGGGGGAGTTGAACACCGGTCCTGATGACACTTTCCGCGCCCAATCCACCATCTGTTTTCGCTCAGGACTGTCGGGAATAGGGTCAAGCTGTGCATTTGCTATTGCCAGGTTTCGCCTGCATCCAGCGAAGTTTCCCTGTTTGTAGTAAGCAGCTGCGACCCCGATTCGCTGCCCTATTATCGTCAGCTTCATCGAGTCAGCTTGTTGGGCATACGCTTGTTTATCAATCGAATCGAGGCTAATCTCCGAGTTCTTCCAGTCCTTGCGCGTTTGATAAGCCCATGAAAAACAGACGCGAGAATCTACATGCATGACTCGCATCGCAGTCAGATCAGGAGCCGAAAGGTGCATGGTTGCGGGCAAATTAGTGGCTTTTATCGACTGCGAGATTAGTTCGATTGCTCGATCAGATGCGCCTTCGGGTTTGAACTCCGAGAGGGTCGATATTCTATTTCTGGCATGGCAAGCGTGATACTCGTCGATAAAAGAATGTCCGCTTTTTTGTTTGTTATACAGATCCATAACCTTTTTCCACTCGGATAATTGCTTCTCAGCATTACCGCGAATCTCGTACATACATGCGAGCTCCGCATGCCCAGCGATTTTAAGAGACAGACTTTGATTGTCGGACTCGCTGAGTTTATCAAGTGCACTATTTAGAAATGGAACAATGGCATCAGCTTCCACAAATTTCTTGTCTCTAGTTTTAGTCATCAATGCGCTATGCAGCAACTGGACACCGATCTCTCCATGCCCATCTTTTTCCATAAGACGAAACAAAATCATTGCACCCTTATAGTCTTGCGCCGCAACCAGCTTCGAAGCACGGTCGGAGACCAGGTTAAACGCCATCGCTCGAGCCTCTTCCAGAGCGGCTATCTGATGAAGAGCGGCTATCTGATGAAGCTCGGAAGCACTAGGAGTAGTTTCGGTCTTTCGATTTTTAGAGTGAATTTTGTCTAGCACCTCTGCTATTGTCGACCAATCTTGCTGCTCACAAGCCAATCTCAAGAGGATCGTATAGTTGCTCAATAACGTGGAAGAACTGCTTTGAAAATATTTCTCCAGAATAGAAATTGCCCTTTTCATGCATGCAATCCCTTCCACAAAGCGCTTCTGCGAGCATCTCAGTTCTGCGCGCCGTCGCCAGAAGCGAACGGCAATCGTCGGATCTGCGAAATTATTTCGTGCGATGGCTGGTTCCAGACCGTTCAAAATCTCATCTGCTTTACCGTACTGACCATCCCTGCGATAGGTTTCGACCAGCAAAAGTTTTAAATCAAAAATCTCCTCGGCCTTCGCATCCTGATTACTGAGCATATCCAACGCCTGCGTATAACCTTGCTCTGCGGCACCATATTTCTGATGTGCCAGATTCGCCCGCGCACCCCTTGCAACCGAGCGCCAGCTAGTAATTGCTTGAGCAAAATTCACGTCAAGCAAGAGCAGTGTGGTTGCGGCCCCGGCGAGGGCGAGAAAACGATGCGGATAAATCAGATAATGCTCCAAAACCAGCCAATAAAGGCCTTAAAATAGTATCGCGATTCGAACGATTAATCTCTAAGGTTAATTTGAGAGAGCCTCACCGACCTGTGGATTGTTTATAAACGCATGGCATACTATCAGTGAAGTATTGAGGACATCGCGTGCCCAAAATTCTAGTTGTCGATGATGACATAGAACTATCGAACACCACAAAGCAGTCGTTAAAAGACGAGGGCTACATAATCGATGTAGCCAACTCCGTAGCCGATGCGCGACCGATGGTGTACGGATTCGATTACGACCTTTTGATTCTCGACTGGATGATGCCGGACACGACCGGTATAGAATTCCTGGAAGAGCTCCGCAATAAAGGCATCCAAAAGCCAGTCTTGATGCTGACCGGCATGGATTCGTTCGACAATAAAGCCACCGGTTTGGATACCGGTGCTGATGACTATTTGACAAAACCATTCAACCGCAAAGAGCTTTTAGCACGAGTTAGAGCTCTTCTGCGCCGCCCCACAAAGATGGAAAGTTTGGAACTCTGCTTCTCCGGCATCACCCTGGACACCCGCTCACTCAAGGTCACGCGTGACGGAGAAGAGATTAAACTGACCAAGCAGGAATATTTGTTGCTCGAATTTCTCATGCGAAACTGCGAAGAAGTCTTCAGCCAGGAGGCGCTAGTCGAACGCGCCTGGTCATCACTTTCGGAGTCGTCACCAGATACGGTGCGAGTTCACATGTCTCGGTTACGCAAAAAGCTTAGTGCAGACCTAGACACCTGCCCAATCAGAACTGTTCACGGGCAAGGTTATTTTTTCAAGAAGGATTGACGAGCCGCTCGCCCCACTATCGGTGCCGTTTAATTGCGAAGGACGGGTTGCGTCATTATGCGCTGTAATTCCTTTAGATCCTCAACCGAGCTGCTTGTGCGATTTAGTTGCGCAAACTCACCACAAAACGGTTGTTACACGTTGGCTTACCATACTTGAATCGGCGAGGAACGCACCATACGACAGGCTTCCTGGCGTTCAGAACCAGGTTCATCAGAGACACCTGGTTCTGCAGCTTTTGTAGCGGTGCCCATACAGCGCCGAAAGATAAAATGACAAAGGGCTCCTCGCGGAGCCCCTTGCGTCCCATTTAACTTATCGAACAGCGTCGCCTCAATGCGATCAGCCATCTTTAGACTTTTTGTCTTCAGCGACGTGACGTCGCTCAATTGACGAGATATTGACGAACGGCATACTGCCACCACTAGAGAAAGTAGGCAACTCACCATCCCATTTTTCAACGGCTCGCAATTGAATCAAGCTTGGGTTCTGCGACAAAGCGTTTGCCTCTCGTTGAATAGCCTGAGCACGCGCAATACTCTCTTTCGAGATTTGATAAGCCTGGGCGTCGGCAGCCAGTTCCTTTTCTTTGGCGCCGGCCTCGGCTTCGGTAATGCGTCGCTCTTTCTCATTCTTGGCTTGCAGAGCTTGTTGCTCAGCCTTTACCTTGGCTTCAATCGACAGATTGAACTCCTTCGAGAAGTCGAAATCGGTGATGGCAACGTTAGCGATGGCTACGGCACCATCCAGTTTTTTCTCCGTCAAAGTGTGCTTGATGTAACCACGGATAGCATCAGTCACCATCTGTTTCACGGTCTCGCGACGAGTTACAAGCTCTTCGGCTGTGTATTTGGCGGTAATCGCTTTTAAACTTTCTTGCACCGCCGGCGCTACCACCGTTTGGTCGATGCGTTCGAGGTCACCGATAGTTTGATAACATTCCGAAGCCATGCTTGGGGACAAGCTGTGCTGAACAGAAATCGTCGTCTGCACTGTCTGCAGGTCGCGCGAAGCGGATGCAGCCTGAACTTCGAATGACTTTAAACGCGTGTCGATTTGCACGACTTCGTCCATCATAGGTCTCTTAAAGTGAAATCCGGGTTGAAGAACATTCGGGTTTACCGCACCCATCGATTTCAAGACGCCCACGTGCCCAGCATCTACGGTGACCCAGAAGCCGACGAGAAGCGGCAAGCACATCAGCAGGATAATACCAAAGACAATGACACCACCAATAGCGGCACCAGCCTTCCCAGGGTTGATGGCGTATTGGTTATTTTGAATAGTTGACATAAGAATCTCCAAAATCTCAATAAGTATTCACTCGCCACGCGGCAGCTTCATCAGCTGCTCGCCGCAGCCCATGCGATTTGTTTCCAATTCAGGCGACTTACAAATTACGTCGGTATGCGACGAATTTCGTTTCTAAATTTGCTAACGGCTAGATATTTCATGGCTCGAATCTCGAATATACGAGAACGATATCACACCGCTTGACATCAACCGTTACAATTTCAGCTTTTGATTACAATCCCGCACCAGAGAAGGTTCCTAACGGCATCAGAACAACGCATACAGAGTCTCTACAAGGTCATTTGCTGCTCAGATCCGCTAATTCTTTTGCTGCCCTTATGGGTCCGCTGTAATTGACACGTTAGATCCCAAACTCAGGTTTTTCTTATTTTGCTTTCCGGCGGTACTGAACACAAGATTGCGCCCAAGTGCTTGCAATGTGATGTTCTTTTGTTTGGCAGTATTGATGCCTTTCTTTCCGGCAAACACTTGCCCACCGCCAGACTCGTTAACCACGATGTTGTTTTTCGTACTGGTTTTTATTCTTCCAACAATCGGAGTCGCAGGTACTCCACCAAGCACGATAGCGACATCTCCTACCCCGGCGGTGGAGCCGGAACCCTTAATGATGATGTTATTGCCAATTCTGATGAATCCGGTTTTTCGGTCGATATCATTATTGTTGATTACAATATCGCCTTCGGTCGACGTTATTGAAACGCCGTCAGCGATTGCCAATGTTCCTTTTCCGTTTTGGGTAATCAGAATGTCACCAGCCAGTGTGTTTGTCGTTGCGACATTTCCGCTGATAGTGATTGGACCGGCAGCAGTAAATTGGAACTGACCTTGTGCCGCACCGGACGCCAGCGATACTCCGGCAGTTCGAGAACTCTGAACGAAGGCTGACTTCCCGGCAGAAATATTGACGTTGGATGCATCTGTTATAAACGGATTAGCCAGCGTCCCGACTGTTCCCGTCGCCGACTTAAGCGAAATGGTGTTCGTGGTTCCAATACTACCAGTGATATCACTCATGAGCAGGTCGTCACCGCTCCTGAGATCGATTATGTTCGGTGCTGTAAGAGCAGACGAGATCGAAAGGTTGTTGCCTGCGATGAGCGTCGCAGTGTCACCAGCCGAAACATTGGCTGTGACGATCACGTTACCAGTCGATGAGGTCAAGTTGATGTCATCACCGACGGTGAGAGCTTGGTTGATCGTCAGGTCACCACCGCCGATGGCAGTGAGTGCCAGATCGGAGCTGACGGAAATCGGACCGCCAAGCGTAATTGCATTGACACCAGCTCCTGCTGTGCCGGAAAGAATCAGATTATTTATGTTGCCTACGCTGCCTGCATTTACGAAAATCCGAGCGCCGGAATCAACCGCGAGACTGAGAGAGGCACCCGTAGCTTGCGTGATCGTCAGATCTTTCACACTCTGAGTCAAGCTCACCCCACCGGATCCGTTGACCTGGAGCTGATTCACTGCGGTGTTGAGCGTGACCAGACCAGCACCCGTATCAAGCAACAGCTTCTGCGCATTGATCACAGTGGCAGAGCCAGATTGAATTGAATTCGAAACCAACGAGGCACCTGAGATCGAGACATTTGCATCCGGAGCGTTGATATTTCTTACGGTGACATCGCCAGCCGTCAATGTCGAGGGAACGAAAGAACCGCCTCCTTGCTGCGTTCCATTCGTGACGACGATTGAACCAGAAATTGTCGACTTCGAAACCGCAATAGAAACAGAACCATCTGCACCGCTAGCTAGTGTGCTGATGTCACCGACAACGACGCCGCCTTCGCCGATAATCTGAACAGAGCCGCCGAGACCAGCACTGGCGCTTGTATTTATGGTTCCGAACTTGATTGAACCATCATTCGTCGACCCGGCGTTGGCCACTGCCGTGAGCTTACCGCCATTACCGGCGGTGCTGCTCAAGTCGATAGTGACAGCAGACAAGTCAATCGAACCGCCTGTGGTCGATTCTCCGGTGACGGTGGTCGTGACTCCTGTAGACTGCTGACTGGCAGTGCCCGGAGTGAAATTATATCCGGCTAGAACGAGCAATGAACCAGCGTTGGTGGAATTCGACGACAGGTTAATCGTCGTCGCGCCAGAGGCAAATACATTTCCGCTAGCAATGATCGCCAGATTCTGACCGTTGTAGATCAGGTCACTGGTCAGAACAACGTTTCCACTGTTGTTGACGATGTTGTAGAACGTAGTGTTTACGGTCAGCGGAACGCCGGACAGCTTGCCATTCTGCGTGAGCATGTAGGTATTTACTGTGACTGCGTTGAGCCCTTTATAGTCAGCGCCGGCCAGGACAGTGACTGAAGAGTTCGGCAGACCGATTGCATTGATAGTCAGCGGTCCCGAGAAGGTTTGCGTTCCGGACAAATTGATGTTGCCCGCGTCAGCCGTCATGGTAGTTGATGTAGTCGCATTGACTTGACCGCCAACCCCACTCATCGCAAAGGAGCTTGGCGACTCGAAAGTGATGACTCCACCGTTAATAGTGCCGGTGTTGGTCAATGCCTGAGTGTTGATGTTAAGAACATTCGTGCCCGTAAGAGTGGTCGAATTGCTCACAGCAGTCGTCGCAGTGATATCCAACATGTTGCTCGCTGTAATCGGATCTGCAATCACAACCGTACCAGCGCTATCGAACACAGCATTGACGGCGGAGAATCCGCCGCCTGCATTCACATTAATAGAAAAACCATTGTTAGTGGTCAGATTTACATTCGAGAAACTGCCAATGTCGAACTGATTCGCGCCTGTCCCAAGCGTTAGTGCCTGATTGTTCAGAGTGATTTGCAAATCTCCATTAGCACCACCATTAGTACCAGAACCACTTACAGGAATGACAGCAGCTGGCGCTGTCGTGATGGTATTGGCGGCGATCGTGAGGTTGCCACCAGAATGTTTGGTCGCGGTGCCCGTCGCGGCATTGACGTTCAAATTACTAGCGTTATCAATCGTGAGGGGACCGTTAAGCCCCAGGAGACTCAAGTTGCCACCATTTCCTTCGACTACTTGCAAAGGATTAAAGCCTTTGAGACTAATGCCGCCGGTTCCGTTGTTTGCGATGAGCACGCTGCCGGCATTCCCCGACGTGGTACCGCCGCTGGCATTCACAGATTTTACCTGGTTGGCTCCTGCCCCTCCAGCTCCGACATCCAGCACTTCCGACGACGCAGTCGTGACACTTACGGACCCGCCACTACCAGTGACACCACCAGAAACATCCAGATCGCCGGCAATAACGTCACCAGCGGTCGCGATGCCTACCGCGCCACCCCGGATCGTGATATTTCCAAGCACGATATCGGAATTGTTCAGCGTACCACCACGGAAGTCACCGCTTGTGATACCACCACCAGTTGTCGAAATCGTCACCGGTACGCTAGGCGCAGCAGCCACAGCTGAAACTGAGCCCGTTCCTGCGGCTCCGCCTGTCATCGTGATATCGTTAGTTGATTGGATTCCGACCGTAGCGAGACTTCCGGAAACCATCGTCAGATTGCCGTTAGAACCACTGCCCTTACCATTCAGATTGAACACTGTCGAAGGATCGAGACTAATTTGCGCTTTATTGTCGGTGCCGTTGAAGGCGACCAGCGTTATGTCGCCCGCACTGCCGTTAGCGGCAGAACTACTTGCATCCAGGCTCGCCAAGGCAAACGCATCGAAGTTAATTTCTCCGCCTGTAGCCGAAGCCCCTGTCACAGTAACGGAGTTCACGCCT
>JBGAHZ010000048.1:0-56855 GCA_044225915.1 Obscuribacteraceae bacterium (SeqCode)
TTTGAAATGTTCCGTAGAGTGTCATTTTACGAGCATCTCGTGACACTATTTGGAACATCTTGACTGATCGCTCGATCAACGTTTGAAATGTTCCGTAGAGTGTCATTTCACGAGCATCTCGTGACACTATTTGGAACATCTTGACCGATCGCTCGATCAACGTTTGAAATGTTCCGTAGAGTGTCATTTTACGAGCATCTCGTGACACTATTTGGAACATCTTGACTGATCGCTCGATCAACGTTTGAAATGTTCCGTGGAGTGTCATGTCACGAGCATCTCGTGACACTATTTGGAACATCTCAAAAATGGTGAATGCGACAACGTGTAGTAGGGGCGCTGAGTGGACGAAAGGCGCAAAAAATAAGGCGCGCTGTGGATGGGCGAAGACCTGATTGTCTCGTCATCCACAGCGCAGCCTTGGTGGTCGCAGGAAGGTGATCTGTACTGTCTATGCCGCTATCGGCTTAGAAGATGCAGGCGCAGGAATCCGCGTCACAGGTGTTCTGCAGCATCGGGTTGCTCGTGTCGAGGCGGCCGCAGCGGCTGCATCGTTTCTGAGTGTTGCTGCAGGTGGGGCACAGGGTGATGGCGGTGCTGGAGGTCGGTTTCGAACAGCTCGAGCAGACGCCGGCGCGGGAGTTTGCCGGAAGCGGCATTTTTTGGCAGAAGTTACAGGTCATCTTCGTATACCTCTAATTGTTGGTTTTTTCTGGGAGTAATATTTCCGCGAACGTGTGTCCGCGGAGGTTGGCAGGCAAATGCTCTACAGAAAAATCCGCAGATTCAGCAACAAGTAGAGTGTCTTAACCCAGCTTCTTGAGCTGAGCGCGGCGCTCGCGTTCCAGGCGGGCGCGCATGGCCTCTTCTTTCACTGCGGGGTCGTTGTCATTGATCGCTTCGTCGACGAGCGGGGCGGCGTTGTCGCCATCCAGTTCCGCTGCGGCGCCGATGATGCAACGACGAACAGTGTCGCTTGCTTCCTTGTGGTACTGCCTCGCCAGGATTTCGGCGATCTCCTTCTGCTCTTTCGACGCACCCGTCTTCTCCCGCGCTTGGCGCGCGATGTTGGCGAGTGAGTTGGCGGCTTGTGCGCGCACGATCGGGTCGGGATCGTTGTTGAGCGCGTTGCCGAGCGAGGTGATCACCGTTTCAGGATTGCTCGTGAACTGCGTCGAGAGCCAGCGGGCAGCGTTCATCCGCATGCTGGAAGACTCTGCCGAATTGAGCTGTCCGATGCTCTGGCTGATCATGGGGCCGTTGGAGACGTCCAACTTTCCCGTGGTGTTCTTGTTCGTGGTGTAGAGCGAGGGTCCGAAAACTACCGCGAGCGCGAGGGATGCGCCTACGGCGAGAAGCAGGAGCAATCCTGCTTGATTCGATTGCTTTGCGGGTTTTTGCACCATATATTCCTTTAGGGCTGAAGTTCGATAGAACGTGTAAAACCGCTGACGAGGACACTCTCACACTCAAATGCCGCGATAACCTTCCAGACTTTCGTCGGAATGGTGAATGTGGAAACGCTTTTGTGATGCGGGATGGAGAGTGGTCGAGTCCTTGAAAAACGGTTGGATGGAAGTAGCAGATCAACCCTATTGAACGGACGTATTTGGTTGCAAACGGGCACAGGGCTATGTAACTGAGACGTGTTTCCTTTTCGGCATTTTCTCCCGTGAACATGCGCGCCCAAACAAAATGTTCAGATTTCGAAGGCGAACCGAAAACTTTGACACTCTCAGGCGATCAAGCTTTTGACAACGCCGAAATCCGCCCGCTCGCGCGAGAGTTGATTAAGAAATCGTTTTCGTAAACGGGGGCGAGGATTCGAGGATATCCATCGGATGTCCTGTCTGTCTCCTAGCGTAGGTTGTTTAGCTTGACATTGTGTTTGCAGAAGTTCGCGCGAGGGATCTTAGCTGGCGCGAGGATTCGAATGAGAGTTTGGAGAACAGAGGTTCCGCGCGCCGCTTCGTAAGGTTTTGCAATCTCCGATGCTGCGCGACTGTTCGTCGTGTTGCGGCTTATCTCGGTCTTACCGCTACGTCCCCAACGGGACTTATCGCCACGTCCCCAACCGACTTAACGCCACATCCCCAACCGACTTACCGCCACGTCCCCAACGCGACTTATCGCTATGTCCCCAACGCGACTTGTCGTGTTTGACCCGCACTTTTGTGTCCTTAAGTGTGAGGTCCAGATTGGATCGTCTAATTACTAAGCCACCAGCGCCTTGTCGTTGAATTGAGTAGGTTGGGCGTTGTTCTTGTTGTGTGACTTGAAGAACTCCCAGATTTTGTCGGTCGTCGGATAGTTCGCTTCGGGTGAGCCTGGGCGTTTGTTCTTGGCGCGCTCGCTGCCGGGCCATTCGTGGTGTCCGTCTTTGACTGCGACCGCAATTACTTCTGCGCCGGTTTGCGGATTGACTGAGCGGGCGGTGACTACGCGGTCGCCGTCGCGCTCAACAACGGGTTTTTCGGAGATGCCCATGTGGGCTGACCAAGTGCGGAATGAATCGCGGAAGGATTGAAACTTCGGCATGCCGATTGCGGAGAGTCCCGCACCGGGCTCACGTCCGTCGATTGGAACTACCATATCGCCGGTTCCATGAATCGACATGATCGAGACTGCTTCGGAAGGCTTGCGTTCCATGCCGCTCGAGCCGCTGCTCACAACGGCAACTGCGGAAAATGTATCCGACATTTCGCTGGCGAGCTTGTAAGCCAGCATGCCACCATTTGAGAAGCCTGTTGCATAAACTCGATTGTTGTCGATGCTCAAATTGTTTTTGATCGAACCCACCATATCTTTGATGAAACCAACATCATTCGAATCCGTTCCAGGAAGCTGAACTCCGTTGTCCGCATCCCATGACCGCACTTTGCCCAGCCATTTGGTTCCATTCGGAT
Organism: Obscuribacteraceae bacterium (SeqCode); assembly: GCA_044225915.1. Lineage (GTDB taxonomy): Bacteria > Cyanobacteriota > Vampirovibrionia > Obscuribacterales > Obscuribacteraceae > JADYXR01. The sequence continues at coordinate 2,907 of JBGAHZ010000048.1, forward strand.
AAGCAACGATGAAGCCCTCTTTATCTGCTTTGGCAGACATTTCAGACAGGTTTGAAATTTTGTCAGCGTCTTGTCCTAGCCCGTGGAGCACCACTACTAGTGGCATCGGTTTTGACGGATCGTAGTTGGGCGGTACATGCAGAAGATAATCACGCTCCCGTCCGCCGGATTGGATTTCGAGATGACGATCTACTCCGCGGTCACTGCCCGGGTTTGATACCTTCACCATGTCTGTCGGCTTTTGTTTGAAGGCGTCCAGTACAGGCAGATCTAGCTGTTCGTCGTTATAGACTGTTCTTTTAATTTCTGACTTTATAGCTTGGTAGCTGAAGTAAATCGAGTCGACGAGCGTGTCGTGAAGAGAGTTGCGAGGCGTGGCGTCGAGTAATGTGGTGTTCGACGATTCAAGTGTTGCTTGCGGGTTTGCCACGATTCAGGTTTCCTACTAAAGATGATCGATGGGAGCCGATTCGGCGAGTGGTCTTTTGTACAAGAAGAAGGGGGCGGGTGGGTGCTTGCTTGTGCCATGTAATGATTGGTAGGCAACGCATTCGAGCGAATCGTTGCGTGACTGTGTTTATCCGTGAATTTCAAAAGTTCGACACGTGGTCGGAAAAAATTTTTCGAATGTGGTCCGAGAAAACGAATATGGTTCGAGAAAACGAATATGGTTCGAGAAATCGGATATGGTCCGAGAAATCGAATGTGGTCCGAGAAACGAATATGGTCCGAGAAAACGAAGAAGGTCCAAAAAAAACGTCCCACAGCGCGTGGTGGGTAAGCTCTCGTGAAAGAGAAAGATGGAAACGGAAACAAAGGACCGACCTTCTTATTGCTCAAACTTATTGCTCAAAGTTTTGTTGAGAATGATTCGCAAAACATTTGAACGACTGCCCTGTGCGATCCATAATCATGCGCGGTGCTAATTCACGGGGTTTTCACATGCAAGTTACGCAGGGACGAGATTCGTCGGAATCACAAACGCCCAAGCCGCGTCTTTCAGAAGACTATCTGAAATTCGTTTCGCGCCTGGGTCCGGTAGACACATTCGTCCTGGACGCGCTTCAGCGTGAGGTTTTAAACCCGAATATTGAATGGCACGAACCGTATGCCGAATACGCCTCGCCGGGATTGCAAGTTGCAGTGCTGCTTAGCCCGGACGGCGACGAGAATAATTTTTCTTGGAAAGACTGCAAAGCACCTAAAGAAACGCCCCTTCTCTCGCGCTTGCCGGCATTGAAAAAATTGCTCGCCGGTTTCGGTTTCAATATCATGGCGTCGCGTCTGCTGAAACTCTTGCCAGGCACTTATCTTCACGAACATCGCGACTATGTGTTTCTAGAGGATGTTCCTCGGTATCGGCTTCACGTCCCGATCGTAACTAACCCCAACGCGCAGATTGTGATGCCCGGCATGACAGTTCACATGTCCAGAGGCTTTCTTTGGAAACTCAATCCGAAAGAAGCAGTCCACAGCGCTTGTAACTTCGGTAAGGAAGCCAGAATTCACTTGATGATGGATTGTTACTTGAACGATCAACTTGCCGATCTTGTCGCTAGCGAGGGGCTCCCAGCGAGCAATTTGAAGATGCTGCCCGTTCTGACCTCAGAGAAAAAAGCGGAGATCCTCAAGGTAGGACGCACTTTGCTAGAAGCAAAGCAGCAAGACGCGGCTGAGGATCTCGTTCTTCGCCAGTTTTGCTATTTTGACTTGAACGGAGAAACCACCTACCAACTGCTTTACGAATTATATGGCGGCGTCGAGTCATATGAAGAGCGTCTTGAGTACTGGCGCACACGCGCCCAGGATGTTTATCCCGTAGTCAAACATTAGCCGGCAATAGACGAATCGGTCATTCTTGTCAGTCGACGCAAGCGGAGTGTTGCAAGTTTTCAATAACCTGCAGCGACAATTCGGCGTCGTGGATGCAACGAAATAGGACTTGTTGAGATAACATATATAGAACGAAGTGGTCGTCTTTAATTTGCGGCCGCTTAGTCACGGGCTGCACAATTCGACGTTCAGGACAGTTGTTTCGATGGTCAAAAGCCGCACGCGCCCACGAGAGCTGTTGCTCGATATCTTCTCAACGATGCCTCAAGGGCAGCATATTAGTGCGCAGGAATTGCGAGATCGCATAATCAACGAAGGCGGAGAGGTTTCACTCTCCACTATTTATCGTGCGTTGGAGCGACTCTCCGAACAAGGTGAAATTCGCAGCATCATGAGTGCGCGAGGCCAGCTCTGGGAATCCGTAACGGGAGAAGAGCATCACGACCACCTGATATGCACGAAGTGTGGCTTGACTATTGAGTTTCACGATGATCTACTTAGCGGTTTCGGACAAAGCGTAGCCGAGCGCAAAGGCTACATCTACCAGGAGAGCCGTTTCGACATTTTCGGTTTCTGCAAAGACTGCAAAGCCAACCTGGACACCGGTACGGTTTCACAGGTTCTTCAGGTGCTCGACAACGTCACTACGCTACTCGACGAAGGCAAACGCCTTACCGACACTGCCGCGCGCTCTATCGCGCATGACAAAGACCGCAGCGTCGCCAGCTCGATTGAGCGCACGCGAAAGATTTTGAAACAAGCGCTCGAAGAATGCGACCGCGCGTTGGATGCGCTTGAAGAGACAATGTAAACAGCAGCTCCGTGAAGGAAGCTGTGGGAGCCTTTCGCAGTATTTAGTTAGAGTATTCGAATCGATACCGGTTTGGCTGGGAATCGCTAATCGGTTTGGCTATGCAACTCAACCCATTTTTTGTTCGAGTGGCTGCACGGTGCTTTGCGGCGTCTTCGCACGGTGTGACCCGTCGCTGAACGTAGACTCCCGGCCACTCGCACTTTCTCATAAATTGCGAATGAGTCGCAATAATTAACAACCCAGAAATTCCCAGCAGATGGCGTTTTGCGTCAGTTTGCCGCAATGGTGTGTCAAATTGGTTGTTGCGAAAATGAATTGCATTTAGTACGATTTTGTTGTTGAGAATCACTTGCAAAAGGTTGGTTGGTGGCGGCTGTTGCGGCTTGCCGCTGCTTTGATATGGTTCCAGATAGAGCGTTTGTAGCCGAAAGATTCTATCGATGGTTGTCTGGGTTTCCCGAACCCAGTATCAACCGTTTGCGAACCATCAATAACGCTAGTGCTGACGCGCGCCACGTCATCATTTCGCTCGGTTATGGAATGTACGATTGCCGCATTAGAGCGCTCAATAACATGATCATCAAGCTCCTTGTGGCGCGGATGAAGGCTGAGCGGACGAATAACGAACGCACACTCGAACGCATTCAGGCGATCCTCACCGGGCTTCACGTCGCGATCGACTGGGCCACCGGAAGGTTAGAGCGCTCTGATTTATCTCACTTGGAGCAGCCGAGCTGTAACAAGGTTGTTAAAGCTTTAACTCCCTCCTGATATCGCGAAGCCCCGGACTCTGCGCATAGTCCGGGGTAGTCAGGAGGAAGATGTGACAATGTTTATGAAAAGGAGATTTTCCTTCTTGCGAATAGCAATCATTTTCATGATACCTTTCCGATTGGATATACAAATCACCCCCTTAGTAAGAGAACAAGAGAGCAATGCCAGTGACTTTAGACACCGAACAAACGACCCAACCATCCAAAACGGTCAATCGCGCGCTCACATTGACGCCGAAGGTGCATCCCGTCATCAAGGAATATTTAGCCGACCCTACGAGGCTGGAAGAGCTCGTAAAAGGGCTTGGCAGTCCTCTCAATGTAATGTTTCCCGAGCTGGTTCGCGACAATGTCGAGGCATTTAACAACCTGTTCAAAAAGCATCAGCTCAGAGGTCGCGTTTTCTTCGCACATAAAACGAACTCTTCAGATAGCCTGGTGCGTCAGTTAGCTCAAGAAAATGCGTTCCTCGACGTTTCCTCGCTCAATGAATTGCGTCATGGACTGTCTTCGGGTTTCACAGGCGATCGCATCGAGGCGACCGGTCCAAAGAACCGCGAGTTCCTCACCCTCGCTTTGCAGCACGGCATAACGATCAGCATCGACAGCCTCTGGGAGCTTCGTCAAGTTTTAGAACTGAGAAGCATCGTGAAGCTGCAGAAACCTACCAAAATCCTGGTGAGACTTTCCGGTTTCCATGCCGATCACTCTCGGTTTTTAAACAAAGGCAGCCGTTTCGGCATCACGATTAAAGAGCTTGAAGAAGCATTCGACATTATTGAAGATGCTGAAGACGAGCTTGATTTCCAGGGTTTCGCATTCCACCTCGACACGGTCAGTATTACGGAACGCGCCGTTGCTATTGAGAATTGCATCGAACTTTATGAAGACGCTCTCTCCCGCGGCTTCGAGCCACGCGTTCTGTGCATCGGCGGTGGTTTCAAAGTCAACTATTTGGAAAGTGAGGATGAGTGGAATGAGTACACAAGCGCGCTTAAAGAGTCAGTTCTCGGAACCGGCAACTCGCTCACATGGCAAGGAAACGCCTTCGGCATGTACCAAGAGCAAGGCAAGCTGCGCGGAAATTTCAACAGCTACAACTACTACGACGGAACGTCAGGACCAGATTTCCTCGATGAGATTCTCTCGCACCAATTCCCGAATCTATCGGATAAAACGGCAGCCTCGCTCCTCCGCGACAACATGATCGAACTCTGGATCGAGCCCGGTCGTTCACTCGTTACGCAAACCGGTATCACTGTTGCTTCGGTCAATAATCTGCGTCCATCCAGCACTGGAGACCAGCTTGTGAATTTGAACATGAAGCGCCAGGACGTTACTTTCCTCGATCAAGAGATCTTCGTCGATCCGATCGTTCTCAATAAAAACCCATCCGATGCGGCTCCTGAGAAGGTCGGCGTATTCTTCGCCGGTAACCTGTGTCTCGAAAGTGACCTGGTCTACCGCCACAAAACTTTCCTGCCTCAGCTCCCAGAGCCAGGTGACACAGTTGTATTCGTTAACACTGCTGGTTACTTCATGGACTTCAGTGCATCGAATTCAATGATGGAGCCTATCGCTCGCAAAGTTGCCGTGAAACAAAAAGGCAACAAATTTGAATGGACGCTCGATGAGCAGTATTCAATCTGATCCGTTCCGTTCACTCGGTCCCCTCATTCACTCCACTAATTCTGATCCGTTCCGTTCACTCGGTTCCCTCAATCACTCCACTAATTCTTTAGACCCTGCCCTAGTTTTCCCACACCATTCACCACTGACCAACCAAATCCTCTGGAGGAAACATGTTAGTAAAACACATAACCGAGCTAATCGGAGACACGCCGTTATTCGAAATCAGCCCTGAAATCCACGGTTTGAAGAATATCGATCTGTACGCCAAGCTCGAGTTGTTGAATCCGTTCGGTTCCGTAAAAGACAAGAGCGGATGGAATGTTCTCAAAGATGATATTCAACAGATCGCTGCCGAAGGCAAGACTGTAATCGAGTCGTCATCGGGCAACATGGCGAAGGCGATGCAATTGATCTGCTCGATCAACAACGTTGAGTTTAAAATCGTAACCAACAGAATCAAGGTCAGAGAAGTTAAACAGATTCTGCAGTTGCTCGGTGCTCAGCTCGATGAACTGCCAGGTTTGTCCGAATGTCCCGATCCGACCGACCCTAACGATCCGATCACTTTCATCGAACAACAAATGGCGAAAGAACCCGGCAAATATTTCCACACTTCGCAGTATACGAACGAGAAAAACATAACCGCTCACTACAATTCCACCGGAACTGAGATCTTCAACGATGTCGGCGCCATCGATTATTTCATTGGTGGTCTGGGTACCACTGGTTCTACCCGCGGTGCTGGAACTTTGCTGAAAGAAAAGAACCCGAACATGAAAAACGTCGGTGTAATCGCAGCGAAGGGACACTTGCTCCCAGGTATTCGTAACCAGGACGAGATGTATGAAGTCGGTTTGTTCCGCAAAGATTTCTATGACGATATCGTTGTAGTCGATACTGACGAATCACTTGACGCAATGCTTACATTGATTCGCAAGTGCGGCATCCTCGCTGGTCCAACCGGCGGCGGCAGTTTGGCTGCTGCGATGAAGTACCTCAAGCAAATCGACGGTACTTTGACCGAGCGCAAGAAAGCAGCATTCATCGCTTGCGATCGTGTCGAGTGGTATCTCTCCTTCTTGCAAAAGGTGCGTCCGTCATTGTTCGCACTGGCGGAAAAAGAGGATTCGATCAGAAAGGTTTCAGCTGAGAAACAAGAGGCTGCGCCTCAGGTTTCAGCCGCCGAAGCGCTCAAATGGATTGAGGCGAAAGAACCTTTGCTGATTATCGACATGCGCGGAGCTCTCGCATTCAAAGCATCGAGAATTCCGGGATCTTTGAATATCCCGACTGACGCACTCGATGAAATTACAGATGCAGGCGTTCCATTCTCCAATGGACAGAAAGTTTTGTTTGTCTGCCCAACAGGCGATCAGTCGAAGCGTTTCGCTTCGTTCTACACCGAGAAAGGTGTTGATTGCGCCAGTTTGACGGGTGGCTTCGTGGGTTGGCGTGACGCCAACATGCCGACGGAAAAATCGGTCAAGAAGAAAAATCGCGAACTCGCAGGAGCTACTGCGAAATAGTTTTCAATCAGCGGGGGCGTGTCGAACCCGGCATGCTCCCGCGAACTCCTCATCAATAAGTGAGGAGTTCGGCGCAAGCGAAGTTTCGAAATGAACAAGCGAGTCGATCTCGAAATGGGATGGGTTCAATTGAGCGACAAGTCGAAATTTCAATTTGAGAAACGTCTAGACCTTCGAATAGAACGGACAGGATCGGAGCTCAGGAATACGGAACAGTCAGGGGTTCGGAAAGGAGATAGCGAATGGCGATTACGTTAGTGGTTAAAGAACCGACCGGGATGGTTTGCGATATTTCTTCTGCAATTCCGGAAGCGTCGATCGATGTAACCGCTGTGCGTTCGCAGTTTCCTATCATTCAAGAGAAACCTGACTTCGCATTTTTTGACAATGCGTCGACCACGCAGAAGCCTGCAAGTGTAATTAAAGCAATCGAAGAGTACTACGCCAAAGCCTGCAGCAATGCCGGTCGCGCATCATATCGAATGAGTTCGAAAACAGCGCTGGCGATTCAGGAAAGTCGCGCTAAGGTTGCACAATTGATCAACAGCCGTCCGGAAGATCTGGTTTTCACGAGCGGAGCGACTGAGAGTCTCAATACTGTCGCGTTGGCTTGGGGTCTCACTAATCTGAACGATGGCGACGAAGTGATGGTCTGTTTGCAAGACCACAAATCCGCGGTTCTTCCTTGGTTTAACGTAAAGCGCATCCTTGCCGGTTTTGGTAAGAACATCAATATTGTTACCTTTGAACCGCATGATGTCGGCGATTACGATCTGCGAACCATCCGAGAGAGAGTATCGCCCAAAACTAGACTAATCGCGATGGCGCATGTGCACCACGTCTACGGTATGGACATGGAAGTTTCCGACATTCGCGAAATCGTCGGACCGGACGTTCTCATTTCACTGGATGCCAGTCAGAGTGTGGGTCACATCAAAGTGGATGTCGAGGAATTAGCCGTCGACTTCATCTCATTTTCGGGTCACAAAATGTTTGCCGGTAATGGAACCGGAGTACTCTGGGTTAGTCCGAAGCGACAACCGGAGCTGAATCCCGTTCGCGTTGGTGGCATGGGCGCGACCCTCGCCGCCGAAGACGAAGCGACCTTCTTTGCTGGTTCACTTCAAGATCTGCTTGAAGCCGGAACGCCGAACATCCCATCAATAGTGTCACTCGCCCCTGCGGTGGAGTTTATCCAGAGCATCGGTATCGAACAAATTTCCGGACACCTTTCGAAACTAACCCGCCGTCTTTACGAGGGTTTGAAGGAAATTCCAGGAATCGATTTTGGACCTGGACCCGGTCGATGTGGCTGTCCTGGTGGATATGGCATTCTGTCATTCCGCATCGAGGGCATCGAAGTTTCCGATCTCGGATTCATGTTGGATAGTGAAAATATCATGGTTCGTACCGGCGATCATTGCGTGAGCAAAGCCAGCGCCGAGGACGAATACGCCAGAGTCAGTCTGCAGGTTTACAACACTGAAGAAGAGATCGAAAGGTTTATTGACGTCCTTGAAGACAGCGTTAGTTAGTCCTATTTGAGGAAGGTTTGAACCTTCATTGAAGTTCAACAAACTCAGCCCCCGAACGGCAATGCGTGTGCATCCGCGGGAGGATGGGGAAAGTCGAGAGGAAAATGAGAGTCGGTATCGTCGGTGGTGGTCACAACAGTCTAGTCTTAGCCGGATATTTGGCGAAAGAAGGCGTTGACATCACTGTCTATGAAGCGCGCGATCGCGTCGGCGGCTTGTGTGTCAACGAGGAAATTTTTCCAGGGCACACGATTTCTCCGGTGGCATCGTACTTCGGAATGTTTCGTCGGCAGATCATCGAGGACTTGCGACTCGATGCGCATGGTCTGGCGCCGTATCTGACCGATCCTGCCGAGATTGTTTTATTGCCCGAGGGCGGGTACTCATTCACTCCGAGAGATGGCAGCGATACAAAGATTTCGGCTGGGCAGCTGAGCGATGAAGATCTGACCGGGTGGAAAAACTTTTGGGGCGAGATCGGCCGTGGTGCTGCTCTTCTGGCTCCGTTTTACTACAAGCCGGAAACCACACAACAAGAGCTTGTCGAGGTGCTCCGCGCCGACGGACTGGAGTTTTTAGCCAGCAAATTATTCGATGGTAGTTTGTTTGATGTTTTCGATCATTTTTGCAAAAACCAGTCATTGAAAGCGGCAGCGGCTACGTGCACTCCGGGATACGCGTCCAATCGCGGCAGTGTTTTTGGTTGCATGCATCATGGAACGGCAGAAACCTGCGGTGTCCCAGGCGCATGGGGACTGGTTCGCGGTGGCATGGGCATGGTTTCGGAATCGCTGCGACGTAGCGTCGAGAGCAAGGGTGTTCGTATCAAAACGAATGCAAGAGTGTCTGCGATTCGCGTGGACGGCAAACGCGCAACTGGTTTGGAACTCGCGAGTGGTGAGTTTGTTCCGTACGATCTGATCGTTTCAGGTGCTGACCCGGTAACGACTTTCAAGCATTTGCTCAGTAATGCAGAACTGCCTGCGGATCTGGTCAAACAGGTCGATGAGCCAATCACGCAAATTTCAGCCGCGAAAATTCACTTTAAATTGAGCCGATTGCCGAAGTTCCCAATTCTCGATGAACTTGGTCACAACTATTCCGGCATCATCGTTGTGGCTCCGGCGGCGGCAGATGTAATTGCCGATAGCAAGCGGGTAGAAGTGGGACAAATGCCGAAGCATTTGATGATGACAATGGCTTTTCCGACTGTTACCGATGAAACCGTTGCGCCGCCAGGCGAACATCATATGAACATCGACGTCCATCAGTGCCCGCGTACCGACGAGGGCAAGCCCTGGACCGACAAGACGAAGTCTAGAATCAGTGATGCCGTGATTGAAGCATTGAAGCCGTTCGCGCCGGATATCGCCGAAGTGATTGAAGACACCTTTGTGGTTTCGCCTACCGATATTGAAACTCGTTACAACGTCGGTACTGGTATGTGCTGGCACTTGCCGATGACTGATAGTTACGCTTTTGATAAGCGCAATGCGAGTGGTTGTGCGGCTTATGAGAGTCCGATCGAAAATTTATATCTGTGTGGCGCAGGCACCTACGGTGGTGGCAATGTCACAGGAGTTTCCGGTTACAACTGTGCCAAAGTTTTGCAAAATCAAAAGGCGAGGGTAAGAGCATGAGCGCGACTACAATGACAAAATACACGCGAGCCGACGTCGCATCAAAATGCAAAGTATACGAAGTCGATGAAGTGTCGAAAGAGAAAGCCGCGAAGATCGCCGCTATGTTCAATGCCGCGCTGGGCAAAGATGGCATCGCCGCCGACGGTCACGAGCCGTATCCGGACCCATCGCTTTTCTCCGCCGATGGCGTTGTCGAAACCGTTGAGTCGCCGTACCGCAGATTGTTCATCGCTGAGTTGGATGGCGAGGTTGTGGGCGGCATCATCGCCGATGCGCTTCACGAGTGGGCTTGCGAGTTTAACTGTATGGCCGTCGACAAAAAATATCGCGGCTTGAGCATCGGCAGTCTGTTGGTGGAAGGCGCTAAGAATCGCATCAACGACTGCTTCTTCCTCTCCAATATTACGGAACTTGTCACTCACAATCTTGCATCACAAACCGCGCACATCAAGCATGGCTACAGCCGTTTCCTCGGGTTCGGCTATGCGCATTATCCTCAGGTTTTCTTTGTTGATAAACCGGAGTCGGTAGTTTGGGCGGGACAATTGCACGGACGTTTGGCTCGTGAGTTGCAAAATCTGCGCGATCGAATCGGTAATCTGGATAAGCTCTCCGACTCCGAAATCACTGACGTGATTAGCCGGGAATCTAGAGTGGTAATTGGTAAGGCAACGCCAGCCGAAAAACAGCTCGCTACTGAATTGATCAAGCCGCGCGTGGTTTATCTACCGCAAGAATACGCCTGCTTGGGAAATGCGATTCTCGCGCAATATGCTGACCAGATTGAGTATCGCGTCAAAGAGCAAAAATGCGAAGTCGAGTGCAAGGACACGGCGGTCGCGAAGGACAAGTTCGACGTTGACTTCAAGCCGGATTACGCGCATACCTACATCGATTTTGCATTTGGTTTTGACATCAACGCGAATGAAAAAGCTGTGAAGGAAGCAATTGAGAAAGTCCAAAAGACGCCAGGCAAGCGCTTCATCAGAGCTACAATCAAAGCCAACCATCCATCAGCCATCGAGCTCGCGAAATTCCTGAAGAAGCAAGGGTTTGCATTTCACAGCGTTTTGCCGCTGTATCAGTACGAGGGCAGTGAGGATGGAAGCAGTCACAAGTTCCACGACTTGCTAGCCCTGCAGTGGGTCTGCCCCCAAGTCGCCGCGAAAAACCCGCTTCCAGGTGAAACGAACAGTGTGATCAAAATCTACGGCTATCCAGCAAACCTGACCGGCAAAATAGTCAACTTGATTCGCGCCGAGATTTAACGCAGCCTCGACTCGGAAATGTCCCATATGGTGTCATTTGGGGCATGGTTCGTGACACTATTCGGAACATTGGGAACGTGGGCGCGCGTCAATTTTGAAATGTCCCATATGGTGTCATTTGGGGCATGGTTCGTGACACTATTTGGAACATTGGGAACGTGGGCGTGCGTCAATTTTGAAATGTTCCATATGGTGTCATTTGGGGCATGGTTCGTGACACTATTTGGAACATTGGGAACGTGGGCGCGCGTCAATTTTGAAATGTTCCATATGGTGTCATTTCAAGCATGGTCTATGACACTATTTGGAACATCTCGATTTGGTGAGAGCGGATCTCGTGAGTTTGTTAGCCGGCGTTAACTTGTCGGGGCTCGCAGGAGAAGCAGAGTCCGAAGATTTGGAAGTTGTGGTACAGCGGTGTGAAGTTTTCTTTCAGTGTTAGTTCGGTTGAGTCGAAAGGGCACTCGGCGACTACTTTTGTTTCATTGCATCGAACGCATACAAGGTGGTGGCTATGCGCTTCTTTGCCGTCGTTGAAGCCGTAACGAGCGGTCGTATCGTTGAGTCTTTCTTTTCGTAACTCACCACTCTCCACCAGCGAGTTCAACGCTCGATAAACGCTGGTTAAACCAATGTGTCGTGCGCTGCTGACCGAATTGATAGCGTCGAAAAGCTCCATAGGAGTGGCGTTTCGCAGTTCTCCCAGAGCGGTCACGACCGCTCGCTGTGCTCTCGTTTTTGCTTTGCTTTGCATGAAAAATTACAGCGTTGTAGTTTTACATTTGGTATCACAAAGCGTCATTATAACCTACCTAAAAACAAGTTCCCTGTACAATTCCCAAGGTTGTAAATGATAATTTGTTTGCAGCAATTTGCTAGCAGATTCTTCCGCAATTGGTTCACTTTTTGGTGGGACTGAATGGTAACTTCTCCGGCATCCAATCTTGGTATTTACAGATTCCAATCCGTAGGTAGAGGTCTCTCGAACTCTTTCCACGATCCGGATTTGTCTTCCTATAGCAAGCAAAAATCTTTACCGTTGGTCAGCGAGACCAACAATGACCTTAGCTGTCTTGATGGTTTCAATTGGCTGGACACGCCCGTCGGCGCGTCTGATGTTCCACGCTATTTATCCAGAATCTGGGACAATTTTTTCTCGCGTCGAGTTTCCGCTGCGCTCGAATCTGATGGCGGCTATGCGCGTGTACTCTCACTCTTCCCGGGAAATACCGTACTGTCGATTCACGGCGAAAACAAGTTCAGGTACCGAGGTTCATTGGCATTCGAGCAGTTTTTAATGCTGTTCGAGTATTCAAACGGCTCGCCAGTAGAAGGGTTTGAAGCTATCGGAACTCGGAAACGCGCGGTGGACGAAACGCCGTTTTGGCCATGGGAAGAAATTGCGCAGCCAAAACTGCAATTCGTAACTGCGGATTATGAGCTGGATTTCGATCCGATCGTTAAAGATAATACCGAAGCGAAGCAGAAGTTTTTATCCGATCTTTATGACAGCGCTTATGCTGCGATCAGTTCTGACGACCGTGTGGAGCATACATGTCTGAAGTTGGTACACAGTGTCTGGTCTGATACTCCGCCTCCGGTTTATTCCAAGTTTGCAATCAATGTGGTCAGCAGGTTGATCGAGCAAGCCAAACCCAGATTGAATAAACGCAATCTGCTTCCTTTCCTGTTCGAATTGGAAATGTTCGCCAGTTACGAAACATACGTAAGTCGGATCTCGCCTGTGGCTTCCGGCTGGTATTCGAACACATGGCTGGATGTTGGCTTTATGCCCCTCACGCAGATTCGTGCCACTGAATTGTGTGTGCGCGAACGTCTCATTCAAGAGTTGTTCAATCTTCCAACTCGCGGATTCGCGCCGGTCGTGGTCAACGAATTCGACAGCGTTGCTGATGGCAATCACCGCGTCACCGCCAGTTGGATCTGGAACATTCTGAAAAACGCGATTCACAGTGAGTGGTCGCTCGATAATCCGCAGTTTCAATCTCAAGTCAAAGCCTACGTAGACGCGCACCGTGAGGCTCTCGGGCAAGTTTCACTTTATGAGAGTTTAAAACAGTTAGCTTCATTTCTTCGCGACGACGAAATCCGCAATCGCTTAAATCATGTTTTGAAGCCGACGATGAAGCGTACGCGTGCCATTCGAAAGCTGCCTGTAGTCATGCTTCCCGAATACTCCATGGGCACGGTCGAAAAGGGTTCTTACGATCAGAGCGGCATTCTCATGCGTGTACCACCATCGTTGTACGCTGAGTTGGCATTGTCCAACGACATGGTTCTTCCGCCGCGCGCGTCGTACCACTTCACGGACGCAGTCCCGATGCCCTGGTTCGAAGTTGTAAAACAAGAGCGTTTCACAAGGACGGATAATCATGGAACTCAACCAGGCGGCTCGCGACGAGACCATTCGGTACCACGAGAGCTATTATTCTTCTCATAAGCTCTTCGAAGAAGGTTGGCTGGCAAAGCCTGACGAAGAGATCAATCGAATCGTTTCTTGTTTGTCCGCAACACCAAATTTACGTGTGCTTGATATCGGATGTGGTGTCGGTCGCAACGCAATTCCTGTCGCGAAAGAACTAAAACTCTCAGGAGTGATCGTTGATTGCTACGATATGCTCGACTCTGCAATCGAGCTATTGAAGGAGTATGCGGAGAAGTTTGACGTCGCGGAAAATATCGCAGGCAAGCGCGTCGACATTGATTCGTTTGAAATACAACCTGATTATTATGACGCCATCATGGCAATTTCCGTTCTCGAGCACAGCAAAACGTTCGAGTGCATTGAATCGACAATAAAGCAGATGGTGCGCGGCACGCGCGCAGGTGGAGTGAATCGAATCACTGTATCGACCGACAGGCGTGCCACTGAATGTGATACCGGGAAGCCTGTGGATACACGGGTAGAAACGCCGATGTCGAAAGAGCAAGTCAAAGAACTTCTGACCCGCGCATATGAAGGTTGGATAATCGATCGAATGTCGCTCGTGCCATATAAGGAAGATCTTGAACTCAATGGTCGCATGGTGACGTGGACCTGTACCGATGTGAGTTTCCTTGCGCGTAAGGCGTAGGTTTTTTGAATCAGGATGGTTTCTGATCTAATCAATCGCACGGCATGAAACCACCAGGTTTCAGCTGCAACGTTGTTGCAACGTTAAGTTCGTAATATCTCAACAGTTGGTCGGGACAACGATGGGGTAAAACGAAAATGTCAGAGAGAACCGCACCAGTAAAGGATAATACAGTGAAGTCGGCGGATACCTCCTCGGTTGATTCTTCAGCCTGGAGCGACATCGCCGGCAAAATGTGGGAATCACTCAGGTCCGACTTTACTAGTTTGAAACCAGCAGGCACCGGCAAAGATTCTGCAAGCACGGAAAACCCTGGTAGTGGCGCGGGCGGTGGCATTAGTGGTGAGTTTCCTGCGAAACCAACAAACGGAATTATGACCGGAGATGGTCTAAATCAAGGCAAGAAAAGCGAGATCGACCAAAAAGGTTTCCTTCACTTCGGCGACATCGTCACCGGTGACGGCGGAGCAAAGCTGCCTCCAAGCGATGACCGCGGCGCAGTGCAGACCGGCGGTAAGCTCAATCGAGAAACCGATAGCATAAAGAAATCGCCGAACGAAGAGAATGGTGGAATCGAGCGCCATGCCGGTAAAGAAATCGACAAGACGGGAAGACGTGAGGGTAGTGTGCCTTATTTCCCGACAAGTCCTGGCGATTCGCAACAACGCCCAGGCAAGGAACAGATGCCGAAACCTGACCGCTCTGACGTCGAGACGACAAAATCCGGTACTGATGTCGGTGGACGCGAAGACGTGAAGGGTCAGCCAAGTCTCACGCATCCGCCGTTTCGCGGCGATCATCAAATGAGCAAATATGGACCGCATCCAGATTCGGCGCCGGCAGAAATTCCTTCCACCGAAGACCAGGAAGCAGCCAGTGACCTCGTTCACAACGACGACATCAGTTCAATAATGGGATTAGATAGTGTCTCGCAAGAGGCGGCAGATGCCATCATCAGCGGCAACTTCACAGAACTGCAAGGCATTCTAAAAGGTCTTGAAGACAAAGGTCCCGAAGGAGCAGCTCAACTGGATGCCATGGCTAAACAACTCGGCAATCTGCTCGGCACTAACGTTCGTCCCGAAATCAGTGACAATAGATTCAGTTTAAATGTTGAAACGGCATTCAGTGATAATCGCGGAGGCTGCTTCCCTACAGGTACTTCCGAGACTCACCTGAACATTCCATCAACGGGTGACATAAGTGCTGCAGGTTCGAGATACTGGAATCCAGCCTTTCCTAGAGCGGCATCAGCGGACGCGGCTGTAGAAACGACCCGTTTGCAAGCGTTAGCGACTCGCTCAGTGCTTGGATTGCCATCGTTGCTACACGACGAAAACGACTGACGTTATTTCAGGTAACCCAGGCTGACTGCGTATCGATAGACAGATTTTTTCCGGAGTGATGCAAAACTCAATGCCACGAAGCGAATCTCTTCCCAGATTCGTTTCGTGGTTAAGAGTTTGAACGGTGCACCGCGTGTTTTCGCAGATTGCATGCCAACGGACTGCAGGGCAAAGTCGGTTTGATTTCTTGTGTTGCAGTCATAGACTTCCAGTTTAAATTGAAACAGAAACGGTTTTCAATTCTCTCAAAATGAAAATGATTATCGTCACGAAAACCCGCTTGTATCCTTGATCTCAAGTGCGTGATTGAGCGGAAATGAAAACGATTATCGTCGCCTGATATTTTGTTACCTGCAAATTAATCTGTTTTGAAACGCGCACAATAGCTAGCTTTTAGTAAAATCGCGAAAAAATATGTGCCTCGTAGGTGGTGGCACATGATTGACGATCGAATGTTCGGTGCACTATAAACTGAGAGGTGTTGCTGCTGAAGCAGCCCGGTATCAGTGTGATATCGAAAATGGTTTTGATTATCAATTTTGCAATCGACTTTTGGAGTGAATAATGAGCAACTGTAAAACACATGGTGAGCACGATCACAAGCATTCAAATACCTGCGGACACACTGCTGTTCAGCACGGTGATCATGTAGATTACTTGCATGATGGTCACCTCCATCATCAGCATGGTGATCACGTAGACGAGCATACCCTTGATGGTTGCAGTGCCGGTCACACCTGTGGTTCGCACGATGCAGGTCACGCTCATGGCGCAGGATGCGGACATGAAGCCGTTCCTCATGGCGATCACACCTGCTATATCGTAGACGGTCACCTTCACCACCACCATAACGGTCACTGCGACGATCACGGCAAGGTCAAGCTCGCCTAGTTCGAACCGTAAAAACAAATTAGAACGGCCCGCAATTTCCTCGGGCCGTTTTTTGTTTTAGTCGGTCGCAGAGTTCTTAGCGAATGCAATAGCAGTCCACGATGTTTTGAAGCCCAAAATCGCTTAGACCTCGATTCTCTTTGATATTAAAACGTAAACAGTTGATGCTTTCTAAACTTGCCTGTGTGTAACGTTTGATATTGAAGTGTGAACCTGTAAGAGCTCTCCTAGGGCAGTTTTCGACGATAGGTCAGTGCCGGATATCTCCTGAAATTCAGAGTTCCGAATAGATTCTCCGTGTGAGCAGGCGCTCCAGGGACATTTACGCGTAGTTATTTTTGTTGCTTCTGTATTTCGGAAGCGGGTACGGTCAGGTAATTCCAGCTTCCCAACGTTCACGATAAATTCAAAAAAACAAACCACCGATAGAAGTCCCCAGCATCAACGGAATGCTTTTTGAATTCTTGTTAGAACGCCATAGAAACACGCTCCTCGTCATGCATTTGCGCTAACCCGGCATTTGCTGAAAGGACCGTTTCTAGTTAATCCAAACTTTTACCAGGAACAGGAGGCTCACATGAGTTGCTTCGATGAAGAACGACGGAGTCGCAGTTTGGCAGACGCTCTCACTACTTCCATGTGGCGAGAGATGTTTCCCTTCCTGCCGGCATGGTCTCAACCTCCCAACCAGGCGGACATGCTCACTCAAGCGATTGCAGATGACGTGGTTGGCAGCCCGCCGCCGCACTGGTTGTCGCTCGGCTACGGCACCGACATGACGACCGCGCCCTCGCAGGACCTGTATGGCGAGATGTTGCGGCGCACGACCGAGATGTGATCGACGGACCAATGTTGTAGTTAGAGTCGCGAAAGAGCGATGGGGGTAGACCGAGCAATCGGCTGCCCCTGTCGCTCCTGGCGATTTTTTCTTCGATCACAGCAACTAGGTGATGTAGTGGAAGAAATGTGAGCGCTTGGTCATATCTTAAAACCGTCGGCAGTTTAAATTAGCTCTGCAATTGCGATGATTTGCCGTCGACTTATTCTCAGTTTCGATTAGCTCCGATGACCGTCTCAGAAAATCCGAAGACATACCCGGAAGTAGATTGCCGAGATTCATCCAGGCCTCGCGCCGGCTCGGCGTTTCGTGTACGTCCTGTTGGACAGAAGTTTTCCAAAAATCGCCGAACGAATTCGCAGGAATGGTCAAAGTTAGATCCTGGTGCGGTTGCTGTTCCGGACACATCAGTGTCGCTTGAAAATCCGGTGCTATTCTTTTCGCTGGCCTATGTCGTTCAGGGTATTTCGCAGCATTTTGGACTCATCAGTCAACCACTGCAGTACTTCTTAATGAACAATCAGAAGCTGTCTGCAGGGGGCGTGGCCTTTTGGATGTCACTGCTGATGGTGCCCTGGATCATCAAGCCTGTTTATGCTTTATTTAGCGATTTCATGCCGATTTCGGGATACAGGCGCCGCTCGTATTTATTGTTGGCGAGCACTGTCGCGGGGCTGGCGCTTCTTTCTGCGCCGCTCCTTTCGGGGCTTCCGTTGATCATGGCGGCGTTCGTTTTATCCGGCGTTGGAATGGCCTTTTCAAATGTAGTACTCAATGCCTTGACCGTCGAACGGTCGAAACAAGACAATAATTCGCAAAGCCGCTTGTGGAGCACGCAGGGGCTGTCATATTACGGTGCTAATATCGCATGCGTTGCGCTCGGCGGCTTTCTCTGTGAACGCTTCGGCTCGAGCGAAGCGATTGAGTATGCGGCAGTAGTGGCTGGTTTGCTGCCGTTGTTGTTTTTGTACGTGGTGTTGTATGCGGTGCGCGAAACGAAATGTATGGTCAAGGTGACCAAGTGGAAAGCCGTCTGGAATGACCTAAAGTCGTGTTTTCGTTCGCCTGCATATTTGGCTGTTGGTTTGTACATGTGTTTGTTCAACTTTTGTCCGGCGTTCAATGTCCCGCTCTACTTCTACGAATCCAACGCTCTCAACTTTAACCAGTTCTTGATCGGCCAACTAAACGCATGCAACGCATTCGGCATGCTGTGCGGTGCTCTCGTGTTTAAAGCGCTGTTCGAAAGAAAATTGCCAGTGAAGTGGCAGCTTATGGTCACTGCGATACTAAGTGCCGGTGCTAATTTGACATACCTGATGCTAGGGCGCGACGCTGTTGCCGCTTCCGTTATCCACTTCGTGAGTGGCATAGCCACCATGTCCGCTATTCTTGCGATGTACGAGGCGGCAACAAAAGCTTGCCCTCGGCGCATGGAGGCGACCGCCTTCGCTACGCTGATTGCTCTCTATAACCTGGCGGGTCAACTGGGGCAGGTGACCGGGGGTCACTTGTTCACTGCTCTGGGCTCGCAGTTGACTCCGCTGATCTGGATTTCGGCGCTCACTACTCTTGCGTGTGCACCGTTGTCGTTGGTTATTTGTAAGAACGAGCCGAATTAGACTAGGTTCTTTGAAAATGACAACGTTTTTCAAACGCGCGAGGTTTGCGAAGCTGTTTTGTTGAGAATCGTTTGCAAAAACGGATGCCAATAGACCATAAATCGGCCAGCTGCTCTCTGTGTTTCAATGCGCCTGTTTTGCATCGCGAGTTGATCGCCTGGTGGTGTCAAGAGATGGTTTTGATTCGCATATTTTGAATTTGGTTACTGCAACACGTTATCGTTAGAGGCATCTTTTTCTTATCCCGGACTTCTAATCTCCAAACCCAGTAGGTCATTCCTGAATTCAAAACCTTTCCGTCGCCCGTTCCATGCGGCCGCGAAAGCACAGGGAGACGATTAGCGTCCGACATCTCGTTTTTCAAGGGTCACCAAATGTCTGAGGACTCTGAGAATGTGCTTGCACATCTTGAAGGAAGCTCCCAGGACGAGAGGTTCGAAATTGCGGTTCGCCCTCGCGCGGACTCTCTGTCACCTGTCGTGAGTATCAAGCAACAAGCCTGGGGCACTGGAATCGGCTGGTTCACTCAGTCGGCAGTCGAACTTCCGCCTTCCTCTCTCATCGCGCTGAAACGAGCACTGTGTCTTGCACCAGCCGCGATTCGGCAAACAGCATTTACTACCAATTCAAACCTACCGGAGTCTGAAGAGGCTCCGACAGTCATTCCCTTTCCGGGTCTCGCATCCGGAACGAACAAGAGCACAACAACGGAGGACTGATTATGAGAATTGCATTTTTAGGCAAGGGTGGGTCGGGCAAAACTACCACCGCTGCCGGCTTCGCCAGATACCTGGCTGCACGTTTCCCGTTCGTCCTGGCGGTTGACGCCGACGTCAACGCACACTTCAAGACCGCGCTGGGACTCGCCGGCGACACGCTGGCACTGGAAGCTTACTTCGATGAAGTGATCGCTCACCTGCGCGGCAACCGCTCCGATCTTGGCGAACGAGTGATGCTGGCGACTACGCCACCGTCTCTTCAGTCGACCTTCATCCGCCCCAGCGCCGACGACGAGCTGATCAAGCGGTACGCGCTGGTCGACGGCTCGTTGGCGTTGCTCACTGTCGGACGCTACAACGCGGCTGACCTGGGCGGAAGCTGCTATCACACCAAGCTGTTCGGCCTGGCTGCAGTCCTTCATCACATGCTGGACGGCAAAAACGACTTCGTCGTTGCTGATACCACGGCTGGTACCGACAACCTGGCGACTTCGCTCTGGTTTGCTTATGACATGAACGTTTTCGTGGTCGAGCCCACCGCCAAGTCGGTGAGCGTTTACCACGACTTCATCAATGTCTCACCTGACCTGGCGGAGAAGACCTTTGTCGTCGGCAACAAGGTCGAAGGCGAGGAGGATGAAGAGTTCATCAGGGACGCCGTGGGCGCCGCGAAGTACCTCGGTTCGATTCCGCTCTCGCGTCACCTGAAGCGCTTCGAGCAAGGCAAGCCTGGAGCGCTCGAGGCGTTTCGCCAGGAGCAGGACGGACCGTTCCAGAAGGTATTGGAGACGCTGCAATCACGACAGCGCGACTGGCCTGCGTACCTCGAACGGCTGCGCAGCACGCACACCCGCACCTGTCGTGATTGGTTTAACGAGTTTTACGGAATGAAGCTCGACGTCGACCTCGATCCGGACTTCGCCTACGAGAAGGTGATGGGTGAGGTGCCGCCTCAGCCGCTGCCTTGCCTCGTCGGTTCCAACTCAACCGTAGTCTCGGTTGCCGGAGAGCCGACTGGAAGTTCGCAAGACCAGTCTGAATCGCCTGCCACCGCGGGTGATGTCGTTGCTTCTGAATTCGCGCCTGGCGCCACGCCGCTGAGTGTGGCCTCGGACGCGGTACCTGCTGTGTCTGTCGGTGCCGTTGTGGAAACGGCTACCGATGTTTCCTCGCAATCATCCACAGACGTCCCGGCCGCGACCAAGGCCGATGGACAGTCCTAACTCATAGGAAATTCAAACATGAACAACCAATGGCTTAAGGGTTTCTGGTACGTTGTCGGTGAGGCTTCGGAAGTCACTGCGGAGACGCAGCCTGTCCGGAAGAAGGTTCTGGGAATGAACCTCGCCCTATTCCTCGACAAGGAAGGGAAGTACTCCGCCGTCAACGACATCTGCCCTCACATGGGCGCTCAGTTGTCGCTGGGCAAGGTCAAAGACGGGTGCCTGGTGTGCCCATACCACCACTTCGCGTACAACTCCACGGGCGGCTGCGAAAGCGTCCCTGCAATCGTCGCGCCCAAGACCATCCCTGCGACACTGATGGTCGACTCCTACCCGGTGGTGAGCAAGTACGGAATGCTGTGGGTCTACCTCGGTGACGAGCCGGAGGACAAGCGTCCGCCGATTGTCGACATCCCTGAGTTCAACGACCCGGACTTCCACGCGCTGTACTCGAAGTACACGTGGGACTGCACGCTGCGCCCCGTGCTCGAGAACCTGATCGACTTTACGCACTTCTCGTACTTGCACGGCGACTCGTTCGGCAACGCCGCTCACCCGTTCCGTGACAACTACGAAGTCGAGCGCAGCGAGTACGAGGTCTCCTGTCGCGTGAAGGTGAAGTTCAGCGAGAGCATTCCGGTGTTTCCGCCTACTCCGGAACTCGGCACCAACCCGGACATCGACTCATACCTGCGGTTCCATATGCCGACGGTGGTGGTCAACTCGTTCTCGGTCGGTCAGTACAAGGACGTGACGCTGTTCCACTTCACTCCGATCGACGAGAACACCGTTGTCTTCGGCATGAAGGGCGTGCGCAACTTCCAGAAGACCGAGACCGCCGACGAGCGCCTCAAGAATCTCGGCAACATGATTCTCGAGGAAGATCGCGTCGTGCTGGCGTCCTGCACTCCGGAAGTCCTGCCCGCACAGTCGATGGTCGCGGTCGACAAGTACCTGCTCGCGTGCCGCAAGATGTATGACCGCTTCCTTCAGGACGGTCATGCCATCGACCGGCACATCTTCCCGACCGCACGCGGAACGCGGGTGACCGTGCTGCCCTCGCCGGTGCGCGCGGAAAACCCGGTGTTCGGTAGGCGTTGGGCGCAGAAAGAAGAGCGCACTCACGGCGTCAAAGCCGGTTGCTCTTCCGTTTGCTGCGGTGATGACGACGCTGCCGAGCAGGTTGCTGCAAGCGCCGAGACAGTTTCGCCGACGCGGATGGCGTTGCCTGTGGTGGCTCCGTCCCCCGTCGAGGCGCCCCAGCCGGTGATTCCGCCCGCGCCCGCAACGCAGACCGACCCGGCCGCTACAAAGGCAGCGGGTGCCGATGCGCTTACTCCAGACATCCCACTCAAGCCAGGTTCGAAGGAGTAAACCATTCGCTCGCTCAACCCTGGCATATCTGAGGAAGAAGACGATATGCCCAAGAAAATCAAACTTCACGTCTGCGCCGAGGGCAAGCATTGCTCGAAGCGCGGCGGTGAGAAAGTTCTCAAGGCGCTGAAAAGCGCTGTCGAAGAGCAAGGTCTCAGTGACAAGCTCAAGGTCAAGTGCGAAAAGTGTCTCGGTCTGTGCAGCACCGGTCCGACCGTGATCGTCACTCCGGCTGGCGTCCAGTATGGTGGAGTCGAGAAAGAGGACTGTGCGGAAATCGTCCGAGTCACCGCGGCTGGTGGCGAACCGATCGAGCGCCTGCTCGCTCGCAACCAGAAGAAAAAGAAGAAGGACTAGCGCGTAAGAGGCGCTGGGACTGAGCTTTAATCAAGCTCGACGCATCCGAGAACTGCAGAGGCTATCGCTTCTGCAGTTTCTCGATGCGTTTCTTTTGTTTTGCAAAACGACAAAGAATAGTAGAACTGTTAGTCCAGCGGAATTTGATGTCTGATCCCCGATTGTTCATACCGGCCTGCCATCTCAGCCGTGCCTCTGGTTCCGGTTAGTAGCCTCTACCTATCCGCCTCTCATATGGTGTGATTTAATTGGGATATATTTAAATATCACTCTGTTCATTCCTTGGAAATTAGCTCTTATGCCAAATCTATTCCGCAGGCGAAAAGCTGGCAGTATGCTGGTTCTGATAATTGCATTTGTTTTCCTCATTCTGGTCATTGCGCTATTTGCCCTGGGTTTCATTCGTATGCTTGGCTCAAACACCGAGCAGCGCACGGCAATCGAAGCCGCAGCAATCGCTGCCGCCCGAGATCTCAGTGCAATCGTCGTCAATACGCCGGAGTGTGGATATGTTTCGTTGTCGGACTATGCTCCAGTCGGAACAGCGACGGCCAATGGAGACGGTTATGCAATGCCGGTTCGCAGCATCAATACGCTAATCGGCACGGCGCGGTTGGATCTCATCATCGGCGACCTCATGAATCAGCCGACCATGAAAGAGCTCGCAAAGCAGGACATGATCGATGCACTGAGCGCCAAAGACCAACTGCTGAACGTGCTTGCCGCCTCCCTCGCTCCTGGAGGAACAGGTCAAGACAAGGATGGTAACTCGATTTCACCCTACACTGATGCTGAAAACGCGTATAAAGGCAATCAGGTCCGAATGACCGGCTCCTCAAACTATGTGACCGGTTCGATGGTGCTCGGCCTCGGCTCACTGATCGGTGGTTCGAGTACTGCAATCCCTGTGCCTAAACCAGCGGCAACCGCTCCTGTTGCAAACTCTAACCAGGTCGCAGGCTTCTACAAGTCCTTCGTCAACATTCCCTATGACGGTGTCGACTTCATCTTCGGCGGCATCGGACCCAACGTGAAAATTGTCGATCATGCCAAATGGGTACCGTCCATTCCAGGCGCACCTTATCAGATTCAAACGATCGTCCGTGCTGAGGCTGTTCAACACCTCGACGACCCCTACATGCCCAACGGCTATGACGAGCTTGCTGTCGCATGCGCGCAGCCGGCTAGTGTCCACGATCCACTACCTCAGCCAGGAGCTCTGTCCATCAGCTTCCCCGATGGTCAGGTTCCGGAAATTCAGTTTCCAAAAGACGTTTACACTAATGCCAATCTAAAAGCTGGCGTTGTTGATTTGCTGACGGCCAAAGCAGGAGATTATCCAACCGATCCGGGTGCGCACATGACGCCTACGAGCTGGCCTGTCGCTTCTGCGCTGACTACGTCGAACGCCTGGCTCGCCGGGATGCACGATTGGATTCGCAGGGCTGGAACCAAGGCTGACATCGATTCTATTCTCGATATGCAAAATGAACCGCTCGATGCTCCCAATCCTGCGACTGCTTCGTGGGTCGCTCCTGTTGTTCAAGGCGGACCATATCAGAACATCGGCGTGGTGCCTGCAGGAATCATTCACATCTACAAATTCGATGCCGATGGCATCGTCACCTATCAGAGTCGCTTGCTGACTCCGTATCCGCTTTATGTCTCCAGCAACGAGCAAATGTACGCTGAAACAATGCTGGCAATTCCTAACAGCAGCGTCGCTGTTCAATCGTACAACGTGCCGATGCCTGGCGGTCCCAAGAGTATTCAGTTGATGAAAAAATGGGACGTGTACATTCGCGATGAAGTGAGAAACCCGGGCAGTATTCGTGGTGGCAAGCATGGTGGCGAGCCACTTGCAAAGCCGCTCGTGGTGCAGAAAAAGCATACCGGCCCTACTAAGACTACAATGCTGTTTCAAAAACAGGGAGGCTACTAATGAAATTCTCTCCTGTTAAATCTCAACCATTCCGGCTGTTTCTGATTTCGATTTCGTCGATGGTCTTCCTTAGCGCGAATTCCTGCGGCGGCGGCGGTCCTGGTGGACCGAGCGGGCCCGGAGGTCCTACCGGTCCAAGTGGTCCGACAGGACCAACCTCGAGCGGACCGGGCGGCCCGACTGGTGGTCCAACCGGACCGACATCCACCGGTTCTTCCGGACCTGGAACTGGTGGTCCTACCGGTGGTGCTCCTGGAGGAACTGGACATGGTTATCCTCCGCTGATTACTCCACAGACGGACACGGGCGAACTCATGGTTCCAGCATCGCCAGTGGTGACCGCCATGCCTACAACTTCGTCTACTACCAGACCGTTTTATCAAACCAGTGGTACCGCAGTTGATATCAGGTTCAGGCGGCAAGTCGATGTCACCAACCTGACTCTCACGTTTGACGTCGGATACATCGGCGAAACAACTGCACCATAGTGTTGACGAAGCGCTCAACATCTTCGGGTCGTAAGAACAACGAATAGGTGGCAATCATCAGGTTTTCGAAAACCGGTAGATTCATAGTCCAATCAATTCCGAGGTGGAGCAAAATTCCGGCCGCGAGTACATAGTATCGCAGTTCTTTCACCCAAATCAGCGTCCAGAGCGACAACTCGATAGCCAGAGTTGCCCATGTTGCCAGTTGAAATCCTAAAACATGATCGAAGATTACCGGCACCGGAAATTTGTAAAAGTCTTCCATCCGGCTGGCATAGTACACTGCCGTGCCGTTCCACCAGGTCTCCCCGTCCATTTTTGCGAGCGTGGATTGCGCATAAACGATAGCGATTTGAAAACGCAGTAAGTTTTGAGTCCAGGGACTGCAGTCCACGTTCTCTGTAGGTTCTTTGCCAGACCGCTTTCTGAGCCAGCTGTCGACGGAATACATTTTTCCGATCGGTCCGAACATTAAAAGGAAAAGGCAAACGCGAATCAGCGTATCGCCGCTGTGAAAGATAAGCAGATTGCGATGGTGGAACGACGTCACGCATAAAAACAGGATTATCGCGCTCAAATTGGCGCGAAAGCCGAGGGTGAAGGTCAAGCTCGCGGCAAACATCAGCCAGTATAAAAGGGTGACCCAGCGGTTATCCGGCGGCAACCAAAACAAAATCGAGAACCGATTCGACGCTTGAAATTGCTCCATCGTTTCGATCGAAACTATTCCGTCGTATCCGAACCATGTGTACAAATCTGGCAGCCAGAGCAGGATTGAAAGGATTACTATCAATCCGAGCAGGATTCGAAATAAACAAATCGACGCAGGCGATTGTGGCTTGAACCAAATCCGATACCACAACTCGCGAATTTCCTGAAAGCTCATCTCAGATCCTCGGGCAAAACTCGATAGAGAAAAAATTGATAAACTTTTGTCTGCTCGGGATTAGGCTTGCCCAGCCCTTCCTCAATGGGCGGGATGTCTGCGGATGTTCTAATCAATGCAATCGTGACTGGATGTTTTGTCTTCTCGTTGTTCAGTCTTGCAACGTATCTGGCGAAATCCGGCCAGAGAAGTTCGTTGAAATTAAGGCAATCGTTGCCGTATTTGCGATAGTGTTCCTTGCAGAAACGCTCGAATAATCCGAGCTTTTCCATTGCCGGATAATTCCATCTCTTCTGACTGCCATCGTCGTATTTGATGTCTGCGAAAATACGATAGTTGCTTTTTCGAGGATCTGGTGCGAATACGGCGAATCCCTGCCATACGCCCGTGTAGTAGATGTGCGGTGTCAACGGTTCGATCAATGCGTTCTTTGTTCGAGACCAGGGACATACCCAGAGTATGACGACTGTGATGTAGAAGAGAATAAAAACGCTGATGATTGCCCGCTGAAAGGCGCTCTCAGAGGGACCCTTCAAGGCTGTATCTGTTTTTTCGAAAGTAGGTTCGTCAGATTGCAACTCAGTGCTCTCTCTTTACTGGTAAACAATCCCTATTCTTTTTTCACAGCCGCCGATTCTTGGGACGTGCCGCCTGCGGTAGGATTCGCAGTCTCTCGTGAATCAGTCTTCAGGCGCGAGAGTTTGCGAGGTTTGCCAACTTCGTACTCTTGCAATGCTTTGTCCACAAGAATATCTGCCGATTGTCGCCATGTAGGCGCATAAAAGTCGTAGATGACCAGAACATCTTTCGCCTTGGTATCAACAGCTTGTAAGTACTCTGATTTAATTTCCTGTTTTGCGATTTCAACGGCATTCTTTTTTGCAACTTCCAAATCGTCACCCTCGCCGAAGAATGTCCGACCGATAACTCGACGGCAAGCAGCATTTGCGGCTTCGTGAGCGTCGACAAAAATTCTCTGCAAGACTTTTACGTGCCCATCCTCAAAATCCGCACGACGATTGGGAATTGTTTGCGACAACCAAACAGTTATCGGCAACTTCAACGTCGCGCGAGCCCGAGTAATCTTGATCTGAACCTGGGATTTGTTTCTTGAAACCTTGTTCTCATCAACGACTTCGTAGTCAACGTCACCATCACATTTATATTCGTAAACCGTGGTCGACTCCTCTTTCAGCGCCTCTTTCGGAGGAAATTTTTTATCGAAAACTTTCTTTTCTACCGTCGAAGCGGACTTGGTGACCTCAATTGGTGAAGACTTGAAGTAGGAAGGCGCAACGGCAACCAACGCGATGACCAGTGGCAAACCGATTATCATCGTCAGTGTTTCTTTGCTGGGGAAATCGCCTTTCACAAATGTCCCGCTGCTCGTGCTTTTGACCCAATTACTTCCTACCCGAAATTCGAGTCATTTGGAGGAATTTTTGCTTATCGGTCCATTCGTTTATTTTTGTGCGAGTGTAAGATAAGTGAGTGGAGTGCTTACAAGAGCTAATGTCAGATTCGAATCACAACCCTGCGGACAATCAACACGATTCCAACGTGAATCGTGAACAACCTCCCGCTCAGCCAGCGGACGGTAAAAAGCAGGACCCTCTCATCGGTCAGCATCTTACCGAGGATTATCTGGTCCTCGATCGGCTGGGCGCTGGTGGCATGGCGATCGTCTATAAAGCCAGACACCTTAAGACCGATCGCATCGTGGCTGTTAAAACGCTGCGCGAAAGAGATCCTGCGATCATGGAACGCTTCTATCGAGAAGTGCAAACGCTGGCAAAACTCAAGCATAAGAACATCGTCGAAGCGCTTGATTGCATCAGGACAGATTCGCACCACACCTATCTGGTAATGGAATTCGTCGAAGGCATTACTCTGGATTCCCTGATCAGAAGCCAGGGGCGCGTAGAGAAAGCGGAAGACATTGCGGCCATACTTTCTCAAGTTTGCGATGCGCTCGAACACGCGCACCAACTCCGGATTATCCACAGGGACTTGAAACCAGCCAATATCGTGATGATGGTAAATGAATGGTCGGAGATTACGGCAAAGGTTTTGGATTTCGGCATTGCTAAATTGCAGGATGATTTGCAGAAACTTACCAGCGAGGGACAGGCTCTCGGATCTCCGCTCTACATGAGCCCCGAGCAGTGCATGGGGCTCGAGATTACTCCGGCATCTGATGTTTATTCTCTAGGAATTTTGAGCTATCAATTAATCACCGGAGAGCTTCCATATCGAAGCACCAAAATGCTGGAAATTATGTCGTCGCACTGCAATCCGGATGTGTGGCCTCAGCCGATTTATGAAATGCGTCCCGATCTTCCGGGAGTGCACCAGCTCAACCAGATTATTTTTAGAGCGCTAAGCACCAAGATAGAAGACCGTTTTCAATCTGTGGCTGAGTTTGGAAAAGCGATTACGTTTTGGATTCAATCGGCTAATGCAGGCGAGGGCAATGCGCCTGTAAAAATGGCTAAAGCCGTGACTTCTAGCGTGCGCGACGATAAAACGAAAGTGTTGCAGGAAGTCGGTGTTCGAAAACATATTCCGGCTACTCCGGGAGCCAAGGCTTCGACGCCTAAAGTTCCAACCGCCCAACAGAAAATTGCCCTCTTGAAACTGGCTTCCTTCCTCGTTGTAGCGATAGCATTAACGTCCGGATTGAGTTTGGTTATCATTCATAAACAATACACCTTCATCGGAGATGCATTTTTAGAAGCCTCGAGATATGTAAGCAGTGTACTAGCGCCTGTGAAGCCGAAAGAGGCTGTTGTTGAGGAAAAGCCAGTCGATGAAAATCTCGCGGACGACAAGCCGGCTGCGGAGCTTCCGAAATCACCAGCTTACGACGAAGCCAACAATCCGTTTGCACAGCGGCGGAGCGAAGAGCATGCCTCTGCGCCAATTGAGATTACAGGCGACTCTCCGCAAGTTCCGATCCGTGATTCCAAAGTGCGAAGAGTGACGCGCGACGCGCAATAACTTTGTCCTTGTGTTGCGGCGTTATTGTCGGGATTTTGACAAGCGTCGCTTTGCACCGACATCTCGGAGGGTCCAGTTTTTGTACAATGGATGTTCTTCGTAACGGAATCGTTTCTGTTCCGGAGGCAAAGGTGTAGGACTCGCACCTTTCGTCGCGGAGGTTTTTGACGCGGTCAGGTTGCCTTCTGCTGCGGCCTTGTCCGCAATCCTCTTTTCGTGAAGCTCGGCGAGAGCCTTTTCTTCTTCTTGCTCAGCCAGTCTACGTCGAATTTCTTCGTTGTGCTTTCCAGGCAATGCCAGGCTGAGTTGTGTCGAAGCCGTGTTCCACGCGTCGCCGAGTTTGTCCCAGTTCAAGATCAAGAATGTCAAAGACAAAATTCCGACAATTGTCGCGGTCACGATTTTAGCTGTGAGCGTGGCAATTGTTTTGACCGGTGACTGGCGCGCTGCCCCTTGCGTGGTGAACACACCGGTGAGAACAAGAGCAAGGCTATCTTCCGTGGCGACCTGATTGCGTCTCAGGTGGGCAAGCTCGAGCACCTGCAGCCGAACCGATGTTTGCCGCGGACTGCGGCGGGCTGCTTTGGGAGCGACTTCGGTCGCGAGATCGGCGGCGGTCTGGCCCAGTTGCGATTGCTCCAGTTGTTGTTGTCTTTCTGCTTCCTCTTCTTCAGCTGAAGCCTTGTCGTACCAGTTCTCAAAAGCGGTTTTGAACTCGCCGACTGAGT
This sequence comes from Obscuribacteraceae bacterium (SeqCode), assembly GCA_044225915.1. Taxonomy (GTDB): domain Bacteria; phylum Cyanobacteriota; class Vampirovibrionia; order Obscuribacterales; family Obscuribacteraceae; genus JADYXR01. The sequence goes on from JBGAHZ010000048.1 coordinate 32,440, forward strand.
GAAATCGCCAGCTCAGTTCGGGAGCGAGGGCTTTGTTCAACAATGCCTCCAGCGCGCCGTATGGGAAGTTTGGTTCTTCGTCATAGGTTGTTTTTAGATTCACTGGTGCGGTCGGGGGTATTTCAGGAATGGCTGTGCCAGTGACTATTCCAATCACGACTTGAGCAAGCATCATGATGTCTTCTTGGATTTGGTCTTCGAAGGGGCGCTCTTCGTGCGCTTTTGAATCTGCTGCCAATCTTCCTTCAGCTTTGTCTATTTCATCGAGAACATTGGCAAAACCGAAGTCGAGAACTTTCACTTGAATTTCTTCTTCGGTGTCCAATAGCATGACGTTATTGGCGGTCAAGTCTCCATGGGCAATCTTGTGATCGTGTGCGTAAATTAGCGAATCACAAACTTGCAGCACGATTTCTGCGATCTCATCTATGTCTTCGAGAGGACCGGTTGAGTCAACCAGTTCGACGAGCGTGACGCCGTCGATGAATTCCAGAAAGTAGAAGGGGCGGCCGAGAGGGGACTCCATGAGTGCAATCGAATCAGGCAAGTTCTCGTGTTTGAGATCCATGATCGTCTTAGCCGCTTTAAGGAAAGCGTGCTGAACAAAGACTTCCTGGTGCTTCGTCGTCTTGCAGGCGTAAATTTGTCCTGTTGATTTTTGACTGACTCGGTATATGATCGACGCGCGTCCGGAGCCCACCTTGCCCGATACAACATAGTCTTCGAACAGTACGTCACCAGGGTGGAGATCGACTGTCTCTAGTGGCAAGGCCGTGATTTTCACGGATGCCGGTAGCGAGGGGTTCGTTTGACTTGCTTTTTTCTTGGTAAAAAACTTCGGGCTTGTACTTGCCGCTACCAAGCCGATTTCAGCATGTTTAGAGGTTGCTGATAATAAGCCCTTTTTCTCCGCATTGTTCTTGCCTCCGGAACCATTTGCAGGTTCCCCTGACGGAGGATTATTGATTGCTTCGTGGTTGGGCGAGTTCTCGGAAGTCATTTCCAAACAACGCTGTAGAAGGGCGTTTACGCAGCAAAATTATTGAGTGAAAAAACAGTCTCGTGGGTTCATAACAACAGTATACACCGCATTTTCCGGACGCTACTCTGACCGGTTTTCGGCGCCATTATGTTGTCGGAATAGCACAGACTAGATTTGCAGAGCGTGGTTTGTGACGTTAATTCCAAGCCATTCCAGAGCGTTGTCGCGAAGCATCTTTTGTTTTGATGCTGCGCTCAATTCGTTCATCGACTCGATCATTTTTCCAGGTTCCAATTCACCTAGCGGAAACGGATAATCGGTTCCGAGCATTATGCGATTGTCGCCAATGAGCTTCATCACGTGCAGTAAAACGTCAGGTGAGTGTGTCAGTGAATCGACGTAGAATCGTCCGAGGTACTCCATTGGTCCTTTGTCATTGTCTACTGCGCAGAGGTCCGGTCGTGCCTCGAATCCATGCTGAATTCGACCAACTGTTGATGGAAAGGAACCGCCACCATGGGCGAAGGCAACGCGAAGATTGGGAAGACGTTCTAATACTCCTCCGAAGATTAGTGAACAGATCGCGCGCGTCGTCTCTGCAGGCATTCCGACTAGCCATGGCAGCCAATATTTTTGCATGCTGGCTTCGCCCATCATGTCCCATGGATGAACGAATATTGCTGCGCCCAATTCCGCGGCAGCTTCGAAAACTGGATAGAGAGCTGGTTCGTTGAGGTTCCAATCATTGACATGAGATCCGATTTGAATGCCTCTAAAGTTTAGATCCTTCATGCATCGTTCGAGTTCTTTCACCGATAAGTCCGGGTCCTGCAGTGGCAGCGTGCCCAGTCCGACAAAGCGATCTGGTTGTGACTGAACGCTGGCGGCGAGATCATCGTTTAAATACTTAGCTATATCCAGGGCGTGCTGTGGCTGTGCCCAGTAACTGAACATAACTGGCACAGTGGTCAGTACTTGTATTCCAACATCAAACTGATCACATTCTTTTGCTCGTTGTGCAGGATCCCAGCAGTTGCTTTCGATCTCGCGAAAAAATTTTCCGTCATCGCGAAGCATTTTTGCTTTGCAAGGGGCGTGATGATCTAGCGTAATGAATCCGCCGTAGCCGAACTTATCCTTCCATGCAGGAAGATTCTTGGGAAGTATGTGCGTGTGAACATCTATTTTCTTGAAATTCATTGTTTGTCTCGGTTTGCGGGCGGTTGTCACGCAATGCTGATGTCGAATCAGTATGTTAGCAATGCAGTCAATCCGTTACCACCCCCCAAATCGACGCCGCGGGAGCAATTGCTCACGCAGCATTGGATGGCCAGCCTTTATGAAAGATCAACCTTCTGCGGCGCCAGAGCGTGCCGCTGCGCCTTCGATTGAGTACCCTGCTGAACTTACACCTTCACGTCATTCACCCACTGCTTATGATTCGAGCAGAACTTCCGACGCGCTGAGGAATTCCGCCAACTCGCCGGAGTCGAGAAACGCGCTTAACAACGACGTTTCCAGAGGGGTTTCCGATTCACAAAACGGCAGCCCGGAATTCAACAAAAGCAATCAAATTTCAGACGGACGTTTTATGTCCGATGATGAGAGATCGCTTCGGCGCTCGTTTCGCGGTGAGTTCGATCATAAACAAATGAACATTCCAGAAGCCGAACACGGACTGAGAAATCAGAGCGGCATGCCTGATGGTGGAGCGAAATTTGTCTACGATCCTGATGAAAGAGCTGATGGGTTGCGCAGTGCGACGCGATCGCGTCAGGGAGACAAAGATATAGTTTCGAAACAGTTCGAGGGTCGCGAAGATGGGCTGATTTCGGAGAAATTGTCTTTCAGTCGGTCGAGTAAAGAATTGGTGCGTGGGTTTTCTGACAACAGTCAAGAAAGGCTTGTGGTAAACGCCGATAAGTCACGTGAGTTTATTCGCACCAATGCCGATGGTTCTCGTGTGGAGACGCGCACTACCAGTGGTGGCGTCAGTACGACCGAGAGCTTCGACAAAGACGGGAAGCCAAGGACGCTCAGCCAGGCTGGAGGAAAAGAGGTGGCTGGGGATGTACCGGCTGCGCCGAAGGCGGTTAACACGAGCGATAACCGAGCGATCTCGCCGGTGCCGCCAATTGCAAGTGACTCAACCAAAGTTGATGACAAAACGAATGCACTCGATCCCAATGTAGTGTCTGCTAAAAACGGGGATGGAAAGCTGGGTGCAGACCGTAAAGCCGACGATGGGTCGCCTAAAGCCAGCGGTGACGACAAGGGTGTGTCCGCGGAAGATCCAAAGTCCGTTAAGCGGAACGAAGCACTGGATAAATTCCGAAAAGGGCTTGAAGACAGCAATTTCGAATTGCCGGCAATTAAGAGTGGCAAGGGACCCTTTCACTCATTGCGACAAATGCAAAAGAGCGGGCAAATTAATATGTCGCATGAACAGATGGTTACAGAGGCGCGGAGAATTTCAAATCGACATTTTGAAGAGTCAGGAACTGACTATTTTAAAAAAGGCGATAAGCCAAAAATGTATTCCGCCAAGGAAATCGACCAGCGTGTCGAGAAAGAGCGGGAGCGGCTCGTGAAGGAAGATTCTACCGGAGAAACAACGGCTAAAGTAAAACCGCCGGAAAAAATTCCTGGCGATGACGCCAAGTTAAAACCGGAAGTAAGAACGCCGGAAGTGAAAGCACCGGAAGTGAAAGTTCCGGAAGTAAAAGCACCGGAAGTAAAAACACCGGAAGTGAAAGCGCCTGAAGTGAAAGTTCCGGAAGTAAAAACACCGGAAGTGAAAGCGCCTGAAGTGAAAGTTCCGGAAGTAAAAACACCTGAAGTGAAAGCGCCTGAAGTGAAAGTTCCGGAAGAAAAAACACCGGAAGTAAAAATTCCGGAAGTAAAAGCACCTGATGATCGACTGCCGGAAGTTGCTAAGGAAACTGGTGGTCCGCCGAAGATGCTCGATAGAGTCACCGATCCTGCTATTTTGAAGCAGGTTCCCGACGCCTTGTATATCGGACAAGAAGGGACTGTAACCAGCACCAGTAATCGTAAGGGTGAGACTAAGCCCTACTGGTTGTCCGGTGATGCCGCAAGGGCGCTTGCTGATGCCAACAAGATCTTGGAGCCGCTCGGCAAGAAGGTTGTTCTCGAATCTAAAAACAGCGCGGGTAGAACGATCGATACGCAAACCGAGATCTATCAGAGAAGCAAGGGTGGAACCACTTTTGCCGCGGGTGCTCCGACCAAATCGAACCATGTGCGCGGGCGAGCCATGGACATCGCCAATCACGAAGATAAAGACGTGAGGCGCGCTTTGCTGGCTGTCGGGTTTAAACAGGGCGATAGTCGTGGCACCATAGCTGGTGACGAGCATCACTGGAGTTTCCCTGGGTCATACAAAGGCTCTTCCGTGACGGAAAACCTTGTTCGAAAGAATGAAAGAGACGGACAACCGGATCGTGTATCACGCCGCGACCGAGAAGCTCGCCGCGAGTCGGAAGGTCACCGTGATGGCGAAAGTCATCGAAATACTCGTCGTGAAACCGAAAAACAACCTGATGGTGACGGCCAGCGGACGAGGTCTACCACGAAGCGTGGAAGTGATGGAGACCGGAGTTCAGCCAAGCCGGATGAACCTATTCGCATGACGAATGACGAATATAATCGCGCGCCGACTGATTATTCGAAATACCCGAAAGAAGGACACCATGCGCGCGAAGAGCGACGCGAAAGAGAACATCGCCACCATCGAGACCGCGAGCCGCGACATCGCGGACGTCATCGCGGCGATGGAACCTCGCATCAGGAGTACCGCAATCAAGAGAAGGTTCAAGAAGGTATGCCTGCTATTGCTCATCCGCAAGGCGGAAGTCCCGACAAGATGAGCCTGAAAGGCGAGCCTACTATCAGTGCTGCGCAAATCGATCGCGTGCTTGCAGAGAATAATTCTCCGGCGGCCAAAGAGAAAATCATCGACAAGGAAACCGGTAAGGAGCTGACTTTCGGTCAGCACCTCTACAAGCTTGGAGTTGAATTCGGAATGGATCCGGCGATCGCGCTCGGTTTTTTTAAAGCCGAATCCACCTTCGGCAAGTTCGGAAAAGCCGCTAGCACGAATAGCTTCGGTAACATCAAAGGCGGCCCCGGCTTCCGTGGATACGACTCATTTGCCGACGGTGCCCGTGATTGGTTTAAGCTCGTAAGCGGAGAAAAATATTTCGGTGACGGCAGAACAACTCTAGGACCGGTTCTGCACCGTTACGCCCCGCCGTTTGAAAACGACACCGAAGGCTACATCCGCGACGTCGCTCGTGACGCCCGCCGATGGTCCGCCCGTTCACGCGCCAATGGCTAGATCCCCGAGGATTTGCAGTGCACATGGGCGCGTACAAAGCGCCCCACAAAGCGCTCTTACAAGCCATTTATACAAGGCATCCTGGTTGATGTTTACTTTGTGCAGAGATATGCTTTGCCGCAGATGTTCATGAAGACCTCGTCGCCTTGCATGTTTCGGCGGATGCGGTTTTCCAGAAGAGCGATGTCTTTTTCGGTTGGCTTATGTTCATGCCAGTTTGTTAGTGCCCAATTCCAGGCGGAGAGGGCTTCTTCGCCTGATGCAAACCGAAAACCAAATCGTTTTGCATCTAACTCTCGGCCGATTCGTCGAGATGCACCGATCTTGCCGAAGACCTTCCGTAGCGGTTCTTCATACGACTCGACAGGATCGACTTGTGGGCCGGGATCTAAGCCGAGTTCCTGTACAGTGTTCTCGTACTCGCCATCCGGCACGAGTCCGAATACCACGATGTGTCCACCGGGCACTAAAACTCGTTTCGCTTCGTTTAAAGCCAATTCTTTGTCTTTGATTTGATGCAGTGACCAGGCGAATACCACCAGGTCAAAACTTTCGTCTTTGAATTGCAAATCGGTAGCGCTCATCTCATCGACAGAAACGTTCAATGTGGAGGTCGTCGCGTCGCTGGCAGCCATCTCAGTGAGTGCCTCAGCCAGTTCTGCCTGCAGAAATTCTACGAGCATCGCGTTAACGTCAACGCCTACTGCGCTTTTACAGAGCGGCGCGAAGGCGCGGAGCACTCTGCCGTCACCGCAGCCGATTTCCAGGAGGTTTTTCGTTTTGAACACAGTTTCGGACGGTCCCTTTAACCCGGACTCCTCGGCCAATAATTCGCTCACTAGAGAGGCTTCAAAGCCCTCCGGATGATGTAAATCCGACCATTGTCTCCAGCCCTGAATGAAGTCCGATTTGAGACCGGTTGTGCTCATTTTTCCCTCGATGTGTAAATGAGAGCGCTGTAATGAGTCGCTCTTAGCGCGATGTTCGCTAGATTGAAAATGATAATGACTTTCATTATCATCCGCCGATATGAATGTCATGAAGTCGCCATTTGCTGGCGGCTTCGCGTTGAAAACCAATACTGGTAGTGGTTTTCAGACTATAGCATCATGAACTTCTTTACATCATCGTTCACTTGCTTCTATTACAGAGCACGCATTAGTTTCTAAGCACCTTTAACGCTCTTGAATTCCAGTGAGAATTCTTCGACTCCCGAAACCCATTCGACACCTCTGCGATTAAACCCTCGGCTACCAGCCCTGCGGTTGTGCCTACCGTGCAGTTTCGACTCACGATTGGTCTGCTGGGACGGTTCGTCCGTGCCTTGGAGCGCCGAATGTCTTTATAACCTCGAACCAAAGGGGAACTCCTATGGCTCTTATTTACGCATTGCTGGCGGGTGTCGCTGTCAGCGCTGTTTCTTTGATTGGTCTGGTTACCTTTTTCACGGGTAAAGACCTGCACGCGCGCGTGTCGCACATGCTGCTGGCGCTCGCCGCCGGTGCCATGTTCGGCAATGCCGTCCTGCATCTGATGCCGCATTCGATCACGCTCGAACAAGAGTGGTCGCGCGGCGCAGCTCATGTTCACGTTCATGGTGGTGCCACTGCGCACGGAGCCGGGCATGACCATGACGTTCTTCCGGCTGGGGATAAGCACGATCACGAAGACGCTGACGAACACGAGCACGACGCGGTCAAGCCGCTGCTCGGACCCGAGGGTCACGGCCATAATCACACCGGTCTCTGGACTGCGTTCTTGATGATGGCCGGTTTCATCGGATTCTACGGTGTCGATGTCGTCATCCGTGGTCGCATCGCCAAAAACGGCGAGAAACCGGAAGGTTACCTCGCGGCATTCGGCGACGGCATCGAGAACTTTCTGGATGGGATCGTGATTGGAACAGCATTCATGCTGAGCGTGCCCGCCGGCATCGCCGCCACTCTCTCGATCTTCATTCACGAGATCCCGCTCGAACTGGGCGACTACGCAGTCATGCGTCACGCCGGCTTCTCGATGCGCAAGGCCATCGTCACCAACCTGCTCAGCGCTCTGCTGAGCCTGATCGGCATCGGTGCTGCCTTCGCAATCGGCAGTATGGTCGCTTCGTTCGTCTTCATCGGAACCGGCGTCGCCGCGGGCGCGCTGCTCTACATCGCCACTTGCATCCTGATTCCGCACGTGCGGAAGAGCGCTGAGGAAAGTGGCGGATTTCAATATTTCCTGGTCTCGTTGCTCGGGGTGGGGCTCATGGCTGCCATCCTGATGTTCGAGTAGGAAGTGAACGCAAGTAAATCTCTGTGAGTCCAGCACCGCAGATGGTGCTGGACCAAGAAATGGAGAATATTCGCTATGAAAGACTGGTTGAAAAATTCCTGGTATGTCGTGGCTCGCGCTTGCGAACTCACGGTGGAAACGCAGCCGTTGAAGAAGAGAGTGCTCGGGCAAAACCTGGCGCTCTTCATCGACGCGAAAGGCGCCTACACCGCCGTCAACGATGTCTGCCCGCACATGGGAGCGTCGCTGTCGCTCGGATGCGTGAAGAACGGCAACCTCGTTTGCCCCTACCATCACTTCGGCTTCGGCTCCGACGGCAAGTGCGCCGAGGTTCCGTCGATCGTCGCGCCGGGCAAGATCCCGTCGACTTTGATGGTGGATTCTTATCCCATCGTCGAGAAGTACGGTCTGCTGTGGATCTTCATGGGTGACATGCCCGAGGACAAGCGACCGCCCATCGTCGAAGTCCCTGAGTTCGACAAGCCGGAATTCCGGAGTCTGTACCACGACCTGACGTGGCGCGGCTCCGTGCGTCCGATGCTGGAGAACCTGATCGACTTCACGCACTTCTCGTACCTGCATGCCGGCACCTTCGGCAACGGCGATCATCCCTTCCGCGACGACTACAAGGTCAAGCGCGGCGAGTACGAGGTCGAGTGCACCGTCAAGGTCAAGCTCAATCCGGACAACTGGTTCTTCCCACCGGTACCGGAATTGGGCGTCAACCCGGACGTCACCGTGCGCTGCCGGTACCACGTGCCGACGCTCGTGGTCAACGATTTCACGATTGGCAAGTACACGGACGTGACCCTGTTCACGTTCACGCCGATCGACGAGAACGAAGTGCTCATCCGCATGTTCGGGTGCCGCAACTTCGACCAGAACGCGGTCGCCGATACGAAGTTGAAAAACCTCGGCGAACGCATCCTCGAAGAAGACCGTCTGGTCATCGAGTCCTGCGTGCCCGAGGTGTTGCCTCGTGCCGTCGGTGTGCCGGTCGACAAGTATCTGCTTGCCGCCCGCAATCTCTACGACAAATGGCTCAAGGCCGGCAACGGCATCGAGGACCACGTCTACGAGACGCACCGCGGCACGACGCTCACCATTCTGCCGTCGCCCGTCCGTACTGCCAACGAGACCTTCGGTCGAAGCTGGAAGCGGCGTGAGGCGCAGGAAAAGAAAACGCGCAAGCCGAAAGACTAGCGCGTCGTCGCCTGTTCGCGTCACCAGCGTGGACCTCTCAGGTCCTCGCTGCACGCGGACAGAACAAACGAGCGCCGCACGGCGAAAGCCTGGCGGCGACGGCCACCGTCCGCGGTGCGCCCCCATCCAACAACCAACCAGCAGGAGGCTGATTATGGATTGCATTCGTTGTGAGAATCCCATACCGGAAGCGCGTCTCAGGGCGCTTCCGGAGACCGAGCTGTGCATCTCGTGCAGCGAAGCGGTCGGTTCCGATTTCATCCTCACTTCTCAGCTGGTTCGCACCAGCAAGGAAGGGAGCATGAAGATGAATTACGGCGGCGTCGAGGTCAGGCTCGTCCGTCGTAAGATCGTCCCCCTGCGGCTCGGCGGTAAGTGAGGCTCGGAGTAGCTTTGCTTATCTGATATCTCGGGCGAAAGCGCGGTCGTTTTACGATCGTTGCTTTCGCCCCTGATACCATAGACGGTGCATACTATAGAAACCAGTAAACACGCTCTACATTCGCAATGTTCACGACGCTGTCGATTGTGGGATAATCGGTATTTCAATCGTTTACTAAACTCGCAAATTCGAAGTTGCAATTGCTGGATCGAATCAAAAAATCGCGCAGGCAGCAATGCCTAATCATGTCGTTATTCCTGATGCTGGCCGCATCAGGATGCGCGCAGTTAAACGGTTCCAATGAACAAGTAAAGGCTATCGTCAAAGCCGCTCAAGAAGCAGAAGACAAACGTCAGTACGAAGAAGCTCAGGCCAAGCTGGCTAAGCTGAAGCAACTGCCGTTGCAGCTGGCGGGTTCGACAGACGACAAACGCATAATTCTCAATGACATCATTAAGCGCTACACCGCTTTAGCTCGTCACTATCAGGAGAGTGGCGATTTCGTCACAGCGAAACGACTACTGCTGCGCGCCATCGAAATCGAGTGTATGGACAAGCAGTGGCTGCGCGACGGTGGTTTGGCTACCGAGAGTTGGCGGCGATTGATGAAGTCGCAGTCCACGGATAAACAACTGATGGTCGAAAAGCGTGTTGGTGACGTCGGAAAGACGAGCGAAGAAGTTGTGCGTCTGATCGCAAGTGCACAAAAGCTGGAGCGTGGTGGACAGTATCAGCCGGCTCTAGACTTGCTCAAACAAACCGAAAAGTTGTGCGCTCCGAATTCGGGTCAACGCGCCGAAGTACTTATAGCCATGGCTGGACCTCTCAACGCACTCAAACGAACTAAGGACACCATACTCGTGTTGAAAGAAGCGCTTCAAATCTACGATGTGAAGCCGCCTCAATTCCCGCTTCTGATGGTGAGTGCCTTGATGCAATTGGCGCTCGCGCTGGAAGTAAACGGAAGATATGATGAGGCTGGTGATGCTTACGCTCGCGCGCTGGATTTTACAGATAAGCATCCCGGCTCGTTTCCGGACGAGGTCTATCTGCTCGGTCGTCGAGCGCACAACCTCATAATGCGTCGAAAATTCGATCAGGGAGAGCCTTTGGCAGCGCGATTTCAGAGCGTCGCCAAAGTCGGCAAGAATATCGATTTGGGAAATGCGGTCATGTACAACGTCGAAGTGGGCGATGTTTACCTGGGCAATAAAATGCTACCGAAAGCGAAACAGAGCTATAAACGAGCAGTCAAGCTCTTGCAAAGCCACTCATATCCTGCTGCTATGAACCCTTCGGCTGGATATGCATACATGCAGCTTGCAAACAGCGAGGTTGCTCTGGGCGAACTGGATGAGTCCGCAGCTCACGCAAATGCCGCCGCTGATCTGGTGGGACGCGATTGGAAACTAGGAGTCGCAGGCACTTTTAACAACCTTGCCGGCGCGTACAAAGACAAGGGAAAAGTTGAAAAAGCGTTGGTTTTAAACGAACGCGCTCTGAAATTATGCGAAGCATCGGTCGGCCGCTACGGTCTGGAAACGTTGTCAACGCTCATCCAATACTCAGACACAGCCTTCATTGCCGGCGATCAAGCCAAGTCGCGCTGGTGTCTCGTCGAAGGATTTAACAGATCGAAGCATATGGCAAACTGCGATGAGAAGGGGCGTCTCATCGCTGTTGTAAAAGAGAGAATGAAAGTTCGCAATTTTAAATTCTAGCTTTTGCGAGCGATTTATTCGAGAAATTTGGGAACGATTTGTTCGAAAAAATCTGGATGAAAAAGTCGTGAAAGCTAAAAGTGAGCGCGCTGTAATGAGCATAAAATGCGCGTTTTGTTGTCAAGCGACGCATGGTTTTAGATAACATTGGCCTCGCTAGTAAAGCTTTTTCTTCTGAACAATCATCGTTCTATTTTAAATATCAAGTAAATTTCAAGGCGCTATGGGTGACCACCGGGACGCCGTGCACGGCACTGCGAGCCAGCCTTGACAGTATAAGCTAATCGCAGTTCGAGTTTCTCATTTCTAACTTGAGTCAAGACGAAAACAAACTCCATAGCTCAACTCTATTTAGTATTAAATAAAGCCCATTCTTGAGAGAGCCCCCGGGCCTTGATTACACGCGGGTGCGATCTGTTTTGATCGGGTGTCTACCCAAAACCATAACGCGCTAGTCTCTCCACAAGCAGTCAATACCTGATCACTGCAGAAAGAAATTTGTTGGTTCACGCCAACGAGAGCTAGCACGTCAGTTTTGCGCGGTCATCTTGCGCGGTCTCTACCGCAAGCCACACAAACCTGTGGAGTAAGCATGAACAAACTCGATAATGCTCACGAGGAGCGTCTTCTGGACGACCTCACAGACCCATCGTTGTGGGAGTTAACCACTTCCGACGGAGCGAAAGCTCGGGTCTCGACTTCCGAAACCGGGGGTCGGCGTTTTATTCGAATCGAATACGAGTTCACCGGATCGGGCTACATCGGCATCAGACGCCGGCTTCCCATCAGCCTTCCGGAGAACTACGCCTTCGCGTTCGATGTCAAAGGCGAAGGGTTGCCCAACAACCTCGAGCTCAAGTTCATCGACCAGTCCGGTGATAACGTGTGGTGGGCCCGATGGGCGCATCATGCGCTTCCCGCTGAGTTCAAAACCATGCGCGCCAAGAAACGGCATGTCTGGTATGCCTGGGGACCAAGCCGCGAGCCGTTCTCGCAGGTTGCTCAGGTGGAGTTCTGTCTGGCGGCGAGCGCCGGCGGCAGTGGCAATATCGACCTGGCCAACCTGACCCTACGCTCACTGCCGTTGTCGCAGGGGATTGAGGGAGCACCAATTACGGTGGCTGCGTCGTCCAATCAGGAGAGCGCGCATACGCTCCTCGAGTGTGACAGCGACAGCATCTGGCACAGCGACAGCGATGCTCCTCAAGAGTTGGTGTTTCACTTCGACGGTCCCCGAGAACTCGGCGGTCTCGTCATCGACTGGGGCACGAGCAGTAACTACGACGCTGCCCGGCTCACTGGTCGGCCCGTCGAGAAGCCCGTCCGGCGCAACAACGATACTGCCAATCAGTTGGCAGTGCTGATTCCCGATGACTCGGGTCTGGGCTGGAAACAGGTGTATGCCACCAACGCGGCTCCGCACCACCGCACCTTCATCTACCTGCCCGAGACCGAAGCATCAAAGCTCAAGCTCGTTCTGACCGAATCCAATCGCGGAAGCGGTTTTGGAATTCGCTCCGTGGAGTTTAAACCAATCGACTTCTCGAAAACCGCAAACGACCTCTGGTCGGCGGTGGCGAGCGAAGCCCCTCGGGGATGTTATCCGGATTACTTCAGCGGACGGCAGACGTTCTGGACGGTGGTGAGCGAGCCGCATGGAGAGCACAAGGCGCTCTTCAGCGAACACGGGTCGCTGGAAGTCGACCGGCTCGGTTTCACAATCGAGCCTTTCCTGAGAATCGGTCACGATTTCCTGGGCTGGGCCAACGCCGAGTTTCGGCAGTCGCTCGCCGACGGTTGTCTGCCGATTCCCTCGGTGACTCGTGTTTACAAGAACTGCGAGCTGACGGTGTCAGCGGTGGTTGGTCTGACCGAGAAGCCGAAACTTCGCAAGAAGCGCGTCAACAAACCGGTTGCGAAGTACCGCCGTGCATCGAGCGTGGTTCGCTCCGGAGTAACGTACATGCGCTACCGCATCAAGAACACCTCGCGTGAGCGGCTCACCGGCAAGCTCTTCGCTGCCATCCGTCCATTCCAGGTCAATCCGCCCTGGCAGTTCCTGAACGCGCCGGGTGGATTCACTCCCATCCGAACCATCGGCTGGGATAAAGACGCGGTGCGGGTCAACGACGACAAAGTTGTGATTCCCTTCACCTCGCCGTCGCCGTTTGGTGCCACCACCCTCGATGGCGGTGACATCAGCGCTCACCTCGAGTACAACGTCTTCCCCGCGTCCACGCACGCGGAGCATGCCGATGGGTTCGCCTCGGGTGCGCTCGGTTTCCTCATCGATGTGGAGCCCGGCGCCGAGCAGGAAATCTATCTGGCGGTAACTGATGCGAAGAGTCGCAAACAAGTAGGCGATCCGAAGCGCTGCTTCGCAGCCGGTCTTGCTGACTGGCGTCGCAAGCTCGCTCGGGTAAAAGTCAAACTGCCCGGAGCAATCGGCGCCGAAATCGCCGACACGCTCAAGGCACAGGTGGCCTACATCTTCGCTAACAGCAAGCGCCAGGCGTTCCAGCCGGGCGCACGCTGTTACGCCAGGACCTGGATTCGCGACTCGGCGCTGACGTCGTCGGCGCTTCTGGAATGGGGCTATTCCACCGAGGTGGCGGCCTTCATTCGCTGGTTCGCACCCTTCCAATTCGACAACGGCAAGATCCCTTGCTGTGTCGATGCGCGTGGTTCTGACGCTGTCCCGGAACATGACAGCGCCGGCGAGTTCATTTACCTCGTGGCGGAATACCTCCGCTATACCGGGGACACCGAACTCGCATCCGAAATGTTGCCGCGTGTCATCAAAGCTGTCGAGTACATGGAAGCGCTGCGCGCGACCAGGCTGACAGCCGAGTTCGATGCGCCCGACAAACTCCATCTGCGAGGACTGATGCCGGAATCAATCAGTCACGAAGGCTATTCCGACAAGCCCGCATACTCCTACTGGGATGACCTGTGGGCGTTGCGTGGCTACAAGGACGCAGCGTATCTGGCGGCGGCGCTTGGTAGCGCTGATGCCGAGCATCTGGAACGTCTCTGCGCCGCGTTCAAGACGGACCTGTTCGCCTCGATTCGTCGGGCGATGGCGTTCCACGACATCGACTACATCCCGGGTGCTGCTGACCGCGGCGACTTCGATGCTACGTCCACGACGATGGCACTCGATCCGGTGTGTGAACAAGTCGCGCTGGCTTCCGAGCTGGAGGCGACCTTCGACAAGTACTGGCAGTTCTTCGTCGAGCGCCGAGACGGTGCTGTCGAATGGGAGGCCTACACGCCCTACGAATGGCGCTCTGTCGGCGCCTTCGTGCGACTCGGTCAGCGAGAGAGGGCCCATGCCCTGCTCGACTGGTTTATGTCGCACCGCCGTCCTAGCGGTTTCCGCCACTGGGCGGAGGTCGTGTTCAAAAACGAGTTCAATCCCAAGTTTGTCGGCGACGCGCCGCACACCTGGGTGGGCTCCGATTTCCTGCGCTCGGTCCGGGCGCTGTTCGTATACGAACGGGAAGAGAGCGATGCCTGTGTGCTCGTCGTCGGTGCCGGACTCACGAAAGCGTGGATCGAGGGAGGTTTCGACCTTCCCCGGCTGCGCACGCGATTCGGAACGATCTCTCTTGCCACAAGATCAAAGCAGGTCAACAGGATCAACCTGTCGGTGACTGGCAATGTGCAGAGCGTAGTCAAACTCGCTTTGCCCAATGGGTTCTCGGAAGTGCTGGTCGGGAAGAGGAAACTCATCCCCGATAGCCGCGGCGAAGTAGTGCTCAGCTTGCCGGCTCATCTCACTCTCGTTAGTGAGGCGACCGCATAGGCGATGCACCCGGCGAAGTGAAATTTCACGAAAGTGAAACTAACTTCGCCGGGTGGCAGCACCACCAGCAGTGGCAAGGCTCCGGAACAGCCAGTCCCTTGAAACCCAAGGCAAGGGGCCGGGTTTCTGACCTCGATAATTCAAAGGGACCCAGAATTATGAAAACCAAAAGCGCATGGAACGACCTGAAAAGGGTCGTTCTGCCTTATTGGTCAAGCCCCTCCAAAGGTTGGGCCTGGCTGTTGTTTCTTCTGGCTTTGCTGCTGACGATCAGCTTCATCAACATCCGCATCAGTTACTCCGAGCGCGCGGTTTTCACCGCCCTCGAAGGCAAGGATTCATCGACGTACTGGCACAGCTTGTGGCTGTACGCGGCGGTGTTGGCGGGCAGCGTGCCCATCGTCGGTTCGTTCGGCTGGGTCAAGTCCAAATTGGAATTGGCCTGGCGAGAGTGGCTGACCACGCACATTCTCGACCGTTACCTGGCGAATCGAAATTTCGTCAAGGTGACCGCCAATCTGGTGGACAACCCGGACGAACGGATTCAGCAAGACGTCAGCTATTTCTGTACCGAGATTCTGACCATCAGTATGGCGCTGTTGGACAGTTTCCTCGCGTTCTGCGCATTCGTCACCATCCTCTACCTGATTTCACCGACACTGCTGGTGGTGGCAATCGTCTACTCGGCGATTGGAACGGTGTCAACGCTCGTGTTCGGCAAGCGGCTTGTCGGACTGCACTACGAGCAACAGCGCCTGGAAGCGGAATTCCGTTACAACCTCGTCTACCTGCGTGACAACGCGGAGGCGATCGGTTTGTACAATGCCGGAATTCGAGAAGGGAAGGGGCTCAAAGCGCGCCTCTCCAGGCTACTGCGCAACCTCAATTCGATTGTGAGCTGGCAGCGTAATCTGACGCTGTTCAAAGTCACCTATGACTACAGCCTTATCATCGTGCCCGCGTTGATCTCCGCACCCCTGTACTTTGCAGGCGAGATCGAACTCGGCATGATGGTGCAGGCGGCCAGCTCCTTCGGGCGCGTCATCGGCGCGCTCTCGGTTGTGATCGCACAGTATCAGACCTTCGCCCGACTCTCTGCCATCACCAGTCGTCTGTCGGACTTCGTCGGTGTCCTCGAAGATATCGAGAAGCAGACGGGCGAAAAAGGTGTCGGTCAGATCGTTACGAAAGAGGCAGCCAATCTGGCTGTTGACGGCGTCACTTTGAACACTCCCGATGGTGCCCGTACGTTGGTCCGCAATCTGAGCTTCGACCTGAAGCCAGGTTCCAGGCTGATTATTGCGGGACCGAGTGGCGTGGGCAAATCGTCGCTGATTCGAGCATTCGCCGGTCTCTGGACCGCCGGAACCGGGGCCATCGCGCGCCCGGCGCTGGACGACATGATGGTTCTGCCGCAAGAATCGTACATGCCGCTCGGTACGCTGCGCGATCAGTTTACTTATCCGAAAGTTGGTACCGAATCCGGTATCGCCGACTCGCGAATTCTCGCCGTGCTCAAACTGGTAAACCTGGGTGAGCTGGTGGAAAACGCAGGCGGTCTCGACGCCACCAAGCATTGGGTGGAAATCCTCTCGCCCGGCGAACGCCAGCGAGTGGCTTTCGCGCGCCTGATGCTGTCCTCGCCGAAACTCGTTTTGCTGGACGAAGCGACCAGTTCGCTCGACGTCGACAGCGAGGCGAAGATGTATGACTTCGTCACCGCGACTGGTGCTACAATCGTGTCCGTGGCTCACCACAAGACCCTGATTGGCTACCACGACACGGTGCTCGAGCTCATGCCGGGCGGCGGATGGCGTTTGATCCCGGCGGATGTTTACCAGCAAGAAGAAGAGTCGAAGAAGTAATCATTGCACCAGAATCCTGGCGTTCGCGCTTGCCGTGGTGGCAGGCGCGAATTGCTTGGGCATGCAACTTAACGGCTGTCTGGCACTGGGCGCAGCAGCAAAACAGGGACAAACTACCATGAACGAGAAGACACACGCAGGGCGTGCTCGGCGGGGGGCGGCAGCTAAGAGCGCCGATTCCGTCTTGAAGCAGCCGATTAACATGCGTTCCCATGCTCGACTTCTCGGTCGAGTGGAAAGGGCGCATTTCAATTATTTTCTCAAAAACCAGGACCCCAAGACCGGCTTGGTGCTGGATCGGAGCGCTCCGACCAGTCCCGCCAGCATCGCGGCAGTCGGCTTCTCGCTGACGGCATACGCATGCGCGGTCAAGCGCGGTTGGGTCACTCGAAAGGAGGCACTGGTCTACACCACGAAGGTGCTGGAGACTCTCTATGCCGCTCCTCAGGGAGACGCCGCCTCGGGTACGAGCGGCTACCACGGCTGGTTCTATCACTTCCTCGAGCCGGACACCGGACTCAGGGCCACGTCACCGCGCTTCTGGAATTCCGAGTTGTCGACCATCGACACGGCGCTGCTGATGGCAGGTGTGCTGTTTGCTCGGAACTATTTCAGCGGGGCGGGAGAAGGCGAGACCCACGTTCGCGAGCTTGCCACCAAGCTCTACGAGCGTGTCGAATGGGACTGGATGTTTCGCGACGACAAGCTCGTGCAGCACGGCTGGACTCCTGAGAACGGGGTGATCAAGCACGTCTACCGGGGCTACAGCGAAGCTCCGCTCCTCTACATCCTGGCGCTCGGCTCGCCCACGCACCCTGCTCCGGAAGGCGCCTGGGAAGCGTATCTGGCGGACACGAATGTCGCTCGCTCGTACGAGCTCGATTACATCAAGATGCCGGGCGAACCCCTCTTCTGCTACCAGTACCCGCACTCATGGATCGACTTCCGTGGTATCAAGGATGGTGTGGCAGAAAAGGCTGGTTTCGACTACTTCGAGAACTCGCGCCGCATGGCGTTGGTGCACTACCGCTATGCTCAGGACAACCCGAAGAAGTTCGTCGGATACGGCGGCTTCGACTGGGGTCTGACGGCGTGCGATGGTCCCGGCGACTTCAAGCGCAAGGTGCAGGGCATCGACCGCGAATTTCGCGGCTACTCGGAGCGAGGCTGCCCGAGCGGCTTCGACGACGGCACGATCGCTCCGACCGCGGCTGTTTCGTCCATGGCGTATGTGCCGGAGATTTCGATCCCGACCATTCGCTACTGGCTGAAGAAGCGGCCTGAGCTGTTTTCGGACGACGGCGGTTTTCTCGACGCCTTCAATCCGACCTTCGATCCGCTGACCAACAGCGGCTGGGTTGGACATGACCGGATTGGCATCGACCAGGGTCCGGTTGTTTTGATGCTCGAAAATTACCGCTCCGGCCTGATCTGGTCGGTGATGCGGAAAGACCAAAACCTGCGCGCCGGGCTTGTGAAAGCCGGTTTCCGTGGCGGTTGGTTGAACAACTAACAGGCTAAAAGGACAACCATTATGAACAGCAACACTCTCGGGCAGAGGGCGCCGCGGCTTCCGCGCGCCCGGAGCTACAATCTGCCCAAAGGATTCATTTTCGGTGCCTCGACTTCCGCCTATCAGGTGGAAGGCGCGACACGTCAAGACGGTCGTGGTCAGTCGATCTGGGAGCCGTTTCTCAGCAAGCCTCGCACGCCGGCGTTCGACCTGGCTGATGTGGCCTGCGATCACTACAACCGGTATGGTGAGGATGTTGCTCTCATGCAGAGCCTCAACCTCGATGCCTACCGGTTCTCTATCGCCTGGCCGCGCATCTTCCCCAATGGGGAGGGTAAGGTCAATCCCGCCGGTCTCGACTTCTACGACCGACTCGTCGATGAGCTGCTCGCTGCCGGCATCGATCCGTACGTCACGCTCTACCACTGGGATCTTCCGCTGGCGCTCCAGCAGAAGTATTTCGGTTGGTTCGGACGCGAGACTGCACTGCGCTTTGCCGATTACTCGGCGGTGATGGTGAAACGGCTCGGTGACCGGGTGAAGAAGTGGGCAACTCTCAACGAGCCGGAGGTGATCATCGCCGGCTACATCGGCGACGGCATGGCTCCGGCTATGAACCTGCCGCGCTCCGGACACCGCGTCGGTCACCATCTGATGCTCGGTCACGCGCTCTCGCTCCAGGCGATGCGTGCCGCGCGCAGTGGTATCGATTGTGGTGTCGTGCTCAACCTCTGTCCGGTCGATCCGGCTGACCCCACGGACGCGGCTTCGGTCGCGGCTGCGAAGTCGCGCTGGTCGACGGCGTATGCATGGTACATGGATGCCATGTTCAAAGGGTATTACCCCGACGAAGTGCAGGACCTGCTCGATCGCTCCGATGGCGGCAACCCCGTCAAGGCAGGCGACATGAGCTTGATCGCACAGAGCATCGACTTCCTCGGTATCAACTATTACACGCGCTTCCGTGCCAACGCGAAGGGCGAGTTTGTTGAAACGCCGGGGGCACCTGTCACGCAGATGGGCTGGGAGATGGTGCCGGCAGCATTCACGAAGATGCTGATCGACATCGATCGCGAGTACGAACTTCCTCCCATGTACATCACCGAAAACGGCGCCGCGCTCGACGACGTCGTGACAGAAGCGGGTCGCGTTCACGATCGCGGCCGCATCAAGTACATCGACGACCATATCGCTGCCATCGCTCGTGCCACCGCGGCCGGTGTCGATGTGCGCGGTTACTTCGTGTGGAGTTTGATGGACAACCTCGAGTGGCCGCTCGGCTTCGCGAAGACCTTCGGTCTCACGCATGTCGATCGCTCCACTTTGAAGCGCACCGTCAAAGACAGCGGACTCTGGTACAGCCGTACTGTCTCGAAGAATCGCACGCGCTGACGCCTGACGGCGCAGACGTGCTTACCAGGCAAGATTCGCGCGCGAAGTAGTGGAGCACTGACTGGTCGCGATTGGTCGCGTGCAAGAACACTTCTGTTTGTGTCAGAGGTGAACTGGCCGCGTGCGTTCGATAGAACGCCGATTGCGACTTCGCGGACAGAGTCAATGCGCTCTAGCCGCAGCGTGCTCACCATACCGCGCCGCGATGTTTACGAACCTTGCGGACGCCGACGAGTCGGCGTTCGCTCCCGCTTGCATTTGATTCAACCCGGCTGGCGCCCTGGCTTCGCTAACGCCGCACTGTGCGGCACGACCCGAGGTCTAGGCGCCACCGTCAAACTCAACCCTCAATAGAGGAACAAACATGATCCCTGATCCCAACTGGCTCTTTCCGATCGCCATCATCCAAGCCATCTTCCTGGGCTTCCTCGCCCCGGAACTGGCTCGTGAGAGCGGTCCGAAGACCGTGAAGATGGCGTCCATCGTGGCCACCGCCGTCAGCTTCATTCTCGGCATCGTCCTCAGCACCCCGGCTACGCTGGTCGCATGCGCGGCTGGCTACGCGGTTCTGACGATGCTGTTCTCCTACTGGTACGGCGAAAAGATCGTCGCCGCCGGCATCCGCAAGCAGTTCGAGATGGCACCGTCCGTGGTGCAATTCGGTCTGCGCAACTACAGCCGCTTCGCAGGCAAGGACGGCATCTCGCCGGTGTCGCTCAACGAGGCGATCGACGAAGGGCGCTTCTCGGAAGACGAGTTGCTACTCGTCAACCACCTGCTGCGCCACATCTCCGATATCGGTCACGTGGTCGAGACCATCGTTGTGGCGTCGCCCGTTCCGATGATGGGTGGCGGCGCTCACGCGTTCGCTGTCTATGCCATCAGCGAGCAAGACCTGCGCTCCTACCAGGGTCGTCTGAAGACCCAGTACGGCGCCTGGCTGAAGGCGTAACTGCGCTTTCGGCATAACGTTTCAAACCGAGGCAGGGGCGGATCGCTCCGCTCCTGCTTCGCGGTTTTCAGTCTTCAGCCTTCAGCCTCGTGATTTTCGGAGGCGGAGCTCCGCTCCAGTCTCTTAGTTTCTAGCGGGCAAACGCAGGGGGGCATATCTAGATATGACAAAAGTCCGGTTTTTCGAAATCTAGATATGCCCTTTATAAAAACCTGCTGCTTTTGCCGGATGCTGACGCCGAGGTGCCAGCGCGAAGAGCCTTCCCGGCGGTAATCCAAAATGCGGTGGCAGAGCGGTTTTTAGCCGACTTTGCCGCCGTTTTTTCTTAAAGTTAAGCTACTATAGAAGGTAGCGCTTGTTGGCAGAAAAAAGAAGAATGGAAAGAGGCGTCCCCCTCGGTGATCGGCGGAGCTGAGCATTGCCCAATCCAGTTCACACCGACACCAGGGTACCCGGCTCGCGCGAGCTGACCGTTTAATCAACCTCAACTTCCTCGCGATTATCATCAAGTGGTTTTCGAAGCAATTCGGCATTTCAGTGTCCACGAACATCCATGCAGAATTGATACTTTGATTTTTTTGAAATATCAAAGGATGTGCCCGCGCTATGCCAGACTGGGACTGGATTGTGGGATAAATACGAAGCGCAAGATGAGCGCCAGTTTAGATTTGATACACCCAAAAGGCGCCCCCATGCACGGTTTGAAGCTAAGACCAGAGGGCGTTTTGCCGGGTTTCGCACACAGATCAAAACTTGATCGAGAAGATGAGACGCATTTAGTCTCAAGGTACATCTCTTATTCACACCTAATGCATTGCAAAGGAAATCTCCTCTAATACCCCGCTGAGAAGCAAATACAAATCTCATCTCCAGCACTGCTGTGCTCAGGGTTTGTTCACGCTTCTCGAAAATAACGCTTAAGCTCGCGCCACCACCGATAGTGCTTAAGCTTGACGGATATTTCGCGTTTCTCAGTTTCTTGGTTTCTAGGAACGAATCATGTCGAAAAACAATTCAGATCTGGCTTGGCTTGAAGTTGATTCACAGGCATCGCCTTTGCGCGAACTGCCCGAACCGTCCCGCGCTTATGGCGACGACCCGATTAACCAAGACGCTCAGCCTTGTTCGCTGCCGTTTCGGCGTATTTTCCCGGAAGACTTTTGGCTCGGGTCCCTTCCGGACCGCCCTCTGCCACCGGTTTCTGGCGCAGAAACGGACCTTCTCATCAGCCTTTCCGTCAACCCGAACAATGCTGATATGGAAGACTTTCGACGCATTTTGATGGAACTCCACGCGGCGCCGGGCGGGTACATCAATCCCGCTGCTGGTCCGGACGAACAGCCCGAGTAATTAGTTATCCCCTATCCGCACGCCTGCGGTGGGGCCGGTGAAATTCCGGTGCTGGTCAAGCGGGGATCGCGCTTGGCTGGGGAGCAATCCCGATTGGACCGGGCGTCGATGCGCTCGGTGTGTTTTTTCAACCCGTTTCAGGAGTAGAGACCATGAAGAATCGCATCATCAACATTGGTGCCGTCAACCGCTCGCTCGCCATCCACGGTGAGTCGGTCGGCTCGGCCAACCTCGTCCGCGCAAACATCCCGGTCAACGCGCGCAACCGCGCCCGGGTGGCGTCGCTCATGCGCATGCACCCGGTCAACCGCGTGCTGGCGCTGTTCGGCGAAGAACTCGGGGCGGACGACCTCGTCGAGATGAGCCGTCCGGTCGAGAGCGACAGCCGCGCCCAGGCGGTCGGGATGCTCGACCACGACTGCGACCTGCACCCGATCAACCGCGTGCTGGGGCTGTTCGGTGAAGAGCTGAGCGACGACGACATCGCCGAAATGAGCCGTCCGGTCGAAGACGACAGCCTCGTGTCCGCCCACGGCATCGACATCGACGCGGTCAACCGCGCCCTGTCGATCCACGGCGAAGCGCTCGACGAGTCGGACCTGCTGGTCGGGGCGAGCGTGCCGGTCAACGCTCGCAACCGCGCCCGCGCGGCCGAGATGATCGACCTCGACCCGTTCAACCGGGCGCTGGCGTTCTGCGGCGAAGCGCTCTAAGCGGTTGCGACCGCTTTCGAGATGTCGTGATTGTTAGTTGATGACTTGCACCGCCTGTGGTGTCGGTCGCGAGCGCGTGGCTCAACGGTAGAGCGGCGGTTTCAAAACCGCAGGCTGAGGGTTCGATTCCCTCCGCGCTTGTTCCCGCTCGTTGCGGGTGTTTACGTTTTTCTATCATGTTCCAACCAGGGAGACGTTATGAACTGCGAGCGTTGCGGGAAGGTGATTCCGGAGGAGCGGCTGGAGGCGATGCCGGAGACGCGGATCTGCGTCGGCTGCAGCGAGGCGGTTGGCGGCGAGTTCGCTCTGGTGGCGCGGCTGGTGAACACCAGCAAGTCGGGCAGCATGAAGCACAACTACAGCGGTGTCGAGGTCGAACTGGTGCGGCGCGACATCCGCGGGTTGTAAGCGGTGTGCTCTATCGAAGAGCAGGCGGCGGTGACCGTCTGCTCTTCGGCAGGGCGGATTTTCTTTTTCCTTTTCCAACAAGGGAGACGTGATGAAGAACTGCGAGCGGTGCGGGCAGGTGATTCCGGAGGAGCGGCTGGAGGCGATGCCGGAGACGCGGATCTGCGTCGGCTGCAGCGAGGCGATCGGCGGCGAGTTCGTCATGGTGGTGCGGATGGTGAAGACCAGCAAGGCGGGCAGCCTGAAGCACAACTACGGCGGCGGCGTCGAGGTCGAGTTCGTGCGGCGCAACATCCGCGGGCTGTAAGAGTTGTGCGGGTTCGAAGAGCAGGCGGCGACGGCCGTCTGCTCTTCGATAGAGTTAAACCGGTCTATGGCGGAACCGTCCGCTTTTCATTTAACTTCGCAGGGGCGGTGGATTCTGCTGCCCGAAAGTTCAGGCGAGGTGAGTTTCTAATCCTGAGGCGAGCGTTTGAGCGAGCGATTTCTGCTCGCTAGGGGCTGCCTCTAATCAAGCCGGCTCAAGTGGAGTCGGCATTCTGGAGATGAACCCATGTCTATGAAAGTACTCGGTCTGGTTTCGGCGTCAGTAACCGCTCTGGAAATCGACGTCAAAGGAGCGTTGGTCACCATCCGTCACGAAGACCGCTCGGACATCGCGGTGAACGTGAATAACCCTGGCAACTGGAAGCTCAATGGCGGCGTCCTGAGCCAGACCAAGGTGAACGAGCCGCTTGGCGGCGGCTCGACGGTCATCAGCAACGGAATCCACATCGGCGGCTCCATTGTCGGCAGCGTCATCAGCGGCGGTAGCGGGCGGACCGTGGTCAACGCCGGCGGCCGCAACGTTTCGATCATCAACGGCGAGGTCTGGGTGGACGGCAAGAAGGTCACGGGAGGCGGGGAGGAGCCCGCCAGCGCGCCGTCGTCCAGCGGTCCGGATAAGCTGGAGGTTGTTGTGCCAAACAGCTTCCGGGGCAGCCTGCGCCTGAACTACGAAGACGGCAGCACGGTTGATCTGGACAAATGGCAGGGCGGTGACGTGTCGCTGACTAGCGCGGGTGCTAAGAGGCTGAAGACCGGTCGGCTGATGGAACTCCACTCGTTCGTCATGCAGGGCACCGGCGGTGGTGATGCGGAGTTCGATGAGATCGGGACGCAAACCTTCATGTTGACCAAAACCGGCAGCCTCGAAGTGAACATCGACGAGCTGAATACGGTGTCGCTCCTGCTCACCCAGACGGGCTCAGGTGACACCAGGGTGAGCGACGGATGTGCCACCACGGGCAGTGTCAGTAACACTGGTTCCGGTGACGTCAGCATCCGCGGTCGTTTCCCCAGCATCAGCAAGCGTAGCATAGGCTCGGGTCAGATCAAGATCAAGGTCCGTGAGTAAGGAACCCGGACTACTGTAGGCTGACTTGTAGCAATAGAACAGAATTCTAAGAGCAAGCGCTTAGAACTATTTGCCGCCGGACGACTACGGTCGT
>JBGAHZ010000049.1:0-56337 GCA_044225915.1 Obscuribacteraceae bacterium (SeqCode)
TGCAAGTATTTGAATATATGGAAGTCTTGATACATGCAAGTATACCGCAATGAATGAGGCTGTCAAATCCTCAAAATGCTCTAAAATCACTTAATAGATCGACTGGAAATGCACTCTCTGTGAGCGTCTTGCCAACCAAAGGATCCAAATAACACTGTTTTATATGTCTTAATATTCAAAATTATGCATGTTTGCAGGTTTTCAAAATCGCACCGATCTCGCCCGCGCGTTCCACACGGGAAAAAAAATCTGCATTCAAACGGTCTATGTTTTGCGATCGATCAACTTGATGACTTGGCGCCACTTTTCTTAGATTTGGCCGCAGGTTTGGCTGGTGGTTTTTCATCGCCCCAAACAGTTTTGACGTTCTGGATAGCAGACATCATCTGCTCGACTTCAGAAGCGTCCGGTGATATGAAGCCGACACCACTCATGATCCACTGGGCCAACTCAGGTTTTCTGAGGTGATAGAAAACGTTTCTACCCTGTCTCATCTCGACGACTAAATGGTGACTTCTGAGAACAGCTAACTGCTGCGAAACAGCAGAATGCGTTATGCCAAGTATGTCTTTAAGAGTGCCGACAGTCAGATCTTCTTTCTTCAACTCTTCAATTATGCGAATCCGCATCGGATGAGAAAGTACACCGAACAATTTTGCCAATTCCGCACTCACGACCGCTCGGTAAGGCATACGACCCCTCAGTTTAACTTGTGCAGACATTAGCATATCTATATATACAGCAATCAGTCAAGGTCATCGCTTTCACAACCTTGCTGTGACCGCTCGGAACGCGGCTGCAGACTGCAAATAGTCGACATGCACCTCCGCCAGTCGCATCTGCGCTTCAGCCGACATGCGCTCTCTCTGATTTACTAAGAAGAGTGTGCTGTCCCCGGCGCCAAAGCGCAGACGCTCTCCTTCTTCAACCTGTCTCGCCTTCTTTACCTCGACCACGGCAGCAGTCCAACGTTCGTACGAAGTGTTGATAGCAGAAACAGTGTCGTCGACCTCTGCTTGAATTCGCTGTTTTTCTGCCTTCTCGTCCAGAGTCAACTTTTGAATTTTCAATCGTGCTGCTTGAGCTTGTCCTTTAGCGGTCCTTTGTCTAAGAGGCAGAGAGACAGCCATCCCTGCTCTGACAATCGGTCCAATCCCCTGCGGACCGGTGTCGGCGCCTTGAGTAACATACGCATCCATTGCAGGCAAAATCATATTCTCTGCCAACCGTAGGTCGATCTTCGCCTGCTCCCGTTCCAGCTTAATTCTTTTCAGCTCAGGACGCAGTTCCAGAGCCATTTTTCTACCTTCAATCCATTCGGCATCAGTCAATTCACGAGGGTCCGGCTGTAGGCGTGGAACTTCAGCCTGACTTGGAACAGCCCTTGGTGAGCCAGTTTCATCCCATAAGAATACAGACAAAAGAAGACTGGCTTTTTGAAAGTCTCGTTCGCTTTTCACGAGTGCGGCCTGCCGCCGCTGTATCTCTTGCTCTGACTCGGCTATGTCTAAGGCCGGAAGATCACCTTTTTCAACCCGAGCTTTAATTTGCTCGACACGCGCTTCTGCAATCAGCAAAAGATTTCTCGAGATGTCTACGCGGGCTTTAGCACCGACCCAATCCCAGTAGACAGCAGCAGCTTTGAGCAACACTTCCAGTCTCGTGGCTCCAAACAATTGAGCGGCGAGCGGCTCGCCGAGCTTGGCTTGTTGCTCGGCAGCAGTCTTTTCATTTATTCTCAAACCGCGAAGCAATGGTATCGACATTC
Organism: Obscuribacteraceae bacterium (SeqCode); assembly: GCA_044225915.1. Classification (GTDB taxonomy): domain Bacteria; phylum Cyanobacteriota; class Vampirovibrionia; order Obscuribacterales; family Obscuribacteraceae; genus JADYXR01. The sequence goes on from JBGAHZ010000049.1 coordinate 1,769, forward strand.
CCGCATAGTACTCCCCGCTTTTTCCGGTCGGTACAAATGGTGTTTTGGTGTCATTGGGATTCAGTCTCATACCGGTAAAAACATTGATTCCGGATCTCGTCAACAAATTGACTCTCGTCTCGTTATGGACTGCATCTTTTGCTTTGCCGGGAGTGAAGGTATCTTGAACTCTCAAGTATTCATTCAAACTAGTTAGAACCGGATCAAATGCTCCGGCTTTTTCCAATCGTTTGGCACTGGCGATGCGTCTTTCCGCATCCGCACTAAGAAGTTTAGGATAGTTTTTATCGACGCTTTGGAGGAAGTGATCCAATGAAAACAAATTATCCGTCGAGTTGGATGACGAAACGATCCCTGATGGCTGGCTGAATACCGGTGATTTAACTCCCGCAGCATCTTGAGCCCAGGCATTGCATCCCAAACTCAAAAACGAAATACTGAGCACTAATGTCACAGTCGTTGCTTTATTCGGCTTCCACATGGTCTCTCGTGCCCTTACTTTGATTTGCGTTTCACTTCGCCTTTAGTCGCTTCTGATGCTTTATGCAAGCCGAGGTCCTCTGGTCGGACTGTGGGAGGAAAGGCATTGAACTGTCTCCAGAGTTCGAACCCAAGACTGACTGTGTCAAGCATGATCCAACCGTGCACCTCGGCTCCGGGCCGCAAATATTTGGCATCAGGCCAGGGTTCATCCTTACCGCTGGCGATGGCGTCTTTGTCAGGTTTCACTATTACTCGATAATTATTTCTGCCATCATCACAGGCATCGATTACCGCAACCCTCCCGCCGAAAGTGCCTACGGCAATCGACGGCCAGCCTGAAAATTGCAATGCCGGCCACCCTGCAAATTGCAGCCTGACCGGTCTGCCTACAGCCACCAGTGGAGTGTCGTTATCACTGATGGTCAGCTCGGCTGCGAGATCCTGTGTCTCAGGAGCGATCACTGCAAGAACCATTCCTGCATCGACCATCTCGCCGGCACCAACCTTAACGAGACGCACTATCTTACCAGCCCTTGGCGCATACACTTTTTGTTGCTCTATGCGTTGACTGACGTTCTGCATCTCGATTTCTAATTTGAAAATTTCACTGGATGTCGATTCAATCGTTTCTTGCGCGGACGCCATTGCGGCAGCGATGTTACTCAACCCAGCATCCGTGTCGGCAGCCACCTTATCTTGATCGAGCACCGCTACATTCTGGTCATGTTTTGCCACTTCCAGCGCAGCGTGAGCTCGTTCGAGATCGGTGAACGCCCGCGTTTGATCGAGTTCAGCCAGCTCCAGATCTCTTTTTGATCTCAGTCCCTTCGCATGAAGATCTCGCATACGATCCAAGTTGAGTTTTGTTGTGATTGTGTTTTGTTTGGCTGCTTCTACAGATTGCTCAGCCGCCCAGATGCGATCCTTCGCTTGCTGTGAGCGTTCTTTCGCTGATGGAACTGCAGCATTTTGCGATCGCTTCAAACTTTCTAACTGCTTCTCCAAAGCTTTGTATCTCGACTTCGCAGCGTCTCGCCGTGCCGTAAGTGCTTTCCGCTGTCCTCGTACACGCTCGACTTGTGATGAATCAAGAAACTTTGGATCGACGTCAGACAACTCCGCAACCAGTTCGCCTTGCTTTACTACCTGACCGTCCTTTACGTGCCATTTTTTCAAACGCGCAGGAATCGGAGCTTCTATATTTTGCGGTCGCTCCATCGGCGATAGGATGATTATTTTTCCGCTTCCAGCAACACTCTGCTGCCATGGAACGTAAATGACCATGAGCGCGATCGAAAAAAGAAGTACACAAAGCAGCGCGGCGACAGTCCCATAGCTTTGCGACGACGACACCGCTTTCAACGACTCGTAGCTAGCACCACGGGTGGTATTATGAGCCAGTTCAGTTTTTTCTGATATTTCCATCTACTTACTTCCAACTCGTTCTTTTTTTCGTCTCTCAACCATGCGTATCTGAGTCGCCAAATCAGGGAAAAGCGAAGAGAACTCACTATCCGAACGCCAGGCGAGATCGGCTGGTGTTCCCGATTCGTGTATCAGTCCGTCACTCAATACGTAGACTTTGTCAGAGCGCATTACCACTTCAGCATCATGCGAAATATCAAGCACTGTCCAAATATTTTCTGGTGCAAACAATGACTTGATAATCTTCAATTTCGTCTTCTCATCGATCCCGGTAAACGCTTCGTCGAGAATCAGAAGTCTAGGTTTCTCTGCAATAGCTCTTGCAATCAAAAGACGTTGCACTTGACCGCGCGAAAGATTTCGTCCGCCACTAACGAGGATCGTGTTGATACCATCGGGCAAATGCACGAGCTCATCGGAGAATTGCGCGGTGTCCAGCGCCCAACGTATGTCTTGGTGGGAGACGTTGGATCTGCCGAGCCTGACATTTTCTTCGATCGTTCCTTCGAAAATCTCATTGATATCACCGACTACTCCCACTTGCCTGCGGAGGCTTCTTAGATCGAGGTCTCTCACATCGAACCCACCCACTTCCACGGTTCCATGTTGAGCTTCCTGCAATCCACAAATCAGAGAAGCGAGCGTTGTTTTGCCGGCGCCACTGGCACCTACAAGACTGGCTCTTTCACCGGTTTCTATCGAGAGATTCAATCCGGACAGAATTTCAGCGCGAGCATCATAAGAGAAATGCAGCCTCAGACATTCAATACTCAGACCGCCCGCGCCATAAGCGAGTTCAACGCCGCCTCTTCGCTCGAGCGGAAGGTCGCTAATGTGTCCGACCTTATCGAGCCCTGTGAGTAAGTCGTAGAAGGTGTCACAGTTTCTGATCAGTTTTTCCAAAGCAGAAAGAACGTTCAGCACAATAAGTTCTGCTGCCACAAGCTGACCCAGGGTGAGCTGACGATTAATAACCAACCAGCCACCGATTGCGAGAATGCCGGCACTTGCGATTGCTTGAAAAAAGTATGTTCCGAAAGCTTGCCGGAATAGCACAGAGAAGTGCTCTCTTCTTGCTCTCAAGTAATTGAGCACCAACCCGTCAGACCGCCTCAAGAGAAATTCGGAACTCCCGTTCGTTTTCAAGCTCGTCTGGCACCGCCCCATATCTTCGAGCCACTCTGCGACGCGATATTTCAGTGCCGATTCTTTGATGCTCGATTTCAAACCGCCGATTCCTAAAACGCCAACGGCAAAGCACACGAACAGAATGATCAACACATCGAAGGCAAGCAAATACGGACTGTAGAAAGCCATCAAAACAAGCCCGATTAGAACTTGTAGTAAAGCAGTCGGACCTTCCAATAAAAGTTTCGCCCACGACTTCTGAATCGTCATCACATCAAAAAAACGATTGATCAGCTCAGGCATGTATTCGGTATTCAGAGCCGATGTTTTTATTGACGGAATACGCTCACTGAGAAGCAGAGTTATCCGTGCAAAAATTCGCTGCTGTAGATTCTCTACAAGACAGAACTTGAGCATTCTCAATACACTTGCAAACAATAACCCGGTCAACACAAGAAGAGAAAGAACAATTAGTGGTTGCAAAAAAATGCCGGCGGCAATGGTGTTAACCAGAGCTTGAGCGGCCAGCGGCACCGCTAGAGAGACTAGTCCGGTGATTACTGTGTATACAAACAGAACGACAAGATCGTGCTTGTCTGCCACGAGCAAGGACCAGAAACGCTCAAGGGGAGTCGTATGCTCAGTCTCGTGACCTTCTGAAGAAGAGGACATAGGCTTGCTTTACCTGCGATGCGCGATAAATTGAATTTATCACGACATTTTCAAATATGCAAGAGTCTGAATATATAGACATTATGAAAGTTGTAAGTGAACTTTAGAGAAACAGGGTCGATACCGGACCATCGATACTCCACCTGACCGGTTGTAACCGCAACAACACGGAGTTTCGTTTCTATTCGGCAACATGTTCGGTCCTGCGTACCAGATAAAGTGACGTCAAAGCGTCACTTTATTCGTGCTTAGCGCACGTTCTCTCTCGACTTGTGAATCGACTCAGATTTACCATTGGTATATATTAAACGTAATCGTGACGACGGCCATTGAATGGATCGCGTCGGGCGCGCAAACGAGCAGCGGCTGATTCGTCATCGGCGAGGCGCTTCTTCTGCCATTGAGTGAAGTCGTCAGCGCTGTCTTTTCCAGTTTTTGTTTTGTCTCCGCCACCGGGGGAGCTGTCGCCACCGCAACCTCCAGGTCCTCAGCCACCGCCGGCGCTGCGCGCCAGTCGCATGTCTGCTGGAGGTGGGGATGCTAGTCTCTCGTGTCGACCTTCTGCAGGTGATGGTGCTTCGGAGAGTTCTGCAGGTGGACGTTCTGTAGGAGATGGAGCTTCAGACCGTAAAGGTGCTTCAGGAGTCGCTTCTGAACTGTTCTTCGGTGCGCTGTCCGACAAAGAGAGTTTTTTCTCTCCGTTTTTTCCTCCATCGTTAGGATCCGTAGATCCTTCCGGAGAAGATTCAGACGACGTTCCAGTGATTACTGAACTGTAGAGTTTCGAAGTATCGCCGGGATTGAGCAAGCTGTTTATGCGGTTCTCCGCGGCGGTTCCATCAGTTCCAGTTCCTGAGTTGGAATTTCCGGAGTCACTGATGTTTCCATTACTGGAACCAGAGCTGAGCTTTCCTGCCTCACGCAAATAATCGGGACCGATGTCTGCGTGCGCGGCTTGAACGACCGGAGTAACCTCCCTGCTCGCTGGAGTGGAGGCAGAATTATCATTAGGCTGTGCAGGCGCAAAGCTCATCTCGGCGATATTCCAATTTAAATAGTAAAAGGGGCGGTTTAGATATTATGGTCAGACTTCGTGTAGTTTTTGTACCTTAAATCACACCTTTTAGAAACTCGAAGAGTGGAGCCAACTTGGTTAATTGTCGAAGTTCCTTGCATGTACCAATTAGCGGTACTTTTTGAGGTTCTACTGCCCGCCAATCACGCTTACGTTGCTTCCCAAAGTAATTTTGTTGGTCCCACTATTTGTCGAGCCGTTGCTGAAGACGACATTTTTGTTTTGGGCTGTCACCGTTGCTGCGGTGGGGCCTGTCGCAACGACCGCGGAAGGATTGGGTCCGAAGTACACGGTGCCGTTTATCTCCGAAACGTTCATGTTCGGTGGATTGACACCGGCAAATGGGTTGGCTTTCTTCGCTTTTCCGATCGCGATTATGGCGTCTTTCGCCTTGGTGCCACTCGTCAAAATCTTCGAATTGTTTCCGATCGCGATGCTACCACTTGCGGTATCAAGATTCAGCAGTGTTAAAGCGCCGTTTTTCGCCTCAATTTTGGAATTCGCTGCGACTTGGAGCAAACCACCTTTGCCGCCGGTAACCTTGATGGCTCCTGCGTTTGTGCCGATGTCATTCAACGTGGTTGGACCGCCACTGGTAAACGTGAAGCCTGCACCACCGAATGAATCGAGTAATGTAACCGCGGTTGTCGGCACGCTCGTGACTTTCACTTTCCCTATTTGCGAGTTAAGCATCAGCGTCGGCGTCGAAACGCTGAGAGTTCCGATTCCGTTGTAGGCAGTTAATGAAAGACTTTGGCTAGCAGTAAGAACAGTTTTCTTTACCGAGATCTTTGCTTTTGTCGTCTGAGCATCACCGGTAGCTGTCAAACTAATTGTGGGAGCCTTGATAGCTTGAGCGCTGTTGACCTTAATACCGCCATGTTCGTTGAGAACACTGATGCTACCGAAGTTTCCATTGGCAGAGACTGTGCCGGAGATTCCATTTTTTGCAGTCTTTCCTGAATTCAGTGTGAAGGCAGTTTTCGAATTATTGCTAGCAAGAAACACCGTCCCGGCATCTCCGCCATTGACACCATCGGCATTGATAGATCCATTAATGACTAAGCTGTTTATGTTTGGTGTTAGGCCGACCGATGCGTCTAGCGAATAACTTGCTCCGTTCCATTTGCCTGTTTTGCTTTGCGCTGAAGCGTCTAAGGCATTCATGTCAACCGTAATGGTTGCTCCGTTTTTTAAACTGATTGAACCACCGTCGCCTCCGAGGGCACCGCTCTTAGCACTCGCGGTAATATAATTGGCAGCCGTCGTGGGCACTTTAACCGGCGTACCAACAAAAAGAAGTTGATTGTTAGAATAAGAGCCAAACGAAATCTTGCCACCATTTCCGGTGCCTATGCCGTCTGCACTTAGTACCAATGGCGAACCGAGACTATTTCCATAAGTAAGACCGGCACCTGCTAATAGCGTAATTTCACCGCCATTGCCATTGTTTCCGGTAGCATCAGCTTGAGACAAAAATGAAGTGTCATTCAGTACGACATCAGAGAATAAAGACTGAACTCTGAGCTTTGCACCTGAACCATTAGTCCCGGCTGCGTCAATACCGCCAGCATTCACTACTACCGGTGCAGTGGTATTGAATATGGCAGTACCACCATCAGTCACGCCATGCGAGTCTAGTCTAAAATTGCTACCCACGCCACCAATGGTGGTGGTAGCAAGTGCGCTGGCACTAATTCCCAGGTTGACTATAATAGAACCACCCTTGCCGGAAGTACCAACGGCAGTGAGTAAAACCTCTTTCGAACTCACGATATCATCCGCGTCTATGACAATGAACCCACCATCTCCTTTGTTCGTAGAAATGTTTATTGACGGTACGTTTTCCAAGTTGATTGCACCAAGACTAAAAATGCCGAGGTAATATGCGTTTATAGCTCCATTTATCGTGACTCCGGCCTCGCCAACAATCGAGACGAACGAGTCCGTTCCACCACCACTGCCCGTATCCAAAGTTCCTGTCGACACAAATGATTTTGAGAAAGAGACCTCACCTAAACCAGTTTCTACAAATATGGCTGCGCCGTTGGTATGCAAGTCACCAGTCGTAATAGGCACGTCCCTATTCGCATCCGTAGAAAACTTACCAGCGATAACAGCGCCAGTTGTGTTATCGATCTGAACGAAGCCGCTTGGAAGGTCGATAGCACTCACGACCACTCTAATTGAGCCGTCTCCGCCCGAACCACCTCTAGTATCAATTCCTCCGATCTTAATACCAGTACTGGTAGTGGAGTCGCTCAAAACAAAAACATCACCATTCTTACCAGCCCCACCGCCTCCCGAAGTAATCGTCGTAGCGGCTGGAATCGTAATATTTCCGTTGGGCGTGCTTAACAACTGACCATTAAAAGCAATTATCTGAATGTCACCACCGTCTGTGGTACCAGCAGTTGAGATTTTTGTGACACCAGTCAAATCGATGTTGCCACCATTTGCAGTGCGACCGTTTATCGTGAGAATATTGCCCGCGATATCAAAATCTGCGCCCGCAACGATCGTCAGTGTTCCTCCGGCTCCAGCAGCGTTGCTTGTATCGATGGATGTTGCCGTTCCGGCAGTTATGTTTCCTCCTGCCACCAACGCCAGCGGCGCCCCGCCAGTAACTAATGCAAGACCTGTGAGAATTAGGTTTCCAGAGTTGCTAAACGTCGGATCTCCACTTATTTGCATATTGCCGAGTGAAAGATCTTTGGTATCAGCGTTTAGGTGCGCGGCACCAGCTTTGATATTAAGCAATCCTGTCACTTCGCCCAAGTTCGCATCGACAGTTCCGTCTGCCGAATCTATGTTGATTTGCCTACTATGCCAATCACCGCCGAGCAGAGTTGTGTTCAATTTTGGGTTTAAAACAGGCGCGGTTTTAAGTTCGATATTTCCATTGCCGGCACTAATTTCTCCGCCGGTGTTATCGACCAAAAGATGAGCATCTTGAGGTGCCGAGATGATTACGTCGCGATCGAATGATCGAATCAAACCTGAATTTCTAACAGTTGCAGAATTAACACTTAGAGTACCTTTGGCAGTAGTAACGCCTCTGTTCAGTATCGAACTTCCCGAGGTCAGCTCTAGATCACCGGAGCTAATAATGGATCCATCATTAGTGATGGTTCTGTCCGCTCTAATTGAAAGATTGAGATCGCTTTTGCTTTTACCGGAAAGATCACTTGGAACATCAGTAGAAATCAGTCCGCTAGCCGTATTGACAACATCGCTCGCGGACAGCAATGCATTTCTTCTCTCCGGATTAGAGGAAATGGCATAAATAGACCCGCTGTTCACGAGGTCTTTCGTGACACGAATACCATCGGCGGCACGCGCAAAATCGCCGACAACAGTAACGTTTTCAGGAACAACTAAACCAGATGATCGAATAGTCCGACCATCATCGCTGATCAGATTCAGAAGCAACGCACCACCTGTAGCGGCACCCGTATTGCTGAGTGTTAAACTCTGAGTACCATCCGCGAGCTTCTGGTTGAGAGCTGCGAATTCGGCTGGCGTGAGCAGAGCACCAGCACTGACTTGTTTGGTATCGCCACCGACGTTGATAGTAACGGTCTGACCATTAAGTAGATTGCTTCCGACTGTGATGTTCGCGTCAGTGGAAGACAAGTCGAGAGAAAAGCCTTTGGACAAGTGTTTCTCATTACCATCGAAATTTAGATAACTAGTGCGTCTCGGAGCGTCAGAGGCTAAAGCTGATTGAGCATTCACCGTTTCATTGTTCGCACTGGTTTCGATTGAAGTCTGAATAAGAGTCGGATCTGCGGTCCGAAACCCTGATATTTGCCCAGGTCGGCCGATTCCGACATGAGATATTCTATTCATCAGGTGCATGTATTGACGATGCGGATCTACGGACCGAGCGAGTGCCGCAGGGTCTATTTGCATATGCAGCTCAGCATTGTTCCTCTGAGCCCGACGAAAAACGCTGGAGTCGTTGATGCGTGGAGTTCGGACATTTGTATGTTGACGCCGAGGTGCTACGCCTTGCCAGTCTAGAACAGTGTTGTTTAAACCCGGCACATTATCGAAATCGGCGCGAGCAGCTCCTGAATAGAAGAGCGAAGCGCATACGGAAAGGCCTAAACGACGAAGCCAAACGTGAGTTGAATCGATTTTCAAACTACTGACCCCCAATCACGGAAACGTTGCTACCCAGAGTTATCTTGTTTACACCAATGTTCGTGGAGCTGTTGCTGAAAACGACGCTCTTGTTCTTAGCGGTAACGGTCGCCGCCGTCGGACCCGTCGCAACAACTCCCGAAGCATTTGGTCCGAAGTACACCGTACCAACCGTCTCCGTAACGTTCATATTAGGCGGGTTCGTACCACCAAAAGGATTTGCTTTCTTCGCTTTTCCAATTGCGATTATGGCGTCTTTAGCCTTGGTGCCACTGGTCAAAATCTTCGAATTGTTTCCAATCAAAATGCTACCGCCTATGGTATCAAGATTCAACAGCGTTACTGCGCCGTTTTTCGCTTCAACCTTGGAATTCGCAGCAACTTGGAGTAAACCGCCTTTACCGCCTGTAATCTTAATGGCTCCTGCGTTCGTGCCTATATCGTTCAAAGTTGTTGGACCGTTGCTGGTGAATGTGAAGCCAGCGCCTCCGAATGAATCAAGCAATGTGACGGCACTAGTCAGCACACTCGTCGCCTTTATCTTTCCTACAGTCGAGTTGAGAGACAGTGTGGGAGCGGAAACACTTACTGTTCCAATTCCGTTGTAGCCAAACAACGAAAGGCTCTGTGAGGCAGTGAGCACGGTCTTCTTAAAGGATATTTTTGCTTTCGTGGTTTGCGCATCTCCGCTTGCAGTAAGACTAATCGTGGGTGCTTTGAGTGCCTGCCCAGAGTTGACCTTAATCCCGCCGTTTTCATTGAGAACGCTGATGCTGCCGGCGGTTCCGTTGGCCGAAATAGTACCAGAAATGCCATTCTTAGTTGCCTTACCGGCGTTGAGCACAAAGGCAGTCTTAGAACTCCGGCTTTCGAGAGCGACGGAGCCCGCAGCGCCGCCGTTTATTCCATCAGCATTAATAGACCCATTGATGATCAAATTGCTTGGGCTTGTAATTCCATTCGCATCTAAAGAATAACTTGCACCCTTCCAAGTGCCGACCGTGCTTTGAGCAGAGGCGTCCAGAGCGGTCATATCGACAGTCAGAGTAGTCCCATTTCTCACACTAATCGACCCGCCGTCACCGCCGAGCAAACCGCTCTTCGCGCTAACAGTGATGTAGTTTGCAGCCGTCTTCGGCACTTTTAACGGCGTACCGACAAATAGCGGAACGTTGTTAACTGAGGCTCCGAACGAAACCTTGCCACCATCACCGGTGCCGATTCCGTTGGCGCTCAGTTCTAGCGGAGAGTTCAAGCTGTTTAGATATGCAATATCATCAAAGGCCAATATAGTGATCTCTCCGCCGTCTCCGTTACTGCCGGTGGCATCCGCTTGTGATAAGAAGGAGATATCATTCAGCTGCACATCGGACAATATCGAACTCACAGTTAACTTGGCACCAGAACCGTTGGTGCCAGCCGCATTAATACCACCAGGATTCACGACAATCGGAGCAGACGTTCTGAAGATAACCGTACCACCATCAGTGACACCATGAGCATCCAACTTAAAGTTACTGCCCACCCCGCCGATTGTAGTGGTATTTACTGCGCCTAACAAAGTGCCAAGGTCTACGGAGATATAGCCACCTTTGCCTGCGGTCCCAACAGCACTTAGTGCAACCTCTTTCGAGCTTATGAGTGTGTCTGCGACTATATCGATGAAACCGCCATTTCCATTATCCGTAGGAATGGTAATTGAGGGTACGTCGTTTAAATCCATAGCCCCTTGAGTAAATAGAAGCAGGCTATATGTTCTGATCAGTCCATTAACCTCCACACTGGTTTCACCTACGACCGAGATAGTTGCGAACTTTCCACCGCTAGAGCCCGTGTCTAAAACCCCTGTGGAGACGATTGCATTCTTCGCCAGCGAAGCCCCTAACCCAGTTTCAACCGATATCGGAAATCCATTCGTGTATAAGTCACCGGTAGCAATCGGCGTGTCTGCGTTGAAAATACTTGGAGAAAATGAGCCGGAGACAACTGCACCTGTTGTATTGTCAATCACAACCCCGCCGCCTAAAATTGCCAGATCTCGAACAATCACCCGAATTGATCCACCGCCTCCTGAGCCTCCTCTAGTGTCAACTCCTCCGATACTTATACCGGGTGCAGAACGTTCAGCTAAAATGTCGACGAATCCATCTTTTCCGGCTCCACCGCCGCCGGATGTGATCGTAGTGGAGGCTGGAATCGTGATTTTTCCAGTCGTTAAACTAAAGGTGTCATTAAGTGTGACTATCCGAATATCACCACCGTCAGTAGTACCAGATGAAGAGATTTTCGTGACTCCAGTCAGGTCGATATCGCCACCAGTTGCAGTGCTTCCTGTAATGGTGAGCAAGTTACCGGCTATGTCAAACTTCGCACCGGCCACAATTGTAATCGACCCGCCGGCCCCGGCAGCATTGCTCGTATCGATCGAGGTCGCTGTACCGGCAGTGATGTTTCCGCCTGCGACCAATGCAAGTGGGGCGCCCCCAGTAACCAATGCCAAACCGGTAAGAACTAAATTGCCGGAGTTACTGAATGTCGGATCTCCAGTTAGCTGCATGTCGCCGAGGAAGAGATCCTGAGTATCCGCATTGATGTGCGCGGCACCAGCTTTGATACTAACCAAACCAGTAACATCGCCCAAAATCGCATCAACTGAGCCGTCAGTCGAATCGACATTGAGTTGCTTGCTGTACCAATCACCGCCAACTAAGTTCGTGTTGAGCTTTGGATTTAGCAGCGATGCAGTAGAGAGTTCAATGTTTCCGTTGAAAGCAATGATTTCTCCGCCGGTGTTGTCTACTGTCAGATGAGAATCTTGAGGAGCTGAGATAATCACGTTGCTACCGACCGATTGTATTAAACCGGCATTCCGCACACTCGCGGAGTTGACCGTTAGCAAACCGTTGGCGGTGGCGGTTCCCCTGTTATGTATGGAACTTCCTGCAGTCAACTCTAGGTCACCAGAACTCATAAGGGTTCCATCATTATCAATAACTTTGTCCGCTCTAAGAGCTAAATTGAGTACGTCTCTGTCTTTACCCGAGATCTCAGATGCAACGTCAGTTGAGATTAGGCCACTAGCTGTATTCATTACGCTACTTGCAGATACCACTGCAGTTCTTCTCTCCGGATTAGACGAAACTGCATAAATTGATCCGCTGTTGATGAGATCATTCCGTACGCGAATACCATCCGCTGCACGCGCAAAATCGCCTACAACCGAAACGTTTTCAGGGACGACTAAATCTGATGCTCGAATAGTCCGACCGTCGTCGCTTACTAGATTTAGGTTTAAGGCACCACCTGTAGCGGCACCTCCACTGTTGAGAGTTAAACTCTGGTTGCCGTCGAGCAACCTTTGATTTAATGCGGCGAATTCTGCAGGCGTAAGCAAACTCCCTGCGCTGACCTGTTTGGTCGTGTCGCCAACGTTTATAGTTAAAGTCTGACCGTTAAGCAGATTGCTTCCCACTGTGACATTGGCATCGGTGGAAGATAGATCGAGAGAGAAGCCTTTGGATAAGTGTTTATCATCACCATCGAAATTCAGATAAGTAGTGCGTCTCGGTGGGACCGTGGACAAACTGGATTGAGTCTCTACCGTTTCATTTTTTGCACTAGTTTCAATTGAAGTTTGGAGGACCGAAGGAAGAGTGATGCGAGATGGTGATATTTGCGACGGTCGACCGATGCCCACGTGGGACATTCTATTCATCAGGTGTGTGTATTGTCGAGGATTGTTGAGGGCCCGAGTCAGTGCAGCACTATCACGCAGGTCGTGTCTTTCAGCTCTCCGAGCGGCTATAGACTCGCTTGCAGCAGTTCGGAAATTCGCGCTATGTCGCCGATTCGCTACGGACTGCCACTCAAAACCCGCACTGGTAGCGGACGGAACATTATCGAAGTCTGCGCGTGCGGCACCAGAATAGAAAATTGTCGCGCAAACAGAAAAGCCCAGGCTACGAAGCCAGGGAGCAGGTGAATCGTTATTCATTAGATTGTAGAACCAAGTGAAGGGAAACCTTTCATCGAGCTGAATCAGTCAGCCACGATGAAGCATGAGGTAGGCGTTCAACACCGGGGATTCCGAGCGTATGTTACCAGCTAACCGGGTAATTGAACATTAGATCCGTCGCAACGAAAGGCAGTGCGAGAGCGGCTCCTGGCATCACGAAAGACTAAGCTAAGCGATCTGCGATCAAATAAAGGTTGGGATATCGAGTAGAGTCGAGACCTTGGAGTGATGTGGAGTCGCCGCCTGACAGTGGGGCGAAGTCGCCGCGCGACCGATACCACTTCACGAATTCGGAGATGCCTTCTTCAAATGGTGTACTTGGCTCGAAGTTGAGGATCTCTTTTGCTTTGTCGACTGCTGCAAATGTGTTGGTGACATCACCAGTTTGCATTGGTTTATAAACCAATCTTGCTTTCTTGCCCAGGTGTTTTTCAATTTCTGCGATCATGTCTAGCAATCGGACAGGTTCGCTACGACCGAGGTTTATAACTTCGAAACCGGGCTGTTGGAGCTCCATGGCGCGCTCGACACCGGTGACGATATCGAGAACATAAGTGTAATCGCGTAAGGTATTTCCATCGCCGTAAACATCGATCGGTCTACCATCGTCGATCAATTTGCAGAATTTGTGAATCGCAAGGTCGGGGCGCTGTCTTGGACCATACACAGTGAAGAAGCGCAGGCAGACTACGTTTAAGCCCGTAGCAACACGGAAAGAATGGCAGATCATTTCGCCGGCCATTTTCGATGCGGCATACGGAGAAAGTGGTCGACCAGTCGGGTCGCTCTCCGAGAATCTTTCTACTTCACGCTCACCGTAAACTGAACTAGACGAGCCAAACACCATCAGTGTGTGCTTTGCTGACGGCATAATTTTGTCGAGCAATCGCTGGGTGCCGAGAACGTTCACGTCCATATACGTGGACGGTTCTTGAATGGACGGTCTGACACCAGCCATGGCGGCAAGGTGTACAACAACATCGAAAGGTCCGCCTTCGAAAGTTTTTTCCAGATCGACGGGACTGCGGATGTCACCTTCGATCAGTCGGAAGTTTGGGTAGACGAGAAATGGTGCGACGTTTTCTCGTTTAATTCCAACATCGTAGAAATCGTTGAAGTTATCAATGACAGTTACATGATTACCCTGGGGCAACAGTCGTTCTACCAGGTGGCTGCCAATGAATCCGGCGCCCCCGGTTACTAGAACTCGTTTTCCCATGACTGTCATTTACAACGGTTGCCTCTAAACGGTTTCGTCGGTCTCGATTCAAATTCACGTTTGATATGAAGATGAATCACTTTGCCAACGTTACCTCGGATTATCTGCAGGTAAGTTCAATTTCTCTCGCACCGCGTAGATGCGCTTATCCTGCGATTCATGATAGGTCCTCATCAATATCTCAGCGAGCAATCCCATAAGGATGAATTGAATGCCGACGATTAAGAACATCGCGGTGAGCACCGGCAGTGGTGTCTCGATAAACGTTGTGCCGTAGCCGTACTTCAGGACGACCATCCAGACGAATGCAGCAACAGACAGGCCCAGACAGGCAAACCCTGCGGTTCCAAACACATAGATTGGTTTCGTGAAATAGGTAGACATGAATTTCACGGTGATCAAATCGAGAACAACTTTGAACGTTCTCGACAAACCATACTTCGACTCACCGAATTGTCTGGCGTAATGCGTCACAGGGATCTCGGCAACACGAGCGCCAAGCCACGTGGCATATATAGGTACAAATCTGTGCATCTCACCATACAAACGCACGTCTTTGATAACTTCACGTCTGTACGCTTTTAAAGAGCAACCGTAATCGTGCAACGGCACTCGGCTGATTACAGAAATAACTTTGTTGGCGATCCACGATGGGATTAGACGCGTATAAAGTTCGTCCTGGCGGTCCTTCCGCCATCCGCTAACGACATCGAAACCCTCATCCATTTTCTCGAGAAGTCTCGTAATATCCTCAGGATCATTTTGAAGATCAGCGTCCATCGGAATAATAATCTTGCCGGTGGAGTGATCGATGCCTGCCGAAAGCGCCGCAGTCTGTCCGAAGTTACGAACAAACTTAACAACTTTGATTCGCGAATCGATCCATGCCAGTCGCGTCAGTTGTTCAAACGACGTGTCGCTCGAACCATCATCAATAAAAATAACTTCAAACGTACGCCCTACAGTCGCCATAGCAGCAAGCAGCTTGTTGTATAGCGGGAGGATATTCTCCTCTTCGTTAAGCACTGGAATTACAACGGAAAGCTCGGGCAAACTGCTATCGGCAGCCTGCGGTTCGAAGGACAGCGGTGCCTCAGCCGGCAAAGGCTGTGCGCCGTGAGCGCCGACTGGGCCGGTGTTCGCGGTGATTGAAGCTGTAGGTAGGGTGCTTTTTGTCATCTGCCCATTATTGCCGCTGTTGCGGTCAAAAACTTACACCTTGGGATCTTTTCATCCTGCTCTTGAGATTTGTTCATGTGTGCCTGACAAGTCATGCCGGATAATACGTGGAGCGGCTTGATTTGAGCGCAATTGTGAAACAGTCCTAATCTTAAGCGCAGCAAACAAATCAATATTTGAGGAACGCCAAGTTGACTTCAAGCGTTAAAGAAAAACCGGAATCGATCGTCACGCAGGTGGAATCGGCACCAAAAACAAAGCCGGGCAGAGACTTGCTAGCGTGCGGCGCACTTTTAACCATCTGCTACTTCTTGTATTTTGCAGGGCTCGGCAACTTCCCGTTTATCGATCCGTCCGAATCCTATTACGTTGAAGCCTGCCGCGAGATGCTGCAACTGGGCGATTACATCACGCCCCACCTCAACTATCAAATCTATTTTTCTAAACCGATAATGAACTTCTGGTTCATCGCCGCCTCATATAAGATGTTCGGCTTATCAGAATTCTCAGCAAGACTGCCGTTTGCCATTTTGTCCACGGCTCTGGTGCTCGCAACGTACGGTTTCACCCGTAGCCTTTTCAATTGGAGAGCAGGATTTATCTCTGCCTTCTGCCTCGCGACATCGCCGCTTCTCTTGCTGGTTTCGCGCAAATCCTCTATCGATATTGGATTCACTTTTTTCTTAAACCTGGCAGTTCTGGCCGCTGCATACACATTAGCTCAACGCAATAAGTGGTCATGGTCACTTATCTACATTGCGCTTGGTTTGGGCGTTCTCACGAAGGGACCTGCGACGCTGGTTTTATTTTGCGCTGGCATGGCCGCGTTTCTCGTGGTCGCGCGTCCTTCGTTTGCAAATCTGAAGGATTGGATCGTTCGGCTTAAACTGCACTTCGGCATACCAGTCTTTCTGGCGGTGGTGCTGCCATGGCACCTTGCTGTATCGTCCGCCACCGACGGTTTATTCCTCAAAGTATTTTTCTGGTACGAGAACCTTGCTCGCTTCCAGGGACACACAAATTTTGGAACAGTACGTCATTGGTTTTATCTCAGCGTTCTTGGATACGGCTTCTTCCCGTGGATCGCGCTCATTCCTCCTGCAATTGCATACGCTCTGTGCGGAGAGAACAAGGAACATATCGCGGATTCCGATAAGACTCCATTCCACACAATCTTCAAGTGGACAGTCAATTTTCTCTACACCGTTCGCTCTCGTGCCGCCGATGATGCCCAGGGACGCGCGTTGATATTATTGACCGCATGGAGTCTAACTACGTTCGCGTTCTTCAGTGTTTCAAAAACACAACTCGCCACATATATACTTCCGATTATTGCTCCGGTTTCCATCCTGATCGGTGTGCTGGTCAACCGCTGGCTAACGCTCGGCTATGAGCGCCTCTCACGCGGGTCTGCGATTTGGACCAACATATTTAGCTGGCTGTTCGCTGTCGCCGGTATTGCATCGGTTCCTGCAGTGGGCTACTTCGTCTACACTTGTTCTGACGCACCGCCTGCAGTGCTGGGATTTTCAGTTACGGCTGCGTTGGTTTTCGCAATCGGCGGATGGACTCAGCTCGAAGCATTGCGCTCCAGAAGATTGGTTCTGTCCGCCCAATGGGTTGCGGCAACCATGGCGTTGGCAATGGGATTGGGAACTCCAATTTGTTTTGAATACTCCGTCGACAAATTGCAAGGTAATCTCAAAGCCATTTCAATCGACGCTGGTAAAACAAACGACAAAATCGCGATGTACGGAAACTTCATGCCGTCTGCGATGTACTACTCGAAAAAACCAGTGGATACTTTCTTCCATGGTCACCAATTAATTCCTGTCAGAACGCCTGAGTTTGGACAAGAAGGCATTTATCCGGACGTGCCGCAAGCAATCATCGTCAGAGATTCCGAGTTTGCAGCGCTGCAAAGCTCCGCTCCATGCCCATTGGAACTAGTAGAAAAGAAAGGAAATTGGGGTCTGTATCACACACCTGGGTATGAAGTTGAATCGGTAAAAACACTTGAGGACACTTTCCGAGATCCGGTTGCCTTCAACATCATCGTAAGCGGCGAATCTCCGACCGGACCGCTCACAGTGCCGTATGCCGCGGGGAAACTCTTTCAACCGTTCAGCAGCGATCGGGAGCAGCAGCAGTAGCAGTAACATTGACGGCTTCGAAGGGCGCCTCGCGAGGCGCCCCTACAATTAAAACTACACAAAAACCATGCTAAAACCACGCAACTAAATCACGCGACACGAAAATCGTTTTTCGAAGTAGAAAACTCACAGATTTCAAATGATCGAAACTCAGACAAACAGCCAGAGCACTGCCGCCCACAAGGCGAAGCGAAAAATGTTTGACGGCGTAAATGCGGTCATTCTGATTTTCATCGTCGCAATCGGCCTTCGTTTTGCTGGTATCACATTCGATAGCATGTGGCTGGACGAAGGCTACCAGACTATGGTTGATGCTATTGGTGTGAAACCAGAGGCGCTTGAAGTTCTGCGTCCACAACCATTCATCTATTCACTCGGCGAGCCTCGCAGCCCAGAAGCGTTGTTGAAGAATTTCAGATTGGTGGATCCGTTGTGCCCGCCGCTTTACTTTCTTATGCTCAATCGGTGGATGACCGTTTTCGGAACCACCGATTTACCCATCCGAGCGATGTCAGCGATAATTTCGATTGCATCACTTGCAGTGCTCTACTTCGGCACGCGAAAGTTACTCGGTCCGAAAGTCGCCCTCTGTGCCTTGCTTTTACAAGCCGTATCGCCGTTTGATATCACTTATGCGCAAGAAGCGAGAATGTACTCATTGGTCATGCTGACCTCTTCGATTTCTTGCATCTCGTATTTTCTGTTTATCAACGCAGCGCAAAAATCCAAATCATGGATGCACAAACTGGGCTTCATGCTGCTCTACAGCGTCTCCACCTGGGCGTACATAAACACTCACTATACAGGTCTATACGTCGTCGCATTTCAAGGACTGTTCGGCACCGCTTACAGTATCAAGCACAAAGATTGGAAACTGTTTCTGCACCTGTGCGCCGGTTGGGTTCTCATCTGCCTCTTCTGGCTCCCCTGGTTCAACTTGTTCAAACACTCAGCGTCGAGACGCGGAAACTTTTACGTCACTCGCGACACTAATTTGTTCTGGCCAATCAAAGGATTTTTCAAAATAATCCTCAACTGGATCAGCTTCATGTCCGGCGGCAGAATCGTTGCATATGTAGCCCCTGTATATGCAACCAGCGTAGCACTACTCCTAGCGTGTGGGCTTTCAACGTCGTCAGAAAAAATTCGCAATCGAATTCAAAAAATATTTTCTCCTGGTTCCAAAAACGATACCGCTCATGCAGATGTGTCCGACGGGTCAGATCAAACCGGTTTAGTAGCAACCCGAAAGAGCACCATGATTTATCTCTGGTGCTGGGCACTGATACCCGCGCTAATCGCCTTGACCAGCGACATCCTCGAGTCCAGAAAAACAGTTGAAGTAACTCGATATTTGATGGGCACAGCACCGGCAGTTTTCATTCTCGCCGGTTGTGGAGCCCGCTACATTATCGAAGAGTGCGGTCGCCTTCGCTGGCTTGTTGTTGCCCACGTTCTCTTCGTGCTCGGTAATAACACCTACGCCCACATCGTCGAACAGCGAGAGCCCTGGCGGAAAATGGCAGCGCTGATCGAACAGAGAGTGCCTACCAACGAAATCGTTTTAGTTAGCCCGCACTACGATCTAATTTGTCTGAATCGTTATCTCACAAAACCTAGAATGCAAGTCGGAACTGGACCACTTCTAGGCAACGAGCAAGTCTACCGCGTTCTCAAAGGACAAAAATCCTTCTGGCTTTTGACCGCCCAAGATGGCGACTCCGTCACAGTTTTCGTGCCACCAGAATACAAACAAATTGAATCAATCCAGATGAGACACGGATTGAAATTGACGTGTTGGAAGTTGCCCTAAAATCGGAAATTGGTTTCCAGCATGCTTCCAAAAGAAGTCAGGTTTTGGCTGCGCTCGAAGGAACGTGTTCGCCAGCGTAGCTGAATGCTAGCCATTATGACTGAAAGAACTTGTCCATTAGAGCTCATCACGAATCTTCTGTCCAAACTTAGCGCTAGTCGGCGTTAACGCAGGAATCGCCTTCATCAATTCTCTCATGCCGTTTTCGTCAACCTGTGTGCGCTGCACGTCGATGTACATCAGCTTTTTTAGATTCTTGAGTTTACTCAATCCGGCATTGTCCAGATTGGTGTTATTCATTTGAAGAAGCTGCACAGAGGACAATTCACCAATTTGTTGAAACTGCTGCTGCGTGAGTTCGCATTGCGTGATACCAAGCTTGGCGCATTTTTTCGCCTTCTTTAGTTCCGGAATTGCATCCGGAGCAAAGCTGCAGTACTTGAACTCAAGCTCCTGCAAATTCTTCATGGAACCAAATGCCTTCATGTCCTCTCGCGTGATCGTAGCCAATTCGTATTTGACTTGAATCAACATGGGCATGTGGGCAAATGGCACTACTGGCTTTCTGTAACCCAGACCGCACGACAACTCCAACGACATAAAAGCTTTATTGTTCTTCAACGGTTTCAACAAATCAAGACTACCGTCGGGCAAGTCAGCGCACCTATTAATCCGAAGCAGCTGGAGCTGCGACATCTGACCAACCGCTTCCAGCATAACCTCAGTGACTTTCATATTTACAAAATTGAGTTTCTCTATAGGAAGTTTCAGGATTTGGCGCACACTGCTCGGCTCGATAGTTGCGTCCTCAAACTGAAAAGTCTTCACGTCCTTGAACTGAATCATGATGTCCTGAACTTCTTTCTCGCTCAGATTCCCAGATATTAGGCAGATATCGTCGTGCCTATTCTCGGATTTGACGAGAAGCTGAGCACCCGCTTTGTGAGCGGTGAGACCAGTGGTGGAGTCATCGAACTTGTCTTCATTCTCCTCAGTCCTGACAGCCTTAGGTCTAGCAGCCTCTGACGAATCGCCTGCAACTGCGGTCTTGGGCGCATTTTCGTACGCTGACTTCATCCATACGATTGGAACAGCGATGACGACAATGACCCCAACGACTATCGAGACCACTTTCAGCGCCGCATTCAATTTTTGAGTTTCTTTCAGTAGCTTGGCACTAGAGGTGTACAGACCAGAAGCCATCGATGCATCAGCTGCATTTCGTTTTTCGATCAAAACATTTTTCACGCGATCGAGTTCTGTTATCACCTCGTCCATGTTTTGAAAACGATCGGCTGGATTTTTTTTGATAAACTTTTGAACGAAATTTTCGACTTCCTCGTCGAACTGCTTATCACAAGCCTCTTGGAGTGTTGGCGGCAGTCGATTTATATGCGCCATCATCGTGTGAAACGGTGTCTCACCTACAAAAGGTGGTACGGCGGCCATCATCTCGAATAGAGTGCAGCCCAAACTGTATATATCAGATCGAAAATCGGTTTCTTTTCCATGCACGGCTTCAGGGCTCATGTAAGGTGGAGAGCCCATTGCTGTGCCGGTTTTTGTCAGTTCATAATCTTCGTTCGGTTTTGCCAAACCAAAATCAACTAGTTTGACGCTATCTTCTCGACTGCGATCCGCAGTCAACATCACGTTGCTAGGTTTAATATCGCGATGCTGAACCTTCTCCATATGCGCGTATCTAAGACCGCGACAAATTTTTTCGAAGATCGGCAGTACATCGAAGAAAGTTTGTGGTCCGCGTTGTTCGATCAACGTGCTTAGACTTTCGCCTTTGACGAATTCGTTGACCAAATAAAGTTGACCATTGCTAGCCTGGCCGAAGTGCTCGACCCGCATAATGTTGGGATGATTGAACTTCGCAAGCGCTCTCGCTTCCGTGTGGAAGCGCTTAATCACCTGATCCGGAGTGTTCGGAAAGAGAACTTTGATCGCAACCGTTTTGTCCAGCTCAAAATCATGACCGCGAAAAACCTGTCCCATTCCGCCCTGTCCGAGCTTGTTCTGGACCTTATAACGGCCATCGATAATGTCGCCTTCTTGCATCGAAAGCTCCGGTCGGGTCAATCACGAGAGGTGATTGTAGCCTTCCTCAGCGGTTCGCGTAAAGCGAGCTTTGTTATTTTACCTTCTAGCGGACGCGCTCTTCCACGAGCCATCACAGGTGCTTTCCGACGATGTCGGAGCAGCTTTGCGCAAATCTTCTGGTCCATTTATAACTTTGCGACAATCAGCGCATAGATAGTGATCGCCTTTGCCTCGTGGTCCAAGTCTGTGCCCATAAACTTCGCATTGGCTCTTCATCCCGCCACTGCTGACTGTGCAGTAGTGAAGGATGTTTTGAATAATGGAACCAATTTTAGATCCGAGTGGCTTGGTGGCAGACTGGGAAGAAACTACCTTCATTTTCAAAGTAGTGATTTGTTCTTTAGTCGGTGCCTGCGCATCCGGATGTTTCTTAGAGATGACTGAACGATCGATCATTGTTGCTAAACCCCAAATTCCGCATTGTCGATCCCGCGATCCTGAATAGGATATCGCGCAAACTCAAAACTGCAGCGTATATGTCTTGAGTGTATTTTAATGTGCAGCTCAGGTTATTCTTCGATAGTCCAACCTGATGCAAAGAGTCTCGCATTTTCTTTCGATATTGGCAATGGTGAATTTACGTTAACCCGGACAGAGGTAAGGTCTCCGGACGCGGAGGTTCAAAAAAAGAGGGCAACCTTGTGACATAGTTGTGACAACGCCATAACTTTTTTCAACATCGAGAGCGACCGAATCCGTTGTCTCCTCTCAACGCGCACGGTTCGACAAACGTGCAACCAGTCCTGTTTTTAAACGTGCCGGCGACTTGCAGGCTCAGGTTCGGCTAAAGGAAAGTGGGACGGAATGAGCGTATGTGACATGCGAAAAATAGTTTTCGACAAAAAAAATTAGGGGCGATGCGAATGCATCACCCCTAAAAACAGACTATCGAATTTCGAACTAGATCATTTCATTGACGAGTTCTTCGAAGACTTTCTTGTCAGCGCCAAGCTTGGCTTTGACCAGTGGTCCTTTTTGGAGGTTCGGATCGCCATCTTCATATGTAGGCATATCTGTTTTGTACAGAACGCCAACCGGAATGGTATCGCCCCACTCGTACGATTTTTCAATCGCAGCATAGAAGTTGCTCGAATCCCAACCGCTGTCCTCGAGCTTGTAAACACGCTCTTTGAACCATGGATAGGTGTTGATCTTGTTGTAGGTTACACATGGGCTGAACACATCGATCAATGCGAAACCTTTGTGAGCCATACCGCCGGCGATCATGTCGACGAGGTGTTTAGGCTCTCCGGAGAAACCGCGAGCTACGTAGGTAGCACCGCAGGTGATACCGAGAGCAAGTGGGTTCAAAGGTGATTCGATGTTGCCTTGTGGTGTTGATTTGGTCTTGTGACCCTTGGTGGTCGTTGGCGAAGTTTGACCGGTGGTCAAACCATAAATCTGGTTGTCCATTACAACGTAGGTGACATCCAGGTTACGGCGCATCGCGTGGAGCAAGTGTCCAACACCGATACCGTATCCGTCTCCGTCACCACCCGTGATGACCGTTTTCATTTCAGTGTTGGCGAGGTGAGCGCCGGTCGCGACTGGAACAGCGCGTCCGTGCAAACTGTGGATACCATACGCTTTGATGAAACCAGGCAGGTTGGATGAGCAACCGATACCGCTTACGACAAAAAGTTGATCTGGTTTAATTCCCAGTCTTGCAGCTGCTTCTTGTACTGATTTCAGTACGCCGAAGTCACCACAACCCGGGCACCAGTCGGGGTCTACCGGACCCTTGAATGTTTCAACTGGAAGTTCTATTACTGTTGCCATTCCCGCATTCCTCTAATTTTCTGGGGGATCAAACAAAACTTTGACGACTAGCATCTTGGACGGCTAGCCGTTTTACAACGGCTAGCGTCGTCTAACAACTACGCTTCTACTTTCTCGAAGGAGTACGTAGAACCGGTTTTGCTGCCAATCTTCATGCTGCCACCTTTCTTACCAGTGACGCGCTCGGCCAGTTCGATGACCCAGATTGGTTCGCCTTTACCGTTGGCGGCTTCTTTGCTGGCCTTTACGGGGCGCAGCTTTTCAAAGTTGTGTGTACGGAGATAGTGATACGCCATCTCTTTTGCATCGTCTTCGGATACATCGAGATCGAGCGCTTTGTTTTCGAGAATCTCTTTGACGCGATCGATGACGCCTTGAGGCTCGAACGGTTCACCGTCATAACGATTGATGTGAGCATCCATCGCGATACCGGTTTCCATTTGAATGAGCTTTGCCATCACGCTGGTGAAGTTGACTTCAACAGAGATCTTCTTCTTGCATTTGCTGAGAATTTCAGTCACTTCTTTCGTGTGGAAAGGAGCGATGTACTTGATTACAAGGAAGTTGGTCTTCACGCCTTCAGCGTTCAAACGATCCACTGTTTCTTTCACGACGCCTGAGGTAGAACCCCAGCAAACGAGCGTGACGTCAGCGTCAGCTGGTCCTTCGAGCACTGGTGCTGGAAGTTCCTTAAGCATGTTCGCAACTTTTCTCATACGCTTTTCCATGATCTTGCGACGGATAGGCGGTGAGGTGAACATATCGGAGATCAGGATGCTTTCTTCGTCGTGGTCGTCGGAAGCATGTGTGTAGACCGTGTCCGGAGTTCCTGGAAGTGCACGCGGCGAGATACCGGATTCGGTGAATCGGAAGCGTTTGTACTTACCGTCTTTCTCTGGATCCCAGCTCGTGACCAGCTCGCCTCTGTCGATTTTGACATCGCAGGGGAAACTCTCAGGATCGACTGTTTCAGGGTGTTCTGAAAGCAGAAGGTCCGACATCAATAGAACTGGGAGCTGATATTTGTCAGCCAAGTTGAATGATTCAACGGTCGTTGCGTACGCATCAGCGATGTCGCGAGGAGCAACGATCAAACGTGGAAACTCACCTTGTGATGCACCGAAGACCTGGAACAAGTCAGCTTGCTCGGTCTTGGTAGGCAGACCTGTCGAAGGGCCGCCGCGTTGTACTTCGACGCATACAACAGGAACTTCCATGATGCCGGCCATACCGACAGCCTCAGTCATGAGAGCAAAGCCACCGCCGGCAGTGCCGCACATCGAGCGTACGCCGCCGATACCGGCTCCGATAGCCATGTTGATAACGGAGAGTTCGTCTTCGCACTGTTTGATAACGATACCGGTTTTGGTTTGGTTAGCAGCCATCCAGTGAAGAATGGTCGATGCTGGTGTCATTGGATAAGCGCTGTAGAACTTGCATCCGGCAGCATAAGCAGCGAGCGCGATTGCTTCGTTGCCCGTGACGAACGGACGTTTCTTACCGGACAGTTTCCAGTCTTTGATCAATTCTTTGGCGTTGGCTTTGGCGTATTCATAACCTACGGTGAGCAAGCCAATGTTCAAATCGATAACTTCTTGACCCTTGTGGGCGAAGGTGTCATGGAGAACTTTAGAAGGTTGATCTAGACCGATTCCTGAGAGGAATGAAACCGCACCGATCGCAATGGTGTTTTGCATGATCGGTTTGATCGGTCCATACTTCTCTTTCAAATCTTTCGTGATGTCTGCAATTGGCAGTGCAAGAATCTGCACGCCTTTGCGAACGAGCGACTCTTCGCATTTGATACGGTCGCCGTTGAAGACGATAGCACCGCCTTCATGAACTTCACCGGCGTGACGCTCGATGGAGTCTTGATTGAGTGCGATCAAAACATTGAGCTGATCACCATGGCAATAAACTTTCTCATCGCCAATTCTGACCTTGAGCCAAATGTGGCCGCCGCGAATAATTGATTGGTAGCTGTTGTAGGCGTAGACATAGAGACCAAGCCGTCCGCAGGATTTCGCAAGCGTGTCGCCGGACTTATCTAGTCCATCACCGGCGGCACCAGCTATACCGATTGTGACTTCGTGCATTAACTGATTCTCCCTGAACCTGAATCCTTCAAATTTGCTCAACTGCCGTTTAGCGGCTGAGCACCGCGCTTCGGAGGCGCGATTAAACCGCGGCCACCTACCCCCTGAATAATGGGGGTTTCTGCCTGCCTAAAGGTTAGCATATGAAACTCGTCAGATGGCAAGGGAATGTAATCTCCTAGCCATTTTGAGCAACAAAAGTTACCAAGGACCGCCCAAAATCCGCCCATTTTTCGCGACACACCCATCTCTGGAGTTTAATCGTAGGGGCGCCTTGCAGGCGCCCGCGCCCCTGCAGACCTACCTCTGCAAAACCTGGGTGCCGCAAACCTGTCAGTCACAAACCTGGTGGCCGCAAACCTGGTGCCCGCAAACCCGGAGCCCGCAAACCTGGAGGCCGCAAACCTGTCAGCCACAAACCTGGTGGCCGGAAACCTGGTGCCGCAAACCCGGAGGCCGCCAACCTGGGAGCGCAGGCTTCCAGCCTGCTTCTCGGCTGCTTAATGGTTCGCTTCGGTTGTTGCCGGTGTCGTCGCTGGCTGCGCTGGTGGCTGAGTTCCAGTCCACGCTGGTTGCGTGCTGGCAGGCTGAGTTCCGGTCCAAGCCGGGTTAGGAGCGGTTCCGTCGGCTGGAGCCGTTGTCGCTGCTGGACTACCAGGTGCAGCAGTCGTCGCCGCTGGCGCAGTTCCAGGAGCTGCCGGCCCGCCTTCAGTCGCCGCAGGAGTCGCGGCAGGTGCTACCGGAGCGCCTTCCGGACCAGGAGCGGTCTCATGCGACTCCGTCGTGGTCGTGGTTGTCACAGGTGCAACTTCGTGTCCGGCAGGAGCCGCATGCTCGCCACCGACAGCTTGCTCATGTGAGCCACCTTCGTGATGAAGCGCAGACGTATCTGTTTGAGACCATTGCCCAACAATAAAGAGCAACGCCACAAAGCAAATACTGAGAACGCCAAGCAAGAAGTGGTCTTCAGGACTCTTTTCCGGCACTACTTCAGTGTGAACGATCGGACCTTCATGATGATGATCGTCATGATGATCTCCATGCTCGCCATGAGCGTGTTCGGCATCGCCGTGATCGTGGTGTGCGTGAGAATCTTGTGCCATTGCTAGTTCAACCTTATCGAATTCTAGAACTGAAATTTGATCGTGGACAGTTTACGCAAACGGACTCGATATGAAGATGATCCATGTAAGCAGTGCCACCCACATGAAGATTACAAGCGCGTAGTACTGCCCTCTTCCGTTTTGTGTGTATTTCAAAACTTCGCCGGCTGCGCTTGTCACAAGGCTGCTGCCATTAACGATGTTATCAATGATCACCGTGTCGACAAACTTCCAAACGTTGTTGAAGAGCGGCAGCAGACCTTTGTTTACCAGTCCGCCATACATCTCGTCGAAATACCATTTGTGGTAGGAAATTTTCCAAAGTATGTTTTTGCTTTCGACCAACTTGGTGTTGATGTCGCTCATCTTAAAGTGATACAGCGCAAATGAAGCAGCAATTCCAACAAGAGCAACAGCTGTCGAGGTCATCAGGACATTTAAGTCAACCGCTTCAGCATGCGGATGATTGAAGTGAACGAACGCAGACCACGCATTGACGCCTTCTTTCCCCGCAAATGAATCTGCGTTGTAGCCAAGAATGCCACCAGCGATCAATGAAGGGAACGCAAGGAACACAAGCGGTAACCACATCACAGGCGAGACTTCGTGAGCCTTATGATCGCCTCTGTACTGACCCATGAACACAAGGATGTATAAACGGAACATATAAAATGCCGTGAGACCAGCTGTGGCAATCAGTGCCCAACCGATTCCCGAGTTGTAATGCATCGCGGCTGCGACGATTTCGTCCTTGGAGAACCAACCACTCAAGAACGGAAAGCCTGAGATGGAGAGAGTTCCAATAAGGAATGTTAGTGAAGTCCATGGCATGACTTTTCCAAGCCCGCCCATTTTGCGAATGTCTTGTTCATGGTGGCATCCGAGGATAACCGCACCACTACCGAGGAACAGCATCGCCTTGAAAAATGCGTGAGTGAAAAGGTGAAACAATCCAGCCGAAAATGCACCGACTCCGAGACCAGCCATCATGTAACCAAGCTGCGAGCAAGTCGACCATGCCAAGACGCGTTTGATGTCGTTTTGGCTCATGGCAATCGTTGCAGCCATCACGGCAGTAATCGTACCGATAGTGGCGACTACAGCGAGGGCGATACTATCCGTGCCACCACTTGGTGAGAGGAAGATCGGATATGCTCTTGCCACCAAATAGATTCCGGCAGCAACCATTGTTGCAGCGTGGATGAGCGCGGAGATTGGCGTAGGGCCTTCCATCGCGTCCGGCAACCAGACATGCAATGGGAACTGAGCAGATTTTGCGATCGGACCACCGAATATAAGGATGGCCATCAATGGCATCGAACTTGCGGCGAGAGCGAGCTCCGGACGTAAAGTTCCAGCTTCCAATGCTTTCTGTAGAGCACCCGCGAGATCAAGACCTCCAGATCCTTGTTGTGCAGCAAACGCCATAAGCGTTCCGCCGCCCCAGAAATCTTTAGTAGCCAACAGCAACATGATCACGCCGACGAGAAACAAGAAGTCACCGACGCGGTTGACGACAAACGCCTTCATACAAGCGGCTGCAGCCGAGTTTTTGTACCACCAGAATCCGATCAAGAAGTACGAGCAGACACCAACCAATTCCCAGAATGCATACATCTGGAACATATTTGTTGATACCACCAGACCCAACATCGAGCCCGTAAACAACGAGAGATAAGAATAGAAACGCGCATAACCAGGGTCTTCACGCATATAACCGTGTGTGTAGACCTGAACAAATAAACTGATCGTAGTAACTACGATCAGCATCATGCATGCGAGGTTGTCTACGAGAAAGCCGACGGAGAGCTTGAATTCGTGGCAAGCAAAGAAGCTGAAATTTTCCTGGAAAACAAATCCAGGATTCGCGCGCAGCGCCTCGAATATCAATAGCGAGTGGAAGAAGCCCCAGAACACAGCGGATATCGACGCGATCATCGACGCCGATTTAAACCATCGCTTTTCACCAAGTTTGAGACCGCCAAACAAGAAAGAAAGGATGATGCCGAAGCCGACTAAAAACGGCATAAACACAATCATCCAGGCGCTTTCAACCGCCCCTCTCAAAACATCAGGACTTATTTCCACAGAAATCGTCTCCAGGTACTAAATGGCTTTCCACGTACATTCGGGCTTTCGCAGCGCTCTATGAAGCACTCTTTTCAACGTCAAAGAAGGACGTTCAAAACTCGGTGCTAATGATACCTTGCGTGCGCATGGCCGGGGGCGTTTGATAAACCAGCGTTTAGGCAGTTGGTTGTAAGTAGTTTGGCGTGAAACCTTCAGTTTTCTCCTGGCATCATGGCTAAAGGTTGATAGTGTGCGGAAGTCGACCAATCTTGCAGGCAGTAATCAAGATAAATATATAACTCGTGAAAAGATTTTTCATTTCAATAATTCTTCAAAGTGCCGCTTCCAATGTCAAAATCGCTGGAACGGAAATGGTGCGGTGGCTATACTGTGGCCGCACGAAATGAATTTTCAATCGATCGAGGGGTCATTGTGGACAACGCACTGCTTTTGAAAGTCCTGTTATTTCTACCGCTGCTGGCAGCGCTAGTTATCGCGGTCAATCCTTCAAAGGATGACAAAGACGCACGGGGACTGGCGCAATTCGTCAGTTGGGTGATGGTCCTACTCTCTCTCGTGATTGGCGCAGGAATGGAAGGGAAGTACGGCGGCATGCAATGCGTCACTGCCGTCCACTGGATCAGCAGCCCTGTCCCGATCAACTTTCATATAGGTGTCGATGGTCTCAGCATGTCGCTCGTGCTGCTGACAACAATCATCACTCTCATGGCTGTGTACGCCAGTTATTCGATTAAGCAGCGGGTCAAACTTTACTACGCAAATGTGATGCTGCTCACCTTCTCACTTCTTGGCGTCTTCATTTCACAAGACCTTTTGCAGTTCTTTGTGATGTACGAATTCGAACTTATTCCTATGTATTTCTTGATCGCGATATGGGGCGGACCACGCCGCGGATATGCAGCGATGAAGTTCCTCTTGTACACATTCTTCGGCGGAGTATTGATGCTCGCCGCTCTGCTCTATACCTATACTCAACTGTACGCGATGGATCCTGCGGCAGCGACGTTCAACATGGCAACGCTCTCCGCATCCACTCACACTCTTCCGGTGCACGCTCAGGTTGTTGCTTGCCTCGGTTTCTTCCTCGCCTTCATTATCAAACTGCCATCGGTTCCATTCCATACATGGTTGCCTGATGCTCACGTCGAGGCACCAACACCGATATCAATGATTCTGGCAGGACTGCTCTTGAAAATGGGTTCGTACGGTCTAGTGCGAATCTGCATGGGCTTCTTCCCTGCCTTCTTCGCAGAATATGCGCCGTGGGTAATCGCCCTTGGTGCCATCAATATTCTCTGGGGAGCGATCGCATGTCTCGTACAGAAAGACATGAAACGCATCATCGCTTTCTCCAGCGTCTCGCACATGGGCTTCATTTTGCTTGGCATCGGCTCACTTTCCAATGCCGCCGTCAATGGTGCCATCTTCCAAATGTTGAGCCACGGTTTTATCTCAGCACTACTCTTCTTCATGGTCGGAACCGTTTACGAACGCTGCCACACCAGGCTCTTGCCTGAGATCGGTGGTGGACTCGCATTCCAGATGCCGATTCTGTTCTACTTCTGGATGTTCGCAACTATGGCGAACTTGGGCTTGCCTGCACTCTCCGGATTCGTCGGAGAAGTCACGGTGTTCTATGGTGCGTACACTTCACCGCTTGCACACTCGTCACTTCACGGCGCCTGGTCGCAGGGCTGGATTGTCGCATCGGCTCTCTCTGTAATTCTCACGGCAGGCTACATGCTGTGGCTTCTCAAGCGGCTCTTCTACGGTCCTGAACAACCGAAATGGAAAGGTCATTTGTACGACGCGACCCTCACGGAGAAATTCGTCGCCACCACTCTGTGCGCACTGACTCTCCTGTTCGGCGTCGCACCTTACCTGCTCACCGACATGTTCTCACGCGTCGGCGACCGCATCACACTCGACGTTCTGAACCGAATTCAAATCAGCCAAACCGATACAGCGAAACCGAACCTTTAGTTGCAGGACGCGAATCGGCTCGTAGGAATAGGCCCTGGGAATCGAAGCCTGGGGAATCGAAGCCTGGGAGCGCAGGCTTCCAGCCTGCTTCGAACACCGCAACGAAAGCGGCGCATCAAAAAGTTTAC
Source organism: Obscuribacteraceae bacterium (SeqCode) (assembly GCA_044225915.1). Classification (GTDB taxonomy): domain Bacteria; phylum Cyanobacteriota; class Vampirovibrionia; order Obscuribacterales; family Obscuribacteraceae; genus JADYXR01. The sequence goes on from JBGAHZ010000049.1 coordinate 32,369, forward strand.
GCCAGTAAATTCCCAGGATGTCAGCCATCCTGGCGGTATTTAGATGCAGGCTGGAAGCCTGCGCTCCCAGGTTTCGCTTTCACCCGGTTTCGATTTCACCGGGTTTCTATTCACCAGGTTTCCATTCCCAGGTTTCTATTCCCCAGGTTTCTATTCCCCAGGTTTCTATTCCCCAGGCTTCGATTCCCCAGGTTTCGATTCCGAGAATTCGTCGACTTGGCGCTGCTGCTACGATAGTTGAGTTGCCTAGTTCGCAACGAAATAGGTGCGGGGTTCACTTACGTACCCTCGCGGCTTGCCGTCGGCATCCACTGCGAGCACAGCGACCTGATGCTTACCATTCTGCGCGAGCGCCTCGGGTGGCAGTTGGAACGACCCGCTAGCAGCATCCACTTCCTTCTTAAATAGCAGTTGCGTTTCGTCAGGCAATGAAGCAACCGGCAGATCGGGGCAGGCCATATCAGTTTTCGTAACCACAACTACCACCTTCTTCGCACCATCAATCTTCGATGCATCGAATGAAACCTTGAGGTTACCCTTAGAACTTACTGTCGGCATTATTTTGCTCTGAACGGTTGGTTGCGAGTTCTCAACGCTCAACTCGACCGATGGATACATCGTTAACGCATCAACACTTCTCAGCGACTTCACCTGCGCAGAATATTGTCCAGGAAAAAAACGAATGCCAACATCTACAACAGGTCCATTCAAGACCCAACTCCTGAATCGACCTGGCATAAACACAAGCTTTCCGTCGACCGCTTCAGCAGACGGTCCTTCGCTATATTCAATCCAACTCTTCGGCTGCTTTTCGGACTTCCAAACAAGGCGTGCATTACCAGCAAGTTTCGACAGATCCAGATCGGAACTAACTTCCGCTTCTAGTGCGCTAACCTTAAGCGGATTGATTTTACTGCCAACCGAAAGCCAGACACACTCCGGCGCGGATGGACTATTGACACTACCAGGTTTAACAGCAGTCGGCGCATTTGAAGCAACGCGATTTCCTGATTTTCCTTTCCGGGGCTTCTTCGATACAGCAACGGGAAACTCTGTCACCGCCAGGTTTTCTAGCCCTGCAGGCATTACCCAATCGATGAAGGCACCATCATCCTTGCTCCAATGCAAAAACTTTCGACATCGTTGGTCACCATATATGGAGGCAAGCAAACTCGGATAGATGTACTCGATTGGGCCCGGAATCGGTCTGACTAACGATACGAACTTGCCAGCGTAATCCGCATCAGCGACCGGTTTATTGAGCATCGACTCGAGTAATTCTGGTCGGCCAATCATTCCAGCTCCGGAAAAATCCTGTGGCAGATCGATCAGTACAACCGATTGTTCTGCAGTAGTCAAACGAGCCTCATCCAGCAATTTAGCAGTAGCCGACTGCATTTCGCGACCGGCTTCAATCCATGGATACAAGTTGTGTTGCAGCGCTTGAAGCCAGAAAACAGGGAGTGTGATCAGTCCTAGAATTCCAATAATGTGGAGTATTTTCGAGTGCTTAATCACCCCCTGCTCCGCGAGCACGACCGTTCCGGCAAACTCCAGCGTTTGTTCCATCTTCAGATGCTCGAGTGTGAGATCCTTTGCCAGTTTGAACGCTGGTACGAGTGAGACGGCGAGCAACAAACACATTGCAGACGAGCCCAGAAAAAACAATCGGCTGCCAACGAGATTAGGAAAAATATGCCAGATTTGAAAAGTTGGCAGTTCCGCTAGAATTAGCCAACTGAAAAGAAACGCCATGAGGCGGACTCGCGAGTTTGCCTGAAGTAACCGAAGTAGCAAAAGTGAGCCGATTATCGCCCACCAGGCTTTCGCGGTTATCAGTGCCATTTTCGAAAATGGCTGTTCTTCATTCACTCCGATCAGAATTTTCTCGAACGTCGCACCATCGAAAAAGTTATTTCGAAATGCACGGAAGAAACCGCGCAGACTGGAATTACCATATCCCCCTACAACGGTGCCCAATAACATTGTCCGGATCGCACCGAAAACAGCCAGCGCACCGAAGAAAGTGCCAACCCAGAGGAGACGTTTTTTAATTGATGCCTCACGCCAACCTAAAGGTTTCAACAAAAGAAGTTCGGCAATTGCGATCACTGCAGGTAGTGTCACTGCCATTTCTTTGCAAATAATCGAAGCGAGAAACGAAGCGATAGACAGCCCGAAACAGACTATCGAACCGGCTTTGCGAAACTGAAAATAAAGACTGATCGACAGCAGGTAGAAGAACGTGCAATGTACATCAACTCGTCCAATAATCCATGAAACGGACTCGACATGAATTGGGTACGAAGCAAACAAAACAATGGAAAACAAGCCCGTGAGCAACCGCTCACGCTGCGATGCGTCAGCGGTCAACTGATAGCCCAGTACTCCGCACAAAAATGTGCACGCCGAAAATACAACAAGATTGGTTACGTGATATCCGACCGCGTTTAACCCAAACAACAAATTATCGAGCCAAAACGAAAGTGATATTCCCGGACGAAAACTCGTCAGTCCGTCCGTTTGTCCGGTCCAGTTGCCTGTAAACGCGTGTATGAGACCCGATGGATCGCCATGATTGGCATTATACGCGTAGCCCAGATGTTTGAAATCATCGAGCAAAAAGCCGCTGTTTAAAACACTATGATAGGCACCATATACAATACCGCAAGCAATCAAAAACGCTGCGCCCAGCAACAGGGCATTTCGTTTCATACTCGCTGAATTCTCTTCCACGTGGCTAGGTAAGACTCTTACGGTTTCGGCTTCTTGCGTTTTTTCGGAGGCGGAGACTTTGTTGCCGCCTCCTTCTTCTCAGCTTCCTTTTCCGCGGCTTCTTCAGCCTTGTCGTCCAGTCGTTTTTGTTTGTTGTAGTCGTCCAGACTTTGCGCAGGAATTATCGGTGTGAGTTCCGGAGGCGTTTCAATATTCAGGACCTGCGGTTTTTCTGCGGGTTGTTGACCAGGCAAAATAACCGTGCCCGAGATTGCCTGGCTGACGCTGTGAGAGAGGCTCTCTACGAGCTTTGCAGATGTGTCGTTATCATAATATTTGCCACCCGACGACTTGGCGATGCAATCGAGTTGTTTGCGCGCGCTTTTCTCACGTTCCATGTTGAGACCGAGAATATCGACTTTCAAACTGACACCTCTGGCGGGCAAAGTTTGAATATACGCGCACGGGTCAAACCCGCAGGTATCCTCGCCATCACTGATTAGAATGATAGTTTTCTTTCCCTGCACACGTGCGAGGTCTCGTTCTGCAGCTTGAGCAATGGCGAATGTCAAAGGCGTCATTCCGGTCGGATGAACATCTCGCATCTTATCGATTATGGCGCGCCGATTGCGCGTTCCCGGCGGCACGAGCAAGGCGCTCGACTCGCATGGATTAACCATCGGGCTGTTGAAGTGTCCGAAGACCCGGAGCCCGAGATTTACGTCGTTAGGAATTTTCGAAATTGCTTTTTGCAAAACCAATTTGGCAGCATCCATTTTCTGAACACCTCTCTCGAGGTTTTCCTTCATGCTCAACGAAGCATCTACGAGAAACAGGATGGTGACTGGTCCGCCATCGCGCTGAGTGCCGCCATGGATTGTAGTCCCCGCAGTTCCACCTTGCAGAGTAGTCGAGTCGGTGCCGCCCTGTAGCGTGGTTGAATCTGTGCCGCCTTGCAGCGTTGTCGAATCAGTCCCACCCTGAAGCGGCTGCGCTGATGCGGGCAGAGCACAGACGCTCAACGAAACGAGCAGGCTCAAAGCGACTAGAGTACGTCGTGCCAATGGAATGGACCGTATTAGTCTTCGTTGTTTATTCACTCGCAAATTGCTTAGAGTTCTCATTGAAATCCGCTTCGATTTTAGACCATCAGAGCAACTAGTTTCTCTTAGAAATCAGAGCTGGACATCAACCTGATGGACTACTTTAGTTTAGTGCTTTAAACGTAACTGTGCTCGATTTCGCACTAATCGTTTGAATCAGTTTTCGACGGTTGCTCATCTTTTGCATCGCCTGCATGTCCACTGGATACACCATTGATATCGACGGGCGGTTTTGCCTTGATTTCATTCCATCCACTTGATTCCGGAGAAACTGCGGTCGGCATCTTGGCTTGCGATTCGGTTAGACCGCTCGGAGTGGTCGAACCTGATGGGGTAGCGCTGGCAGTTGAGCTGGAAGTGTCGGCATTGGAACTTGATTTGTCGGTCACTGCACTATCCGTTGCGGAACTTGATTTGCCAGTCGCGGAACTATCCGTTTTAGATCTCGAGTTCTCCGAAGCAGAATTAGAACTCTCTGTGTTTGTGCTTGATTTGTCGGTCGTTGGACTGTCGGATTTTGAACTGGATTGAGTCGGCGAATTTGTACTCTCGGAAGTCGGTTTAATTTTCTCAGAGGTCAATTTCGAATTTTGGTCGTCGCTTTTAAGCAGCTGTTCAGTCGCAACGTCACCAGCAGAACTAGAATCTGATTTGGCGCCGCTTCCATCGGAATTTCCGGAGCGAGGATTCGAGTTGTCGGTGGTCAAATTCGATTTGTTGCTCGAGTCTTTCTGTTCAGCTTTCGGAATCGAGACGCTGCCCTCCACGTCTTCTTGATCTTGGACTTGTTTCACGAGAATCGCGCGACGGCTGATGGCGACCGGCTTATCATCCGGAGTTATGTGCCCCCAAACCGTGACGTAATAGAGTCCCTCTTTGCCGTCGTTACTGAGCGAAACCTTGCCGTTGAATGAATTACCATCAACTTTGACTCCACCCTTTACCGGAACATCCGAGATCGGCTTGGCCTCACCCGGATCGGGTCCAGCCATCATGATTAATGGTGCTGCCAGCGCAACCGGCGGAACAAACATGCCACCAGCTATAGCGGCAAGCATTCCTACTGTCTTCAATGCGAAAATTGCTTTTGCATGATCCTTTTCCGATTTTTCTTTGTAGGCAACGAAGTCCAGCGGTGGGAAGTAAGGCAAAGCCTCATCACTGCTTTCATCCTGTGGAGGCAAGTCACTGACGCCTTCCCAGGCTAAGCTAATCCGGTCGAATTGATAGGGAGCTTGCACAACACCGGACACCTCAATCTTGTCGCCGACTCTTGCGGTCTTAGGAAGAGAGTGGATTTCCGCTCGGGCGGTCATTATCTCAATGCAAGCGAGAACACGAGCACCGTCGTTCATCTTCTCTATGGAAAAACCAAGATGTGAGGCTTCCGGCGCAAGAAGAGCTTCTCGATCGTCCTGGCTCATAAACATCTGTCTCAAGACTTTTGCGACCGCGGCCTTGCACAACTTAGAGGTTCCAAGTTCGGTCATTGGCAGAACGGAGAGGTTTTCATTCACCGCGTCCATTCCACCAATCAAAGTGAATCGACGGTCCGGATTCTCGCCTTTGGCATTGTTGTGCGAAACGACGTTACGCTCTATCAAGTCACGAGTGTGCTCGTCAGCCAATTTTTGAGCGAGTGGATTGTGGTCCAGGCGCCCAAGTGCGCGTCGTTCTCTCTCGAAATTGATCAGTTCAAGCGCAAATGCGTCCAACACCACCTTCGGTGCCTTTTCATAATTCTCGTTGTTCTGGATTATCTCATCGAAGTATTGCAAATCAGCGGCTGACGGCTGGTTACCGGCAAGCGGGTTTTCAACGTAACCGGATGGCGGTTCCAAATTCGTGGACGGCGGAACAACATCAACCGCCCCTTTGCCTAACAATGTAATTTTCAATCGTTCAGTTCTATCGAACAGTGAATCGTTGGGATAAGAGGTTGCAAAAATTGCATTTTCCAAAGCCAGAAGCCGGTCTTCAATAGATAGTTCCGCTTTAGACGTACCGAATGTCAATTGTTCCAACTTGCCGATTTGAGGATAAAGATCTGTGGGAGACTTCGTGCTTGCCGCACTACCTGTGGTGGCAGACCCACTTTTCGAAGCATCGCCGACCTTTGAAGTTCCCGTGCTAGTCGTGGTAGTTGTACTGGTGGTCGGAGCATTACCACTCGATTGTGCGAAGCCCGGGTTTCTTGATGGGGCCGTCGCCGGAAAGGTTGGGCGGGGGATGCGTTCGTCATTGTTGTCGGTACCGCTGCGCATTGCGTCAGCAGCGGTGCTCAGAGGTGGGCGCTGTCCCGGCCTAGCAATTCGCTCCGGATTTTCCTCAGCGTGGCTGGCGGCGGAAGATGAGGCAGAAGAATTGGTGTGTGCAGAGGAAGAAGGATTGCTTCGCACCACTCGTGGTGCCGTCGGAGGCATAACGTTCGATGATGGTTTTACTGGGGCCGCTTTACTTGCGATCGAACTCTTGGTCTGCTTCTTTGGAGCCGGCACCTTTTTAACTGACTTTGTCGGCGAACTCACCACAGTTGATGAACTTGTGATCGGCTTCGCGGACTTTTCATCCAGCATTTCATGCGATCGGTCAGGCAGAAGTTTTTCAATCTCACTTTTAGCGTCAGCTTTTTCTGTAATCGCTGCCGATTGATCAGGTTTTGTATTCACAGCCTTCGCAGCCTGTGATTCAGCCTGGGCAGGCATCTGCGGGAATGAATAGGTAAAAAGGACGGCAGACAAAAACGACGCGATTATCCGTCTCACCCTGGTGCTCAGGTCAGTCGGCAGTGAGATTCTGGAGCTTTTATAAAGCTGCACTGAGTGATAACCTCTGCGTTACCTTATATATTGTCGGACAAATTGGTACCGAAAACAAACCGCACCCAGAATCTTTACAACGATTCCCAGGTCACCTGTTAAAAGGGATGAACCAGTTTACAGACGTTGATTGGAGATAAATGTGCCGACTCAATCTATCGGCAGAGGCTCCCAGTTGTCCGTGGCTTCGAAATTCATGGTTTTGGCTTTGAGGTAATCTGCAGCCGCATTTGAAGGGTTTCCGGCTGCGTCATAAGCTTTGCCCCGGTAATAATAAGCGCGTCCGAGGGTCGGAACAATTGCAATGGCGCTATTGAGGTCGGATATCGCGCCGTCGATATCGCCAATCAACAAAAGCACTCTACCACGCTCCATATAAACCGGTGCGGCATCGACCTTTCCCTGAGCCAACTCCAACGCTTTGGCAAAAGCCTCTTTAGCCGCTGGGAAATCGCCTTTCGTGGCATTAGCCACAGCCAGTTGAAGCTGAAGATAGATGAGCATGCGAGGATCTTTGTCGCCGAGCAGTTCGATAGCCCTTTTAGCATCGTCAACCGACTGCTGAACTCTGTCAAAGCGCATCGTGGCGCGCGATCGCTTCCACCATAACTTATAATTTTCAGGATCCAATTTGACAGCCTGATCCCAATCGTTGGTGGCGAGCTGATATTCGCCTCGGGCGTACTTCACACACGCCTGCTTGTCAAAGTCTGACGAGCTTATCGGATAGCTGATCATTCCGCACGATTGCAGACTCAGCGCAACAGCGCCTATGGCAAGCAGAGGACCAAGGTTTTTCTTACCGAACAAACTATCAACCTCTCATCGAAACCAGCGCGCCCTGCCGACCCGTTGTGCCTCCCGACTGCCTGTGCGAATAAAACATCGAAGGATTACAAGCTGTGCAGTAATCGGAAACGTCTACTTCCTGTATGCCACTTTCCAGAAGTTGCAGCGCGTTAAACGCTTTTATGTCCGGAGCCGGTTGGCTGCCTTTCGTGCCAATCAGCCCCTCGGCATCTTTGACCGTCCCGGTCAGGGCCTGGGCGACCTCATCGGATGTCGGATAACAGCATGGTCCGATCGCGGGTCCGACAACGCCGACCATATTGGAGGGATTGGCGTTCAATTCTGACACCATGCGCTCAACGCCGTGACTGACGATGTTTTGGGCAGTTCCTCGCCATCCGGCGTGAAAAATGCCGATTACCCTGGCGACCTTGTCCACGATAATTACCGGCACGCAGTCGGCAAAGTGCAGCAGCAAGGGCGTTTCCGATCGATTGGTTACCAGACCGTCGACGCCTTTCAAATCAGGGATTTGTGAACGTTCGTTGATCAATTCCACGTTTTTCGAATGAACTTGCCCGGGAACCACAAGGTCGGAATACTTGATGGATAAACCATCACAGAGCCTCGAGCGATTTTCTCTGGCGTCACGTTTGAATTCATCGCCAGGGATGTTACCGCCGAGATTGAAGTAATCGTAAGGCGCGGGAGTCTGACCGCCGACTCTGGTGGTAAACGCGTGCGTGACAAAACCAAGATCCAGCAAGCTGGGGGCGAAGACCAACTGCATGCCGTCGACATTTTCGACTTTCCATTTATTCTTGCGAAGAGCAAGTTCAGCTATTTTCGATTTCACGTTATCGAGAGTCCCCCGCAAATATTTATTGCTTGTCCTGTTATACCTTTTGCGCGCTCGCAGCACAAATACCCGACCAAACCCGCTACCTCTGCCGGTTCTATCAATCGCATCTGCGGCACGGAGAAGCGTGCAATATCGAGCGACTCTTCCGGATTTATGTCGTTGAGCCGACACCACTCAGGGTCATTAATCTGATTTTGAGCCATATCCGTATCGACCCAGCCCGGGCACACCGAATTGACAGTGATACCATGCCGCGCCAATTCGAGAGCCAATGATTGAGTAATGCCGTTGAGACCAAACTTTGACGCGGAATAGGCGCTCCCATAAGCCTCCGCTTTCTGCCCGGATATCGAAGAGATATTGATTATTCGCCCCCAATTGCGTTCGATCATTTTGGGCGCGACGATTTTAGCAAGCAGATACGGTGCAGTAAGATTGACAGCCAATGTGCTTTTCCAGTGCTCGCTGAACGACGAATCAGATTGATCCCATCCATCAGGTTGATCGAAACGAATAAAATCGGTTGAATAAATTCCTGCGTTGTTGACCAGGATATCCACGCTGAAATCCTGTGTCTTCAACCATTTCGATAGTTCGCTTACAAAAGACTCTTGAATCATATCTAGACTTTTATATAGCGATTGAGATCCAAGTCTATTGATTTCGCCGGACAGCGCTGCGAGCAACTCTTCATTTCGCGCCACCAGAGCTACTCGAGCGCCGCGCGCTGCAAGTTCCAATGCTATCGCTCGTCCGATTCCTCGGCTGGCACCCGTAACGAGAGCGTTTTTTCCTTCTAAGTCTTTGTCGGTCATACATCCATTTTCGCACTAGAGTTGAGAGGCTACACGCCTCCGACGTAAAGATTCGGTGTGTAGAATATTAACGGCTGATTTGGAATTTCCTTTAATATGCATGAAGATCCGCTCTCTTGACCACCGGTTGAGGGCTCGGCTGGTTTGGCTTTATCAAACTCTCAGAAACTCAAACGGGAACATTGCTAGACTCTTCACTGTCTAAACAACCAGCTCCGCTATGCGGGCAACGGCTATATGGGACTTCCGCCAACTGAACTGAAGCGGCTGCCAGCAATACCGTGTGACACAATCAAAAGTCGAGACGATAGGGAAAGAATCATGTATTCCAAAGCAAGGTTATCACTTACGAAGAGCACGGTAGCTACTGCTTTAGTGCTCAGTCAGATAATATCGATGACACCGCTGGCGGTGCTCGCGGCTGAAGTCAGATTTGCCGGGCAGCCGGTAATGTCTAATCTAGCGGGTGCCGGATCCTTATCGGCTGACGCAAGAGCCGAGCAGGCTCAGCAAAATTTAGACAACGCATTGGTCGCTGCTAAGGACAGAACTCCGGCTGCAGTCAACATTACCTATGTAAAAGGTTTACCGGTCATCACCCTTGGCGGCTATCAGGTAATCACTGTTGATGCAGCCAGCGCCAAAGCAAACGGTGTTAGCCCCGCAGTCCTGGCTCAGAAGTGGGCTGACAGCATTCGCAACTCGCTTCGCGATCAAGGAGCGGTGCAAAGCTACGTATCTCAACTATCCGGCGACTACGCCAGTAGCGCTCCGGCAGTAGCTGCTCAACCTGCTAATTACGCTCCGCCAGGGGGCGCACCACAAGGTCAAGGTCAGCCTGAATATTTCGGCAGCCAGCAGCCTCAGCAGCCACAATACGGCGGCGGAGCCGGCACCCAATATGGTGCATCAGCTCAATACAATTACGCTGCGCCTCAAGGCAGCACCGGCTACACACCACCTCCTCGCGGCTACAGACAAGGTCGAGTAGCGTACGCTCCGGCTGGTTTAACCATCCCTGCAATGCTCAATACATCGATCGCTACTCAAGTAGCTAGACCCGGCGACATGATCCAAGCCGGAATCAGTCAAGCTGTCATTCTCGGAGACTCACAAATTCCTGCAGGTTCCGTTTTGCTCGGACAAGTTTCCGAAGCTAAGAAAGGCGGATACCTCGGCATGTCCGGCAAACTTGAAATCACATTCAATAGATTGAGAACTCCGGATGGCACAGAAACACCCATCGTCGCCCATATCGTCGGCGGCATCGGCAAATACGATGACAAAGACGGCAACGGCCAACTCGTCGGCGAAACCTGGAAGGGCAAAACCGTTCAGGCTGTCGGTAGAGGCGCTGTCGGCGCAGGCGTCGGCGCCGCGCTCGGCACCGCAGTCGGTGCCATTGCAGGCGGCAGAGGCGGCGTTGGCCGCGGCGCTTGGTCCGGTACCGCCATTGGTGGCGGCGTCGGAGTGGCGCAAAGTTTGGTCTTGCGGAAAGGAAAGGACGTAACCATTCCTTCCGGAACACCACTGACCATCCAGCTTGACGCTCCATCGTCAATTGCTGGCGCAGGTCCTGGACCTTACGTTGGAGCCTACTAAACCTCAACAATGCATTGGCCGGCTGGCGTTGGCCAAATCTAGTGACTCCACGATATGAGCGAAGACCGAGAGCATCCCTCTCGGTCTTTGTTTTTGAGAGAACAATCAATAGCATCAATAATTGTAGGAGCGGCTCGAGAGCCGCCCAGGCTGCTATAAACCATAATCACAAACGTCATCGAATCGCAACGGCAAGGGCGGCTCAAGAGCCGCCCTTGCAACTATTGATCGTAAACCGAACGGGTATCGAACCGATTACCGAACGATTATCGTAAGCTCAGTCGCTTACTTCTTCTTTGATTTTGTTTTGGACTTTTCTTTGGTGTCAGTCAACACTTGACCGCGTACTTTAGCGGCTGAGCCTGGCAACAAGGTGGCTTCCGAACGAGCTTCGCCTGTGAATTCTTCTTTGAGTTCAACAAGGAATTCGTCGCCCGGTTTGATGATGGCTTCTTGCCCTTTGGTTACTGTATCTTCGATGATCCAGCTACCTGGAATGCCGCTCAAGAAGCCCCACGCGAAGCCTTTGATGCGACGGTGACGAACGTTAGTGCCCACTGGTTTCATGAACGCAAACGATGGGTTAGCAGCACCGATCACTCCGAGTGCAACAGGCATCGCGCCGAAACTGAATACGCCTGCCGGAGCCAATGCGAAGTTCAAACCAACGCGGATTGCTTTGTATTTGAGCTGTTGTCCCCAGGGTCCTGTGATTTCTCCGCAATCGTTGACGCCGAGTTCACGCCCCTCTGCTTTGTTTCTAACGATTCTGGCTTTGCGAGCCGGTTTCGCATTCAAGGCGATGTGTTCTTTCTTGTCGTTGATGATTTCATCAAAGGTAATTCCAAGAACTCCGGAGTTTTTGTACCAGCGTTTTGGTGTCACAAGTGAGTGCATAACCGAACGCGCAGGCAGGTTGTAGTGGATGTGTCCGGTGACCAGATCGCCTTTCTTCGCGACCACGCGAGGACCGATTTTCAGGTCATACTTAAGTCGGGCTTGCAGGGTGTCGCCCTTCTTATTGTTTTTACTGTTCAATTGCGAAGACATGACCACGGGGAATTGAGCTCCCGACTTGATCTTGGTTTTGCCTTCGTCGGTAGGCAGTTCTTCATAAGCAATCGTTTCTTCAACTTCAACAGCTTCGTCGTTGTCGATAACAATGACTTCTCCAAGTGTTTCACGAACACCTTGTTCTACGAAACCCTGCTCGAGCAGAGCGACTCCGCCATCGATGTTCTCACCGACAAATCCGCCGATTCCATCTTTATTGACCGACTCTTTAGATTCTCTGGTAGCACCGGTGGTGTCAGCCAGTTGCTTGCCTTCAGAATCAGACGATGTGTTTGCGGTCTCAGTCGCCGAAGCGCTCGAATCTGTGGTTGGCACTTCCGCAGTTTTAGCGGAATCCGTAACCGGTGTCGTTGACTCGGCTACGTTCGATTTAGCAGGTTCCGAAGGAGATGTTGTCGCAGCTTCAGCGGTCGTAGATTTTTCTTCGACTTTTGCTTCCGTTACTTCAGTCTTCGAAGCAGGAGCACTCGCTGATTCGGCTTCTAATATGGATGTGGGTTTCGTTTCCTCACTAGCGGTTTTAGGCGTCGCGTCTTCGACTGCCTTCACTGGCGCTGACGGCACAGGAGCGCTGGTCTCAGCCGGCGCCTTGTTAGAAAGGGCTTTGTTTTCCGTACGAATAAAATCGTTAGCAGCGCTTTCCCAACCGCTCGGCGCCTCGTCCACGACCTGCTCGGCAGCCTCGTGCAGTTTGGCGTGGTCTATACTGGAGACAGCTGAGCTGTTAGCTGCTTCGCTGATTGAAGAAGGAGCTACTGGCGAATCATCAGCCATCGCCGGCAGTGGCATGTAAAAACTAGAGAGCAGAAACTGTGTTGAAAGTAAGAGATTCAAACAAGCTTGCTTACTAAGTTTTGGAATAGAGTGGAACGAGCGAGAACGTTGCATGGAAGTTTCCCCTGATGCTTCATACGAACTTTGAACATCGCGCCACTTGACTACAATATGGTCATGGCGAGGTAGATATTGTAACCCACCAAGAACATTACTGGCATCTTGAAAACGCGCTTGCAAAGCACGTATTAACCTTGCTTAGCTTTGACTCTCGCAAGGCTTGCAAGATATCGCGCACATCACTATGACAACCGCTGAATTTGGCTCTAGCGGCGAAGAATTCGCATATCAAAGTCACTAATGAAAGATATCACCTAGCAGTATCAACGGACACACGAGAAGCTCAAACAGTTTTGTAAAAACTTGACCATTTGCTTCGGGATCCTTAACTTACAGCCGACGAATCATGGTGACGTGATGACGGCTGGCAATTACGCATGCAACAAAAGGGCGACGCATGCGGCGTCGCCCTTCGATGATCGATTGTAGTGCGCCTAATTACATTCCGGCGCCGAGCAGTTGGAACGCTGCCCATGCTTTAGGGTTGCGATCGGCTGAGAGAGCCAGAAGTTGAGCCTGACGCAATGATTGCGCACTGGTCAAACCACGCTTCTTGTTCTTGTAGAAGTTACCGATTTCAGCAGTTCTGGTATCGCTCGGTTCGTTCCACAAACTCATCATAACGTCGTGTGCGCCGGCATAACGCAAGCCACGTCCAAACACTTGAACGGCTTTGCCTGTCTGTCCTGAGCCTGTGATGGAAGTACCGCTAAGCACCACCAACTCATTAGGAATAGACAACTGGAAGAGACCGTCGGCAGTACTATCTTTGGTGACTTCGCCTGGTGCAAACGGCAACTTAGTCCTCGACGGATTGTCATCAGTCATAGGAATCGCCGAAGACACGTGCAAAATCTGTTTGTCTTGCGAGACGCGCTGGAGTTCTTCAAGATTGGCTGATTGAGTGGAGAGTGTTGCGCATGGAGAAGGATCTACAGCGTTAAGAATGCTGCTCGATTCTGTCTGTTCATCCGGTGTGCCATTAGCAGCGACCAGAACGCTCAGTCCTCCGCCCGTTGGTGACGCACCATCGAGAATGGCTCCCATAGAAGTAGAGAGACTCAACAAATGGTTTTCCACGAAATATTTTCCGGTGTCATCAATCAACGCAGCGAACGGCAAATTGAATAGCACCGAATCCGGTATTATCACAATTTGTTTATCGGGCGTTGTCGGCACAAAATTCATTACCGACGGCGGCAGCAACTGTTTATATAGCGTCTGCAGAACAGCTTTCTCAGCCGCTTGCGATTCAGCAGTTGGAGCACCGGCATTGGTGATTAAAGGAGCAATGGCATTGACCAAACGCTCTTCACCGACAGGCAATACTGTCGCGGAGATTCTGCCGATTGGATCGATGGTGAAGGCGACGCTGGATTTTTCTCCAACGAGATACTCAATCACAGTGACCTTTTTCTTGCGAACGCCATTGATGATGTCTTCAACAGTGGTCGGATAAGGTGCCACCATTCGAGCTAGAGTGCGATTTTTCGATCCCAGTTCGGAGAACCGGCTGAGCCAGCTGCTCCACTCTTTAGTGAGTTTATCCGGAGTCGTTGAATTTTCCGCAGCGTGGAGGTGAGCGCGTTGATTCAAAAGATCTGTGTAAACATCACGATCTTCAGCTCTTACAGCAACACCCTTGCGAATCCATGTATTGATTATTTGCTCTTCTTTCAACTGTTCCGCGGCAAGCAGAGCCTTTTCGGTCATACCTTGCGATGCGACCAGAGCGATTAGCTGTTGACCGAGCCCTCTGCGAGAGCTGACGTAATGCAACTGTTCAGCGGCAGGGAAATAGCCCGCTTGAGGAGAACGGAAGTGGGAAAGTGCATTATCGAGAGCCGCTTTTGCTTTTTCGGTTTCGCGGTTAGCCAGTTCGAGCTGAGCAATGACTGTGTAGGTTCTCCACAGCGACGAGTCATCTTGAAACTTGAGACCGAGTTCCAATGCCTGATCGGCGTATTCTCTAGCCTTATCCGGCTCCGACAGGCGCAACGAGACTTCAGCAAGTGAGGTCAGCGTGCGCAATATCACCAGAGGATGCGACGCTTTTACTTTTTGATCGCGTTGATAAATCGGCAAAATTGCCTTCAAGTGAGTGGCGGCTTCGCGATACTTGCCGCTAGAGAATTCTGCAGCTGCAATGTTTTGATAAAGCATGTACTGAATTCTTGGTTGCACCGGCTTGATCATATTTTGCGAATCAAGTGCTCTCTCAAAATACGGCAGCGCTTTGTATGGTTCGCCTTTGTTCGCGATCAACATGCCCATCGCGTTTAAACATTCAGTCAGCGAATAATACTTAGAGTTCTTCTCGAAGTACGGAAGAATTCCTTCGAGCATTTTCTCAGCGCGATCGCTCTCGCCAATGGCAACGAGTGTGAACGCATAACCCATCAATAGATTGGAGCGAGCTTCTCTCGGAAGAATTTTATCGTCCATTTTTCCGGCTAACGCATATGCTGTAGCGTAAGTTTGTCCAGCCTCGTTGTACTCTCCCAGAGTGTACTGAGTGTTGCCGAGGACAGCATAAGCACTGACCATTGCCCGATCGTTTTTCGCCTTCTTAGCCAGCGCGAGCGCTTTTTCCGCTTCTTCGCGAGCAGCTACATAAAAGCCGGCTTCACTCATCAAAGTCGCTAACTTGCAGCGAGTCGTCAAAGCGTTAGGGAGGTCTTTAGCTTCTTCTAGATATCTTGCCGACTCTTGGAAGAAACGAATACCATCGACGACTTTACCAAACTGAAGAAGAAGTCCTCCGGAGAGGCGCATCAATTCAGCCGCTTCTGCTGGATCGGTATCCGGTTGATCGACCAGATGCTTCATTGCCAGCTCGAGCTGTTTGATTGCCCACAATGGATTTTCTAAACCGAAATACGCCTGTGCGAGCTGAATGCGGGCGCGACCCAGGTTTTTATCGTCATTGATACCAGACAGAACTTCAACCGCATTCTCGCCTAAGTGCTTTGCCTTAACCCATTTACCTTGAGTCAAATACACCTTGCACATGCCCGTCAGGGCGCGTCCCTGACCGATGGAGTACTTCATCTCCAAAGATAAACCGTATGCTTCTTGCCACCGCAAAAGAGCATCGTTATATCTTCCGTTTCTGAAGAACTCGTCAGCTTGCTTATCAAGCTGTTTGACTTTTGATTCGTTTTCTCCAGTCTGTGGAATCTCAGCGTATTTCAATACCTGGTTGATTGGCATGGGGCTGACTTCTTTCATGTCAGCCTGACCGAGCCTGCTGGATCCCTTGCGAGATGCTTGAGCAGCAGGATGCTTAGCCGGAACAGGTCTCCCTACCGGCATGTCCAGTACAGGCTCCGGGTCACTTTCTTGAGCCAGAGCACCGGGGATGGTGCTTGTCAAAAACAGTGTGGTAGCCAATACAACAACGCTTAGCTTACGGCTTGTAATCATGTTTCTCCACTCAAAAGCTGAATGTTTTAGTGCTTGAACCGGTACTCGATTCGAAATTTTGCAGTGCATGGCGAATCGATCGCAAATTCAATTACCCGTCCGTGGCTCGGACGCTGAGTACCAACGTCTAGCATAGGGCAATCAACAGTCATTTTTCCTGATGATTTGGCGACCTTTCAAGATATATGGACAAAATCTAAGGTTGCTAGGAGGGGAACAAAATTGAAAATCCCCATGCCATCATGCCTGACGTCAAGTGCGTCAAAGGATTAGAAAAACCCAAGCTATAAAGCTAAGTGACTATTATTTAGAAGCTTTGCGTGTAAGATAAACCAAATCTCAGAATGGTTATGCAAAGCAGAACACAAGCCCTCAATGCCGCAAAAGAAAAGATATTCGACGTAGCCGTCATCGGCGGCGGTATCGTCGGCGCTGGCATTGCGCAGAATGCGGCTTCACGAGGGCTTTCCGTAATCCTTATAGATAAGTCGGATTTCTCATCGGGTACATCGAGCAAAACGACCAAGCTGATTCATGGCGGGTTGCGATATCTCGAACAATTTCAGTTTGCCCTGACCAAAGAACTTTGCGAAGAGCGCGGGCTGTTGGAACAACTGGCTCCGCATCTTGTGAAGGATTTCGATTTTGTTTTGCCGATCAAGAAAGACAATTTGGTTTTCGGACTGAAAGCTCAGGCTGGCTTGATTCTGTATGACATGCTCGCCTGGAAAAAACGAAGCGCCAAACGTCACCGGCGACTCAACCAAAAGGAAGTAGTGGGCGCCACGCCTTCGATTGCCGGTAATAAAGTCGCAGGCGGATTGCGTTTTCACGATTGCATAACCGACGACTCGCGCCTGGTAATGGAAGTGCTCAAGTCGGCTGAAAACCTTGGAGCGGTGGTGATCAACTACCTGTCCGTGCAAAATTTCGAGTTTGAAGGAAATCGCATACACGCGCTGGCATGCAGAGATCGCGTCAGCGGACAAGAATTTAGTGTAACGGCAAGAACGTGCATAAATGCAGCAGGAGTCTGGTCCGACGGTTTGATGGAAAAGATCGATCCGGATTGGAAAAGCCGCGTGCGACCGGCAAAAGGTGTGCACATCATGGTTCCTACCTCTGCATTTGATACCAATAGCGCCTTACTTTTACCGGCAAACGACGGTCGATATGTTTTCGTAGTACCTTGGCATAGAGCCCTTCTTATTGGCACCACTGATACCGCATATGAGGGCAGTCTCGACAATCCACTCGCCAGCGAAACAGAGATTCAATATTTGCTGAATGTCGTCAATCAATACGGTCGAGAAGATCGGCAATTGAAACGCACTGACGTGATCTCCTCCTGGGCTGGGCTTCGCCCCCTGGCAATTGACTTGGACGATGAAAAGAATCGAGGAGATACCGACACCACAAAAATGTCTCGCGATCATCATCTATTCGAGGGCAAAGGTGGAATCGTCGGAGTGATTGGGGGAAAACTGACTAACTATAGGATTCTTGCAGGACAAGCCGTCAATCGTGCTGTCGCAAAAATGTCGCAAGAGCTAGTCACCTCACTCAAGCTTCCCACCACAGATCAAATCATGCTTGGCGGCTGGAACGATAAGGATGACTATCTGACCACATCTGCAGAGATTTCCGCAAGAGCCCGACGCAATTCAATAGAACCTGCCACGATCGATCATCTGATTGCAAGCTACGGTCAAGACGCACTTAAGGTAATCGAACTGGTTGAGGGTGATTCGTACCTTAATAAACGGGTCTGCCCAGACTTTCCGCCGATTTTGGCTGAAGTTGTCTACAACGTAAAGTATGAAATGGCTCAAAGTCTCGAAGATATTTTGTTTCGTCGCATGCGGCTCGGTATGATTCACCAACAGCAGTGCCTTGACGCAGCGCCAAAAGTGGCACGTTGCGTGCAAGGCATACTGGGATGGGATGAAAACCGCACAGCCGCTGAGCTTAAGGCGCTCTCGACCACATTGGAAGAATATTTGAATTACCAAACAGCCGCCAATAGTTGAGCAAAAATAATCGAAGAGGATTGTTCAGAAATGAAAAAACTGAAAGTTCTGATTCTTGGCCAATTGGATCAATCTTTGTCCGAAAAGCTGGAATCGATTGCGGATATTGAGTATATCGATAGGGAAGAACGACTGCCGGAGGACGTAATCAAGGCTCGGCTGGCGGATAAAGATGCAGTGATCAGCGAACCACTTGATACTATATCCAGTGCCGTTATGGACGCTTCTCCGAATCTGCGCATTATTGCAAATCGGGCCGTTGGTTTCGACAACGTGCACATTCCCGATGCAACACAGCGCGGAATTTTAGTCACAAACACGCCTGGAGTGCTGGACGCCGCAACCGCAGATTTGGCAATTGCGCTTCTGCTTGCCACCACTCGAAGAATTTGCGAGGCGGACCGGTACATTCGCGCCGGCAAGTGGACCGGATTTCAAAACGATTTGATGTTAGGTCCGGATCTGATGGGTAAGACCATCGGGATTGTGGGCATGGGCAGAATCGGCAAAGCTTTTGCTACCAGAGCGAAAGCGTTTGGTTTGAACATCATTTATTCACGTTCCGGAACGAAGGATCATACGGACGATCAGCTCTGGGGAGATTTCAACGCCTTGCGCGTAGAGTTAAACGAGCTGTGCAAAATGTCTGATTTCATCAGCATTCACTGCCCACTCAACGCGAAAACAAAAGGTTTAATCGGACAACATCAGCTCGATCTGATGAAGCCCAATTGCGTGTTAATCAACACCGCGCGCGGTGCCATCATCGACGAGGCTGCGCTGGTATCGCATTTAGTGAATAAGAAAATCGGCGGCGCCGGTCTTGATGTATTTGCCGACGAGCCCAATGTCCCGAGCGAATTACTCAAACTCGATAACGTGGTGCTTGTTCCGCACATCGGCTCGGCATGTTATGAAACCAGATATGCCATGTCGAAATCTGCAGTTGACGCAATCATCGCCGCATTTTCCGGTCAGAAACCAGCACACGTGGTCAACCCAGATGTATGGAACGAATCCATGCAAAAAGAATTGGCTCAAGCGCAGTTAGAAGCACGCTAAATGGCGAATCAAAAACTACTGAACAAACTCTGGTTTGGCTACATCACTGGGCTGATTATGTGGATTGGCGTGACGTATCTGGACACGCTGATGAACTATCTCAACGATTCGCTTCTCGCGTATTCATTTAAAGGAACGGTTTATACCGCAGACTTTCTGCTCTATTACAACGACGCAGTAATGTCGTGGCAATGCCTGCACGACAAAATCAACGTGTGGGATGCACAGCTGCAAAATGATTACATGCAGAAACTCATCCCCAATATCGAATTGAAGAAAATTTTCTATTCTCAATATCCGCCCTATCTAATGGTACTGGTGATGCCGCTTTCGCTCGTATCTCTGCGAGCGGCACTGGGAACTTTCGAAGTGCTGGGAGCCTTAGGCATCATATTTAGTGTCTATTCCTTATTAACTACAACCTTGAAAGGAAAGTTCGAGCGCATATTCACTTACGTTGCCGTTTTCGCATCATATCCAGCCTGGGTTTGCTTCCGCCTGGGACAAATTGGTCTCGCGATTTTCCCGGCGATGATGTGGTATTGGATCGCACTAGATAGAAAATACTGGTTTCGCGCCGGGCTGCTGGGCGGTTTTTGTATGCTGAAACTGCAGTACGCGCCGATTTTATTCATCACTGGTTGCCTACTTGGTGGCGTGCGTTTTGCCGGCGGGTTTGTGTTGATGGGCATTGTTTATTTGCTGGGCAGCATTGCCGTTTTGGGCTTAGACAATGTGCTGCGCTATCCCGAGGCTCTCAAAATGGGCGAAATCAGCGGCGGAATTATCGCTGGAGTGTCGCCCGACGCTCAGCAGAATTTGCGAGGTCAACTCGTGATTCTGTTAGGTAACGATGGTCACATCATTCATCTTATAGTTGTGGCGGTTTGGGGCGTAGCGACTCTCTTCACGGCTTGGCTCTGGTGGCGGTTCCGAAAGGTCTCCGAACATCTTCCTGCCGAGGACAGGCGCCGGAAGTTTATGATTCTTGCCGCCGTTACGATGCTTTTGCAACTCGTGACCAGTCCGCATACCCACAGACAAGACTATTTGTTCGTCACTCTGCCTGCTATATGGCTGATGTATAGCGTGGTCGGACAGTACCCGATCGGCAATCCTGCCATGCCCGGGGTTCAAAACAAGAATTTGATTTTGTGCATCCGTTATATGCTGTTGGGATTTCCGATATTGAGCTGGATGTTTTTCACAGCCCCTAATGTCTGCTCAACCATTCATGAAAGATTCGGCATAACCGTTCCGCAACCGCCTATTCAGCCATTCTTCCTATGGGCAGTTCTGTTTCTGATTCTGCTCGGTCTTTTGATCAGAGATTCCAAATCGGCGGCAGCCGAACTTCAGTCAAAATCGGATTGGGTCTAACGACAAACCGAGACGGGCATACACTCTGGATTTAAAAGTTCACTTACGTCTGGAATTCATCCATATCAAGTTCTGATTCATCATCAAGCAGGATGCTCGGTTTGTATTTCTGCTTCTCGCGCCGCCGAGATTCTGACCGCGTCGCCAGGTCGAGTTTGGGAATTGCCCGTCCTTTGCCCTTTTCACCGCCCGTAGTTTTCACTCCGGTTTCGACTTTCGACGAGATCGATCGGTTTCGGTTATAGACGTCCTGGGCCTCAGCCTGGAGCAAAACGTAATTTTCATATCTAGTCCGAGCCACTGGCAGCGGTGCTGCGGGATCGGACGTTTTGGCATTAAGGTGCATAGGCTCGTCATCTTCAACGATGTTCTCAATTACCTTGCAGTCGGTTTCGACCAGGTGCATACAGTTGGAAAACTTACAGTCGTTACATAACGCAGCGATTTCAGGGAACTGCCACATAACGTCGGCAGGCATTGGATATTTTATTTCCTGTAGATTAAAACCAGGTGTATCAGCCACCCAGGTGGGCTTTTCGAGACAAATATCGGACAAAACTTGGTACAACTTGCTGTAGGTAGTTGTCTGTCGACCGACACCAAAATCGTTATCCATCACTCCGATTTTGAGATGAAGGGATGGATCGAGTTTATTTAGAATGCTCGATTTACCTACTCCGGAGGGTCCTGCAAAAACCGTCGTTTTGCCCGCCAGGAGCGCGATCAGGTCGTCGAAACCTTCCCCGGTAATTGCCGACATGAGTACGACATTGTAACCGAGTGGTTCATAAATTCCGCGTAAGGTGCGGGTTTGGTCCGCATCTATTAAGTCACATTTGTTAAAACACAAGATCGGCTTGGCATCAGGCAATTCGAGTTGAAAGTGAACAATGTAACGGTCGCACCATAGCTGGTTCCACTCTGGTTGGCGTACTGCCTGTACAATTACAACTTGGTCCACATTGGCCAGGGGTGGTCTCGTCAGCAGACTCCACCGATCGCAACAACCAGTAATTGTTGCCGTCCCCTTTTCGAAGTCGACATCGACCAGCTCGACTCGATCACCGGTCAGAATGGACACACGTTCCTTTTTGAGGCGCTTTCGAGCCTGACAAAACAGCGATGCCATCGACTGTGTTTCGAACACCAGGTAACCACCTGCGTGACTTCTGAGAACAGTTCCTTGGGCCATATGACCTAAACCACAACCCCAATTATCGACTCACTGTGAAAAACATGATTGACTTAAGGATACACCAATACGGTTCGCAAACCATGAATGGAAACGGAAACTCAGACCTAAGCCACATACGCAATATCGCCATCATTGCACACGTAGACCATGGCAAAACAACTCTTGTTGATGGTTTCTTGCATCAATCAGGTGTGTTCAGATCGAACCAGGAAGTCGCCGTCTGCGTGATGGATTCCAACGATTTGGAACGTGAGCGCGGTATTACGATTCTTGCAAAAAATACTGCAATTAACTACAAAGACCATTTGATCAATATAGTCGATACCCCGGGACACGCCGATTTCGGCGGAGAAGTAGAACGCATCCTGGGCATGGTTGACAGCGCGATTCTTGTCGTTGATGCCGCCGAAGGTCCGATGCCTCAGACGCGATTCGTTTTGAGAAAGGCTCTCGAACGCGGTCTTCGTCCGCTGGTCGTCATCAATAAGATCGACAGACCAAACATCGATCCCCACCCAGCCGTCGACAAAGTTTTCGATCTATTCGTAGAACTAGGAGCCGATCACGATCAGCTCGACTTCCCTTATATATTCGCTTCCGGTGTCAAAGGTATCGCGACTAAAGATCCCGATAAGGATCCCGGCGAGAATCTGACACCATTGCTCGATATGATTCTCGAACATTGCCCGAGCCCGAAAGGTTCGGTCGATAAACCGCTCAAAATGCAAGTCAGCATCCTCGATTACAGCGACTACCTAGGTCGTATCGTCATCGGTCGCATTTACGACGGTACAGTCAAACCAAATTCCGAAGTTGCTTTGTTGACTGAAGACGGAAGAAGAATCACCGGCAGAATTTCGAAGTTGTTCACCTTTATAGGATTGAAACGAATCGAGGCAAATGAAGCCTTTGCAGGCAACATCGTAGCGATTGCAGGTTTCCCTGACGCCAACGTCGGTGACACCATATGCGATGTCTCAGTCACCGAAGAAATTCCCCGAATTCGCGTAGACGAACCAACAATGAAGATGTCGTTCCTCGTTAACGACAGCCCATTCGCAGGTCAGGAAGGCAAGTTCGTTACATCACGACAACTGCGTTCGCGTCTCTTCAAAGAATTAGAGACCAACGTCAGTATGAGACTGGAAGAAACCGATAGCACCGACACGTTTATCGTCAGCGGTCGCGGCGAGCTTCACCTGGGCATCTTAATTGAAACAATGAGACGCGAAGGTTTCGAATTCCAAGTTTCACGACCAGAAGTAATCCTCAAAGAAATCAACGGACAAGATTGCGAGCCATTCGAAAAACTCGTCATCGATGTTCCCGACGAATACACTGGCGCTGTGATGCAGAGCCTCGGACCACGTCGCGGCGAATTGCAAAACATGCAAGTCGAAGGAACCACAGCACTTCTCGAATTCGTCATTCCAACCCGAGGCTTGATCGGATTCCGTTCAGAATTTTTGCGAATGACTCGCGGCAACGGCGTCATGACTCACGCATTCATGGAATATCGCCCATACTGCGGAGATATCGCAAGACAAAGAAACGGCGTTCTCATCGGATGGGAAGAAGGCGTCGCTACTGCGTACGCAATCCAAGCCGCCGAAGATCGTGGAGTATTCTTCATCAACCCTGGTGTCAGAATCTATGGTGGCATGATCGTCGGAGAACACTCCCGCGCTCAAGACCTCAGCATCAACGTTTGCAAAACCAAGAAGCTCACCAACATGCGCTCCGCCGGCGGTGAAGTTCTCGTCGCTCTACAAACTCCAATCGAGATGAACCTCGAGAAGTGCCTCGAATACATCGAATCCGACGAACTCGTAGAAGTGACACCAACCAGCGTCCGCATGCGCAAGCGCCAACTTTCACGCAAGTAAGCAATACTGCGAACTCTCAAATAATTGAAGGGGCGACGCGATGCGTTGCCCCTTTTTGCTCTCAGACTTCGAAATACCTCAGGGTTTCCCCTGATGCGAATCAATCGCGTTTACCCGTCACACGACTTTGGCGATTAGCTAACATCGATTTGTGAGGCGATTTTGTGGTGGGCTATGCCGCCGTTGGGGGATTGCAGATGAAACTGCCGGTCGAATTATTGGAAGGAATGGGCGGAAAGCGCAGTGGCATTACCGTTATCTCGTTTATTGCGATGGCGATGGCCTGTGTCTGCGGAATTGTCTGGGGTCTTACACGA
>JBGAHZ010000050.1:0-57024 GCA_044225915.1 Obscuribacteraceae bacterium (SeqCode)
ATTCAATCCCGGCGGGACCGGCGCTAACAGTTCGAAAACGTTTAGAGCGTTCCAGTTTCAAATTTGATGGCGCGGATCTACTAGGAATCGGCGAGACATGATCAAGATTCAACCATTCCTACCAGGCGACACAACGCAGTTGAAAGCGCTGCTTCGGCATCAAAACGAGCCGATGCCGTACGAAAGTTTTTGCCAGGAAGATCGAGTCATCGGCTCTGGAATGACATTCTGGCAGCATTGGATACCATGCGGACTGCATGTCGGTCCGTCGGTTTACGTAGCAAGAGAAGACAACGTGCTTTTGGGCGTCATCTCCGTCGACACCCACGGTCGCTCACACAATTGCTGGCGCATCGATCACCTCGTCGTCCACCCTCAGCACCGCGGACGCGGCATTGCACAAGAGCTCGTCAACTTCGCTCTCGCCTATTTCGGCAGTCAGGGTATCGGTCACTTCATCTCTGAAGTTTCGGATCAAAACACTGCTGCTCTCTCACTATTCAGCGCCAGCGGCTTTCGACGCTGTTCGCGCGTGACGTATTATCAACTGCCACTCGGGTACGAAGAGACCGTAAGGCCAGGAGACGGTGACGTTTTCCGCCTGGCGCTGCCCGGCGATCGCAACAAGATTTTCGAGCTCAACAACGACATTCTGCCTACAGACTTGCGCCGCGTCTTCGATTATGTGCCCGACGACTTCCATGTGGCAGAACTAAAGCTCGAAGGTTTAGACAAACTATCCAAGCGCCTTTTGCGCACCCGGCGCTGGTATTGGATTAACGAACAACCCGAGCGCAACGTCATCCCCTGCGCCGTTCAGGTCACTGCGCACAGAGAAGGCGATTATCACCTCGAATTTCTGGTCCATCCGGGCTGGTCTCACATGGCGCCACAAGTCGTATCGTTCGTTTTATCCTTCATGAAACGAGCTGGAATGAACGGAATGGTGGTCACCAAAGTTTACGAGTTTCAAAAAGAAGTACGTGAAGCCGTTGAGAATGCCGGGTTAGAGCGCATGGGCAGTTTCACCCTCATGGCTCGCGAGCAATGGAAGCGTGCCAAGAAGCCGAAAAACGCCATGCTTGAGCAAGTACAGCTCAATCTTGGACGACCTGCCGTCGCCGGAGCTGAAGGCGCCAGCATGATAATCGAAGACTATCGATTGATGGAAGGTTTCGAGTCCGACGATTAGCTTCGTGTAAACGGAAGAGAATATATAAGGAAGCTGAAGCCAGTCAGTTCTACTGACAAGCACGGTTCAAAAGCGATACTATGGAATTGACTATTCATGCCGTTTTCCATCGCGCACACCGGCAGACTGAGCGAGCGTTTGACGTTTCCCAACTACAAAAATCAGAAGAAACTAATAAACTGATATGCCGAGTTTGTAAAGTAATTACGAAACTCCGGCACAGTGCCTCAAAAGATCTGTTAGTCTTGCTTCTTGCCGAGTAAAGCCGGTTTCAATCAACCATTCAGAACACATGACTGTTTGGCGGTTGACGGCAGATTTGGTATTATTTCCGTTTGCTCAGCAAATGGGCTGTCGTTATGACATCCGAACAACCGTCGGTTAGCGGTTTTTAAGATACTCAGGAGATATCTGGTGCCAACCATCAACCAATTAATTCGCCGTGAGCGCAAAAAGGTCACCTTCAAGACCAAGTCGCCAGCACTCAAGTCCTGCCCTCAGCGCAGGGGCGTTTGCACACAAGTGAAAACGACCACACCTAAAAAGCCAAACTCGGCACTCAGAAAGATAGCCCGGGTGCGCCTCACTAACGGCATTGAAATCACAGCGTACATTCCAGGCGTCGGCCACAACTTGCAAGAGCACAGTGTTGTTCTCGTAAGAGGCGGACGGGTCAAGGATCTACCTGGTGTCCGTTATCACATCGTGCGCGGAGCGCTCGACACTGCAGGCGTTAAAGATCGTCAGCAAGGTCGCAGCAAATACGGCACAAAGAGACCTAAACCAGGTCAAGCTGCTGCAGCTGCTGCCAAGGGCGGCAAGAAGAAGTAAGAGTTTTTAGGCGTCATCCGCCAAAAGAAGTTCGAGTTACAACGTTTAATTGATTAGGAAAACGAGTAATGTCCAGAAGATCACAAGCAGTAAAGCGTCTCCCATCGCCGGATCCGGTTTTCGAAAGCCCGCTGATCAGCCGCTTCGTAAATCGCATGATGCAACGCGGCAAGAAAAGTACAGCACAAAGACTTTTCTATACCGCTCTCAATATCATTGAAGAGAAGACTAAAGGCGAAGCGCTCGAAGTATTCAACAAAGCAGTTAAGAACGTCACCCCGCTCGTCGAAGTCAAAGCTCGCCGCGTAGGTGGTTCGACTTATCAGGTGCCGGTTGAAGTAAAAACTTCTCGTGGTGTCGCTCTCGCGACGCAGTGGATCATCACCAACAGCCGCAAGCGTGGTGGTCGTTCATTCGCAGAAAGACTCTCCGCTGAGCTGATCGATGCCGCCAACGGCAACGGAGCCTCGGTCAAGAAGCGTGATGACACCCACAAAATGGCAGAAGCCAACAAAGCTTTCGCTCACTATCGTTATTAATCAGTACGAGAAGCGCTCACGCGCCCTCGCACGAAATCGCGCTTGCCTGGAGGTTCTGCCCCAGGTTTTGTGCTTTGTAAGAGCCGGCAAAACGCTTTTGTGTTATCGTCAATTAAAGTAGGAGTTGGTGAAAACGAAAGAATCCATGCGGTCATGGAACCTTCGCTTTACATCAACCAGGCGCCTTTTAGTTTCAAAAAGCTGAACTACTCTTTGACGATAACTACAAAGACGCTTATTGCAGGCGGGTTTTCAAAAACCGCGGACGATGCTGCATTTTTCGTTTCTTTCTGATCAACGCATTCGAATGCACTCAAATGTAACGATCAGAATTGAACAAAATAGTGGTTTCTAACGAAATACTGAAAACCCGTGTTACTTTCTCTAGAAGGTAATAGAAGACCCCATCTTCGAATGAAATCGCGCAAGCGATATCAACGGACAACTCATCTCTTAAAGGCAGTGTCATGGCAATGGTTGAAAAAGAAAAGGAAACGGTAGCAGTGTCCAACGATCTCAAAGATCTCCGCAACATGGGTATCGCCGCGCACATCGACGCCGGCAAGACCACTTGCACCGAGCGTATCTTGTTCTACAGTGGACTTATTCACCGCATGGGTGAAGTACACGAAGGTACTTCCGTAACCGACTGGATGGAACAAGAAAAGGAGCGTGGTATCACAATCACCGCTGCTGCCATCAGATCGCAATGGAAAGGCAAAAAAATCAACCTGATCGACACACCAGGACACGTTGACTTCACCGTTGAAGTAGAGCGCTCGATGCGCGTTCTCGACGGCGTTGTAATCGTTCTCTGCGCAGTCGCAGGCGTTCAACCACAAACATTGACAGTTTGGAAGCAAGCCAACCGTTATCAAGTTCCGCGCATGATCCTCGTCAACAAGATGGATCGTTCCGGTGCTGATTTCTTCAAAGTTGTAAAACAAGTCAAAGAAAATCTTCCTGGTCAACATACGCCTCTCGCTAACGCTCACCCGATTCAAATTCCGATCGGCGCTGAAGCTGGATTCATCGGCATTGTCGATCTGATCGAAATGAATGCAACCTTCTACGAAGAAGATGATCCACTGGGTCGCAAAACCAAAATCGGCGAAATTCCTGCTGACTTGAGAGAAGAAGCAGAAACATGGAGAGCCGCTCTGGTTGAAGCAATTGTTGAAACCGGCAGCGATGATCTGATGACCCGCTTCCTCGAAGGCGAAGAAATTTCAGCCGACGAATTGCGCGCAGCACTCAGACAAGCTGTTATCCACAACAAGATTATCCCGATGCTCTGCGGTTCCGCTTTCAAAAACAAAGGCGTACAGCCACTCCTCGATGCCATCATCGAGTACTTGCCTTCGCCTCCTGAAGCAAAAGCCATCCGCGGCATTCTCCCTAACGGTGAAGAAGCCGAAAGACCTTCCGATCCAAAGGCACCATTTGCCGGTCTTGCTTTCAAAGTAATGAACGATCCTTTCGTCGGTAAGCTGACATTCGTCCGGATCTACAGCGGTAAAATCACCGCCGGTTCGTACGCATTGAACAGCACCAAGGACAAACGCGAGCGCATCAGCCGTTTGATTCAGCTTCAAGCCGATCAACGTACAGACATTCAAGAAGCCGTCGCTGGTGACATCGTTGCCTGCGTAGGTTTGAAAGACACCACCACTGGTGACACGCTCTGTGATGATGCAAACCCAATCATCCTTGAATCGATGAACTTCCCTGAGCCTGTAATCTCGGTTGCTATCGAACCGAAGACGAAAGCTGACAATGAAAAACTTGGTGGCGCTCTTGGCCGATTGGCTGAAGAAGATCCAACCTTCAAAGTCAAAGTCGATCACGAAACTGGACAGACCATCATCGCTGGTATGGGTGAACTTCACCTTGAAATCATCGTTGACCGCTTGTTGCGCGAATTCAAAGTCGAAGCCAACGTCGGTAAACCTCAAGTTGCGTATCGCGAAACTTGCCGCCAACTCGCCAAAGCAGACGGCAAATTCGTCCGTCAGTCCGGTGGTAAAGGTCAGTACGGTCACTGCGTTATCACAGTCGAACCGAACGAAACCGGCAAAGGCTACGAGTTCGTCAACAAAATCGTCGGTGGTGCCATTCCGAAGGAATACATCCCTGCCGTCGACGCTGGTGTCAAAGAAGCAATGGTCGGCGGAGTTTACGCCGGTTATCCAATCATCGACATCAAAGTCACACTGTTGGATGGTACCTTCCACGCAGTTGACTCATCCGAAATGGCGTTCAAAATTGCCGGTTCGATGGGCTTCAAAGAGGGCTTCATGAAGGCTAAACCAGTCCTTCTCGAACCTATGATGAAAGTCGAAGTCGACGTGCCTGAAGAATACATGGGAGACGTCATCGGTGACCTCTCAAGCCGTCGTGGACGCATCGATGGTATGGATACCGTCGACAAGCAATCCAAGGTCCGTGCTCACGTTCCTCTGAGCGAAATGTTCGGTTATGCAACCGACATCCGCAACAAGACTCGTGGTTCCGGTACTTTCGTGATGGAATTCTCAGCCTATGAAGAAGTTCCAAACAACATGGCTAAGGAAATCATCGAAGGTAAGGCTGCTGCTAAGGCTGCCGAAAAGAAATAGCAATTCGCTGACGCTTCGCGGCGTCTGAGAATTGAAATCTCATCGAGTCCACTCTGCTTGCAGGGAGCAAGACTCACCAGAATTAAAGCGCGCCTTGTGATCAACAAGGCGCGTTTGCTTTGTTCAATTTATTGCAAAGGGGGTAACATTCTAGTAGCCGGGGTTAATCGCTCGGCTCGGTTACCACCCAGAGGATGTCATGAAGTATCTGCACAGCGGCTACATTCTATTCTGCGATAAGGCTGAACACGACGATTGCGGAATGCTCAACGTCTATGGTCTCTTCGACGTTTTAGAAGTCAACGAGATACCGACCACGATGAATTGCGCCTGGGTTGTGGGTTTTGGAACGCCCTACGAACGTCGGCAGTACAAAGGCGAGCTCATCGTCGAAAATCCAAAGGGCGAAGTCGTCCTTTCCCAAGAATTCGCGGCCAATGATCCGAATGACATTTTCAAAGGTCACTACGTTTTTAAACCAGAGATCAACATCGACCATGATGGCGCCTGGACCGTCAAAGTGACGCTGCGCAACTGGAAAGACGAAAATATGTGGGACATTCAGCGCCAGTTCTGGTGCACGCTTCAAACGGATAGCCCGCCCGATCCGTAAAATCTCAGTTTTTCGGTTTAAACCCGAGTAGTCAAGAAATCACACCTGGAACGCCTTTCCAGCGAGTGGTCGAACTCGGACTTGAGCCAATCGCCTGCTATGGTGTCGTACAGCAAACGGAAGTCCAGAATAGAGCCGTCGGTACGCTCAGAATAAATCCCACCCTTTACCGCCGCTCCGATCGCAAAACACAGTCCGATTGATCCGTGATCGGTGCCTGACGTGGAATTTTCTGCAAGGCTTCTGCCAAACTCGGAGTAGACGAATACCAGAGTATTGTCGAGTTGCGGACGGAGTTTCGAAACTGTTTTCGATAGCTGACGCAATGATTGGAACTGTTGCTCGCGTTGAGCGACGTGTGTATCGAATCCTTCGATTGTCAAAGTTGAAATCGATTCGGATGCCGTCGTCAGACGCTCATACCAGCTCGATTTCCACTGTTCATCAGGACTTGCTGTCTGCCATATTTTGCTTGCGCGCAGATGCGATTTTGTCAGATTCTCTTCGCATCCGACGTTTGGAAAAACTGCCACCATTCCGTTGCGATATAGCTGCGCGATTTCAGAAAGAGCGGAGTTGAAAGCATAGCGTTGGTCGATTTTGATTAACTCACTTCCGCGAAGAGCGATGTTCGGACGTGATGAGTAATACTCTTTATCAGCGTAGGGAACCAGGGTGTTATATCCATCGTTGCCACCACTCAAATGAATAAGAATCAGAGAACGTGTCGCATCGGCACCGATAACGTTTTTCTCAGTGCCAATCAAACCGTGCGGCAAAAGCGCGACGGATGAAGCGCTGAAAGCAAGAAAATCCCGACGAGAAAATCTGTCGGTGGTTTTCAAATCATTCGCTGAATGTTTCATTTACTGTTTCCAAAAACTAATTGCGCGCAGGCTGAGCTTTATCGCTGGCAACTTTTTTCGATGAATCTGTCGCATCGTCACGCGTTGCTTTAGGCTCGAGTTTCTGTTGTTCAGCTTCGGCGTCCTTCTTCACGTATGCCAATCGTCTGTGAATATCCTGATGAGCAGTCAGGTGTTGAAGAAAATCTTTTGCTGGGATTGATAAACCGCTGTCAATATAAGAAGTTAGTTTCACCAATGTCGAGTTGGTTCCTTCGACTGGTTGCAGAACCCAATTGCCTTCAAACACTTTGAGTTTGTCAGAAGTCACCAACTGAAAATCAATTCGTGTATAGGGCGTCTCGATCTCTTCGTATGTGCATTCAACATCGCCGAGGACCGGCAAGCCGCCGAACTTCTCTTTGATGATCGATCGATTCTTTTTCTCTTCTACGACGACTCTTTTAGCCGCGTCGCAGTGGCGATAATCTCGAATGGCACGGAAAATGACTTCCGGCGAGGCGTTAATCAGCATTTTGCTGACAACACCAGTCATCTCTTTGTGTGATTCTGCGCGCGCTTCACGCGTGGTGGCGAACATGCACATCAATGCCAGCGCTAAAACCAGCGAGCGTTTCATTACCAATAGACTCATGCGCCATACTCCCGAAGAATTCTGACTGGTCGCCCCTGCACGTCGATGACCCGACACGTTAATCGGCATGGACTTATCTTATCTTAGCCGCATATATAAGTTCAACATTCATTATGTTTCTATTGAGTTTGAACCTTCCGATTCACCTTCTGACGTTCTCCTCCACCAGCAGGATTCAACTCCTCAAGTTTTATCGCTTCGGTATCAGTTTCGTCGCTTTTCGATTTCTGCAAGCCTTCCGGTTGTTTTTCCTCCAGCGTCAAATCTTCCGCAACTGGAATATTCAATTGCGCTCTGATTCTTTCAGCCGCTGTTTTATCCTCTCCGGCTTCAGCAGGACGATTCAAATCTGAATATGCTTTTGCTCTAACATCGAATGCGAGTAAACACTCAGGATCGATAGTCAGCGCTTTTGTGGAATCCTCGATCGCCTCTTTGGCGCGGTGCTTGTGAAGCTCTGCCAGTGCGCGTGTAGAATAGGCTCCGGATCTGACTGCTTTGGTGTCCGCGACGCTAAGCGCTACAGTGCACGAATGAATTGCCTTGTCATACTTCTTTAGTTTGTCTTGCGAAATCGCGGACTGCAGGTGTGCGGCACCACATGTAGGGTCATGAAGCAAACCCTGTTCGCACATGATTAAGGCGCGACTATACTTTTTCCTGTCGTTTAAAATCATTCCCATCAGGATGTATGGACCAGTCATTTCGTAGTCCAACTGGCAGGCAAGTTTCGCGTCGTAGAGTGCATCTTTGTCTTTTCCGTTTTTGAATTCAACCAGTCCTCGCGCATAGTATCCGGTGGCACACAAACTGTCCTTTGCTATTGCAGTGTTAGCATCCGCTAGCGCACTGTCGTATCGCTTGGTTCTAAAATTGACCAGTGCGCGATGAGCATAATCCAACGCAACGCCTTTACCTTCATTGATTACGAGGTTGAAGTCACTCAAAGCGGCATCGTCCTGTTCTAACTGATAATTGGCGTAAGCACGTAATCTGCGACTGATCGCATCATCATTGTTTAACTCCAGAGCTTTCGTACAGTCTGCCACCACGAAATGCCAATAGGAATCAACAGAGTAAGACTGCGCCCGCGCGCGGTAGGCTTGCGAGTCCGTTGGATTGAGTTTGATATAGCGATTTAAGAACGCAACGTCGGAAATAGTCTGACAATACTTATCCAACAACGTCATGCTCCATCCGTCCGGCAAGGGCGTTTGTATAAGCAGTCCGTTGGCGAAGACTACCGCGCCAATCAGAGCTAGCTCGAATGCAGATACCAACCCTTTATTCATTGTTATCAACCCTCGTTTTCAATTGCGTTGATGATGGACTGTTGCTGATAGAGGAGTTCGTCCTGAGCTTCCAAACCGCGAATTTATTGCAGCCGCCAATCGGTTCATATTCAGTTAATGCGCGCTCGAAGAAGTGATGATTTGCAAGCGATTGAAGCAACGTCCATTTTGTACCGTCCGGAGAAAATGCTTCAACTGCAATTAACGTCGGCTTTGATTTTCGAATGTCCTCGACAATTTCAGAAACGATTCTTGGCTCTTCAGTCAGCGCTCTTTCGCGGGTTGTGTCGCTCTTCTTCAGGTACTCGGTCATCCGCAATGGAAAGCACCAGATATAGCGGCATCCCGGATCGCGATCCAGACGCAATTGTGCCTGGTGTGCATTCGGCATCAAGGTATGCAAGATAACAACTTTATCTTTTGGTTGCGTCTGACTGGCGATCAGGTCATCCAGGGTTTGAAACGTGGTGGCGGTCGCTGAACTGTTATGAACCAAAAGCGTCGAGACGGGCATGAGAAGAACTGCATAGGTGAGAAACACCACAGTTGCAATCTTATGTTTTTCCACTGAAGATTGAGGCTCACTCGATGGATCTGTCTGCCAGTTGCGAGGTTTCAACCAATGCAGAGACGGACGTATATGCACAACGCAGGAGATCAATAACTCTGCAATCATTGTCAGCATGACGTTGCACAAGAGAAAATATCCGCACACTGCAGGGATGGACTGATACGACCAACCCCGCCCCTGGACGACGTAAAGTAGCATCCCGGCAACGGTCCATACGAAGAGCGAGCCCAGGAGAATGGAACGACCACTCACGAGAAGAGCGGCAATGCAAACTAATCCTGCCAAAATCGTGTTGCCTACCATTTGCCCATCAGGCGCGGCGAACAGTAGCATAAAAAACGGATTGGCAGCGAAGAACGCCCCGTATCCATGACTGATGAACGGAACCCAACGACTGTAGTACGCCTGCACATTTGGAATAAATGCAGAGAGGAGCAGGCACGCGCACAGGGTCGCCAACAATGATGTGAACTCGGGCGCGCGAACAAGCCTCCACAAATTCTTTCGCAACGGCAGCTGTGAGAAGTACAGTTCAACAAGCACGGGCACGATTAAGAATTGCGGTTTTACAAAAATCGCAATGGCGCATGCGCTACCGCAAATGGTGGCAAGCGTCCGATTCGGTTTATATTCATCCGGCTGAGTCCATCGCAACCAACGCATTAGATAGATTGGGAAGTATGTCAGCACGAAAATGTGTTCCCTCTGGCCGAAATGAAAACCTAGAACCAGGTTGAACAAAGCGAAGCCACATAACAAAGGACCGATGGACAGCCAGTCTCGACTGCTGCTGTCCTTTGCAGATTTAAGAACGAAAATGGAAGCCACAAACGACAGTGCGATGGTGCATATAACGGTTGTCGACCAGACTAGGGCGATCGGTAGTTTCAGAACTTGCGACAACCATACCGGTGGAGCAGCGATGTAAAAAATAATTGGAGGCAAAAGATCAACGAAGTCTACAAATGGCTGTTTGCCCTGAAGGAGCAGCTTGGCGCAGAGGAAATAATAAGCACAGTCGTAGTTTACAAAATCTCCTCCAGTGAAAACAGACATCGACGATAGGAGTAGAACGATCGCGACTGGAACGAGAAGCAGAGTCAAAGGGTAATCGAACGAACCGCTTGCAGCGGCCCGGACCGTTGATTTTTCCTGCTCCGGCGAGACGCTATTCATGCGCTTTTCCTCCTACTTTCGAGGAGGTCTTCGACGAGGAATTTATGGGCTTCATCTTCCACACGGCAAAACCGTTGTAGTCACCAAGCGGTTCATAGTGACTGAGCAGATCCTTGATTCCTGAGTTGCCGAACATGTGCGCATGCAGCGGCCATGGACACCGAGATTCAATCGCTATCAGCTTCGGCCATGTTTTTGCGATATCCTGAGCAACCTCGTTAACGAATCTGGAAATCTCGCCATCCCATTTTCCACCACTGGAAGCTTCCTGTTGCAAATACAACAACATGGGAAAGTTAAAACACCAGAGATATCTGGTTGACTGCCTTCTGTCCTTGTGAACAACCATGGGATAAATGGCGGCAAAATTGGTCGCCACAATCATTATCGAGTCCCCAGGCTTGGTTTCATTCTCCACGACAGCGTCGAGTGTTCCCAAGACGGTACCGGATGCAGTGCTATCGTGAACCAAATTTCCTGAAGTGGGAAGCAAGAACGTTCCATAGAGAATGAAAACGAGCACTGCGAAATGACGGATTGCCGCATGCACAGTGACGCGAATGCTATTCTTGTCATTCTGTGCAAACCGGTTCGCATCGACGTTTCCATTTCGGATCCCATCAGGCTCGTTTCCGGTTTGACCGTCGTTAGAACCGGGTGGCTCGCCGTTTCCGTCAATCGAACTCGTTGGATCGATGAGAGAACCACTCTCGACTTTGCCTGTCGGTCTGGAACGTTCGTAAGGTTGAAACCAGTCACCGCTCGAGAAAGACGCGCCGTTAAAGCACGGTTTCAAAAACTCCAATTTCCTCGTGAAACGACTGGCGAACTCAAGCAAGAGAATTGCTAACTGAGCAAACATCACTCCAGCGACGAGAAAATATCCCGCCACCAGCGGTATCGAGTGGTACGCCCAACCTTTGCCCTGCACAAGGTAAACCAGCCAACCTCCGAATGTCCAAAGCAGAAGCGGCGCAAGCAGCGTTGTGCGGCGGATCATCACCAGCGCTGCGACAAGCGTGAATGCAACAAGAAGCCGATCTCCAAAAATCTGGCCGAAGTTGGTGGCAAATAAAAGAGTGTTTTCAATCGGAGGATTAAACGACGCATAGCCCTTACTGACCAGCGGAATCCAGCGTGTGTAGTACAGGTCGATGTTTGGAATCAGAAAAGAGATAAGGAAACTGGTAACGTAAGTCACAACGCCAGCCACCACTTCCGGTGCGCGAACAAGTTTATACCTCTGTTTTTCAAATTGGATTGCGGTGAACAATAACCAGTAAATTTCGAGCAAAAACACAATCAATAACAGCTGAGGTTTAATGAAACAGGTGAATGCGCAGGCGAAGCCGGCGAGGCTTGCAATGTATGGGTTGATCGGGTTTCCCAAACTGCGTTGCCAGCGGATCAAGAAAACAACGAAAAATGAAACGACGAAGAGATATTCTCTCTGCCCGGTGTGATACAGAAACACCAGGTTCAATAAAAGGAAGCTGACGAAGAGTGGACCGATCGACAGCCAATCATTGACTCGCCAGTTATTGCAATTGCGAGTGACCATGATACCGGCGACGGTTGATATTAAGACCGTACACCAGCAGATTAGTGACCAGGTCAATTCAATCGACACTGTAGACAGTTTAGAAATCAACCACACCGGAATGAAGCTGTAGAATGCAAGCGGCGGGACCATATCAACAAAGTCAACAAACGGCTTCTTGCCGTCCATGAGTAAACGTGCGCCATGTAACAAGAACGCGCAATCATGATTGAGAAAGGATGGATCTTGGACCAGATGCTGCAGGAACAAACCCAACAGTATCACCGCCGGCAGTATCAGTAGCTTCAACGGATACTTTGGCAACTCGACCCGTGTAGTCGGCGTTACCGTGACCATTGCAAGAGCGCCTGCATCAGCACCAGCGCTGCCTCCGGTCGCATCGCGGTCATCCATTGCCACTAGATCGTGCTCCCTGGCGAGGATTCGTCTGAGGCTTCCGGCATTCGGTCAGTGCGTATGAATAGAAATAGACCTCGCGATCCCCAGGTCGAGCAAGGCCAGTGACGCACTAGTTTGTAATCCTGCATAAAGGTTTCATCCTTCATTACACCATTGTCGGTCCAGATATCGAGCGACATGAAACAATCCGGTCTCAGTGTCAAAATAGATTCGACAGGCACAGACATCCAAACATATTTTCTGGAGTAGTCGCGCTTCGGCACAGGGAAAAACGGCAAGCACTCGGGTGATTGCAAGCCACCGATGTCGATCAACCGGGTCCTGGTAATCAGATAATACGCCATAGCGCCAGGCTCACAGGTCGCCAGTGATCTGGTGTAGGCGGGGTTGCTGCTGTTTAAAAAGTCGGCGGCTTTTTTATAACAGATAATCCGGTCGTTATCCGGAAGCCAAACCATAATCTGACTTTCCCAGAGCACGGGATGTAGAATCAAGTAGGCACAGACGGTGGTGGCACAGGCACGAATCAATAGTGTAGAGCGTTTCAGTTTTAAACTGAAAACGCTACCCATGATCAGCGTCACTGCCAATGGTGCGACTAGATTGAACCAGCAGTAGTACCAGGAAAAATTGAACGGATTGGTGGCAGTAAAGAATAGCAGTATCAGAACGCAGCAGTAAAAATAGAATCGTAAAGCCTGATGCTGTTTGCCCAGAACCGCGAGCGAAAGCATGGCGAGCATGCCCTGAATCGTCATTCCAATCCACGACCTGTCGAGTAGATACTGCGGGATCGTACGGATGTGATGCGCGAGCGAGTCGAACATGCTGAAAAACCCAATCAACCCGCTTCCAAAGGTTTCCATCCCGAGTGTCGTGAGAATGTATCCAGGAGTGTGGGCACCAGGGTCGATACTATATTGAAACATCGTGGCGCGTCCAATGGCGCCGTGAGGCACGATGGTGCCGTAGTAGATAAACAAAAAGCCGTAGACCCAAACCAACGGCAGAAGCGGCAGTATCCAAATTCCAGTCGCCGACTTGCCGCGTCTGACGAAGGATAAAACCATTGCAGAGCCTAACCAAAAAATCCCCTCAGGGCGTGTAAGAGCTAGCAGCGCCGAGCCCCAGGCAAAAATCGACCAACGACCGTACGCCAGTCCCAGCAAAGCAAGCATGATCAGGAAATCGACGATCAGCGTTTCCTTGCCGACAGACACTTCTCCCACGCTGTACTTCGATAAAGTAAAGACTATACAGGCAAGAATCGGCTGCCAACCATTTCGAAACAGTTTTAAACACAGCGCATGCAAACCGATGACTACGAGACAGCTCAATGCCGCATTTAGCACCGTAGATAGTGCCGGGATGTCGGTGCATCTGAAAAGTTGGGCTAGCGCATAGAGAACTATGACATGAAGGTGCGAAGTGAAACCCATGACTTTCTCGCCTGGATTGAAGTCGAACGAACGACCAGTAACCCAGTGCAGCACATACTGAAAATCGATGTAGGAATCGTCCGGACCGACCGGATACTGCAGAAATCGAGTAATAACGACAGCGTAAAACAGTCCAATAAATAAAAACGTTTGCAGATAAGCGATAAGCCTCTCTTGTCCGGCGCCATCAAGCAGCTGCTTGCGGATCAAGTACAGATAACTAGTGAGGACAATCGGCGAGACAAAAGAAGCCACGAGCAGTCTGCCAAATGCGTCGTTGAGCATTTGAACACGGTCTATAGGAGCAGGCGATTGAGCCAAAAGGACAGCTCTCATCGGCTCAGATTGTTGATACGTGAAGGCCAGGACGAGCGCGAATGGTACTTGCAGAAGCACTATCCAGAGCCAGCTTCGGAGCTTAACCCGCATCGTTGTCCCCGATTGGTATTAACCCGGTATGATAAACTATACCCGTGTTTCGTGCCTTTTCCATGAGTTGATTTTACGTGCAGAAGCCGACGTCGATCATGAATCGCCTGATGAGCTAGAGGATTCATGCCGTCAATCAAGGAACGATACGTTCTCCTGAGTGCTTGTTTACTGTTGATAATTCCTTTTGCGCGTATTGTGCAAGAGGAGTATTCCAGCCCTTACAAGAAGAATTACCGCGTCCCAAAAGTGAATTTCACTAGCGCGTATACTCAATTGAAAGAGGCACGTTTGAAGCGCAGCAGTGATGACTTGATCGCTGCCTTGATCAAGCTTTCGCAACTATATTCGAAGGACGACGATAATCTTTCAGCCACGATGATCTTGAAAAACGTTCTGGAGGATGAAGTTGAAACCACCAGACAACGCGTCGATGTTCTCACTGCTCTCGGCGATATTTACCGAGATCGGAAGGACGAAGAGGGACTCAAGTTGGCGCACGAAAGTTATTCGGACGCGATAAAAGAAGCACGCAAACTTGACAACAAAGAGCTGCTCGTGCGGTTGCAGGTGAAGATGCTGAATCTCTGCTATCTCAAAGGCAGCGACGATTTCGCCAAAGAGTCCGATCGAGTGGCGGCGTTGAAGGAAGCAGACGAAACAATAAAATCGGCGAACAAATTAGCAGATGAAATCAATTCAAAACCGTTGCAAACGGCAATTCACAATTACTCAATATTGATCGCGCTTGAAGAGAAACGCTTAGGTTTATCAGACAAGGAAAAATCCTGGTAGGACATAAATTTTCGCAGCGCCCGTGAAAACTGCCTGAATGGAGTCGCAATCAGATTAGGCATAGACGTTGTCTCGTGAAGATTTGGAGCGACCTGCCATGTCTTGTTTTCACAAATGGTCAATCGAATAAAGTCGACAAAGTCAGAGACAGATCTTTTCTCATCGTGAACGAAGGAAACATCGACAGTGTAAGCGCCGTTTTCCAACTTCTTTTGCCCGATGAAACGAACGCGCTCACTCCACTCCCTGTCAGAATTTCTGAGTGAAATTTCAAACTGCTCGTCTGCGTCAATGCGCATCGGAGCGGTAATCGCAATAGTGCCACCAGATTCGCTGATTCGAAGTATTCGCGCGTTAATACGAGAATCTCGCGATGAGATGGTGATCGGCAAGTCAGCCGGCACAGTGTGCATCGCCATGGGCTGAGGTTTTTCGAGTCCAGTGCAAACGGCCCCGGACAATAAAAAGACGTAATACCAACTAAACAGAAGCAACGGAAACGAGATATCGGGATGAGAAAGCCAACCGGTAAGGAAGCTGGAAGCAGCGCCGAAAGCCAGACAGAGCATGATGGCATACGGAATGCTTATGCGAATATCCGAATGCGACGGATCCTTCACTCCTTTGGGAGTGGTCCGAAAAGGTTGAACCAGGCCCTTCATGAACATGGTAAACCCAGCCGATATCATCGCCGGTCCCTTCAGGGTGTCAAACAGATCCAGAATGACAAGCGAATTGTTTTTCCTGGCAACGAGATAATTCCCTCTAACGCTCAGGTAAAACAGCGGCGACCAACCGATTAAGAACTCTATGGCCAGCATACGCGCTGGGACGATGTGAAATAGCGTGAAAATAATTGGACACGTAATCCAGACAAACCGCGGAAAAAACGACCAGAAGCTGACGAGGTTAAACATCTGCAGCACGCGCTGCGGTATGGAAAGGTTTTTATACAACCAATACTTCACACCAAAATTCAATTGAATTGCTCCGGTAAACCAGCGCTTCTGCTGCGTCAACAACGCGGACAGAGTCTCAGGGCTAAGAGCCATTATTTGCGGCAACGGAATGTACGAAATTTTCCAGCCGTGATCGAAAAGGGTAAATGAAGTATGCATATCTTCAGTCACAGAACCGGTCGATACACCACCTATGGATTCCAATGCGGTTCGCCGCATAACAGCGCCGGATCCGCCCCATAGAATCCCCTGCCAGAACTTTTGAGAAGGCAGGTACACGTAATACGCAGCAGCAAGATCCGTTGCAAAACCGCGATAGCGCAAGGTTCTATCGAGAACGGACGGGTTAAGTGCGCGGTGAGCAAATTGAAGAAGAGCAACTTTTTCGTCGTCGATAAACGTCGGCAGAGCATAATCAATGATTGTCGAAGCACAGATATGATCGGCATCCAGACATAGAATAAACTCACCTTTAGTTTGCTTCAGCGCGTTGTTTATGTTTCCAGCTTTAAAGTCGGTGTTGCCGATTCGACTGATGTAATTCACGCCCATCTCATCTGCTAGATGCTTTATCTCCTCGCGATTGCCATCGTCCAGCAAATAAATCTGTTTATTCGCGTAAGCAATCGAAAGCGCACCAGCTATGGTGCGACGAAGCACCTCGGGCGGTTCACGATAAGTAGTTATAAATACATCCACTAAAGGATGCCGGGTCGGCGGAGCCGGTATTTCAAAATCGAGAACACGATCGTCCGGTTCTCTATACCAGTATGCAAAAGTCCCACCCAACACCATAAGAGTGCAATAAACGTCAGCCAGAATAAGTAAACCGGAAGCCACGTTATCGAGCACATTGTCGAATCCAAGCGTGCAGTTGAGTCGCCAGATCAAATAGCGAAGCTGGGCAAGCGATGCCAGAAAAAATGTGACTCGAATAGCCCGTTTTCCACGGCCGAAGACGGCGACAAGAACTAGCAGCACTGCGGAAATTGCCAGTTCGGTATTTATTCCCAACGGCTTATCATGAGTAAAGAAAGCATAGGTAGCTAGCAGAACGAAAGAAACAGCAAAAATTGCTCGTGTCAACATCGGCTATTCTCCAAACGACATGAACAGCACCATGACGACGAGAAGTGATGGCAAAACCATCGGAGAAAACGCCAACACCCGTCCAGGCGACTTGAAAAACAGCCTGAACAAAAGAAGAGACAAAGTCAACGACGCGAACCAGAGTGGAATGACAATTGCGGGAACATACGTTTCCGAGTTTTCCATCAACGACTTGATTGCCGGGTCACTGATGAAAACAAACAACTCCGGAGGGTCTGGTCTTTTCGGTTTACTTACACCGCCGAAACCTTTGAGATACTGATCGGTAACGTTGATTCCTTTTCTGAGTTGGAGCAGTAGAGGCTTTCCAGGATTGGAACTGGTTACCAGCCTGCTGTTTCGATCGTAACCGCATATAGTGCAGTCACCTGCTGGTGTCGAAAGAAGGAGAATTGCTCCGGGTTTGGCCACTGATGGTGGTGCCTCATCCGGATGCGAGAGTGAAACAAAACTTGCCTTTTCGGTCGCGCCCGTGAACGGATTTTTAAAAGTATACCCTTCGACAGTGTTCATCCAGGCTTCTTCCTGGGTCGGATATTTGTGAAACCTGCCATAGTAATAGTTGATGAAACTTGGATACCACCACATTCGCTCCACCACTTTCACTTCCGGTGCGTCAGGTCCGTAAAAAATCAGCCCGGCATCATCGACCAGATAATCGGAGGAGGTGATGACGAAATGTTCGCTGTTTTTTCGGCATCCTGACGTGAGTTTGAGAATATCGCCAAACGAGAAATTCGGAGTGACGTATTTGGCGCCCCAGACTTCTCCGTGGTCCCATCGATACAGTGTGTTCAGGTCAGCGATCTTCAAAGTGGAAAGTTGATCGGGAGTTTTAAACTCCGCTCCGACATGAACAGGCGAAGTATTTTTTTTCTCCGATCCGGTTCGATTTTTGATTGCCGCCGCGATACTGGATTTGGTGCTCAAGCTCCCCATGCTGTCATTAGCAGTTTCAATCACCTTTATTGATGGATTCGGAAAGGTGATCGACAGGCAGGTCACCGCAGCAAAAACAATAATGGCGATGTTCAACACCAGTCGTGAAGTTCGCTCACTGACCGAACCTTTCCCTGACTGAGGTCTAGCACGTGAAAAGATCTGAAAGGCCAATTCCGGTTGCTTCAGCTTGAGGCAAATATCTCCGAGACGATTCAAACACACCAGGCGCTGCGTATGCTCTGCGTCATCTTCTTCATCACATAGATCCAGCGCGCGCAAATAGCATTGTTTGGCGTTCTCCAGATCCCCGGAATCATAGGAGTGATTAGCGACTTTCATCCAGTCGAACAGATTGTCGGTGGCCTGACTGGATTCTAAAAACTTGAGATTATCAATATTGCAGGAGTCCGATGAATTCGTAGAAACTTCGACGCTCCCAGTGGAAAGATTCAAGTCCGAACCCGAAGCGCCATTCGTCTCGACAAGTGTTTCATCTCGATCGATTGTTTGGTTGTCACCGTCTATGGTGGCGCCGTGTTCACTGCTCATAAATCGATATTATTGTTTCCCTAGCCACTGAAGTGGGGTTCGTTCAACATCAAGCAGCCCTTAGCGTCGGTCCTCGACTCGCTTGTTACGGCATCAAGATTTTTGTTTTGATAATCGGATAAGCATACATCTGTTGGAAAACCATATCCTGGTTATCGTTAAACGTCACGCCGAAAAATAATATCGGCACAGGCAGTTTTACCGTCACTTCAGTACGCACCTGGACATACGGCGTCTCACCTGGCGGCGGCGAACCACCGAAGGTTTGATAATCGAGAAAGGTTATCGTGGGCTGCGAAATGAAAAAGCCATCAGTCTTGTGCGCTTTGAGTGCAGCATTGGCAAGCGCTGTGGCTTTTGTGTAATCGCTTCCCTGAGCGGCTGCGCGTGCAGCGTTTCTACAGGCGCTGTCATTGATTGAAGCAGAGAATGTAAGGATGGCAATGTCAACGCCAAGTGCTGTAATACAGATGACGAAAAACGAGGTGGCCGCAACTTCTGCAAAGGTGAAGCCGGCTCTCCGTCGAGAGCGCTTTGCGGCTCGTTCTTGTCTTGTTGCTCTAATCATCTAAACCCTGAATGTTCTCAAACGGTTGTTGCGATGTGACACGCACTGGAAACGACGTGGTCAACCCGGGAATCGGAATTCCTGTAAGACCGGGATGGTTGAGGAAGGGATCGATAGTGCCATCCAATTCCACTTGAATCGCATAGTAATACTTATCCGGATCCGGCGGAGCATCAGTTCCATTCAGCCTCTGATTTGGCACAGGCATCTTCTGATCGATACCTGAAGTCAAATCGGTCCTTATTATATAGACCTGAACAGGCGGAACTATTGTAATACCGGAAAAGCTGGCAGCGGCAGCAGTTGCAACTTGATTGGCCGTATCGACAGCGGACAATCCACCATTGGGCGGAGGTTGTTCGAATGTCTGCGCCTGGCAAGCTTGCTTACAAGCGTCGCGTGCTGCGTTCCAAAAGAAACCATACTTGACCGAAGTCATTACCAAGATCAA
The DNA here is from genome assembly GCA_044225915.1 of Obscuribacteraceae bacterium (SeqCode). GTDB lineage: Bacteria > Cyanobacteriota > Vampirovibrionia > Obscuribacterales > Obscuribacteraceae > JADYXR01. The sequence goes on from JBGAHZ010000050.1 coordinate 19,535, forward strand.
AAGGGGGAACGCCATTCCAAGAATGATTATCCAGAGAGCAAGAGGGGCTTCCGCGATTGTCGTTCCAACACGTATCTTCTTTAGTCGTGTTCTTCCTGAGGTCATCTCACTAAATTTACCAATTGTCTTGCGATGTTTCCGAATACGGCGTCCAGATCTCGTTTCGTTTGTGTGGGGTTACTCCAAGCTACCTTGTAGTATTTTGCCCCGTTCCCAGAATCGTAAGCGATGCCACCAGGATTGGTATCACTATAAATTGCATCGAAGTCAGAATCCAGTGCAGGATCTTGGCTTAATGCCACTACAAAAATCGGTATGCCTGCGGCTTTGGCTGTAGCAGCCTGCGCTCGGGCGTCAGCCTCCGCGGGACCGTTGGCAGGAGGCGGCGGATATCCTGCACCAGTGAGGTCGTAGGTAGGCACGCCGTCAGTGACGAGCACTACTGCTCTGGCAGCACCCTGACGCGTCTGCGGGCCGGAACCACTGTTAGGGTCGAGCTTATTGAGAGAGTGTAAAAGAGCCTGGCCTGTGTTGGTGCCACCATCGACCGCCATCAAGGAATTTGTCGGTCCTACTACAGTAGGGAGAGTGATGGTACCGCGGATAGTACTATAGTTGTCGGCACCGACCGCCGGATCGATGTGGATACCGGGCAGTGGATAGTTGGCAGTACCACCTTGAGGGTAGGCCCATGAAACTTTGTAGTCGGCGTAAGTGTCTGTAGGAGAGTTGCCTGCGTAATTTGAAAATGCGACGAATCCAAAGTGCGGATCAGTCGTATATCTTACTTTTGTGAGGAAGCCATCGACCGCTTGTTCCACTGAATACAGTGGTTCGATTTTCGACGCGGCTGCAATCCTGTATGCATCTCTGTATCCGGCGTTGGGACCGACACCGAGTGCGGCGAGATCCAGGTGTGCAGTGTTCGCGACGCCCATATTTTCCAGGTTGCCCACGGACGCTTCAACGAGAGAACCTATCCCAGGGAAGTTGTAACCGAAAACATTCGCTCCACCAAATGCGGTGTTACCATCAATGTTGACGACCATGTGGGTGAATGTGCAAGGCGGATATGTGGCAGGAGCGCCTTGGGCTGCCGCGGGTGAATCCCAGATTAATCGATCCGATTCCTCAGTGGTCTCTACCTTCTGTTTGGTGGTTGTGCTTGGTTTATTAGCCTTCGCGATCAAACGCGAAGGATCGGAAAGTGGATCATAGGTATCGATGGTTTTGCGTTTGAATTTGTAGGCCATCGGGTGACCTTGCGGGGTCGAAGGCACTGGAGTCGTGAGACCTGCAGGCGTCACACCTCCTGCTGCAATCGGCGCATCACCGGGTGGACCCGCATCAGTCAGTCCTCTCAGAGTGTCTGTGTCTGTTGGCGTTAAGACGTTTCGAATTTCACTAAAACATTTATGGCACGGAACAGCATAACCAGCCTGACTCGTATCCAAGTGTTGAGGTTCCAGTCCGTTGGAGGGATGGCCTGTCAGACTCGGACAACCGCCGGCGAAGATCGTCCCCTCCGCAGGTGGTGTCACTACAGGAATCGAGTAGGTCGGTGACCCAACGCCACCATTTCCTGACGGATCCCATTTTCTCAACACCCAGGTGACCGGAGTCTGGTCATCCATCGACGATGAGATGTCCATCAAAACGTACATGTCGAGCGCGGGCAGCGAAGCCTTCGTCGCGACAGCGACGGTGTAGACCGTGTTGCCCAGTCCGTAGACTGAGCCACCAAAAATCTGATACGAATATGCGCCTGTTACTCGAAGCACATTGGAGTTTGCTCCACCAACAGCGCCGCTTACAGGATCAACAAATTCGAAGTAGACTTGCGCCGCTCCGGATCCTGGTGACAGCAAAGTCGGACTGCTTACCTCTGTCACTCCAGTCATCGGAGCACCGAGAATACTATTGCGCTTGAACATATTTAGCGCAGTTGCCTTGGCATTGCTTTGTGCCGTCGCAAAGGATTGAGTCGAAGAAAGTAAAGTTGCCTCACCAGCCAGGGCGGCAATATCAACACAGGATTTCAATTGTTCGCGAGCAAGAAGAATTCGGCTGAGTTCAAACGAAAAGATCGCAAGCGCACCTACAATCAGCAGTCCAATAAAAAGATTCAACGCAGTGGCAACTTGCCCCTGACGCCCACGAATACGTGCTCCCTTACGCGCCGCCTTAGTAATCACGACTTCAACTCCGCCCTGTAACTATGCTATCACACGCCGACCAACCGTATATATTAGCTAAAACGTGTATTTAGATGGCCCCGTTGCTTCCAGGCTCTGCGTCGAAATTATCTAATTCAAGAAACCTGTTCATCTCTATAAGTCCTACCCGGTGACGATTGTGAATTAATCGCTGGGCTTTCCTATCGGGCTGATGAGAAGCAGTCAAAACATTGAGATGCTCGACCTCTTTGTTGAATAAATGTTCAGCGCCTTTCCGCTGAACATCACCAGCAGCAAACTTTGTATATTGCGAGTACAGATCGATCAAATCGGAGCTGATCGAAATTTGTGCATCTTTGTCATCAATGCGGCTGGCAATCGAAGCTGCCTCTTTGTAAATCAACTGCGCTTCTTCGAAGTGCATCATTTTGATATTGGAGACAGCAAGCTTCCGCAAGAGAGCAATTTCTTCGGAGGCTGTTGCCGGAGATTCTTTTGCTCTAATGTGTTTCAACCTTTTTATGATCAGTGTTTGAGCGTCTTGAATCCGCGCATGTTGCAGCATGAGATCAACAGCATGCAGGTATGTGTCAAGCTTCACGTCCGGTTGCGTGAGTTTGGCAAGTTCTTTTTTCACGGCCGCGGTCTCGAGCGTTTGAACAGTAGTTCTCTTACCAACATTGGCGATATCGATGGAAGCCTTGTTGATGGCAAAAACAACAATTCCGATTGTCGCCAGATAGACACCAATTTCCATCAACATTTTTTTATCTGTGATTTTGTTCTTCAACCAGCTCTTCATTTTTGTCCACCAATTCCGTCGTCGACTCGATGAAAGAGATAAAGCCCTTTGCCACCCATGATTGGACCCTGCCAGAATTTTTCCATCTCGTAATTCGACATGAATTCCGGGTCCGACAACAGGCCGTTGTCCCCAAGACAATCGAAGAACATGCACCATTCCGGCTTCAACTCGAGAACACTCCTGGGCGGTATCGAACCCTGGACCGGAAGTCTAGTCCTTTCGCCGTTGGGCACCGGATAGTATTTCAACGCTTGATCGGAAAGCAAACCGCCAAGATCCAAAATGCGTTCATTGCTGAGGACAAAACCAACCAGACCTGGCTCCCAGGTGGCAACTTGACCGCCGCCCGTTCCATGCTTCTTTAAATATTCACAAGCACGCTTGTACATTGTCAGTCGATCCTGCCCTTCGTTCCAGCCGAATGGATAAGATCGCAAAGCACTGATGACCGGCCAAAATGTCGTCATCCATCCGTGTTGATTGAGCGCGAGCAATCTTGCCGGCGGCATATCCGCGAAGCTTGCGTTGAATGCACACAGTATCGCAATCACGGCAGCAAGCGCAATGGACGGAAATGCTTTTAGTGATTGCACTGGTTTTATAAGAGCCACAAAAATAATTGGTACCAGAAGCGGTGCTATCAGGGAGAACCATGCGTAGTACCAGGCAAACATAAACGGATCGAACCAGCTGAAGAACAAAAGCAATAATGCCGACATGCAGGCATATAACCTGAGCCAGGTGCGCGTTCTCGAAAGCTCACACAATAACAGGAAGACTAAACCGCCCTGTAGTGCCCAGGCTATTTCCATGGTCAGATCGGGCGAAAGTATGCGCGCGAAGGTATGGTTAAATGTATCCGCGCCGACGAATTTTAGAATGTAAAACGACGCACGATCGTAAGGAGTCAACATCCCGAAGAACATAGCGGCCCGTCCGAGTGCGCCGTGCGGAATGATGGTTCCAAAATATGCAAAAATCGCCAGATAAGTCATAGCCACAACCGCAAAAGGCGCAATCCATGCGGACAACCGTTGCTTGCCGTGAGTGAGCAAATGTTGCGCAAAACTGCCGACAAGCCAGATCATCCCTTCCGGGCGAGTAAGTGCGAGCAAGGCGCCCGACCAGGCAAACAGTGAAATCCTTTGAGTACTACCTGCGAATATCGAAAGTGTGATCAAGAAAGCCATGAGCGGTGCTTCTTTGCCGCTTACCGTATGCGCTAAGTTTTGCGGATTTAACGCATAGATACAAGCGGAAAAAACCGCCATCACATTACTGCCAAAAATGCGTCGAGTGGTGATATAGAGCAAAACGTAAGTGGCCATCTGAAGAACGGTGTTAACCGCCTGCGATACCACGGCAATGTCACTACGCTCGAAGACGAATGCGACAAGACTGAGCAACATTAGATGAAATACAGACGTAAATCCGAGCACTCGCTCGCCAGCGTTGTAGTCAAAGCCAAGTCCGTTGACCCACTTGTATACATAGCGGAAGTCGATGTATGCATCATCGACACAAACAGGAAATTGAAGCGTCTGGAAAAACAGCATCGCGTAAAAAACAAAACTGAAGACCAGTGCGCAGCAAACATCCTTTTTTGACATCCGAGGATTTGCACGCGAATCGAAAAAATAGAAAAGCGCCATGACCACGCTGCCCAGGCATATGCTCAAAGAATAACGGTAGACAGCGACGGGAATTAGTGGTCGCAATTCAATGGCGATGTTCGGATCAACCAAAAGCGCGTTGATTACAGGCCATTGGACGGCAACGGAAATGAACAATGCGAATAGGATCAGCTGAATGGAAATTCCAGTGACGGACGTCTTGGCAAAATGCGCGAATATGTTTTTGACCTTCTCCATCCAACCCAAATTTATTAGTTACTGTAGAATCCGATCAGCGTACTACTCATGTACCTCATTTCATTATGTACAAAGGTTATAGTTAACAAACTGTATTTGTGACCGACCCTTCCCAAAAAACGCGCGGACTGCCTTCCGATAATCCTTTCTTTACCAGCCTTTCGATAGCCTGGTTTGCGTTGGCAGTGCTCCACTTTTTCCCAACTGAAATTCCATTTTTCGATAGAGTGCCGGGATTGTCACAGGCTCTTGTTTTACTGTCACTGGCATGCGGTTGCAGGCTGGGCTCGAAAGAAAGTAGAACCGCATGGTACACCGCTCTCGCCGTTATCTGTACATTACTTCTATCGTGCGGATTTAACGTCGGAGTTTATCCTCTTGTAAAAACCGATGGACTCTCGACTAGTTGCGCCGTCATTGTCGCTGCAATTGCACTGGCGATGACGTCATTCTTGTTTTTTAAATTAGGTCAGCTTTTGAATATTCAAGAGTTGAGCGATCGCAAACTTTATTTAAAACACCTCTCCATTGGTAGCTTATGCGGTGTCTCGCTCTATGCGGTTTCCGCAACTATCGTGCCGGGACCCGGAAGTTTGTTATGGGCACTTCTGTTTTTTCCCGGCAAACCACGACTGCCGATCTTCGTAGGCGCACTCTTGATCGCGATGTGGTGCCAGTCGACAACATGGCAATTCGTTTTTTCACCGTACAAAAAATTTGAAGTCAAACAGCTATCCGAACGAGAAACCATGATTTATGGCGACGGATTACCGTATAACTTTTGCGTCGACATTCCTGATGCCGAGAGGTTCGCACAATTTGCACAAATGGCGCATGTACAAAAGGAAATCGATACGTTTCGCTATTACCTTGGACGACTATCGATGCCGCTCGGTTTAGCAAGACGCACACTCGATGACGTTCTTATTCTTGGAGCAGGCACCGGAAATGATGTTTCTTTCGCACTAAAAAACGGAGCGCAGAATATCGATGCGGTCGAACTTGATACCACGTTAGTCAAACTCGCGGAGGCAAAGCATCCTGACAAACCATTCGGCAGCTCGAATGTTCGACTATACACGGAAGATCCTAGAAGTTTTTTGCGCCACACCAACAAAAAATATGATCTAATCGAGTTTTGCTATTTCAATCCGGGTCGGTCCGACAGTGCGCCTTACGCAATCAAACAAGACAATTTTTTAAATACAACAGAATGTTTCAATCTAGCGCTTAAGCGATTAAAACCTGGAGGCGTAATTTTTGTTGGCTTCTCAGCCCAAGGTGACTCCATTGCCGCTGCGCGTCTTCACGCATCGGTCGCATCAACAGGAGAACCGGCTCAGGTCGCATATCTCCAACATGACGCCGACAGCGACCCCCTCGCGACAAAATATTTTTTCTTTGGATTGGGACCGGGCATCAAGCTTTTGTCAAAGTCCGATTTGGAACCCTTAGTAACTCAATTCATCCATGTGACGCCATTCGAGAACATTCCTACTGATGAAAAGGGCGCCAGCGACAATTTTCCATTCGTTCGCGCAGAAGATCGCGAGATTCAAAACAGTTGGATATTCGGACTGGCGGTTGCTTCATTGTCAGTTCTGCTGCCGTTTTATCGCAAAGCTAAAAACCAACCGTTCTATCTGCCACCACTTTGTTTCGGAATAACTCTGGCGTTAGCAAATTATCTGAGCTTTGCAAGTTTCAGTCTGATAGCCGGTTTTCACTGGGTTACAAACTGCCTCCTACTGGTTTTCAACTGCCTTTGCTTTTTCGCGTGCTCACAAATCGATCCGTCGTTGAAGGCAAAATTCTCTTGGCTTGCTTACCTGATCTCTGCCGTAGCTTGCGGGCTGGTAGCAGGTTTTGCAAATGAACCTCTGGTTGTTTGCGCTAGCGAAAATCTTTTGATATTGACGTGTGCATTCTGCATCGACAACGCATTCGAGCGCTATGACTCGCCTTCACTGGTTGTATACTTCACACTGGCTGGGCTGACCATCGGATCTGTCAGCGCAATCGTGGCGTTGTATTTTGGTTTAAGCTCGCTTGGGATCGTCGGCTTAATTTCGCTCGTGTTCGCCTACACACTCGAAAAAAGAATTTTGAAACGATCTCATCCGTAATACATATCTGAGAAGAACGGGTAGAACTTCTTTAAGATCCAGGAGATCGAAGGCAGCGGCAATGTTTGGGAAGCAAAAGCAGCAACAGACTAAAAAACCTATTCAGTTGCCTCACCAGCCTCAACCCCCGACGGTGAAACAACTGCAAAAAATGTTGGATGAAACCTTGCACGGCGCAGGGATATCAGTCCAAATGCCTTTTGGCGAGTCTCCAGAGATGTTTACCATCACAGTATCGCGCGATCCGATGCGCGGAATCGTTCACTGGATGCTGTATCGCGGCGAGGGCAACCAATCATTTCTTGAGTGGGATCAGGTCACATCCGACCCGAACTGGGTGTTTAACCTGATCGAGGCCGCATTCCCACAAATGGGAAAACGAAAAACTCTGGTTGAGATTCCTGTAGAACAAGCACAGACAGCCAAGCTCACGGCACTTGAAGCCGACGGCGCGAAGTCGAAGTCCGACTTCGAAGGTGATGTGCAAAACATGGCAATTCCCAACCTGATTCAGTCGATCGACATGAACGGTTTGACCGGTCGCCTCGAGATCGATGCTAAGACTCAAGCAGGAGTCGTCTACTTCATAGAGGGCAAGCCGATTCACTGCATCGTCGATGGTGGCGAAGGTGAGCCGGCATTGCTCGAGCTGATTGCGTGGACTCAAGGCAAATTCAGATTTTTCAAAGAAGAAGCTCGCCAGCAAAAGACGATTAACAGACCGCTTCACCACCTCCTGATGGCAGGTGCGGCACTTCAAGATCAAATGAATCTTTTGCGAGACAAGGGCGTCGGTTTAGACACTTACTTGATTCGCAAACACTCCGCGTTGTCCAAAGAAGATTTCGACAAAATGGTAGCAGACGGTACTGGCTGTAACGAGGCACTGCAGAAACAGTTTTACGACAGCATCGATGGACGCACTCCGATTGTCGACATGCTGCGTCAAATGCCAATGGGCAAAACCGTTTGGGTACCAATCGTCTTCAACATGGTGACATGCGGACTATGCTCATATAAGAACGGCGCCGATTTCAGTGAAGCGAAACCAGTAGCAGTTAATTGGAACGAAGTACATCAAATCTCGAACCTGCTGAGTCAGCCCGACACGGCGATATACACAAAGGCAGCCTATCTTTATTTTCTGGCGATGGAATACTATCGCTTCGTTCGGTTTAAACATCCATTCTCGACGCTAATCATAAATGCCGGACTGAAAGCGTCTGACGACCGCGTTTATCCTCTGCACACTGACGCATTTCGGCTGGTCGGTCATCACATTAAACAATGCGTTCGTGAAACAGACCTGCTATTTCACTTCGGCGAAAGCAGCCTGGCTTGCATCCTGCCATCGACGGATCTGGCAAGCGCCAAACAGTTTTCTCAGCATTTGATGGAAATTTTAAACAGCACGCCGCTCGTCACCTCGGCTGGAACTTACGGAGTGGCGGCAACAGTGGGCGCCGCATCGATTCCTGAAAGTTGCGAATCCGTCGAATCATTGATAACTCTTGCGCAGCCACGGGCGCTTTAATGCTTAAAGGTTCTATATTCGAGGAAAAACTTAGATAGCAGTTATGGATCGGAAGTCTCACGGAGGCAATCCGAAAAATCGCGTGAGGAGTCTCGTTAGCTCAATGGTCTCTGAGCAAATTCGAAAAACAGAGGAAAATGGCGACGAGGATGCTGTGGAAATGCAGGATTCTTACTCCTCTGTGGACCGTGATGAAAACGACGCGACTGTGTCCGATAACAAAGAAGTCGAGAACGCAAGTAACGGGAACCATAAGGAATCGAAAGTGAGCGAGGGTAAGACGCTCGTCGGCTCCGCGGCCGTATCGATGACGCGCATGCCGGCGATACCGCCGCCGCCGCCGCCATCAAGACCACGAAGCGAACTCGGACACAAACCGCTCCCGGTAAATCCGAAAAAAACAGCACCACCTCCGCCGCTCCCGTCAAGTAAGACGCCTGAAACTCCTGCGGCAACCACAGTTGAAGCGGCAGAAGGGTCAGTCTGGGCGACCGACAGCCAGGAAGTTTCCACCCTCAAAGTCGAAGATCTGGAACAACAGAGAACCGCTATCGAATCGGAAAAGCCTTCTGTTGAGGAAAGCGTGGATGAGCCTAAGGGTTCCAATCTGGAATCAGCACCAGGGACGGTGGCATCATCAGAATTGCCGTCGGATGAGAAAGGCGATGAAACTGGCGAAATGACAGCAGTCGCCGAACCCAGTTCGCCGGCTAGTAAACTTACGGATTCAACAGCTAGTGAAATCACGAGAGTATCTGAAGAAGAAATCGACGATGACGGGCCAGGGGCAATTTTAAAATCGAAGGATAAATCGCCTGGCGACTCAAATGAGGACGAGGAGGCGTCAGAGGCAAAGACTGCTCTCGACGGTCCACGCGAAGATGAAGCGGAACCCTCTACCGATGAGAAACCGTCCATCGACGAGACAAAACCTGAAGCGAAAGATGATCTCCATTCAAGCAAGACGGAAGAGAAGCTTGCGACCGATCTCGAACCGAATATTGATGAACCAGAAGCGAAGAAAGAGTCGGATCATTCAATAGAAGAGTCGGAAAATTCTCCGGTCATCCCCGCGGCAGAAGAAAGCGAGAATGACGACGATGACGAAGTACCGCAGAGTGAACTCTCATTAGAGCTCCGCTCTATCGACTTTTTATTGACTGAGTCGATCACGGAACCCGCGATGAACAGCAGTTCTACAGTCGATGAGCTGAACAAGACTGTTGAACAGGAAACCTCCGCTAAGGAATCGCCCGAAGTCACATCGTTAATGACCGATGGAAAGTCGACGGATAGCCTGGAGTCTGATCTAAAAGATCTGTTCCCTGCGGAACTTGATCCGTTGTTTCCCGATGACTTTGGTTATAACGAGGCACTCTCGTCACAGGACACAAAGGCCGAAACTGCGAAAACTAAAGTTGAACAAACAGACGCTTCGATGTCGAGTGATGACTCACTGCCCGTAGTTTCAGAGTCAGAGTCGGGCGCTAAACAGCCGGAGAGAAGAAGTTTGTCTTCACTGGTTGCAAAAGGAAAAGCCGAGAAACAGACTTATAATCTCCCCAGACCATTAGATTCTGCATCAGAAGCAGACCTTGTCGCAGAAAGACAAACCGCCTCCGGTGGTAAGCTGCAGTCCATCTTCAGTAAGATCGATCTAGACGCTTCAACTGAAAGTTCCGCGTTGGAAACACGCGCAGAATCGACACAAGCCGCGTTCGAAGTTGGACCGAAACCGAAGTCGGAAGGTCGATCCAAGTTTGCGTCATTGCTCTCGTCATCGCTCGGAGAAACAGTCTCCATGCGGGACCTGATGGAAAACGATACGATTCCGGAAGTTCCTGCCCCCGTAACAGACCTGGCATCGCCGCAATCGATAGTCGCCGAATCCGCAGAACTGGCGCCAACAGCGGTCGAAGTTTCAAACTCCCCCGAAGTTTCCGCGGCACCTCCGGAAATTCCCAGCACGCTTGTTCCCGACCCAGTTCAGTTAGAACCGTCGGAACCAGAAGCTGTGGAAACACCGAAGGTGGAACCACCGGCACCGGAACCATCGCCACTGGGTGCAGACGGTCTGCCTGAGCCCTGGCTCAATCTAGGGAAGAAAACCTCAGAGTCTCTACAGGCACCCAATGTTGAAGAACAGAGCAGTGCGGATAAACATCCTTCATCCGGCACCACCAGCAGTACCGGAACTTATAACATCAAAGGACCGAAATCAACCAGCAATGATCTCCACTGGGTATCCACAAGCGACAACCTCAATAAGATAACAGAGCAAGATCTTGCGAATTGGGTTCCCAATGCGGACAGCACAGAACCGATTACATTGGCAGATGAGTTAAAAGCAGCGGACAAAAATATTGATGGTACCAATCCTGGTACCGCAATCAGTACGACCAACTCACCCAGCCTGGGCGCCCTTCAGCGCACCACCAGCGAAGGGTGGACGCCGGCAATACAAGAGCGTTCGTCCACCAACTGGGATATCGTTCCACCATCGGATTTAGAATCAGCATCAGCTGTAACTTCATCAACCGGGCAGGACTTCACTAAGGTCATTAAAGACGAATTCGGACACGATGATTTTATTCCTGACCATCAAGTCACTTCCGAAACCGCTGAGGCAGTTTTTCTCAAAGGTGACGTCACGGAAGCTGCCCGGCAATATCATGTATTGATTGAGCGTGAAGAAAACAGCGCCACACCAAACATAATTCAGATTATTCAATGGTCGGAATCACTGGCAGATCTGTATATATTGATGGATGAACCCGCTTCTGCCGTGTCATTCTATTACAAAGCACGAAAGCTTGCACCGGAGCCAGAGCCCCGCCGCATACAAAAATATCTTTCTTGCTTGCTTAAGCTGTCGACCCGTTACGAAGAAGATGGCAATCGGCAGGAGGCGGAGAAAACTTATCTCGAAGCGATCAAAGTTGCCGGTGAAGAGCTTGACGAGAAGGACGTTCTCCACCAGCGAATAAACGAAGCATATGTTCGCCATTCCAAGCAGAAATCAGAAAGCAGCAGCAGCTCGCACACCGCAGCGATAGAAGAGCAATGCTCCACATTGCGAATGCGCGCGGTAAAAGGAACAGACAAAGCCTTCTCCCCGACGAGAAAACCGACGGCTAAGGAGATTTTTGAAGAGACCAAACTCGAGAAGGCCGACAAAGCTGAGCGCAATGAAAAGATCAGACGTGCCTCTGGAACGGATATCGAATTCAAGGCGGCAAGAGGACTAGAGGAACTCTCCGGTCACCCGATGATGCGCGTGCTCAATTCAATCTGGGTGCAAGTCATTCTCGGTGTCATGCTGATCATGTGCGGTTTAACATGCATGATCTCTTTGAGAATGACAGAAAGCATCGCACCGATTCCGGTATCAGTTGATCTGAAGGGCACGTACAAAACGGCCGAAGAGTTGAAGGTCGTAGAATTCAAAGCTCACAATAAGGTCGGGATTTGGGACGAGGGCGCAGTCGCCACCGGCACCTTCAAAGCCGTGCGCGGAACAACCGACGACTTGCTTGAACTGCTTCGCGGTCACATGCGTTCGAAAACGGTGTTTTACACTCTCGACAATGACTTGATGCAGGATGAGGAAGGCCGAGCGCTTTACAGACCTGACGCGCCGGAAAGAAAAATCATCAAACAGATGTGGTGGTACACAGGTTTTGCTACTTGGCACTACAAAGAGAAGCACTGCTATCAGACGACCACTCAACCGTGGAACAGGGTGAATCCGAAATTCACATATGTAAACCCGTTTACTGGAAAACCGACTTTTGCCACCATCACCGCAACGCAGGGTGCCGGAAACAAATTGCTACCTCTGGTGGTGGCATCGGGTCAAATGTATGAAGGCGAGCCCGCTCCTGGTCCAGGCGCGATCCGCTGCATCTGCTTCGATAAGGTGCGCTTTTTCGTGAGAGGTTTCGATCGAAACGGCAAGATGATTCAAGGACGCGAACCTGGCAAAGCATATGTAATAGAACTTACCGACGGTCAGAACATGACCGAAAAGTACATGGCATCGATCAATGTAAAAGACAAACCAGGTCAAGGTAAGGTGCCGCTGAGAGTAATCGTCGTCACTGACAACAAAGAACTTCCTAGCATGTATAAGTCATGGACGACTGTCGCTCCTGCATGTATCATCGCGTTTCTATTTTTGTCAGTGGCAATAACAGTCATTGCGCTGTTGAGAAAGAAAGACAAGTTGAAGTGGTATCACTACTTGTCCACCTCAGCCGCTGTCGCGATCGCCATTGGCTGGTTTGCGATTGCACTGCAGTCTTAGCTTGCATCGTGTTGCTTCTCACACAATATTTTCAACGAATCAGCCAGTTCAACCAAGTTTTTATTGAACTGCGAATCTAGCGTGTCTTTCTGCGGCAGTAATCCGAGTTGTCCATAAAGCTCTTCAATTGAACGAGGTGAGGCGCAAAAGTTGAGAGTGGTGAGCAGTGTAGCCAACACATCAAATCGAGCTGCATCTCGCAAGCTTTTCGCTATTGAAACCAGCAACGACACTCGTCTGGCATTACTCAGTTGGACAATAATGCGTTTAAAAACCTTGTCGTCTGCGATAATCGGTTCTAGACAAAATCGTCCATTGTCGGCCAGCCCCTCCATTTCAGACAGCATTGTCTCCGAGATTGGCAAATCGAACTCCGAGGTGAGGTCGAAAGCCACCTTCATAGTACTGACAGCGGTATCATGTTTAGAACCTTCGATTAGCTCATGAGAAATGCGAACAAAAATTTCTGCAACGTAAGCGGGTCTAGCAACTGATAGCAGCGCTTGCTTTAACATGCTCAAATGCTCATCCGATGACATATCGGACTTCGCTACGGTTATGATGGCAGCTTTGATAGAGATGGGCTCCGGTTCTGCATGGTCCACATAGTCTTGAACTGCGGAGCATAGAAATGCGATTAATCCACGAACAGAACCTCTACTGCCAACACAAAAGGCTGAGATATCGACGTACATATCGTTGATCTTCTTGGTATTCTTCAGCCGTGCAAGAGCGGCAAAAATCGGATCGAGATACTCGTCGATACGATCTATGGTGCCAGCTTTGACTGCAGTCTTAATCGTAAACCAGGCCGCGGAAAGCGCTTCGACAGCACGGTCCATCAGCACAGCATCAATCAGTTTTGAGTGCAGAGCCATCAACACCTTAATCAGCGCGATGCGATCTATTTCGGTTTGAAAAAGCTCTGTCGTCACCGTCTCGAGAATATCGACGGGAGAGCTGTATGTCTCCAAAATAGCCCGGACAGCGCCGGTCTCATCACCGCTCTTAAACCTAATTACAGCAAGATGAAGTGCCGGTCGTATTGCCGAACCGCCGTTACTACCCTTCTGCATCGCCAATAAGAAATAATTGGTTGCCAAACTTGGGGTGGTAGATGCTTCGTAACAACAGCCCAGTCGGAATAAACACGAACTGTAATTGTCGTTATCTGCACCGTTGTCGGCTTCAAGAGCCTTATAAACTCGGTGATAAATTTTCAAAGCACGATCGAAGTCACCATGGTCGAAATATTTTTTCGCTTCATCCATGTTTTTACCGGCCCATGAATTGACCGAAAACCACATGTGAAAGTTATCCAACCCTGTGATCGCCCTGGTTTTAAGAACTTTAATCACATCTACTTTCTTCGACTTCTTATTGGCGGCTCTGGTTAAAGCCGCATCGTCATCAATCCAATCGAATGTGGGCACTTCGTTAATTGAATCGCTGCACAACGGTGTCTCAGTCGATGGTGACAAACTCAAAGCAGCCTCGGCACCATCTGCGACACCATTTGATTCCGAGGGTGCAACATATCTTTCTTCTGCGGTTTTGGGCAAGCTATCCAGCTCGCCATTCGGCACCCCCAGCGCGGGGATCTTGTCCGGAGCACACCAGAGCATACGTTTGATTATCAGGGTCGCATCTCTAATGTTCTCGGAATTGTGATTCAGAAGCGTTTTAAATAGTTCCGAACCCTCCGGGTCGGCAAGGTCACCACGCCTGAAAAGCAGGTTGTCATCCCCATTGCAATATTTTTCATAGAGACCTGGATCAATAGCGATTGCCATCAAGCCGGTATGAATTAGCCATGCCGAAAAATTATCTGTGGTGGCACTATAAAGTGACGCAGTTCGCCCAGGATGCTGAAAACTGGGATGACCGACTTCGAGACTCTTCTTTCCTGCTAGTGCCGGAACGAACAACGCATCGTAATCGACCAACCGAAGACCTTCGGGAGAAACCAAAATATTGCCGACCTGCAAATCGCAATGGCTGATTCCGGCCCGAGAAATTGCAGCCACCATATTGTGGAAGTCGGCAAGCAAGCGCTTCATCTGTTCAGTATCTTTGTAATGTTTGAAAACCCAACGGTCCAACGTGTCGCCATCGACCCAGGGCATTTTGAGAATCGGAAACCATTCGTTTCTTATTTTGATACCGTTTTCAATGTAATAAAAATCGATAGTGCATTCCAGGTCGTCCATCAGAACAAAGTCGCTAATGGAGCGATAACGCTCTTGCTGCTCAGGTCTATTGGAGAGGAAACATCGGACCGCCCACCCTTTGCCGCCACTGACGATCTTGTACACCGAGGCGAAGGCGCCTGACATTGACCGGGGCAACCCGAGTGCATTGGTATCAACAGTGCCGTTAACCAGATCCGAATCGGCTAGATGCAGCGATGGATTCTGAATCGCTTCGTTATAGTCTTGCGGTGTTGGCCAAAATGTTGGTTTCATGTCCGATTCTTTCCCGATTTTACGAAATTAGAATCTACATAAACCTTTTAGAATCAGGTCGGGGTCAGGTCTCTGACGGCTCAGCAACAACGGTTTTATAGTGCAAACAACCAAAAATTAAAATCGTCAGGTTGGTTGAAACGAACAGAATTGATTTGATAACCGCCTGATGAGATAGCGCACCAATCAGGTAATACGCCCATGCCAACATTGGATAAACGATCAGCATTATCGAGTAGAGTTTAAACCATTTCGGATACGTAGAGATTTTTCCAAAATGAAGCGATGTCAGAGTGAGAGCGGCTGGAACCGAAAGCATCAAACAATCGTATTCAAAACTATGAGGGCTTGCCACTAGTGCCAGTATCACCGTCAAACCCGCAGCCCAGCGGCGAGCTTTCTCTGTATGAGCTTCTCTCCAAAATTTGAAAACTAAGTAGAGTGAAATCAGCGTAATCACTATTGCGATCGAAAGCACAATATTCTGCGGAAGAATGTATGAAAGAAGCGCTCTGATTGTGGTCATTTTCTCAGCGCCGATGTATGTTTCCGTTTCCACATGAATCACGAACTTCGGGTAACTCAAAACTGATTCCAGGCTGTAGACCGCTGAGACCAACACAAAAGACAAAGCAGCGAACAAAGCGGCCCACCCGATCATCTTGATCCTTTTTTGAACCAGCGCGGCCATACCAAGAAACGGCAGATACTGCGGTTTAATTATCAGAGCTAAGAAAAATCCGCTGAGTAAATCGTTTCTCTTCAAAAGCATGTAGAAGTAGAGGCTCGTTACACCAAGAAGGAGATATGAAACATGACCATTAGCCCAGGTCATGTAGCCGGGAAAGGAAGCAAGAATGCCCAGTAAAAGAAAGACTCGTTCTTTCTTCGATAGCTGGTCGTTTAATCCAATCAACAGAGAAACGCATGACAAGCCGAACACCGCTGAGCAGATATCCCAAACAATCTGTCCGTTGTTGAGAGAGAAAACAGTAAATGGAATACTGAATAGATAGACTAATGGAAACCACTGGCTCTCCATTGTGTTGGCATCAACGTGCGCAGGCGCCACTAGTTTGTTAAACCAAACCTGTTGAACGTCAGGGTTGTAAATTGCATGACAGTCGGGCGACATTATCATTCGACCGCCACGATAGAAGTGCATGAAATCAGAGATTTTGAGCATGCTGCCATCTTGAAAGATAGCCAGTTCACCGGCAAACCACTTCGAACCAATGAAGTAACAAACAACACAAACCCACAGAACGATAAAGCTGCTGTAACCGAAAGTGAGCAGATTGAATAATTTATCCTTCTTGTCCAGTGGTGCAAGAGGTTGGTTGGTCATCAATTGCTCCAGCTACGGTCAGTTTGTCAGGCGCAGTAAGAGTCCGTGGTTTCAAACTGCAGCTCGAATTTCAGGATGCGGGAAATAATCAAGTAGGACTGCACCATATTCGGTGCGCTGCCATCCAGCGTAATGACAATTTACCATTACTTTCATTATTTATGTCAATCGAAACAAAGTTTCGCCGCTGACAGCCGCGATTCAAATTCAATCAATAAAAAATGGACAGTACTGGATTCGAACCAGTGACCCCCACTATGTCAAAGTGGTGCGCTACCAACTGCGCCAACTGTCCAAGCGTATTAAATTGTATCCTCAAACCAGGAAAGCTTCAAACGAAACAACGAAAAGTAAAGGCGGCACCCAGATTCGAACTGGGGAATAGAGGTTTTGCAGACCTCTGCCTTACCACTTGGCTATGCCGCCATGGGCGCGTATCCGCGCCAGACAAGACCAGCAGCCAAAAGGCCGCTGTGTGTTTTATCCTAAATCGTTAAACCAACGATTGTCAACGAATGGTCACATTGTGTCTCGCAAACACCGGTTTCAAAGAGACACTTGCCAATTAGAGGTTCATATCACCTGCGCTTCGGAAGCAAGACTGCGACCGGAACGATTCGACTTCGTTCCAATTCGACATTCGGCTGTAAGGGCGCCCCGTGCGGCTTGGACGCTTCGATAATCAAGGTTGAATGTAACTGCGATTTGTAAGCGCCCATGCAGCTTGGACGATTCGACTTCGTTTCGTTCTGGCACAATACTAACAGCGAAAAACTGCAAGGGGTGACTATCTGATTAGGTTCGTTTTCAAACGCCTGCTGGCGGCCATTCCGCTGCTCTTTGTACTTTCGATTGTGTCATTCGGTTTAATTCGCTCCCTGCCAGGCGATCCGGTCGATGCAATGATGGGCGGGAATACACGCGATATTGACCCGCGCGAGCTGGCCGCAATCCGCAGCGAATTCGGACTTGATCAACCACTGCCAAAACAGTACGCGTCCTGGCTCAAAGGCTTTCTCGGTCAGGGCGAACTTGGTCGCTCGTACCAGGATAACCGCAAAGTTATGGTTGTAATCGGCGAGCGCATCCCAGCGACTATGACGCTCGTGGGATTGGCGCTGATTTTGAGTTTTGCCAATGGGGTGTTTTGGGGTCTTATTATGATCCTGGTTAGATTTAAATTTAAAAACGCTTTAATTGAAGCTCCCATGCTGGCAACCGCGCTTTTGCTGCATTCAATTCCTGCGTTTTTCATCGGGCTTCTATTCATTTATCTGGTTACTGTCGTGCCTGCGCTGCATTTCATACCTCTTTTCGGTCCTCTGGCAGGGAATGAAACCGCTACACCGGCCAACCTTCTCAAGTTTGCGATACTGCCTGCGCTTACTTTGGCGGTGAATCGAAGCGCCAAAATTGCGCTTTTTGTCCGGTCACTTGCGCTTGACGAGATCACTCGGGGGTATGTGACGACCGCTCTAGCCAAGGGTTTGTCATACTCACAAGTGATTTTCAAACACGTGATGCGCAATTGCCTGGTGCCGATTATCAGCCTGTTAGCGCTTTCTCTGCCGACGTTGATCGGTGGTTCCGTTTTAGTCGAAACAATCTTCGCGTGGCCAGGGACTGGAAGATTGGCGGTGGAAGCCACATTCGGACGCAACTTTCCTGTAATGACCACACTTGTAATGATTTACGGGACCATGGTTGTGCTCTCAAACCTCATTGCAGACATCGTTCAAGGTTTCGCAGATCCAAGAATCGCCCAGTCGATCGCTGACAGTTCCGACAAAATGAATGGCGCGAGGAGCGTTTAACCATGCCGTTTTCTCAAGCTACCACCTCGAAACAGGCAAGACCGTATTCCTTTCGTCCTCAATTGGGCATGTCGACTGCCATTACATTAATCGCATTTCTTGCGCTGCTGCCAATACTTGCACCAATTGTGCATCCGGTCGTACCACCGCTAACTCCATCGCATGTCGATCTGGCGATTGCCAATGTGCCACCATTCACGGACGGGCATTTTCTGGGCACTGACAGCCTGGGAAGAGATGTTTTATCGATGGCGCTTTGGGGCGCAAGAACGTCCCTGGCACTCGGTCTGGTCGCAGCGATGCTTGCCGTGACATTCGGCAGCCTCTGGGGCGCCGTAAGCGCACTGCTTGGAGGCGTAATCGACATCGTCATGATGCGAATCGTTGACGGTCTGCTGGCTATTCCACCATTGATTTTGTTGCTGGCTCTCTCCGCTCTGGTCAATGGTCCGACCTTTACGGAAGCGCTTCCTCGTGCGGTTTTATCGCTGCTTGACGTCACGTCCTACAGTCTTGGTTTTCTGCCATTCGTAACAGTGATTTCGGTCATCGCTGCCACCTCGTGGTTGGAAGCCGCACGTATTGCGCATGCGCGCATATCGGCAATAATGACCGAAGAATATATCGAGGCTGCCAGAGCGCTTGGAGCCGGTACTTTCCATACGCTATTCCGCCATCTCGTACCCAACGCCTCTCGCATAATTATGATTCAGGCCACCCTTTTAATTTCAGACGCAATTGTCATGGAGGCAGGTCTGAGCTTCCTCGGACTTGGTCTCAGTCCCGACACTCCGAGCTGGGGAACAATGCTGCGTCAGGCTTCTAGCGATCTATTCCTGGGCAACTGGTGGGCGCCACTTGTCCCGGCAGCGCTTATTTCAATAACTGTGCTCTCCGTCGAACTTCTGGGAGAGAGTTTATTGAAACTTATGGGCTACGATGACAGATTGCGCTAATGCGTTTTGTATATAGAGGTGGATCTCATGCCCTCGGCGCGTAAGTGTTTTATACTCTGATCAAACGAACGGAGATCGATCTTTGGATTGAACTCGTCGACCGGGAGAAATGATTTTGACTCAAATGTATCGAAAACTGAAACTCAGTCCATACATGATACTATCCGCGGTGCTTGCTTTGACCGCCGGAACGCTGTCAGGTTGCGGCAACGAGAAGTCAGTAACCTTCGACTCCGCCGGCATGACACATACTTTCAGCGAAGGTGAAGACGGAATCCCCAAAGATTTGCAGAAGCTGATCTATCCCGGCGCAGTGATCGCCGGATCCACCTCCGCACAGGACAAAGATGGCGAACACGCTGCTTTTGTTTCCCTTTCCTCAGCAGATGAGTTGGAACGAGTCGCAAGCTGGTACGAAGCCACCCTTCCGAAAAACGGATGGACAGTCGATAGCCATGATTCAAGTCAACCTGCACTAGTTAGTATTTCTGGTCATCAAAAGGATGTCGAGATAAACGTTCTGATGGCACAAGATGCAAACAAGACAACCATCAGTGTTTCCGAAGGCAAGTCCGGAGAGGGCGATGCCGTAGATGAAGAGCAGATTGAAAACTTCACACCGAATTCGGTGACACCACCGACCGAATAGCCAGTGCAGGAGCCGATGTGAAGAAAACACTCGTATCCGTGCCCATCGCAGAGGTGACGTCGTCAACTATCACCGGGTTTCTAGCGGAATGCCTTCCGGTGGATCGGGCGTTAAATGACCTGCCTCCCAAGCCGCGCTTCGGAAGTTTTTTAAAAACGGACTCACAGGACATCGCAATTTTTGCTGTCGCATACAACGTGGTGACAGGTCCGCAAGACAGTATTCATAAACCTTCAGCGCTCGGAATGACACGCGAAGAACTGCGCATGGAGCAGCCTCACATCTTTTCGTTATTGAGAACGGAAGTGCACGCCCGTGTGGTGGGATATGGCAATGAGTCGAAAATTTACCAGCACTTGCCACCACATCCGCCTGACGTTCACGATTTTGTTCATCAAGCATCTGTCGACGAAATCCGCGAGCTCACGCGCGATTTCGAGTTTCTTCGAATACTCTCGCTTGTGACGGAAATTCCGTCGGATGAATTGATTGCTGCCACCATTCGCGAAGCTCATGTCGCACTCGGGTCGGACAGAGAATTCCTTGTAGACGCAGGCAAAGCACTTTCTTCAATTCTGCGCACCGACTACGATCGCTTGCTCACGATCTTGCGAAAAATCAAACCTTAGTCGTGCATTTGAACCGAGTTTTTCAGAGTGAGAGATCAACCGTGATTCAGTCGAGGGGAAGCAACATTGAAAATGCACTGCGTAGTTTCGAACGTGCAGTCAAACCGTCGGCTGGAGCGGTTCTTGCAATATCGATAATCGCACTTATGCCGGCGCAGGCCCCGCCGCACCACCACATTCTGAAGTGGTGCTCGAAAGCTGTAATTCAGAGTCCACTTGTTCAATTAACCGTAGCCGAGTCGATCAAACTCTATGGCAAGGATGCAAGAAGCAGACTAGTTCCGTACTTCAAAGCAGCACAAATAAAATATCCGCCCTCAAACGTGACTTTGATTTGCCTGAAAGAGGAAGGTGTCCTGATAGTATTTGCGCCGAATGAAAAAGGTTTTCCAAAACAAATCATTGGCTATCCGATCATCGGTACCAGCGGAAAGGCAGGTCCCAAGCTAAAAGAGGGCGACCTTCAAATTCCGGAAGGATTCTACAAAATTCCTTCACTGTATCCAAACTCGATCGCACATTTGGGCATGCGAATAAATTATCCGAACACACAAGATCGTTTGCACGCAAAGGCCGACCGCCGCACCAAACTCGGTGGCGACATCCTGATCCATGGAAGCTATTGGTCCACAGGCTGTTTGGCCATGGGCAACGTTGCTATTGAAGAACTTTATGTACTTGCTAATGATGTTGGATGCAAAAACGTCGACGTGATCTTTGCTCCATGCGATTTGAGAACGGTAAAACCGAACGTCGTCTATAAAGAACAACCATCATGGTTGCCCGCTTTATACAAAGAGCTGAAAGCCAAATTGAAAACGTATCCCATCGCGATTAACTCCGCATGGAAAGCGAACGCCGAGAAGAAACCCGAATCTACCGATTAACCGATCAACGGGCTCGCAGCGGTAAAGCCACCAGAACGTGCCTTTACCGCAAAGGTGCCAGAACGCGCCATCGCGTTTTATATTCCAATTTAAAGCCGTAATCCCGACGAACTCATGCAATTCGCCGGGATCACGCTTTTTTAGCTGTCAGATGCTTCAAACGGGGAACGTTTTGAGCACCATTTCAGCCAAGGCTAAATTACAGTGGATCTAGACATGACTGCGTCTCGGGTGTCCGTGGAACTAAATTAACAGCCCGATGTTTCGGTTTTGTGATCGCGAAATACGATTACATTTACAACTGCAACACACACGGCACAGAATTCCGGAAACCCCAATCCAGGTTTCATTTCGGGCAGCAAAGAAATATGACAACATGTGATCAACTGATCACATTGTGCGCTCAAATTGTGATCGAGCGAACAGATAATCAATCGAAAGGAACGTGAAACCGATCATTTCATATAGGCGTCAATACTGGTCTGGCGGTCAAGGAGCGGCAATCGCCAGATCAGCTTTTGCCCAGGTACTTTTCATAACTGGTGTCTGTTTTGACTTGCGATCGTCCCAAACCTCTTTTTCAACGTGATTTTTTGCATAGTCGAAAGTATCTGAAATAGAGGTTTTCGCTCCCTTGCACTTGAATCCATCGATTAAGTGTCGAGTAAATACACTATTGGAATATTGTTTCGACTCCCATGAAACTTCTTCAGGAAGACTGGAACATATCACCGCCTGCCCGGATTCGTTAGCCATATCAGTAGCGTCTAATTTCAGCCTGTCATCAGCCTTTGCAGAACCGGAATGACAGGCATCCATGATCACAACAACTCGATCGGCGTGCACCTTATCCTTTATTAGTCGTGTCAGATCTTGAACCGGAATTCCGGTTGCATATAAAAGGTCTTTGTCTGTGTCGTGCGCCAACAGATAGTTAATTCCCTTTGCATCCATCGCCGACGGGCTGCCGTGTGTCGAGAAATAGACCAGAACCAGATCGTCTTTGTTTGCTTTGCGAGGCAACCAACTTTCCCCAAGTGCGCCAAGAATGTTCTCTCTGGTGGCTTCCTGATTTAAAAGCACCTTAACGTTTTGCTTTGGAAACCCTTCTGTGCTGACCAGGAAGTTACCGAAATCTTCGGCATCTTTGTCGGAATAGCGGAGGTTGATTGCTGTGTCTTTGAATTTGCTGACACCAACGACTAATGCGTACTTATTCTTCACCGGTCTCGACACGTTGGTTACATCTTTCACTTTGTTGCGGAACATCTCATTGACCGCGAGATTATATTCCGGAACATTGGATGCTCCCTGGGCGCGCACTTGCTCGAGCAACGCCAACACTCTCGACTTTTCCTTCAAGCGTGCGGCATAGTCAGGCGCCTTTTCGTTTAACTTCGTCCAGGCCAGCTTCATAGCCACGTATGTTCTCGCCTGTGTCCATTGCTCTTTACTGATTGCCATTTGAAATAGATCCGCTTCTGTTATCTTCTTATCAAAGTAAAGGAACAGCGGATACGGCCAGTCTTTCGAATCAAGATTTTTCAAACTGTCTTGCAAAAGTACGTTAGCCACATCCGGCTGATTGTCTTTAATCGATAAAAGGTACGCACACAGAGCCAGATAAGCGGAGTTTTCTCCCTTCCAGCCGGAGACTTTTAACGACGCGTTGGCATCTGTCACGGCATCGTGCCACCGCCCGAGGTGCCAATAGACCAGGCACCGCTTGTATAGGCACGTCAGATCGTTTGCATCAAGAGATAAAACTCTGTTGAAATCAGCCAGTGCTTCCTGATATTTACCAAGCTCGAAATAGGCGCTCCCGCGATTTGCCAGTGCGGCAGTGTCGTTGGGGTGAAACGACAGGTATTCGTTATAGCAAATCGGCACCATCTGAAATTGACCGACCATGAAATAACAAAGTCCGCGCATGTACATCGAATTGGCATCGTTCGGCTGCTGGCGCAGTGCGAGTTCATAGTCTCTGATCGAGTCGAGGAATTGACCCATTCGATAGTAGGCACCCCCTCTGGCGTCAAGGCAGCGAACATAGGTTGGGCGCAAGGCAAGCGCTTTTGTGTAGGCTTTAACTGCCTCCGGTAGACGATTGAGCTCAGACAGAATCGTGCCTTCCGTCAGATAGCCGGGTGCGAAATTTGGATCGAGCTGTTGAGATTCTTGAATGTCTTTCAGCGCATCTTCCAGTTTTCCAAGGCCCAAATTGGCATTGGCACGAACATATTTACACATGCCTGTGGCAGGTCCGCTTTCTTTGTCGATGGCGCTTAACGCATCCTGATATTTGCCTTCCTTGCATAATTTCGCTGCATCTTTGCAGGCGGGGTCGGTCTGTGCATCGCCAGTTTTAAAGACACCGTCCACCAGATTTGAAAAATCAGTTTTAGTACTGCGCGTGGTATCCGGAATTTCGCTTTCGTTTTTCAACGACGGCAGCAAAGATTCGATTCGATCTTTCGAAGATGGCGCGCTACCGCCGGTAATACCAGACACGGGAAATTCTACTGAATTGATCGTTTCGGTAATCAAACTCGGTCCGAAGAAGAACGGCATCGGCACTTGCGGAATAAACGGTGCGCATCCGAAGCTGAAGCCAGGCGCTCTTCCTGGTGGCTGATACGGCTGACATGATTGAGTAAAACCGGTTGGTCCTCCGCGAGGAAACGCCGGGTATTGTGGTGTCATGCACGGTGACATGCCTGTTTGGTTACATTTATACTGAGCACCAGCAGGAGTGTCGGCAACAACACCGCTCACCAACATTCCAGTTGCCAGAGATAGCGCTGCTAAGACGCTACCAAAACGTTTATGGTTGCGCTTGAAAATCGATAAAATCATCTTAGCCACTCTTATCAGTGAATGGGAATTCCATCACAGTATTGCCGACCAGGAAACGCAAAGTGCAAGTGTTGAATTTTTCGTATGGATAAAACGTTTGGAACGTAGCCGATTCACCAGGACCGATTGTTATCGGTTTTGGTCGAGTGCTGAATACACTATTGCTCTCGGCACCAGCACTGGAAAGGGCGGAGAATGCCGCGTCACGGGCTGCGGCTCTGGCGTTCCAATCGGGAGTAATGGAAGTCCATGTGCCCACCGTGTTGAAAACACTGGTACCAAATGGAGTGAACGCAGCAGTCGAAGATGCACCCACGTTGACAGAATTGACGTTGTAGGCGAAATCAGCTGAATGCAGCAATCTGCTGAACATCATTCTTCCGCGCAATCCTAACTCCGCAGCTATGGCATCGGAATCGAGCGGCGACAGAATCTTTCTTTTCGGCAATTCGATCGCTAGTGTCGGGGGTTCTCCACAAGCAGAGATCGCGGTCTTGCCTTGATTGGTTATTGTTATTTCTGACTTTAACAGATACCAATCGTCTCCATATATTTGGGCTGTAAGCGTCGCAACGGCGACGGCGTCTTTGATGTGCAAATACTCGACTTCGGCATTGCGAGTAAATACTCTGGCAGCGTTAGGAACGCCGTTGTCGCAACGGTAATAGACCAGTCCGCGTGTGCGCCCATCGACCGGGGAATAGAGAGTGCAATATTTATCCTTCAGTTCAAGCGACATCGCAAAACATTTTTTCGCTTCAGGCATTTTTCCTTGCTCTTGAAAGAACAAACCGGTTTTATCCAGAAAGTATGCTTTGGTTAGATCCGGCACGTCTTTTGATTTGTTGAGCGTTTCAAGCGCAAGTTGATACACCGGCTCGCCTTCTGAATAGAGCTTCTGTAATCGATAGCAGTCACCCAGATCGAGCAAGCTTTGCGCAACACCCTGATCGTATTCTCCAGTCAATTTTTGTCGAACACGAATCGATTCTTTTAATTGCGCTTCTGCTTTTTTATAGTCACCTGAAGCTTTTGCCACACAGCCTAAACCAGCCATGGCTTTGGGCACTTCGATATTTGGTCCCGTCGTTTCCTTTGCGGTTTTCAATGCCAGTTCAAAAGTATTTTTCGCATCAAGCAAATTGCCGTCACGAAGAGAAACGTTGGCAGCAGAATTTCTTGCTTTCGCGAGTCGAATATCGTTGATGCCAGTCTTCTTCAATTCACGAATGGCATTGACGAATTGCTTTTCCGCGTCGGCTAGTCTGCCCTGCACAAGCAGGTCTGAGCCTTGACGCATAAATCGATCGTATGCACTATCAGGTGACTTGTTGATGATCGCGTCGAGTTTGCTCGCCGTCTCGCTGGGCTTTTTCTCTGATTCAATTTCAAACACATCCTCAGGAGATGGAAATCGCTTTTCGATCACTCCTTGCAGTTGAGTCTGATCAGAATTTGGTGAAGCCTGGATCGTGGCTGCGGAAGCAGGTTCTCGATAAATGCCTTTGGTTTCGTTTGATTGGGAAATCCTTGGTCTTCCCAATTGTCGTTCCTGAAAGAGTTCCTGACCTTCTACAGCAATGCTCGCTGACGCGCAAATAATTGAAAGTGAAGCGGCAATAAACATTGTTTGCCGTCTGCCATTCCGTCTCATACCTATCGAACTTGACCTCTGACTGATTTATCGGTGCAACTTGGTTTCCACTCGGAGTTTCCGTTTGTACGTTATCTGTACCCAACTCGAGCCAAAATTAGGGCAGTTGTCAAAAGGTGACCATGCACCACGGACTGGAGGGTTTCGACGCAAATGAATAACCACCCGCGTAGGTCCAGCTGCCTTCGGGCGCTTCCGAAAACATCTATGTAATAGGCGAAAAACACAAAATCTTGTTTACATTAAGACCCTGTATCCCAACCATGAAGGACAATTCAGGCTAAACTTCCCTTTGCCTTGATTGTCAGGAGTTATTCAGCCGGTGCGCATTATTTTCCTAGGAACTCCGGAGTTCGCCGTACCTACACTTCAACGATTGCTCGAAGAAAAAGACTTCGACGTGGTCGGAGTGGTTTGCCAGCCCGATAGACCAAAAGGTAGAGGCAATAAAGTCGTCGCGCCTCCGGTGAAGCAAACCGCGGTGGAGCACGGCATTCCAGTTCTTCAACCAGAAAAACTATCCAAGGCAAAAGATATTGTTCAGGCAATGCGCGATATGAAACCAGACGTGATAGTCATGGTGGCATTCGGACAGATTCTCAAGGAAGAGGTCCTACAACTGCCGCCAATGGGTGTAATCAACATTCACGGCTCGCTGCTGCCGAAATACCGGGGAGCGGCTCCGATCAATTGGTCGATTATTAACGGTGACACCGTTACCGGTATCACGACCATGCAGACGGAAGCCGGCGTCGACACCGGACCTATGCTGCTCAAAGGCGAGGTCGAAATCACTGAGAATATGACGGCGCCGGAACTTGCAGACGCAATGGCAAAAGTCGGAGCAGACCTGATCGTCACGACACTGCGCGGTCTTAAGGATGGAACTGTAAAGCCGGAAAAGCAAAACGACGACGAAGCAACTTTCGCACCGATCATGACCAAGGAGATGGGCGAACTGGATTGGACAAAACCGGCTCGCCAAATTCACAATCTCGTGCGCGCGCTTCTTCCGTGGCCTGGCACTTCGACTACGTTTCGCGGCACAGCGATCAAAATAGTGACCACCGAAATCATTAAAGATGGTCGCGGTGAAACTGCGCATCCGGCAAAAACGCCGGGAAGTATTTTATCGGAGAACAAGGATGTTGTCATCGCCTGTGGTGCCAATGGAACTGAGCGACTGCGGCTGATCACTGTAAAACCGCAAGGCAAGGGCGATATCCCAGCTCGCAGCTGGATCAATGGAATTCACTTGAAAGATGGTGATTGTTTCGAATCTCATCAAACACAAATCGCGACAAGATCGTGAACGGAAACAAATAGATGGCAGAGCGTAAGAAACCGTACATCCCGCTGCAAGGCGACGCAGCGTTGCGAGGCGTTCAATCACGCCGAATCGCACTGCAGGTACTTATCCAGGTACACGGTGGAGCGTTCTCCAACTTAGCATTACCGGAAGCCTTGAAAAAGAGTCAGCTGTCAAAACGAGACAAGGCGTTTGTAACACTGCTCGTGCAAGGAGTAATTAGAAACACCAATCTGCTCGACGATGTAATTAAACGATATTCTAAAAATCCAATTGAGACTCTGCCTCCCGCGCTTTTAAACACACTGCGACTAGCATTTTTCCAACTAAAATTCCTCAAGGAAACCCCGGTGTCGGCGGTGCTAAACACATCTGCCAGTATCGCAAAGATTGTTGGTCACAAAGGCATGGCGTCGTATACAACGGCTGTTCTTCACAGCTATTTGCGCTCTGATGAAGCAAAATTGGAAAGCGCACAGGACACCGCTGATGGTGCTACTGAAGTTTCAAATGATGACGCAGAGAATTCAACCGTTGCTGAGCTGGCTCGCAAGTACACCATTCCGGAATGGCTTGTAGAGCGCTGGATCAACAACTTCGGAAAAGCCGAAGCACTTTCATTGCTGAAGTTTTCAACCTCTCTTCCGCGGATAGTACTACGTGCAAACGACCTGGCAATTACACCAGAAGGTCTAGGAATAATTCTGGATAATGCCGACATCAAATACGAGGTGTCTCCGCTTGTGCCATCATGCCTGGTGCTCGACCCGCGCGGCAGAGGTCGTGGATCGCCATCCGGAATTCCAGGCTACAACGAAGGGATGTTCAGCATTCAAGACGATACTGCCGCAATCGTTGCGAAAGTTGTGGATCCAAAACCGGGAGAGTTGATCATCGACCTGTGCGCCGCCCCTGGCGGAAAAGCGCTTTACATGGGCGAGTTGATGGAAAACAAGGGTCGCATCATCGCGGTGGACACACGTGCCAATCGACTGGAGTTGTTGAAAAATAATCGACGAAGATTGGGAATCACTAACATTGAGGTGATGGAGGCTGATGGCACCACCTTAGAATTCGAACCGCAGGTCGATCGAATCTTAATCGACGCTCCCTGCTCCGGCACTGGCGTATTGAATCGTCGATCGGATCTGCGCCATCGCAGAAAACCAGAAGACATCGCCAGCCTCGCAAAATTGCAGTACGAATTGCTCGACAATGCCGATCGACTATTGAAACCAGGCGGCGTGCTGGTTTACGCAACCTGTGCAGTCGAGCCTGAAGAAAACGAACAAGTTATCGATCGATTTGTCGCTACACATCCAGATTACCGATTCGATGATCTGACTCCATACTTCCCTGAAGAACTGGCTCAGAAACACGATCTCGAATATCGTTTAAGAACAGGAAAACTGCAAATTCTACCGTCAATGAGTAACCTTTCCGGATTCTTCATCGCTCGTTTGATCAAGGTTGAAAAGGCAATGACGTAGGACACTGTCTGCGTCTTCAACCCATAGAGTACGCGGCAAAAAATCCAGAATACTCCAAACGTCAAAGCGTTTGGTCTTGGAAGAGGTTGTAATCTCCGATTGATTCGCACAGAATAATCGGCGCCCGATTAAGGACAGGTTAAAACCCGAACTGCTAGTTGCACGTGATCGAACTATAAGAGAGTCTCGACGTCTTCACCATAGGCGTGAGAGAACGCGGTAATAAATCTAGGGCTAAGCCCGTGGAAAACTTTCCGAATCAGTAATACTGTATGGTTTGAACCATCCACACCATTGGGTAAGTCTCGACCGGAGACCTATATGAGTTATACAAGAGGTGATCTCTAATGGAGCTCTTCGGACTATTGTTCAACCAAGCGACACTGACGTTCTTGGCGTTTGTCGCTTTCGCCTATGTAATTTCCGCAATCAGGTTTGTCAAAGAATACGACCGTCTCGTAATTTTTACTCTAGGTAAAGTGACCGGCGTTGGCGGACCTGGTTTGACATTCGTATTTCCAATGGTTCAATCCGACAAAAAAGTGGATCTCAGAATGATCACGATGTCGATTCCGATGCAGGAAATCATTACTAAGGACAACGTCTCCGCACGAACTGCTGCAGTTTGTTTCTTCCAAATTATCGACCCGTATAAAGCTGTAACCAAAGTCGAGGATCCGGTGAATGCCACCAGTCAGATCGCACAAACCACTTTGCGCAGCGTTCTCGGTCAGCATGAACTCGATGATCTGCTGACTGAAAGAGATCAGATCAATCAAAAACTTTCCGCGATTATCGATAGACAAACTGAACCATGGGGAATCAAAGTGATTTCTGTGGAAGTAAAAGATGTAGAGATTCCCGAGACGATGCAACGCGCAATGGCTCGCCAGGCTGAAGCCGAGCGGGAGCGCCGCGCAAAAATTGTTGCCGCTGAGGGTGAACAACAAGCTGCGGAAAAACTGGCAGATGCTGCGAGAATTATCGCGCAATCACCAGGGGCGATGCAACTGCGTCAACTTCAAACGATGGTTGAAGTTTCCGCGGAAAATAATTCGACCATCATTTTCCCAGTTCCTATCGAACTATTCGAGCGCTCTCACAAGATTCAACTCCCGGGACTCGAGAAAGTTGCCGAGCCGTTAATCAATCATGTACAGAATCAAAATCGTTTGAAGATCAATGAACAAGACAAGCAAACATAACCAGATCAATCGTTCAGCTTTAACGTGGCTATGAACTGAGGAAGTGTCATTTCCTTCGGTTTCTTGGCGATCCATTCCAGCGCTTCGGCGACGGCTTCTTTCAGGGGCTCATCAGGGTCTTCGATCATCTCGTGCTCGAAGATCAAACGATATGGAGAAATGTTTTCACCATACCAGAGGAAGACGCGAATAGAATCTCCGCGCCCGAAATTGACGAGCAGATGATCCAGGTCCTGCGGCGGAGAGACGTTGAAACCACGTTTATACTCACTCAAAGAGTCAGCGCCGGTGGCAGTATCAAAACCCGCTCGATGCTTGCCGAACATGCCGCCTTCCTTGAAGGAGCGACCACGACATATGACGACGTTGTCCTTTCCTTGCCTGAAGGTCAGCCAACCTTTCCAGTCGTTAGGGGCCGCTTCTGCAAGTTTCAATCCGATTTCCTTCTCAACTGTCTGCAGCAAAATCTCGCAGTCCGGCGTAAGCTCGCCAAGTCCTTTGCGCGCTTCTTCCTTCGCAATAATTTCTGATTCCAGCTCCAAAAGTCGAGCGTGAAACTTAGACAATCTGCTTCCTCACGAGTTAACCGAATCGAACTTTTCGCCCCATCAAGCTTCTACATTATTCCACCGCACTTAGTGCCATAACTCGTTTGCGGCCAGCGCTGCCGCGACGCAAAGCATGGCGATGCCAAACCCGCGCCTCAGCCAGGAGTCTTTGAGCTTTAGAGCGAGCGTACTGCCCAGCAAGGAGCCGGGTATGGAGCCTCCCATCATCGACAGCATCAATGAAAAATCGACATGACCAATAGCAGCGTGTGTAAACGTTCCTGGAATGGAAATTGCCGAAACAACCAAAAGCGACGTTCCGAACGCAGTTTTAATAGACGTTTTAAACAAATACATCAGACAGGGAACGAAGATGAATCCGGCTCCTACGCCAAAGAATCCTGCGATATAACCGGCTCCGGCGCCGAGTATCAGCAGATTACGTTTGCGAATGGATTCCTCGCGAGTCAAAATTCTGCTGACTTCAGTGTCAGTTTTTGGCTCCTCCA
This sequence comes from Obscuribacteraceae bacterium (SeqCode), assembly GCA_044225915.1. GTDB lineage: Bacteria > Cyanobacteriota > Vampirovibrionia > Obscuribacterales > Obscuribacteraceae > JADYXR01. The sequence goes on from JBGAHZ010000050.1 coordinate 50,673, forward strand.
GTCCTGCGTCTTCTTCAGCAGCTCTTTTAATCAGGTTCTGAACGATTCCAAAACTCAGGTCAATACCGGCGACAAAGACAAACGCAGCAAAAGCGAACATGAGCACCTTCCCGTGAATGAACTGAGTGGAAAAGGCTCCGGTGCAGACACCAAGCACTGCGGGTAGTACCATTACTCGTGCCATGCTAATATCGATTTCTTTTTTTCGATAATAGTTAAACGACGCAGTCAACGCAGTCGGAATGATCAACGCCATGGTAGTTCCGACAGCAACGTGCGGATCAATGTTTAAAATCAACCGCAACAGCGGAGTCGAAACAGTACCACCACCTATGCCGAACGCCCCGGAAAACGATCCGGTCACTAAGCCAATTATCAGGGCTATCAGCAGGTTTTCAGGAAACGGGTTCACATGTATTTTGAAATCACTCTGGCAAGATCAGGATTCTCAACGATCATTTGATCGAAAATTGGGTTACGCGACAATATTTTGATTATCTTCTTATCTCGCTTTATAGCAACATAAAGTCCTTCAGGATCAAGCGCGGCGACTTCTTTTACATCGCCATTAGCGGCAAGCACTCTGGCCGCCCCTTTGTACTTGGTAATCCTTCGGCAAGTATAGTGATCGGCTTCAGCCACTTCTGCCAGGCGCGGGTGTTTTGCAAGAATTTTGGCGGCGCTGCTGTGCATCGTAATCGCTTCGATTATTCGAGGATTGGCATCAGCAGCCTTATCTAGCCAATGATACTTTGCCAGTCTCTTAGCGGCTTTTCGATCCTTGCGAACTCTCAAAACGTCAGGACCGCTATCTAAAATGATTGATTTGACGACTGAATCAATTTCTTTCGTAGTCGCGTCTGTTGGAGTCGTTATTTCGACGGTTTCCTTTTTCACGGTTACGGTGGGGGTTACGCTTCCTGAAGCCGGTGAACTTCCTGAGGCTGAACCGGTGGACACTTCCGGCTGCAATTTCACATACGGCTTCAGTTTCGTAGGAGATTCCCAACCCTCAGACGGGCTGGACGGAGCAACTGAATCTGCGGCAAAAGCTATTGGCGTTATCGAGAATCCTGCGATCGTTAAACAACCGATCAACGAGTTGAAACAAAAAAGATTCGAGATGCGTGTACTCGATCTGAATCTTGAAGGTTTCATCCGGTAAAACGAAGTCATGGTTTCGTATCCTGGCAGGTAAGCTGCTTTTGCAGAATTCTATCATGACGGCTCCGGCTTGATTTCGCAACCGTCGTGATACCGAAGGCGATACTATCGATATATCCTGCTTCTCCGTCCGATATTCGGAAATCACTTAGCAACCTTACAAGATCCGTTCCGTTCGCTCTGCGCCATCTACGTACTTCACTACTCGCTGAAAAAAATACAGTAGTAGAATGAGATAGTGTCATCGAGGACATAATCATGTCCAATCCGCTTGGTGGTTCCAACAAACCCTCTTCCGACGCTAACGAACAGAACAATCAGTCTGAAGAGAAGCAAAAACAGCAAACCAGTGAAACTGCAGAAAAAACGACAAATTCATTGTCGATATCCGATCTCATGTCCATGAAATCGCAACTGGGACCTGGTTCTTCGATTTCCGGACCGCTGGACCGATATACTCCGCATGCACCTGATTTGACGCTCCAGTCGGCAGAGCCCATGTGGAGTCAATCAAAGGGTTTTGGTAGGTTCGACGGATTCAAGACGACGGATATCAGTCGTTTGCTTGCCGATAAGTCGGTGGTGCGCGATCCTTCGAAACCGACTCATGCGTCGGTCGACGGCAAAGACTACACATGGACAAGTCCTCTCGTGTTGGACGCCAACGCAAATATGGGGATGAACATCCCGCTGGGGCTGCGCCAGCACTTCCAATTACGCGGCGTAGACGCCAATGCGATTGAAGAACAAAAACGACTGGAAGAGCTGAAACTGAGGATTTCTGAACTCAAAGGAAATTCGCTTAATGATGAATCTATACTAACCGAGACAACGAAGAAGGCTGTTGAAGCGGCACACCAGGCGGTTCAACAGTCCGTTAACATTCCGGAGCTTGTTTCAAATACTATTCATCTTGCCAGATTATGGGAAGAGTTGGGCTATATTGAAGATGCTAAAAAGGCTATTGGAACAGCCGCCGCGGCAGATCCGAAAAACCAGCTAGCCGGACAATTGCTTCAGGAGCTTGAACGAGTGCATCCCCACGACATCGCTTTCGTGCCCATCACGTCCCCGGCACCAGAACTTAGTAAATCCAGTCTTGCAAAACGAATTATCAATCTCGCGCAGGGTCGCGTGGTGGTAGTCGGAGACTTGCTTATCGACGAGCTTCTTGAAGGCAAACCCACAAGGATATCTCGTGAAGCACCGGTTTTGATTCTTGAACATGCTGACACGGAACACATACCTGGTGGCGCAGCTAATACCGCTCACAATATCACTGCGTTTGGCGCGACCTGCCATGCCATCGGAGTCTGCGGCACAGACGATTACTCCGATAAGCTCGCGGTTATGCTAGAGAAACACAAGATTACTCACGATTTGATCAAAGATCCCGCTCGGGTCACGACAGTGAAGAGCCGCATTCTGAGTAAGTCTCACTCACTGATGCAACAATTGCTTCGCATCGACAGAATCTCACACGAAAAGATCTCGGAAGAAATCGCACAGAGAGTGGCCGCGAAGATCGAAGCCGTAGCCGGCGGATACAGCGCAATTATCCTATCTGATTACAAAGCTGGAGTGATCGTTGACACCGTAGTTGAAGCCTGCAGAAAGGTCGCAGCCAACAGCAAGATTCTGCTCATTGTGGACGCGCAGAACGATTTTCAGCGCTTCTCGGGTTGTACATTGATCACCCCGAATCAACCGGATTCGGAAGAAGCAGTCGGATATAAAATCGATTCGCCACAAGCACTGGAGAAAGCAGGTATGGATTTGCTCTCGCAAAGCAAAGCCGAAGCTGTTCTTCTCACACGGGGCGGAGCTGGAATGTCCCTCTTCCGCAAGCACGATTCTATGGTGGAGTTGCCACCATTCAACAAGAGTGAAGTCTTCGACGTCACCGGTGCTGGTGATACCGTGGTCGCCACCATGGCATTAGCACTCGTCACTGGTGCGAGCTTCGTAGAAGCAATGGCACTGGGCAACTTGGCGGCCGGCATTGTTGTCAAAAAAGTTGGCACGGCAGTTACCAGTCAAAAGGAAATGCTCGATACGCTCGAGACAATTCCGATGCTGAGTGGTTGAGTTAGCGAGCCTGCAAGGCGAAATGTCTGTCAAAAAGTCGACGTGACGCGGGGCTTGTCGAAACGGGATGAACGTTGACGCGATGATCGGACGCGGATGAATCGTTGACGCGGGGATGTTCGTCGACGCGGGGATGAATGTCGACGCGGGGATGTTCTTCGAAACGCGGATGAACGTCGACGCGGGGATGTTCGTCGTACGGGATGAACGTCGACGCGGGGATTTTGTCGAAACGGGGATGAACGTCGACGCGGGGATGAACGTCGAATCGGGGATGAACGTCGACGCGGGGATGGTCGCGCGGGGATGAATGTCGACGCGGATGAACGTCGTTCGTTTCAGGATGCTCCATAAAAAATGGACTCGCCCCCGACGAGTCCATTTAATTTCGTTCCATATCTTTTGCGAGACTTCGTCAAGAAGTGCTCAGCGAGCTTGTTTGCAGTTAGGCGATTGCGGTTCCGTTTGAGCCTAAACCGAGTGGATTAGAGTTGGTGCGACCGTCGTAGGCGGCAACCATGCTCTTGTACATAACATCGTGATTGTCGTCGAAAACTCTGATCGAGTTGATGAAACTCTCTTGCAGTGACTCAGGAAGATTAGCCAGCATACTGCCGAAGTGGTTGGTAAGTTGCTCTGTGTACTTATTTACGAGCAATTCATTGGCGCTCAATAATTCCATGATGGACTTTTCACCCGTATCGTAGCCTTCGTTGAATACATGGTCTCCAACGGTCATCTTGTTGGCTGGCCCATTACTTTCCATGTTTCCATCGAATCTGTTGTGGGGGGTGATCATCATATCTCTCTCTCTCTCCTTTCGTTCAAAATTCAGCCGCCGCTGTCGTGTTTATTTCTATCGCGCAGCCCGAAGAATTAGACAAAGCGACTACGTAGTTTCCACATGCTTTGACCCGAAAATATCAAAATATTTTTTGAGACAGGTTGCGACTAGGGTGGGAAAACCACAATCGAAATGTAAGCGCATAAGTAGTAACTTAAGCTACGGCGGGAAAGGCAGTGATTCTTGAGGGTCAGCAAATGAACGTGGTTTCTCCAACTCTTTCAACTCCAGAGCTAATGCGAATCGCAGCGGATCACAAAAACGGTGGTTCCAGCCTCAGCCCAATTGACGAACGGCTCCTTCTCGAGCTTTTGAAGGAACGTGGACGAGACGAACTTGACTATGGTCAAGAGCTGATTGTCGATCGCGTGAAAATCGTGCGTCGAGTGACAGGCAATGTCTCCGTGTTCTTTGGAACAGTGTGAGACTGCGTATAATTAACTGTTAAACTTGAACAGACAATGGTGTAAAACGCCGTCACTGCCTGCTTTTACGCGAGGCATCCAAGTGTCGGCGATAGCGACGATTTTCATTCTAGTCGCTCAACATCCTGATATGATGAGCCTTTGAACCCTGGCTTACTATCTGGAAGATATACGAAATAGAATGAAACGACTTAACGCATTTGACTCGGCCGTTATTGTACTCGTGGTGCTTTGCGCACTGGGATTCGGCATGGCACGCGCGGGACACGCTGGTGTCGACAAAATTATCGAAGGGAAATCGAGAATCGAATTCGATGTATTTCTGATTGGATTGAAAACATTAGATCCGGATCTCTTCAAAGTTGGCGAAGTATCTGCAATCACTATTCGTAATCGACCTGTCGAGCCACCAATGAAGATTAGCAAGGTGGAGCATTGACCGCACAAAGCCTCATTCCTCTCTCCAGATGGTAAGTCAGCAGTAGCATATGCCGATCCTGCTTTGAGCGACGAAAACAAAAATCCAATTGCATACGACTATGTGGTCACTGTGGAAGAGACCGCAGATCGCACGAAAGACGGGTATGTGGTCAGCGGCAACAAGATCAAGATCGGCAACCAGGTTGAACTGGAAGGTTTTAAATATCGCACTCAAGGTGTCGTCGTCGATATCCGCGAAGCGAAAGATCCAGCCGCAAATCCTACGTCCGGAACGACCGGCACCACGGGCGCCACCGGTGAGGACGCAGCGAAGTGACCGCAAGTTCGAATCTTATAGATCAAGCAGCGACAAAGATTTCTCTGATTGGCTTAGAACCCGGTTGGAATGAGACTTTGAAAGGCTCGCTGTTTTTGAAACCGATATTCGGCATTTTGGATTCGGTGCAAAAGTTTCTTCCGCCTGATCTCGGGCGGATCGGCTCGATTTTGCAAAACCTGAGTTTTCTGGTTTCCGTTCTACTATTTGGATTGATCGGGCTTCCTCAGTTCGCCAACGATAAACTGGGGTTTGTTTACATTGTCTTCGCAGGATTGGGATTGTGGCTCGTAGGCAGGCTGGCGGCGCGGAGCGCCGAAAACTCAACGCCTTCGATGCAATAGTGCTGTTTTACCTGGCAGCAAACATCCGCGGCGTTTTCGTCTCACTACTTCCTTGGAGCCTGAAGGGACTGTACAAAGTATTCATATATATAGGAAGCTATTTTTCTTTCAGTGCAGTACTCGCCGGGTCGCCGAAGCGTAAATTGACTCGCCCTGGCAATGGCGCTGGTGTGTGGATGCGCGCTCTCTCTGTATGGGTTTTACCAATACAAAATCGGCGTCGCACCTCTCGCAACCTGGGAAGATCCAACGGTAGAAGGTTCCGGCACCCGAATCTTCGCCACCCTCGGTAATCCGAACCTGCTTGCCGGCATGCTAGTGCCGCTCACCTCAATCGGAGTAGGACTGGCTTTAGGTTTCTTCGCTCAGTTCAAATCAGCAGGCAATTCTAAGTTTCTAATCCCAGCAATTGCAGCTCTGGGCGCAGGCGGCATGATCACCGTGGCGACGATTCTGACGGGAAGCCGGGGCCCCTATCTCGGGATTGCTGCTGGTCTTGGAATCCTTATATATGTAGCGACTCTGTACGTCTGGGTCGAGCATAAGAAGTGGCGAACGGCGGTGCTGGCAGCGGCTCTATGCCTTCTTAGGTGTAGCCGGGGCGGTAATGTTTATCCCAGCCTTGAACCAACGGGTGCAATCAATGTTCGCTGGAAGCGAGCATAGTCTAACGCCTACCGAATTCGTGTATACAGGTCCTCTGCCGATATGTTCAAAGACAACTGGTGGA
>JBGAHZ010000051.1:0-54518 GCA_044225915.1 Obscuribacteraceae bacterium (SeqCode)
AAGGATTTGTCGTTTCGAAAAGGATTTGTCGTTTCGAAAAGGATTTGTCGTTTCGAAAAGGATTTGTCGTTTCGAAAAGGATTTGTCGTTTCGACAATTTGTCGTTTCGACTAGGATTTGTCGTTTCGACAAGTGTTCGAGGTTTCGAATGCGAACTACTAAATTTTGATAGCACCAGAGGTGCAACCATGAATAGTTGCACCTCGGATGATTTATCGTTTCCAGTCAATTGCTAACAGCGCACTGGGAGTGGTTTTAAACAAACGCTTGGAAGATCGATCGTTTTAACTACGATTTTTTCTTCGCGTCGGTTTTGCATTCCGCGCCGCCGGAGACGCATGATTTTGCGCAGTCATTGCAGGCGGTGACGCAGTCTTTCAACTTTGGATCGTTGAGAGCTTCGCACGATTTCGCACATTTAGTGCAGGCATCTGCGCAAACTGCGCGGAGTTTTTCAACCAGCTTGGAGTTGCGCGAACCCAAATCAGCAGAGGCTTTGCAAAGTGCGATGCAGTCCTTCAATGCAGCGATATGCTCTTTAGAGGCATGTTTGCCACCAGTTTTTTCGCAATATTTAAGTGCATCTTCGCAGGTTTTCAAACAGCTGGAACATGTAGTCTGGCAGCAGTCTGCGGCGCTCTTTGTGGATTTGTCAGCGGCGAAAGCCGGGTTGAAAGCGACGAGGGTCAAAAGCATTAACAGTGAAAAAAGTATGCGTTTCATTATGTATTCCTCCTGGGAAATAACGCGTGGATCTACCTGAACGCATGACTCACACGAGTCCTACGTTATGTGCAGCAGAATCGCTTCATTCCAGGAACGAACAGTTGATTAGGTATAGACGTTTGGGTGGCGCACGCAGGCGTATATCGAACGCCAGCCATTGAGAATTAATTGGTTCTCTTTGAAATGCGACAAAAACTTTTGGTTCAGCAGCTTCGACGTAATCCGGAATTAGATCCGGAGAAGTAGAGGTCAGATTGGTTGACGGAGAAGGCGCGGCGGGCTTCGATTTGACGCTGCATTTGCACGGCGCCGACAGGCCTGACGACTTGTGCTCCGTGCAGCACGCCATGGACATGGCATTACTGGCAGCGCCTACACCGGTGGCTGCACACGTAGATGCACTGGCGACAGCCATCGTACTGAACGCAAAAGCCGCGCTCAGCAGAAGACAAATTGCTCGTTTAACCAGCCACATCATGCGTTTTGGGATACTGCCCTTTAGCTAACTGAGATTAACTGACGGTGACCCTTCTGAAAGGTTCCTTCAGTTAGTACTCTAGCAAACTAAAACACCCTTGCGAATTAATTTCGAAAATTGCAATGAATGATTCAACAAATTACTTGGCTCTAAATAAGCTCGCAATTTTTTGCATCCAACCACCTGCGTTTCCAGGGTTATTGAGTTCGATCTGATCGTATGCACCGGCATCCAGCATCTTGCGCGGAGATACGTACGCTCTACCGGTCATTAAACTCCAGATTTTCGAGAGCATTGTGTGTATGTCATTCAAATTTTGGAAACGTTGATTTTTGTCGGCAGCAAGTGTCAGGTCTACGATTTGATCGAGGACATCACCATATTCGATACCACTGGCTAATGAGGAAATAGTCTCAGGCTGTCCTGACAATCGAGCGTTCAAAAGTTCGATTGGCGAGGACCCAAAGAATGGGCGGCGACCGGTGAGGATTTCGTAGAAAAGCAACCCGAAGATATAAACGTCAGTTCTCTTATCGAGCCGACCGTTGAGGGCTTGCTCCGGACTCATGTATTCGTATGCGGCTTCACCCAAAAGGGCAGGTGGTTGAGCCTTCGCAGGATCCATGCTGACGATGGAGTCCAGGTCGACAATTTTGACGGCATAACGATTGTTGCAGCGCTCGACCATTACGTCTTCTGATGTGAGACTGCCGTGAACATAGCCAAGATTGTGCAAACAATTGAGTGCTTCTGCCAGTTGAATACAGACGTCCAACGAGTCGAGAAGAGACAGTCGTCCGAAGTCTTTAATTACCTTAGCGAGCGTTTGTCCGCCGGCCTTTTCTGTGACCAGATAAGCGTCTTTAGGGGCGCCAACGTAGTCGAGCGGTCGAAGGAAGTATTCAGAATCTGTTAAGGATGAAAGAACGTCGCCTTCCCATTTTAGACGCTCGAGATTCTCGCTTGTGTTGCAATGCTCTCTGAGAACTTTTACGGCGACGGGTTCGCCGGAGGGCAGCATCCGTGCTTGGTAAACCCGACTGGTTTTACCGACACCAAGCAGTGTTTGCACGCCGTAGCGACCGCTGAGAGTCGAATTGAGATGCGGAGGAGTGCCACCATCATTGAGGTCAGTTGGTTCGTGTACAGAATAGAAAGCCATCGCCATCACTCCAATAAAAACGGGATGTGACAATACTAGTACACACCTCTTTACAACCAGGCGAAATTCACAAATACTTTAGGTCTTGGGCTACTGCTGGTCCTTAAGTTTTACTTTGCAATTCGGAAGTTTTTCACGTAGCAAATCGATGTCTTTTGGAGTCAACCTTATAGATTGATCGACAATCTTTATTCGACCAACATTTTTTAGAGCGGATAGGTTTTGAACCGTTGAAGAATCTAGTCCTTCATTCACAATTACGACATCACCGACCTTTAGCTTAGACATCGCGTCGAACGTCTTCTTCCCTAAGTCAGTGTGGAACAGATAGAGTGCAGTCAAGTTGTGAAAGTCACCGAGCGCAGTAGCAGAGTTCTCATGGATTACGTCTCCGCAAAGATACAACTCGCGAATCTTCTTGTTATTAGCAAGCTTTTTCAGATTCGCTTCCTTAATATCGCGTGAGCCCTGTAGTATCAGCTCAGAGACCGTACAGTTAGCAAGCGCGTCGTATGCACCATCCTTCAAGCCATCACTGTCGAGAGCCAATTTTCTCAACGCGGACCTTGAAGTAATTTTCTTTATATCCTCAACGTTGTAATAATCAAATCTGCTGTTAGGCATCACAGACAACTCTTGCTTTTTACTGTGATAAAGAGGGTTTTTGTCGAATCGAGGGGTGAACATCAGTATGTTCAGCTTAGGCATTTCTGTCGCGACACGCAGGTCCGAGTTACCGATTTTTTCGCACGAATTGACCGACAAGAAGTCCAAATGTTTGAGTTTCCGAATGTGCTCGAGTCCGGCAGGGTTCAAGTTTTTCATGGCTCGCAGCACCAGGTCGACCATTGTATTTGCAGGCAAGTAGGATAGGAATGCTCCGGTTCCTAAACCGTGAGAAAGAACGAAATGATCTAAACGTTTGAAGTCACGAATAAACTCCAGATCCTTGTCCGTAGCTCTATAGTCTTGCAATGCCAAGTATGTGAGTGGCAGGACCCGGATGCGCGAGAGCACCGCCGGTGATATCGGCACGCGGGAGAACGTCAGATTATCGATTTTTCGATCGGCAACGATTAGATCGATGTCTTTGTCGGACGCTAATGTGGTGACCTTCACACGGTTAGGACCGGCGTAAGCGAAATTATTGACGCCGCTGAATTCATCGACATCCTCACTGGAAGTTAAAGCCTGACTGTCCGTCGCTCCCTGCGGAATCATGGAAATTGACTTTTTGTCGTAAGAAAACATGCCCGGTCGCTGAAAACCAGGTCGAGGTCCAGGTCCTAGTGGCGGCATTGGTGGCATTGGTGGCATCGGAGGTCCGTGCCTGAGAAAACCTGGCCCAGGTCTAAAAGGCGGACCCGGTGGAGGTAGCTGCTGAGCGGCATCCGCAGGTGTTCGGTTAGCGGCAGCCTCTTTGTCGAAGTCTTTAACGATTTCGTCGAAAGCTTGGCTTTTTGCAGTCTTCTTGAATGGACCGGTGGGTAGATTCCGGAAAGGACTTGATGCGATATCCTTCGGCCAGTTTTTCGGATCACCGCCTACCTGCCCGGGCGCGCTGAGCGGCAAGAGGCGCCAATCTTGCTTAATCCAGGGAGCAAAAGCTCTAGACTCCCAGGGCGTCGGGACATATGTATTGTTTGAACTCGGAATGTATGTTTTCTGCGACATTTTTTTGCCGAGTGCGATGTAGACTACATCTCGATGAAACTGAGCAGCAGAAGACGTTTGTTGATCGGCTTTAGAATCTTTGATGACTTTGTTCAAATCCAGAAGAGCGTTTTTCGTATCGCCGATCATAAAGTAGGCGACAGCCCTCGTATCTAGAGCCCTGTAGTTGGTATCGTCCTTCTCGATGGCGCGTGTGGAAAGTTTGATTGCCTTTTCGTTATCAGAGCCTTCGATCGCCTCCCAGGCCTCGTCAGTCAGTTTTTGTGATTCAGCCTCGGAATGGGAGGAGAACAGCAGCTTCACTTGTCGCAGAGTTTCCGGATCCAGGACGTTGAGCGCAAAAAAACCAATTGTGCCAAGTGCCAACACGACACCACCGGTAATGGCAATTAGTTTTAAATTTCTGTTGTCGCCCCTGGGATGCTCAGAAGAATCGATAATCGTTCGGTCCTGACGGCCGCTTTCAAGATCTTGCAGAGCGTCAATCAGTTGCTTCATCGATTGGAATCGAGCGGCTGGGTCCTTCTCCAGACAGCACGCCACTACAGCTTCCAGCGCCGGAGAGAAGACACGGTCGCAATCGGAATCAGCGAGCGTCGGGGCCGGAACGTGGGCGTGTTTAGATATGGTTTCAAGGGCGGTATCACTATAAAACGGTGGAGATCCCGTGAGCGTTTCATACATGACGCAACCGAGTGAATAAATTTCAGAACGCTGGTCGTAAGGCAGTCCCTGAGCCTGATCCGGTGACATATACGCAGGCGTTCCGACGATTGTGTCACCCTGATAGCCGGGTGCATGCATCGCTTGTTTGACACCGGCGACGCCAAAGTCAATTATACGGACGTCAGGAATCTTCGTGCTGTTGTCGATCAACAGTATGTTGGCAGATTTCACGTCTCTGTGAAATACGCCTTTTTCATGCGCGTGTTGCAACGCTTCAGCAACACCGCGGAAGACCCGCAGGGCGACGTCGACTGGGAGCGGACCGTGTTCTGAAACGTAGTCGAACACACTGGTGCCTTCGACGTACTCCATCACCATGTATGGTGCACCGCCAGCGGTACCACCGAAATCCAGAACTGACACCACACCTGGATGACTGAGCAAACTGGTAGCTTTAGCCTCGCGTTGAAATCCGATCAATTGCTCCGGCGTGACCGCCCACAAACACTTGATGGCAACCCGCTTCTCGAGCAATCGGTCTCGACACAAGTACACATGTCCGGAAGTTCCTTTGCCCAGTTCCAACAAAGGTTTATATCTATCCAGTGGGAACGGCGGCTCCCCCTCCAGTTGCAATTCATCTTCTTCAATCGATTCGAACTGTTCTTGCGGCGCCACGTCGAACGAAGGGCGCATGGCTTCGGGTACTTCGCAGTTACACAAATCACTACGAAACACCCACTGAGTAAAACTTCCAGCGCGACCGCCGGAGATCCGTTTCTTGCACTTATTGCAGATATCGACCGGCTCTGTCGCGGGCGCATCAGGCGCACCCTCGACACAATTACAGGCAACAATCCACTGCGTCAAACTGGCTTTATTGCCGACACTTTTCGGGCGACCACATCTTGGACAGTTAACGGTAGGAGTTTCTGGCATCGCCTCGGTTAACGAGCTGCGCTAACAAGTGCTACATGATGAGCCGCAGCAGGAGCCGCATCCACCGCCCGACGACTTGCTAGAACTTCTCGGGGAAGAACCTTGTCCGACATCAGGAGTGATACCACCCGCGCGAATTTGCATATTCCAGATCCGCGATACTTCGCTGCTGCCGCAATGCTCGCAATTGGGCTCTGTGGAGTCTTTCATCGATCGTTCAACAGTGAAAGGTTCTCTGCAATCTTTGCAGCGATAGTCATAACTAGGCATAACTATTGCGCTCCTTCTTCGCTCTTCTCATCGGATGATTTTGTGTCAGCGCCGTCAGTGGGCTTTTCGCTTGTGGTTGGTTCAGTTTTACCAGCATCCGCAGCCGGGGCACTGGTCTCGGTTTTAGAACTGTCGGAGTTGGCTTCGCCTTTAGGTGCTGCTTCAACCGCTTCACCTTTAGGTGTTGCATCACTCGCGGCATCTCCTTCGCCCTTCACGGCTTCGCTCTTCGCATCCGGGTCGGTCTTGGCACCACCGTCCTTTTGCAACTTACGTTCTTCTTTGATTTTCTTAGAATCGAGTTTGCCTGTGACGAGAGCAGTAACGTCGTTAAACATGATTACGACCATCAGCAGCAACAGACTGATCATCCCATAGCGGAAGATCTCGCCTTGCAGGCGCTCGCCCATCGGCTTGCCGCGTACGGCTTCGATCAACATGAATGCCAGGTGTCCACCGTCTAGCGCAGGGAATGGCACCAGGTTGACGATAGCGAGGTCCATGCTGATCAAAATCGTGAAGATAAAGAGCTGATTCCAGTTTTGCTCCTGCGCAATGTCTGCACCAAGTTTCATCACAGCGAGAATGCCATGAACATCACCGGGTCCCACAGACATCTCGGTGCCTACCGGAGGCTTGCCAAACGTCGTCAGATGGGTCCATAGACCTTTGCCGATCATACCGAGAGCTTGCATCATCCCGGAGGTGAGCTTGCCCAAACGATCAGCGGCCATTCCGGCAATCTCAGGCACGCTCTTATCGATTCGCTGGAACCCGACTTGTTTTGGATCGAGAACCATGCCGACCCGACCTTTGTCGCTGGTCGTAACTTCGATATCTATTGGTTTTTCATCACGCATGATATGCAGAGTTACTTTCTGAGCAGGATGTTCGCTCAGATATTTGACCGCGTCGGTCGGCTCACTGACTTTGGTTTCATCGACAGCCAGAAGTGTGTCGTTTTCCTTGACACCAGCATCTTTGGCGATTGTCAGTTTTTTATCAAAACTCTGGATGTGTGTTTCGTACTTCGGATCGCCTTGAAACAACAGCATCATGAACATGATCAGGTAGGCGAACAGGATGTTGAAACCAACACCCGCAAAAGCGACGAGTGCTCTTTGCCAGATCGGAAATTTGTTAAACGGTTTGAGCGGCACTCCGTACGCTTCGCTGTCCAACTGCGACTCATCCCCGAGTTCGGGAATGGCGACATAGCCGCCGAGCAATGCGTAGTGGATGCGAAACTGCGTTCCCCACTTGTGACCGACTACCACGAATGGTCCGACCGGTAAGCCTATACCGAACACCGGTGTTTGAAAACCGAACATTCGAGCGACTAGGAAGTGACCGCTTTCATGGACGATGACGAGAAGACTGATGATGCCAACCATCAAAATCCAGGCGAAAAATTGAACCAAAAAATCCATGTAGAAAGAATTCCTGAAGGGGCAAAACAGTTTTACCGACTCTGGAAAAGCACGAGAGCCTACAGAACTGGAGAGAACAGGACCGAGCTAACGAGCGGACTATAAATTAGTATCGCTCAATTAGAGCGCCGATGTCTCGGCAATTTGCTCAAAGGTTACGTCTTTATAGTAATACGTTAAGATCTGGCCTGCATTATAGCCATGCTCGGCAAGCGTCCGGGCGCCGTACTGGGACATTCCGAGCCCATGACCAAAACCCTGACCGCGAAAGACATATGAATCCTGATAGGCGAGAACATTAAAATTCGTGCTGGGTAGGGCAAACATCTGACGAACCGCAGTGCCTGAAACAAATGTACTTCCGTTAGTGCCAAGCACCAACAGGCTTTTCACTCGTCCAGCCGGGCTGCGATGGACCGGGAAGAGTCCAAGCACGCTGCCTACATCTTTTCCGAGCAGCCCTTCGATTTGATTGATGGCGAATTTGCGGTCCCAAAGCACATACTTCGACTTGTGATCGACATCAGGGACGGACTTCAGGTACGGAACTTCTTTAGTCCAGACATGCTCTGCGACGTCCGTGTGACCGGCGGAGGAGCTATGGAAGAAGCCAGGGACAACCTTGCCCTGGTGCTTCATGACAATGCCGCGTGTTTCGCTGACGGCTCTGTTGGTCGACGACGCTTCTGCGATGGCGCCACGGTAAGCCTGATCAAGGACGGTGGCCTTGACGTCGAAGCCTTGAGTTCCATACTTCCCGAGATTGGCAATCGCATACGAGCGCGCCGCGATCGCCTGGGCTTTGAGCGCTTCGCGCGGCCAGGAACTGGGCATCTCTGACGGTATAACAGACATCAAATAGTCTTCTAGATCGAGAACGTTGATAGCCGTCAGTCGCGTAACGCTGACGCCGTTTTTATCTTTCACTACCGTCGGACGGATCCAGAGAGCGCCTCGATAAATCCGACCGTTTAAAGTAAAGACGTACTGCGAATTATCCGAGTTGGTCTGATCGGCAGCGATAATCACACCGGATGTGATACCACTGGCGACAAGAGTGTCAACTATGGATTTGCCTGATGGTAGTGGATTTAGACGATTAGCCTGGTTGGGTGTACCAAGAGTGTACTCGCCTTCGTCAACGGAATCTTCGTCTTCAGCGACTGGACTTCCATCGGCTGATTGCGCCGGTGTTCGAGAGTTCACATCGCGAAGTACAGAGGCAATGTTTGCTTGATTCGGAGCTGCGTTAGTCGGGCACGAAATCGTTAGTGAGACGGGACCGCCAGTGCGCTTAGGAGCGACACCCGCTTCCGCCTGCTGTGCTTGAAACGCTTTCAATGCTGGAGGACCAACGTACTGACTTGGAAAAAATGCCACGCCACGTTCGTTGGTCTTAAGTTGATCGCCGGTTGCGATGAGAAATTTGTCGACATCGCGCCTTCCGGAAACTGCAATCGAAGCAACACCATTGGCGGTGCGAGCTCCCAGGCGCCATTGACTGAGCGGTTGCAGGGCAGCGATCTGCCTGCCAGTCGACATATCGAGTACTTGCGCACCGTCGATGGCATCGACTGAAACTTCGGGGACGTTGAGCGCGAGCGCGACTCTAATTGGTATGTTGTCAGTGAAACGTCTTAGTTCTCTACTTGCTTTGCCATATGGTGATACCGCGGGTGATGTGGCTCGCGCAGTATATATGGTGTCATCCGTGGTGTTGCGTTCGAAGGCGGCCAGGTCAGTTTGATTGTTTTGCAGACCTTCTGCTGAGGCGGCGCCGGCAGCTCCCAGGAGACCGAGCGCGCCGAATGCGAGCGCGCCGAGAAAGTTTCGCCACAAAGACAAGCCTTTGGTGCCTCTTGAATAATTGCTCGCGCCCTGCGTGCCCTCCAAAAGGGAGGCTTCTTTCCAGGGCGAAATGTCTGGTTTCTTCACAGCCTGATGGGCTTGTTCTTCTGCTTCAATCGCAAGATATGCGGCGACAGCAGCCATACATGCCACCGACTCCGAATCGTCGGTTTCAACCACTGAAGGTTTGGATTTGGAGACTGAGACGCTGTCGACCATCGCTGGTAAGCAATCCAGTGAGTCAAGAGACTCAATAAGTATTAAAGACGTAGAGAGAAGCTATTGTGATTATAGCTTCTCAAGAACCGAATACCCACTCCTTGACGAGAGGTTAGGAAGTTCCAAGGGAATCGCGGCGGGCGCATATACAGTTGCGCGCCAATAGACCTACACTTAGATCGCTTGCTACCTTTATTAGACGCAGAAAGATTCGAAAAACCCGAAGTTATCTTTTGACTTTCTGGCGTTCTTGAACTTCACCTTTCGGTTCGGCGACGACGACTTCATTGGTATTGGCCGGCTTGCTGCTGAAAGTGTCTTTCATCTTCTGCAGCATTCGTCCGGTGAATCCGGTGTGATCAGACAATTCCTTGGCCTTCCCGGCGGCTCCGGGTAGGGTAGCGTGCTCCACGGCTCCACGTACCAGACCATCAGTGTTGATTTTCACATCGACCTTTGCCTTACCTTTAGCGTCCGAATGAGCCTCAGGGTGCTGGGACTTTTTGACCTGGTCTCCGACTTTGTCGACGATCGTCTCAGTCATACCGGTCCGGTCGGCTAAATTTTTGAGGCGGGCAGCGTCGCCAGTGATGGGCGCGCTCTTAACAGCGCCTCTAATCAATACTTCCTTGTCGACAGTTCCCCTGCCGTCGCGTACGATTCCTGTGACACCGCTTTTTGAAAGCGTCTCTGCGGCATTGACGATGTTGCCTGCGCCCGGGATGAGTTTGGCGTTTTTCGTGATTTCGTTGACGGTGTGATTGTTAGAACGACCACCGACGGTCTCTATTGCAGTAGCAGCGCCATCTCGCCCTTTCTTGATGACAGCCTGACCCTCCGGCGACTGCACTTTCTCTTTTGCATCGTGATAAAGCTGTTTGGATGTCTCTCCGACTTTTTCGCCAACTACTTCAGCCTTTTTACGACCCCAGTGCCAGGCATCCTGTGCGGCACCGATTATTCCACCGTGTTCGGCGGGCTCAGAGCCGCCGGCTTTGACGTGATCTTTTGCTTTGGCCGTGTCTTTACCTTGTTGCTGTACAGCGTCGTTTGCCATGGTAAGTGTCCCTTATAAAAATGAGCAGCGAGGGGTGGTTGCAAATGAACCAATTAAGCGAGAGTTCAATTTTGCGCAGAGTTTGTGACAAGGTTGTGAAACGGCATGGGAGATCTACGGTCGATCACCTTAAAAGTGAACCCTTTAACTCTAAAAAAGACGAGTCAAAACAGAAAAACCATAAAAGAAGATCGTGAACTCAAGATCTAAGTCAAGGTTTCAGGAGGAGGAAGTCTCAGGACACAGCCGTCGAACACAAACTCAATTCGGATCGTGTCCAGGCAGAGAACAAGAATCTCGAAAAACGAATCACGGCATTATTATGGTTTCGTCTTATTGATGAGAGCGATGCTGGTGGTCGGTTTTGCCTGACTCAGGCGATACTGCTGTTTACCAACGTGCCAGGAACAGCCGATCAGGAAGCGGAAGGGAAGGAGATAACGTGTTCCTTGGAAAGGGCTTCCCAAGTTGGTAGGCAATCTGTTATTGAGCAGATTTTCGAATCGGACATCCACCGTATCTGGTATCAATTTACTTTTTGCCAACAACGCTTCTGGTGCTTTGAAGCCACCATTAAGTCCAAAAACATTGAGCCAAGGAGTGCGTGCAGGGTGCGGTCCAAACAAGGCGGGGTCTCGACTATCTTGCAGTCCCGAGAGAAACTTGTAGTCGCCGAAAACCCACCAGTTCTTTTTCGACATGTATCCCAGACCAACAACTACTGCCTCGCGTCGATCGTGATCGGGATACTTGTCCTCTACCGGTGTTACGTCTTGCGAATAGATACCGCCCGTGACGCCTTTAGAGCCTCGCAGCAATGCGATTTGAAAAGTGTTGGAAACGAAACCGTTGAAGCCATAGCCATCTCGATTCGGTTTCAACTCCAGTCGTGTTTCAACACCGTAAGCTTCTTGTCCCGAGATCGTCTGGCGATTGTAGAGAGGACTGTTGCCGATTACTCCGGAGTCGCCGAAATTGTTCAGTCGCTTATAAAACAAATTTGTTCTTGTCATAAAACGCGGTCCGATCTGTTGCTCAATACTCGTGTCGACGAGCTTGCCCCGCGTAGCTTGCATGGGTCGCAGCGTTCCATTGAACACACCGTTGACTAGTTGGCTGACATCGGGTGCAGTTGAAAATACATCCACGGGTGGTGGCATGAAAAGATTCGAAAACGATCCGCGCACGACGGTGTTCGGAGTGACGACGAACGAACCACCGAAACGTCCGCTCGCCTGTGCATTGGTCACACGTTGCGTATCGAACACTTTCGGGTCGAAAGCAGGAATGCCGGGTATCGTTAGAAGTGCTTGCTCAACGCGGTGAGTATTTCCATAAACACCGTGATATACATCAGCGCGAACACCGGCATCTAGAGTCAATCTTTTGAGAAATCCAGTTTGCGGCCGCCAGGTATCTTGCAGATAAGCACTTTGGAGATAGCGAAATCCTTTGTATTTACCCATGCCGTTAGTGAATTGCGGTCCAACAGTGGTGAACGTGAACGGACTGATTTGTGCGCCATAGGGAACACCGGGAAGGTACGGATTGTTGTTGAAATAGAGAGCGCTAAAGTTGGTGGTGACCGGTCGGACTTCTGTGAGAAAACCCAATTCTGCGCGATGGGTATTTCTAAAAGTCTTGATGAGATTGCCTTGTGATCCGAATACGTAATTGAAACGGCTAGCTCCGGGAGTCAAAGAGATGAGGGGCTGTCCGCCGTTGATCACCGGATCAGGATCGAAAACATTTCGGCTTTTATAACCCTCGTAATAGAACGCGTTTAACAAATGCAGATTTGCTTCATCAAAAAAGCGTTTGAATGTGTGCTTATAGCTAAGAATTAGAAAGTCTTGCGCGTCGTATTGATGCGCTCTGACACCGGCTTGATAGGAGGCGCGGGATACCGGAACGTCAAGAAAAGAATGGTTTAAACCGAGTGTCATCCTGAGACGATCACGCTCAGTCGCCTGGTACTCAATTTTGCTTAGTACGTTAATATCTGCGCGAGAATCGTGTTTAAAACTCTTGACCGGCGGACTGAGCCCAAGCAGAGAACCACGAAATGAGCCGGAGCTATCGTAGCGTAGACGGTTCAACTTAGAAGTCTCTTTTTGACTGAACGCGCCGCTGGCATTGTAGTAAATGTTTCCTGTCATCGGTCCGCCGATCTGCTGACCGACAGTGAAGCTCGGCGTCGCGCTAACCGGAAGCGACTTCATGTGTGCCACCGCCCCTAGTGGTCCCCCACCGTCAGATGCCTTATAGCCTCCGATATCCATTTGAAAAGACTGCAAAGAACGTGGCGTTACAAAGTTCGATTGCTGTAGCACACCTGCAGCTTCAGGGAGGATGACATCATCAAGTACGTAGTTGACGGCGTTGTGTTCTCCGCGAACAATCATGTTGCCGAACGTATCTGTCATGACACCAGGGGTGGTTTCGATCAGCTTCTGCAAATCGTTACCCGAGCCATATTGATAGATCGTGTCATGAGTGACATTCGTTTTGCTACCAATCTGCTCGGGGTGAATCAGCGTGCGCTTGCCGGTAACACGCATGACGTCCTCGGCTTCGAGTTCTTCCAGCGCGACGTCGACATTACGCATCTCACCAGACACCAAATCGAACGTGTTTGTATGTGACAACATGTCGGGCGCTGAAACCGTCATTTCCCAGCGTCCGGCTTCCATATCCTCGACTTTGAATGTTCCATCTGCAGCAACATCAACTTCTTTTCTAATGTGCTCGCTGCCTTCTTTTATAAAGAGCACATGAGCGCCGACGATTGGAAGAGTTTTCGACAGGTCTGTGATTTTGCCGGAGATAGACGCGACATTAGGTTTATTACTATCCTGTGCCACCGAAACTGGTGCCAGTGTGGAACCCGAAGTCGAGTTCAAAATCGAATTCAGTTTCGAACCGTCGTCTGCTGCAAAAGCAATTTGCTGATACGAAAGTATCAGGCAAATCATTAGTATGGTGAGAATCTTGTTCCACATATATGGGTCGCCAAGGTATCCAAGAAGTTGCCGCGTTAAACAAAGCCACCGTTGCCAGTAGCCATTTTGAATGACGATTTGCCGGTTTCGAGCAATTAAGCAAAATGGTAATCGTTTTCATTTTCAATTCTACGTTGTTTCACTCGAAAGTCAACGCCGCCACTGTTATCAAGAGAGAGAGAGAGAGAGAGAGAGAGAAAGCAATCTCACCCAGCCGACCGAATCATGGAAAGATTCATCAACTCACCATGCTTCGAACTTCAATAATATTCTGCGCTTCTGAACTATTGGTCGGGTTTACTGCAATTTCTGCGACGTAGACGAGCTAATGCTGGATGCAGCCGGCTTGTCCTTCGCATCTATCGAGAGCAAAATCCATTTTCCTTTGCTGGATATCTGCTGCAATTTATTCGGAAAAAATGCAGCGAACAGGGGAAGGTACTTGGAGTCAACAATCACGCAGTGCGGACCTTTGGAATTAGCGACGAACTTATGGCAATCATATGGACCATCGAATTCAAAAACTTCCTTTTGCGCATAGAAAGCTGCAATCGGACTTTCGTTTTCAAGAACAGCGATGTTAGCGCCATCGAGTTTGTTAGCTTCCTTAATCAGATATTCGAACGATTCATTGCCCTGACGGTACATATATTCCAATGCAATCGGAACCATCAAAGCGCAAGCCATGAGGCTTAAACTGGTTAAGGTCACAGTCGCTGCCTGCAGTTTCGACTTAAATACGAACACACCATATGCAATGTAGCCTAAAAGGAATGCGACTACACCGATGATAGCGGCGATGCGTAAATCCGGAGCGTGCGCTATTAGACGCGGAACAACAAACAAACATACAGTGCAACCCAGCACCATTCCTGGTGCTACCCAGAGCATATAGCGACGTCGTCCCAGACTAATTACAGTATCTAGAAACACTCCCGACAAAATCGCAATTGCAGGTGCTATCGGCAGCAAATAGTGTGCAACCTTGGAGGCTGAAAGCATGAGTAATGCTAGCGTTCCGAACACCCAGCATAGCGACGCGATGCAGATTTGCACTCTTGGACTGTCCGAAAATCTCGTTTCTTTTGTAGGTTTGATCAGGAATGGAGCACCTAACAACAGTGGAATCCATGGAACAAAGCCGCCGCAGATAAATGGGATGTAAAACCAGACTGGCAATGTATGTGATTGAGCCTTTCCTGACAGCCGACCTACGTTTTGCTCCAGGAAAAAGAATTTCGTAAACTCTCCTTTTGACGCAATGTGCTCAGCGATAAACCATGGCAGTGCCACTGCGAGTGATATCACTGCCGCCTGCAACGGTTTCAATGAGAGTATTCGTTGTTTGAAATCGTCGACAGACTTGCTGGTTACGATTAGAAATCCGCCGATGCAAATTCCTACTACTGCTATCGCCAGCGGGCCCTTGCTCAGCATAGCCAATCCCAGGCAAATGTACGCGGGGATCAAGCCTTTAGACGATTTAAAAACCAAAGTCCGTAACAGCAATAGATTGGTTATCGTAGTGAGCAGAATCAGTGGCATATCGGTCAAAGCGATATGTCCAACCACTACGAAAAGGGGCATAGAGAGGAGCGCCAACGCGGCAATAACAGAGGCCCTTCGACCGATGAATGGTTGACTGAGCGAATATACGACCAGCGCAGTTGCAATTGCCGACAATGCGGATGGCAGGCGTGCAGCGAACGTGCTCACGCCGAAGACCAAGTAGGACGAGATGATCAGCCAGTAGGTCAGAATCGGTTTGAAATAATAGGGAGCGTAATTGAGGTGCGGGGTAATGAAATCACCACGGCTCAACATCTCGCGAGCGGCTTCCGTGTAGTAAGCGTCCGTTGTATTGAGGATCCCCGTAGAACCAAGAGCGGGGAGAAACATAAGACATGCCACCAGGATGATGATCCCGAGAATCAGCCTGTCCGATTGCTGCTCACTTTTATGAACGCTATTCATAAGCCTCTCGGACGCATTGAACTCAACGCGCACTATGCGTCCGGCATACTATCACACTTGAGAGCCCGTCGAACGGTAAAATATGCTCCTGTAAAGAGGCTCCCAATGCAGGTCAGGGCCGACGTTTTCGCAATCGATCACAGAGGTGAATTTCCAGTGCATTATGTACAAGGGCTGTTAAGTCTGACAGGGCAAAGTTTTTGAGACATACACTTTTCTCAGGAGCGACAAAATTCGGTTCTCTTAATTAAAACCAAGGATTTGGCAGTCGCCGAAAGTCCTTTCTGTTGTTGCGAAGACGGACGTCAGCTGCAGTGGCATCCAAGGTTTCAAATCATGAGAATTTCGGATTCTCCAGAGATGCTGATTCGCAGATTATTCAGCGAAAAGGCATGACCGGAATTATTGTTCCGTACATTCAGGAATAAGTCCACCTGACCTATACTACGGGGTCTGTCGAGCGTCGATTTTGAGTAACTCCCACTTCCCTTTCGTGCATACCACACGACTGGAAGCAGGGATCGAGGGTTTGAATTCCGACAATTTTTTGAGACTAACAATCATGTAGTGAGGTGCAGGAGTAGTCTCGATAAACCTTTCGACGTCCTGAGGTTCATTCATTTCAAATACTTTTCTCTCAGCATAGAAAGCTGCTTTCGGGCTATCCTGTGCAGGGACGGCAATACTGGGTTCCGCACTGAGGTGCGACGCACGTTTTACCAGCGATTCAAATGCTTCCGGTCCCAATCTGTAAGTTTGAAGAATTCCGATGGGGACGAAGGTTGCACACGAAATCAAGCTCGATGCATACAGCATGATGATGCCTGTACGGATTTTCGATTTCAGAACGAAGACACCGTAGGCAGTGCAGCCGACTGAAAAAATGAGTACACAGATACTCGCAACGATCCGCAGATCGTCAGCTCCATCAAACACCTTCGGAAAAACCAACAAACTGCCGACAGCACCGATAACGAGAATCGGCGCCCCCCAGAGAATAAACCTGCGGCGCCCAAGCCGAATAACTGTATCGAGATAAATCCCGGTCAGAATGGCAATCGGCGGCGCCAGCGGCAAAAGATATGTCGGCAATTTCGACGAGGAAATCATCAGCAACGCTAAAGTTCCAAACAACCAACAACTGGAGGCGATAATCAGTTGAGTTCGTGGGTTTTGTGAAAAACGGTTTTCTCGATTGATTCGAAACACGATGGGGGCGCTGAGCAAAAGCGGAAACCAGGGAAGAAATCCGCCCAGTAAAAATGGAAAGTAGAACCAGAACGGATGAGCATGCGAGTGTTGATGCAACTGACCAGACAGTCGACCGAAATTCTGTTCGATAAAGAAGTGAGTTGTAAACGCGCCGTGCGAGGCAATGTGCTCAGCGATAAACCACGGCAATGATACTGCCAAGAGTATCGCTACGCCTTGCAGAGGTTTAAGAGACATGAATCGATTTTGAAAATCTGATACAGATCGACTGGTTACAAAAAGGAAACCGCCTATACATGCTGCTGCCAGAACAATCGCTAACGGACCTTTGCATAGCAGAGCCAGCCCTAAGGAAACGTATGCGGGAATCAAACATTTGCTCGTGCCGCGAATCAAAGCAGACAACAGTAGGAGATTCGTAATGGTAGTTAATAGCGTGAGAGGCATGTCGGTTAGAGCCACGTGTCCGACAATCACACTGAGTGGCATTGATACCACCGATAGAGCAGCGAGAAAAGAGGCTCTTCGGCTGACGAATCGGCGACCCAGTGAATAAATCACCAGCGCGGTTGCTACACCACATAGAGCTGATGGCAAACGCGCCGCAAAGGTGTTGATACCGAAACTCAAATATGAAGCAATAATCAGCCAGTAGGTCAAAATTGGCTTGTCGTAGAACGGAGCAAAATTTAGATACGGAGTGATCAAATCACCTCGGCTCAGCATCTCTCGTGCAGCTTCGGTGTAGTAAGCATCACTGGTATTTACAAGACCGGTAGAGCCAAGTGCTGGGAAAAACATCAAACATGACGCAAGGAAGATTACCCACATAATCTTGCAGTCAGGCTGTTCCCAGCAGTTACCAATCGTATTCATTGCTCACCTTGGACACTATCGACGAGGATCGATGTCACTAGTGGCGATACTAAACTACTTCCGTGCAGATTCGGTAAAGGGCATCTGTGCTGGGTTAGCGACGTGCCGACGGCAAGCGAACGGTAAATATAGACCCGATATCGACCTTACTTTCTACTTCGATAGTACCGTTAAATTGGGTGACTATGGCTTTGGTAATGGAGAGCCCAAGCCCATTTCCGCCAGCACTCCGAGATCGAGCTTTGTCAGCACGCCAGAAACGATCGAACACTTTTGGCAAGTCCGAAGGACTGATACCAATACCGGTGTCTGTAAACTTGATCACGACATCAGAGCGATCGCCAAACGCAGAGACGTTCACACTGCCACCGTTAGGCGTGTATCGCAGTGCGTTTTCCATTAGATTGCGCACGACCTTAACTAAATCGGATTCGTCCATTTTTACAAATAAATTAGGTTCAACTTCTAATTTAATTTGAATTCCCTTTTCGGTCGCCAGCCAGGAGAACACTTTTCTGACATCCTCTAAAACCAGTGACAACTCACGAATGGGTTCGCTTACGGTGTTTTCTCGCAGGTCGGTTAGTTCCAGTTGGAGCAAATCGTTGACGAGGCTACCCATTTGTCTAGTGGCACTCTGAATCATTTCGAATTTTTCTTTGTCAGATTCTCTCATTCCATCTGGATACTTTAAGGCTACGCTACTGTTGGCATCGATCGCAGCGACCGGAGTTCTCAATTCATGAGAAGCATCTGACGTAAATCGTTTCAAGCGAGCAATGTTGTCGTACAGCGGCTGCATTGACTTCGAAATGAGTAGAAAAATTCCAAATCCGCTTATGGCACTGGCACACAGCACACCAAGGACTAGACCAAGTTCAATATGCTCCATGTTCCGATCCAAGTCCGCCAGTGGCTTACCTACGCGCGCATAGCCGAGCAACTTGTTATCGACGATCACAGATCTCGTGTAGACCATTGCGCGTGGGTTCTCTTGTAGTTGGTATCCACCCTCTTTTTTGAGCGGTATTTCCAGAATCAAACTGCCCTTCTCAATGGAAAGAGTTCCGTCAGGCTTAAACCATTGCAGCCGCAGCTCTTGTAACGAAAGCGACTGCGATGAAGGCAATTCGCTAACGATCAAATCAGGGAGAGGCGTTGCTCTGTCATCATGTGCGTAGTCAATCGATGACACCACCCCATCGGCCATCTGCTTCAAATGCGCGCGCAGATCCGTATAAAAGCCATCACGTACCACCATGTAGAGAATCGCGGAAAAGGCTATTAGAACGGATGCGAACACAGCAATGTTGTAGAGTGCCAGTCGCTTTTCGATCTTGTTTTTCATTCGCGTTCGAATGGATTGAGCCTATAGCCGAATCCGAATACTGTTTCAACAACATTTTTATCACAACCGGCCTGCGCTAACTTCTGACGCAAACCTTTAATGTGGCTCTTGATTGCGGATTCCGTGGGTGCATCGTTGAAGTGCCAGAGCTTTTCAATTAGCTCTCTTCGGCTAAAAGTTTTCCCAGGATTTTTCAAGAATGTGATTAACAGACGATACTCGGTCGGTGTTACTTCGACTTTTTTTTGTTGAAACTTAATAGTGCACGAACGTAAGTCGACAGTAAGATCGCCAACCGTCAGATCTTGAGTGACCGTTACATTGTTGCGTCTTAAATGCGCACGAATTCTAGCGCCAAGTTCGTCAATGTCGAAAGGCTTGACGATATAGTCATCAGCGCCCGAATCCAGGCCTCTCAGTTTGTCGCTCTTCTCACCGCGGGCGGTGAGCATCAGAATTTTTCCCTGGAAACCATTCTGCCGCAGACGTTGACACAAATCGATCCCGTCGATTTTCGGCAGCATCAGATCAAGCACGATTAAATCGTATTGCTCGCAACTGCATAAGTCCCAGGCTTCTTGTCCGTCATGAGCGAGATCAACGACATACTGTTGATGCTCGAGATCTTCCTTTATTGGTTTTGTTATTCGCAGATCGTCTTCGACGACAAGAATTCTCATAACCGTACGACGTGATGAATTGCCCTTTCCAAAAGTTATCACACAAATTCCTTGAATGCCATTGATAATTGTGCCGCCTAGAGTCCACACCAGATCCACACAATTCTTTCTAGCCCCTATGGACGGCGAGTTTATGTGCCTTGACTGACGACTGAGAATTCAACAGTTTATTAAAATAGGATTGAATGATTACGAAGTCGAACTCCACCGTTTGTGAGGTTCGACTCCGCAGTTCATGCCGTTCTGTCGGACAGGTTTTACTTTGCCGAGCTTATCGACAAGTTTGATTGCTTCGCGGCGATTTCTACTTTGACACCATCGACCCATTTCTTATCTTCGTCGGTGTAATAGAGATATGTGCGACTAGCTGGTCCGGTGTAGCTACCAGGTACGGCAGCGATCAAGCTCAATGGAAGCTCGAGTTTTGCCGATGCTGGAAGCGTGCGCCAATAGAGCACCACTTCACGTCCATTTACTTCGTATGCATCAATGGTGCCTTTCTTGACCAGTTCCTTCAACTGAGCATGACGTGGCTCCAATCCGCCTGGCAAGCCGACGATGGCCATTGGCGATGGAAGCACCTCGTCAGTTTTATTTATCACCGTTACTGACGCCTGTGTTGCGGCCCCCTCTACAAGCTGAGTTTGAGCGATTTTCACTTTCAAATCCAGTTTGCATTCTTTAGAATCGTTTGGAGTTATCGCATTGTATTTCACGCCAAGAGAGTACGGCATAGAGCCACCACCACTCATACGAAGCTCGACTTTATGATTACCTGGTGTGAGAGCGGCAGCGATGTCAGGCAGTTTGATCGATCCTTGAGTCGACGGTGTGAACGACTGCCAGTCACCGACTTGCTTGTCATCAACGTATACGCAGACCTTTCCGGCAGCCTTGGGACGAGCCGCGTGCTTGTCGTAGTTGACGATGGCACGCAACGCGAGAACCGTTGCTTGAGTAGAACCATAGCGACCGGACTTGCATGAATCAGCCAAAAACTTGATGCTCTTTTCTACGTTGCCCGCGTACTCAGGCTCACGCATCCATGCCAGCGCGGCTAACGCACTGCCTTCAACGATCAGCGATTCACCGCCCGAACCTACAATGGAACCGGTGATACCATCTACGCTACCATCCGATTTCTGCTTCGAAGCTAGACGCTTCATGAGCTTCAGAGCTTCTGCTTTGTCACCGGCTTTGTGCAAAGCATTTGCAGCAAGCGCGATTACATATGAATTGTTACTGCTATTGGCTGCGGTCTTTAGTGAGTCAAGTTCCATCTTCAAATCAGCCGCGGGCTGGCCAGTTTCTAACAGTGCCCAGACGATGTAGGCATTTGAACAATCTTTGTCTTCGACCCACGTGTGCAGAGCTCGACGCTTACGGCTGAAGCCGCCCTTTCCGTCTTTCTGCTTCATCAACCAAGCACGCGTGCTAGTGATCATCGCTTGATCAACTTGCTTGACTTGCGCCATGTCGGTGAAGTGCAACAGACCGAACGCGGTTAATGCTTCATGTCCCGGATTCTCACCAAACCATTCGTAGCCTCGATCCGGACACCAGAAACCAACCAACTTGGTGTAACCGGCATCGAGTTTTTGTCGTGACTGTTCCACGAGAGTTGGATCAACTCCTGTGTGTGAGAGGAAATATTGTTGAGCCATAGTCAGCGGATAGCTGGTGGCAGATGTTTGCTCGAAACATCCATTCGGATCCTGGATCATTGCCTTCAATGCTTCGGTGAGATTGGCAAGCGGAGTAGGATAGACAGCCGTATTCGAAGAGATGCTGCCTGCTACTACGCCTGCCGGAATGGTGACGTTATGAACAACATTTTGATTCGGAGCAAGGATGCCACCAAAGGCGGACTCGATTGGAAATCCTTTCGGCTTTACGCTAAGTTTTCTTGTGACTTTGTCCTCGTACGATCCTGCTCGCGAGTTAACGACCACCTCGCTGGAACCATTGCCGGTGCCTACCTGGATCGGTTGAATCCAACGCACTCTCTGGTCTACAGCAATTTCGGCAGAGGATTTTAGAGGAGAGAGCAACTTGAAATCGCCATTCATATCCAACTTAATGTCGGAACCACTGAGCGCGTTACCGGACGAGTTGACTAAACTGATTGGAAGCAAGATCTCGTCTCCAGCAGTAACTTCAAGCGGCATTTTCGCTTCGGCATAGAAGGGCTGAACAGACTTGATGCCAATGTTGGTGCCACCAATAGCGCCACCATTATCAAAACCGTCGGCAAATACGCGGAAGGTGCTCACGCTGTCATTAAGATCGAAACTGACAGAGGCTTCACCGGTTACGGCATCAGTCTTGACGCCGGAATTCCAATATACGGTGTCCGTGAAGTCTTCGCGATCGCCGGGCTTTCGATTGGGTCTTTGTTGGTGAGCATACTCGCGCACCAGCACCATATTCATCGGCATTCCGAAGAATCCCAGAGCGGCCTCACGTCTTGCTCTTTTGAGACCACCAATTACGCGCATATCCGCTTTGTCCTCATTGCGTTGCAGAGCATCCTGCAGAGGAGCAAGGAGAACACCATGGTTTTTCGCTTTAAAATCATCGATGATCGGCCGCTCGTCGACGATTTGCACTTTTTTCCTGGCGTTGAAAAACATCGCGTTGGGTTTCCCTGCTGGAGCTGCTGGAGCGCCTGGCATCGCAGCTGCTAGCTGTCCCTTCATTTGCGGTGCCGCGCCGAATTCGGCCATAGGAATCATTCCTCTGACGGCAAACTGCTGTCCCTCGAATTGAGGAGTAGTCACCATTTTCAGTGCCACCACCCGTCGTGCCTGATCGCCTTTGGCTTCGATAAATTTCGGAAGATCCAACAGGGCGAAACGGCGCCAGCCTTGCGTGCCTAGCAGCAAGTCCGTAGCCACTGGAGCTTTCGGATTTTTAGAATCGAGGTAGACATGTGCGTCCGCAAGATCTTCCACTTCCGGTTCCAGGAACACCATTACAGGTAAGTGCGGAGCTTGTTCTCGCTTCTCGATCATTTCCAGCACACTGTCATCGGTTACTGTTAAACCAACCATCGCGGGAATCGGCTTTCCATCGGCATCCGTAGTCTTGATCGTAAGTTTGGTCTTGTCGCCCGGAATGTGAGTCTTCTTGTCCGGAGTGATGCTGATATTGAGTGGACGTGCCTGCTGGCGGAATACAAGTCGCTCTGCCAGCGGAGTATCATCCGGATTCGTAACGGTCACAGTCAACACACCGTCAATCGATGAGGGTAGATCGAAGGAAACGCGCTTCAACTCGCCTGGATTTACATCTTGTTTTACAACGAATGCAGCGATTTCTACCTCGCGCTTTGCTAGAGAAACTCTGTACGTTTTTTCCGTGCAGCCGACCTGCACCGATACTGGTTTGTCTTTACCAAAAACCTCTTTCTCTGAGCGAATCACCGCACCGTGTGATTTCACATCTGGTAGTTTGAAACGCTTCTTGATGCCCGCAGGTTCCGAAACTACGAGGTAATAGTCTTTGTCTTTTTCGGGTGTAAACTCGAATCGTCCACGTCCTTCGTGCTCAGTTTTAAACTCAGTAATTGGCTCAAACGCAGACTCGGGGTAGGAAACAATTTTCCCTTTGAGATCTGCAGGCTTGCCATTGGGTTGTTTTGCTTGCAGATAAACTCGGTTTTTGTATCCAGCGATCAAATCTCCACCTTCGGGAAACATTTGCAAATCCACAGTCTGAAGAATGATCGGAATGGTTTTCGATGCGGTCTCAACTACGCCACCATCTTCGATGACCATGTTGAGAGTTCCTTCACCACGAGAAATATCGTCAGGCAAGTTGAAACTGACTGAGCACAGACCGGCTTCATCAACACTTGCGTTGTCACATTTGATTTCGGCGCCGTCGATCAGTGCACTGACGGAAACTTTAGCACCTGCGGGAACGCCTCCCTCGGCGCGTTTCACATCGAGCGTTGCGGATACTTTTTCACCGGGACTGTATCCGTCTCGCATAAATGTGATTTGAGAATTCAGTCTTGGAGCACGATATGCGCGGACGTCAAATTTTCTCTCAGCCGGCGCGTGACCGCTCCAGGGATATGAAACGATCACCTTGTACTCGCCGCCTGCCTGTCCATCAGGAACTTCCCATGAATATCCCCAGACACTATCTTGCACTTGTACTTGTCCGCTGGTGATGACATCACCTTTAGGTCCTTTGACTTCAATGGTGGCGATCGCCGATTCCTTGGAGGGCAGCGGCTTATGGTCTGCAGCGTTTAAAACCACACCTCGTACGTAGACCTTCTCGCCAATTCGATATATAGGTTTATCCGTACTGATCGCGGTCTGGTACCGATCGACGCCGCCCAGAATCTTAGTTTCGGCAGGCTTCGTACGCGGGGGGTCCGCCTTACCAACCGGAGCATCCTCTTTATGAGATTGCGAATTTGCACTGTTTAAACCAAACACTGCGGCACAAAATGCGGCGCTGAGTGACAGACCCTTAATTGTCCAATGACGTGACATAGCTGAAGCTCCCTAACTGCTTAAGCTTCATTCTGTCACTCGCGAAAAGGCATACACAGGTTGAAAGTCAGGAAACAAACATAGGAAAAACCCTTGCGATGTTCCAGGGTGGGCGTTGGCGCTGAAATGCTAAACGTTCGAGACCGTAATATCTTTGCGCACTGCGGGTTTTCCTTGCGCGTTTCGCACTTGCAAACTTACTCCGATTGGTTTCGCATCCCAATCTATTTGAATGAAACCAAAGTTTGGACCATGATCGTAAAGCGCGACTCGATTCCGATTCTTGAACTGGGAGCCGTTCTCAGAAAAATTCAAGCCGCTTGAAGTGACGTCGTAGATGTCGATTCCACCTGGTGTTTTTTCACTCGAAATTTCACCGAAGTGCATATCACCGGAAACGAAAATCAAGTTTCTGATCTTCAATTGATCGATCAGATTGATGATGTGCTTCTTCTCACTTGGAAAATTAGCCCACTTTTCCCAGGGATGGTCGGGAGAAGAAAACTGAATGCTGCTCGCTATGATTCGCACGTCAGCCGGTTTCCGAAGTTCCGCTTCCAGCCACTGCCATTGAGTAGCACCGAGCATGGTGGCTTTTGGATCATTTGTTGGTCCGTATGGAAAAGAAAACGGGTCAAGTCTAAGTGCGCTTCGAAACCATCTCAGATCTAATAGTATCAACTGTAATTGTTTGCCCTTCGGTCCGAATACATATGATGTATAGATACCATCCCTTTGCCTGCGCGGAGAATCGAGCGGTTCCGCGAAAAAGTCGAGAAATATTTTTTTGCTCTCTCGCTTCTTCGGATATTCAGCGCCACCATCATTGACACCATAGTCGTGGTCATCCCACGTAGCAAGCAAAGGAATCTGAGAACGAAAACTTGCAAACTCCGGTTTGGCTGCCAGTTTTTTGTACTGCCCCGCGAGATGTTTCATGTTCTGAGTATCGCCATACACGTTGTCGCCAAGGAACAAAAACATGTCGGGCTTGCAGAGTTTGATCGTATCCCAGATCGGCTGCGGATCATTTTGATGAGCGCATGAACCGAATGCCAGGTTTTTAACTACTGATGCAGGATTTGCCACAGCGGATCGCCACGGGTAGATACCACCCGCGATGAGAAGACATGCTTCCAGTGTGTGTCTAAGGAAGCTTCGCCGTTTCATTTATCCTTCGCCGTTTACCTAATCAACTTCAAATTCGATTTTGATCTTGCGGCTTGATTTTACAGGTTTTCCATTGAGTTGCGCAGGCTTGAATTTCCACTTTTTCAATGTAGCCAGAGCGACGTCGTCGACTTCCTGTGAACCGGTCGAGCTGACCAATTTCACTTCGAATTTGCCGGTGTCCTCAATAGTGAAACGGGCACAGCAACTCTTCTTGCACGATTGTTCGGTATGTTCTGCGGGCAGCTCAGGCTGGGGAGCCTCTATGGCAAGCGCATCTTCGTAGCTGGATGAATCTGTCGTTCCACCCTTTAACAGGGGTGAAGCACTCACAGGAGCGGAGGTCACAGCTATGGCCAGGAGAAGTGCATAACAAAGTCTCATAGGGATAAACCTCTGCGAGAATGACAATCGTTTTCATTATCATAACAGGTATATCCTCCGATGCAACATTAAACATGCCTTTCGGATCCGAAACCTGCGTGGTCCCTCCACGCTGGAGTTATCGCCGTTCACGTGCGTCCCGTTTGTTTAAACCGGTATGAAGTTTAGACCCCACAGCTCAGTGCATCGCCTTGAGGTTTTGGCTGTCGTGATTATTCTCCATATAGCGATTTGATCAGTGGCGTATTTCAACTTGTTCAAATCCATTCAGGGAATTTTCAATTTTTTTAGCCAAACCGAATCTGCACACCAGTCTTGTAGTATCACCCTTAGTGACTCAGTTTAACTTGTGATCGTCGCGTGATACGACAGTTGAACAGGGTCTTTGAACCAGGCGAGATGCGCACTGGAGGTAGCAATTACAAATTTAGTCAAAAGACTTGCACATCTTCTGCACCGCTTTTTTCTGCCGGTGTTGGTAGTAACGTATGTTTTGTCGTGTGTTGCGCCTCAGCTCGGAGTGATGCTCAGAAGTCTGTCGCTTGGCCACGTTGAGCTTCCTGGACTAGGGAAAACAAATATCTCGCTCTCGTTGATTATGTTGTCGTATCTGCTATTCAACGCAGGTCTAGGCATCAAAGCGAAAGAACTTCTTGGACTTCGAAAAAATCCTCAGATGATTGTTGTCGGTTTTCTAGCAAATCTCGTCGTGCCAATCGTATTAATCTTCGCGTTGCGAAACACAATGGGACTATGGCATAGCCAGGATGAACTGAACAATTTGTTGGTCGGTATGGCGCTGATTATTGCAATGCCAATTGCGGGTTCTTCCGCCGCATGGTCGCAAAACGCTAATGGAAATTTGAGTCTCAGTCTTGGCCTCGTGCTTCTCTCTACTATTCTGAGTCCATTTACGACACCAATAGTTTTGAATCTATTTGGATTTATTACCCAAGGTGACTATTCAGAAGATCTGATGGAAATGGCAGAGCAAGGAACAAATATGTTTCTTTGTCTGACGGTGGTGCTCCCATCACTTGCGGGAATGGCGGCACACTATGCACTTGGCGAAGAGCGCATAAATGCCATAAAGCCATTTTTGAAGCTGGCGAATTTCATTGTTCTGCTCTTGCTCAATTATTCCAACGCCTCTGGAAGTTTGCCACAAGCCTTTGCAAAACCTGATTGGGACTTCCTGACATTGATCTTGTGCACGACGATTGTAGTTTGCCTGGTCGCGTTTTTTGCTGGTTGGTTAGTGTCATGGATTTTCAAAACGGATCAGTCCGACAAAGCATCACTAATGTTTAGTCTTGGAATGAATAACAATGGAACCGGGCTCGTCCTCGCAGCTACGGCTCTGGCAGACCATCCAGCAGTGATGCTACCGATGATTTTCTATACATTGGTCCAACAGATAATGGCCGCTGTTGTCGACTGGAAAATATTTAAAACGCAGGATGACTGATACCCACTAACAGTTTTGGATTGAATGATACACACTTATAGTTCGAAGGAATGATGTTAGCAACCGAGTCACCAAAACCAGCATGTCCACCCGCGAATGCGGTAAAAACCGAACCTGGTTACTTGCTGCCAATCCGCATTTTGCGACCTCGCCAGTGGACAAAAAATTTTATCGCATTCGCGCCGCTGCTTTTTTCCGGTCACTTAATGGAATCCGATAGATTTCTGGAAACGGCTTTCTGTGTCGTGTGCCTTTGCCTTGTGTCCAGCGCGATGTACATCTTCAACGATCTAAAGGATCGCGAGTCAGATGCGAGACATCCTGTGAAAAAGTTTCGGCCAATTGCGGCGGGTAGGATTGGCCCTAGGCTAGCAATCGCCGTCGCAATAATCTCGTTTACCCTTTCCGTAGTCGGCGGTTTCATCATTCGACCAGTCGTAGGTCTTGGAATGCTGCTGTATGTGATACTACAGCTGGTGTACAACTATGAGTTCAAAAAACACGCGATACTTGACGTGTTCAGCATCGCCGCCGGGTTTGTTTTGCGTGCCGCCGCCGGTGGTGCCGCAGCTCACGTAGCGCTTTCCGGGTGGTTCTTGATCTGTACATCACTGGGTGCGCTCTTTCTAGGATTTGAAAAGAGAAGACAGGAACTGCTAACCCTTGGTGGTGGCGCGAATGCTCATCGCAAATCGTTCGATAAATACTCGTTGCCGCTAATCGATCGAATGGAAGCAGCCATCGTTCCATCGCTCGTAACTTCTTATTGTATTTATTGTTTCTTTTCGCCGAGCGGTCAGTGGATGTTACTGACAGTGCCGTTTGTTCTATTCGGAGTATTGAGATACCAACTACTGTCCACGCTTGCATCGTCAACGGAAGCACCAGAGGAAGTGCTTCTCAAAGACCGAACGATACAACTCTGCGTGCTGTTATGGGTCGCAATATCGGTCGGGGTTGTCTACGAATTCATTCCGAACGCAATAACAATAATCGTCAACCAGGTTGATTCAATCAAATTCTTGCACGTGAACTGACTATTGCGACGCCATTTTAGGCTCGGCACAACACTACAATCGCTCATCACGAAGTAAACGTTCTGAGCTTCACCAATGGGTGAACAGTTCTCGCGTCAAAATAAACTGAGCGACTTGGAAGTCGCACTACTTTTGAATTTAGGTCTAACCGCGAAGCGCTTCCGCACCGCCGACGATTTCGAGCAATTGCTGTGTGATATCGCCTTGACGAGCTTTGTTGTATACGAGAGTCAGATCTTGAATCAACTCGCCGGCTTTCGAAGTTGCGTTGCTCATTGCATTCATCCGAGCTGCAAGTTCTGAAGCGGATGATTCAAGCAGCGCCTGATAGATAACGTTGTCGATGTACTTAGGAAGAAGCTCTTCTTCCATCAACTCTTCCAACGAAGGTTCGAAAATTGTTTCTGCGCTCAATGGCAAGTGGTCGACGCCTGCCGGAAGTTCAACCGGCAAGAACTTGACCAATCGCGACTCTTGTTTGCCGAGATTGATAAACTGCGTTCCGAGAATTTCAACACTGTCTACTCTCGTATTCAGGTCGAGAACTTTCGGAGCGTCAGCAACGAACTCGTTGTTGGCAGGCTGTCCGTGCGTGTACAACAGAGCGACGTAGTCTGCGATCATTTTGGCTGTTTCGAAATTTGGAACAGCGGCGAGGTTAGTGTAAGACTTCACCTTGACCAGATTCTCGTCCTTGATTCGCTTGAAGAAACCGGCGGCTTTCAATCCGACGGTGATCAAGCTTATTTGCATCCCCTCCGCTTTCAATTCGCGAATGCGCTTAACCGCAGCTTTGAAGATGTTGGTGTTGTAAGAACCGCACAAACCGCGATCCGAAGAGATGACCACCAGGCCAACTCTCTTCGGATTTGGTCGTACTTGAACCAGAGGCAATTCCTGCAGATCTAGCGGGTTGGCTTCGAAGACAACCTGCTGAATAATCTGCACGATTTTCCTGGTGAATGGTCTGGTTGCCAGTGTTCTTGCTTGTGCTCTTCGAACTCGGGCAGCTGCGACCATTTGCATTGCTTTCGTGATTTTCTGCGTAGATTTTACGCTTCGAATTCGTCCACGAATTGCTTTCAGGTTTGCCATTTGATTTAGAAGCCTCCTGCGGCCACCGGCTCCTGGTGCCGGATGCGCTGATGCGAGTTATTACTTGACGAAGAAGTTTTGTTTGAACTTCGTGAGGTGCTCTTTCAGTTCTTTTTCGGTTTCTTCGCTGACTTTGTCGCCAGTGAGAAGTTTCGCCGAAACGTCCTTGCCTTGTGCAGCAAGATATTTGAACCATTCAGTTTTGAATTTCAAAATATCTTCGTTAGCAATATCATCGAGAACGCCGCTGTTTGCAGCGACCAGAATCGAGACTTGCTCTGCCAGAGTCAGAGGGTTGAACTGAGGCTGTTTCAAAACTTCCATCAGTTTGGTACCACGCTTGATCTGATCTTGCGTTGATTTGTCGAGGTCGGAAGCGAATTGTGCGAATGCTTCCAGTTCTCTAAATTGCGCAAGGTCGAGACGAAGTTTACCGGCTACGGCTTTCATTGCTTTGGTCTGAGCAGCACCACCTACGCGGGATACTGAGATACCGGCGTTGATAGCGGGACGGACACCGGCGTAGAACAAGTCTGTTTCAAGGAAGATTTGACCGTCGGTGATCGAAATTACGTTGGTTGGAATGTATGCGGATACGTCACCGGCTTGTGTTTCTACAATCGGAAGCGCAGTCAGGGAGCCGGCGCCGAGCTTGTCGGAGAGTTTTGCGGAACGTTCCAACAGGCGGCTGTGCAGATAGAAAACGTCTCCAGGGAAAGCTTCACGACCTGGTGGTCTTCTGAGCAACAAGGACATAGCGCGATAGGCTTGAGCGTGTTTCGACAAATCGTCGTAAATCAAGAGTGCGTGACCACCCTTCATCATGAAGTATTCGCCGATTGCGCATCCTGCGTAAGGAGCCAAGAATTGTAGAGCTGGAGCATCGGTTGCAGCGGAAGCTACGATTACCGAGTATTCCATTGCGCCTTTGTCTTCGAGAATTTTGTGAAGACGGGCGACGTTGCTGGACTTTTGTCCGATTGCGACGTATACGCAAACCGGTCTGTCCGGCTGGGTCTTCTGGTTGATGATCGCGTCGATTGCGATAGCGGTTTTACCAGTTTGACGGTCACCGATGATCAACTCGCGCTGTCCACGTCCGATCGGGATCATGGCGTCGATAGCGGTTAGTCCGGTCATCAACGGCTCGTGAACGGATTTACGTTTTACGATACCGGGGGCAATCAATTCCATTGGAGCAAATTCGTCGGAAGCGATTGGTCCTTTGCCGTCGAGCGGCTGACCAAGAGCGTTTACAACGCGACCGAGCATTCCGGGTCCGACAGGAACAGAAGCGATCCGTCCGGTCGTTTTTACTTCCATACCTTCATGGATTTTACGACCTTCACCAAGGATAACTACACCGACGTTATCTTCTTCAAGGTTGAGCACCATCCCTAGTGTCTTCTCTTCGTCTTGAAACTCAACGAGTTCCATGGACATGGCTTTTTCCATGCCATAGACGCGGGCGATACCGTCGCCGACCTGGAGCACGCTGCCGACGTTGCTTACGCTGAGCGCCGACTTGTACTGCTCTAGTTGCGCCTTCAAAACCGAGGTGATCTCGTCGGGTCTGATTGCCATTTTGTTGTCCTCTAACCTCTCATATCGGTGTTCTTACTTAGTGACTGTTTGACTCTTTTCAAAGTCGAGTGGAAAAACTTCTAGACTGCCAGCAGTTCTTTTTCAACTACTGCAAGTTTGCCTTTCAAGCTGCCGTCAATGACTTGGTCTCCAAGTCTGAGAATGACGCCACCAAGCAGGCTCTTATCAATTACAACTTCCAACTCCAATTTCTTGCCGAGGTGCTCGGTAAGTCGAGCTTTGATATCGGCGATTTCAGAGGCGGACAATTCTTTGGATGAAGTCAGTTTTGCACCGACGATATTTTTTCGTTCACGCAAAAGCTGAGCGAATTTTTCTTCGAGCGGCTTCATGATATCGAGACGGCCGCGATCTGAGACCAGACGCAGCAACCGTTCTGTAATATCTGAAAGTTTTCCTTCGAAGATTTTGAGCAAGAGCTCTAATTTTTTCGAACCTTCAACCGCGGGGTGGTTGAGAACGGTAGCAAGATCAGGATTTTTTTCAATCACTTCATTGATACCGACCAGGTCGGCGAGCACTCGTTCAGAAGTGGCAAATTTATCAGGACCGTCTGCCTTTTCAGCAAGCTCGAGAGCCGCCTCTGCATATTGGACCGCAACTGCCTCCAACTCGCCTTTCATGTTTCCCCGCCTCCGTTATTTGTCCGACCGATTACTGGCACCAACTGCAGTGCCCGGTGCAAAAGATTCTCCACCTGGACCGCTCAACGAATCGAGTTCTTGCATAAACTGTGAAAGCAAACGCTTGTTGTCGGATTCGCTGACGTTCTTTTCCAGATACGATTGTGAAAGTTGAACAGCTGCTTCGACAGCGGCGGTTCTAACTTCAGTAACAATCATCTGGCGCTCGTTGGCAATTGCCGATTCCAACTTCTTCTGGAGATCGGCAACTTCACGAGTGGTTTGATTCAAAATTTCAGCCTTCATTTGTTGAGCAACGGCTTTTGCCTCGTCAACAATTTTGTCTGATTCCTTCTGAGCGTTTTCCAGATTTTCTTTTTGCGATGCAAAAAATGCGTCGGATTCGGCTTTGATTTTGGCGGCGGAATTGAGTTCGTTGTTGATGGATTCTTCGCGTTGCTTGAGCATCGGTGGAACCAGTTTATTGATTCCGTAAATAATCAAAGCCATCAAGATGAGCCAGTTGATTACGTTGTGTTTCCAATCCAAAACAACTTCGAGGAGTTGTGGCTGTTCGTGTTCTACTTCTGCAAAAAAGAGAATCAGATTTAGTGCATCCATTAGATTGCTTCCTCCAGCGCTCTTTTAACAGAGTCTTCGCTGACATCGAACTTTGGATTTTCGCCAAGTACTTTCTCGACGATTTGTTTCACGAGCAGCGCTTCTTCGGAGACGAGTGATTCGATCAGAACTTTTTTCTCGCTCTGGAATTGAGTTCTAGACTCGTCAAGCCGCTTGCGTCCCTGTTCTTTAATGGTGCCCAACTCCTTGTTACGGGAGGCTTGAGCTTCAGTGACGGCCGCCGTGATAATTGCTTGAGCTTCCTCACGTTTTTGCGCGAGTTGCTGTTTGTAGTTATCCGTCGAAGATTTAGCTTCATCTCGCAAGGCTTTGGCCGCTTCAAGATTTGAAGAGATCATATTTCTGCGTTTTTCAATTGCCTCGCCAACGGGTTTCAAAAACAACTCGTTGAGCAAGTACATGAAGATGATGAAACTAATTACAAAGATCAGTAGTGTTGCGTTCGGGAAAAGCATTTATATACGGTTTCCGTCGGTAATTCAGTCCGAAAAATAACATCTGGACCTGCATGAGCAACTAATTGCCCATGCAGGTATCTGGCAGTACTTGTTTAACCGCCACCCAATCCCATTGGGAAGAGGTAAAGAAGAACGGCTACTACGAAAGCGAACAGACCGAGCGCTTCCATAAGTGCTGCAAACAAGAGACCGTTTGCAACGAGCTTCTGCGTCATTTCTGGTTGACGAGCCATTCCTTCGAGAGCTTTCGATGCCGCGATACCGATACCGATACCAGGTCCGAATACACCTACTGCGGCGATACCAGCGCCAATTCTCGATGCAGTAGTAACATAAATTTTCAAGGTCTCCGGATCAAGCGGAGCTGCACCTGCTTGGGCAATTAATTGATGGTCCACGTCTCTCTCCCTATTGCTATGCAATCAGCATGTTGATGCCACATGAAACGCGACTAACGAATTCTTCGAACTTCGAGAATTCAAGCCAGTTCGCTTCAATTGAACGTATAGATTATATCAGTACGTTAGTGATGGTCAGTGACTGCAAGACCAATGTAAATCGAAGTCAACAACGCAAAAACGAAAGCTTGCAAGAATGCGATGAAGATCTCGAAACCCATGACGGCCACTGGCGCGACAATCCATGGCAAGAGCATCAATGCCACCATTCTGGTCAATTCGTCTGCCGTGATAACCAGCAGCAAACGCAGTGCCAGTGTGACTGGACGAATTATCAAGTCCATCCATTCAATCAAACCAAGTGGTTTGAAATACAGTCCGACATAATGCATTCCGTGTTTTTGCACACCGGCGATAACGTACACAATCAAGGCTATGAGCGCTAATCCGGCGGTTACGTTGATGTCAGTGGTTGGTGATGCAATCTCTAAATGCTCGTGGGTACCGGGCAAATTCGGCCACCCTGGAATAGCAGTTGCAACTGCCCAAGGGAAGATTCCGAACAAATTGCCTGTTAACACAAAAATAAATATCGCCGCAATAAGCGGTAAGAATTTTTTGTAGTCATGACCAATTTGCGCCTTGCACAAATCGTCGAGGAAACCGTAAATGCCTTCGGCTACAGCTTGTGCCGGACCGCCAGGACCATCGGAGACAAGCTGAGGGCGAACTATAAGGGCCAATCCGAGAATTATCGCCATGCATGCCCAGCTGCTGCCAAGCGTGTCTACGTGCACTGTGGACATCGGTCCGAACAGTGGAAGCTGGATGTCGGCAATTGGTTGCAGTTGTTGAAACTGCGAAACATGAACGTGCTTGTCTAACATAATTCCCCTGACGCCCTGACGCGAGGTTCTAAAGCACTACATGTGCTTATTTAGAACACGAGAAGAAATGATATCAGACAAGAATGCCGTCTTCGGCTACGTGACGCAGGCAGATTTGACACTGGTAACGAATCTTGAGAATCAGCAGTTTGAGGAATTCAAGGTGAAAGGTTTCGCTAAAACAGCTTAAACTTCTGATCGTCGGGCTCGTCCGGCAGAGGCTTTCCACGATTCGGGATGGTTTTATCGATTTGCTGAGATGTCTTAAAAATCTGATAGATAGCGGCGCTGAAGCCTGTAGCTAAACCCAGCATCATCAGTCCTAATGCCCATAATTGGCTTCCCAAGAAGCGATCGCCAATAAAGTATCCGCCAAAACCGAGCACGCATGTATAGACAACAAGCGCCATTCCCCACTGTGAGGCTTGAGCAATCATCGATGGACCGCTGTCGATCACTTTGTTTTCTTCAGATGGATCTTTCATCTTCTTTTAACTCCGCTTCGTCAACTTTCTTTGAGATCAGCTCGTCAAGCGAATATCCGTTTCTTTCGCTCAGGTCCATAAACTCACTCGCCTGCATTCCGTTCCATTAAGCCCCATTACTCCACTATAGTCCCAAGTCGACTTTTGGAAGATTCTCAGACACTACAAGCATGACTCCTACATTTAATGTAGCTTTACCTACAGGAACCGTTGATATGGTTGATCAAGTTAAGATTGGGAATAACAAAATTGAGTATTTGCTACACTTAAGTATCTATACTGGCATTAAATCTGGGCTTCGAGCCTGAGTTCTAAAGGAGCTTCCCGAGAATGTTCGACCGCATCGCGATGGTTTTCAAGGCAATGGTCAATGCCTTACTTGGTAAGGTTGAAGACCCGCAGATGATGCTCGAGCAGACTTATCAGGAGCTGCAATCAAACCTGATTCAA
The DNA here is from genome assembly GCA_044225915.1 of Obscuribacteraceae bacterium (SeqCode). Classification (GTDB taxonomy): domain Bacteria; phylum Cyanobacteriota; class Vampirovibrionia; order Obscuribacterales; family Obscuribacteraceae; genus JADYXR01. The sequence continues at coordinate 34,775 of JBGAHZ010000051.1, forward strand.
GTCAGGCAGGCTGTAGCGCAGGCGATCGCCACCGAAAAGCAATTGGAGCAACAGCTTCAGAAGAACAAAGACCAGGCTGCCACGTGGCAAAACCGTGCGGCCATGGCTGTTCAGCAAAACAACGATGACTTGGCTCGTCAAGCGCTGCAACGCAAGACCCAATACGCACAGGCTGCGCAGGACCTGGAAGTCCAACTCAAGTCGCAAAAAGAAGCGACTTCAAACCTTCGTCAGCGTCTCACAGAGCTGGAAAACGAAGTTCAAAAAGCTTATACGAAAAAACAAGTTCTCATCGCCAGAGACAAAGCGGCTCAAGCTACTTCGAAGGCAAACGAAATCCTCTCCAAGTCGTCCGCATCGGGCGCTCTGTCTACCTTTGAGAGAATGGAAACCAAGGTAGCCGAGAAGGAAGCCAAAGCCGCAGCTTACGCTGAGCTGAGCGGCGACTCACTCGAGAAGAAATTCAAAAACTTCGAAGGTCAAGCAGACATCGAATTGGAACTGATGGCATTGAAAGGCAACATGGGCAAGGATGCCGGAGCCACTCTGATTACCCAGAACCACTCCGACGACGCCGTCCTCCTCGAAGTCAAAGACGAAGACGAAATCCGCTCGTAATCCGCGATCAACATGCCGCGATCAACGTTCTGTGATTGACGTTCTGCCTTCGCGTTCACTTGATATCGACGCGCTGCTAAACGTTCTGTTGTCGACGACGTGCTTGATATCGACGTGCTGCTAAACGTTTTGTTGTCGACGACGTGCTTGATATCGACGTGCTGCTAAACGTTTTGTTGTCGACGACGTGCTTTTTATCGACATTCCAAAATTATCGACGCTAATTGTAGGGGCGCCTTGCAGGCGCCCAGGCCGCTACGCCCGGCCAGCCTACGCCCCCGCCAGCGTTCTATCCGATTCCGCCAACAAAATCTTCGAAAGGTTTTCGTAATACTCGCGAAAGTTGCCATCAAGAATGGCTTGCCGAGCGTTTTTCGCCTCGCGAATTAGGTAGCGAACGTTGTGTATCGACAACAATATCGAACCAGCAAATTCGTTCGATCTGACCAGATGATGCAGATACGCACGACTGTAGCCATGCGTACAAGTTGAACAATCACACTGATCGTCGAGCGGTCCAAAGTCACGTATGTGAGCCGCATTCTTCAACGAAAGTCTGCCTTTGGAACTAAACGCAGCACCATGCCTGGCCAATCTCGTAGGCGAAACGCAGTCAAACATATCGATACCACATCTGATGGCATACAAAATATCCCAAGGAGTTCCGACTCCCATTAGATATCTCGGTTTGTCAGCCGGCATCAATACACTGGTGAACATCACTACACGCTCAATCTCGCTCCTGGCTTCGCCAACCGCGACGCCGCCAATCGCATAACCAGGCAAGTCGTAAGAGGTTACGACCTCCGCCGACTTTCTGCGCAAGTCATCGAACATGCTTCCTTGAATAATCCCGAAGAGGGCTTGCGTGTCCTTGCGTGCGTGTTTGTCGACGCAGATTTTTAGCCAGTCATGAGTGCGCACCATCGCGGCTTCTGCTTCTGCATACGTCGCCGGATTTTTCACGCATTCATCGAACGCCATCATAATATCTGCACCGAGAGCGTTTTGGATTTCCATCGATTTTTGCGGACCAATGAAATGTTCACGACCATCTCTATGATCGGTGAACAACACGCCATCATCCGTGATGCGTCGCAATTCGCTGAGGCTGAAGACCTGAAAACCGCCTGAGTCCGTAAGGATCGGCATATTCAACTTCATGAAGTTATGCAGGCCGCCGACCGAACCGATCAGTTCATGCCCTGGTCGAAGAAACAAATGATATGCGTTGGACAAAACGATCTCAGCTTCGCACCGTTGCACATCTTCCCAGGTCATAGACTTGAGAGCGGCGCACGTGCCTACCGGCATAAAGACAGGCGTCTTCACCACGCCGTGAGGGGTCGTCATGATGCCGGCTCTAGCACCGGACCAGGGACAGACGGCTTCGGTTTCGTACGTAATCGGACTTGACATCACGGTTTCCTTGTCGAGCGATTCACTTGTGTGCAAACGTACCTATTTATATAAGGATGCACAAAACTACTAAGAGCTATTTTAGTCGGTCGGCATGCCCGAATCCTCGACTGACACTGAATATAAATATGCTTGACGTCACTAATTCCTGCCAAACTTCTGTTATTCTTCTGGGCTTGGGTCGGAACATGCAGTTAATTTTGGTTGTCAAAACGAAAGTTAGCTGATGTTTAGTTGATGGATCTTCTATGCGTATGCGCTTTTTTGATCGAACCGCTGCAAGATTGTTTTTTGGTGCCGTCGGCTGCTCTCTTGCTGTCGGAGTTTGTCTTGCAGAGCCCGGATCTTCAGCGCCGACCGAAACAGCGAACGTCGCGAAGAGCGGCAAAACATTGATCGCAATTTGTCCTTCAGTGCGGATGAGACTGGAAAGAGATCATCGCATTCGCCTTTCGGAAGAGAGATATAAGAAGGATGTGCGCACCCACATTTATCTTTTTCTGTCTGAGCAAAAACTACCATATATGGTGAGCCTCGGATGGTTCACACCCGGCGAACGGGCTGTTGAGCCGGTTTCCAGCCCAGCTGAAAATCCGAAAAAGAAAAAATCAAAAAACAAAAATCAAGCTCACGAGTCTTTTGCGAAATCCACAAATTTGTTGAATCCAATTTCGGAAAAAAACAAAACTCTGGTGGCAGTCGATGAATTAGGTCTGGTCCTTCCAATCCCGGGTCAAGAACCACAAGAGAAGACGTACGATAAAGCTGATTGGAGCGCCGTTGTCGCATTCGATCGCGTTAGCGATAATGACTTGGATGGTGCTGAGAAGGAATTTGCGAATGCCACCAAAATGGTGCCTGTAAACGCACGGTTCAACAACAATCTTGGTGCAATACTGGCGGCGAAGGGCAATTACGATGAGGCGACTCAATGTTTTAGTCGGGCGATTCGAGAAAACGAAGCCTACCCTGGTGCTTACACGAATCGTGCTTTTGTTTCGCTCGCAATTGGAAGAACCGCAGCAGCACTTGAAGACGCAGTGACTGCATTGAAATTGGATCCGACTTTAATGCCGGCTCGGGTTGCTTACGGACGAGCATTGATGGAGACAGGAAATAATACCGAAGCACTGAAAGTCGCACAGACACTTAAGGCAGAGGCACCTACCGAGTGGCAGCCAATGTTGCTTCTAGCTGACGCGGAACTCGCGAACAAGCAGTTCAAGGAATCTAAAGTTACGCTATCGCGGCTTGCTGTGCTGAATCCCGGCAACGCCGATATTGTTTTGAAGCTTGCACATGCCAATGAGAAATTGGGAGATCTCGACGAAGCAATTAGACAGGCGAAGAAAGGAACGCAACTCGCACCAGATGAGGCACGAACACATATAACGTTGGGTCGATATCTGGATGCAAACCGTGATGCCAATGCCGCGAGACTTCAGTTTGAACGAGCGATGGATTTGAAGCCGGATGCGAGCTTGCGAAAAACGGCAATGGCTGCGCTTCTCAGAATTTTGATTGCGACAAACAAAATGCCAATCGCTGACGAGTTTACAAAGAAGTGGGTGAAACAATATCCGGAGGACGCGGCGTGTCATTACAATCGGGCATGGTTAGCCTCTCAACTGGAAGGCGATCATTTGCAGGAATGTATTGACGGATATAGGAAGACTTTGGAACTAGATAAGTCGCTCTCTTCAGTTCATTACAATCTCGCACTCGTGCTGCTGAAGGCGGGCAAGAACACTGATGGTTTGCGAGAATTGAAAGCATTTGTCAAAGAGCGGCCCGACGACAGCGATTGCCCAAGCGCGCTTGAACTAATAAAGAAACTAGAAGGCGGGTAGTGGCGAACGTGTGGGTTGATTAGAATGGTGGAATTGGGCGTTAGAGGATAGCAGCCTGGGCGCCTGCAAGGCGCCCCTACGATTAAACAAAGACTAGTGGCGTCTCGCTACGTTTAATTAGAATGGTGGGAATTGGGCGTTAGAGGGTAGCAGCCTGGGCGCCTGCAAGGCGCCCCTACGATTAGGCAAAGACAACTTGCTTCTCCGTTATGTGGTGCGTTGTCCTGGGAGCCAGCCGACGTTGATTAGGACCTGATCGAAGTCGCCGCCGCTCCAGAGCCAGATGTGGACGGAGAAGATCGCTTGTTCCAGAGTCAGAGTTCCGGCGTCGACTAATTCGCGACATCGAATTGCTGTCTTGATTTTTTCGTCGTCGACTCGCGTTTTATTCGTCAAATATTCAATCACCGAAATATCTCCGGCGTTTACTTCCTGGCAAATTTTCGCCAACTCGGTCTCCGAGACAAAGCCCAGTCCGTGCACTGTTTCAAGCAATTTCGCATCGGACTTTTCCATCCCGGAAGTGGGCGGTTTCACTTTTCGTTTTGCAATTCTTGCGACGATTTCGTCGAACGAACCTTGTTTGCCCGCGAACTCTCGCAATACATCAACTGCTTTTAGTGGATCGATTTTCTGTTCACGAATCAAATCTTGCAGCTTAAGAGCCGCTTCAATAGCCGATTCCGTGATCAGGTTATGTTGAACGAGAACATGGCCTATCGGTTGTGCTTCCATCAATCCGGTTTCAACAGCCGATAGCAGATCCAATTCTGATACCAGCCCCGATAGCACAAACATTTCGCCAAGTCGAAGAACATGATCCGGTCGAATTTTTCGAAGACCGCCGAACTCCAGGTAGTCCTCAATCGTATCTCCATGAAGGGAGGTGAGGCGCAAACTGCCGACGGCCTGGTCACGGGCAATCTTCTTATCACGCAGAAGCATCTGCGCTGTTAGCGCGGCATATGCGACAAATTCAGAGATTGCACCTTGGAGTACCAACACACGCGCTAATGGCAAACCTGATGAATGGCAGGCGGCAAGCCCGACTTGAAGTTTGTCTTTTGTAACAGCATTGGCGTCAATCAGGAGTTTGCCTAGATTGTTGGTAAACTCATAGTATTCGGATCTCCAGTTTTCCTCATCGAGAGCCCGTTCCAGAGGCACTTTCTTTTGACGAACCGAAGTTAAAGCATCGATGCCTTGCTGTTCAGGTAGGAGTTTGTCGCGAATCAGAGCTTGCACTCTGAGCGCCGCGGAAAGCTCTTCCTCGGAGACAAAACCGTTGACCGAAAGTATATGTCCTATCGGTAAGGACATTTGCCTCGCGATCGTCAGCGCATTGGTGAGGTCATGCCGACTGATCAATTCAGAACGCACGAGCAAGTCGCCAATTAACGCCTGCTTTTCCTTTTTAGGAGTCTGCATAGCCGAAACTCTCATATAAACGATATCTTGACAGCGCTAGCCAGGTCGCCAAAAGCCAAGACTAACATGTCCCAAGTATCAATTCTATAGGGAGAAACGATCCCAATTAGATACACCGATCGATAAACGATCGTAGTCAAAGAAGGATCCTTTTCGGATTGAATTTCAGCTCTATCAGACGAACTATATATGGTGACAAACCACCGGTGGTGCCAGTAAAATTGAGCCGGGTAAGGGCTGGAAAACGTGCATCTCATGGACATTCCGTAGATATGCCACCACAACAAAAGGAAACTCGAGGCACCATTAGTGAAACCATAACGCTTGACACTGGGTTGAGCTTTATAGTGTAATGCCGCTGGGGATCTGGAGCGTGAGACTCTTTTGCGAATCAAGGAAATCGAATTAGACAATTTCAAATCGTTCGGAAAGTCGACGCTAGTTCCGCTTCTAGACGGCTTCACGACGATTTCGGGTCCCAACGGATCGGGCAAGTCCAACATCATTGACAGCCTGCTTTTTGCCCTCGGTTTGTCCTCGACAAGATCGATGAGAGCGGAAAGATTACCTGATCTTCTAAATAATTTAAGTGGCCGCAAAGACGCAAAAGTTCGGGTGAAGTTCATCAGCCCGGACAACGAAGAGATTGAAGTAACCCGCCGCATCAAGGTAAAAGAAGACCTTAGCTATACCAGTTCGTATCTGTTGAACGGTAAAGGATCTACCCTAAGCGAGATACATGATCGCCTCGGAAAACATAACGTTAGTCCAACCGGTTTCAACGTCATCATGCAGGGAGACGTTACCGGCATCGTTACGATGAGTGCGACCGAGCGTCGCAAGATCATTGACGAATTGGCTGGCGTGGCTGACTTCGACAGAAGAATCGATCAAGCTCAGACAGAACTAACCTCGGTGGCAGAAAAAATCGACCACCAGAGAATTGTTCTTACGGAAATCATTGCGCGATTGGAAGTTCTCCGCTCTGATCGAGATCAGGCACTCAAGTATCTCGATCTGAAAACGAAGAAAGAAACGATCGAGCGCGATTTGATCTTTGTTCGAGCACTGGAACTGGAAGAACGTGCCAAGCAAGAGCTGGCTGAAATCGAACGTTTAGAAGGCAAGGAATCAGAACTTGCCGACAAGCTGCACCAAACAGAAGTAAATCTTCTTCAATTGCGTGCGGAGATGGGTCGCATCGATGAAGAAATCAAAGACAAGGGCGGCAACGAACAGCTACTTCTCCGACAAGAACTTGAAAACAAACGCGGCGAATTGACCCGTGAAGAAAACAAACTCTCCAACCTCCAGGGTGCCATTGGAGAGAAAGAGAAGATGTTGAAGAGTTTCAACGAACAAGTCAAAACAATTGAAAAGCACCTGAGCAAATTAGGGAAGCAAAAGAAACAGCATATAGAGGATAAGAAAGCTGTTGAACTTGTTCTGATGGAACGCCAGGGCGCGTACAGCGCTGTCATGGCTGAAATCGAGGTGTATCGCCAGGAAAAAGATAAAGCCGGCGAAAAAGTTTCAACCCTGCACACAGACCTTCAGGCGCTGAGAGAAGAAAATCACAAACTCTCTTTGAAGAAAACTGAGTTAGAGACTAGACGTCGTGGTCTGGAAAAAGAACTTGAAGGATTAAGAGGTCAGGCCACCGAAAAGATCACTCGATCGGCCAGCATGAAAAACTCGATGGGTTTCATTCATAAGAAATTCATCGATCAGGAAGCGTTGGTGCTCGGTATCGATAGATCGATCCAACAGCTCGAAGCAGAGTTGGACTCGACTAACGAAGAAATCGAATCCAAGACGCATGGTCTTCAAACAGTTCAAAAACGAATAATCGAACTGGAAACTCAAAAAGAAGTTGCCGGCGAAAGCGGATACGGCAGAGCTGTCGAATCGATCCTGGCATCGAACATTCGCGGCGTGCATGGCACTATCGGTCAGCTCGGCTCTGTCGATGAAGAGTATCAGACGGCATTGGAAACCTGTATCGGTGGTCGCTTGTCGCACATTGTCGTGGAAGACGATCAGGTTGCACAAGAGTGCATCGAGTATCTGAGAGCGAACAATTCGGGTAGAGCAACGTTTATCCCCCTCAATAAAATTCAAACTCAACCGCCAGGTCTTTTGCCTGCGCGTCCGGGTGTGATTGATTTTGCATACAACCTGGTCGATTTCGATCAGCGCTTCACCAAAGCGTTTCAATATGCTTGTGGCAGCACGGTTGTAGTCGATGACATCAACAATGCCCGTAAGATGATCACTCAAGCCAGAATGGCAACATTGACCGGAGAACTTTTCGAAAAGGCCGGCAGTATGACCGGTGGTAAGGAAAAGTCGAGACTGCACTTCTCCAGCAAGGGTGAAACCGATCTAGGCGTGCTCAAGCAAACGGCGAAGAATCTTGCCGATCAAGTTAAGTGGCTGAAGGACTCTGTCAAAGAGCTCACCATACAGCTTTCCGACGAGCGCAAAAAACAGAATGAAGAACGTGCGGAACTAGCCAAACGAAAAGCTGAAATCGATAATCAACGTCAACAATCAGACGAACTAGATCAGTCGATCGAAAACATCAAGCCGCAATTGCGAAGCAAAGGCGACGAAATCGATGCTATCGATCAAGAGATGGTCACTCTGGACGAAGGCGCTAAAGAGATGGCGAACCGCATCGCCAGCCTGGAGCAGTCGCTTGATGGAATTAGAGATAAAGGCAAACAGACACAGCTGGAAAAACTGATTACCGAATCAGAAGAATGTCGAGCCGACCTTGCTGTTGTCGAGAATGAATTCAACGAATTCCAAAAGTTGATCGATCGGATTGAAACCGAAGAGACTCTCGAGAAAAACAACATGGACGGGCTGGTGAAGCAGCTCGAAGCCGTTCAACAAGAGATCAATGAAGTAAGCACTCAAAAGCCGATTTACGAAGAAAACATGGCAATACTCAACAAGAGCATTGCTGAAATGGAACACAAGGTCAGCCAGATTTCGGATGAACTCGAATCATTGCGCGCGTTGAAAGACAAAATTCACGACAACGTCACGGCTGAAGAGGTGGCAAAGACCAAGCTCGACCAGGAAGTAATCCGTATTATCGAGCAACGCAAACAACGGCAAATGGCTCATTTCGACGTGACCAGAGAGTTGGCAAGCGTGAAACAAGAGATTGCCACCGTATTGGAAACCAATCCAAACTACGAGCCTCCAAACAGTAAAACTGTCGAGGAATTGAAGAAGGAATGCGATCGTTTGGAAAAACGCATGCGCGCCCTCGAACCGGTAAACATGAAGGCTCTGGATGACTACAACATCACCGAAACTCGTAAGAATGAACTCGATGAAAACCTCGATACACTCGAATCCGAGAAATTGGAAATCAACCAGCGTATCGACGGTTACGGCGAATTGAAGAAGAAAACGTTCATGGAAGCGTTTGATGCAATCAATCAAAACTTCCAGGACATCTTCGCAGAGCTCAGTCACGGTCACGGAAAGTTGGAACTCGAGCATCCCGAGGCGCCATTCGAAGGTGGTCTCGTCATTCGAGCACAACCACGAGACAAGAAGATGCAACGCATCGAAGCATTGTCCGGTGGTGAGAAGTCGCTCACAGCGCTATCGTTTGTGTTTGCCTTCCAAAGATATGCTCCAGCGCCTTTCTATGCCTTCGACGAAGTCGACATGATGCTTGATGGTGCCAATGCAGAGCGCCTTGCCCAGATGGTTAAGAGACAATCGGGCACCGCCCAGTTTGTCGTAGTCAGTCTGCGTCGCCCAATGATTGAAAATTCCGACCATGCGATCGGCGTCTCGCTCAGAGCTGACGGCTATTCACGTGTGGTTGGCATTCAAGAAATCAAAATTCCTGATATTCCAGAACCTCAAGCCGTTGGAGCATAAGCCCGATGGACAACATATACGATCCATCTACAACAACAGGCAGTCCGGATATCGGAGCAGCGGTACCGGCCGCGGTGACTCCTCCTCAGCCATTAAATGCGGTACCAGAACCGTCACGCAGCGAAGCCATCGAGGCGATCGACGCGGAAATCGACACCGTTGAAGAGGCAGTAAGAGCGGCAGTTGAGTCGGCGATTGCAGACGACGCCGCGGCTCCGATTGAAAGTTCCGAGGCGACCGCCGCCGTTGAATCTGTAACAGAGTCGGCCCTGGCTGCAACCGAAAAGAAAATTGAATCGGTGCTTTACGCGATCAAAAATGCAGTTTCACCCGAATCTAGAAATGCTGACAATGCGGCAGCAAATCATGCTTTGGAGACTCCGTTCATAACGCATGCGGAAGTAATGTTCACTGAAGACGTTGCACCTGCAAGCCTGGCGGACGCGAATGACCAAGATACAATCTCGCTTGCTGTAGACGCTCAACAACTTTTGAGCGCTGCAAACGGTCACGACGTGGCAGCTTCAGACGGTATTGAAATTCTGGTTCGACTTGCCCAGAAAGGGGAAATCGATCCGAAAAACGTCGACATCATCGATGTTACCGACAAATTCTTGAAATTGATTGCGGCTGCGCCTAAGGAAAACCTGCGCCAGAGCGGAAAGATTCTTTTCCATGCCTGCGTTCTTCTCAGAATGAAGGCCGAAGCACTATTGAATTTCACTGCAGAGGATCCAGTCGGAGATGACTTCATCGACTTTGATGAAGAAGGCGGTCTCGGTTACGATTCGGATCAGCCGCGGCAGATTACGTTGAAGGATCTTGAAAGGGCGATTGTTCGCCGTTCTCAGAAGCGCCAGGTGCGCAAACGTCAGGTAACCCTGGAAGAACTGATCGAGGCACTGCGAGAAGCAGAAAGAATCGAGAAATCCCGAGCTGAGCGTAAGCCACCTCGGGCGGTGATTGAGCTAGCAGGACAACACGATGTGGATTGTGTAGACGATCTCCTGGATCTGGCTCACGATGAGGATGTTGAAACAACCATCGTTCAAGTTGAAAATTTACTTGCCCGGATTTTGAAATTAGGTGAGCGCATCGACCTGATGCGTATGGTTAGCTTAATGGAAGGTCATAAAGACTGGGTTGACGGTTTCCTCGCATCGCTATTTCTCTCAAATGCCGGTAAGATAGATTTATATCAGGATGAGTTTTACGGACCGCTCTTTATTGGACTCGGAGGCTCACCGGTATCGGATACGGTGGTAACGTAATGGCAAACGAACTTTTAAAAGCACAAATAGAAGCAGCGCTTTTCCTCTCGGAAAAGCCTATGAAGGCTGCCGCTGTGGCGCGCATCGTGAATGCCGACGTCGACGTCGTAAGAAGACTAATTCTCGAACTGATCGAGGATTACGAAAATCGCAACGGCGGACTTGAAGTTAGCGATGACGATGGATATATCATTCAGGTCAAAGACGAATATACAAATCTCGTAGATGAATTCGTTCCGATCGACATGCCTACAGCACTGATTCGAACCTTGTCGGCAATCGCGATCAAGCAGCCTGTGATGCAATCGGAGGTTATCAAAATCCGAGGCGCCGGCGCATACGATCATATTAAAGAGCTGATTGAACGCGAACTGATTTCAAAACGAGAAGAAGGTCGCTCTCCTATTCTCACGACTACAAAAAAATTCCAGGAGTACTTCCGTCTTTCCAAAGACGGAAAACACTTTCGTTCAGAACTCTCGGGAGAATCAAGAGTAAAAGATCAGCCCGCCGAGGAGCTCGTCGGAATCGACGAGGCAGCAGTCGTGGCAACTGCAGAAACAGTCTCCATCTCTGCGGAGACTGCGGTTTTCGACGCGTCTCCTGATCCGCACACTCCACCAATTGGCGCTCCCGGCTCTGCCGACGACAGCGATTCCAAAGAAGGTATCGAATCTAAACCAGTTGAAACTGTTTCCGAACAAGTTGAGACTGTCACCACTGGTGAAGACAAGACCAGCTCGGATGTTTTCATCGACGCGGCGAGCACCACTGAGACTACCACCCTGCAGTAGGGGTTTGTCAGTTGACCAACGCATTGACTAATGACCGTGTGGCAGTTGTAATCGCAGCTGGCGGCATCGGAAGCCGTTTTTCGTCGGGGTCTGGCAACAAGCACAAACAATGTTTTGAGTTGAAAGGCAAACCAATATATATGTGGTGTCTGCTTTCCTTTTTGGCGAATAGACGAATTGCCGAGATTGTCATAGTTGCGCATCAAGATATTCAAGAGCAACTCAAAAAGGAACTCGACGACCACTTGACCGGAGACAGGCGTCTTAAGGTATCAGTGGTACCAGGTGGCACAACCCGCCAGGAATCGGTCTTCCTGGGGCTCAAACACCTCGCTCTCGGTCCTGAGATACCTGACTATGTATTGGTTCACGATGCAGCGCGGCCATTTATCCAGCAATCGTTGATCGACAACACCATCGACACCGTCATCAAATACGGTGCCTGCACGGTAGCAGTGCCGGTATCAGACACCATTAAGAAGGTCGAGAAGGGTAGCGTGAAGGTGACAATCGATCGATCCGACCTGTATGCCGTGCACACCCCTCAGGCTGGGCGTTTCGACTGGTTGCTCGCGGGACATGAGGCGGCCGCTAACGGTAACTTTGCCGCCACAGATGATGCCTACATACTTGAACTAGCAAACCACGAAGTCAAGATCGTCGAAGGCGATAAATACAATATCAAGATCACTGTTCCTGAGGATCTACAAATTTGCGCAGCTCTTTCAGATATGTTTGTTAGTCAGATAATGGATGTCTAAAAGGCGCTCGCTATGTTAATTTCCTGGGAAAATCGTAAAGACTAAATGCTGTGAAGGCACCATTTACGGTGTGCGGACGCTGTCAGGAATATCTTGGACATCTGTTGCAGTACTTGCACAATGTAGCGAATTGTCTAGAATTGGATTATTGCCGTGCACCATCAGGAATGGCACCTTCAAAAAAAGTATTATTGTGAGTCGAGCGGTCGCGTATACGATTGTCGCTATACGCTTGTGGATTGGCAGGGGCAAACATGAGTGACGAATATAAAAATTTAACTGATAAGCCGGGACTCGCAAATAGAGCAAAGTCCGTGCAACCAGTGGTGGATTTGTTCCCTGCGCTAGCAGACCGCAGAATGATGCAAATGTCGATGCGCAACCAAGCACCATCGAGACATGGAACACAAATCTCCGTCTTCACACCGGTTTCATTCGAAGAAGCAGTCGACATTGTTGAGTGCCTGCGCGGTCGCGCTGCCACCACAATCTCACTGGAAAACATGAAAAAAATCGATGCCAGCAGACTGGTAGATTTTGTTGCCGGCGCATCTGCAGCTCTGGATGGCGACTTCCACAAATTGAGCGAACAGGTCTATCTGTTCTGCCCAAGCAACGTCAAAATTACAGCAGACAAGGGACCTGAGTACTCCACCGCATCTGATACCAGAGCCGGTGAAATTACAGGTGATTTCGGCGCGTTGGATTTCTTGTACCCGGGTGGATCGTTGCTTGATTCAAAATCAACGTCTTCGGTTTGGACGCAAAGACCAACACATTAATCAACTCTTAGTTAGCGATATACGGCAATTTGATCTGAGGCTCTTCAAGTTAATTTACGGCAGGGTCCGGAAGCCGCTGGTATTATTGGATTACTGAATGGCGCTGGCGGTACTCCCGCTGGTTGCCAATTTCCTCCTTAACTAGTCCACCACAACTAAACCTTCCTCCTTGCCCATGTAAGGAGGAAGTTTTTGTTTAAACCGAAAGCTCGACGCAAGACTAAAATGGCGGAAATTAATTGCTTTTGCTATCGTCTTAATAGGATAGGGAAACCCTCTCAGGTCTTATATATGCAATTAAAGACAGTGCTTGCCATCGTCAGTGGGCTGGTCGCAGTTGGTCTTTGGCAACCAGCTTTGGCCGGCGATTTGGAAGATGGAATCAAGGCGTACAACGCAAAAGAATATGCGACCGCCCGACAACTTCTCGAGAAAGTAATCGCAGCCAAGCCAAGCTCCTGGCAAGCCCATTATTATCTCGGCAACACATTCGTGGTGCTCGGACAAAACTCCAGAGCAAAATACGAATATGAGCTTTGCAAACATCACTGCACCAACCCAGCCATGCTTGCGCATTGCAAAGCCGCCATCGATCGGATGGACAAACACATAGCCAGGTCGGTGAAAACAGAACCGGCAGGTGAGGCTAAAGCAGATGCAACGGAGAAACCGAAAAGCGATGCTGACAAAGTAGCAGAGGATCGCAAGGCGAATATCATGAAGCTCGCTGCAGAAGACTGTGCTCGCATCCGGAAAGAAGCCAAAGAACAAATGCAGAACGAAGCCACTTACTCAGGTAGACGCTGGCGCAACGTGGAGACGGGCGAAAGAACTTTCGACATCAGCGAAGATCGCAAAGAGGAAATTGAAAGAGCTTGCGAAGAACACTGTCGGAAAGTTATGGATGAAGCCAAACGAAAGTGCAGCTCTTATCACTAACCGCATGACGCTTAATTGTAGGGGCGCTTTGCAAGCGCCCATGCCTTTCTGTTGACGAAAGACGATCGGATTAGCAGCCAGGGCGCTTGCAAAGCGCCCCTACAATTAAACGTGTGAATTGCATACGCCGATGATGACGAAATGCGTTTGGAATAGGCGGCATGGGCGCTTGCAAAGCGCTCCTACAATTAAACGCGACAACAGCGTCGCGACAAAGGCGTTGCGACAAAGGCGTCGTGACAAAGGCGTTGCGACAAAAGTGTTGCTACAACAGCGGCCTACAGCCTGCCGGTATTTTGCTAGGACTCGCCGCCGGCTGTTTTTGCTCGGGGGAGTGGTGGCGTGGGTGATGCGTCGCCTACGAAATTGACGTGGATTAAAACGAGCGGTTCGGTGTTCATCTCGCTCTGGAAGTAGCAGGCCAAGCCGCCTTGCAGGAAGTCTTTCAGATCGGCGGCGTTCAAGTTATCGATCAGTTTGTGGTTGCTCAAAATATGTTTGACCTGATCTTGCACCTTGATGACGAATTCTTCTGCAGGAACACCACGAGGCAAAATTACTCCGCGGATGTATACATCCGGACCGGCAACAATTTTATGAGTTTCATCAATGAGAACAACAACGGTAATCAATCCGTCTTCAGCAATGTGTCGGCGTTGCTCGATGATATCCTCGTCTAGACGCCATTCTCGGTTGTAGTCAATTAACACGACGCCGGCTTTGATCCGTCCAGTCTTCGTCGACTTATCTTTTGTTATTTCTAAAACGTCACCGTTTTCCATCACAAATACGTCGTCAGGTGCGACACCACATTCGATGGCAAGGTCACCGTGTCCAACGAGCATTCTATATTCGCCGTGAATAGGCATGAAGAACTTTGGTTTGCAGATGTTCAACATCAACTTCTGCTCTTCGCGGCAAGCATGCCCGGAAACGTGCACGCCAGAGTCTTTTCCGTAGACGACATCGGCGCCACGGAGGAACAGTGCGTTGATAGTGTTGGCTACAGATCTTTCGTTACCAGGAATTGGAGTTGCCGAAATCACAACTGTGTCACCAGGCTGAATGCGAATTTGTTTGTGTTCGTCATTTGCAATTCGTGTGAGAGCCGACATCGGTTCGCCTTGACTGCCGGTCGTGAGTATTACGACTTTGTCTTCGGGAAAGTCTCTTACTTGCTCCACGGGTATCAACAAACCATCAGGGAAGCTCATGTATCCCAGCTCTCGCGCAATGGTGGCAAAGTTGAGCATCGACCGTCCGAGGATCGCTACGCGTCGATCGTATTTCATCGCGGCGTTTAACACCTGACGAACACGATGAACATTGCTTGCAAATGTAGTAACAATGATCCGACGACGCGCGCTGGCAAACACTTCATTGAGTTTATTCCAAACAGTTTTCTCCGAAGGAGTAAAACCCGGTCGTTCGGTGTTCGTGCTGTCGCTCATGAGAAGGAGAACGCCTTCTTCAGCGGCATTAGCCAGACTGGCGATGTCGAACTGTTCGCCATCAACTGGAGTGAAATCAAATTTGAAATCGCCGGTGTGAATCAAAACACCAACTGGTGTTCGAATGATCAAACTAAAAGAGTCAGCGATCGAATGGGTACAACGAATGAATTCTACTTCGAAGCAACCGATTTTTACGCGTTGTCTCGGCTTCACCGTGCGAAGAGAAGTGCGATGTTCAAGCCCGGCTTCTTTGAATTTGCCTTCGAGCAAACCCAGTGCCAGTGCCGGTCCGTAAATCACCGGGATGGTCATCTCTTTCAAAATGTAAGGGATGCCACCAATGTGATCCTCATGCCCGTGAGTGATCGCAAGACCCTTTAACTTCTCCCGATTCTCGAGCAAAAATCCAATGTCGGGCAGAACAATGTCAACGCCGAGCATGTCTTCAGAAGGAAACGCAAGTCCTGCATCGACGAGCATCATATCGTCGCCGTAGGCGATCACCATGGTGTTCTTGCCGATTTCGCCAAGTCCGCCTAATGGTATTACTTTGAGCGGACCACTCATTGCAGATTGCGACCTCCGGGTTTACTAGTAGGAAACTCTATCATGCGTTTATACGTAAGACAGATTTTCAAGAACACCTGTGTTCTTAAGTATCTGCTTCAACGTGTTTTTCTCATCCTCATTGAGCGGGACGAGAGGCAAGCGAACATGCTCCTTGCACAATCCAAGTTTACTCAGTGCATACTTCACACACACCGGATTCGGTGCCGCAAAAAGACCTTTAAACAGAGGAAGGTATTTGTAATGAATTGAACGAGGTCCATCGACATCGCCTGAGAAAAACTTTGCCATCATGCCGGCTACGCTTTCACCAACAAGGTGGCTGGCGACGCTAATTACGCCACAAGCTCCGATTGAAAGAAACGGCAGTGTTAGATAGTCGTCGCCGGAATAGATTCGAAATCCATCGCGTGCTTTCGCAGCTATCTCGGCCGCTTGATCGACATTGCCTGTTGAATCTTTGATGGCGTGAACGGTGTCACACTGTTCTGCGATTCGCAGCATGGTTTCCGGAAGAATATTGACTCCGGTTCTTGCTGGAATGTTGTAAACGATCATCGGCAATGTAGAAGCTGACGCAACCTTTTTGATGTGCGCCTCGATACCCGCCTGGCTCGGCTTGTTGTAATAAGGTGCAATCACAAGCAACCCATCGGCACCTTCTTTCTGTGCGATCTGCACCATCTTCACGGATTTCTCCGTGTCGTTAGTGCCCGCTCCCATAATTACGCGAGCACGATTCTTGCAGACGGCGACAACGCACTTCAGAAAATCGATCTTCTCTTCGTCACTCAATGTTGGACTTTCACCAGACTTGCAGCGACAACGCACTTCGCGAAAAATCGATCTTCTCTTCGAATTGATGAAGTGCCGGTTTTTATCAGGTGATTGGCGACCTGTTCCGTTGCCTTGTAGTCGATTTTGCCGTCGTCTCCAAACGGTGTAACCATCGCGGTCACCAATCGTCCAAACTTCGGGCTGTCAGTTCCAATCACCTTTTAACACCTCATTGAATCAGGTTCATTCAGTTTCGGCTGGCGACGCCTGGCGTCACGCCTACAAATAATTACGTGGTTACTTTTTGAACGATCAGATCGTTTGCCACCATATACTCGGCGATACGCACCGCATTCAGTGCAGCGCCGATTCGAAGGTTATCAGCGACAACCCACAAATTGATGCCATTCTCGGATGATGTATCCGGGCGAATACGACCAACATAAACAGGATCTTCGCCTGCGCAATCGAGCGGAGTTGGATAGATTCCTTGTTCAGGTTGATCCCAAACCTCAACAATCGGAGAATTCGCGAGCGATTCTCTGACTTGCGCCGGGCTCACTTTCTTAGCGAGATCGATGACAACAGACTCGCTGTGACCAACCAAAACCGGCACGCGGACAGCGGTGCAGGTCACCGGCAGATCAGGCAATTCGAGGATCTTGCGTGTTTCGTTGACGACTTTGAGTTCTTCCTTCGTATAGCCATCCTCAGCAAACGAATCGATGTGCGGGATCAGGTTGAACGAGATTTGTTTCGGAAACTTTCTAGGAACATAGGTTTCGTCGTTCACCAATGCTTTGGTTTGTTGCTCGAGTTCGTCCATTCCCTCTTTGCCGGCGCCACTGACCGACTGGTAGGTGGAGACGATGACGCGCTTCAGTCCCGCGAGGTCGTGAATGATTTTGAGAACAACAACGAGTTGAGCTGTCGAGCAGTTTGGATTTGCCACCAAACCTTTATGGTTTTTGAGAGCATGTCCGTTGACTTCAGGAACGATTAGCGGCACATCCTTATCCATGCGAAAAGCGCTTGAATTGTCGATAAACACACAACCAGCCTTCACCGCAATTGGTGCCCACTGCTTGCTTACCGATCCACCGGCGGACGCAAGAACTATATCGATGCCTTCAAAAGCTTTTTCGCTTACTTCAATGACTTTGATTTTCTTACCGCGAAACTCAATCTCCGAGCCGGCCGAGCGTGGGCTCGACAGAAGTCGGATTTCTTCGATTGGAAAATGCTCGCGAGTTTCGAGCACCTTGAGAAACTCTCGTCCCACCTGACCGGTAGCGCCAAGTATCGCAACGCGCATCGCTTTGCCTTTCATTTCCAATTCCTCCAGTTCCTACAATAGATGTTCCAATCCCACAACCAGCGACGACATTTTCGTCACCGACTTAATACTCAAAATAATTCCTTTGATAAAACAATTGGTGTTGAAGCTCTCATGCCTGATGCACAGCAGCTCTCCCTCTGAGCCAAAAATTACGTCCTGGTGCGAAATCAATCCGGGCAATCGAATTGAGTGAACCCGCACACCCTGCTCGGTCACACCGCCGCGCGCGCCGTTGAGTAATTCTCTATCCTTCACTTCTTTGGGATTGTACGCTTTGCTGTTTTCCGCGAGCTTTCGTGTGGTGTACATCGCTGTCCCGGATGGCGCATCAAGTTTCTTTGTGCCATGCATCTCGACGATTTCGACGTTGTTGAAGTGCTTGCCTGCTTGACGTGCAAATTCCATCATCAAAACGGCGCCGATCGAAAAGTTGGGAACGACCATGGCGCCCACACCTTTCGCCTTGGCGAGATTGGACAAAGTTTCGACATCGGATGGATCAACGCCCGAAACGCCCAGAATGGGGCGGACTCCGCGTTCAATTGAATACTTGGCATGCTCGACAGCGGGTTCAGCAATCGTGAAGTCGAGGAGTACATCAGGTTTGTTGGTAGCAAAACAGTCTTCGATCCCGTTAGAGACCATCACGGCTGTGCTGCCTCCGCCTGAAAATCCGGCAATCATGCTCTTTCCGGCATAGCCGGCGCCTGCCCGACCAAATGCTCCGACCAGTTCCAATTCCTGATCTTCCAAAATCATCTGAACGCTCGCGCGTCCCATTTTGCCGTTAACGCCCGCTACGGCGACTTTTATACGGTCTGACAAGAATGCATTTCCTCTCGACAATCGCCAGGCTCGGCGTTTCAATCACCGATCCTATACTCAAATGCCCATCAGTTCAACGTTTTGTGGCGGGTTATCACAAACAGTTAGCAGACTTCACGGGCAGTTAACGAGGAAATATCAGAACCTAAGCGCCATTTGCCATGAGTGCGGTCTTTCCGGTGGACCCGAAACCACCTTCGCCACGTTCGGAAACCGCCACGCTATCGACTTCTATGAGTTCAACCGTAGGAACAGGAACGATTACCATCTGGGCAATTCGCTCTCCTGGAGTGAATGTATAGGTTTCTTCGCCATGGTTAATGATCAAAACCATGACCTCGCCTCGATAATCACAATCAATCGTGCCAACGCAGTTGGTCAGACTTATGCCATGCTTGGCAGCCAAACCGGAACGCGGACGCACCTGCGCCTCGTAGCCGACGGGAATTTCCAGTTTTATGCCGGTAGGCAGCTTGGCGCGCTTGCCGGCGCCCACTTCGATTGATTCGTCACTTGCCAACGTCAAATCCATTCCGGCGGCGCCTGGCGTCGCGTACTGCGGAATTTCGCGGCAGTGCGGGAGCCGTTCGAATTTTACTTTGATGCTACTCATAACAGACTCCTTTTGGATATATCCAAAAATCGATGAAAGACGCTTGATGCGCGGATCTTAGCATTACCGATCAGTGGTCGAATGGAAAAGGATTTTCACCCAAGTCTTCTCTAATAAATGAGTGCTCCGAAGCCCACCAGTCCTGATCATTTTATTGTTGCTGGCTGCAACGGTTCCGGACCGTAGTGGAAAACGTCCAAGCCGACCTGTTGCTGCTCCTCAGTGACAGTGAAGTGAAGCAAACGATCGACAACCTTGACGATTAGATAAGTGACCGCAAAGGTGTAGATCCAGACTCTCCCTACCGTCACTTATTGGGCCTGCATAAGGCTCCAATTGCCGTGGATCACGCCGTCGGCTCCAGCGGGATTGATCGATTTACTCGCGAAAATTCC
>JBGAHZ010000052.1:0-53500 GCA_044225915.1 Obscuribacteraceae bacterium (SeqCode)
TATTGCCTCCAGTGCCGGATGCATTGCCGTCAATCGTCACTATCGCTCCGGGTCCTGCGGGGAAGTTGCTACCTGAGGCCGGAGAGGTGATGTTGGCACCCGCGATCATCGTTATGTCGAAGCCTTGAGTAGCGCTGCGAGCTTCAATCGTGAGGTTCGTCCCTGTAGCGATAGTTCCTGTGGCTATGAACGTCAGATCTTCGGCCACCGAAATATTGCTTGCAATTGTGATGTCGCCATAATTGAAGAAGGTTGGATCACCAGTTAGGCACGTTGAACCGATTATTAGGTTATCTGTTGAAGCCAGCACATGTGATGCAAGTCCAGTTTGTGAGAGCGTTCCGGTCAATTGATTCACATTGACGTAATTTGTCGCATTGCCGCCGCTGATGTTTACTTCTTTGCTGAGCAGGTCTCCGCCTGTGATGTTGTTGTCGAAAGTCCCTGTGTAGTCAGGCGTTCTAACGTTTATTGCACCTTTAAGTGCCGATAGAGTTCCGCCGGTGTTATTGACATTGAGAGCAGCGGTCGGCGGACCGTTCAAGTTGATATTGCCTGAAGAGGCTGTTACTGCGCCAGAGTTGTTGATGTTAGGAGAAGATATATTGACCGAATTTCTAGCGGATACCGAACCGCTGTTGTTGACAGAATTTCCTGCTATCAGGCTCAAGTCACCGCTCGAGGACAGCGTGCCGAAGTTTGTCAGATCGCCACGTGCGTCCAGGGTCAGGTCGACCGAGCGGGCGAGGTGTGAGGCGGCAAGCGAGTCAGGCAGGACCGATGTGATTGTGGCACCCGCATTGTTTGTGATGTCGTCTGCGCGAATGGCTCCGGAGCGGACAGCCCGGTCGCTTGAGAGGGCGACGACGGTTCCGTAGTTGTTCAGGTCACCGGTCAGCCTGAAGTCTGACCGCTTGCTGAAGTCACCGTATGTGGTGACACCGGATGCGACGGTTAAACTTGACGCTCTTAATGGATCATTGTTGTCTGTGATTTGAGTTAGATCGACTGAGCCACCACTTGCGATGCCTGACTGGTTGATGACGAGTTTCTGACCGCCGCTGGAGTTGAGCGCTTGTTTGATTGCGATGTACTCTGCCGCCGTCGCCTTGGAACCTGCAGTGAAAGTTTGCTTGTCAGAGCCGACAGTGATTTCGACTGAGCCAGTGCCTCTGAAAAGATTTTCGCCGAGCACGATGTTGCGATCTGCGGAGGACAAATCCAGATCAACTCCGCGGTTTAATCGAACGACATTATCGCCAATAGTCTGGGTACCAATTCTTAATTCCTTCGCTTCGCGACGCGTGGAGGTCTGGTCGGGACCATTCCAGATGATGTGATGAAAGTTGGCTGTATCGGTGCCGATATCTGATGATTTTGAAGTGATCGGTGGAGGGATTGAGGCACCACCGGTGGAGCGCCCATTGTAGGTAGCGCGAAACAGCTGACGCGACTCGCGACGTCCGAGGTCGTCATGCGAAGAGCGAAATTCGCGAAGAGTCGGATGATCGTGCGCGGCTTCCGCTATTTGAGCGGTTCCAAAAAGAAGGGAGCCACAGAGCATCATCGTGAAGCTGCGGATTGCAGAACGCGGTTCTCCGTTCGAAGTCGTGACGGGTCTCCGAGTGGCATCAAATTTCATACGAACCCTACCTGTATCCTTCTAAGTCTTGCGGGACTGGGTACCTGAGGAAGCTCAAATTCTACACTGCATCAGTCAGGTTCGTTCTATAGATGTAATTAGGGTTAAGAACTGCGACACGCCGTTACAACAGATGGGTGTCTGTGTAGATTCAAGTGCGAAACGATTTACCTCTGGCAGATAGTCAGGCACCAAGCACGCGGTATTTTAGTTATTGCATCCTTTCCAGTTCAGCATCGAGACGTTCCAAGACCCACGCGCGAGCAAGCGTTGAAGGAGGTAAGTGTTTTTTATTGGCATACTGAGTGAATCTTTCGAGTTGTTCTGGCGACAAAGCCAAGTTGAGTTGGGTTCTGCTTCTTCTTTCATTCGTACGAGTTTCACACATGCTTGCTAGCTCTTCGATTTCCTTTTCATCTCCAGGCGGAAGCACGTCAACATAGCCAGCGGCCTCTAGTTCGCTCAATTCGTACTTCTCAAAATATGCCGCGAATTCTTCCGGTGATGCGTCATCATCCGGCGGAGGCGGTATGGCATTTTTGTTTTTTTTCGTCCGCATACTACTTGCCCTTTGATTTATATTGACTTTTCTCGTAATCACGAGCATTCATGGCATTAAACACAAAGTAGGATTTGACTTCTGTTTTCCGAAAGCCAATCTGAAAACTCGTCCAGCATTCGTCTTACCTACTAACCAGTATATTTTTCCGATTTTGCGAATAATTCGCTCCCGATCTGAAAAACACTCCTCGACTTCGTGCTGGGAGACTCCGTGCTTGCTTAGGTTATAAATGTGGAGTTCTAATTCCATGATAGCAGTTTCTAGTGATGCTAGAAATAAGGTTGGTTGAAAACGCCGAATGGATTGCACCGGATGCAGTGCATAGGCCGTCGAAGACGTTTCACTATATACTCTTCTAAGGACGTTTCAAGGCTCTACTTGCGGGTTTCACACAAATTCCGAAAGACAGCAGATGTTGAAAATTGGTAAGGAGTTTTAGAGTGAAGAAACTAATTGGATTTATTTCCGTGTTGACGTTGGTTTTGGTTCCAGCACTACATGCGACAGGAGCATCAGGCACTATGCATCATCAAAAGGCAACGTTTGCCGCTGGCTGATTCTGGGGTGTTGAGGCGGCGCTTCAACAAATTCCGGGAGTTTACTCGGCAACGTCAGGTTACACGGGTGGGACGGCTAAAAATCCCACATATCAAATGGTGTGTTCGGGGAAGACAGGGCACTGCGAAGCGGTAGAAGTTGACTACGATCCCACGAGAGTGAGTTATGACAAGCTTCTCGACGTGTTTTGGAATGAGCATAGCCCAACGTTCGAAGCGAATGTTCGTGGCGGGCAGTACCGCGCGGTGATTTTCTATCACACGCCGGAGCAGCTCGTTGCAGCGACCGCATCGAAGTTGCGGCTCGAAGTAAAATTGGGTCAGAAGATTTATACGAAGATTCAGCCGGCAGAGAAGTTTTGGGTTGCCGAAGACTATCATCAGGACTACTACCTGAGGGACAATGCCGGCACTTGCCGACGATGACGTCCAAAAACAGACTCTGTGAGTGTGGTTGTCTCCTGAAATCGAAACCTAGCGATTCCAATTGAAGGTGTGTCACGAGTGGGCATATTGTTTGTGATGCAACTTCGGCGAAGTGACTGTGATGGCAATAAGAGTATTGTGCGTTCAGGATCCATCTGAAACCTCGCATGAACTGTCGACCTTTGTTCAGCATATACGTGATGTGCAATTGGTCGCGCAAGCTCTGAATCCTTGCGAGACGTTGGATTATCTGCGAACCAAAGACGTCGATGTTGTGTTGGTGGATCTCAGCTCTCCTTCAACGGACGGTATAGAGCTTACGCGAAAAATTAGACAAGAATTTGGTGAAGTCCGGGTTGTCGTCGTCACTGCAAGCAATCAGCCCGAAGATATTTTTGCCGCGTTGGACGCAGGCGCTGATGGCTATATTCTCGAAGGCAATTTGTCTACAGCGTTGGAGCCAGCGCTTCGGAGCGTTCGTTTGGGTGCGGTTTGGCTTGATCCTGGAATCGCAAGGCAAGTATTGCGTGCGATGGAAATCAAGGCTGCGACTCCCACTCCCACGAGGATACTACCCACTGGATTGATGATAATTCCGTTGTTGCCAGAGGAAGAGTCTGTTCTACAGGAAGTCGCATCAAGCAGCTGCGTTGACGGAGTCTGCATGATTGATCCGTCGTTCCTGGATCGACTCAGGCGATTTTCGGCTGCGAGCTAGTTTTTACTAGAATGTTCAGGTTGGCGCTAGTCTGTCACTTATGTGTCAAGCGTTTACTTGCTTTTGTTGATCCAATCGAAATCGGAGAATTTTCCTTCACGACCGAAACATTTTCCAGCATTCCATCTTTGGAAAATGTGCCGTAGACTGCGACACATTTGTTGTGAAAATAATCCAGGTTGGCATTTGTTTTTTCACCAATAAGCGACAGGTTTTTATCGTCGAATCTCAAGCCAATGCCATTACATTTAACACCACAGTCAGCCATGTCCCTAGTGAGGTAAAGCGTGTTGTCTTCATAAGTATGGTGCATGATCCCATCAACAAATACTTTTTTCCCGTCGAAACTTTCGGGATTAGCGAGAAGCTTGACTAAAGACACCCGTTTTGACAAAAGATTGGAGTGGATATCGATCGGTGAGTCTTTTGCGTTAGCACTACATGCGGTGGCGCATATAACCATCGAAATTAAAATAGCATTAGTTTGTGTGTTCATGGCGTAAGTATAGTTTATTGCATGGAGCGAGTGCTAGGTGTCACGAAGACGGTTACATTCGCATTGTCGTCTGTTTTGTCCCCCAACTGTTATCCTTGTTCCAGCTATCGATCACGGATCCTTTGATTGTATTTTGTGCATCCGCAATTCGCTTTCCATTATCATATTTGTAAGGCACGAAATTTCCGTCGGCTGAAAACTTTCCGATTACCATCTAAGTATTGTGGTTAACGAGAGACCTTCCGACGAAAATCATTCGCAGGCCCTCCACATGATCAGGTTACGCCTGGCAATATTCGGGCATGGATTATTCTGATTCGGATTTTTTTTCGGTGCGGTATTGCTATGCATAAAAGATGTGTTCGAAAATCAGACCAAGTGTTGCTGTCGCTGTTTTTAGCCTTGTTCTGTGCGGTTTCCGCGCAGGCAGATACTGGAGTTGAGAACGCTGCGGAATCTTCCGCGATGCCTACAGAGAAATCTGCAGAGCCAACAACGACAACCGAATCTTCCTCGGCGACATCTGAAGATGGTGCGACAAAGGCGCCCCAGCACAAGCTCTTCATGTGGAAAGCCACAAAGGGCAATCAGTCTGTTTATCTTCTTGGGACAATCCACGTCGCCAGACCAGAGTTCTATCCGCTGCCGGCGCAGATCGACACTGCGATGAACGTGTCCGACGCTCTGATTGTCGAGTTGGCTTTGGATCGAATTGACAAAACCGATTTGCAAAAGCTTGTACACAATCAAGCGGCTTATCCGCCAGGCGACTGTCTAGAGAAGCACCTCTCGCAAAAAACTAAGGATGCTTTGAATTCATATCTTGCCTGGGCAGGAGAGTCGATGGCGATGTACAACGACTATCGACCGTGGATGGTGAAAATTCTCCTGGAGTCTGCAGCCCTGAAACGAGAGGGTTTCGGCGGCGATCTGGGAATCGATCAGTATCTTTTAAACAAAGCCAAGAAACGAGGAAAAAAGGTTCTCGAGTTAGAAACGAGTGCATCACAAGTTAAAGTGCTCAGCAGTTCGTCCGATGAAGACCAGGACAAGATGCTGCTTTTGTCATTGACGGGTTTGAAGAAATTATCCGAAACGATTCAGTTGTATGAGAAAGCATGGAAGACTGGCGATGAAGCGACCTTCAATAAAGCAGTTGAGGAATCGTCGAAAAACGACAACCTCGAGTCATTTCGGAAGGAGTTGATTGATAAACGAAATATTGCCATGGTAGCAAAGCTGGACGAACTGACAAAAGGTCAAAACAATGTTGTAGTAGCTGTCGGCGCCGCTCACTTGATCGGTACCTATGGTCTTCCCGCATTGATGAAGGCTAAAGGCTACGAAGTCGAACAAGTTGCGGCAACCGGACCGATGGCGGCGATGCCATCAGTTTCCGGACGCGCGAATAAGATGCAAACTCTGTTTTATCCGGAGGGGTTGTTTAGTGTTTCGTTGCCGGGCAATCCTTCGGTGAAGTACGCAAACGTAGCTGGAATGAGGAGTGTCGACTACACGTATCCGGAGTTCAGTGGCATCTATCAGGTTTCATACCTCGTATTTCCTCAGGAAATAAACTCTCCCGTGATTCAAAACAAAATGTACGACGCAATTGCTGCAGATCTCGTGAAGAAAACGAAGGGAACGCTGATTCGCAGCTATTCGACGACGCAGCAGGGTCGAATAGCCAAGCAGATCGATATTAAAACAGGCTCGTCCACAGCCGTCGGTTCGAAGCCGCAATCAGTGATGATGCGTCTTAAACTGATTGCGGCAGGAAAACGTTTTTACATGATTGGTGGAACTGGAACGGCAGCATGGCTGAGTTCACCTGCGGTCAACAATTTTATCAACTCACTTTCTATTCGCAGTGAGCAAACAGCGACGCAAAGGCACCAACAATCGCAGAAAAGTAAGAGCGATGATTTTCATCGGGACTTCGAAGCTAGACGCAAAGAATTCGATCGTAAATTCGCAGAAAGCCAATCGAACGCTCGAAAAAGTTTCGAAGGTGCGCGAGCACAGCACGAACGCATGTGGGGTAAATAAACTCGGCGGCGCACCATATGTAGTGCCATCGAGTAAGACGAAAAAAATTGCACCCCGGATATCCAGGGTGCAATATAAGTTCTTCTTGTCGAAAATCGCTTATACAGCGACTGACAAAAGCTGATTCATTTGATCGATGTTCTCACGGATCGAATCAGCTGATTTCTTCAATGCTGCAGATTCTTCGTCTGTGAGTTTGAGATCGACGACTTTCTTGAGTCCTTCTTTACCGAGAACGCAAGGCAGACCGATGTAAACATCTTTCAAACCATAGTGTCCATCAGCAAGTACACAGCATGGAATCAAGCGGTTCTTGTCGCGGAGAATGGCTTCAACCATTTGAGCGACTGACGAACCCGGCGCGTAATAGGCGCTTCCGGATTTGAGCAATTTGACGATTTCGGCGCCGCCGTCGCGGGTGCGAGCGACCATTGCGTCGATCTTGTCTTGTGGAAGGAGCTCAGTGAGCGGAATTCCATTGACTGTTGCAAAACGAGTGAGCGGAACCATCAGATCTCCGTGTCCGCCAAGAACCATGGCGCGGACGTCTTCTACAGAGTATCCGGTTTCTGCTGCGATGAAATGCTGGAATCTGGCGCTATCAAGAACGCCTGCCATGCCGATAACCTTGTGTTGCGGCAATTTGGTGGTCTTCCAGGTCAGATAAGTCATAACGTCGAGCGGGTTGCTGACGACGATGAAAGTAGCATCAGGCGAGTATTTGATCGCTTGCGATGCAACTTCTTTGACGATGTTTGCATTGATTTTGAGAAGGTCATCGCGGGTCATGCCAGGCTTTCTGGCGACTCCGGCGGTGATCACGACAATGTCCGAGCCCTTGGTGGCTTCGTACGCGTTTGATCCTTCAATTTTTCTATCGTGATAATGAATCGGCGAGGCTTCCATCAAATCGAGCGCCTTGCCCTGCGGCATGCCCTCGACGACGTCGACCAGCATGACATCTGCCAAATTCTTTTCGGCGATGTATTGCGCTGCAGTCGCTCCAACATTGCCTGCTCCAACTACTGTGACCTTACTCACGTTGCGAACCTCCACAAGATATAGCGGCGAAGAGACGTAGAGTATCACGTGATCTTTTAAAGCCTGCTGAGCTTAAGCATTCGTTCTGATCTTGGCTTAAGATGGTCGGATAAACCACCCTTTATCTGATAAACACCCTATTCGGATAAACCACCCATTAATGGTTACGGCAAAAACGGGAATATTAATACTGGTGAAAAGCCCGTGGATGATCGGCCTAGCTTGATTTATGCTTTGAATTAGATAATGGTATGAGTGGGAACCAGGTTATCGGAGAGTCGTCTACGATTAAATGCCAGACCAAGGTTTGGTCAGTTAATGTTCGAAAGAGCAACGCAGAAGAGATTTTTGCGAGTGAGGGTAGTGGCTTTATGCGCGGGAAGAAACGAAATTCGAATCCTTTTGTATTCGTCCTGACGGCCGTCCTGATGGCGCTTGTCTTTGCTTCGGGAGCGCTGGCGCAGGAGGACCTGGTTAAGGTCGCCCAGGACGATCCGATATTGAAACCGGACATTCCGAAGCTCGATGTTGTCCCGAAGAAAGAACCTTTAAAGGGTGGAGTAGAGCATAATTTCAAGGGTGGCGCCGACCCGGCGAAGAAGAAGAAAAAGCTGAAAGCGTCTGCTAATAATTCTTTGTTCCAGCCAAAATCCCGTCTAGGCGCGTCGCTTGATAACAATCGCTTTAATGCTCAGGTTGATGACACAAAACTGGAGTCGCAGGCTGAGCGCTCGATTGGGATAATCGGCGTGCGTTTTGTTTCGACTAATGGCTATCCTCCTGTCATTAATACAGTCTTTCCAGGAACTCCAGCCGCTACAGCGGGTGTCGTTCCGAACGACCTTATCGTCGCGGTAGACGGCGTCCCGACCTCGGGACTGACGCGCGACGAGTGCTACGACTTGATCATTGGAACGCCGAATACGCCAGTGACACTGTCACTTAGACGCGGGCACAACTTCTTTGTACGCACGATGAACCGCATGGATCTCAACGAGATGACCGATCCACGCGTTCGCCACGCTTACATGTACCACCTATAAACACGCATAAACACGCAGACCAATTCGGTCAACCTGTTGACAGCGGCGGTGTAAGGTAGCGGGTTCAAACATCTGCTAAACTTTCGGCATGAAATTATGTTTTGATGCCACTAGATTCGGTGGCGGACTTGACGGAGCTATCGAGCTGGCAGCCGAAAGAGGGTTGACGGCGATCGAGTATTGTTTCGATGAATTCAAGGTGGCGGCAGGCAAAACTGCGCACGAAGTAAAGGGTCAAGAGAAAACGTTTCTCGAGCGCGTATCAAGGCTTTCTAAAAAGAAAGACGTCGAAATCGCTTGCATAAATCTGGACTATCCGCACGAGCCAGGCGATAAAGCATCTAGCAAAAAATTTGTCGGCATGCTTTCCAAACTACTGGAAGTGGCGACGATTCTCCATTGCCCGCGTATCGGTTTCTATTTGTCACCTGGCGCGGATGACACCTGGAAGCAAGTCTTCGAAGAGGAATACGCGCAACTGGTGCCGCGCTTCGAAGAGCGCGAAGTTCGCTTACTGCTTCGCGTATCCACACCGTTGAAGTATCGCGGCGTTTCTTTAAAACGCTGGCGCGGCATGGAGCCTCAAGATTGGCGCGATTTGATTTCGGGCTGTCCCGGTTTGTCACTTAGTTTCTCCCCCGGAGATTGCCTCTGGCTGGGCATCGACTACTTACAAATCCTTGCGGCTCTGACACCCGTGATCGATCATATCGAAGCTAACGATGTGGAGATTCATCGTTCATTACTTAAGGACAGTGGTATGTTCGGACCACTCTGGTGGCGCTATCGGCAGATCGGCAAGGGTCAAGTCGATTGGGGACAGTTTATAGACACGCTTAAACTGTACGATTACAAGGGTACGTTCTCAATTCATCTCGATGACGAATTCGTTTATCCCGATGATGTGTCGGTGTCGGATGCGCTTGATGAGTGCATGCAGAAGTTGAGACCGTACTTCAGAGACTGACGGTTCTAATCTTGATTCAAACGACCAACTGAGGCAGATTCTATGATTGGCGAAAAGCAAAAGCTTTCTCTCTACATGCACACTCATTGGGATCGCGAGTGGTACTGGGCGTTTGAGCGTTATCGAACTATGCTGGTCACGGCCATGAAATTAGTTGTTCGCGCACTCGAGGACAACGAACTTCCCAACTTCCATCTGGACGGACAGGTCTGTGCATTGGATGATTTCCTCGAACTGGAGCCGTCCTACGAAGACCGGATCAAGAAACTGAATTCAAAAAACAGACTATCGATCGGTCCGTGGTATGTGCTTGCCGATCAAATGCTCGTCGGCGGCGAAAGTTTGATTCGCAATTTGGAAGTCGGAATGGCTCATACTCGGCGTTACGGCAAACCAATGATGGTCGGTTATTGTCCGGATACCTTCGGGCACACGGCGGACTTGCCGCGAATTCTAAAGGGCTTCGGCATTGAAAACGCTGTTGTGTGGCGAGGTGTGCCAGCCCTTGATGAAGGACCGGAGTTCGCATGGCGGAGTCCGGATGGAAGCGAAGTGATCGCGCAGTTTTTAGCAAAGGGTTACCACCAGACGCTTTTTCATGAAGCTGAAGGTTCGCTTGCTGATGATCGAATCGATGTGATTGTGGAAAACTTGCTTCCCTGGCTCGGTTTGAAGTGGGATAAAGACAACGGGAAAATCATCGAGAACCCTGATCAATCCCTCGTTTATTCGCGAAAAACTTCAGGATGTCTTGTTCCTGTTGGAGGAGATCACCAGAAGCCCCCGGCTAACTTGACCGACATAATTAAAAAGGTCGAAGCCAGGATTGCTGCGCTGGTGAAACAGTCGAGTTTGCCGAAGGAAGCCAAGTTTCCTTCGATCGAATTGGACACTGTTCAGCTGCCGGACTATTTGAAGATGGTGTCACAGGCGGTGCAAAAACCTGCTGTGCCGTTGCGAATGATCGAAGGCGAACTTCGCTCCAACGACAGCGCAATCATTCACGGCGCGGCTTATATGCTGCCTGGCGTCCTGTCTACCAGACTTTACCTGAAAAGAGCAAATCGAATACTGGAACATCGACTGTCACGCATAAGCGAGCCGTTGTATTCGTTGATGTCGCTTTGGGGATTGTCTAAGTATCCTGAGTCTGAAGTCGATAATGCCTGGCGCTACATGTTGAAAAATCATCCGCACGATAGCATGTGCGGCTGCAGTGTCGACGAAGTCCACAGGGAGATGATGACTCGTTTCTCTTCTGTTCATCAGATTCTTGACGTGCTCGACCAACGCGTGCGTCAGGATATTCTCGTGCCGGGTGTGCATGAATGGTCCCAGCATAGACCTGCCAAAGGGAAAGCTGATAGCAAAAAGAGTGACCCTCAAAACGTTTCAAAACTTGAAAACGCTGGCTTCGGAAGGGGCTTCATCGGGCTTGCAGACCCGGATATTCCACTCACCGGATTCGGAGTGTTCAATCTTTCCTTCGATCGTTTAAGTGGTCCTGTAAAAGTAAGTTTGGCTATTCCTTCTAACTATTTTGATAATTCGACTTCTGATCAAAATTCGAACGAAGCCGAGCAGGCTGCAGTGGATCAGTTCGCAAAACCGTCAGTCATGCCCCGCTTCACGGAGGAGGAGATGCAGATCGCTGCCTCTCGATATTTGACTGATATCACTGGTGGTGACTCAGGGTTTCAAATCGATTTCGTGAAGTTTGAAA
Source organism: Obscuribacteraceae bacterium (SeqCode) (assembly GCA_044225915.1). Classification (GTDB taxonomy): domain Bacteria; phylum Cyanobacteriota; class Vampirovibrionia; order Obscuribacterales; family Obscuribacteraceae; genus JADYXR01. Next base: position 11,225 of record JBGAHZ010000052.1, read on the forward strand.
CCGAACTCTTCGGTGAGTCATGTGGAGTGCCTCTGTACAAAGATGTCAACTTCGTTGATGCCTGGCTTTGGGCCCAGCAGATCGCACCTCTGGGTTTCAAATCTTATGAGTTCAAAAACAACAAACGGGTTGAAGACGATGAGACCCATCAAGACCTTACAAAGATAACGTCCACGCATTCGACCCTTTCGAACGGGATCTTCGAGGTCAGTGTATCCGACCAGGGACAAATTTCGGTCGCGGTCAAGCACGCTGACGGTAAGACTGAATCCTATAGTCTCGACCACAAGCTGCAGGATGTGGCGGACGCAGGCGACTCTTACAACTTCGATCCGATAGCGAATGACAGTCCAATAGTCGCAAAGTTTAAGTCCTGCATGGCAGGAAAATCCGGCTCACTGGTTGGATCACTGATTCTTACTTACACCATCGACCTTCCCGTTGGACTGGTTGAGCAGCCCGAAGATGACACATGGAGAGCTTTTGAGGGTGGCAAAGACATCGTTGCTTACAAGCGTTCGAGCGAGACTATCGAGCACGAGATTGTCACCAAGATCACATTGAAACGTGGTGAACCGGTTTTATTTTTCGAAACCACTTGGAACAATCAGGCTCGCGACCATCGTTTGGAAGTGCTTTTAAACACTGGCTCGCCGGTCAAGACGACCTGGTCTGAAAATCACTTCAGTCTGCTTGAACGCAAAGTAAGTGAACATCAAGCAAAACTCCCAGCAGCTAAGTACACGGAGTCGCCGTTGGATCGATTCCCGTGCCAGCGCTTCTTTGTGGCTAACGATCAGGCTTTCTTCAATCTAGGACTTCCGGAGTATGGTGTTGACGGTAGCTCTGTTTCGATCACGCTTTTACGGGCGATCTCGATGCTCTCGCGTCGACGACTCCTCACCCGCGGTGGCGGAGCGGGTCCGTATATGCCGGTTCCTGAGGGAAACTGTTTAGGTGAAAATGTCGTGTCTTACGGCTGGTCACCACTGGCGGTATCGGGGTTAGACCCTGTTTTGCCATCTAACAAAGTGGCTCCGGGTGGATTGGACGATACAAGTCGAGCTAACGCATACCGGCTAGCAGAGAGGTTCGAGGGCGTGTTATGGGCAACTCCGCTAACGTCACAATCAGCATCAGAGGTTCTGTCCTCATGCTCGCTCAGCCTCGATAATCCAAGAATGAGATGCGTTGCTTTGTACTCTAATGACAAAGGAAAGTCCGTGCTACTTCGCGTTCTCAATACCGCAATGACCAATCAAGAGTCGATCTTGTCGGTCAGCGATCCGTCCGTGACGGTGGAAAAGGTGGATCTGGCTGGTCAAAAACAAAGCGTCCTTTCCACAAAAGATGGTTCGCCGATAAAGATAGTGTGCGGACCGAATGAACTTCTTACTCTGCGTATTACAGCAAAGCCCTAGTCCTTCACACGAACCCCTCGTTAAATCAAAAGTTTGTCAGCGGCGATTGACGACCCAGTCGTTCTAAATCTGCGAGAGGCGATTACCGGCCCTTGCCGTCGTGAGGAGGCTTACGTTTTTGCGGGAATATTGTGAAAGCTCCCTTGTGAGGCGTTGTATGAAATTCTGTTTTAGACGAAGCAATTTATTGGCGATTGTCGGGCTTTTCACACTGATTGCTTTTCCATTGGCGGCTTCATCTGAGACGTATAACGATGGGGTTGGCAAAAAGATGGGGGAAGTTTGGAAACGACCAACCGCTGGGACTGGCAGGGTGAAGGTATATCTGAAACTGAATGATAAAAACGCGCCCACCGGCTGTTTGATGAAGAGTGAACCGGTTAACAAAGCTGCTGAGGACTCGGTCCGCCAGGCGTTGCCGAGTTCGTATCCATTGATAGCTGCCGTAAAACCGACACAAAAGCACGTCTGGATGGTGTTTTGGTGGGATGCGAAAACGTCGAATTTCTCGGTATCAGGTCCCTATTATGATAAGCAACAGCCCATGTTCGTAGATGAATTGCAGGCGAAAAGAGTTGCGAAGTGACCTGTAATTCTGTTTTCGCGAGCTAGAACTTGCGATTGCTGGCTTTTCAGCCCAGAATTGCTAATCTGTATATTAGGTACAGGTCCGGTGGGTACACAATCAGAGTGGCGGTCTCGCTTAGTCGGAGGTCGTGCAGCAAGTTCAAGGACAAGATAAGTCGATATGGATCGGAGACTAGTGATGTCGGTATTTAAATCAGCAGGAGTTGTTAGGCGATCTGTCGCGATTAGTCTGATGATTGCTTGTGTGAGTGTGATGGCGCAGCCCGCGATGGCGGACAAGGTCGATCCTAACTCGCCTCTTACTAAAGACCAGCAGCGCCAGCTTAAGAAGGCGGCGGCCTATGCGAAGAAAGGCCGTGGCGACAAAGCTAGCCCCATATTCAACGACATTCTCACCACATGTACGGACTTGCCGAAATGCATGGCTGTGGCGACTTACACGGAACAGTATGGACACTCTACCGTGGACGCCAGAAAGGCGATCATGCGAAAGGCTGTCGAGATGTGTAGAACGCATGACGACTACATTCTTGTGGCGATGAAGTCTCGTCAATACGAATGCTATGAAGTCACTCGAGATTGCATTCAGCATTTGATTAGTGTGTCTGAAACGATCGACCAATTGACGGATTTAGCTCGCAAAGCCATTGAAGTATCCTTGACGGACGTCGCCCATCTGGCTATGGAAAAGGAATATTCTCTTGTAAAAACTGTGCCGGAAGCACTTGAGTATGCCAACCAAACAGGTTTGATGGGATTCAGCGATCTTCAACGAAAATGTGTCAAGGAGTTGATCGATGACGAACCAAGCACCAAGCAGCTATGCTTGATATTGAGGCGGATTGAACCGTTCAAGCTCAAAGATTTAAATCGCTATTTATTGAAGAAGGCGTTGGATCAAGCAGGTAGTACCGATGATTTTTCAGACATCTGGGAAGCCGCCAGGCGTTTGGGTCAAAAAGATATTTTTGACTTAGCTGCATTTCGCGGTAAGAAAATGATGTTGATGAAGCGCATCCAAGCTGATCGCTCCGCGCACTCTCAGCGAGTGGAAGAGTGGAAGCAAGGACAAGACTCAAATCAGCAGCAAATCAAGAATCAAATTCAAAACACTGGCGGAGACTCCGGCCCTCCAAGCGGGTTTTAACCGCCTGGAGAACAGGTGATTTGAGGTGGCGCGCCGATCACCCTAGTGTCGGTGGAACTGCTGCGCGCGCAGGTAGTGCGAGCAGCCAGATGAGGCAAACCTCATGCAAGGCATGCTTGGCAACTGTACAATTTGACATCTCGAATCGGCTGGATCCGTAGAATTTGACGACCTCATCACGAGGTCATCTCGAGCCTGCCGATGGAGGTGGTTGCGGCTGGAAGGCCAGAGCAGTGCGTCGCGAGGCGCTCGCCTGATGCGATCCGGATACTTCCATGGAAGTTGTGATTGGAGCATAGGTTGATCGCCATGAATCGGACATCGCTCATCGCAATTGTTGTTCCGACCTCTGCAGGTCTTTGTTTTTTCGCACCCGGCGTGATGGGTTGCATATTCGCATTTGGTGCTCTGATTGTAGGATTTTCGCTGTTCGATCAACTTTTGCACAAATTGAGAGAACATATAAAAACAGTTATTCATAGGCAAAGTTTCAAACCTCCTGCCAATTTTGTTGCAATAGGAGTGATACTGTCGGTGGTGTGTGCGGCAACTGGTTTCTTCTGGAATCCGCATTCAATCGGCATTCCAACAATGAGCATTCTTCTTAATTTATTCTCGATTGCCGGACACTTTGTATGTCTGGGAGCACTTGGATTTGCAGCAAATACGATTGAGGCAGCTCCGAATTTCCGCAAAACTCGCGGGTAAGGTGAGAAAAGGAACGCAGGACGAAATCGGAAAACTTGTCGGTCCCAGCGTAGTAATTCGCGTGAACAACAATTCGTCCTGCGTATCCCAACACGCGTGCAAATGCCCGCCGAATCTCCCCATCATCGACTTCAATTCGCAAACGCTCTCACTTACTAGTACGTAATTTCGGATCAAAAAGTTCAATACTTTTGGAAAATTCTTTTCGAAATCGCGCAAACGCTCGGCGCTGTTGCACTATGATTTCGCTTAGGTAAGCTACTAACCTCTTTGAAACATCCGCGTTAATGAATTTGGGCTGTGCAGACGAAAACATGAAAGCTTCTGATGTTTTCGTCGGCTGGCCAATCGCCGAGTTTGTTTGTGTCTGCGTACTGAGCATCGCGATATGCTTCGCGCATCTGCAATTTTTCGGTGGACCAAATCTGTGTTTGCTATTTGATGGATTTGGATTTTTGTATACCACATCGAATTGCATGACCACTTTTGATCTCGAAACTATCAAACAAATACTGAGTTATTGCGCTTCTGGTTTCGATGAAACAACGCGTCTTGGACTGAATCAAAAGCTTCAGCCCGTGGAAAATCTCGTCCGCACCGGACCGTTACTACCGCTCGTTGTTGGCTGCGCTTACAGCATCGCCGGCAAAGCAGCAATACCGCAGTACTGGGCCGTAGCCACCTGGTCGATGTGGATCACGCAAGGGCTAACTGCAGGATTAATTTGGTTTGCTGCGCGCACGACGTTCAACCCGATTACCGCACGGATCGCAGCCCTGATTGCGATTTTTTATCCCGCATTCATTCTCAATTCCAATCGCCTTTCATCCGAAACACAAGCTTGTTTGGCATTGACAATGGTGACGATTTTATTTCTTTGGTTTGGAAAAAATGATTTTGTTGCGACGCGTGGAGTGTTAAACGGCTTGGTTTGCGGACTGTTACTAGCCGTTCTCGCATTAGCTCGTCCGCCGTTTCTGTTAGTATCGGTACTCCTGGTAGTGGCGCTTTCAATCGTCGCGGTTTTAACAAAACAGTCTGTTCCATTCAGGTGGAGATGGATCGTTGGTGTTATATGTGGTGGCGTACTATTGTTGGCGCCCTGGGCGGTGTTTAACAAAATTCTGACAGGAACACCTGCGATTACCGTCGATCGATTCGCGCTCTACAACTTGTATACGGGACTCAACGCTCGGCATGACGGCTTTGATGTTCTTCCAGGAGAATTTGTAGAGCACCCGGGTCGGTTTAAATCAACCATTGGAAAAGTTACCGCGGATATTGCGGACATCGCGAAAGAAAATCCATCTGAGTTCATAACTATGATGGCGTTGAAACCTGCTCGCCTGCTCGATTCTCCATGGAATGACTATCAAGCCAGTTGTCTCAATGTGCCCTGGCTTATTCAGCGTTTTTTTCATCAACTCATTCTTGCATTGGCATTGATTTCGCTCTTTGAATTGTGGAACGCCGGCGTTAAGCAGCGCACACTGTCGAGTCTGACTCCCCCCATTGTGTTTACCTTTATGGTTGTCTACAACCTCATACACGTCTTTTTCATCAGTATGGCGCGATACACATATCCGATAATGCCTGTTCTGATTGTTTTGGCGTCTCACGGTGTCACGCGTCTCTGGCAATCACGGCACCGCTGGTGTGTTTTCGCAGCGCTTCTTCTCACACCGTTGCCCTCACTACTGATTGAAACAGCAATTGCGTCGCACGCGCTTCCCGCCAACATTTTATTCTCTGTGGGATTTGATTTCTGTGTTGCGTCACTCTCATTTTTGACATCGTTGACGTTCCTCTATTTTATATTCGCAATAAACCGATCGTTTCAATACACCCGCAAGTTTTCGCAGGGAGTCTGGGCGACTGCGATGCCGATTGCGATCTTTATTTTGTTCGCGACAAACTATGGATTGAAACAATTGGCGATTCCGATCGAGACCACCGGTCCATCCGATCCAGTGAAAGTGACTGTATCAGTTCCTCAAGAGCAAATTAAAAACGATAGTGTTTCGAGCGCTCAAGTTCCAATCGAGCAAGCCTCGAGTCCGTCGAATATCGCTTCCAGATCATTCTTTGTCGTTGTGGATCCCGTTCTTGAGGGATTCTCACTAGATGCTCTGGACGATTGCCGATTGTCAGTTAATGGCAAATCTATTCCTGGTCAGTTGTATCCATTTATTGGAACTGACCGTTCTCAGCGTGATCTCTACTCCTATTCAAAAGCATTCGCACATAGCGGGAACAAAGATTTAAACAAAATACCTCAATGGTATTGCATCGCCGTGCCGCCTGGCGTCGTGAAGGAAGGTGACAACACTATCGAATTCTACAAAGCGTCTGTATCAAATGACTGCAAAATTCGAGTCATGTGCGACGTATTGGATTCGAGCAAATCTCCGTCTACAGTGTCGTTGCGCGAGTTTTCATGGTCGAAGGGTTTCACAATAAATCCTCCGCTGGACATGCGATTGTTTGAACGTGATTCAATCTCCACGCCTTTAGCAAATAACGCCCATCTACGCCCACGCTTAATGTTGATTTCGGTGGATGATTCGAGTGTAAACACTTATCTGCAGCCAGTCGGAGCTGTTCAGTCTATTAAATTCGACAAGGCTTCACTCAGCAAAAAAGAGCGGATGGTATCGCTCGTGGTAGCGCCAGACAAACTTGCCCCTGTAGTCGATGCCATCAAAAATGGCAACGGTAACGCTGTTTGGCTCAGGATTTCCGGCAATTTAAAACCGGTAAAGGGTTCGACCAAGGCAAGCGTGGTCAGCATAACTAAAGTATCCAACGGCGCCGGCACAATTGAGACCATGGCTCCAATGGCGCCGGAGATGATAATGTGCGAGGGTGACGGGAAAAAGTTTTCGTTCATTGACATTGTCCCGGCCGCGGCTGCAGCAAACGGAAAGGTTTCCCTATCAGTAAGATTGGTCGCGGGCGGACGATGCTGGTGGGATGTCCTGCAATACGGAAACCTTCGGATTGATGCTCCCGTTGATCTCGATGATCTTATGGTCGAAGTAGCCAGTACGTCGCTTCCGGACCTTTCCAAACAGAAGTTGAGCCAGTTTAAATGCCAGCCAATCGCCCGGTGACGCTTCATAAGAAATGCGGCGACGGGCTTTCATTGACAACGCAAAAGTTGATATGTTGTCCCTGAGAATTCCACATGGACACCCGCGATGCCTGAACCTTTTTTGAAACCAGGAGCAACAGATGTTGTCCCTTTGTCCGATGAAGAAGCGGTTACGAAAGTAATCTTTCTGGCGACTGAAAACTTATGGGAAGCGGTGAACGAACTCACCCGGTTACGGCAGACGCACAAGCAACACTTCCTCGTCACCATTTTTGGTTCTGCCCGGATCCAGCCAGAAAGTCCTCAGTATGAACGGGTCAAAAAACTAGCTTTTGAATTGACGAGTCTGGGATGTGGAATCATTACGGGTGGCGGACCTGGACTGATGCAAGCTGCAAATGAAGGAGCTTCGATTACAGGTCTCGACGCTGTTCAACGGTCGATCGGTATTCGTGTGGATCTACCGTTCGAGACAGACGCCAACCCGTTTGTCGGCAAGGTCTACCAGCACAAAACATTTTTCTCGCGTCTGCATCAATTCATGATCATGTCAGATGCATTCATTGTTGTGCCTGGCGGAATCGGCACCCTGCTTGAGCTTTCGATGGTTTGGCAGCTTTTGCAGGTTCGCAAACTTTACGATACTCCGCTTATTTTAGTCGGGGAGATGTGGGAAGAGTTAATCGAATGGTCGCGTAAGCACATGATCTCCGGCGATATCGAGTTGGCGAAACCAGTTGATTTGGAAATTCCGATTTGTGTAAAGCACTCTCACGACGCGGTTGAGATAGTGAAAGAGTATCGAGACAAATGGCTTAAAGCCCATGGACGCGCTGATACCTAAGCTTCTCGGTTTTAATGTTTTAGGATTTCAGAAAAAGTTTTGAGTGGTGACAGCCACTTGAGCCGTTTGTCTGTAAACTTAAAAATGCAAGACCTGTTGACGTCTTCTGGGCTCTTGCTCGAAACTTGCATTCTGTCTCGCTTTTAATTGGTTCAAACTCGTTACACAGCGATGAGAGAAGGGATGTTCCGGGAATGAAATATTCAGCAGACCACATGCAACCGAAACTAGATGCATTGGCAAAACCGCTCGAAGTCAGCTTCCGAGAGGGGGAAATTTTTAGAGAAGAAATTTCCGTAGACATTTGGAAAGTGTTTTTGTGAAAAGGGGTGTCCATGAATAAATCGAAGAAAGCCTTGCTGGCGGCTCTCAGTGTTGCTCTGGTCGCGGTAATCGCGATGGCAGCTTTCGGAGTGTTTAGTCCGAAGTTCATCACCAGACTACCTGACGAGACCGCAAACATGCGTACCTTGCCGGATTATGAGCTCGACAGAATGCTCAAGGAATCACCGGAATCGGTTCTTCGAATTACTTGCTTCAAAGGACTTAGAAAAGTAGTAGCTGACATAGACCCGCTTGGACCGGCGCTCGTAGACTACCCCAATACGACGAAACTTTTGTCCGAAGCAAAGTCCGGAAAAGTGGCCTGCGAAATAACTGATGTTTCGATCGGACGAATCGATCATGTGGTTAAGTCGCTGCACTGGTCATTCTGGGCGTTATTTTGTTCTCTAGTCGGTGGTATCGGAGCGATTCTCTGGTACAGCGGTGCATTTAAGAAGTTGGAAATTGGGTTCCCTGGTTCCGACGCTGTACGTCCGGTCAGCGAGGGCGGAAGTTCTGACAAAGCAGAGCGACGTACATTCGATGACGTAGCCGGCTGTGACGAAGCGATTGCAAAACTCAGGCGTGTGGCTCGCTGGCTCAAAACGCCGGGACTGTATGAAGATTTCGGCGCCAAAATCCCACGCGGCATTCTCGCCGTCGGACCGCCCGGAACCGGTAAAACCCTATTGGCCCGAGCCCTGGCAGGTGAAGTTGATGCCAACTTCTTCTCGGTAAGTGGTTCTCACTTTGTCGAAATGTTTGTCGGTGTCGGTGCAAAGCGTGTTCGTAAGCTGTTCCAAGCTGCGATCGCTGAACACGAGCGTACTGGAAAACCATCCATTATCTTCATTGACGAAATTGACGCTATCGGAAAGAAACGCGGACAAGGTCAATCCGGAGCAGATTCCGAGCGCGAGCAAACGCTCAACCAGTTGCTCGTTTGCATGCAAGGTTTCGAACAACAAAAAGGAATCATCGTCATGGGCGCGACCAACATGGTCGAGAGTTTAGACGAAGCACTCAAACGTCCAGGTCGGTTCGACTACCAGGTTAATGTAGATCTGCCTGATACCGAGGGACGCGAGAAGATTTTCTCGATCCACACTCGCAACATGAAGCTCGCTCCCAACGTGCGTTTGCGTGACCTTGCCGTCCGCACACCACAATTCTCCGGTGCCGATATCGAACAGGCTTGTAACGAAGCCGCTATTGCCGCCGCAGACAGACTGGAAGCGAGACTTGCCGGAGCGACCAAAGCGGAGATCGACGCAGCCGAAAAAACTATCGGCATCGAAGATTTCGACATCGGCATCGACTATGTTCAATTCGGTGATCCGCTCCTGTCGCGGGCTAAATCAATGTCGCAGCACGACAAACGCAACACCGCGTTCCACGAGGCCGGACATTGCGCAGTTCAACAAGCACTCCAGGGCTACGGTGCCGACCCGATCACGAAAGTGACGATCGAGCCACGCACCAAGTCACTCGGCTCCATGCAGAGCCATTCCGACGGTGACCGTTACTGCTATAACGAAGACCAACTCCGTGCCCGCATCATGGCCGCCATGGGTGGACGAGTAGCTCAAGAGTACTTCCTCAACACCAAAGACACTGGCGCACAAAACGACTTCGAGCAAGCGACTCGCATCGCAAGACTGATGGTCACTGACTTCGGAATGTCTAAACTTGGACCTTTGAATGTCCGACCGGACAGCCAGGGCAACAAAATCGGCGACAAACTAGCTAATGAAATGGACGACGAGTATCGTCGTATCGTTCAAGAATGCTACGACCGCGCCAAAGAGTTGATCATTCAAAACGAGCGCCGCATTGAGCGGGTCGCAGAAGCTCTACTGGCAGAACAAACAATTCTCGCCGAGCGCTTCCAAGATCTCTGGTTTAACGGAGAGCCTAGACCTATTTCATCTGTCACCACGGATGGTGAAGGCAACGTGATCAATGACGCACCGGTCGTTGTAGTCGACACCTGCATTCCAGTCGTCGAAACGCTAATCGACCCCGCGATGAACAGCAGCAGCGCGAGCGAATAGTTTGTAATCCCTAAGTTCAATTGCCTACATATGCCGTGGAGACTTCGAGTGTTCACGGCATATTTTTTGCAGTGGACAACGCCGTGCAGACGGCGTGTGATTGACGCCTTTAGATGTCTTGTTTTGAACTGAGTGATGGAAGATGCGACAGGAGTAAAAATTCTGGTTCGCATTGTCGGGCTAACGAGATGCACGTCTCGACCGCATGACTGAGCAGTGGCGAAACCGATGATATGCCTCTTTCCTGAGCGGCTTCAATTACTTTCAGTATAAGAGCTGGTTTCGAGTTGCGTTTTACCGCCGATTTGACGACGGTGTGTACTGAATCATTTCGATTGATATGTGGGCCGGCTGCTTTTTTGTAGATATCGAGAAAGCCGTTTTTGCAGAGGTGATGCTCGATGTCCAATTCGCGCATGCATGAAACTCTCGAATTGAAATCGTGTCCGTTTAGAAATCTGCGAGCGATTTCGACATAGTGTTGTCCGGCTTGATCGCCATCGGATACCAGGTGCCACTCAATACCCAGATCGTGAGCCAGTTTGATTAGCGGCTCGAGTCCGCATTGTGCAAACTCAACACAGCGGACTCCTTCCGATTTGAAGTCGTATCCGAGGATGTGTCCCATTTCAGGCAAGAGCCAACCTTCCGATTCACCTTCTACGAAAAGCCAACAACGATTCATTATGGCGTCTGCTCGGTTGAGACGCAGATGGTAACCGATTCTTCGAATGTCATCGATGGTCAAACTATTGCTGCCGACTGAAAAAACTTCCAATCCGTGTCGGCGTCGCACCACTCGACGTAGCGATTTGAGCGGAATAGCCGAGAGCAAATCATCCGAATTTGTGACGATCAATTTTTGAACAGGCATTTGTGCAAGCAAATCCCATAAGCATCCCAGTGCGATCGGGTGCAAATTAATCTCGAGGTTTTCGGCAGCAATGATTGGTTGAGCTTGAATCGGCAACTCAATCGTCCCACGTGTTTCAAGCAGTGTTCCGACAATGGCCAGCAGTGCCACCACCTGATGAAGATCTCCAAACCGTGATAGTCGCGCGCCGCTGGCGACAAATGGTGCGAAGTGCGTCGCGTTTTCTCTAATTTCGTTAACAAGCAATTGATAGCGAGCGATTCGTCCAGGGTCATCGAGTTGATAACGTCCCGCCATCTGGGATAAAGCTTCGATGGCTCCGGAGAGTTCTTCTTTTGTTAGTCTGTCCGGCTGTGAAATCGCTTTCTTGTAGACAGAGAGGATATACCGATCGCCTTCGGTCAGGCTGGTGTTGGCACCACTGGCAGTGTCGCCGGGCTCGCTCTTTGCACCTTTATTGGAGCCTTTGGAGTCCCCGCCTTCCGTTCTTGGATCGTGCCATTTGAGTGCAATAACAGGGCATAGCGTTCGCAAAATCCGCAAGCACTGTTCGATGTCCGCACCAAAAACAGGACTACGATCAGGTTTCAAAAACGTACAGTACGACTCGATCTCGGAATCTCCGGTTTCCTTTGGATCTCGAAGAGCATCTATTCGAACCGCCACCTCGCGACGACCATCACGCCACTGACCAATTACGTTTTTTAGCCCGGCATAATCTGCTGAAGCCCACTCACCTGGAGTACTTTCACGGAAGGTCAGTGTGATGGAAAGTTTTCTTGCCTGAGGTTCGTCCTGACCAGGTGGAACGTGAAAGTCTTCGATCCTGAACTGTGGAAGCAAACCGTTGTTAGTAGGCGAGAGGCAGAGTTGAAGCGCTTCTATCAGGCTGGACTTCCCGAATCCGCCCTCTCCGAATACCGCCGTAATCACATCGAGTTTGAGAGACAGGCTACGAATGCCGCGAAAGTTTTCAATCTCAATTAGTCTGAGGTGCAAATTTCCAACCCGAGTTTAAGGTGATGACATAGTGATGCACGATAAGAGAAGCAAGCCGCCTGTTTCTGCTAGTTCGACTACGGCACCATACGTGTCGCCAGTGTGTCCTTTTATGTGAGACGCTAACCAGTGAGATGCAGTCATTCCTGACGCGATGACAAATGCTACTACCGGCAGTATGCTCATTAAACCTGTGAAGTTGGCAACGACTCCGGTCACCACTAGTGGTAGCACCATCCCTGTAATCAGATCGTTTGGCATTCGCGTAGAGTCGTGCCAAATCTTTCCTTTACCGGTCTCCCTGGCATATGGAAACCGTCCGATCGCATACAATTCACACCATCTTGCCCAGGCAGGAACGATCGCCAAAGTTCCCAGAAGAAGTGTTGGATGAGAAACCAGACTCGCCAGAGTCGCACACTTTAAGATCAAAACTGCCATTCCCGTGATTGCGCCGAAGTTGCCGACCCTGCTGTCCATCATGATTTCGAGCATTCGCTCGCGGTCCCGGTGGGAGAAGACGCCATCCGCCGCATCCATCAAACCGTCAAAGTGCAATCCGCCAGTGAGGCAGAGCCATGCGATGGCCAGCACGGGTCCTGTCACCAGATACGGTGCATGAAGTTTAAACAGAAGTAGAGCGGCCAATCCAACAAGAATGATGCTGATTGTCAGTCCTGCGGCAGGAAGGTATTTTGCCAGACCGGCAAGTTCTGCCATTTGACCGTCGCTTGAACTACGACTGCCGTTTGTTTTGCCGTTGGAATCCGTGTTGTCCGAACCGGACGCGGAGCCAAGATTAAGCTTAATCGGTAACGATGTGACGTAAGAAAGGGTGATAAGAAATCGACGAAAGGCACCCATCTGCGCCTACCTCGAGTTGGGGACTTCGGCGCTGTATTCGCCGCGTTGTGGAAACTGAGCGCAATTTCCCATCACTAATAACGCTCGTTTGTCCTCATAGTATTCGACTGTGTTCTGGATCGCTCTCAAGACCTCGGGGTCTGATTCCAGATTCCAGGCGACTTCGAGAATCTGGGGAATTGCGTCTTCTGGCGCGATATCGGGTACTTGTCCGTCACGTTCCGTCCAGGGGAGGTTTAAATTGTTAGTAAACTTAGCCACTATATCCGGTACTACCGGTAAAGCTTCGGTTTTAGTTATGCCAAAGGCAAATATGCTCCGATTCGGCATGTTGCCGACGAATACATTATGAGGTCCTATGATGTCGGTCGCCCAGTCCATTACGAGCAGCGCTCTGTCGGGGCGATCGGGTCCTCTGTAGCTGTCGAGTTGCGTGTCGAACAAACGGGCGAGCACCGCGGCTAGTGGCCGAGAGTTGGGGTTGTAAAATTCGACAGCCTCAGGAACGAGGCTCAAACCTTCGAGCACTCCCTTCAAAATCACCAGTGTCGATGCGATCGAGCGAAAAGTTTCGTTGGCGCGTACGGGTGCGCTAGACGAACTTGTCAAAGGCGTTTTTAATGGAGAAAGCGAGAATGCTCCGGCAGAGCTGGTGGCGCTGGTGGTGCTGTCCTGTGGTTGCAAATGAATGGTTCCATACAGGGCATAAAGCCAATCGCGATCGTTTAATTGCTTCTTTTTTTGCAATTTCTCCAAACGTTTAATAACAATCTCACGGTGATGCAATTCATGTTTTTCTTCTTCCGTCGAAGCTAGTTTGCGCAGCTCAGTGACTGCTTCTTTGGCTTCCTTGATTTTTCTGGAAAGCGCGTAGCAAACAGAGATATTCAATGTCGTATCGAAATCATTTTCGTGTTTGCGCGCAATCTTGAAATGGTCCACCGCATCGTCGTATCTACTCGTCGCCATCATCGCGAAACCCAATTCGTAATTGAGAGTTGAGTCAAATGGCTGCGTGGCAAGACACGCCGACAAAAGCATAATCGCCAGTTCGTAGTTGCGACTGTCGATCAAATGATAGCCGGCTTCAAATGCCGCTTCCGGGTGCCGATCGAGTTGGTTTTCGTCCTCGTCTTCACTGGATTCCAGCGCTTCCTTGAGTTTGGTTAGCGATTGCGCCGACTCGGCTCGATTGGCTTGATCCATGAGATTTGCGCAAAGCTCCACGGCCTCGCAACTGTTTGGATTAGCCAGCCAGTATGTTTTCAAGGCTGCCATCGCGGCGTCGATACGACCTTCTTCGAGCAGCACACGCGCTCTGGATAGTTCATCAATATTTTCTTGAGACACGCCTTGCAATTGTTTCCTTTCGAATCCAGGTTGAGATTTTCGCACCGGCGAACACGCTCATTTTAGGGCATGAGCCATCTGGCGGGACATTGCGCGATTCTCATGTGAAGGCGCGGATGTGAGGTCAGCGCCCGGGTGGCGCCGTAGCGGCGACCGTGCTGAGCGGTTTCAGCGCGAAGCGCTCACAATAGAAGGGGCGGAGATTGTATGTGCCTTGTTACATGGTCCAATCCTGATCACGCGATCAGTCCGGCTTTCGGGTAAAATCTCCCCACTGCTCTCCGGCGCAAATTGGACGCGCCAGACTTGATTCAGGGGGTATTTGGCGTGAGCACACAACGCAAGACCATCATCGCCGGTAACTGGAAGATGAATAAGGTATTCGGTGAGGGAAAAGACCTCGCCGCTGGCATCGTTAACGGAATCAAGGGCAAGGCTGATCTGCCCGAAGTGGTACTCTGCCCGCCTTTTACGCTACTGCAGGAAGTGGTCGAAGCGACCAAAGGCACCAACGTCAAAGTCGGCGCGCAAAACATGGATTATCGCGATGAAGGCGCTTTTACAGGCGAAGTCTCGCCGGTCATGTTGGTGAAAGCAGGCGTAACTCACGTCATTATCGGACATTCTGAAAGAAGACAATTTTTTGGAGAAACCAACAGCACAGTCAATCTGCGCCTCAAAGCTGCGCTGAAACACGATCTCGTGCCGATTGTCTGTGTTGGCGAAACGCTCGATGAGCGCGAAGAAGGGCTTACCGACGCAGTCGTCAGACGTCAGGTCTCGGCTTCGCTAGCTGATATCGACGAAAGCGATTTGGAAACAATCGTGTATGCGTACGAGCCAGTATGGGCAATCGGCACAGGAAAGGTATGCGACGCAGCCGAAGCCGATCGCGTTTGTGGCTCGATCAGAAGCACAATCAACGAATTTTACAGCCGGGCAGAGTCTGGTCAAAAAGCATCTAAATCGACAGCCGGAGACACTATTCCGGTACTTTACGGTGGCAGTGTCAAAGCCAGTAACGTCGATGAGCAGCTTGCATTGCCTAACATTGACGGATCGCTTGTGGGCGGAGCCAGTCTCACTGACAAAGACTTCCTTCCGATAATCGAAGGCGGCGTTAAAAGAGTCAAGCTTACGCCGTCGAAGGCGTAGGAAAAAAGCGAGTCCGCAAGGAGTCAACGGTCAACAACGACGACATCGGCAGCTTGCCGGTGCATCCAGGCTCGCAGCCACTGGGGCGAATGGCGAGGCACCCTCGGTTGGGGTTCCTGATAAAAGATCCTGAACGCGAACCTATTTTTCAAACGGGCGTTTAGCGTAACAAGTAGTTGTGTGGGCATAATCCTGAAGTGCATCCTCGCCCGGGTTATGTCGATGAAAGTGGCACTAATTGCAATGAGCGGAACGCCACTGCGCGACCAACGTGTCATTGATATAGTCACTGAGTCGGCCAGTCTGCTTGCCCGGCTAAAGGCCGTCGCTTCGCTTCCCAGTTTGGCTCTGCTTACGGTCGCTGCCGTGATTGGTGACAGTGCTGAAGTTCACTACTATCAATGTCCCAGTGTTGATAGCTGGGATGAACCCGTTTTTGCGCCGCAAATTCGTTCAAATGACCAGCGACTCCATAGTAAGGATTCAATCCGTGATGGTGCGGAGTCGATCGTGAGAGTGGCTGAACCAGGCGATTCTAACAAGTTCGACCTCGTTGCGATCTCGAGCTACAGCGCTCAAATAGACGAAGCGTATGAACTTGCGAACCGCTATAAGGCAAGAGGAATTCCGGTGGTGATTGGTGGCCCTCACGTCAGCATGCTTCCGGAAGAAGCAATTGCAGCCGGGCACATCGCTTGTATCGGCGAAGCCGAAGTGGTTTGGAAACAGATCATCCATGATGCGAAGAATGGCTGTTTAAAAACACGTTATGGTTCGCTAGAAGAAGTTTGCGATCTGACAAAGTCGCCTGTCCCGGCCTTTGAACTTCTCGATCCGCAGCTGTTCAACAGGATTCCCATTCAAACCAGCAGAGGCTGTCCACATCGCTGTGAGTTTTGCGCCGCGTCGGTTCTCCTCAGTCCAAGGTATCGACAAAAGACAGTTCATCAGGTTTTAAACGAGATTGATTGTGTGCTGCGAACTTGGAAGCACCCGTTCATCGAGTTTGTCGATGACAATGCGCTGTCGGATCGAACTTATTGGAAAGCGCTTTTGGAAGGGCTTCGCGAGCGTAAGGTCAGATGGTTTGCCGAATGCGATATTTCGATCGGACAAGATGCAGAACTTCTTCAGTGCATGAAGGACAGTGGATGTCGTGAAGTGCTGATCGGCCTGGAATCACCGGCGACCGGTGATCTTTCCGGAGTCGAGCTTAACGGTAACTGGAAACACAAAGTTCAATCCACATATTTCGATGCGATTAAAAGAATTCAGGACCATGGAATCAGAGTAATCGGGTGCTTCATGCTTGGCTTGGATAGGCAGTCTCTGGATGCTGCCGAATCTATAGAACAGTTTGTCGAGCGATCCGGTCTATTCGATGTTCAACTGACACTGCAAACAGCGTTTCCCGGGACCCCGCTCTATAACCGGCTTGAGCAAGCCGGCAGGTTGCGAACGAAAGACGATTGGAGGAATTGCACGCTGTTTGATCTCAATATTGTTCCATCGGAAAGCAGCAGTGATGATCTGCAAAACACTTTCCACAGCCTGATGCGCGCACTGCATTCGAATGATTTGTCTAAACAGAGGCGACGTAGATTTAACTCCACGATGAGAAAAAACAGAGGAGTCAAAGTATGAACCCGATCGTGCGATGTCTTTGTTTGCAGCTTCGAATCCTCACTTTGACCGCCAACAAGAATGAGTTGCTTACGATGGATGGAGATGTTCTGTTGTGGGGACTGGTGATGGTCTGGCTCGCCGGCATTGGACGCTACTGGGATGCCCCTCTCGAGCCATTCTTCATGCGTTCTGGTTTGCCGTCACTGATTTATATTTTTGTTCTTGGTGCGTTTTTATGGATGTTCATTTTTCTGTTGCGACCAGCAAACTGGTCGTACGTGCGACTTGTCACCTACATCTCGATGACTGCACCGCCCGCATTTATATACGCAATCCCGTTCGAGAGAATGTACGGCGTCGACAAAGGTGCTGAATACAACGCGATTGCTCTGGTGGTGGTGGCAGTCTGGCGCGTGCTCA
The DNA here is from genome assembly GCA_044225915.1 of Obscuribacteraceae bacterium (SeqCode). Lineage (GTDB taxonomy): Bacteria > Cyanobacteriota > Vampirovibrionia > Obscuribacterales > Obscuribacteraceae > JADYXR01. The sequence continues at coordinate 28,693 of JBGAHZ010000052.1, forward strand.
TGCTTGGCAATTACCTCGTCCGAGTTTCCAACCTGAATGTTTTTTGCGTGCTCGTGGCAGTCTTACTGCCATTGATGACCATCGTGACCGTGCTGATGGGATTGCATAAAACTGTCGATCTGGTTGCGACTATGGGGGGCATCCGTGATCGACGACACGTTGTCCAGCTAGATGAGAAAGATGCTATTGCCAATTTCACGGAGCAAAAAGAATACAAACCGTTTGACGTAATGGTAGACGGCAAGCCGATCCAGTTCGAGGAGAGGCGGCTGCACACCTATAGGGGTCGGAAGCACGTTGTTTACGTGCAAAATGGAAAAAATCCACTTCCTCCTGGATTCAAAGTAGTGGAGTTGACGGACCCTGAATACAATCCTATGGATCCGGCCCTGGCAGTTGCATATCCTGTAGAGAGGATTTGCGCTCAAGGCGTCGTGCCCGTCTTCTGGGGGTTTGTGGTGGCCGCGTTATATGGTTGGTTTATCAGAAAGGACAAAGAGCCAGTGGGCGATAAAATTGCTACGGTTGAGGATGTAAACAATCAAACGTGAAGTCAAATTTTTCTAATTACCGTTCTGGTGCCAGGTTCCAATTTCTTTTTAGGGCAACAAATTTACGTACTTACCTAGACGGACTTGCGTTTCGTTTATAATGCATAGCTGACCACTTTATGGAGAGGTGTCAGAGTGGTCTATCGTGCAGTCCTGGAAAGACTGTCTGCTGAAAGGCAGCGAGGGTTCGAATCCCTCCCTCTCCGGTTTTTTAATCGAACCGCTTAGCAAAACTGGTGACCAGTCACGGATGAATCAGCAGTGGGCGGCAAGCCGCGTAAACGACTGAAGTCATGAGGCGGTAATCGAGTGAGCAAACGATTCGTGACAACGAGATACTCGGAATAAACAGCGCATTGCGCGGCGACAGGGCAAGATCAAATGGACCAGTTTACTGAAAAACTCAACGAGATTGAGCAAACCTTTCTCCAATTGGAAGGTCAGATGGCTGACCCTGCAATCATCGCTGATCAGGACAAACTGACAGAGATGGCGCGCACCAGAAGCAAAATGTTGCCGACGATTGAAACCTATCAGGAATATAGAGCGGTCAACGAATCAATCGCCGAAGCGCAAGAGCTGCTCAAAGGCAAAGTCTCCGAGGAAGAGCGTGCTTACTATCAGTCTGAATTAGAAACAGGCCGAGCACGCGTGGAAGAGCTGGCTGAAAAACTGCGAATTCTGCTTTTGCCAACCGATCCTTTGGACGATAAGGAAATCATGGTTGAAATTCGCGCAGGCGCAGGCGGTGATGAAGCCTCGCTTTTCGCCGGCGACTTGTTCAACATGTACACGAGATACGCCAATCGACTGAAGTGGCCGTTTTTAGTGGAAAGCAGTCACATAGGCGAACTTGGTGGCTTCAAAGAAGTAATTTTCAGTATCAAAGTTGAAGGCGCGTATAGCAAATTTAAATTCGAATCCGGTGTTCATCGTGTTCAACGTGTTCCGGAAACAGAAGCGTCCGGTCGCGTTCACACATCGACTGCCACCGTAGCTGTAATGCCTGAAGCTGAAGAAGTCGATGTTGAGTTGCAGGACAACGATCTCGAAATCACGACGATGAGATCGGGCGGCGCCGGCGGTCAAAACGTCAACAAGGTAGAAACTGCCGTTCGCATCGTCCACAAGCCATCAGGAATTCAGGTAGCATGCTCTGAAGAACGAAGTCAGCTTCAGAACAAAGAACGCGCCAAACAAATTCTTCGCAACAAGCTCTACAAAATCAAAATGGAAGAGCAGATGAAAGAGATCTACGACCAGCGCAAATCGCAGGTCGGAACTGGCGATCGTTCCGAAAAGATTCGCACTTATAACTTTAAAGATAATCGCGTAACCGATCACAGACTGAACCAAAACTTCCCGCTTGCCAAAATTCTCGAAGGCGATCTGGACGATATGATTCAAGCCAGTACCCTCGAAGAACAGCAACAGAAGCTGCTTGAGGCGACTGGTCTGTCCAGCAGCTAAATGCTGCTTCGGGAATGAGCGAGTTTAAACTGTCGCGACAAAAAGATCTGGGTTTTGTCAAACGGGAAATTATCGCCAAGCTGATTTCATTCGGCGTCGACGAAGATGAGGCTAGCGCCGAGGCTTCGATTATGGTCGAGTACGTGTCGCAATTGCGGCCGTCGCAGCAATTGTTGCAAATGAGAGTGGTGCTGAGCGAAGAGCAGCTCTCCCGACTTGATACCATAATTGGTGCCCGGTCTGAAAGAGTTCCAATTCAGTATATCCTTGAAGAAGCTTATTTTATGGGGCTCAAGCTCAAGGTTAGACCGGGAGTATTCATCCCTCGACCTGATACGGAAACACTCGTCGAGGTGTCAGCGAAAAAACTGAAAAAACATTTTCCCGACAAGAGGATTTCACTTCTCGAGATCGGCGTCGGGAGCGGTGCTATATCGGTTTCGCTGCTCACCATGCTGAGAAATCTTGATGTGGTGGCGCTGGATGTTTCCGACGACGCTCTGGCGGTCGCGGCTGAAAATGCGAAGACTCACGGGGTGGATGCCAGACTAACCCTGAAGAAGGAATCGCAGTGGTGGACGCTCGGACGGAGCTTTGATGCTCTGGTTTCTAACCCTCCATATATTCCAAGACACGAAGAAAAGTCTCTGCAGGTGGAAGTCGCAAAGCACGAACCTGAACTCGCGCTCTACGGTACGGACGACGACGGGCTCGGCTATTACAGACAATTCGGTAAATTGGCTGCCACCGTCCTGACTGCGCCTATTGGTTTTATCGCCGTCGAAGTCGGTGATGGTCAGGCGCAGGACGTCCGAGAAATCTTCCAGCAAAGCGGTTTTTCCAACATCGAATTGCACGATGACCTTTGCAAAATTCCCCGTGTAGTCAGCGCTTTGCTCGAAAATTGATTGTGGTTTCGATCTCAAAAACTATGGTCCTGCCAGCTGGTTGCGGATAGCGAATCGTGGATGCACCGCATATCGAATGTGGTGCACATTAGAAAAGCCTTGCCATAACTGGCTTAGCTGTTAGAATGGGATAACGAGCGTGTTTTTAGAGGTCCGGCGATTGATGCAAGATGGCATTCTAAAAGCGATATCCGCCGATGGTAAGGTCCGGGCGGTGATTGCCACCACTACTCAGGTAGTGGAGACCGCACGAATTAAACACGGTCTCTCATTCACTGCCACGGCTGCGCTGGGACGGGCACTCACTGCCGGACTGTTGCTGGCGCGAATCGTTTTGCGCGACGGGCAAGTGACATTGAAATTTCAAGGCAACGGTCCCATCGGCAGAGTGTTTGTCGATGCGTCGCCGAAAGGCACGGTCAGGGGCTTTGTCGATAATCCCGAAGTGGATTTGCCATTGAATTCGCTCGGCAATTTCGATGTTGGAAAAGCAATCGGCACCAACGGCTACCTGCACGTGAATGTCGACCAGGGCTACGGACGCCCATACAGTTCGACCGTAGAACTCGCCAGCGGTGAAGTAGGCGAGGACGTTAATCGCTATCTGGTTACATCCGACCAAGCCGGCTCGATTGTGGTGGTCGGTACACACCTCTCCAAGTCGGGCGTTGAAGCCGCTGGCGGGCTCATAGTTCAACTATTACCGGACCACACGGAAGAGACCATCTGCCAGATTGAAAACAACATCACGACGTTTGGAACGTTTACGTTCCTCATGCGCCGCGGCATGAGTTTGGAGAATATCCTCAAACGCGTTTTAAGTGGCTTTGAAATTCGGGCTCTCACGGAAGTGGAGCCCGTTTCTTTTCACTGCAAATGCAGCAGCGAGAGATTTGTTGAGGCGCTCAAAATTCTGCCGGCAAGTGACTTGATTTCCATGGCGGAAGAGGATGGCCAGGCGGAAGGCCGTTGTCATTTTTGCAATGAATTTTATTACGTTGGCAAAGATCGTCTGCTTGACTTGGCTGGTAAATAGTCCAATCTCATGACTTCGCGCTCAACTCCAGCAATTGTGCGGTTTTGTCCCACAATCTGGAATTTATTTTTCGAGAAATGCTCGATTTAAAGGACAAAGTTTGGGATTTAACCGGCGGGCGGAAGTCCGATTGACAACGGTCGACAAAATTGAGTTTTCGGACGAATGTCTTCGAAATATCAAAAGTAAAGTGGTCGATAAATTTCCACGTAAAATTTCGAGAATAATCTCAATTAGCGAATTTTGACCGAGGGTGACAAGATGTTGTCAACGCGTCAAAAGGACGGACCTGAATAGATCCGTCCATGGAGGCGAACGAGTCGCCTCACCCCATATTGCGATGGTCTCCGCTTAGAGAGCGCGGGAGATTTTGCCGCGTTTCAAGCACGAAGTGCAAACCTTCATGCGCTGAATCGTGTTATTGATTCGGGCGCGAACTGATTGCAAATTTGGGAGCCAACGCCGCTTGTTATGCGGGTTATAGTGCGACCGCAGGAAGGTGTAGTTTCTACCTACAATCGGTCCCTTGCCGCAAACATCACAACGCTTAGCCATTAGAAGCCTTCCACTTGTTGATTACTCGATACCATTCCGCAGATGCTGACGGGCATCTTTGCGGGCTCAATAGCTCCGTCCGATAACGCGTGACGGGTTTTTGAGTACGCCTGTCTTCGCTAGGCTTGGAGCCCAGGATATTCCAGACAAAGAGCGCATTGTAGCAGCGTCCTCGGATTACCTGAAGCAATTATTGTCAAATGTAATGCTTATAGAGAACAATTAGACACAATAATCCCCCAATATCTGGCCTGGCATGGTAGTCTGTTTTTGGGGGAAACAAGATGGTTGGCGTTGTCAGGCAATCGGATTTAGCTGTTCTCAAGTAGAATTGCTGATCGACACCCCCACACGTGGCACTTTAGTAACAATTGAAATTGATGATAAAACATCACTACTAATGGCCTCTAAATCGTGGTATCAATTCAGTGGGTGCAGCACTGCCGCTTGATTTCTTTCTTCGGTAGGAAAGCGAGACGATAGTGAAAAACTTAGGGATCTGTTGAATACATGGCACTCGTAAATTACGCGGCTCGAGAAATCAACTGCAAAATTGTTTACTATGGCACCGGTCTTGGTGGCAAAACTACTAACTTGAAATATATTCACAGCCAGCTCGCACCAACAACTCGCGGTGAATTGATATCTCTTGCTACTGAAACTGAAAGAACACTTTTCTTCGATTTCCTCCCATTGGATCTCGGTAGCGTTCAGGGTTTCAAAACCAGATTTTCGCTTTATACGGTACCCGGTCAGGTTGAATACAACGCCAGCCGGAAGCTGATCTTGAATGGAGTCGACGGTATCATCTTCGTCGCAGACTCCGACGTCATGCGTAGCAAAGACAACATCGATTCGCTGCAAAACATGATTGAAAACTTGGCTGAATACAGCCTTACGCTCGACAACATTCCATGGGTTCTTCAATACAACAAACGCGACTTGGCAAACGCCATGCCGATTGAACGTATGGAGCGCGAACTCAACAACCGACAAGTCCCGAGTTTCGAAGCCGTCGGTTCCGAAGGTCTCGGCGTGTTCGCTACGTTGAAAGCAATCAGTAAACTGATTCTCAATAGACTTCAGTAAGGTTATTTCAAATCCAGATCGCCCATGCTGGGATCGAGCAGTTCAATTCCTTTGATTGCGTCGGTCGTGTACTTGCCATTGCTCACGCGCGCACCAAAACCGGTCTCATGGTCGATGGTTAGTCCCGGAAAGACTTTGCTCAAACTTCGTTCTCCTGCAGCAGTGATCCCGGTGGGTTGTCCCAGGTGCAAGCGGTTTAAGTCATGCATCTTTTGGAAGTAAGGAATAGATCGATCTGTTATTCGTGTGTTGTGCGGAATAACCAGCGAACTTATTTTGCTGCCTGCTAAGAACTTGATTCCGTTATCAGTGAGATCGCAGCCGCTCACCTCAAGTTCACGTAGCGCGGGAAACGTGCCTATTACCTTCAGCCCGTTATCACCAAATCGAATGTGATTGATCGCGAGATGACGCAGCTTTTTAAATTGAGCTAGAAACCGCAGGTCTTCAAGCGTTAGTCCGGGCAATCCATCGCATTCCAGTGATACTAGATCCGGCTTTTTTAAAAAGCTCTTGAGGCATGCGGAAGTGATATCGGCTCCGGACAGAACAAATGTGTCTATGTTCTTTGAATCGCAGATATAATCCACGCCGCGGTTTGTCACTTTTGATGCAGTGACATTGATGCCCTTCAGGCTGTCAAAGCTGGATAACAATTTGCATTCGTTGTCACCAATCAATGTATGCTCAGCACTCAAGGCTTCCAGCGGAAGCGATTTCAACTCGAGTAATCCGTTCCATTCGATGTGCTCAGGGTCGTTAGCGAACAAGATGCAAAACGGCTTTCGACTCTTTGGATCGTCGGCGATTTCTTCGAACGCTTTTCGAGTGATCCGATCGCCGGACATCCAAAAGGTATTGCCTACTCTTTTTACGTGATACGACGATTTCTCATCCGGGTGGTTGATGGGAATCAGCATAGCGGATGTCTTCGTGCCCACGGGCTTCTGGGCGGTGTCTACGCGACTGATGAAGATGGCTGATGCGGCTGCTAGTATCGCCACTGCCACCACGCTGAAAGTGACTACACTCGCACGAGATTTTTTAGTCACCGCTACTGATTGAAACGCGGTGGGTTTGATCGAATTCAAAACGCTGTCGAGTGAATGGCTATACGATGAGGATTCCTTCTCGGAGGAATCGCCGTAATTCCCCTCTCCATCGCCTTCAAGCGCTTTGTCATGTTTGCCTTCGGCTTTCAGGATGTTCTTGGCGTTAGTCGAATCTGGTTTTTCTCGCCGTACTTCTAGTACTTGATAGGCACCGGATTTAGTGGCGCCAAAATCAAGGATTCTATCGCTCTCGGATGCATCCAGTTTGCTGAGTCTTTTGGCTTCGTTTTGAAACGCGACCAGTTTTTCTGCTGGTGCGGAGTGAATAATTTTCACTGCTACCAGCTTGTTTAAAATTACGTCTCTGCAAACATACGCGCCCTCATTGGCTCCCTCAGACAACACCGATATGGGCTTGTACCGCTCGATTGGAAACAAATCGGGATTGAAATTGAGAGTCTGCTCGTTTTCCTCTAATTGCGGGTGCTCGGTCTCTTCTTCGATTGGGGGGAGCGGTGTTGGTAACCAGGCAGGTTTATCACACGAGCAGAGATCGAAACGAAAAATAAACTGCGTGAGCGATCCGCTTCGACCTTCGCGAATTCGTTTTCCACACGTGCTGCAGAAATTGACCGTAGATCCCTGTTCGAGGTCGGCCGACTTGAGGTCGCAACGGCAACAGGTAATCCAGTCAGTGAGGCTGCCAGAACCTTTCTGGTACTTAGATCTTTTGCACCGTCGGCAAATTTCTTTCATTAGAAACCGCCGTTAGGGTCAGAAAGTTGTTCTCCGGTGGAACTAAAAAATTCCGAGTCGAACGATTGAATATCCGGCATACTCTCTTTGAGCGCGTCCTCGATCTTTGCGCGCACGATTACTCCGCGCCTTACTTTCACTGCAGGCTTCGCCGCCTGTAAACGTTTTTCGGCTGCGGCGGAAATTTCTGTGTCTCTTCCAAGTACCAGGCGGTTGAGTTTTGGCATTTTGATTAGATGAGCAATCGACTTGTCCGTTATCGCTGCGTCGGACAACGTGAGCACCTCGATTGGTGTTCCTTCCAGAAACTGCGTGCCACTATCGGTAATACCGCAATTACTTAGGTTTAGATCGTTGAGGTGTTTCGATTTGCATAAAATTCGTAAGCCCTGATCTCCCAAATTGACGTGACCGATGTTCAACTGTACCAGTATGTTGAGTCGTGGAATCACATCCAGATTGCTCAACTTAACGAGAGGGAATCCGTCAATCTCGAGACACGTAGTATTCGGGGCATTTTTGAAATACTGAAGACAATCGCAAGTTGCATTATTACCCGACAGCAAAAATTGAACGAGTGATTTCGAATGAGTCAGCTTTTCAATACCGACGTTGGTTACTTTTGTCCACCGCGCGTCGATTTTTGCCAGGTGTGGAAATTGCGCGATAGTTTCACATTCGTTGTCACTGAAGGAAGTCCTTTGCACCATAATGCTGTGTATCTGAGAGTATTTCAGTTCGTCTAGCGCGCTCCAATCGACCTTCTGAGGCTCGTTTTCGAAGAGTACGGAATAACTCCTTTCAGAAGAACCCGGCTGACAAATTTTGGCAAGCTCAACAAAAGCCTCCCTGGTGATATCGTCACCGCTTATCTGGATGAAGGAGCCGGTGGGTATTATTCGGTATGTTTTTTCACGCTTGACTCGGTCTTTCTTCTTAGTCTCAATAGTTGGTTTCTTGATGGGCTCTTCGGTTTTTGTCATGAAAGCAGAAACAGCCAGGGCAGAGCCGCCTAGAAGTGCGCACGAAAGAATCGCAATTTTTACTCGATTATTTGCCGTTGCATTCAATTGCTTTTGAACATCAGCAGGAGCTGATTGCTCCTCGCCTTCGACCAATCCTGATAAGGGCAGAGTAGCTGCCAGATCGGAATAATCAGGCGTTGCCGAAAGCGCCGTTTTAAGTTCCTGCATGGTTTGATATCGATCTTCGCGCTCTTTCGATAAGCAGATTTTGACAATGTCTTGGATGTACTCTGGTACTGCAAAGTCCGCGAGAGCCGCTATCGGCGGTGGTTCGGTCGCGTGCTTAGTCAGAATCTCGAACACCGAGTCGCCACTGAAAACGGGGCGTCCGGTCAACGCTTCAAACATGACACAACCGAGCGAGTATATTTCTGATCGGCAATCGTATGTGAGACCAAGCATCTGATCCGGCGGCATGTATAAAGGTGTGCCGACTAGTTCACGTCCATCGAAGTGTGTTTTTTGTTGACTGCCGACTGTTGCGATTCCGAAATCGATTAGCTGAACGGTCGTTGATTTCCCGACAACCTTCGTGAATAAGATGTTCTCCGGCTTCAGGTCGCGGTGGAATATACCGCGTTCGTGACAGTAGATGAGAGCGTCGGCGAGTGCGACGAAGATCTGCTTCACTGAACTGGCGGAGAGGGTTTCATTGGCTTGGATTGCAGCGGCTAAATTTGTACCGGACGAATTTTCGAGCACCATGTATGGCGCACCACCCTTGGTGACGCCGAAATCGAGAATTCGTACGATGTTGGGATGGTCAAGCTTGCTTAACAGTCTGGCTTCGTTTTGAAACGCTACTAGTTGTTCACCCACGAGAGCGTGCAGTGTCTTTAGTGCAACAAGTTTTTTGAGCAACAAATCGCGGCAGAGATAAACAACACCGCCGGCGCCAGAGCCAAGCACCTTTAGTGGTTTGTACCGATCGACAGGAAAAGAATCCGAGTCGAACGCCAATGACTGATCGATTTCGATCTCGTTTTCAATGTCATCGTCGTAATCTGGCAGCAACCCGGCCGCAGAGTCGAGAATGTCGTTCGGAGCAGCTGCAGCCGGCAGCCATGATGGTTTTGCGCACGAGCAAAGATCGAATCTGAAGATGAATTGAGTAAACGATCCGACACGTCCCTGGTTGATTCGTTTTCCACACGTCGTGCAAAGATTTACTGTTTTCGTCTGATCTTCGGATGCCGGCGTTACGATATCGCATCGGCATGTGGCAATCCATTCCGTCATACTGCCGGTACTCTTCGAGTACTTCGACATTTTGCATTTTGGACAAATTTCTTCGGTCGTCATTGGTGATAGTTCAACGGATGCCTTTGCTTCTAGTTCGATCGTCTATTTTGTTCTGTTCTGCCCTCTCAGTTTTGAACGCTACTGATTATGTGTTTTTCTAAAAATGGTAATCGCGCTTTTGACTACAGCTCGGGATAGGCCTGTTTGAAGAGTGTATCGTTACTGTCGGTATCGAGCAATTCTTCCAGCTTGCTGCCGCGCATTTGATATTCGGATTCTCGGAGAATGAGCAGGTCTGGTCGGTTTTGCTGGAGCGTGCGAATCGCTTTTTCGCTGATTTGAGGAACTCCGATGATACGCAATACTTTCAGCGTCTTGAAAGTTTGGATAATTTCCAACGAGTGATTAGTTAGTTTTGGATTGCCGCCGATGGCGAGAATGACCAAAGGCGCGCTGCTCAGGTAGCTGATTCCCTGGTCGGTGAGACCGCAATCGTTCATTTCCAAATTGTTTAAACTCATGCGACTGACTATTTTTGCGCCTTCATCTCCGATTGGATTATTCGAGACGTCCAGCTTATTAAGGTCTGGCAAAGCAGTAAGAACTGCAAGATCTTCAGGAGTAAGACCATGTATGCCGGAAATGAATAGATGTATCAGGAAACGGCTTTTGCGCAGGTATTTCAGGCATGCGCCCGTCACGGCCGTATTGGATAAAACTAGAACTTTCATGTGTCGAATCGAGGAGATAGTTTTTACACCATCATCTGTAATTTTCGTCTCGGACAAGTTCAAGTGCCGAAGGAAGCGGAGTGGTACTAAATATTGAAGTGCATCATCATTGACCTGTGTGAAATGAAGATTCAGGTCGTTAATCCGCGCGTCGGCCAGCATCGGAAGCAGCTTCCAGTCGACCTCGGCGGACGGTGAAATCTGCAGTTTTCTTACCTTCTTTTTCTCGATTTGCATGAGCGCGGCTTCGTCGATAGTGCCGCTCGCCATAAAGGTTCCGGGCTTGGTTTCTTCCAGGGTAAAGGGTTCGCGTTCTTTTGTTACTTTCGTTTCGGCTTTGTAGGTTTCCACCGGCTGATTCTCTACCTTCATCGCCGGCGTGCGAGCAAGCTGGATAACTGCGAGGACTCCCATCCCAAGCGCCAATAGCACTGTAAGGAAGATCGTTATTCTCGTTCTAGTATTAGCGGACGGCACCGTAGGTGGTATCGCAGACGGTAACGGTATTGGAGTTGTAAGGTCCGAGTCTTTGCGATCTTCCGACGCCGCAACACGTTCTTGCAAATCTGCCTTCATCAGAGCTTCGACAACGCGCTTCATGGAAAAGAAACGGTCGTTAGGTTTTTTCGCCAGACACTTTGCTAAAAATGCTTCCGCCTGTGTCATATCGGCATTTGTAAATGATGAAAGAGGCGGCGCTGTGTTGTTGACGTGCATAGACATAAGTTCGATCGCAGTGTCAGCGACAAACGGGGGGTGTCCGGTAAGCGCCTCATAGGCAACACAGCCCAGGGAGTAAATTTCCGAGCGAGCGTCATACTCCAGTCCAAGTGCTTGATCTGGTGGCATGTACGAAGGTGTTCCAGCCAGTGTATTTTCAACTCCGCCACCAGGCACGTCCTGCTTTACCAATGCTATGCCGAAGTCGATAAGTTTCACCGTAACTTGACCATTTTGATTTACGAATAGGATGTTTTCCGGCTTTAAGTCTCTGTGAAAAACCTTTCGCTCGTGGCAGTAAATCAGCACATCTGCGAGCTGAGCAAATACACCCCTTGTTTCCTTCCACGTGAGCGGACCGTCTGTTTCCAATCGAGTTTGCAGACTTATTCCATCGGTGTATTCCAGTACCATGTAAGGACTGCCACCGCCCGTGATACCGAAATCCATCAGCTTTACGATGTTGGGATGTTCTAATTTGCTCAGAACCTGCGCTTCATGTTGAAAAGCTAACACATCGGCTTTGCCCAGCCGGTGCAATATTTTTACGGCGACTTTCTTATTTAGAAATCGGTCCCGACAGACGTATACCGAACCACTGGCGCCTTTGCCTTTCAGCTCAATCGGCTTATAGCGATCAACCGGGAAATCGGTTGCATCTACCGGTACCTCTTCTTCTGAGTCGTCAAACGGTTCGCCTGGATCAAACAACTCCGGCGGCGCGACTGCGGCTGCTTTCCCTGCGAAAACCGGCGATTCGCAGGCACACAAATCATAACGGAAAATAAATTGAGTGAAAGATCCGACCCGGCCCTCACGGGCGCGCTTCCCGCAGACCTTGCACAATTGCACGACTGCGTCGTCTTTTTGTTCCGGCGGCTCGACGGGCAGTCTGTCGCAGGCACAGCTGGAAAGCCATTGGGTAAGGCTGCCGGAGCCTTTAGGATTCTTCGGCAGGTAGCACTTGGGACACTTTTCGGGCGCGGCAGTCATGGTTTTGTTTCAATTCCTCCCGACATTATGCCCCTTTGCGTTTAAATCGCCCGCGATTGTTGTGATCGTGATGCGTTTTTTGAATTCGCTATTCGATCGATATGCTTTATTCGACCCAGTTTAAATTCGATCACTGGCATTCCTCACTCCAATCTTTTACTGTATAAATCGAACAGACTTTCGCTGAGATTGAGACGCAGTGAGCCCGATAGTCGGACAAGGTAGACCCAATAAAGACGCTCTTGTCGTAGCTATGCGCAAGGCGCTTAATTTGGAACGCCGTTCGCGCTATTCGGATTTTCACGGACGAAAGACCACATTTTCACAATTTATGAGACAAACTTCGGCTGGGTTATCCAAGAGATATCCACTCGATTCGACCTGGTTGACACTTCGCGGTTTGTTTCGTCAGTACGCGCATTCAGATGTCGGGACGCGCATGTCCATAATCAAACGTGCTGATGAGTTGCTGGAACCGCACCTCGATTTGCTAATGGAGGCTCGCAAGGCAGAGCAACCGGCTGAGACAGGCGAGGTGGGCGGCAGCGAGAAGGAATTTATCGACGAGCACGTTGAAAATGATGAAAGCGAGTTGGCAGGAAGTGGTGTCGCGGTTAGTGGCGCCAGTGGAACTACCGGTATGGAAGCCGGTCGGCCGGGAGTCGAACGAGCCGGGGCTAATACGGCGTCTCAAGGCGGATATGGAACACTGAAAGGGCTTGGTGTTCGAATTACTCCGATGATAAATGGACAGCCGGTTGATATCCGCGAATTGCAAAAAGGCAACGTCGAGCCTAATGCAAAAGTCGATTCGGCGACTGGTGGAAGACCGGGTACGGGAAATCCGGCTGTCGGCGCACACAGTTTGGCTGCCAGGGATGGTCGAAGTTCAAGCGAAGATATGTCGGGTGCGAAACAAAACAATCCGCCTTCATCGCGCAGTGCTAAGCAAGGAAATGGTCAATCGCCATCCAAAAATTCTCAACAGAACCCGGCACCGGAAGTATCTCAGTCCCGCGGAGATAACAAGTCGAAAGACCCCGAAGAAGTAAACGTCCAGTTCGTTAAAGGCGTGGGACCGAAGCTAGCATCAGTGCTCAGCAAAATGGGAATCGTCACGGTGGCGGAACTGTTGCGCCACTACCCGCGGAGGCATCTTGATTTTCAAAATCGGCTGTTGATTCGCGATCTTCAAGAAGGACAAGAAGTATCAATCTTCGGCTTCATACGCACAGTTAATGCGTATCAATCACGAAATCGCAACGTTTCAATTCTTACAGTGACGATTTCGGACAACACCGGAATTATCACAATCACGAAATTCGTCGGCGGAAAGTCGAACAAATACCTGTTGGATCGTTTAAAAGAACAATATCCGAAAGGTGCTCAGGTACTCGCCTCTGGCATTGTCGAACTAGACCAATACAAAGGAAAGCTGGCGCTAAAGAATTCGGAAGTAGAAATTCTCAGCATGGTTTCCGATGGAGAAGAGGATCAACCGGCAAGCATTCATGCCGGTCGACTTGTGCCGGTCTATCCACTCACCGAAGGGCTTTCGTTGCGTTACTTGCGCACGATCATGTATAACGCGCTCGAAAGCTATTCACCGCAAATCAAGGATCCTCTTCCAGAAGATTTGCGCGATCAGCTTGGTCTGATGGAGCTGACCGATGCTTTGCGCGGAATTCACTTCCCTGATAAGGTCGACCAGAAAGACGAAGCTCGACGCAGGCTCGTTTTTGACGAACTCTTTTCGATTCAATTGCAGCTTGCCCATCGTCGATATAAGTTTGACAATCAGCTCGAAAATGTTCTTGCTCTTAAATGCTCGGAAGAAGGGCTTGTGAAGGAGCTTCTCGACTCGCTGCCATTTAAGCTGACTGGTGCACAAGAGCGAGTATTCGGTGAAATCACTCGCGACCTCGCTTCATCGAAACCTATGCATCGACTCGTCCAGGGCGACGTTGGCTCCGGTAAAACCGTAGTTGCGCTTCTTGCCTGCATTATTGCGATCGAAAACGGATTCCAGGCTGCGATGATGGCACCAACAGAAATTCTTGCTGAGCAGCACTTCCGGCAATTCCAGCGCTTGCTCACCCCGCTTGGATTGCGCTGCGCACTCGTGCTCGGCAAGCACGGCGTAAAAGAACGTCGACTGGTCCGCCAGGAAATTGCCTCCGGTCAGGTTCATATCGCAGTCGGAACACATGCTCTTCTTGAGGATGATGTCGAGTTTCCGAATCTCGGTTTGATTATCATTGACGAACAACACCGCTTTGGTGTGAAGCAACGGGCACGTCTCAAAGCAAAGAGCTTGAGCCCGGAACTGCTCACCATGACCGCGACTCCAATTCCGCGGACACTAGCGATGACAATGCATGGTGATCTCGATGTTTCGGAAATCGATGAATTGCCACCGGGTAGAAAACCAGTCAAGACGCGCGTGGGCAGACCGAGTCAGCGTGACGACCTCTGGAATTTTATTCTCAAAGAAATTGAAAAAGGACGGCAGGCATATGTCGTCTATCCTTTGATCGACGAGTCGGAAAGCCTCGCCGCGAAGGCGGCAACCAAAGAATACGAGAGATTGTGTAAGGAATTCGAGGGACGACTGACCTTCGGATTGATGCACGGTAAGCTCAAGGCGCAGGAAAAAGATGAGGTCATGGACCGTTTTCGAAAACAGGAATTTCAAGTTCTGGTCTCGACTACGGTAATCGAAGTCGGCGTCGATGTTCCAAACGCTTCTGTCATGGTGATTGAGAATGCCGATCGTTTCGGTCTTTCCCAATTACACCAATTGCGTGGTCGGGTGGGACGCGGTGCCGATCAATCATTTTGTTTCTTGATTTCAGATTCGAAGAGTCCGACCACGCAAGAGCGGCTTGAGATTATGACCCTGACAAATGACGGTTTCGTCATCGCTGAAAAGGACCTTGAACTGCGCGGCCCCGGTGAGTTTCTCGGCTATCGTCAGAGCGGATTGCCCGATTTGATTTTGGCTGACCTCGTCAAAGATGCACGAATTTTGGAAGAGGCTAGAAACACTGCAATTGCAGTTGTTAAGGACGATCCTGAGCTGGAAAAGTCGCCGGAGTTGCGAAAGCTGCTCGAGCGAAAACAGGGGTCCCACGAAGCGGAAATCATGCGTTCCGGCTAGTATGTTAAACTAGCGCTTCATCAGGTTGTACGTGTTTTGCCATGGTCAAGGTTTTAGTAGTCGAAGACGATGAATTCGTATCGGGATTGATTGAGGATTGTCTCAAGCTCGATCATTATGACGTGGAGGTTGTTGCTTCCGGCAACGAAGCGTCCGATCGTCTGCGCCTGTACAACTACGACTTGATTTTGCTCGATGTCGGATTGCCCGAGCAGAGTGGTCTCGATGTCTGTGAAAAGTATCGCAGCATGGGCGGCAGTACTCCAATTATCATGCTCACCGGAAAGCGCACAATCGATGATAAGGAGGCCGGTCTCAACGCCGGCGCCGACGATTACCTGACGAAACCATTCAATGCCAGAGAGCTGGTAGCTCGTGTGCGTGCGGTTCTCAGGCGACCACCGCAACTGGCTCCGACACGTTTGAAGATTTCCGATCTGGAGTTGGATCCTATCTCCCACGAGGTTTTCCTCGCAGGAAAGAAGGTTGATTTGAAACCCAAAGAGTTTACGCTTTTGGAATTTTTCATGCGAAATCCAAACCAGGTGTTCAGCAACAATGACATTCTCAATCGTGTTTGGGTATCGGAGTCGGAAGCCTCGCCCCAGGCTGTGAGAACTTGCATGCAACGTCTTCGTGAGAAGATCGATCGCGATGGTCATCCGTCCATCATCACCACCGTATATGGTGTCGGTTATAAACTGGAACAGACAACTTGATTGTTGATATGTCAGGGTCGACGTGACCGATGTTCTGGGTTACTGTATAACTGCCCACTGTGTCGATCGAAGATCAGAATCTGATGCCCTTCAAGGGTAACAACCAGAAAGCGGTCATAGACAGCTAGTTGCGTGTATGGTGGCTGTGACGTCATGAGTGCGTTAAAGTCTTTTGATGGCAGCATCATTTCTAGAATGTCACCATTTGTGCCGAGCTTGCAGATCGCTCCGGAGTTTAGACCACCTGATTCGGTAGTTACAAAACCAAGCGTATAGATCGCGTCATCAGAGGGAGAGTACCCCAGACCGTAGAGCGCAAGGTTCTGGATTCTAGCCACTTCAGACCACTTGCTTGTCGTCAGATCGTACGCCAGCAGCACTGTGTACTCCACCAGGTTGCTGTTCTTCGAGAAGTGATTGCTCGTTACAAGAATGCGATTGTGCTTGGTGTCGCGAGTAATACCAGTACAGAACAGTCTTTCCGTCATTTCTTTCGGCAACGGAACAGAGACGGCCATCTTGCTCTCCGAATCATACCGGACTAGCCCATCGCGAGCTAGTAAAAACCACGATGCCTCAGGACTGTCAGATTTTCTAACACCTGCGAAGACTGGCAAATTGATGGAATGTGCTTCGGTGAATGTTCCATTCGGCGCGATTTGACCGACAGCCTGGTCGGTCGGATCGAATGTTATGTTTCTAGCCTTGGTCCACAAACCGTCAAACTTGAAGTCATGGAAATTTGATAACAGTTGACCGTACTGTTCTGGTGTCATAGGGTCTGGTTGTGATACAACCTGTCGCAAAAAACCTGTTACGGGCAGTTTCGGCGGATCGACTATCGCGGGAGCATTAGCCGGTCGCTGATGGGTTACCTTCAGAATTACAGCAACAAAAGCCAATAACAGTATTGGTATTAAATATAGTGCCAACCGATTCGTCTGCGTTGGTGACTTGCCACTCGGGTTTGAAGTCGTGCTATTTATTTTTCGCCTGGTTTGCTTAGTAGTGATGTCTCCGAGCAGCGCTCGTTTGAGATCTGCCAGCGTTTGAAACCGCTCATTCGGGTCCTTTTCCAGGCATCTCATTACTGTTGCCGCAATCGGTTCCGGAACACCAGTTGCAACTTTGGATAGTTCTGTCGGTTCGTAAAATGAATGTTGGCGCATGCAACTAAACGCATTTTCCGCGGGAAAAACTTTGCTTCCGGTAAGACATTCATACATCACACATCCGATTGAGTAGATATCCGATCGAGCGTCTTGCTCCTTTCCGAGGCATTGCTCCGGGCTCATGTAAGCCGGTGTGCCAACTGAGGCACCGGTTAAAGTGACGGAGGTAGTATCTTCTAGTCCGATTACCTTGGCGATTCCGAAGTCTAAAACTTTCGCTCTGCCTTTGGCGTCGATTATTATATTGCTCGGCTTGATGTCCCGGTGAAAAATGCCGGCATCGTGCGCCGCTTCCACCGCATCAATGATGTCGCCGAACACGGGTATTGAATCTGCCGGAGAGAATTTCTTATTCTTTTCGAGAAACTCCTTGAGTGTTTCACCGCGGACGTATTCCAAAATCAAGTAAGGTCGCCCATCGGGTAATACTCCGAAATCCTGAACGGATGCGATTTGCGGATGGTTGAGCTGACTCACAAGCTGTGCTTCGCGTTGAAACCGTTTTAACGCAGTCGGATCAGAAAGCAGATTGGCGTCTAAAACTTTGATCGCCACGGTTCCTGTTTTGAATAACGCAGAATTCGATGGTAGCGCGCTTTCCGTCGCTGTAGCGAGATAAACATTCGACGAACTGCCGGACCCTATCCGTGATGTAATTTCGAAGTTTGAGACTTTTTGACCGATTAATGAATCCTTTCCTACTGGACACAAAAGACTCTTGTCGACCGGACAAACGGTGTGTTCATCATCATCATCATCATCAAAGTGCTCGTTGCAGGTGGGACAAACCTTCGTGTGGATACGAAGATTGATCTGTTCTTTTTGGAGTAGAGAATCGGTTTTTTCTTTATCCATTTCTCGGAGTTTCAATTGGATAGGTGATGATTCCTGTACAAACTCTTCGCTCAGAACGCTGCTGTCAACCGCCTCCTCCGTGTGACTATCGCTTCATCTCACCCGAATACACCACACGGCCTGTCGACTTCTCAATTACGGCGCAAGTGGGACCGCGGTAGTTAACATCGTCTGGACTTATGTTTTCGTTCCCAACCACTGCAATTACATATTCGCCGACCGAACGCAGCTGAACTTTGCACATTGACAGTGTTTGCACATCGAAAAAATCCTTCGATAATGGGATAGTTTTTTTCATCACACCATCACGGAATTGACAGAGGTACATGTGGTACGGTGACTCGAGCAGATTAGTTGTTAGTGCATAAGTTGTGTCGTCGTCCGAGCTATAAGTGATCGCATACAACTCTTCGCCGTAAGGCATGGCGCCACCATAAGGAGACAAAGTTCCTGTCGCCAGATCGAATTGCAAAAATGGAACATCACCGGCTGGCGCGAGAATAATCAGCGAGTTTCGCCTGGTGTCATATGTGATACTACGATAGGACCACCAAACCCGATTGTTTGGATCTTTGGTTCCAAACAGTGAGGTCAGCTGATTTTTGTCAGGATCGTAGAGTCCCAAAACGGGCTGGTTTGAATCTCCATCCCGACCGTCGCTCAGTAGGTACCAGAGCTTCTTTCCGTTTTCAGGATTGACGACCGAGATAGCATCGAAGAAAACCATGTTCTCGATTTTTTTGAACGTTGATCTCTCACTGGACCGTATGGACTGAAAGTGCCAACTTGCTTTGCGGAAGCCAGAATTAGAGGGGCTGGCAACGCGCCGTCGAAGGTCGCTTATGAAGATCGTCCGGCAATGAATTTTATCCCGAGATTTACGGCTTTGAAAGTCTGCTGCCAAGCGACATATTGCGCGCGCCAGCGATTACTTTCGGTTCCGACTACGATGGACGCGCGAGAGTCTTCGGAGCTCTGCGCAGTGACCAACTTTGCGCCTAATTCCTGACTCGCGATCTTACTTACTCGTTCAAAATTCAGATCTTCAGGGTGCGCGGCGTAGGGCAAAAACACCTCGTTGTCCTGCTGGTCAGGCTTATTGGCTGTAACTCTGGTGTCTGACTGAGGTTTATTTACGGACTTGGGATCAGGTCCTGACAGAATTATTTGTTTTATTTTCACACCAGGTGCAGTGTTAATCGTCCACTCAACCGGTTGCTCAGCATTTAGAGTCAAAATAATCGGATTGCTGGTGTAATTGACATCGACAGTTGTTGTACCGGGAATTGGTTGACCGTAGCGGTAACTGCCAATTCCGCCATATCCTTTTTGCACGGTAATCGAGTGGACTTCGGTTCCTTTATATGCTGGGCTTCCGAGCTTCCCAGTCGACATCATAGTTTTGTATTTGTTGAGTTCCGCACTCATTTTCTCCGCAGCAGAATTCTGATTTTCAGATTTGAGCCTGGCAATTTCTTTTTCAATGTCGGCAAATTTCTTTAGTAAGCGAACCGAGTCCGGATCTAGTGCCGGTATTCCCGTAGACGGTTCTGCAGGCGGTTTTGAAGGTGCTGGAACGATATATTTTTCAGCTTGATGCTGTGGCATCTCGAAGTAAACAATCGCAGCGATGGTTGCAAGTGCCACCACTCCTGCAGTCGTCCACTCGATTGTGGAGCGTTTATTGGAACCGGCTTCTTGTGGGCTGCTTCCAGTATTTGAGCGTTTACTTCTCCTTAAAAAGCATTTCAACAAAGTCGAGTGAGCTGTCAATTGTGTTTTTGTCCGCTTATCGGAAACCGCTGCCAGCACAGATTTCAACTCGCTCATGGATTGGAATCTATGCTCCGGAGATTTGTGGAGACAAATCATCACTGCTGACATCAATAGTTCGGGCAAACCGTTAACGAGCTTGGAGAGTGATGGTGCCTCGTCAAACGAATGTTGATTCATGCAGAGAAAAGCGTTTTCCGATGAAAAAACTTTCTTCCCCGAGAGACACTCGAACATCAAACAGCCAAGTGAGTAAATATCCGATCGCGCATCCAGTTTGCCGCCGAGACACTGCTCCGGACTCATGTACGCTGGAGTTCCGACAGTTGCTCCAGTGCGTGTCATCGTGACAGTGGTTTCGATCCCGTTGATTTTCGCAATGCCGAAATCGATTACTTTCACATTGTTTCGATCATCGAGGATTATGTTGCTTGGCTTGATATCACGGTGAAGGATGCCGGCATGATGAGCGGCTTTCAGCGCATCTACAATTTGTACGAAAATCTCATTGGCTTGTTTAGACTCGAATGATCGTCGTTGGTTTAAAACATCAGCGAGCGTAGTTGAACCTGCGTATTCCATGATGATGAACGGTCTTCCATCAGGAAGCACGCCAAATTCATAAATCGAAGCTATATTCGGATGGACCAGCGAGCTTATCGCTTCCGCTTCTTGCTGGAAGCGCTTGACCGCGGATGGGTCAGACAAAAGATTGAGCTTTAAAAGTTTCGCCGCCGCTTTCCCGCCAGTGGTGGTGTGCGTCGCGATGAACACCTGTCCGGAACTTCCCTCGCCGATTTTGGAAACCAACTCGTAGTTTCCAATTCTCATTCCGATGTCCGAGCCGACGACGGAGGGACAAAGTAATGTCTGATCGTCTGGACAAAAGGTGTGCTCGGAGTCGGCGACAAACTCTCGCCCGCATGTCAGGCAAGTCTTGGCCGCCACGAGTTTGACGGTTTCTTGGGTGATTGTGTTTTTGGGCATGGGCAATGCCATCTGGTAAGGAGCAACCTAAAAAATCGGTTGTTCAGAAAGCATTGTCACCATATTGCGTGACCAAGATGTACCTTCATCTGTGTTTCTGTGTGAACGGCAACGTAATCGCAGCGATTGTTGAACGGTTGGGGGCGTCAACTCATCGCTGCAATCGTTTGCACTGAACCAAATTAAATTTATGCGGTTGCTGCGAGTTGCCATTTGGCGCGCATGTCGCGCTCTAGTGTGCGGGTGTCACTCGCTTTCATTCTTGCCATTGCTGCTCGAAGCGGCATGCCTTTGCTAATCATTTCGCTGACGGTAACTGCGAGATCGTATTGAACATTGGACAACAGACCATTGGTATAGATGAGCTCGAAAGGATCGCATTTTCTTTTGTGAGAAAGCGAGAGCAAATCGAGAGCATCGCGCTCGGAGAGTACATCCGAAGCGTAAAGAAGGGCTGGTAGATTGATTGTCGCTGCGTCGAAGGTGTGTTTTGGAACATGCACTCTGAGCAGTACAGACATGGCGCTTGGTTTGGAAGCAACTGCTCTGACGAGGGCAACTGCGTCACTGTAAGCGAGTTCGTTCAAGTCCATCAAGACTACTGCATGCATTGCGGCGGAGAGAACTGCCATCGAGAGAATGCCCTGCTCGGTTGCATATCTTGCCCACGAAACATCTGCCTTGCGAGCGCGCATTCTGATGTCGTCGATTTGTTCGAAGGTGAGGATGTCTGCAGCCATTACCACTTGCGCCAGCCAGCAGTCCAATGCACTTTTTTCGTTATCCATTGAGAAATCTTGCAGTGCTTCGTCAGCCGAGACGTCGGCGACTGATGCGTATCTCATGATGATGCGAGCGAAGCTCGGTGGCAAACCACGGTGGATCATCGACTGAAGGTGCACGGCGCGGTCGATGGTTTCGGGTCTGATCATGCCGTTCATCAACAAAACGACGCCGAGAGGGAGTTTGACTGAGCCGGCAAGCTCGAGGCTCTTTTTCAGCGAAGCCTCGGAAAGGTTGCCTGTGCTGACTAGTAATTGTCCGAGGCGTGTCTCTTCGTCGGTCATCGATGGCGCCGTCGAGGCAACCACTTGAGCCATCTTATTAAGGAAGGTCTCTCTCAACGCTTTTGCACTGCTCAGATTCGAATTCAACATCATTTGCCGTATCCTCCGCCTTCGACTCGATTCACTCGTGTCGTCCATGGATACAATTTAGCAGCGAATTATCGCAAACTTATAACATCTGAACGCGACCTGAAATTTCTACATTAAATGTCCTGGGCGGTCTCAGGGGTTGGAGCATTTTGATATTGAGCCCCAGCCAGTGGCGGATTTGGGTCTGTCATCGGTTTATTGCCAATCTATGTGGCGACAGGAATACCGTTTTCAACTCCGGTCCTTTTATATAGGAAACGATCGGTATCGTGGCAATTATTGCCATTCGGTTTAGTTAGCAGCGCTAGATTTCGGTTTTGAGGTGAAACCACATACGCTTGAGGTGGCGGCGTTTGTCGTTTATTTTTCTGCGACCATGGAAGAATCTCCCGTTGTCGAAAATAACAATCTGGCCTTTTTCGAGATGAATACCCTGGAGGTGCTCCGGCGAATTAATTAGTCGATCAAGTTCTTCGACTGCTTGCACTATATGCGGTGCACAGCTGTCGAGAATGATGATGTCTTTTCGAAAACGAAAATTTCCATCTGAATCCAAAAGCGTGGTGGCAACAGTGTCTTGACCTTTGAAGAATTCAGCAGGCACTCGCAGTTTAAACTCATGATTGCGCAAAACATCGAGAAATTCTTTTGAGAGACATGAACGAATCATTGTCGCATCAGAGAAAAGTGTTTCGCCGCCACCGTTGCTATCTGGCTGGACGCAATAGAGCGCAACGAAGTCAGGTGGCGGGTTTTCGAATGAGCCATCAGTGTGAAGTGGAAATTCTTTTGAGGTGAGAGAACGCGTGCCGGTTTCTTGATCGACATTCACGTCGTAGCGAACATCCCAGATGCAGGTTCCGTGACCATCATGGATCGCGGCAACGCCAAGCTGCTCGACGATTTTCTTCATCTCCGCACCATCGGAGTCAGCAGTTTCACCGAGAGAGATTAGTGCAATACCATTGTCTAGAAGCGCGCGTCGACAATCTTGTATCGAAAATTCGCGGGCCGAAGTGAATCGACAATTGTCGGGTATCAGCTTTCTAGACAATCTATTCGTGGGCGCTGCCATAAAACTATGTTAGCGAATATGCGACGATTTAGCTGCGCTCGTCAACAATTCTTACGACCTTCTGCGACGTACTGCTGCGTCGAAGCGACGACATCTCAACGAACTCAATATCCGTTGTGAACCACGAATCCAAACTCTGGACTATATTTCTAATTTGTCCCTCAATCTTTTCTTTTGAAGTGTCGATGAAACTTTGGTCGGGAGCGACCAGGCGGAATTTGATCCGATCTCGTTTTTGTTCTTCGTCAAACGAAATTAGAATCTGGTAGTCGAGTAGATGTTCGAATGGTTCTTTGAAATCGCTCAGCCAAAAGTATTCGCTCCCGACGAAAAACGAATTCTCCGCGCGTCCTTTAAACTCCAAAACTTGTCGTTGTTGTCCCCGGTAATTCATCGTTTTAATCCGACCTATATCGCCGCAATCATACCGACACAGAGGGTTTCGCTTTCGCACAAGATTGGTTAGAACCATTTTTCCAAAACCGTCCGCATCTGGTTCCAGAATTTCGATGTGCATTATTTCAGGAGGGTAAAAATAACAATGCAATTCCAGGTCGTCTGGTTGATATCCCCAGATTCCCGATTCGGCGGAGCCATAAATGCCACTGATGCGCTTGATTCCAAGGGTGCTCCTAACAAATTCCGCCTTGTGCTCTTGCAATGTTTCCCCGCCGAAAATTAAGTGCTCAAATCGCAGTGGTACCGCATTTGATTCCACGTGGCGAGCAAATTGCATAATCCGAGACGGATTTCCGAGCAGAGAATCAGCTCCAAAACGCGAAGCGATCTCGACAGCCAGTTTGTCTTCGGACTGAGAACCGGCAGGCAAAACTGTTGCGTTGCCACGCTCTGCGAAGTCGTTGAAAATTTCCAGCGCGCGGTACATCTGATTGCTACCAAAAAGATTGAGAACAATCGTGTCGGGTGTAAATATGTTCGCTTCAGTCAAGTACGGGCTCAACAAAGAGCGCTGAAGGTCATTATCCTGAATGTCGGTCGGAAAGTATAACAACCGATCCGGAGTACTGCCGCCAGTCGGACTCAAATAAATGCTTTTGCGAAACGATGGATCCTCATCGAATGCTTTGTTGATAACGCGATACAGTTCAGATTTGTCCGTGGTCGGAGCATGCGCAAAACTTGTCGCGTCGCGATATCTCTCCGCGTAAAACGGATGGTGTTTTGCTAACTCAAAAATGTCCTCAGCATCAGGCATTCGGTTTCTCCGCCATAGGAAACAATATCGTGCCACCACCCGCGACATTCACGATATCACCTTTTCCAGCGCGATATATGCCAGGTCCCAAAAGTTGATCGTCGAAGCACAATAAGGTTCCGACTACATTCAAATCCTGAGTCGCAACTTCACCTCCTGACTGCATGCATATCGGAAACTTCTTTTGTTTGACGAATCGCTGCAGCACATAATCGCTATGAGTGGGATCCTCAAGCGCGGCACGCCAGGCTGTTAAACTCATCGCATGTCCGAACAAGATGCCCTCGCCCTTGCCTAACAAATTTGGTTTCAGTACCCATTCCATTTTGTTCCGGTAGGCTTCATCCCTTTTATTGTTTAGTCCTCGAACGAGATACGACTCAACTACATTGTCTTTCAAAAATTTTCGGTCATCGTCGTTGAGATAGTCCGCCATGATTTCATCGTTGTGAAAAATGGCTAGGACACGTTTGTCGTGTACTAAAAAAATCGTTCGTAGGTCATTCAAATGGGGGATCGTTAAGCACTTCTCTGAAAAAAGTCTCGAATCATTTTGCAGCAGTTCA
>JBGAHZ010000053.1:0-52697 GCA_044225915.1 Obscuribacteraceae bacterium (SeqCode)
AAATTAAGCGGGCAGCTTCGATCGCAAGCGCATCACTAATTGGTGAGTTAGTGATTGTGGCTACCAGAGATTCCAACGCATGGGTAAGAGCATCGAGTCCCGTAGCGGCAGTCAGCTTCGGAGGCAAGCTCACGATCAGCATAGGATCCAGGAGAGCTGAGTCAGGAGCTAGATATCGGCTACCGAACACCATCTTTCTGTGATCATTGGTGTCCTTGATCATAGCCACGTAGGAGACTTCGGAACCCGTTCCTGCGGTCGTAGGGATAGCCACAAGCGGTTTCAGCGGGTTTTCGATATTGTTTAGCCCCTGGTAATCCAGCAAGTCGCCACCCAGCGACAGACATATATTGGTAGCTTTAGCCGTATCCATGACAGAACCGCCGCCGACAGCAATGATGCAGTCGCAACCGTTTTCCTTCGCAAATCTCGATGCTTTGTTGACGCAATCCACGTCCGAATCCGGCGGAACGTCTGAATAGATGGGCACATCCTCACAGCCGCCGTATTTAATGCCCTCGATCACGCTGTCGAGTAAATGGTTTTCGACCAAAAATTTGTCTGTAATTAATAGAGGGCGAGTGCCGCCAAGATCCTTGACAACTTCATATGCGGTGGCTGCGATATGCTCGCCGAAGGCCACTTTCGTCGGGGACTGGAATACGAATGGATTCATGGTGTAAGAACCATTAAAACGAATAATCAACGCCAGAGTAAGGCCGCACGTTGAACTTAATTATAATCTTGATGATAACAAATCTCTCATTTAGCACTCTGGCGACATTCACAGCCCCTAAACACTTGCCAGGCTTAGTTTTGAGCGATCATAATTGTTCCGATTCTATTACCTACTATCAACGAAAGCTGTAACTGAAATTACTCTCCTTGATCTTAGTCATCCCGTCCTTGTACTATTGTCAGCCATTATTGACATCTGAAAGCGCTTACCATTCGGCGATTCATAAGAAGCCAATAATAATTGCAAGTCGATACGATTAACTGGAACCGAAGACAATCAGGGTCGTCACAGCCTACAATGCGGTAGTGATTGCCATAGAGCGCCAGCCGCTAAAATTTGAGTGGAACCACAGCTGGTGCATGACGGAGACTGAATGACAGGCAGAAACCGACCTAAATTACTAAAGCAATCGCAGGGCAGGCGCACGGTTAAACGCGTGATGGCCGTCACTCTGGCTAGCTCACTGCAGCTCTGGCTGCCGATGGCCGGTATCTGCGCCGTTGGAAGTTCCAACGATTCGCCCAGTGGAACTCTGCTTTTGCCGTTAACGCCAAAACTCGATACCACGCCTTCCGAAAGCACCACCACCGGTGGTGAATCAAAACCGACTCCTCCAAAGGCCGCGATTGATGACAGCGACGAGATAATCGAGCCCGGCACTGAAATTAAGACTGTAGCGCCGCAAAACGGACCACCGTTGATCGAACCCAACTCGATCTTAAAGGAAGCGCCCAATAAGTTTGATGTTGAAGTTGATGTCGAAGATGATCCGAGTTTATCGGAAGCGATCAATGACGACACCACTCTAAAGGGCACCATTCAAATTGTTGCCGACGATACCGAGTATGACCAGGAGAGAAACACATTCCTGGGAACAGGCAACGCAGTAGCACTAATCGGCGGTCAGGATTCGAAGCTCGAAGCCGACATGATCCTCTACGATCAAAACAGCGAAGAGATCGATGCCAGAGGAAATGTTCGCATTACGCGTGCCGGGCAAGTCACCACAGGTAGTTCCTTTAAATTCAAAGTCAATAAAGACGAGTATCTGATCACCAATCCTGATACCGAAGTCAATGGCGCCACTGTCGTCGCCAGAAAAGCTTACGGAACGGAGCAAGGTCTTGCATTCCGCAAGGGTCAAATGACCATGCCTGATCCTATTTATATTCAACGAAACTCGATGATTGGTCCGATCGGCTATGGCGCCGAAGTCCAGGCGAAGAAGCAGCACCCGGACGCTTACCTGCCTTCGAAACCATCTTATAAATTCAAAGCTCGCAAGATGGTATACGAAAAGTATAAAACCGAAGGCGGCAACCTGACCGTTTTTGGTGGCAAGATCCAGGCCGGCAGTTTTGAAATTCCAGTTCCGAAGTTTACTGCCAACATCACAAAGTCAGACAACTCAATCACCTTCCCTATTACACCATCGCTCACCAACAACCTTCAGATTGGTGGTATGCACATTGGACCGAAGTTCAACTACGCGATCGGTAAGACCGGTGTACTTAGTTGGTCTCCGATGGTTCAGCTCGGTGGAAGAAACCTCGATGGTTCGAGAGCAACCGCAGATGGTGCTTCTGGTATCGGTTTATCCGGACGTGTTTCGTTTAACAACAGACGATTGCGCACCAACATCGCGGCTGGTTCAGTCAACCACTTGATGGTGGCGGACTTCTCTTACAATATCCGCAAGGCTTTCAGATTCAATGCCGGCATCAACAAATTCATGGAAGACGGCATGTATGGATATCGCAGACCACGACTGGCTGCGGAATTCGTCGACAACCATACGTTTAGCAAAGTGCCATTTGTCAGCGGTGTGAAATTTAGAACTTCTGCCGGCGGCTATCAAGATAACCCGCAGTTGATCAACTTGAACCCTCAATATGCGCAGTTGTTCGGTGGCACTCAGACATCGACAGTGTTTACTTCGGCATTCAAAGTACAAGAACAAATCACCGCTATGTCGCATCCGCTGATTAACGTTGGCGATGATAAATACGGCGTTAAGGCGTACGTCTTCGGTGGTGTTTCGGCTAGAGGCTATTCGACCGGCGATCGCAGTGCACTTGCACAAATCGGTCCGATGGTTGACCTTCGTCTCAATCGTTTGAGATTGCAAGGAACATACACCAAATCCGGTGCCCGAGGCAGCACGCCTTTCGTGTTCGACCAATTCATTCAGGGTCAACGCTCTTGCAGTTTGTTCGGTGACATCAAAGTCAGCAAATGGCTCAGACTGGGCGGCGGACTCGGATACAACCTCAACAGCAGCTTGTTCTACCAAAAGTCGATTTCGGCAGCAATCGGTCCTGATGACTTCAAAGTTCTCGTCAGCCGCGACATGATTCGCGGAATGAACCGCGTAGGCTTCGACTTACTCTACGGCGCCCCGATTCCATTTGAAAAACTCGTACTCAAAGGAGCGCCGGACCACGGTCAACTGGGCGGAATTTAACCGATCCTGGAGACCGAGCGAACACCTAATGAGCAAGGCTAAGAGTTTAGACCAGACCAAGATCGACAGAATTGCGAAGTCTCACATGCCCGCGCTTGGAATCGATCTGGGCGGCACCAACATTCGTGCAGCCGCGGTCCGAGACAACGAGATCATTACAGAACCGCAGCGCATCGCAACTCCCGAAGGACGGGAAAACATCATCGAAGGGATTTTGGAACTTATTTCAAAGTTTCAGCAGGATGTTTTTGTCGGAGTTGGGATTGCTACAGCTGGTATCGTTAATGGTGACACCGGGGAAATTATCGGCAGCACCGGCAACCTGCCTGGCTGGTCGGGGACTCCACTGAAACAGGTTTTGGAGTCAAAACTCGGGATTCCAGTCCATGTCGAAAACGATGCCAACGCGGCCGGCTACGCCGAAGCACGCATAGATGAATTGAAACGCAAACGATGCGTCGTGACAGTAACTCTGGGCACCGGTATCGGTGGCGGTATCGTGTTACACGGCCGGCTCTTCCGTGGTGCAAACTGGGCAGCCGGTGAAGTCGGACATATTAAAATCGCCCAGGGCAATAAACGGCTCTGCACCTGTGGATTATTCGATTGTTGGGAAGCTTATGGCTCGGGCAGAGGAGTTATCCAGACGGCTCAGGAACTCTTAGAAGGAGTTACCGAAGCTCAAACACCGCTTGCGAAAAACGTGGATGAGATTACCACGTACCAAATTTTCGATGCTGCCGATCAAGGCGACATCATGGCTCAAAAAATTGTCGAACGCTGGCACGAACACATCAGCCACGGTCTCGTAAACTTAGCCCACGTTCTCAACCCGGACTGCTTCGTCATTACCGGCGGGCTGAGTGAAAACGTCGACTTTCGATTACTGGAAGAAATGGTCGTAGATCGATGCCTGCCCCGCGTCGGCGATTCGATCGAAATCCGAAACTCCGCACTGCAAGGACAAGCCGGCATCATTGGCGCCGCGCAGTTCGTAATCGACGAATTGATGACAATCAAGAAATAGACGGCGCAGCCCTTGTGTATCCTGGGAACGCAAACGTCTTCACAGCTCCTGGGAGCGCAATCGTCTTCACCGCGCCTTAACGCAAGCATTCTCACGGCTCCTGGGTGCGCAAGCGTCTTCAAGACTCCTGAGAACGCGAGCGTCTTCACGGCTCCGGGGAGCGCAATTCACGGAGCCTGGGAGCGCAGGCTTCCAGCCTGCTCCTAAGCGATCAATTCGGCGGCGCTCAAAAGGTCCAGTTCTTAGTTTAAATTGCGCCCCACCGGCGGTGTCATTGCGAAGCTGGAATTCCAAGGTTTTCGAGCATATCTTTGTTAAGCTCTTCGGCTTTGACAAGTGAGAAGTGCTCTACTGTTTTGCCAGTTCGTTGAATGCTCCTCACTGCGGCTTTGCTAACACGGACGCATTTGTTCAGAGAGAGTCTCCGCAATTGTCGCATCGGCTTAAATGCGAGGACGGTACTATCCGTAATATCATTCTCAGACAGGTCTAAATTCGAAAGCGCGGGCATTTGAGCCAGTTTCGCAGCCGACCTATCAGTCAAATGCAAACCACCCACGTCCAGAAAATTTAACCGATGCATGCCTAACAGCGGTGCTAATCCGTTTCCATTCACATCGGTCCGATCGATCGCAAGGGCTTCAAGATTCGGCCACTGTTGTGCCACCAATTGCAGACAGCGATTGTCGAATCCTTGACTGTCCGCCACATCCAAGTTAACCAGGGGCAGACCCTTAAGACTCCTGATTGCATCCACGTTTAGGTCATCCTTGCCGAGCTGCAAAATGTTAATCGTCTTACACGCGCCCACCGACTTTATGCCTTCCGCCGTAAGTCGATCACAACCATTGATTTTCAATAGTTCAAGCGGTCTGGAAGCTACTATTTGTCGAAGACCCTTGTCAGAAATTTCAGTTCCACTTATGACCAGACACTTTAACCGCGGCATCTTCGCCATTACCGCGGCACTTCGATCGGTGAGAAAAATGCATTGAGCAACACAAAGCTTCTTCAACGGAGTTTCTTGCAGCGCAGCAATCCCCTCGTCGGTTACGTTGGTGTCGGTGAGATCAAGTTCGGACAGAGTCGGAATTTTCGAAACTATTTTTACACCAGAGTCATGAATCATGGCTCGGGTGAGTATGAGCTCCTTGAGAGGAATTTTCGCGACTGCAGCCCAGCCCTTATCCGTGATATCAACCTGTCCCTCTATGCCACCTTTCGAAAGATCCAGAATATCAATCTTCGCCTTGGACTTAGACAATGCGATCAAATCATTGTCTTCGATCGGAATTAACGCCAACCATCTCCGTTTCTCAGGATCGACTTCAAAAGCCTCCGCTCTAATTTTGGGAAAATGCCTATCCCGAATCGATTCGTTGTGTTTCGCATCGGTTGAATTATGCTGGACGGTCGGGCCGCCTTTGAGAATTAGCAGAACAATTCCAACGCAACACAAGATGGATATCGTCAGGAGTACAGCGAATTTATTGTCAGAATTTCGAGGTCCAGTCGGGAGGGATGGTGGAGCGGACTTCGCTAATGGTGCGGTTACCGGCGAAGCTAGCAGTTCTCTGAAGTCCTCCAAAATCTCGACACTCGACTCTGACGACACTCCCACTTTGGATTGTTCGGTACGTGACATTGAGACATACGCTCTGTCGATTTCATTCCGCAATTCGGTAACCGAGGCAAATCTTTTGTCTCGATCCTTTTCAAGGCATCGAGCAACAATATAGTCTATGCCTGGCGATGGCTCACCTTTTAGGACCTCGGACACTTTCGGCACAGGTTCGTTGGTGTGCTTCGCAATTATTTCAAGTGCAGTCTCGCCATGGAATGGAGGACGTCCTGTAAGCGACTCGAACATAACACAGCCTAGAGAATAAATTTCCGAGCGCGAATCGAATCCTCCACCTTGAGCCAGTTCGGGTGGCATGTATGCTGGAGTTCCTGCGATGGTTCGGCCTTGAACAATCGTTGGTTCCTGCGAATCCAATTTTAATTTAGCAACACCGAAGTCAATGAGCTTCACTACCGGGTCACCAGATTCGATATCAGCCAATAGAATATTGGACGGTTTCAAATCTCGATGAAATATTCCGCTATCATGCGCATGCGACAGTGCATCAGCTACTTTATAGAAAATTTTGAACCAGGTCTCTCCATCAATCGTTTTGTTTGATTGCAAATATTTTTCTAGTGGAGCTGCGCGGTCGATATATTCAAGCACCATATATGGTATCCCTGATTCGGTCGGTCCGAAATCAAGGATTTGGATAATGTTGGGATGATGCAACCGGCTCGTTATTCGAGCCTCTTCTTGAAACCCCATCAATTGAGCAGCATTCAACTGATGCAAAAGTTTCACCGCAACCAGCTTGCCTAGAAGTCTGTCGCGCGATAAATAAACACTGCCAGAGGCACCCGCACCAAGGCGGGTCTTGGGTTGATAACGTTCGAGCGGAAAAGATTCCGGGCTTAAATCGAGCTCTTCACCATTGTCTTCTTCAAGAACAAAAGCGTGCTTATCAATTCCACCTGATGCAGCCCTTCTCACCATTGGGATTGGAACCGGACACTGGCAAAAATCCGGTCTAAATATCCACTGCGTCATGCTTCCGGCAGGACGAGAGTTGATAAGCTTGCTGCAAGCTTTACAGGAGAACGAGACTTCCTCCGGCTGTGAGTCCAGGCTATCGACCTGACCACAACGGCAAACATCGACAAATTGCGTGACAAAACCGCCAGACGACTGAGCCCGTTTCGGCTTAAGGCAAGATGGACAATTTTCGGACGATGTTGGCATTTGCTGGGTAGATTTAGATTACCTCTCTCACCTGAAGGGTCTGCCAAACTCTTCGTATTCACCCGTGAGTGGGGATATAGATTAAAACGGTTGTCAAACCGCATTCACTATATAATAGATTATCACTCCCCATATAGAGGTCGATCCAAAATGACATCGAACGACGACAGTCAAGTATTCGACGCGGATTACATCGATCCGGATCGAACAGCCAACACCGGTGGCTACGCAGGAAACTTCGTTCATTCTTTCGGACATGCTCTAGTTCAAGCACCCATAGATGGCGTCAGGGAAGTCGTAAACGGCATTTCACGAACCAAGATCGTCCCTAAAATTGAAATTGTAAAACCACCGGAAAAGGCTGAAATCGCCACACCCGAGTGGGAAGCACAAAAATTTGGAACCGGTGCAGGTCTAATCGCTGCGGTCTTCCTTATTGGCTCGCTTTTGACTCGACGCCGCTAAACACTTAAACGTAAGTAGGAATAGATAATTTCGAAACCGTATAACAGATCAGGCAGGGAGAATACCGCCGCAGCTTGTTGCGCGGTGAACAAATTCTTTCTTCTGCTTTTCAAAAACGATTTATTGAAGGGACGATTTAATTTTTTCATCGAAGAATGGCTTGGAGTGCGCTCGGCTTCGAGGCTAATCGGATCAGAACTTCGACAATCTGTTTTTGTGCTCGCGGCAATTTTCCTGCTGATTTCATCCAACGCCGCCTTTGCTGCGGAACTGCAATGCTGGGAGTTAATTCAAACTAGCTTAATCGCAGGCAAGCATCGCATTACGGTTGCCCCTAATGCGTTCAAAATACAGAGCATTGGCAATCGCTATTGCATCATTGCAAAAGCGCCAGACTGGAAAGTTGCTGTTTTCAATCGCAATGCCAAAACGATTTATGAAACTCCGGTTTCGAATTTCCAGGGCAACTTGTCCGCCGGCACTGGCACTTTTGGAGGTTATCTCGAAAACCTCCCGATTTTGCGCAGACCAAGATCCAAGAGCACTTACTCGCATCTTCCCGCACTACTGATGCATGTCGATAATCCAGCGCCCAAACACTCTCCGAAAAAACCGCGTGGAAAAACATTCAGTGGAGTGTTCATGAACACCGGCGACATTTTATCCGCAGACTACTGGATGTGGAATAATCCCCAGTTGTCTCCCAACTTTCAGATCGTTCTGAACAAGCTGTATAGACTGCCGCCGGGAGCGGTTCCATTGAAGTTCGTCACAGTCAATGTAGATAAAGAGACCAACAGTGAAGTGGACACGGAGTCAGCGCGAATCGTCTCTTACGATGAAAAAACATTCGAGGTTCCGCGCAACTTCACTAAAGTCAAAGAAGAGATAGCGATCGTCAATGACTCCAGTCGCAATCGTGCTGTGAAAAACTTGATACAGAACTGGGATAACTGGGGCAAAATTGTTGATACCGGCAATTAGCCGAGAGCAAAACATCAAGAAGGTTTACGCAGGTAATCCTATTTGCGGAATCGTTAGAAATTCACGCTTATTTCAAACAATTGCTTTTGAAAGCCAAGTTTGAATCTTTCACTCTGGTATCACCAGCGATACTGCACGTTTCATAAACGGTCATGTGATTTGCGACTTAGCGACAACGCCGCCAAAAATTTCTCAATCTCGATTCCATTTGCATCGGACCGAGGGGTTGCAAAAACGCACCAGTAATTACGGTGCCAGCAGGCAAATAGACAGCAACAACTCGACCGACGATATCGTTAGCATCACTGAATGGACCTGTAATCGGATTATCCGCAAGACATTGTGCTTTTCCTGTGCAGACGTTGTCGGGTTTCAGCACATCGCCCGGTTGTAAATCAATTCGAGTTTCCAAAACCAGCGGATTTTTCCTTGGCTTACGGAAGATGGAAGATGACTTCGACTCGGTATGAATTGTCTGGGCGCACGAATACATCGAAGGTCCCTCCGGGGATCTGCGTAACAACCAAAGTCACCACCACTCGAGAATAGTACATTTTCGGTCGCGTCCGCGAGACGGGGTTAACCCTAGAGTGCCAAAATGGATTAGTCTGAATGATCCGAATCGTCTTGTGTGTAATACGCACAGACCGCGACATTAATAGGTAAGGTTGACCTCGGCAAAAATTCGCTAAACGGGAAATTGGGTATCGAAAAATGCGGAGCTGACTTGATTCGTTCACCAGCCTTCGCACTACTCAATTAATTCAAGAGCATCGGGACTGACCAAACCATCGCCACCTTCGCCTTCATACTTTTCGAGTTTATTCGACAGAACAATGTGAAACTTATCGTTCAGTGTCCGAACTTCTTGTTCGGATAGTTTTGTAAGCGGACCTTCATTGAGCCACACGGCGATCAAGCCATCTTTTCTTTTCAGGTTTAGCAAACCATCGAGAGTAATATCTTTATTGCCATCGAGAACAAGTTTTCGTATTTGTTTGTGCTCTCCAA
This sequence comes from Obscuribacteraceae bacterium (SeqCode), assembly GCA_044225915.1. Lineage (GTDB taxonomy): Bacteria > Cyanobacteriota > Vampirovibrionia > Obscuribacterales > Obscuribacteraceae > JADYXR01. The sequence goes on from JBGAHZ010000053.1 coordinate 9,500, forward strand.
TCTCTTTCAGATGGTTGTCCGTAATTCCGCAACCAATCAGCCTTAAGCTCACCAGAGATTTAGACTCCTTGAGTTTTGCCATGTATCTCGGAGTAAGATCGGGACACTTTTGAAAACAAAATTCGCCGACATTAAGAGCCATCAGCTTGGAGAAAACATTTTCCGGGATGTGGCAATTGTAGATTTGTACAAGACTCGGTTTTACGATCGCGAGGTTTTCAACATCGGCTGGAGTCAGAGTCAGGTTTGTGATAGAAACCATCTCTTTGGTCTGGTGAGCATCTGCGATCTCCCGAAGTCTCCTGGCGCCATCGTTGCCAGAGACATAAATTCCCCTGGCATTGTCGTGTTTCTCCTTTTCCAGTTCAACTGACTGTTCGGTTTTCACATGCAGTCCCATTGTGGAGTTTGAATTTTCGCCAAGTTCATCATGTTTATGCAGCACGCGACTGACCTCGTCCTTCGGCTGCGGTGCAGCTATTATCGAAACTGCGACGGCGGTTGCTGCAAGCAAAATAATTCCTACAACAACTACGGCAAGGACGACCGGTTTTCCCATTAATCCCGACGATTTCTTTGGCTCTACAGGCGGTACCGCATCGTTGGTGAGTTTCGCACCTGAAATCGATCGTTCCAGAGCATCGGCAAGGTCCGCCATGGATTGAAAACGTTCGTCTTTCGCCTTGGAAAGACACTTCGAAACGATTTCCTGAATTTCCGGAGAAAACGATCGGTCCGGACAAACTTCTTCCAGCAGTGGTGGCTCTTCAGTCATATGCAGTTCGAGCACTTCGGCTATCGACTCAGAATCGAATGGCGGCTCACCGGTCAAGCATTCAAACAATATGCAACCAATTGAATAGACTTCAGACCGCGCATCGAAAGCCTCCCCCCTCGCCGGATCGGGGCTCATGTAGACTGGCGTGCCGACGATTGTTTTTCCCTGCGCCAGGTCTCTGTTTTGAAATTCTTCTTTAATTGCGGACACACCGAAGTCAATGATTCGCAAATCAAGTGCGCCTGATTTATCAACCTTCAAAAGAATATTCGAAGGTTTCAAATCGCGGTGGAAAACTTTGTGGTTATGAATATAATCAAGAGCACGTGTCACTATGATAAAAATACGGCGAGTAAGCTGCTCATCGAGGACTCCACCATTTTCGGCAAGTAGTGATTCTAAACTCGTCCCATCAAAATAATCGAATGCAATAAATGGTCTGCCACCCTCAGTGGTGCCGAAATCGAGCGTGCCTATAATGCAGGGATGAGATAGTTTGCTTGCGATTTTTGCTTCTCTTTGAAAAATCACTATTTGCTCGTCGTCGACGGCCATCAGGCACTTTACTGCAATGGTTCGCCCAAGCAGCCGATCCTTCGCCAGATATACTTCACCAAGCCCACCGCGACCGAGCAGAGCGATAGGCTCATATCGATCTAACGGAAAGCTCTTGCTGGTCAAATTTTGAATGTCGTCGGACTCTGTCATCTATTGTTTTTAATCGAAGTTGATAGTTTTCTCGAGAGCGTCGTGAAGTGCGCCTTTGTCTATTTTCTCTTTGGAATTACCGACCGGTCCAAAGAGGTCATCCATTGCGAATCCACCAAGTTTTTCAAAGGTCTCTGTAGACATATCCGTTTGCATTTCGCTCTTAAAGAGTGCGATGTGATTATTTTTCTTCAGTTTTTGTAGCTCGCTTTCATTCAAAGAGAAGAAAAGTTTGTCATCGACCTCTACTCCCAGCGTCCGTTTTCTACCGCTCAGGTAGCGAACACCATCCATGGTAACGTTTTTATTGTGTCCCAAACGGAGGTAGCGCAGAGTAGGAAAATTACGCAGCACCTTTAGATGGTCGTTAGAGATATCGCAACCGAATAGTGACAGGGTGCTGAGTTTAGGTAGACTCTGTAGGCGAGTCAGACTGCCCGGAGTAATTCCTTTGCCATTATGTACTATTAAACACCTGACACTGGACACATTGGACAGTCCCTTCATCACGTCGTCTGTTAGTCCATTGCAGTCAATTAGTTTTATGTTCACCGGTTGAAGTTTCGCAATCAGCTCAAGATCACGCGGAACGATCTGTGATTCGACCAACGTCAAATCCTGTAACTTCTTTTTCTTCGCCAGACTCACCTCTAAATCTCTGGTTACTTTGCCGGCATGGCTAAGGGCAAACGGAGCATCACCATCAAGTATGTCGACCATATCCAGCGAAGCCTCTCCTGATTCCATATGAGCTTTGAATGGAGATGGTTTGGGCGGAGGCGGTGCATTTGCGATGGTAAATTTATTCACGATGTAGGAAACGGAACAAATCAATGCGATAACGGCGAGAACTCCAGAAGCCCAAAGGACCCCCGAGTTAAGACTTAGTTCTTTCGCTGGTAAAGCGGCGGTATGAGTGACATCGCTCGCCTTCCGCTCCGTTTCTTCAGGCAAGACTGCATAAACATCGCGCAGATTTTTTATGACCTCGCTCATAGATTGAAACCGTTCGTCCGGATCCTTGAGCACCATATGCGCTACCAGACGTTCCAACTCCATTGGAAAAGTCAGATCGCACGCTTCCCATAATCTAGGCGGCGGATCGTTGATGTGCTGCGTGACCACATCAATTACGGTATCACCGACAAACAATGGACGACCGGTCAGCAGTTCAAAGGCTATACAGCCAAGCGAGTAGATGTCGCTGCGATGGTCCAGAGTATCGCCGCGGGCTTGTTCGGGACTCATTGAATTCGGGCTGCCGAAAATTTGTCCGGCTTTCGTAATTGTGCTCATTTGAGCTTCTGTGCCTAACGCTTTTGCAATTCCAAAATCGAGAATTTTAGCTAGCGGCTGATTAGTGAGCATGCCGGAATTAAGCAGCATGATATTGCCGGTTTTCAAATCACGATGAACGATTCCTGCTTTGTGAAAACCAATCATGCCGTTGGCTACTTGTTCGATTATTTGGAGGACGAGTCGCGGCGATTGCGGTCCCCTCTCGGAAATTAGCTGGGCAAGCGATATGCCTTCAATCAATTCCATAACCATGAACGGCTGACCGGACTCCAGAACACCGAAATCAAGCATTTGGATGACGTTAGGATGGCTCAGCGTGCTTGCAGCCTTGGCTTCGCGCTGAAACCGCATGAGTTCCTGATCGTTCAAATTAGTGCGCGCAATAGTTTTGATCGCCACATCGCGGGCCAGGATCGAATCGTGTGCAGTATAAATCGAACCCATGCCGCCCTGACCGAGCTTTCCCGTTATGTGAAAGCGCTCTACCAGGGTCATTCCTGTGAGGTCTTCGGTTGGGTTGATTGGGCTTTCCATAACCGCGATTTTCGGCAGTTTTAGGGCGAGTACAATGTTCCCCTTTTGCGCTACAAGAAACCGTTTCGCAAGGGTCACCCTGGTCACAAATCGATCACTTTGAAGGGCGCATGTCAGCATGAGATCGGCTCCAGCATGCTACTTACTGAGATATCGACACCGTCAAGCCGCTCCTTCCGGGGAGAATCTTTGCCATGAATTCTTCATCTACAACTCGTTTTGTTCGTCTCGTAAACTTTGTCGAGCCGTATGCACGAAGACCACTTGAGACCGACATCCAGGCGCTGACTCGGATGCTCAACACACGCGCCAAAGCCGGCTGGGAAGTAGTAGACATGTGTCGCGACGAACTTCGCGTACCAACACTGATTTACAAAAGCATTGAAAGCCCAGCCAAGAAGCCTACCTATTTGATTGAAGAAATCAAAATGGAAGCAGGCAGAGCTGACGTAGACTCAATGATTTACTACTTAAACGAACGAGCAAAAACCGGATGGCTTCCATCATGCATTTTTGAGACTGAGTTCTATCCGCCAATTGCAGTCATGCATCAAGCTCAGCAGGGCTGCGATGAAGTAAAGTTTCGAGCACATCCACTACAGTTGCAACTGTTTGGAAGAAGAACGAATTATATTGCAAACCAACTTTTTGACCTCCAGTCCAACCAACATTTGAGCATGGCGTGCTTGATTAAGAACGGTTTGAACCCCGTTTTAATAATGGCTGAAGGAGAATTTTCGGAACCATTTGATTTCATGGTGGACCATGCGTTCGGTGGATTTTTCAGAAATCAAACGACAACGCTTTCAGATTTGATCACGGCTCGAAGTGAAGAAGGATGGCACGTGTGCGGCGCATTCCAGGATGTTTTTCAATGGCCGTGCGTGATTTTCAAACGGGAAACGATTAGCGCTCCATCGATGCCTATGCAAAGCGCTTAGGCTGTTGATTTTTGAAAAACGCTTGTCTGGCGGTGATAGAAGCAGGCTGGAAGCCTGCGCTCCCAGGACCGTATTCATGCTCGTCGATTTACTGTTTTAACGCCTGTTGTAGTTGTTTGGCCATTTCGACGTCCATTTCGTGGCCGCCTTTGATGCTGATGAAGCGTGCTTTGATCTTCAGGGGGTTGATGCCGCAGAGCATCAAGTCTCCTACCAGGTCGAGCAGTTTGTGACGGACGGGCTCGTCGTCGAAACGCAGATCCATGGTGAAGCCGTCTTCGGTCATGCTCACGACGTCGTTTTCGAGGCCAAGCATTTTGTGTTCGGCAAGTGAACCAAAGGTGCGTGCGTTAAGAATTTCGCCCACGCCTTCGGCTTGTGTCCAGCTTCTCCACACTCGGCCGATTTTGGGATGCTTCCAATCCATCAGGTACGAAACTGAAAATGTTTCGTCAGGAATAGCCATGAGTGAGCGATCTTTTCGATTGATCACGATCGGTTGTTTCAACTCGATAGTCGCTTGAGGTGGTTCCTTTTTTAAACCGGCGCTTTCTAAAAGGTCCATCCAAAAATCGCCGCTTCCATTGCCGAGCGGGACCTCGGGGCCTTCGACTTCGATGTACAAGTCGTCGACTCCGGCAAGCGCGACGGCGCAGAGGATGTGTTCTACCAAACAGAGCCGAGTCTTGCCCTGGCCGACTACGACATTGCGCAGCGTGTTGACGACATATTCTGCCCGTGCAGGCAGGAGGATTTTGTCGTCATCACCGCCCTCGGCGTTTTTAACAACAAACACAATTCCGGTGCCGGGCTCGGCTTCGAAAAGTGAAACGCCGATGTCCTGGCGCGATGTGATGCCGCGACCTTTGTAGCTCTTGAGTGGTTTTCCGAGAACGGTTGAAGGGACTGCCATTTTATTGCTCCAACTATTTAGTCAACTGCTTTTCCAGCAGTTGCTTTTCCAGTTGCATCAAGCGTTGTTTTAGTTCTCGAACCTCGTTAACCAGCTTAGGCAGACGCTTAACTTGCGCGAGCGATTTGAAGTGTTCTTTGGCAGCTATCGCCGGGATCCCGGCTTGAACTTCCTGTGCCGGAACATCTTTGATGACGGCAGCACCGCCTTCAATGATTACGTCCTTGCCGATTTTAACGTGGTCTTTGAGAAGTACGCCGCCAGCGAGGATAGCTCGATCGCCGATCGTGCACGATCCACCGATTGCGGTCTGTCCGACGATAATGGTGTCATTGCCAAGTTTGCAATTGTGAGCGACTAAAACCAAATTGTCGATTTTCGTACCAGCTCCAATTACGGTAGCACCGATGGTGGCGCGGTCAATCGTGGTGTTTGAGCCGACTTCGACATCATCTTCAATGATAACAATGCCGACTTGAGGAATTTTCAAAAGCGGTTGTCTTACATCAGGCAATTCTTTGACACCGGACATAAGCAATTCTGCGTTTGCCGGTTTTTCAGTCGTATAACCAAACCCATCGCTGCCGATACTGGCGCCCTGTTGAAGGATTACCCGATTTCCAACTCTGCAATGGTCCGCGACCATAACGCCGGGATGGAAGTAGCATTTTTCACCGATGGTGACTCTGCCACCAATTACGGTGTTAGCCATAATCACTGTTCCGTCGCCAATTTTAGATTGAGGTCCGACTACGACTAGTGGTCCAATCAAAACGTTCTTGCCAATCTCGGCAGTCGGATCGATTACAGCAGTCGGGTGGATGCCTTCAGGAAGAAATTTCTTTGGTGCAAGAGCGGTGCAGATTTTTTGAATTGCTAGTTTCGGTCTTTCGACCAGGATGATAGCTCTGTCAGGATGCGTCTTTTCAGTGCCGAAAGGCGAGATAACTACGCTCGCTTTGATTTCGTTCAATCTAGCGATGATCGTGCGATCGACAACAAGAGCGATATCTCCTTCCTCTGATTGAAATGGATCGACAGCGATTCCGGTTACTGTGATATCCGGGGAACCATGCGGTGTTCCTCCGACAAATCCGGCAATTTGTGCCATCGTCATTGGTACTGGAAGTTTCATAGCGCTAACCTCTTATTGTCTAAATCGGACTGACACCATAACGATGGTGTCACTATCGATTGAATGAAACGCGGTTACCATCGAGTGATTAGTGCGCCATTCAAATGAATCGGCGAATCTGACATGGTCTTGGATTCCGAGGGTCAATCGAACGGAAGAAAATTTCTTCCATCGAGGTGTCCTGGACAAGCGTCAGATTCGCCGTGATTTATCTAGTTACTTGGTATCGTTGCCGGTAACTGTCGGGGAAGCGGCAAGCCGCTGAGCGACACCATCGGTGATATCCGTGCCACCAAGAAGAACTGCGCTCTTGTCGAGTACAGAGTTGAGATTCTTGGCTTTGGCTTCAGCTTTAATGGCGTTGTCCAGCTCGGTTTCAAGCTGTTTTTCCATCGTCAAAGCTTTGTTTTGGAACTTTTTGAACTCTTCATCAATAGTGCCTTGAAGGCGCTTGTGAAGACCGCTCAATTCTTGTTCCGGTTTCTTAGCTTTTTTAGCTGTGTCGAACTCTTTGTTGCTGCGTTCGATGAGCGAATGGATGCGCTCTTCGTCCTTTTTGATTTCATCAGCAGCAGATTTTAACCGTGGGTAAGCGTTATACAGTTTGGTTTTATCAACGACACCAATTCCGGTTTGTTGAGCCAGAGCGGGCAGCGCGAGCGCTTGCGCGAAGAAAAATCCAGTTAGTGCGATCATTATTTTGCTTGACTTCAGCATCGTAATCTCCGTAGTGAGTCAATTCACTGTTCAAAAGACTTGCCAGTGGGCGTATCTTACAACACTTCAATAATGGCAAACCACTGATGTATTCTCAGGTTTTTAAAACTTCTCTCCAAATCCAACAGTAAATCGCGGTACAAAGCCACGATTTAGAACCGATTGAATCAGAGGCAGACCGTAATCAAGCCTTACAAGACCGACCATTGGAACTTTGACACGCAATCCCAAACCGACCGACGCACCCATGTTGGAGCGACTGAGAAGACCGTTGGATAAGCCGTTTCCGCTGACTTTACCAACGTCCATGAACGCGGCGGCTTGAACGTGCTTGTTGATCATTTTGCCGACACTTGAATCACCGAGAAACGGCAATGCGTGCCGGACTTCCGCTGTAGCCATCAACATGGCAGTTCCTGTCCCCAGGTCGGAGAACTGTCGATAGCCGCGCAGACCGTTGAATCCACCGAGACGATACTGCGCGAATTGCGGCAAGCCGCCGACGGCGGCTCCGCCCTGTGCGTTGGTCGCGAGCGTGAAGCCCTTGCCAAGCGGGATGTATTTACTTACGCTGCCGCCCAGTTTGGCGAAACTGGCACCGTTTAATCCAATCGATGGACCAGCCGAAACTCTCGCTGTCATACCTCTTGTGGGATCGGAGTAAGAGTCGCGTGTGTCGTAAACAAGAGATGGACTGACCGTAAAGAAGGTCCCACCACGCAATTGGTCTGCTCTAACTCTACCAGCCAACGCTTGTGCGCCGGCTTGCGATGTGGCTTGGCCCATGGCTAGCGCGCGATCCGCCATCGAATTCAATACACTGTCGGCGCCCAAAAGATTGCTGAGGTCACTGAGACCAGTGTTTTCGCCCATCAAGCCGAGGTTGGCGGTCAACTTTTTTCCAATCGGTCTCGACAATGTGGCGTTGGCGCCAATCGTTCTTTGTGTCGATTGGTCGATCATCATGCTGGCAAAATTTCGGCCAAACCCAGACAGGGCAAGGGATGTATTCGTCCCTTTAATATTAGGCTCGATGAAGCTCGCTTCTATTTGGTACGTTCGCTGGGTCGGCATGAAACTCGTGCCGCCGTTGTTAATAGTGTTATTGAAATTCCCGAAAACGCCAGAACCCACCTGGGAGTTGAAGGACAGCACTTGTCCTTTTCCTCTGAAGTTGGCATCAGAAAAACTCATCGAACCAAATGGTCCTGCAACAGAGTCGACTCCACCGCCCAGTCCGACGCTTCCCGTGCGCTTCTCGTCGACTTCGATTTTAAGAGCAAACTTATCCGGATTAGTTTCCGATGGTGCAAGACTCCGACGGATATCCTGGAAGTACCCATTCGCATATAACTTTTTCAGATCGTTAGCCAGTTGCTGTTCGTTGTATATGGTGCCAGGCTTCACTTTCAGGACATTGCGGATGATATAGTCCTTTGTCTTTTTATTTCCTGAGATCTCAACCTTGTCGATCTGACCTTCATTGATAGTCAAACTGACGCTGCCATCCGGAAAGTCTTTGACGTCTGTAACCCGCGCCAGCACGAATCCTTTGTCGTGATACAACTGCTCGACTTTATCGATTGAACTCGAGAGCTGCGTCAAATTTTGAGGTTTACCAAGTTGGTCGGCGAATATCTTTGAGATATCCTCGGTTTTCAAAACTTCGTTGCCTTGAATCGAGATCTGCGTCACAGGCGCGTTTTCCTGCACACGTATCTTGAGGAGCACGCCGCCATTTTTGAGTTCGGGTAAAACCTGCAACGATTTTTCGTCGAAGTAGCCCATCTCGTTAATCGCTTTTAGATCATCGAAAACCTGCTCTCTGACAAACGTATCGCCACGTTTGGTTTTCAAAACATTTTGAATTTCTTCAGTGCCGACTAGACGATTGCCTTCAATATTGATTTCGTCGATGGTCAGCTTCTTCTTATCGCTAGACGAATCAGCGGCCGAGGCAGGCTCTGCAGCAGGTGTGGCCGCGGGGGCGTCAGCCTTATCTTCGACCTTCTCGTCATCTTCGACTTCGCCCTGCAAAACTTTAGCTGGTTCATCCGCCCAAACTGGAGATGTCAAAAGTGGCATCACCGAAGCGTTGAGAAACAGCGACACCGCCAATAGTGTCACCAATCGCGAGCGCTTTTTATTCGTATTTTCTAGATTCGTATTTAACACAAATGCCCTAAGTTGCAGGCCGTGCGCCATTGTATCATGACACCGCAGCATGCCAAGGTGTTCCCGACCAGTTGTTGCTGAGGTTGTTGCAAGATAGATTTGTGATCGATTTCTTTCGATGTCAAGATTTCGTAGTAGCCACCGGCGCAGGCCTTGTTTAATTGGTTTGACGTATTATAAAAATTCCCTCATACAAAACCAGGATTTGAACTATCTTATTTATAGGATGGTTTAGCGGACAAAAAATCTATGTCAAATTTGAAAGTCTCAATTTCATTGATCGCGGTTCTCGGTATCTCAGCACTTCCGACCATTGACTGCGTTTACGCACGGGAAACGGAGAAAGCACCAACGAGAATTGCGGCAAAACCGCTCCAATCTCACGATGCTCTTGTCGTATCCGGGTTTCAATTGGTCCGAGCTGGTAGATACAAAGAAGCGGCCGAGGCGTTTGACGCCGCAGTCAAGCTCTCGCCGAAGAACTGGCAGGACCTTTTCTACCGGGGAAGAACCTACTCAATGTTGGGCGAATCAGTAAAAGGACTCGCGGATCTTACTCAAGCAATCAAACTAAATGCAGACAATCCATACGCTGTACTGGAACGCGGCAAGCTTTACTACAACGGTCCAAAAAACTACAAGGCAGCACTCACGGATTTGACCAATGCAATAAAATTACTTCCGAATGATGCGAGTGCTCATGAGTATCGCGGTCTAGTTCTCAACGCGATGGGAAAACAGAGCGAAGCGATCGCGGAATTTACCAACGCACTGGCACTGGTGGCAGCGAATCCGCCAATGAGTCGAGAAGCCTATCTGCAAAAACATTTTGGGGAAGTCAACGTCGAGCAAGCCGAGAAGATCAAAGCCAGACTTTATTTCTTACGCGGCAAATGCAAAAACGACTCGAAGCAATTTCCGCATGCAATAGCTGATTTGGATTACTCCATCAAGCTAGATTCGTCTACATATCCGGTGTTTCTCGAACGTGGTAAAGCGCTGACTAAAGTGAAGAAAAAGGAACTCGCCATAGCTGATCTAGATCGAGCTACGCAAATGGCGAGATCGAAAGACGTTTATAAAATCGCATCAGCTCTGTACCTGGAGCTTGGTGACAAAGTAAGAGCAGAAGACGCGCAGAAGAGAGCCGAGCCACCGCCTACGCCACCAACAGCGGCGACACCACCCACAACACCAGCAACCGGGGAGCCTACCAAACCCTTATCTGCGGAAGCGAGCGCTACACCACAAGCTCAACCAATCGCGCCAGAAAAGTAGTTACATCGAGACGAGACGCAGTCAGGAATTCAGGAGGGAAGGTATGTCGAATTGTATTTTTAGGAACGTCGCTCTTGTCCTGGCAATACTTGTATCAACGACTCAGACAGGTGCCATAGCCAAGGACTCCAGTGCGAAAGCAAACGAGGGCACGGACCTTATCGGGACTAAGGCTCCCGAGTTTATCGATCTGACATGGGTCAATTCACAACCACTGTCGATTGCTTCATTGAGAGGTAAACTGATCTTTCTACGTTTTTGGAATCCAGACTGCGAAGGCTGCAAGTCTTCGACTCCAGCACTAAACTACTTGAATAAAAAGTATAAAGATAAAGGACTAGTAGTCTTGGGAATTCATAAACCGACCCGAATTCACCACCCTAACTGTAATAGTAAGTTGGTCTACAAAGATCAGATGAAAATTGCGATGAATCAAGTAGGAGCAAAATTTACTGTCGCAGTCGACACGGAATGGAACACGATCAAAGCATACTGGACGAATAAGGATCGCCGAGACGAATCAGCATCGTTTTTGATAGATAAGAGTGGAATCATCAGGTGGGTGCATCCTGGCGGGGTTATCCTTCTACCTACTCTTGGTGGCGACGCAGAAAGAGTGCAATTTGAAAATTTAGAACGAAAAATCAACTCACTACTGTAGAAATGGGAATGGATGCACTGCCTGTAGTATCAGACCTTCCTATGCAATTCCTCTATGTATGACATTGCTTTCCGTGTATTGGAGCTTGTAATACCAAGTTCGAGAAGCTCCATAACCATTAGCGCGTCATTAGCAGTTACCGGATTAGGTGAGCCCTGCGTGATGGCGGAGCGAACTTGTTCATAAAAGGCAACGTAATCACCACGTTCGGTGGTTAGAAACGAATTCTGGGGCTTATCACCATTGTATGTCGTGAGCGATCCGTCCCTGGTGTCCAGACCCCAATTGCCGACGTTTACCTTCTCGCCGTCTTTCAAGGAATCTTCCTGCGTGTCTAGCCCGAACTTAACGAAACTCCCGAGCTTCCCATGGACAGTAAACCTGGCATTATCCGCTGCGACCAGAGCACTTCCGTGCAGAATCACTCGACGTTTTCCGTAGCTGAGAATCGCATGAAAATAATCGATGGCTGCTGCGTTGTCGCGCTGCAATTCTAAATCCGCGAATATGGAATCCGGCTTTCCAAACAGTTGCAGAACCTGATCAAGCAAATGCGAGCCGAGGTCAAACCAAATCCCTGTGCCTGCACCAGCCTGCTCGCGCCAGCGGTCCCTGACTTGTGGTCGATAGCGATCGAAGTGCGATTCGAAGTGCATCACCTCACCGAGAACGTTCGATTCCAACAATTTCTTGATCGTAAGGAAATCGGCATCCCATCTCCTATTATGAAACACCGAGAGTATTCTATTTTGCTTCTCAGCTAGCTTGATTAGTTCTTTGGCTTCATCGACTGTCGTTGTGAACGGTTTATCGACAACCACATGCTTAGCTGCATTCAATGCACGTTTTGCAAGATCAAAGTGAGTATCGTTGGGAGTTGCAATTACTACGAGATCGATCGAATCATCGGCAAACACTTCGTCGTGACTGGCGGTCACACTAGAGTTCGGATAGTCAGCGAGTACCTTTTCACTGCTGCTCGACACGACTTTGGCGAGAGTCATGCCCGAGACGCTGGAAATTAACGGGGCATGAAAAGTTTTTCCGGCGTAGCCATAACCCAGAAGCGCAACATTAACCGCTTTAGTTTCAACCATGATGTTGACCTCGAACAGTGAGGAAATAACCTTATCATGCACAACCCATGCTACTGCACTCGTATTGCGATACAAAACACGAATTGCAGCTTGCCAAGCCTATACAATGACCTGAAGTAAAGGCTTGGAGTGGTGTCTCATGTACGTAAGGCGAATCATTGATCCCGAGATCATCTACTTTTTCTCCTGGCGCCCTTTGCTTTGGACGACTGCTGTAAGTTGCTCAGTCTACGCAATGTATCATTTTGGGCACCTGAAAACAGTGGCAATTCCATTCCTTCCGATTGCTACAGTCGGCACCGCAGTTGCCTTTTACGTCGGTTTCAAAAACAACTCGTCTTACGATCGGCTCTGGGAGGCGCGCAAGATCTGGGGTGAAATAACCAATTCGAGCCGCAGTCTCTGTGCCTATTTGCTGGCAGTGATTCGGACAGCGGAAGGTAAAGCAGAAGCGAAGACATTCGTTTATCGACACATCGCATTTGTAAACATGCTGCGCGCCCAGCTTCGCAGACGCAACGTCTGGGATGACAGTCACATTTACACGCAAATGGCGAAAGAATGTTTTGACAATAAACCTTTTGATGTAGACCGCGAGGACATTTTAAACACGTTCTGCACACCGAAAGATCATGAATTCATCTGTGAGAAACGCAATGGAGCAAAGGAACTTGTAAGTCTGCAGATGCAAGCTCTCACATCGTTTAAAGAACGTGAGCTGATCGATTCGTACGAACATTCTGACCTCATGCGTATGTGTTCCGAACTCTACATTCATCAAGGAAAAGCCGAGCGAATTAAAAGCTTTCCGTTTCCACGACAATACGCATATTTCAGCGAGGTGTTCGTCAACATATTCGTGCTACTTTTGCCGTTTGGCTTGATAGGCGAGTTTGCGAAGATCGGTGAAAGTGTGGCATGGTTAACGATCCCGTTTAGCGTTCTAATCTCATTTGTATTTTTCACGATGGAAGCTGTCGGTGATACCAGCGAAAATCCATTTGAAGGAAGCTTGAATGATGTACCGATGTCTGCGATATGCCGCAACATCGAGATTGATTTACGCGAGCTTCTCGGAGAAGGCGACCTTCCCAAGCCGTTAGAGGCGGTAAATCACATTCTGATGTGATGCCGAAGACTGAACATGTTTCGCTGCGGAGACTTGATGACGAAGACAGTAAAAACCAACTATGAAGTCGAGGAAGCAAAACTTTTGTTTTCAAAAGTGGTCGATCGTCTCTCTGAAAATGAATGGTTTGTGACCGACTGGTTGCATAGTGTGCATCAATTTCCACCTTCGCCACAACCCGCAGAGTGTGCGACTTTGCACGTATATCGCTCGGACTGGTTTAACGACGATCGACAAGGAGTTCACTTCGAATCGTTCCTCGGCCCCAAGGAATGGAAAAAGCAAGTGATACCAGTGATGATGCACATCTTTCACTGTGATTTAGTTCCCGGTACGACTATCAAAAGACGAGCAGTCGCAACTCCGTTTGTAGATGAGGTTTTCGACATGGTCTCAAACTGGCCGGGATACGTCTTCCGAGTTGGGAAATATGGCGCACATCCGTTTACCTGCACAGTCGAATTCGAGTTCGCTACCTTCGCAGATCAGCTCGCTACGGAGTTCTCCCGCCTATGCTTAGAACTCGGTCCAGTGATGGATAAAACGCTGAAAGACGTTGTGCCTAGTCGATGACGTATTCCATAGGATACTCGGTGCGCTCTTTCCAGTCGCAGCCTTCGTTACCGCAGATTAGCGTGACACGCTCGCCATGCGAATCGATGTCTTGCACGTTAAAGCCATCGCGGACAGCGTCAATCGTTTGTGCATACTTCTCGTATTTTTTGACAGGTTCTTTGCACTTAGGACAGATCAACTTCTTGCTATCGATAGCTTCTGTAATTGCTTGTAGCGACATAATTCCTCAACCGTCTTGACTTCACACAACAGGCGAATAGCCTAACCATGAATCAGTGTACACCCAGAGCGCAGGGGAGACCTGAGGTTGATATAAGCCTTGTTGTCAACAGCGCGTAACGAGCACGGGCTGATGAATTCAGATTCCGACATTTCTCAAATGAAATCCGATTGTTTGGAACCGCCGGTTCCAATAGTTAGCCATTTCAAGGGCAGGCCGACGGCTCTGCTTTTTTGGCCAGTCGGATTGACGCTTGCGACGCTGTGATTTCTTTTCCATTTTCGCTACCAATTACCCTGCCTTCCGCGGTGATGCGGAGTGAGGTTGGTTTACCATCAGTGTTTCCGCTCACCTCAAATTCGGAGATTTTTCCGGTCTCAGGATTTACTTTTGCTTGTAACTTTAGTCCGGCTTCAGCGAGCTGTTTGTTGACTTGCTGGAGACGCTGATCCATCGTGGCTTGATCCGTCTTGCCGACTTGATCCATTAAACCGGCAAGTTGTTTTCCGTTGAAATCGCCAGTGATCATTTGACGACCTATTTGGTCGACCATGTCGCGGGTAGGTCCGCTTTCCATCTCAGTTCGGTCGAGGAACTTGCCCCAACCGTCAGCGTATTGTTCGAGGTTATAACCTTTATCAGTGGTATTGCTGACCAGCTCTTTGTAGCGCTTCTTTCGCTGCTCCGCCCGTCTTTCTTCGTCTTGCCGCTTTCTGTCACGAGCTTCGGATTCGGTGTCTTTTGGATCCTTTGGTTTTTCATTCGGATCTTTAGGTCGCTCCGGATCCGATGGACGATCCGGATCTCGCGGACGGTCTGGATCTTTGGCGCGTCCGCCGTCTCTTGGCGTAGTGCCATCATCAGGACGACCAGGATTCACCGATGGTCTCGGTGGTGGAACAGTCCCGTCGCTTGGCTTAACTTCGGGTCCTTGAGGTTTTGTCGTTGCAAACTGCAATTGCTGTCTCATCGTCGCTGAAATTTCGCCGCGACCACCCCAGAATGTGGCGACCGAGTTACCAACACCGACTGAGCCATCGGGCTTTTGATCCACTTTGTACACGCCGGTGAAAACCAGATCAGATTTACCAGTTGGTCCCAGACCAAGACCTTGCTTATCGTCTCTACGCGCCACTTTGCCAAGTTCGGAATTGGGGTCGAGCTTGTCGGTATCGACAAACATATAAACCGCTTTGCCTTCAGCGACATTTTCTCTCAGCGTTTGAGTAGCTTGTTTTTGAGTATCTAAAGCTGATTGAGAACCAAACACAATCACTACAGGAATGCCTTTAGACGCGGCCTGTTTCAAAGCATCCTGATACTCCTGTTCAACTGTTTTCGTGCTAACTTCGCCCTCAGTCTTCTTCTCGGGCGATGCGCCGTCAGTACCAGCAGTGCCATCGGTGTTGGGGCGAGAAGGACCATTCGTGCCACCAGGTGCATCGGCACCTGGCTTACCGCCTTTCAAATTATTGAAAGCGAATGGTGTCGAACCGATGGCTGCATTGTACTTCGAAGTATCGCTTCCCCAGGAATTCTGTTCCGGGTGAAGAACCTCGTTCGAAAATTCTACGTTTGGTAAGGCCCCGTCCGGAACACCATCCGGAGTCTGTCTACCAGGAGAAGGAACGAAGTCGCCGCCACCACCGGTGGGGCAAGGGCGCCCGCCTCACCCATATAGCTTTTTGTCGACACCTTCCTTCATCAGGCTGACGGGGTCGCCAAAATACGGGGTCGAACTAGCAGCAGACGGCTGCGGCAGTTCAAATCTTTCAGGTGACTGACTGTTATTACCCATAATTTTTGGTAATTTCCAAGATCTAAAGTTTGGGCTGCTTCATGACAATACGGAAATTCTGTGACCAAAAAGTACCCAAATGGCACCATGGGAATTTGAATTTCGAAGACTGTGCCGAACCCTAGTCCTGCAAATCGACTGTAGCGAGGACTTTGTAGAACAGCTGGTGCATGTCGCTTTCTTTCCACCCAGGAGCGACCAAGGACAGCGCATAAGTCTTTTCTCCATGGTTGAACATGGCGACCATCTGTTTGACAGGCGAGCCATCCTTTTCGAAGGTCTGTTCTTGTACCACACCATTTACTTTTGACATGCGTCCGAAGTTTTGGTTTTGACGATTGACGCGATGAAAATTCTTCTGAGACTCGAAGAATTCCTTCTGCAGAGCATCAGCTACGTCGTCGATGGATTGCGAATGGGATTCTCCGCGATTGAGCACAACATACGCTTCGTGCCCCTTCGAATTGGTGCCATGCATGCTGACGACCTCATCGGAATGCGTTCCTTGCGCGACCTTCCAGTCCGCTGGATAAGCGAAGGTGAGCGGCAAATTGTTGGCTCGGTAGTTTTGGAGAACAACTGCTTTTTCGACCGAAGAGGATATCGGTTTCGTCGTCACGCCTCTGGTACTCGCAGTAATACCACTTCCTGTTCGCACACTTAAGAGAATATTGTTGAACACTGGTGTTAGCGCGGCGAAATGCCCGCTCGGAGCGGTGAATAGGAGTGAGAATGTGTCACCCTTGTTTTGAAATAGAACATATCTTTGATGAACTTTTAGACCGCTGATATTGAAACTAACATCCTCCAGTTGTGCAGCAATCTTTCGACTCGCCCCAATCGCAACCTTCTTTTCCTGAAGTTTCTTAAAATCGGCGAGTTTTGGAAACATAAACTGATTGAGAAAAGCACTAATTTTTTCAGGAGTGCCACCATCAGGAAATCGGCTTAATTGAACCTCACCACTAAGTCCATCGCTTGTGGTGCCATTGAATTTCACGAGCGCGTCTTTGTCCTCTGACTTTGATTGCTGCCACTCTTTGGGATACTTGAACGCGATACCGTATTCGGTGTTGCTGTATTCAGAAACTGCAGATTGAGATGTTGTTGTCGGGAGGTGTTCTAAAGGAACGCTCGTCTTCTGACTGGCATCGGATGCGGTGCACAATAAAATTAAGGAACACGCGGTCAGTATGCAGACTGTTGATCTTTGAATCATTCGGTGTCTCATGGAGTGTGCATTAGGGCGGCTTTGGCGCTGTTAGCGTCGGGGTAGGCTGGCCAGAGTTTGAGAGCGGTGTCGTAACATTCTAACGCTTTTTCCTTTTGCCCAAGCTTGACGTAGACATCGCCCTTTCTTTTCCAGATTTCGGAGTTGTTCGGATCCACAACAAGCCCACGGTCGAATTCTTCGAATCCTTCGCTTGTGCGATTCAGTCCCATTAGTGATACCGCGCGAGCAATGATGGCTCCGACGTTTTTCTGGTCGAGACTTTTGGCTCGCTCGGCGTCTTTTAAACCCAAATCGAACTTCCCGACTTGATTGTAGAGGAATGAGCGCTCGATAATTCTAGGAACTTCATCCGGTCGTTTCGAAATTATAAACGAAAGGTCGTCAATTCCCTTTTGCATATCTCCGAGTTTCTCCGCAATGCGCGAACGCAAAATTCGTGGATGAGGATCAGCCGGATTGAGCTTCACGCATTGGTCGCAATCTTCCATCGCCTTTTTGTAATTCTTCAAAGTGTAGAGAGAACCAGCACGATTGAGCCATGCCATTGGATTGCTCGGATTCAGTTCAATTGCTTTGCTGGCATCAGATAAGGCTTTCTCCGGCTGACCGAGTTCCGCGTAATCGCGCGCCCGACCGATGTACGCATCGGCATATTTCGGATTGAGTTCAATCGCAGTTGTGTTATCATCTGCAGCTTTCTGCCACTGCCCCATCAGCGCATGAGTCCAACCTCGCTCCCTATAAGCTTTCGCGTTTTTCGGATTTTTGCTAATCGCCATCGTGAAGTCCATCAACGCGTTAACCAGATCGCCGTTTTCGCGGTAAGTGGTACCACGCATGATGTACCAGTAGTCTTCGTCAGGATGTGCGCGAATCTCCGTTGTAAAGCTGGCAATGAGCTTCTTAACCGCTTGATTGTCTTGTTTCGACGGAGTCACTTCCGCAGACTTATCACCATGACTCAATGTCATCGTGCCAAAGTACGCGGCACCAGCCAGTCCAACGATACCGATGGCGACAGCTACTTTCTTCACGACGGTGCGACGCCGGACTGGCGAATTTCGTGCAATGCTCGGAGACTTGCCTTCTTTTACATTATTGAGATCTACAAGAAGGTCATGAACTGATTGATACCGATCGACCGCGCGTTTTTCCAGACAGCAAAACACAATTGCTTCCAACATCGTCAGGCGCTTTCCGCCCGCACCGACCGCAACTTTGGCAAAACGTGCCGGCGTCTCGTTGAGATGACCGAATATGATCTTGATTGGATTTGCGCCTTCGAATGGTGGATTACCACTGAGCAGTTCATAAATCACACATCCCAGCGAATAGATGTCCGAGCGCTCGTCAGACGGCTCTCCCATGCACTGTTCAGGACTCATATACAACGGACTTCCGAAAAGTTCACCGGTTTGCGTCAAACTCGCGGTATTACCAGTGGTGGTGCTGCTAATTAAAACTTTAGCGATACCGAAGTCAACGACTTTGACCAGACCTTGCGCATTAACGAGCACGTTGCTGGGCTTGAGGTCTCGGTGAACCACACCTTTGCTGTGTGCATGCTCCATTGCCTCACACATTGCAATAAAGATTTCCAGCGAGCGATCCACGGAAAGTTTGCCTTCCTCAAGAAGCAAGGCGCTGAGATTGGAACCATCGACATAGTCCATTACGAAAAACGGCGTACCGTCTTCCGTCTCACCCAACTCATAAGTTGCCACCAGGTTTGGATGAGCCAATTTGGCAGCCGCTTTGACTTCTTGTTTAAAACGCAGAATCGCAAGCGGATCTTTGGCAAGCTCTGCCTTCAGCATTTTCACGGCGAAGAGATTACCATCGGCTTTGCTGCGCACTTTGTAGACGGTCGCCATGCCGCCCTCACCGATTTTATCGAGAACCTCGTACCCCTCGCCGAAGCTCACTTGTTTCTTTTCTTTCTCTTTGGAATTCAATCTATTCGCTAAACTGGTCCGCGAATTCGGAGTTCTGTCCTCTAACTTAGGGGTACGGCATTTGCAGGTTGCACGCCCAAAGATCCAGGACGTCATGGATCCGCCACCCGCGGTTACTTGCTTACCGCAGATAGAACAATTACTTGGGGTTTGTTGTTGCTCCATCCGATTCGCCACTCCCAACTATTCCATTATTGCATCAGCTGGGATAGCCAATGGTCGCATATGGGGAAAACCCTTGGTGCATATGGGTTTTACCGATCCGGGCTTTTCTGACAGATTTTGAAGACAAAACCTTTAATAGTTGCAAGTGATCTACACTGAGGTTCAAACTGTAGCGAATTAATCTTTTGCAGTTAGTATTACCGGTGATGCACCGCAAAAAGAAAAGCACCTATCGGCTTCAGCACGATACGTACAATCCCTTTTCCTCTGCGGACAAGAACTTATGTCTACGGTCAGCCGCATCCAATCACATGCCGCAACGTTTGCTAGTTTATAAACACGTGGGCGGCTCAAAGCCACCCACGCCACGCTACAAAAAAGACCAATGAACGCTCTGATTATCTCTGCATAGGAATTCGAGTCGTGCTATTGCCACCAGTTCCGACAACAATGAATGGTCGAGAGCCTAGACGCGTATCTGCATTACCACGATCGCGATCAAAGTTCACGGATAAGCCACCTCCGACCACGAATTGATTTACATAATCTTGCACTTCCCGGGCACGACCTTCGTAGGTCTGGAACAATCCGGTATTTGCCACCGCTGCGCGAATCGCTTCCATAGCGGCTGGAGTCAAAGAGCGATCAGGATTTTGAAAATTGCCACTGGCGATCAAGTCAACAATCTGATGCGCATTTCCTGGTTCGGCAGGTTCGCGAACCTCAACCGGACCGTCGAGACGTTCATCGATTCTTGTGGGAGGTCCATCTCCACCGAAGAAGCTGATCAGTTGGGTGCCATCAGAAAAGGCACCATCACTATTCTTAGAAGCGATTGCGGTCGAACTCGCGTCGGTTTCCGAATCACCGATGGTGAGATCAGGAAAACCGAAATTACTTCCAATCTGCTGCGTGGGTTGCAGTTCTTGAGCGAAACTGCCTTCTTTCAAAAGTGCCACCGGATCGAAATTAAGATCATTGGGTTTGTTTAAACCCAGAGTTCTTTCAACGTTGGAATAAAAAGCTTGGCTATCAGTGGTATCAGGTACATTCGACATTGTGAAATCTCCAAGGTAGTTTTGACACGGCTGAAGATTCGCTGCAGGTCTAATAAGTTTGTTAGTAATTGCTGCGGCGCTTTCTCTGCATTCAGAATCGCAGGAAGATCTGTCCAAGTTCTGTCTGGAGTCTGTTCAAATTCTGACAGCAAACTAAAACGACCGTAGCGACGCGTTCAAGACCCCTTACTGCTACGCAGAGAGCATCGTTGTTCGAATGCCTTCGAGGCCTCTACCTCGCCTCTTCCTTATCCGAATCCATAACGTAGCCGACGGAATGCACAGTCCTTATAATGGATGGTTCGCCTTCGACATCCAATTTTCTTCTCAGCCTGCGAATACATGTATAAATCGCATCAGGAGAAATTTCCGTATCGTCAGCCCAACACCGGCGCAGAAGCGCATCCGTACTGAATAGTTGATCCGGGTGTTTGAGAAAAAATTCCAGCAGGGTAAACTCCATCGGTTGCAATGCAACTTCTTCATTTCGCCGGGTGACGATTCTCTTAACGCGATCCATTTCTATACCGCCCTTTCTAAGAACCGGACTGGCAAGAACAGTCGGACGGCGAAGCAGAGCACGCACTCTGGCTATTAATTCCTTAGGATGAAACGGTTTTGTCAGATAGTCATCAGCACCAGCATCGAATCCAGATTCTTTCTCATCTATATGCGACTTGCCGGTCAGCATCAAAACCGGCGTCATCTTGCGCTTATCGCGAAACTGTTTGCAAATTTCCACACCACTTATCTCAGGTAATTCCCAATCGAGAATCACCAGGTCGTAATCGAAGGAAAGAAGCTTATCAAGCGCTTCCTGACCGGTGACGGCTAGTTCGAAAGTGTGGTGCTCGTGCTTCAACCAATCCATGACATTCGCAATCAGCGATTGATCGTCATCTACTAATAGAAGTTTGCTCATTTCAGCTAACTACACTCTCGTACGGAAACCATACAAATGGTACCAGATTTGAGGAAATTCTAAACGCCGCGTCCCTGCGGTCATTCTGGTCAGACAGAATTTGGTCAGGTTTGTCGAATAATCTGTTTTTGTCGAAGGGCAATTGAAGTGGCAGACAATGATTAACGACTTATTGAAATCGATTCCGGTTATTAATTTCGATGGGCAAGTTCAAATCACAGTATGCGCAGACGATTTCGAACTGCAACAACTTCTTAGTACACCGGCAATCACTGATGCCACCGAATCTGATGCCTCCATGATTCCCATGCAAGCTAATTGTCGGGGAAGTGGAAGCAACCGACGACTCAGAACACTGCACCGCAACAAAGTTTTCACACCCTATAAACTACGCACCCTATAAAAACGAAAAACAAACACAAACAAACGGAGATATTTATCATGTCCATCAATGAAGTTTCTAAAACAGCAGAATCGGGACTGAGTGCGAATCCCGAGAAATCACTATCCAATGATATTTTTGATGTGATGGTCCAATCTTACAAAGAGAAACAAATTACACCGGACGCACCCGATGCTGCCGTGAACGCCACGGTGAAACCGGAGACAGTCGAAGGTGAGAAGTGTGACGTAGTTGACTTTGGTGATTTAGGTTCCAAAAAGATCGACGAGCACACTCGTCTGAGCTGGGCCGTTGACGCCGCAGATAAGGCTCTCAGCGACAATCCATTGATCAACAGACACATCGCCAAGTTGGAGGTACAGGCAACTCAATTGCTAAAACAATCATGGCAGCAGGAGGACAACATTCGCGAGACTGCGCGAAACACCTTCTCTAAAGCTGACATGCGCGAACTGTCATCCCTGGGTCCCAATCCACTCGACCAATGGGGCAAGAAGGTTCCATTCGAGTTCAATAGCGCTCAACGCGCCTGGATAAAGGAACATCACCCAGACGTTTACAAACTCCTGGAAAAACACGATCGGACGTCGCTTGAAAGCAGCAGAGTCAATGAGAACATTCGTAAATTGAACGAGATCAAAGAGGGTCCGGTCAATGCTCGTATCGATCTCGCTCGTCATCAAAACCAGATTGGTTTGAACAACGAAGCAATCAGCACGCTGACGGAAGCTATCAACCGAAATCCATCGCTTGCGACAAGACAGTATAAAGCCGATGACTTCAGAGCAGCGGCAATTGAAATCGGCGCCGCATTCGATCCGACATTCCGCAACGCAGTCGAGCACAGCGGAGGAGATATTCTAGATTTCGTCCAGCGACCGATGCCACCAAAACCACTAGGTTGGAAAGTAAATCCTAAAGCCGAGCTGGATTTCAATCCGGACATAATCAAGAAAGTAAAATAAATTCGCTAGTGATGAAAGCCTCGGTATAACCGGGGCTTTCTTGTTTTAGTCTATTGAGGTTGGGGAATTTTAAACCAGAAGGTGCTGCCCTTATCTTGGTTGTTCTCAGCACCAATGGTGCCACCATGCCCCACGATAATCGATTGACAGATTGCAAGTCCAAGTCCCTTACCACCTTTTTCTTTGTGGTCGGCGGCTTCTACCTGTTGAAATTTATTGAAAATCGTTTCAAGGTGAGACGCCGGTATTCCGCGTCCTTCATCCCTGATGCGCACCTCGATTGAATCATCATTCTCCGAGTATGAAATCGAAATTTCTCCACCCTCAGGAGAAAACTTGATCGCATTGGACAAAAGGTTTACGACGACCTGCACGAGTTTGGCTCCGTCGCCAAACGCCTCCAGGGAGTTGTCCGGAAAGTTTATCTTGATCAGTTTTTTCGCGGCAAGATGATTAATGGCGTTGACAGAATGCGTCATCACGGAGTGCAAATCGACGACTTCAAAGTTTAACTGTAATTTTCCGGATTGCATTTTTTCGATATCCAACAGTTCATCGATCATTGAAAGCAAACGTTCAAGGTCGGTTTGCGAACGCTTTACCGACTGATTTCCACGCTCGTTGAGCTCGCCGTAGACCCCTTCTTCGAGCATTGAAAGAAGACCCTGCACGGATGTGAGCGGACTGCGGAGATCATGACTCACCATTGCGATCAGGTCTTGTTTGAACCGTTCGATCTCGTGCCGTTCTGTTACGTCGAGTGCGACGGTCAGCAACATTCGGCTTGCTCCAAAGACGTAGGAGTTGACAGAAATTTCTGCTGGAAATGTGCTGCCGTCTTTGCGAATAGAATCCAGCTCCACCACTTTTCCGATGAATTTGTCGTTCAAGTCGGCGATAAAATCATCACGAGTGTGCCCTTTGTCCGGCTTGAATAAATCGGCTATATGGAGCCCAACCATCCCATTATCAACGTATCCATACATTTGCTCCGCGCGGATATTTGCCGTTTCGACAATGCCCTCATGCGTTGATAAAAGTAGAGCCATCGGCAAACATTCGACCATCATGCGCAAGCGAGACTCACTTTCCTTTATGAGATCTTCGGCGACTTTTCTATCGTTTATATCGTGAACAACGCAGAAAAACGTCTTCTTATCTGCCACCCACTTAAGTGACCACAAACAGTAAATGAACTCTCCGTCTTTTTTCTTGACGCGATTTTCCAATTCCGCGTCGACAGAGGTCGAACATTTTTCGAACATCGCCAAAGTCTCTTCAACATCCGGTCCATAGAGCACGTCCGCGATACGACGACCGAGCAGCTCATCGGCAGTGTATCCCCAAAGTTTCTCAACAGCCGGATTTACTTCCGTGAATCGATGGGACAAGTCCAGAGAGCAAATGACGTCAACTGCGTTGTCAATCAACGCACGCTCTCTGAGCGATGCTTCATTAAGAGTCCGAGCCATCCTTCGAAAAACGTGATCGAGTCTGCCAATTTCATCCTTGCCACCAATCTCCGGCAGAAGTGGTGAATTCGCAGCGAGTAACATCTCGTTTTCCATTACGACTTTGAGGCGTCGAACGATAGTGTCGTGGAAGAACCAAGCTAACGTCAAACAAATCAAAACAAGTGTAGGAAGACTTATGTAAGCCAGCCCTTTCAACTGCTCGCGGGCGCCTTTCGATGACTTCGAATATTTACTCAACCGCTGATTCGATTGCAAGGTAAGTCGATCGCTATATTTGGAGAACTGTCGCACGAGTGCCTGTGACTGATCCCGCATTCCTGGTATTTTCATCAGGTCGAACGGAGTTTCGCCATCGCGGGTAGTATCAACGAGCGCGCCGAGCTGACGAAACATCAACTTCTCGATCTCTTGCAAACTGTGCAAGGTCTCAAGTTCTTCAGGAGAAGTACCGGGAAGAGTGAAAAGTTTTTTGTAAACAACGTCGGTTTCTGCAACATCGCGCTCAAAACTCTCTTTAGCGGTCTCTTGCTTGGTAAAGGCATACGTGCTGGCGTCAGACATCGCGCCTTTAAACAGTCGGTCCAGTTGCAAAAGAGTATTCGAATACTCCTTTTCCCGAGTTTCTCGTTTCAGATCTTCTTCCAAACTGTTTAAGAGATAAATCAGAAGGACCGAAAGGCAAACGCACACAAGAAACGGAGCTAGCACAATTGCTCCTTTCTGCGAGATCTTCAGATCGTTTCCAAACTTGAAAATTGGTAGAACCTTCTTGTCTGACTAAATTGCGACAACAATTTGCGGCATCATAATGACTGTTTCAGGACTATAATGTCTAGAGAACTACCGCGTTGAAGCGTTGCAGCACCTAATTTTGCAGATAATAAGTCACCTCAGAGATGTTTGGCAAGCGACCACTATCTTCAAAAGCCGTCATTCTAGCGCAATTGCTGTTGATAGTCAGTGCTTCTCAAGCGTTTGCCACTGCTGATACGGAGTGGCTACACATTGCCAGGGTGGCCAATGATTTTCGCAGGAGCGGTGACTTCCAGAGGGCTCGCGAGTATTGGGTCAAAGCCCTTAAACAAAATGACCTGGAAAAGGTTGTGACTCCCTGGACTGGTATCGCGCTGCGAAATCTCGCGGAGCTCAGTCTGCAAATCAAAGACATCGATGCAGCGGAGAAATATTCAGTCCGATATGTTGCTGAGCTCGAGAAACTGGACTCCGAATATCCGGACCTGGCTCGCGCTTTGATTATCAGAGGCAAAGTTTATGCGATTCGCAAACAATTTGATCGCTCTACAGAGTGCCTGAAGAAAGCAAGAAAAATTGCGCACGATGCACCAGTTAATGTTTTAGATCGATCGGAAGCGCTTACATTTTTGTCGGCCAACTACGATGTTCTAAATGATCGAAAAAATGCAAAACTTTGCGAGAAAGAATTGATTGATATCCTCGTGGAAAGACGTCCGTCAGAACCGTATCTACTTGTTCACAACGTACTGGAGCAACTGTTGGAATTTGCAAAACAGCTGCCGGAAAAAGAACGAAAAAGTTACCTTCGAGTTGCACGCGACTACTCCGATTATTTGATCAACGACCCCAAACGCTTTTGCAACTCAGATAGGATACCTATGCTCCTTATCGCCACTAGCGACATCAGTAATACCATCGGTGATAAAAAACGAGTATATTCGGATTTAGTCAGAGCAAAAGAGTTTTGTCAGAGAGAACCTCATCTCACGACTGATTTCAGAGCATTGATGTTCGCTCACGTCTCAAATGCTTTTGCCAAATTACAGCACTATGTCGATGCTGCCCAATGTTTGAACGTAGCAAAAAAATTGTCCGGTGGGAAAAAATATGATTACGGCTGGCATCTTAATCGCGCAGCTGGTGAGAGTTTTGCTCGGACATCCAATTTCAAGCAGGCGCGCGAGTATTATCAGGAAGCACTAGAAACCGCTGATGGACTGGGACAACGGGCAGTAACCCTGCTCGATCTGGCGACCTGTGATTTGGAGCTCGGCGACGCTACAGAATGTTATCGACATTTTGATGAGGCATGGAAACTGGCATTGCAATTGAAGAAAAATCCATCTGCAAAGACAACGGATTTGGACATGATTAAAACAGGGCTCAACAATCTCACTAAGAGCGCGACAAACAATCGATATCCGCAACTCGCATCCAAAGCGCATGCAGACGTGCTAATCCTGCAACAAGGTCACCCATCGACAAACGCTTTGGGCGACTATGCTTACCAGGCCGCACTAGAGATCGATGCAAATCAACTAAGCGCCGCAGAGAAAAATCTAAAAGCCGGTCTTGCATTAAACAAATATTCAATGGATGAGCCGGAAATTGTTCCGAAGAATCCGAACACCGATAGCGGTCCGACGGATCATCGAAGATGGCTCTACATGGATACTTTCCGATTGCGTGGACTTTTAGCGCTATACATGCACGATATGAAAACAGCAGACAACATTTTTCAGCAGTATCTCACTATTTCCGATAAGACAAAATGGATTGTTGGTAGCAATTATTGCAAGTTCAATTGTGCCATGTACTATCTTCAAAGCAAGAAGTTAAAAGAATCCAGGCGTTTATTCGAAGGAATAATCAAGTTTACCGAGGAGAAGCCCACACTCGAGGAGTTCCGCACAACATCGATGTTTTGGTACGCAGTGGCGCTATGCGAAGATTATGATTTCGCCGAGTCGGAAAAATACATTCAGAAGGTAACAGACCGCGCCCCGAAATCAAACAATCATAAAACATGGCTTTCGCTTTGTGATGCGGTCAGGGGCAGAATCCAGTCGCTGAAAGGGCACCACGAAGAAGCTCAAGCGCTGTTTGAGAAAGCAGTCATTGCGCTGGAAAAATCCGGCAGAAAAAGTGCTCAAGATATAGCCAATATTTTGTACTGGCAGATTGAAGATTATCTTGCACAGAATCAACCATCCAAGGCGCGCGAACTCGCACGAAAGGCAGTACCGCTCTTCGAAATCATGCATTTGCATATGTTTAGCTATGAGACGGAATGTAGAAAAATACTTGGTTCAAAGTAGCCAGTATCCATGACACTACTGATGGTGCTGCGAGTCTGCCTGATTCTTTAAGACTACACTCACTCGGATTGCTGATAAGAAACCCGAGGTGATCTTCGAAATGCCGATAAGTATGATCCGCCCACACGTTTGAATTCGAGTGAGATATAGTGGAATTACTATCGCGGCAGGTACAATGCTTCAGAAGCTCATGCTCACGTCGGTCGTCTTGATGGCAGGAACAGCAATGTTCCTAAGTTCCTGTAGCGGCGATGAGGACAATAGCTCGGAAGCGCCTAAACCTGTAAAAAGCTCGAAGAAAAAGAAACATGAAGATCTGGATCGGTTGATTTTTGCGCCGACTGAATTGACTCTCGAAGAGGCTAAGCAAAAATACGTCAAAACGGCCCCTGTGGATTCAATTGTATTGAGCACTGCCGCCGAACTCGCCGCGGACAAAGCCGACAACGATGCAGCTTTGAAGCTGGCAACCGAGGCAATTCGTCTCGACGATAAGAACGGAAATGCGTACTATCAGAGGGGAAGAGCGAGATGCAATATAGTTGCAGGGAAGGATGATGACGCGATTGATGATTTGAAAAAGGCAATCAGTTTAGGCCGCAGTGACAGCAATGCTCATCTCATTCTCGCTCGTCTTTACGATAATAACAAACAGCCACAAAAGGCAATCGAGTCACTAACTATCGCAATTCAACTCTCGCCTCGAGGACGAGATCTCTATAAAGCCAGGGCCGCAATTTATGCATCGACTGGTGAGCTCGAAAAGGCGCTTGAGGACTATAAGAAGCTAGCCGAGCTAGATCCTTCCAGTTCGGCAACATACTATCAACGCGGACAAATTCTCGAAACATTGAAACGGTTCGATGACGCAAAGACAGAATACAAGCACATCCTCAAGTTTGAACAGAAGAAATTGAAAGTGCCTCTAAAGGGTCTTGCATATAAACAGTTGGCTGCAATTGATGGCGCTCAGGGAAAACACAAGGACGCAATCCAGTACCTGACTGAGTGGATAAAACTTGATGTAGATGACGATGAGCCCGTTCGATTGCGCGGTTTGGAATATGCAAAAGTTCAGGATTTTAAAAACGCATTGCTTGATTTGGATGCGGCAATCGAGTTGGCTCCGGACGTTGCCGGAAATTTCGTAGCACGAGCTGGAGTGTATTCCATGATGGGCAAATCCGAGCTTGCAGAGAAAGATAGGCTCGAAGCAAATAGATTGAAAGACGTACCGGCAGAACGTCCAATTTACTAACGGATTCCGGTCTCATGAGCAGCCAGAATACCGAGGTGTGACCCTCTAAAGCTTCTTGCCGCCCTCGAAAAGAAAGAGACGGAAAAATTCTTAGATTTTACTTTCACTCAGTTTTTACGATCTGTGAATAACAATCAGTTATTAGTCAGGCTTTCACCACAATCGAGAGCAGGACAAATTACTTCTTCTTTCGAGGAAGCTCGCGTGGCTAAGATTCTAATTGCCGACACAGAAACCGATGGAGAGACATTCTCCGAGCTACTCAAAGGGCACGAACTCAGGTCAGTCAAAACCCTGAGGGCTGCGAAGATAGACGACCCTGCACTTCGACTATTCTCAGATGTTCGAGTTCTTAGGCGAGGTGCGAGCGACTGCCCGCAGTTCCGAGAAGCCGGTGCTCTGCGTCTGCACACGAGACACCGCGATGACACGACTTATGCAAGAAACAATCTGCCGTTCAACACTAGCGTTTGGAGCGTGGATGTATTTAGATCTGAGCTCCTACAAAGATTCGCATGAATTGCGACGGGTGATCGATCGCTGCCTGACGCAATCCAATCGAGCCCAACTGTTAAAGCGCAGGATAGCGATCGCGGACGAACGCATGGAGATTTGTCGACTTCAAGAGCAAAGTAATTCTCAATGGACATCATCTGAAATCAATTTGTCTCAAGCCCTGACCTTATTGAAGAAAACGATTGAACATATCAAACGTGTCACAAGTGAGTATAAGGAGAAGGTTGATTTTTCACGCAGTCTGAAAGATCGCGTTTCGAAGAGCGTCATGATGCGCGAAGACGAACTCTTCGAACTCGAGGAAATTCAGACGCTACGCGAAGTTCGACAATCAATGATCGAAACAGAAATTGCTGAAAATCAATTCGGTGAAAATCTAAATTTTGGAAGTCAAACTTATGGAAACCAAAGGTTTGATCCAACGGACGAATAAAAAACGAGCCGATAGTGGGAATCGGCTCGTTTCATTTTGTATTAGCCCGATTGGACTAGGACAGTTTTAAATCAGGACTTGAACCATTCGACGGCGACTGGTTCGAGATTGATGTTGATCTGTTTTACTTCGGTATAGGCGTCTAAGCCGAAAGTGCCGAGCTCACGACCCCAGCCACTTTGTTTGTAGCCGCCCCACGGGCATTCGTTGTAGGTGCTGTGGTAGCCATTGACCCAGGTGATACCGGCGCGCAGTGCCTTGACGACACGATTAGCGCGTGTGATGTCATTGGTGAAGACAGCACCGGCAAGACCGTAGTCTGAATCGTTGGCGAGATCAATTGCTTCTTTCTCGTCAGAGAACTTTTGAATGACGGCTACTGGTCCGAAGATTTCTTCTTGAACGATTTTCATATTTGGTTTTGTGTTCGAGAAGATCGTTGGTGCGACGTAATATCCACCTTCGAGATTTTTTCCTTCGGCCTTAGTGCCACCACACAGAAGTTTGGCGCCCTCTTTTTTGCCGATTTCGATGTACTCCAGAACGCGCTTGTACTGAGCCTCGGAAACGAGCGGTCCCATCTCGGTATCCGGATCGAGTCCAGGACCGACATGGATTTTCTTGGCGCGTTCGGCCATCTTCTTGATGAATTCATCGTGGATCTTATCTTCTACGACAATTCGCGAACCAGCTGAGCAAACTTGACCGGCGTTGCAGTAGATTGCAAACAAGGCGTAATCGACAGCCGTGTCGACATCGAAATCGCTAAACACCACCATTGGTGATTTGCCACCAAGTTCCAACGTGACTTTCTTCAAGTTGGTCAGTGCTGCTGCGGCAATTACTTTTCCGGTTTTGACACTACCGGTGAAGGCAATTTTGTCGACTTTGGTGCTCTCAGCGATCGGCAGCCCGACGGTTGGTCCGGCGCCCAAGACGATGTTAACAACACCCGGAGGAAGTCCAACTTCATCGAACAACTCAGCAAGTTTGATTACTGAAAGTGGTGTGTATTCGGATGGTTTCATAACGCATGTATTGCCGGCAGCAAGAGCTGGAGCAAGTTTCCATGCTGCCATCAATAATGGAAAATTCCATGGAATGATTTGACCGCATACGCCGATTGGTTCGCGAACGATTGATGTCACCGATGGTGCCGGAACATCTACCGACTGTCCATTTGGTTTGGTAGCGAGACCGGCATAATAGCGGAAGCATTGGGCTGCATCTGCCATGTCGTAGCGTGCTTCTCTCAGTGGTTTTCCACCGTTCATTGTTTCAAGAGTAGCGAGTTCTTCAGCATTCTCGTCGATTTTATCGGCTAATTTGAACAGCAAGGTTGCGCGCTCAGACGCCGTTGTTTTGCGCCATGGACCTTCATCGAATGCTTTGCGAGCGGCATCGATAGCCATCTTCGCGTGCTCAGCAGTTCCTTCTTGAACCTTACAAAGCACTTTGCCGTCAGCAGGATTGATCAGCTCTCTGACAGATCCTCCGTCGACGAATTTCCCGTCGATGTACTGCTGCCACGCTCGGTCTACCTTCACTTTTGGTTCCGCCAATGTCATAGCCATTGCCTCTATCCTCGCAAAAATTGTTTTACACTTGCAACCGCAGTTGAATTCCAGTCGCCATGCGGAATTTCGATGAGTGCTGAATTCGCCGATCGAATTACTTCGACCAACTCATTGAAACCGCTCAACCATCGACGAGACGGTGGGAGATGAATCCATCTCGCATCGGTCCCGCCAAGGCGCTAATAATAGCACGGCGAGCCCTCTTAGAATGTTCTCAAAGGCGAAAAACAGTCCCTTATCGTGGCAATGGAAGCGGCACTAGCGCTTCCTACGATTAAACCTGAGAATGGCGGAGGTCTGGTAGCAGTGGAAATCTACTTATGGGGAAGTACAATAGCGATGTCAGTGTTGCTGGACCACGTCTTGACAAAGACATTGGTGTCGAACGCTGACGCAAATAGGCTGCATTACCATTTTGGAAACGAACCTTTATTCAGATGAGCACTAAGGATTACCCGGGAACGTTTGTCACATTAGAAGGACCGGAAGGTGCCGGCAAAACAACACAGGTGAAACTGCTGTCTAAGCAACTCACAAAGCTTGGGGTGCCGCACGTCGTCACTCGAGACCCCGGGGGAACACCTCTAGGCAAGCAGGTCCGGCGTATACTGCTGACTCCTGGTATTAATGTCGCACCGATGACGGAGTTGCTGCTGTATCAAGCCGACCGCGCGCAGCACGTCGCAGAGATTATTAGACCGGCGCTGGAAGAAGGTAAGTTGGTTTTATGCGATCGTTATATCGATTCGAGCATTGCCTATCAAGGATATGGTCGTAGCATCGATTTGAAGTTGATCAAAGACCTGAATGAACTTTCGACTGGTGGTTTAAAACCAGTGCTGACGATATTGTTCGACATCCAGAGCGAGGATGGGCTGTCACGTTTGCATCCCGGCGGTCACGATCGTATTGAACGTGAGGCGTTGGATTTCCATACTCGGGTTCGCAAAGGATACTTGGATCTCGCTGACCAAGAGCCGAAACGCTGGAAGATCTTAGATGCGGCCAAGCCACTAACTACGGTGCAAGGCGAATTCACAAAAATTCTGAAAGACAAATTGGGAAGCAAACACAAACTCAACGAAGTCGAGTAGGGCTGCGTTTTCTATTGGAACGTTGCGATGGTGGGTTTAGAAGCAGGCTGGAAGCCTGCGCTCCCAGGATCGTAGCACGCAGGGTCTGTAGCACCCTGGGCTGTGGCACCTGGGCTGAGCACCTGGGCTGTAGCATCTGGGCTGAGCATCTGGTCTGTGTAGCATCTGGTCTGTAGCACCCGGGCTGAAGCATCTGGGCTGTGGCACCGGGGCTGTGGCACCGGGGCTGTGGCACCGGGGCTGTGGCACCGGGGCTTTGGCACTTGGACTGCAGCACTCAGGGGGCTAAGCGTGTATCAGCCCTGCATCGAGGCGGTGTAGTTCTTTCTACCGAACCGTCTCGGTCGAGGAGTTTTTGCCGCTGATTTTTTCAAGAATCCAATTCGGTGTGTGGTCATCGAAGTACGGACCGGAAATGGCTCTGCCACCGTCTTTCCAATCGAACATCATCCACGCATACGGTTTTCCAACTTGATCGCTTGGTGGCGCAGGTAGTGGCTGCCACGAGGTGATCGCTTTTCGCAATTGTTCCTCGGCATCCTTTTGAGGATTCTCGCCGCCCACCGTCAACTCGCTTACCTCGCCGGTCGGCGAGATTTTCATCGTGACATAAATGCCTTTGCCGCTGCCTTCCTGTTTCCATTTATCGAGAACATAATCCCGAAGTGTTGATGAATAGTCCTTCGGCATTGCGCCCGGGCCATCGGCTCCCGGGCCGTCGTTGTCTTTTTTGTCAGGATCCGTTCCAAACGCCATTCGCATGCTGCCGTCTTTGCCCTTGGACTCGGCAACCCAGTAGTCTTTGTGAATCTTCCAGAGCCCATCTTGTTTGACCAAAATAGCACTGCCCTTCATCGTGAATGAAGGTTGAGCTGCCATATCGGCGCATGCTTTGGGCACCTTCGTGGGCAGGAGTTCATACGTCACTCGATCGGCTTCTTCTTTTTTACTGACGATCTTCACGTCGCCCGGATGAGTTGAATGAATCATCTCGACAAACAACGGCGCGAGCATGGCGTCATCAGGTCCTGGCATCATCTTGGCTTTTACTTCTGAAGCCAAATAGGGCTCGACATCTTTGGGGCCGGTTGCGTTGCCCATAGCTGCAAAATAAGCTCTCAAGAACTCATCCGCGGAGCCCTTCCCCGCAGCTTCCGCACTTGCCTCAGCCTTTGGGTTCTTTGTATCTTCCGCATTCGCATAATTCGGTGAGCAAAGCGCTCCACTCAAACACAACGAAGCGGCCAGTAAAAACCTATTGAGAGAACTCAAGCGCATAAAGCTTTCCTCCAGCTTGTGCAAGCGAACAGGATGATTGTCGCACGTCCTAACAAATGAAATGTTATCGATTCAAACGCCATGTCAACTCGCTTCCGACCTGATCAAGGTCGGTGCGAAGCTGGGTTTCGTCGCCTGGATCGAGAGAGCCGCCAGCAGCGATTCGCATGGTACGTTCTTTAGATTTGAGATCCTTCACCCGGCGCAACATATTAGTGTAGTCTCGCTCGGTAATTTTGCCGTCCTTTTTCGAGTCTTCGAGATACTTTTCCATATCGGTCATCATTGTAGAGACCGGTGGCAATGCAGGTGCAGGAGAAGTCGCTTGTCTATTGTCGATTATCAAAACGGGCATCGGATATGCATAAACAAAACCATTTGGGCGTGGGCACCAGGGATAGTAATATCCGGAAGGCGCTCTCCACATGGGCAATTGCGTGTTGCCACTCGGGATCCGATAGAAACTGCCACCAGTATTGACCGGAGTACCGAACGAAGGATAGTTGATATAGCCTTGCGCCGGATTGTAGAATCCCGTGCTGGTTTGATAGGGATTGTAGATACCGCTGCTGATGCCTGTGGCGCCTGCATTGGCGGGTGTGCCGGAAGGTGTGCCCGAAGGTGCAATGACAGAGGACGACCCGACTTGGCCGGCAGTCTGCGCCACCGCAGGCAGTGCCATCGTCAGTGTGCATCCAATTGCAATGATGGTCTCAAATTTCATCGTTTTGCATCCTCTCAGGATCGAATTCGCAGACTTGCCTTTCATTATATTTGATACAGCAATGTTCGATCTTTTAGGAGCTCAATGCTGATCAGATAAGCGCACCTTCGACTTTGGCGCCGCCAGCAGACTGATCTTCGCGTTCAATTTTCAGTGTGGCTTCACCGACCTCGGATTCTTCATTCCGAGGAAGTTTCAATGTCACGTCGCCGACTGGAGTATCACCCTCGCGTGGAAGCTTGAGCGTGACTTCGCCATCTTCTTTGGAAGATTTCGAAGTATCGAACAATGTTTTCCCGGACGACGAAACGATTTGTGTTTCGTCCTCGATCACTTGAGGGCTCTTTTCGCCTCGAGTAAACCACTCGAAGTTCATCTCCTCTGCGCACAGATAGATGGTTACCATGCTCCAGAGCACGAGAAACCCGAATGAAAAATTCAAATACACACCACTGGCCGGAAGGTGACCCGTGCAAATCAGAAAGCCGAAACCCGGCACAGAGAGTGCGGCACAGGCTGTGGCGATGCGGCGAGCTACGATAAAGAACGGTTTCGAAAAGTGATGCCCGCGTTTGCCGAGTACAAACGCACACGTGGTCAAAACCGCTGCCACTCCGATTCCGACTAGAGCGAAATCGAAAAGGATATGACAAATCACGGAAACTACAGCGTTGCCAACGGCATGCACTGTGGCTTGAAAATCAAACTTTTCGGGACTTGGTTCCATGATGATTTCTTCAAAAGCGGTCGCCTGACTGGTTAATAATAGCTCAGGCCGCCCATTGACTTCATGTGCGTTGTCTCAGCTATTGAGAATTTTTTTGAAAACGCTCTAAGTCCTGCCTGGTTACCGGTTGGCGCCCTGTGGCGTCGCAACATTTTTCTTAGCCTGATGCTCTGGGACTGCTGATTCTTTGGCTTCGCTGGTTTTTACAGGTACTGTTTTGGTTTTCGAATCAGGCGAAATTAAGGACCTGACCTCGGCGCGCGCATGCAACGCTCGACCGATGTTGACATAAGGCTGTGCCAGCTGTGGATTCAACTTGATGGCGTCACGCCATTGCCTGATGGCATCGTCGGTTTTGCCCATGGTCATGTAAACCAAACCAAGATTATTGTGGGCAAGAGCGTCATCAGGAGTGGCTTCAATGCACTTGCGGAAGGCATCAGCCGCTTGTCGGGTCAGCCCGGCGCGGAAGAGAGCTGTCGCCATGTTGTAGTGAGCGGCGGCATAATCAGGCTTTAAGACCAGAGCCTGCCTCCAGACGTCAATCGCCTCATCGTAGCGTTTTAGGTCGTAGAGCGCGATCCCGAGATTGTTACGGGCGCGGTAGAAGCCCGGTTCGATCTTGATTGCCTTTTCAAGGATAAATACAGATTCCGGCAGATGATGCATCTTCCAGAGAAGCACACCCAGAGCGTTAAGGAAGTCAGTATCATGCGGATTCTTATCGATCAATTCGTTGAGAATTTTGCGTGCATCATCCAGCCGGCCCATGGATTCATAACACTTCGCCACTCGAAACTGCGCCTCGGGAGAGTGGTCGTTCAGTCGAATCGCAGTCTCATACTCTGCTAGTGCTTGTTCATGTCGGGAGAGCGCACGCAGACTGTCACCGAGATCCCGGTGGTACAAGCTGTTTCCGGGACTGGCTTTGATAGCTTCTTGAAACGCAGTGACGGCACTTTCATGGTCACCGCGCAGGGCAAGCAGATGTCCGAGGTTGTACTGAGCTTGCGGAAAAACTGGACGGAGGTGAAGTGCTTGGTAGCAAGCATTCAGAGCGTCGTCAAATTTTCCGGCAGACAAATAAGCTGTCGCCAGATTGTTGTAAACCTCAGCCTGACCCGGTCTTATCTGAATGGCTTTCTTCAAGTGTTCGATTGCCTGTTCCGTATCGCCTCTTCGCTTGTGGCATACGGCTATATTGTTGCGCGCCGAAAGATTGCCAGGCTGACGTTCTAACACTCTATTGAAGCGTGCGATCGCCTCTTCGAGAAAGCCGCGTTGCGCAAAATCGAGCCCTGAGGACAACAATTCTTCTGTGCTCATGGCGTCGAGTTGCGCATTAAAGCCATACGGACTGCTTGGAGTAGAACTGGAATCGTGCGATTTTGGCGCGACCAGTTCAAATCCGGATTCATGAAGCTCTGAGTCAAGGCGCATGGCATCGGGCGAAACGAGGCTTGCGTCGGAGTTGTTTGCACTGCCGTCCCCGGAAGACTGGCTGCTGTCCTCGGCAGATGAGTCCTGTGCAGACGTTTCGTTCTGCGCCGGTTCTCCGGATTCGGGCTCCGGAGGCTCAGTCTCGCTTGCATTAAACGTCGACTCGTCGAGCGGGGTGGGGACCTGTGCCGATAATGGCACATGGTGCAGAACTGGTGAGTTTAACTCCGACGCAGTTGCCCGAGAAAAACCGCCTGCACTGGTTGCAATCATCGCAATCGACAGAAAGATTATGGAAAGCGGGATTTCGTGGGAAGGTCCAGTATCGTGCATGAGAGCCGTTGCCGCCGCTCGGAATTCGCTTAATTATCCTGTGCCGACGTGATCCTTGCAAATTGTTCATCAGCAAGATCCGTTGAAGTTGATAGCATGAAGCGCAGAAACACTGAGCCTATCGTCAACTATATATCGGTAAGGAATATGCGGGACAGGAAAACGTTCAAGAGAAACCTCGGAATCGCGCTTGGCATTTGCCTTTTGTTACCACTGGCCGGTCACGCTGGCAGCGGTCCGTCACCGGATCGGGCGGAAAAGATGGTCCTCAACCTCCGCGTCGGACAGGGCAGCACCGGCTTTTATCTTCTGGAGAGCGCACGCCTCGCACGAGTCGTCGAAGCAGACCTGAGAAAAGGCTTGTTTCAATTACGAGAAGTCGACAAAAGCTATAGCAAGTCGCGCGGGCGCCCTGACGATCGCTATCTCGAACGCGCCATCGTCAAAGTCGAGCAATGCCAAGACAAGGCAAAAGAGCTGACTGAGGAGCTGGAAGACTCCAGCCGAATACTTCGCGATACGATTAAAGAAACTCTGCTGCAGGGCTCTGGCGCTGGCAATAAATAAAACAGGTAGATGAGCGCGGTTTCTGGTTAGATGAGCGCGGTTTCTAAGCGCCTGTTCCGTTCCGTTTGCAAACCAACCGGGACTAGCAGCCGGGCACTTACAAAGCGCCCCTAGAGAACCCTACAAAATCCTACATAACTGAAGCGATTGCGGACTAATTCCGGGCTAGCTGAGAATTACAGCTGTAACGAAGCATGGCAGCTACAACGAGGCTGACCACCACGTCTGTTTTAAGTATTAGTGAGTGGTTTTTTCGGCTAAATCTACATAGTCGCCGCCGATGTCGAACGTGTCGTTAATCCACACGGTGAGAGCGGTTGCAAGCGTTACTACTAGAAAACCTTCTAAAATACCCATACCTTTATCCTTTGTTTTTCCTTCTTCTTTTCTTCGTCTTATTCTTTTCGTTGATACTATTCTTGTACCCGCGAGGTTAAGGTCGGTTTAAGACCGAAAATGACCTTAAAGTGGAGGAAAAACGCCAGCCCGTGGGCGCTTAATAGCGTATGACATTCAAATCGGTGCTCAGTTTTAGGGAAGGCTTAATCATTAATCCGAAAATTTAGGCGCCTGTCAGGGGGCAATTTGAACAGGTGTTAAGTACGATGAAAAGCCGCTTTCGATCGCAATTCATTCGGTTTTTCGCTTTGAATATCGTCGAACAACGAAAGTGTTGAATAGTGCCATATCTGGTGCCAGACGCATGACACTATCAGTGGTGCTGGACACCCAATATACTATTCCGAGTTTCTCTTACTTCCGCCCGAGATTTTAAAACGAGCAGTATGCCTTGACTTCATTGAACGAGCAATGAGGTTTAAACAACAACAAAACAAAGCTGAAAACTCAGCCTCGGTCTAATTTCAAATGTCTAAGCTTATGGCTCCAACAGGATTCGAACCTGTAACCTGGCGATTATGAGTCGCTCGCTCCACCATTGAGCTATGGAGCCAAAACCTGTCACCGGTACAAATCCGGAGAGAGATGACTTCCTTTATAACAGGTCTGATAGGTCCGGTAAAGCCTATTTGACTTTAGTTGGAGTCATGTATTTTTCGATAAAATCGGTCGTGACATCACCAGATTGGAATACTGAGTGGGTCAAGACTTTTTGATGAAACGGAATGGTTGTTTTGATGCCGGTGATGGCGTATTCATCGAGAGCTCGCAGCATTCTGCTGATTGCTTCGTCGCGATCCTTACCCCAGACGACCAGCTTGCTGAGAAGCGAATCGTAGAACGGAGGAATCGAGTAGCCCGGGTAGCAGTGGCTGTCTACGCGCACGCCGGGTCCACCAGGTGCGATGTAGGCGTCGACGCGTCCGGGTGATGGCAAGAAGTTGCGCTCGGAATCTTCGGCATTTACGCGGCATTCGATTGAGTGGCCGTTGAATCTGACATCCTCTTGCTTGAGCGAAAGTTTTTCGCCGGAGGCGACGCGAAGCTGTTCCTTAATCAAATCAACTCCGGTAATCATTTCGGTTACCGGGTGTTCGACCTGGATGCGTGTGTTCATTTCCATGAAATAGAACTTGTCACCAGCGAGGATAAACTCGACAGTACCAGCGCCTTCATAATCGATCGATTGCGCTGCCAGTACTGCAGCGTGTCCCATATTGCGACGAAGTTCCTCAGTCAAGGCTGGGCTCGGAGACTCTTCGATTAGCTTTTGATGCCGTCTTTGAACAGAACAATCGCGCTCGCCCAGGTGGATGCAGTTGCCAAAACTATCGGCAAGAACTTGAATCTCCACGTGACGGATCGGTTTCAAATACTTTTCGATATAGACGCCGCCATCGCCGAACGCCGCTTGGGCTTCACTTCTTGCAGTGGTGATCGCGCTTGATAGTTGCCCTTGATTGGTGGCAATTCGCATACCGCGACCGCCTCCACCAGCGGTGGCTTTAATGATGACGGGGAAACCAATCTCTTCGGCAAGTTTAAACGCTTCCGTTTCACTTTCGACCAGACCGTCGCTTCCAGGAACCGTCGGAACACCCGCGGCTTTCATTGCTTCACGTGCGGATGCTTTATCACCCATTGACGTGATTGCTTTCACGCTCGGTCCGATGAATTTGATGCTGTGCGCGGCGCAGATTTCCGCGAAATTGGCGTTTTCCGAGAGGAATCCATAACCCGGGTGAATGGCGTCGGCGCCCGTCACCACAGCGGTGCTGATTAACGCAGGAATATGCAAATAACTGCGTTGCGATGGCGGTGGTCCGATGCAGAAACTTTCATCGGCAAGTTTCACGTGCAGCGATTCTGCATCGGCTGTTGAGT
Source organism: Obscuribacteraceae bacterium (SeqCode) (assembly GCA_044225915.1). Taxonomy (GTDB): domain Bacteria; phylum Cyanobacteriota; class Vampirovibrionia; order Obscuribacterales; family Obscuribacteraceae; genus JADYXR01. Next base: position 48,940 of record JBGAHZ010000053.1, read on the forward strand.
AGACCGCGACAGTTCTAATGCCGAGCTCTCTGCAAGCGCGGATAACTCTAAGCGCGATTTCGCCTCTGTTTGCGATTAATACCTTTTCGATCATAGACCTTCGTTCAATACCTTTCTCAGTCCGATCTCGGATCTACGATTTAGCCCTTAGGATCGACCAGGAATAACGGTTGTCCGTATTCCACTGTCGTGCCATTGTCGACCAGCAGTTTCACAACTTTGCCGCTTACTTCAGCAGGCATGTCGTTCATCAATTTCATTGCTTCGATGATGCAAACTGTTTGGCCGACATTAACATGATCGCCAACCTGAACGAACGGTGGTGCGTCCGGGGATGGTGAACGGTAGAACGTGCCGACCATCGGCGATGTAATTTCTACCAAACCATTCTTGGAGGACTCTGCATGACCACCATTGGTCTGAGCGTCGTCATGATGAACTTCAGCCTGCGGCAGTGAGAGCTTCGGCAGTTGTGGTGCTGGAGTGACATCCACAGTTTTCATGACAATCGGCGCGGTGTCCGCAGTCGCCAACGATGGTGGCGACTTCTTCACTGTGATTCGTTGGTCGCCGAACTCAATGGTCAGTTCCGTTACATCGGTTGAACTGACGACTGAGAGAAGCTCGCGAATTTGATCCAGATCGATTTTCACGTCAGACCTCTAAACTCTGGTTACGTACTTACGGGTGCGGGTATCGACTTTCACTTTGTCGCCGATCTTAATGTGGAACGGCACTGTGATTACTGCACCGGTTTCCAAAGTTGCTGGTTTGCCGCCACCAGAGCTGGTGTCACCTCTTTCGTCAGGTGCACAGTCGGTGATTTCGAGCTCAACCGAGTTAGGCAGTTCGACGCCGATTACGCGACCATCGTACTTCATCACGGTGATGCCTTCCAGACCCTCTTTGAGGAACTCAGCCTGGGAGCCAATCTTGGACTCTTCCATTTCGGTTTGTTCGTAAGTGGTCGTGTTCATCATGGTGAAGTTGTCACCGGACTTGAACAGATACTGCATGTCATCTTTTTCAATAATTGCTTGAGGCACTTTTTCGCCTGCTCTGAAAGTGTTTTCCAACACGGAGCCGTTCTCGACATTTTTCAGTTTAGTGCGGACGAAAGCCGAGCCTTTGCCAGGCTTGACGTGCATCGCATCTACGACTGCCCATATACCGTTGTTGTAAAAGATTGTTACGCCAGGTCTAAAATCATTCGAAGAAATCATGTAACCAGTTCCTGTCACTAGTGCCGACTGAAAAATAGCCCATCTCGAGTAGTCAAGGATTCGACCAGCCCAGACGAGTAGGCAGATTCTAACATCTGACAGTTAGATTCCTCCTTTATATGTTTTACGAACTTGATATTTCGCGACGTTGAAAGCCTGTCAGGTTGCCGAGGGGCGGCAATCTGACTATAATTCCACTTCCCGCACTTTCTATACGAAAGGCAATATTTTGCTTTTTCGTTGTCGATATTGGGCGGATGCAGGATCACTCGGATATTTAAAACATATGACACAAACTAGTACAGAGAAGAACATGCAAGAAGACATGAAAAGCGGTCCCTATGCGCCGAAAAACATTGAGGCAAAGTGGACTAACTACTGGTTTGACAATTACGTGTTTGAACTGGAAATGGATCCTGACAAACCGCGCTTTTCAATAGCGCTGCCTCCGCCAAACATCACGGGCAACCTGCACATGGGTCACGCGTTAAACGGAACCTTGCAGGACATGCTGATTCGACTGAAGCGCATGCAGGGCTACAACGTTCTCTGGCAGGCAGGTACGGACCACGCCGGCATTTCAACTCAGATGGTCGTTGAGCGGCAGTTGCGGAAAGAGCACGATGAAAAGCAGAAGAACGAAGCGGTGAAAAAACCGTTTTCACGTCATGACATGGGTCGCGATGTGTTTTTAGAACATGTTTGGAAGTGGCGCAAGCAGTACGGCGATTCGATCATGAATCAGTACAAAAGGCTCGGCGTAAGCTTTACATGGAATCGGCTCGCCTTCACGATGGACGAGGAATACGTCAAAGCGATTTACAAAGCTTTCGTAACTCTCTACAAGGAAGGACAAATCTATCGAGGACACCGCGTCACAAACTGGTGCCCACGCTGTTTAACAAGTCTCTCTGATCTGGAAGTCGAGCACAAAGACACCAAAGGTCATCTTTATCTAATCAAATACCTTCTTGAAGACGGAAACGGTCACATCACAGTAGCCACTACAAGACCCGAATCTATCTTCGGTGACGTCGCAGTCGCGGTTCATCCGGAAGACGATCGTTATAAAAAATTCGTCGGCAAGAATGTTCGTTTGCCACTGACCAATCGAGTCATTCCGGTAATCGCTGATACTTATGTAGATCGCGAGTTTGGAACCGGCGCATTGAAAATTACGCCGGCGCACGATGCCAATGACTGGGAGGTCGGTCAGCGTCACAAACTCGAAAGCCCGGTCGCGATTGACGAAACCGGCAAACTGATGAAAAACGATCTGGTTCCTGCGCAATATCAAGGATTGGACCGTTTCAAAGTGCGTGAAGCTGCTGTCGCCGAACTGACAGAAAAAGAATTGATGGAAGAAGTCAAAGATTACACGCACGGTGTCGGGCACTGCGAGCGGTGCGCGACTGTGATTGAACCGTATCTTTCGCTTCAATGGTACCTGAAGATGAAAGAGCTGGCGGCTTCTGCGATCACGGCTGTTGAGGAAGATCGAATTCAATTTATTCCAGGCAGATATTCATCTACCTTCTTAGATTGGATGAGAAACATCAGAGATTGGAACATCAGTCGACAACTCTGGTGGGGTCACCGCATTCCTGTTTGGACATGTAAGAGTTGCGAGTTCGAAGATGCTTTTGAGGAGCCTCCAACAACTTGTGAAAAATGCGGTGGGAAAGATTTGGTTCAGGACGAAGATGTGCTTGATACCTGGTTTAGCTCTGCGTTGTGGCCATTTGCAACTCTGGGTTGGCCGGAATCCACACCGGAGATGCACTTCTATTATCCGACCACTGTATTGAGCACCGCCCGTGAGATCATCAATCTTTGGGTTTCACGAATGATCTTCATGTCTTTGAAGTTCACCAAGATGATTCCATTCAAGCATGTTCTAATTCATCCAGTTATCCAAACATCCGATGGCAAGCGCATGTCTAAGTCGAAAGGCAACGCCATCGATCCGATCGACATGATTGAAAAATACGGCGCAGATGCTAATCGTTTTTGGTTTGCATCGATGGGAGTTAAAGGCGATCAAGACGTTCGCTTCCGCGAAGAAAAATTGGAAGAGTACAAACGTTTCGTCAATAAACTGTGGAACGCAGGAAAGCTTGTCCTGACTCAATTAGAGGGATACGAACAACGCGGCGTCGATGACAAGAAACTGACGCTTGCCGATCAATGGATACTGTATCGCTACAACGATTTGCTGGATAAGTTGCAAACGAACTATTCGAATTATGATTTCGATAACGTCGCGCGCGATCTATATGAATTCATTTGGGATCATTTCTGCGACTGGTACATCGAGATCGCCAAGATTCAAATCGCAAAGGAGGGCGCAGAAGGCGGCGAGACACGAACAGTTCTGTATACCGTGTTCGAAGGATTGATGCGCGCACTTCATCCGATCATGCCATTCGTCACTGAAGAACTCTGGTCGCATTTACCGAAGTCCGGAATATTCGCCGAGATCGATTCGATTATGTTCGCGCCGTATCCTAGAGGTGATGCTCGTTTCAACAACAA
>JBGAHZ010000111.1:0-5962 GCA_044225915.1 Obscuribacteraceae bacterium (SeqCode)
AGTGGATTGATCCCCAGTTGCAACACTCTGGGTTACGGCTACTACCGCTACGATACTCGCCATCTGAGTTCAATGGAAATCGCTCTCAATGACAGACCGCTGTCATTGCTCTCCTCCGATTTCAGTAAGGGATACGGAGCCGAACTACTGTATACCAACAATCACTCTGAGACGGTTGCACAGCAGAAGGTCACGCTCCATCGCAAGATCGTAATGACCGATGTCTACTGGGAACAAATCACGCTCGAGAATTTTGATTTCGCACCTTTGCAGGTCGAGCTCGCTCTCAGATTTCAATCTGATTTCGCAGACATATTTGAAGTTCGGGGTACCAATCGACCCAGACGAGGACAGCGCATGCTGCCGACTCACGAGCGATCGACCATTTTTTTGGCGTACCGAGGTCTGGATGATGTGCTTCTTGAAACTGTCATCGAGTTCAAAAATGCTCAGCCTAATAAAATTTGCGACGGCGAAGCAACTTTTCTAATCACGCTTCCAGTGCGGCAACCAATCGACATCGAGATCTGTATTTCAACTCGATGGAATCAAAAATCGCCAAATTCACAAGCTAATGGTGTCACGTACAATGAAGCAGAATCGATTGCCGATCATAGCTACAGCTCATGGCGAGCCGATATGACGACGATTGAAACAGACCTGAATATGTTTAACGTCGCGATCGAAAACTGTTATCGAGACTTGTACATGCTCAGGCAACCTACTCCAAAAGGGCTAGGAATCGCTGCCGGCATCCCCTGGTACTGCGCTCTGTTTGGCCGAGACACCGCAATTACCGCACTACAGTTGTTGCCGTTTGCACCTGATCTTGCTCGCGGATGCATCGATGTTCTTGCCGCTTATCAAGGCGAGAAAACTGATATTTTTCGAGCCGAGAGATGCGGAAAAATTCTGCACGAATTGCGCGTCGGCGAAATGGCTCGCTTGAGTGAGATTCCCCATAGCCCTTACTACGGAACTGTTGATGCGACACAGCTATGGCTGATTCTTTTGTGTGAGTATGTCGACTGGACCGGTGACGTTGAGTACGCCCACTCGATGTGGGCACATGTGAAATCTGCTTTGCGCTTCCTCGAACAAGCTACGCGTGGTGGCTACATAACCTATAAGCGTGAAAGCAACTTGGGTCTCGAAAACCAGGGCTGGAAGGATTCAGGCGATTCCGTCACACATAAGAACGGTGTGTTGGCCGAACCGCCAATTGCACTGTGCGAAGCGCAAGGCTATCTCTACTATGCCTGGATCAAAGTGGCTCGGTTGGCACAGAAACTTGGATATAATCCAATAGCGATCAAATTGCAAAATCGCGCACGAGAATTGAAGGAACGCTTCCAGAGCGACTTCTGGATGAGTGATGAAAACTATCTGGCGATTGCTCTCGATAAGGATGGCAATCAGGTGCAGAGTGTTTCGTCCAATCCTGGTCATTGTCTGTGGTCGGAAATTCTGTCGCCTGAGCACGCGAACATGGTTGCCGATCGGCTGATGAGTCAGGACCTGTTCTCCGGATGGGGCATTAGAACTCTGTCTTCAGAGGCATCCTCATATAATCCTCTGAGTTATCACAACGGTTCTGTATGGCCTCACGACAACGGGATCATCTGTGAAGGATTGAGAAAACTCGGACGACCAAAAGATATTCTTGTCGTGCTGTCAGCTATGTACGACGCTATGCGCAGGCAATCCGACTTCCGCTTGCCTGAACTGTTTTGTGGTTTCGAACGATTGAATTCTGCGCAACCGATCGATTATCCGGTTTCATGCCGTCCTCAAGCGTGGGCTGCAGGAGCCATTTTTCAGATGTTGCGAGCTTGTATAAACCTTTCGCCGGATGCGGTCAATCGACGGCTGCGAATCGTCGATCCGGTTTTACCCGGCTGGTTAAACCAGCTCCGAATCTATGGATTGAAACTTGGAAATGCGCAGGTGGATATCGCGCTGCGACGCGAAGGCGAATCCACTTATTGCACGGTGTTACGAAAGCAAGGTGATATTCGAGTTGTTATTGAGACATAAAGGAGTAGGAAAGTGAGAATTGCTCAATTAGCCCCGCTGTCAGAAGCAGTACCACCAAAGGGTTATGGTGGCACTGAGCTGGTCGTGAGCCAGCTCACGGAAGAACTAGTCAGGCGTGGTCACGACGTAACTCTTTTCGCGACCGGAGACTCAGTTACTAAAGCCGGTCTGCTCAGTGTCGCTCCTCGCGGACTGAGAATGGATTCAGTGCCGCACCACAGATGGTGTGCTTATGAAACACGTCTGATTTTGGAACTCGTGCGCATGCAAAAGGAATTCGATATCGTTCACAACCATATGGGATTTATTGCCTGGCCTCTCTTGGATCATTTGACCTGCCCAGTGGTATCAACCAACCACAACCCGGTTATCGATTATTGTGCCGATATCTATTTGTCTTATCCACACCTTCCGGTTGTTGCAATCAGCGATGCCTATAAAAGGTTGAACTACCCGGAGCAACTCAATTACGTAGGTCGCGTATACAATGCTGTCGACGAGGCATCGTTCCCAGTCGAGAAAATTTCTCCTGATCGAATCGGCGATCAAAACCGGAGTTATCTTCTTTTTCTTGGCCGCGTATCGCATGCGAAAGGCACTGCTGATGCAATTAAAATTGCTCGTGCAGTCAATATGCCGCTCAAGATTGCAGGAAAAATTGATGCCAATGACGCGGCTTATTACGAAGAGCATGTGAAGGGTGAACTACATTCCGGCATCGAATACGTGGGCGAGGTGGGCTTTAAAGAAAAGCTTGAACTCTACCGACATGCCAAAGCGGTTGTTTATCCAATTCATTTTGAAGAGCCATTTGGCTTAGTCATGACCGAGTCTCTTGCTGCAGGAACGCCTCTTGTTGCTCTCGATCGCGGTAGCGTGAGGGAGGTTCTGATCGACAAGGTCAACGCCGTAATCGGGAACAGTGTCGACGAACTTATAAAGCGATTCGATGAGATCGATGACTTCAAGTCATCTGATTGTATTGCTCAGGCAAAAAACTTCAGCGTGGATCGGATGACTTCTTCGTACGAAGATATTTATCGTCGATTGGTTGAAGCTTCGACGTCGCGAAGAATTCCGGAGAAAGTTGCGGCGTGGTAAAACCTCGATTCGATATTGGATAGTCTCGTTTTTCCGCCGATGAAACAAGCATTGAGTGATCTGTGTTTGGATGCGAAATCATCGAAGCAAACATTAAATATCGGCTCGACCCGGCATCGCTGTTTTGAGAGTTTGCTATGCGGCCTGAGGATACCGTCCTCTCGCGAAACCATGTCGCTTAGCTACTTTGTCACGTTAGCCCATGTGGAATCCGAAAACTTTGCGGCAACTAAAGTGAACATCTCTTCTGTAATGAAAACGGGTTCGGCTCGATTTAAGCGACAAAATTCGCTTACGATTCTTAGCGTATTTTCAATTTTTTCCATGCTTGCCATTTCCGGCAATGAGGTACACGCAGCTGCGAAGACTCGAGTTCCGCCCAAGAAAAGTCAAGTCGAAGTCAAGGCTGAGCCAGTCAAACAAGTCGTCGCACCGTTCGTCAAGCCTCAGGATAAGACTGAAGAGGTGCGGGATCTCGTTGAAGCGTCGAATGAAAAGAACGAATCCGGTGAAATTAAAGACTCGGCAGCGGACGTGAATGCTAAGTCTGCAAGTCTTAAATCGAACACTCCGGGGAAAGAACCAACTAGGGCGGCTACTAAAGCAGCTGAGACGAATGGTGTGATCTCGAAGAGAGTTATTCCTGCCAATCCTACGATCGCTCTTGTTCTCGGTGGTGGTGGCGCGCGCGGTGCTGCACATATAGGTGTTTTGCGAGTGCTCGAAGAGAATCACATGAAGCCTAATTTGATTGTGGCAAACAGCATGGGTTCTATTATCGGCTCCCTCTACTGCGCAGGAGTTTCGCTCGATAAAATCGAAAAGCTGTGTGTTGATGGTAAGGTGAAAAAAGCATTTGCCCCATTTCCGCTTCCGGTGCAAGTAATGAAGAAGGCGATGCGGCCGAAGATTCCGTTTGTTAGAATCAAAAGATATCCTGGACTTTATAACGGCGACTCAATTGAATCGTTTATCAACAAGGCAGTTGGTAAAGAACACAGCAGAATCGAATCACTTGAAACTCCGCTCGTCATAACCGTCGTCAACTTACTAGACGGCAAAGCGTATCGAATGACAAAAGGTGATCTTGGAAAAATTGTAAGAGCGAGCTGCAGTCTACCGCCTATTGTCAAGCCGGTCGAATACGAAGGAATGCTTCTGGCGGACGGCGGAATTAGAACTAACCTGCCCACACTGACGGCACGCGACATCGGCGTTGATGTTGTCATCGCAGTGAACGTCGATGAAAAACTCGACCAGGTAACCGCAAGAGAGATGCAGAAGCTGACATTGCTTGGCAATCGCGTCACGTCCATTATGCTGGCAGTTCGCGATGAGCAGTTCGCAAAGGTCGCAGATCTGGTCATTCATCCTGATGTAAGTGGTATCTCTATTATTTCCGTGGATGCGGAGGACTATCCATTAGCTATCGAAGCGGGACGAGCTGCTGCTACTGCGGCGCTGCCCCAGCTTAAAAAACTGTTTGCAGAACAAACCGCCGCTAAACCCACTGACCCGTCGCAAAACGTTCGCTAAATTTGTATTTAGTTTGTAGCCTCAACAACACAGGAGTAGCGTTTGAAAAAGCCCAAGATATGGTGTGGCATTTAAGATCGGAGTACACTATGCATGTGGTGATTGCCACTTAAGGACTCGGAAAATGGATCAACTATTAAACACCGAAGGATTTTCGCCGCTTGGACTTTGCTTCAAATGGGATCAGACTTTGGTTTGGTTGATTGTGGTTGGCAACATTTTGTCTGCACTGGCGTTTGTTATGTTGCCTACTCTAGTCTTTTCGTATTTGAAACGTAGCCATCACAGAACATATCACTGGATATTCATGCTTTTAACGGCTTCCTGCCTAGTATGCGCCGGCGCGCATGGCATCAAGGTCTGGACTGTCTATAACCCGGTGTTTGGTTTGGAAGGCACGCTTGATTTCATCGGTGGTGCCTCATTTCTGACGACATCATTGCTTGTTTGGCCGCTTCTTCCAAAGCTTCTGGCATTGCCGCAACCAGCGCAGATGGAAAAAGCTTACGATGAACTGAAGATGGAAATGATGCGACGCGAATCGGCTGAGTATCGCAATCGCCAACTCGCATCAATTGTCGAATCATCCAATGATGCCATCATTAGTTTTATGTTGAATGGAACAGTGTTGAGCTGGAATCGCGGAGCGCAAGATTTATTCGGTTATACCGTTGACTCGACTATGGGAAAAGCGCTGCGTCAACTTATCGGTCCTGATATGGACCGGGTTGTAGAGGTACTGCGTGACGGCAAGAGACTAGATACGCTTGAAATACCCTATACGAACAATCAAGGGAAACAAATGCACCTCTCGCTATGTGTTTCTCCTATTAAGGATGCCGAGGGAAATGTAGTTAGTGGTGCCGCAATCTTCCGAGATATTACTCTTATCAAACAAGCCGAAAAAGAGCTGATGAAGGCGTCCGATCAGCTCACCCAATCTAATAAGGAACTTGAAGACTTTGCCTGGGTCGCAGCGCATGATTTGAAAGAACCTGTGCGAACGATGGGAACGTATTCGAAGTTGTTAAAACAGGAGTACGGAGATTCTCTTGACGAGCAGGCTGAGCAATTTCTCGAGTTTATACATGGTTCATCGATTACTGCCATGGCGCGCATTGACGACGTGTTGAAATTCGGTGCCGTGCGTCGCGAAAAGTTTGAGGCCAACGTTGTAAAACTCGATGACGTGCTGGCTTCCGTAATGCAAGATATTCAATCTTCGATCAAGGAATCGCAAGCAAAATTTGTAATCCAAAAGGATTTGCCGAAAGTTATGGGCAAGTCA
>JBGAHZ010000054.1:0-50780 GCA_044225915.1 Obscuribacteraceae bacterium (SeqCode)
CTAGCGTTGTGCGGTTGACCGTCACATTGACTCCGGGGGCGACCGTGTTGAGGGTGACGGATCCTGTGCCGACGTCTCCGCCCGACACTATGATTGGACAATCGAGACTAATACCATCGGCTCCCTGATTATTACTGCCGATGATAAGAACATTGCCGTTTGCGCCACCACTAGTTCCGCCAGCTCGAATGGCAGAGGTATTACCCAGACCTGCAATTCTGCCAAGAGCTCCAGTCGCTGTGTCCGCGTAGGCGATTAGAGTGATGTCGCCACCATCTCCACTTCCACTAGTACTGCGCGCGTCGAAGCCAAGGAAACCGTTGCTTAGATCAATGTTGCCGCCGGTGCCGCTCGTACCGGTCACTGTCACGCTGGTACCATTTTGCGTGAACGCGGCTCCTGCGACGAGCATAATGTCGCCTGCATCATTGGCGCCGGCCGTGATGATTTGCATTCCGCCGCCATTGTTGACAATGGTTCCACCTGCGACCAGAAGCACTCCGGTTCTGGCGATCAAATCGGTTCCTCTCATATCTATATCGCCGGTAGAGGTGACTGAGAGCGAACCGGTGTTTACCCCTTTGAAGTTGGCTACGTTAGGCGTTCCTATCAAACCGGAGTTATACATTACGGTGCCGGAAGTTCCGGTCGACACATTTTGCATAAAAATGGCCGTTCCGGAGTTGACTACCACATCAGCGCCGTCAACAATGATTCCTGCCGATCCGTTAACTTGGAACACTTGGCTGTTTCTTGCCGCGCCGCCGACGAAACTGCCGGCAAAACTACCATCGCTTTTGGTGATCGATATGCCGGTGGTTGGCGCTGTCGTGTTGAATGAGACATCGCCTGTGCCTGCCGCACCGCCAGTCGTATTAATTGATGCTTCAAGCTGGACGCCCGTGCCACCATTGTTCCGACCGGAGACGGCTACGATGTTGCCGTTCGCGCCGGAGCCGCTACCGCCAGTGAGAATGGTTGCGCCGTTTTGTACGAACAAACTGGCACCGCCAGAGCCACCATCATATCCCACTATCGTTATGTCACCGCCGGATGCATTTGCGCCCAGTCCGCGTGTGTTGATCGATGCGAATCCGTTGCTCAGTGTAAGCCCATTGCCGCCATTGTTGCTGGCACCGGTGATTGTGATGTTCGTTAGAGTTTCTGTAAATGCGGCGCCTGTCGCGATGACTATGTCTCCACCGTTGCCGGTGGCGTTCTGCGTACTTAATGCATCTAAGCTATTGACGTTGGTTACGGCGCCTCCGGAGACCAGCACTATCCCTCCGACGCCGGTCAAATTGCCGCGAAGATTGATATCGCCGACTCTGGTGGTGAGCGTTATACTTCCCGTCGTAGTGACATTTGCAATGCCCTGTACGAAGTTGTCTACAGAGAAGCGAACTTTACCAGCAGTGATGTTTGTGTTTGTAAAATCGAGTTGGTTGCCCGTGGTCAGGCTGAATGTGGCGTTAGAATCTGTGGTGACATCGTAGCCGCCCGCCGATGTGATCGAGCCGTTCTTCAGTACAGCGCCAGTCGTAAATCCACCTGAAACGATTGCACCGGTAGACTTAGAAATATTCGCGCCCGTGACCGGTTGTGCTGTAGTCAAATTGATGTTGCCGGTGCCGGACAATCCGCCGGCCGTATCCCAAATGCCACCGGTTCTGATACTGGTGATTCCCTGGTTGTTGCCTGCGACGACCAGAATATTGCCGTTCTTTCCGGATAGGTCTCCTTGTGTCGTCAGATCGGTTCCGCTATCGAAAGTGACTACACCTCGACCGCCAGTCGGATCGGCGAAGGCGATCATATTTATGTCTCCACCGCCGGCACCGCTGAGACCGGTGGTGTGTATAAAGTCGACGTTATTTCCTAGGTCGATGCTGCCACCAGTGGCAGTGGAACCGGTAATTACAATGTTGGTCGCTGTCTCTGAGAACGTCGCACCAGCCACGAAAGTAACAGAACCTGCCTGCTGCCCTACGCCCGTGTTGACGGTGGTGAAGAAATCACCGTTGGTAACGTTTTGCACATCACGTCCGGCTATGATAACGATGCCACCACCTGTGGTAGCTGTACTCCAATTGTCCCGAATGTCGACTGTGCCGGTAGATGTGACTACAATTCCGCCGCCTTGAATGTTGCGGAGTCTCAAGTCTGCCAGAGTTCCTACGGCATTGATTCTGACCAAACCTGTTCCTGCCGAGATGGTCTCGAGGTCTATTGCTTGGGAGCCTGCTCGTCCGGACAGCAGATCGATGGCCCCTCCGTTGGTTTTTAAGTTGCTGCCTGAGGTTCCGAAAATTCCGCTATTGCCTGCGGCACCGCCCAGGAATGTGCCGGAGGCAATGCCACCAGTCGCTTTCGAGAGTACTGCACCGGTCACCGGTGTTGTCGTATGCAGCGTGATCTTGCCGGTGCCCGCTGCACCACCTGAAGTATCAATAGCATTCCTATATACGATGCCGTTGAAGCCATCGTTGTTGCCGCTGACGATAGTGACATCGCCATTGGTGCCACTGTTAGTGCCGCCAGTGAGAATGTCAGTCGGATCGTCCGTGGATATATTGCCGTTGCCACCAGCAGAATTTGCAAACGCGACCAGGGTCACGTTTCCGCCGTTGGCATTAGCTCCGGTACCTCGGGCGTCTATTCCGAGCGAACCGAAAGCTAAGCTCACGTCGCCGCCTAGACCGGATGCACCGGTGATAGTCACGGTCGATCCGTTGTCCGTGAAGGTTGCCCCTGCCACCATTGTGACATTGCCGGCTTGACCCGCTTTCGTCGTTGAGTACAGAGTCGGGAAAGTTATGTTTACGATCGATTGACCGCTCACCATCAGAATTCCGCCTGGCGCGGTTATGTTGTTTCGAATGTCGATCTGTTGTGACGCCAGAATTGTGACGCTGTCTGTTGCAGTAATCGAGTTTATTAGTTGAAACCCGGATGTTGTTTTTAACGAATAGGAGCCGGTCGTGACAGTCGCATTCCCTACGTTTGTCGTGTTTCCATTGATCGAATAAAGGGCGCCTGAGTCAATTGTGCTGCCGTTCTGGACGTTGATAACGGAAGACCCGGACGAAGTTCCAGGAGCGATTGAACCGCTAATAACGTTTCCGTTTGGATCGTTTATTACCAGAGATCCTACAATTGCCGGTTGAGTCCCCTCAAGGATAATGTTGCCTGTCTTGGTTGTTCCTGTGCCGTTAGTGTCGATCGAAGACACGTTAATCGAATTCGCGATTAACAGGACGTTGCCGTTATCTTTTCCTGAACTTCCATTCGATGTTATGGTCGAACCGGTCAGGTTAATCGATCCATTTGTCGGTCCGGCGATGTTGAATGCGGCCATTGTGATATCGCCACCATTTCCGGTGGCGGTAGAGTTGGCTGTAAAAATCGGGGCGGTTCCGGAGAATGTGATGTTACCTCCATTTGCTGATGCCCCGGTAACAGTTATGCTTGTTCCGGGATTGGAGGTAAACGCAGCGCCTGCGATTATCAAAATGTCTCCGGCATCTCCGGGAGCATTCGTACTTATGGTAAGACCGGAAGCGAAGTTAACGTCCTGACCGGAGACTATGGTGAGTGGACCGCCTCCGGTTGTCTGGTTAGCCAGGATATTGACTGTGGCTGTATTGAAAATCAACGGGTCGCCAGTTGCGACGGTTTCACCAATATTGAGATTGTCAGTGTCAGCTAAAATTTTGACGGTACCGGCGTAGGTGTTGACTACACCTGTGACATCATGCGCGTCGACATTGACGTGACCATCACCCGAATTCAAGTTGAGCTGCTTGGAGTACCAGTCTCCACCTATCAGAGTCGTGTCGGTTTTTGGTGTAAAACCGGTCGATCGGAAATTGATGTTGCCATCGAGCGCCCGCACCACTCCATTCGTGTTATTCACAAGAATGTCGGCCGCAATGGCGGTATCAAAATTGACGTCAGCATTTTTTGAAACAAGCGAACCGCTGTTATAAACCTCGCTCGATTGCATATTAAGATTGGAGTGGGCTGAAACAGAACCACTGTTGGTGACCGACTCACCGGCTGCCAGTGTGACGCTGCCCGAACCTGCGATCGTTCCAAAATTATTCAGAGTTTTTTCAGCATTCAGGGTTAAGTCGATTGGACCCTCGAGTGCCCCGTGCGTCTTGGTCACCGCCGATGGTGCCATCGTTGAGATGGTGGCGTCGACGTGATTTGTGATGTTTCGTGCGCCGATAGTTGCTTTGGTACCAGCAGCATCGTCGGACAGCGCATAAATGTTGCCGAAGTTGATAAGGTCGCGTTTGATTCTGAAATCGCTGTTGCGTCCGAAGTTACCGACCGCGTCCACACCGGATGATACTGTCAAAGACGAGGCTTTGATATTTCGTCCGGCGTCGTCGATGCTGTTCAAGGTGAAGCTTCCGTCGACTCCACGACCGGACTGATCGATTACGAGACTTTGTGAGCCGCCGTCAATAAGTTGCTGCAGTGCTACGAATTCTGCGGAGGTGACGTGTGAACCACTGGTAAGAACTCGCTGTTCGCCACCGACATTCACTGTATACGATGATGCGTCTGCAAAAAGATTCGAACCAAGAACTATGGAGCGGTCGCTGGAAGTGAGATCTAGTGCCAGTCCACGCGTAACGTTTCTGGTTCTGCCTCGATCGGAAATATATGTGGAGCGAAAGTCATGCCCTGGTGTCGACGGCAAGTTGAAAACTGGCGGTACGACGCTTTGATTGTTCTTGATCGCCTGATATTCAGCACGGAAAGCGCGACCACCTCCGGTTTGCTCTCGGAGATCCTGGCGCAGTTGAACACGCTCTTGCCGATTGGCACGAATCGCCTGTCGCAATTCCTGTCTATCGAGTCTGTTATCGAGCCGTGATTGCCGCAGTGCTGCACGATTCTCATCGGCGTGATTGGCAAATGCAGGACCAGCCAGCAGGAGACTTCCAGCAAGGGACAATACTCGTCCCGTAGCCAGCAACGTCCGACCCTGAACGTCAACGGATTTCATCCTGACACACCTCAACAGTTACTCAAGCCAAAGATTTTAGATACTGGGTCGCCTGCACCGCATATGGTGCACTACAGGTGCTGCGTGCCAGGTTCGCTTACCTATAGTAATTACAAATATATATTTCGTGGAGAGGCAAACGATAGCATGTCAACAGGCGTGCCGTCCACGGCCTTGCATCGTTTCAAAAACTGCTCGGCCCGTGAAAGCGAACAATGGCATGCTGAATTGTGCCTGAATTACGCACTTTCAGGGTGCAATGTATGAAAGCTAAACTTTCTACAATGTTTGTTAATATCACGGAACTTGCACAGAGTCGTGCTTTCAACTTGTCTGTTTGCGGACTACTAATTCTGTACCGTGTGTTGCACCTACTTTGTGAAGCACGCAGAGACCACTCAGACTAATTCGGGCACTGGTCGCGGATTGGTCAGAATCGGAAGGCGCCGCACACTCCTGGCGCTATTGGCTCGAGGTCATAGAATCTCCCTGAATAATAGTCTGCGCATCTGGTTTAAAACGGGGTGGGAACCGTCTAATAGAGCGCCACTACACTTCATACGGGCTGTACAATGTATTCGATACCTGTTGAATGAGTTTTTGCGGTGCGAAATGAATGAGTCTCAGAGACCAAGGGTTGGAGTCGGCGTTCTGGTTGTTCGCGACAATCTGATCCTTTTGGGCAAACGCTGCGGAGAGCACGTTCCAGGATATTATGCTGCGCCTGGCGGTCACCTCGAATTTGACGAGTCATTTGTTCAATGTGCAAACAGGGAAGTGCTTGAAGAGACAGGCTTGATTGCGCAAAACGTTCGGTTTCTAATGATTGGAAATTACAAGTTTGGTTCCAAGCATTATGTCGATGTGGACATGCTCGCAGAATGCCCGGACGGAGAGGCGACTGCGATGGAGCCCGACAAGTGTGCTGAGTGGAAGTGGTATCATCCCAGCGAACTTCCGGCGCCTCTGTTTCTCGTTACTGAAAGAATGATTCAAGCATATCTCCAGAACTTTCGGTCTGATGCCGATTCTATTGAACAGATTCTCGAACAGACAAACAATTGAGCTGGTCCGCTCCTAGTACCACCTGTGGTGACACGCCAGAGTTGCGAAATCCGACCAGGGAACTAGACTTATAATATTCACGGAAAACCTTGTGGCGGACTAGGTACGCCTGCGGATTGCCACTGTCTTTTTGACCTTGACTGGACAACTTCTTGTACCTGCCATTCGCGCTTCAAGTTTTTCATGCAGAAAGCTATTGTGTTTTTGCCATATACTGTCAGGTGAATATCACAGCAAGTTCAATTAGTGATAGTTGATCGAAAGTCAGCGTGGTGAGTATGGCGCAGCAACTAAAAGTCGGTGGGTTAGACGACCTTGATTATTCTCTCGAAGAGCTTCACTTGAAGGTGGTTATTCCTTTCAAGCAGCACTCTTTCAATTCTCTCCAGCTTCTTAAGGACAGCGATGAAGAGCTTGAAATTAGTCTCTCGACCAGAGGCACCATAATCAACAACATCGAGAGTATCAGGCTCTACAAATGCAAGGGACGAATAATAAAACTCGAGCGACATCAAAAAGGCGCGGAAGCGATTTTTGCGCTTGATGCAGCGCCCGAATTTTCCACCATTACCCTTTAGCGGGTAGCGAATCTGCTGATTGCTGACTTCTTATTGTGAGCCACGAGCTTCCTTTGATTTGCTACAATTCGCTACACCTCGGGAGATAATGCGTCGAGTTGGCGACAGTTTGACACGCTACCCGATGCAGGTATTTTGGACGCCTGAAGGCGAGGAGACAGCATGAAGAAGATGACCACCTGTCTGTGGTTTGACCATGGTAAAGCCCGTGAGGCGGCTGAGTTCTACGCGAGCGTTTTTCCTGAGAGTCACGTAGGAGAAGTTCATGCTTCCGCCAACGACAACCCGTCTGCGAAACAGGGCGACGAACTAACCGTCGAGTTTACCGTGCTGGGGCAGTCATTTATTGGTCTCAACGGCGGTCCGATGTTCAAGCCGAACATGGCAGTAAGTTTTATGGTTATAACTGAAAACCAGGAAGAAACCGATCGCTACTGGAATGCGATTGTTGACAATGGTGGCGAAGAGAGTCAGTGTGGCTGGTGTACCGATCGCTGGGGCTTCGCGTGGCAGATCACTCCTCGTGCGCTTCTCGATGCCACGACTGATCCTGATCGCGCTGCTGCAAAGCGTGCAATGGACGCAATGATGACGATGAAGAAGATTGACATTGCGACGATTGAAGCTGCGCGGAGCGGGGTGAAAGCTGGGAAGTAAGATGGTCTGCTCTAACTAATTTCCCTTGGTGCGATCTTTGATCTCAAACAGTTCATCGAAGTCTCCTGAAGCTTCGCGACTGACTTTGCTCAGCAATACCTCTTGCACTGAGTTGCATCGCTTGTAACCTAGCGGTGGTTCGAATAATTTAGTTGAAACGTCAACTTGCTCTATTCGTGATGTGTTCAAGTATTCTCTGCTGGTTCCTCGGATATTCTTACCCGCAAAGGTTTCAGAGCCTCTCAAGATTTTTGTATATTTCAGAGGAATGCCACCATTGGTCGGCAGTTTGTATGCGGCGTAAAGAATGGCTTCTACTGGCGCTGTTGCAATATTGGCTAGAGGCAAAACTTCCACTTGTGCAAATGGCTCTGCGAAAATTTGCGTCTTCAGCTTACCTATTCTCCCCGTTCTCATCGTTGAAAGTTCACCAATGAAATGCGGGTATTCCTTCACTACAAGATCTGAGATTAATCCGGTCTTTTCGAAACTCTGCAAACTCTGACTTATGAATGTTTTGTCGTCATCGCGGAAGACCACGACTTTCCACTGCGGACTTTTCGCGACGAGACTATATTTCATTCGTCCTTTGTTGTTAATACGAATGCCATTTATTGAAACTATTGTCTCTGTGTCTCCCCAGTAGTTATGGCGCTGTGTCAGCTTCAATGCATGTTGAGAATTTTTTGTTACCGCAAACGCTGCTGTCGCCTGTAGCAGAAGCATGACGAAAAGGCAGCCGACTGTTATGGTACATCTTTTCAAACTGTGAACCTTCGTCTGGTACCTACCTACATTTTAGCCTGAAGCTGAAAATCCGCAAAGCGTTATTTTGGTTGTGGTTCCAAGACTCATGAACGCAGGCACCGCATTTAGTATCGCTCTCGCAACGTTTTGAATGTTGGTAAATTTCAGATTAACGTGCGGTACTCTCAGTCGTCATCGAGATTGACCTGCTATTCACACAAGTCTCGTGCTACGTAATCCCGTGCTCGCGAATGTGTAAATCGACAGTTTGATGCTGTAAATATCGTGATACCACCAGACCTCAGTGCGGAAAACCGGCAATGATTCCAATATCGAAACTAATTTCGGTTCGAAATGTTCACAGCAAATCTGTAGATTAGCGGCTACCAGCCTAGCTTTCGGGTTACGAAAAAGTGTGGAAATGCACAGTTGGTTTCAGGCAATACTAATAGAAGAATCGAACAATGACGAATCCATTTATTCAATACGAAGTCGCTCCTGCAAATTCTTGCTCACAATTCAACGCATTCGATTGCGGGTCGCAACAAACATACAGAGAGTATCCCGTAGTGATGCAGGATGCTCGTGCGGTGTCGAATTATGCGTTGATGCAATATGATTCTGCGCAAGGTCAGCCATTCGAGATAACCGACACATCAGGCCGAGTGCTTGCTTCCAGCTGCCCTCCAGGCGGTTGCAGTCCGTGTTCCGAATACTCCGCGAGAGGATGGAACAGACGTGGTCCAGCGCGTGGTGGCTGCGATTCGGGTGACTACGATCAAGGCGACCAAGGCGGCGATTGCGGTCCTGGTGGTGGATGCGGTTCCGGAAGAGGCGGACTGATGCGCGGTCTGTTAGGTCGATTCGGGCGCGGTGGATTGATGAGCCGTCTGTTCGGCGGTGGCGGTTGTAGTGGCGGATGTGGTGGCTGTCTGGGATTTGCTAGAGGTTTTCGTCGCTGATTTAAACCGGCGCGGGAAGCACATCGTTTGAGTTCAAGTGGTATCACTTTTGCAAGTGGTACCACTTTTGTTTCGACTAAATTTGGTGAACAGCTTCACAGGACAGATACATCGCAAGAATAATGGGTCGCGTTGCAGCGCATAACGTTTGTTCAGAACATTTCCGGAAGTTCTAAACCGTCACGATGCTGTCACAGAGGTGCCGTATTATTCTAGAATCCCGAATCAGCTTTTGGGATCCCCAATCTTTTAACTCGCTTCACTTACTAACAAATGACTGACAATACCCGCGTGTCCGACGGCAATTCTGCCGCGGCGCCGCGAACTCACTCGGATAATTTTGACCGAACCGAACTGTTTAACAGTTTCGGCAAAACTGCCACTGAACAGAGTTCTTTCGACACGAACAATAACAGTACGGATCTATCCCGCACGAGTTCCTCCGACAAACCGTTCAATACATCAGACGCCACTGATACCAACGCTCTTCAGAAAAACTTGTCGGATAAACCTACTGGTGAACGCATAGGCGATGTCACCCCTGGTTCTGATGTGAATAAGGACAGCGAATCACTCAGTGTCTCGAATGTATTTGAAGATCTTGGTCTAACTCGTGGATTAGCAGATAAAGGTGCTCCGGGCAGCTCCGCGGATGGTACGCTCAATCGTCCAGTCGATGGGAATGTCATTCCATCGCCGGTCAAAGGCGCTGAACAACAGTTTCCACAAATTTCGTTCTTTGATTCTATAAACAAAGGCGCAAGTATGTCGAGCCGAGTCGAAGTTTCACCACATAAGCCAAAAGGTCGAGAACAGCAGCCTGGGAGCCGGAGAGACCAGCCCGTTAATCGACCTGGTGATCGGATAGAAAATGCGCAAAAGATCGAAGGAGCGAAACCACAGACCGGTCTGCAGGTCGAAAATCTTGGATCCTCTAAGGAATTTGCCGACAAGGTTCAGAAGCAGATCGGTAACCTGACACCGGCAACGCGCGAAGCTCTTGAAAGAAGTGGCACTGAAATTATCACCACCGACAAGCTCACGACCCTGAGACCAGATTTGGCGGGCAAAGAACCTTACAATCAATCAGGCTCGAGATACGAAAACCTGGATGCGTTCTTCATCCCCAAATCTAATTCGGTGATACTCGCCGAAACCAGAGAGAATAAAGCCGGAAAAACTGTGCTGAACGATCGGGTTGAAGGTGTGTTCAAGCACGAAGTAGGCCATGCCCTCGACAAAAGCCTCGGCGATTTTTCGCAGTCTCCGGAATTTGTTGAAGCGCACAAAAAAGATGTCGAGAATCTTAATAGCTTCGATAAGGGCTTTTTTGGCTACCTCGTAGGTTCGAAAGACGGCGATGGCAAGAAAGAGACATTCGCAGAAGTCTGGGGCGCGCTCAATGGTGCCAGTTCCGATCCTCGCGACACCAAATTGATTCTTGATAAATTCCCCAATGTGGCGAATCTAATTAAGGACCAACTTCCTCAACACATCAAGAGCAAGTCGCGATAGAGCACATGCCGACCTTCCAGTGATGTGAGATTGACGTGCTCGTTCGAATTGGAATGAGGCGATGCAACGAATTAGTTGTTTGTTCTTACGCTCCTCGGCGCACCGCATTTGGTATCAGCAACGAAGACGGACTTCCTCGCTAAAACGATTGTTTCCCTTGAGGATCGTCTTTCTCAGGCTTAGAAGGTTTCGAAAATTTGTCGATTTTTCTAACGATTCTTCGTTTCAAACTGACATCGGCTTTGTCTAATTTGATTTCGAACCGCGCAAAATCTTCGACCTTGATGCCTTCTGGAAACGGTTTAAACGGAGCGGCATCAGTAATAGCTTTTTTAGCGGCCGCATCTACCGCATCAATTTGGCTGGACTTTGAGATAACCGTGTTGGAAAGTCGACCGTCTTTGCGGATTCTTACCTCAAGTATCACACCTTTATACTGGTCAACTCCGGCTGGCGGAAACCACTTCCCGAGCACTTGTTGTTCGATTCCCTCGGCATAAGAATCCCAGGCTGGATCTTCTACAACGGCTTCAGATTTGGTTTCCGTCTTCGTCTTGGTTTCGTTTTTGGAGTCCTTTGCGAAAGCCGAATGCGCGCCAATGGAAGTAGCCAGAAGGATCGAAGCGGCCGCGGCAAGGCACGTTCTCAAGCCTAAACGGCTGCATTCAGCAGACATATTCTGGATAGATACAGGCATGGACATAGAAATTACCTCAAACAGCTGGAGCCAGGAGTGAACAGTCACCTGAGGTACCTCACTTATACGTCAAGGACTAACCGCTGGCGACTACTCAGAATACTAACACCTTTTAGATAGAGCACCACCTATGATCACAAGAACGACTTAAAGCAAATATTAGACCATTGGAGAGTCCCGGAGCTCCTATTGTGGCTGCGTATCTGCTTTGACAGTAGGATGTTCGCTTAAGAGCCGCAAAAATCGGTAGGCTGCATAAATTGTCCATCCAAACAGCGCGAGCACTGCTGTTGCCAAAAAACAGTAAAAGCCAACCGCCAATTGTTCCTGCTGCTTGTGCTCTGCTTCTTGAATCGCGACCGGACAACTTGCTTGGCCGCTGGGCTGCGCATCGAGATTTCTGAGCGGATTCCAGGAATCTTGCCGGCTCTGCATTCGCATAGATCGATCTGCCGGTAGTATGCCAATCTTGCGTGCGCTCCATCTGCCACACACTGTTTGCCACTGCGTCTTCTGGTAATAGCTTGTAGCGAAGCCTGATTTAACCTGGGTTTCGAACTTTCCACCCATAGTCAAACTTCGATCTTGACTGGTAGAAATCATTCCATCAAAAACTATGTCTTGCTTGGGTGCGCCATTAGCGCGAGCCTCATCGTCATATCTTTTGATGAACCAAACTCGATCTGACCAGAGCTTGCCTTCTACCGTATAAGTGCCTTGCGGGTCTTTTCCTTCACCATAGATCATGGCATTCTCGTGCTTGATGAACGTGACGCCATATAAAAATTCCTGTCCTGCAACTGCCTCCATCTGCCATTCTCCGGAAGCAGATATAGGCGCGGTTAGTGGCGCAGCGACAGGCGCAATGCCAGGCGTCGGCTTATGGCTTGGTTCTAAGAGCGCTGTAATGTGCCATGAGCAGGTCATCGCGAAGGCTGCAACGATATAGGCAATCAGCTCATTGTATGGCTTCGTGCTTTTCGTCGCAGTTTGTTTGCACTTCCTATTAGATTGTCGACTGCGACTTCGCTTACGATCGGGGGCTTCCAGCACCAAACATTCATTCTTTGGCGAAGAAGTCCGCGTTGCACCGTGGCGCCTGGATACGTCCACATGCGCGCTCGATGACGAACTAGAGGACTTTCGTCCTGTCTTGTGTTTTATGCTAGATTTTGACATTAGGAAGGTGGATCGGGTCAAACGGCAACTCTAACTGATACCAGGAATTAGTTACTTTTGTGTTCCCTGTTTGCCAGGTTCGTTTAATCTTCGCTAACGGCTGCAGAAACGGAGTGCACCATACTTGGTGAAGTCCACGAATTTGTCGATTAACGATTCACGATTAACGATTAACGTATGTCTGATTTGCTCTGACGAGAGAAAACTCCAGTCGCAAAATTATTTCATCGGCACACGGAAGAGATCTTCCAGATCGCTCTCTTTCATGTCACCGTCTTTTGAGAGATAGAGCGCAGCTCTATCCTTGGCTCGGTTATAGCCGGTCGGTAGCGCAAATAGGCTAGGCACGACGGGCGCATTCTTGAGTTCGATAGGAACGAGAAACGACTTCAACTTCTCTACACGCTGCTCGTAGGTGGTAGGACTTCTCTTACGCTCGCCTTCGTGTCTACGCCCACGAACACGATAGATACTGACAGGAACACCAATGTCAGGTCCTTTAAATCCGGTGTATGTGCACCACATACGGTTCACTGGTTCACTCACACCGAGATTTTTGATCCCCGTCACCTTTGCAAAAGTGCGTTCGCTGCCGTTCTGAAGCTTGGCGAAGACGGTGCATTCGGTTCCATTAAAGCCGCCCGGCAACTGAGTTTTCGCAAATCTGCAATTAGGTTTGTCGGCGATAATGATTGGAAAATCCTCGTCGCGCAAATCCGAAACGTACTCTTCGACCGGCACAAACAGGTACGTCTTGTTTTCCGGATTAATCAAGACGGCAACGTTTGGTTGGCTGGCTCGCCAGAGGGAGTTTCCAATCTTTCCTTTCAACCTGAGTCCAAGGCTGCACATGTTAATTTCCATTGGTCCCATGTCGCTTGCGCTCTTGATGGTAAACATCATCTCGGTTTTTCCCGAGGCACCCGTGGCAGGCTTGGAGACGGCCTGCGATTTCGACTGAGTTGTGTGACCGGTTTTTACAGGTGTGGCTAGGACTGGTGGTGCAAAGGCAAGACACAGCACCAGCGAGAAGAAGATCGAGTTAGTAGTCACAATAGGTTTCCGTAAATAGTTTGTCCAGCAGATTTCGCGCCGCCTCAATTTTACGTGAGTCGTTTGTGGGATCAAGCGTAGCAAATTTGGTTTTACTCTTGCTTGGTGTTAAGCAGTGGACAAGCAGAGCATGCTTTTCACATTTTCCAAATTTTCAACTTCAAGTTCTGACTATCATCGCATTCGAGTTCGGTAAGCCGGACAAAATTATATGCCACTGTCTGTAATGGCAAGTAGGTGTTGGCCAATTATAAATTCGCCTTACAACGATCAATACTCCCATCCCAGCGGCATCTGCTCGATTCGCTTTTCGAGCTATGTGACTGGCTAAGACCTTGATGTCAAGCGACTTGAGCGACCGAATGCGTATTTAATCTAGACAAGACAGAGTAGTCTCGGTACATTGAATAGTCGGTAACCACTGAATGGGCAGATGACAGACCTACTGAGCACACGTCTTGGCCGTTGGAAGCAGAAGCTGATCGATCAGACGCTGCATAACCCGTTGCTGAACTTCAAGCCCAGCAAACTCACAACGATTTCTGTTGTCGATGAGAAACCTTCTGAAGTATTTCGCACACTTCAGATTCAAGGAAAGTCGATGACATTCCGACCGGCGGCTGAAGGACGGTCTGGCGTGAGACATCCATCAGTTGAATTTTCTCTACACGATCAAAAGCCGTCAAATGCAGGTCACTTCGATCTTGAACTTCAAACTGGGTTGACTGCGGAAACGCTAAATCTCCATCTTCTGCGAATCTTTCAAAAATCTGCCAGTCTTTTCGAAGAGCAGGGATTTACCAGCCTTTGCTTATCACTCGGCATGCTCGAATGGTTTGACTCGAAAGACGGAAGCACTGTTTTAAAGGCACCTCTGGTATTACTGCCGGTGCAGCTTGAACGCGAGACGGCGGGAAGTAAATTTACACTGAAAGCCACCCAAGATGATCCGGTTTTGAATCCAGCAATTATGGAAAAACTTCGGACGTCACATCGATTTCAGCTGCCACCGCTTCCGGATAGTTTCGAAGACTTTCAACCGTTGACTTACTTCGCCATGTTCCAGCAGGCAATTGAGCAACAGAAAAATTGGAGAGTGACAGAGGACATTTTCCTGTCTTTCTTTTCATTTCAAAAGTTTGTGATGTACAGAGATCTGGAGATCGCGGAAGACATTTACGCGCAGCATGAAATTATTCAAGCGCTTGGAACGGGAAAGTCGGAAACCGTTAGAGACAATGGTTCTGACAACAACGAACACCTGGATCAAGTTTTGAAACCGGAAACAACTTTCCAGGTTCTCGATGCGGACTCGTCTCAACAGCAGGCTATCGTCGCAGTCCGGAGCGGTGAGAACTTAGTTATTGAAGGACCGCCTGGAACAGGTAAGTCGCAAACGATCACGAATATCATCGCTGAACTCCTGGCGGAAGGAAAGACGGTCTTATTTGTTAGCGAGAAAATAGCGGCGCTCGAGGTGGTATACAACCGCCTGGAGTCTGCAGGCTTAAAAGACTTTTGTTTGGAACTGCACAGCAAGGGCACCAGCAAAAAATCAGTTTATCAAGAACTTCAACGCGCGCTCGACAATTGCCGCCCTCACGATCATGCAGAGGACGGCGATCTTAATCGTCTTTCGTTGCTCCGCTCCTTCCTCAACGATTATGCACAAGCTCTGCATCAGCCTTATGGCACCTTGAACATCACGCCATTCAAGGCAATCGGAGAGATAAGCCTGCTCGAGGCCGCTCCCGTCGTTAACGTTGTCTTCGATGAAATTTCGAATTGTCAGATGGAGACACTTGAAGAAAGCTGTCGCTCCCTCAGGCACCATTCCAAACTTGTCTCAGAAATAGGTCCGATCGACATTCATCCATGGCGGGGCTCCGAGCTGACAACATTGTCGGCCGAAGAGCGAGATCAGCTCTATGAGCTAATCAACAATGCCGACTCTCTTTTGACGCAACTTAAAAGCAAAAGCGAAAAATTGTCGGAGGAGTTAGGTGCGGTCTGTCCAAGTACTTTTGCACAACTCGAAATTCTCTGCGAAATCGGCACATCTCTTGTTCGTTCACCCGGCACTAGCGAAGGCCTTTTGTTGAACGCTAGCTGGAATTCGATAAGTCCGGAAGTTGCGACTCTGATCGATCATGGTGAACACTACGCCGGAACACTTCCTGATGTAACTCGTTGTTTTCGCGAAGAAATTTTAGAGTTGGACTTCGAACCGTTCTTCATCTCGCACAAAGAGAAGGTTGCAAAATGGTATCGCCACTTCGTACTCAGTTACTGGAAAGAACGAATGTTTTTCCAGAAACGATACAACCCGAATTATAAGCCCAGCTCCCTGGAGCACCTGCTTTCAGACATCGAAATTGCCTTGCAATGCCGCAAGTCAATGTTAAAGGTGCTTGAGCAAGACCGGCTTGGGCACGACCTTTTCGGTGACAAATGGAAAGCGCTTTACAGTAACTGGAATGAGTTACGTGAATTTGCAAATTGGATTGTGACGGTCCGACGGTTCATCTTAGAGGACGCGTTGAAACCTCAGGGCATCGCTTTAGCCGCGAGTGGAACAAAGCAAAAAGATTCGGTGGAAAAGCGTGTTTCTGAGATTCGCGATCTAATAGACAGTCTACGCTTAACGCTTAGCGAAATCTGCGATCGCGCGAGATTTGAAACGGTTCGCGACAGTATTGTTGGACCGAATGCCAATCTCATTGATCTTAGTGAGCGGCTTAAAGGCATGGAGCACGGTATTCGCAGAATACATGAGTGGATTGCATACAATCTGTCGGTTCAAGTCTGCAAGTCTAGTTATGCTGGTTCATTTTTTGATAAATTCAACGAACAAAACCTTGATGTTTGTAATCTCGAATCCTCGTTCAAAAGATCTTTCTTCCGAAGATGGCTCGACATGGCTTTTGGCGAGCGTCCAATTTTAGGAAGGTTTCAACCGATCAGGCACGAAGAGTTTATCTCAGAATTCCGTCGACTGGACAGTCGTTCGCTCGAATTGGCTAAGCAACGGCTTCGTCATGACGTAAGCCAGAGAAGAGATCAGCTGCTAAAAACAAAAAGCTTTGAAGACGAACTTCGTATCCTGCAACGGCAAATGCGCTCGCGCAGCAAACTTCCGCTTAGAAAGTTGTTCAGGCAAGTGCCTTCAGTCATCAAAGCTATCAAACCGTGTTTTATGATGAGCCCAATTTCGGCAGCTCAGTTTTTAAATCCTTCAAGTACACCCTTTGATGTTGTAATTTTCGACGAGGCTAGCCAAATTACGATTGAAGATGCGCTCGGTGCAATCGTTCGTGGTCGACAATTAATTGTCGTTGGTGATCCGAAGCAATTACCGCCGACCGATTTCTTTGTTGGTCAAACAATCGAAGAAGTCTCTTCCGACGATCGTGAGGAACTTCAAGTCGCTGATCTGGAAAGTGTTTTAGATGAATGTATTGCGGCGAACTTTCCGGTCCGAAAACTAAAGTGGCACTATCGAAGTCGGCATGAATCGCTGATCGCGTTTTCAAATAAGAAATTCTATGACAGCGAACTGCTTACTTTTCCAAGTCCTGACACTGGAGTTTCAGAGAGAGGTCTCACCTTTGAGTTCGTCGAAGGAACCTACGAGGGCGCCGGCGTAAATCCTAAAGAGGCGTCCGCGATAGCTGACGCAGTTTGCCACCATGCGAAGAGAACGCCACATCTGTCACTTGGCGTTGGTACATTCAACGTCAAACAAATGATTCTAATTAAAGACGAAATCGATCGCCGCCGACGCGAGGATCCATCGCTGGAATCATTTTTTGCAAAGAAAGGCGAGGGTGAGTTTTTCGTCAAGAACTTGGAGACGATCCAGGGCGATGACCGAGACGTCATTTTTCTGAGTGTTACGTACGGTCCCGGAACTGACGGAAAGGTCCGCTACAATTTCGGTCCGATCAACGGGCAAAACGGTTGGAGACGGCTAAACGTCATTTTGACCCGATCGAAGCTCCGTATGCGAGTATTCTCATCGATGCGTGCTCACGATATTGATTTGAAACATGCCACTACAGACGGTGCAAGGTATTTAAAAGACTTCTTGCACTTTGCAGAGCGGCAGACCTCGATTACCCAAGATGTGGATCAGAAGAGCCTCGCTCCGACACCATTCGAGCAATCGGTTTACGAAGAGTTGAGCAAGAAAGGGCTGAAACTCATACCCAAGATTGGGCAAGCTGGATACAAGGTGGATTTTGGAGTCTTGGATGACGAGTTTCCAGGCCGATTCGTCATTGGTATCGAATGCGATGGCGCGACATATCACAGTGCCGCTACTGCGCGAGATAGAGATCGACTACGTCAGCAAGTGTTAGAAGGTCTTGGTTGGCATTTGATTAGAATCTGGTCGACGGATTGGTTTCACAATCGCGATACTCAGATTGCGCGAGTAGTCGAGTTTGTCAGTCGGGTAAAGGAGCTACTAAACAAAGAGCCCGAACCGATCATCGATTTCACTCCGGAAATAGAAGATTTGCAACCACAAGTAAAGGAAGTCGAAGCGGAGACTACGGCACAGTCGCCCACTTCAATCGTCGCAAGTGAACCAACGCCCTCCGCCGGCGTTGAAGACATGGATCCATACTCAATTACCCCTGTTGAAATCAAGGGTGATGCCCAATCTTTCAACGCAGAGTCAGATGAATCCATAGTGTCGGTTATCCAAAGAGTATTGGACCACGAGGCTCCAATTCATGTTGATGAGTTGAAAAAGAGAGTTGCAGCTCATTGGCAGATCTCGCGAATCGGCAACAGAATCGGAGCGCGGCTTGATGGCGTTATCATATCCTTGCTGAAGGCTAAGCAGGCATTTTGCAGAGGCGAATTTATCTGGAAAGAAGAGCCCAACTCAATTGCACCAAGATGCCGCAGAAGCGTCGAAGGCTATTCATTCTCGACGGAAACCATTCCGCCGGAAGAACTCGACCAATGTATTTCAATGGTGCTCAGAGATAAAAAAGGACGCACCAAAGAGGAAATCATCACCGACGTAACTCGCTCTATGGGATTCAGAAGAGCAGGGCAGAAGCTGTCGGACAGTATTTCGCAGCGGATACAGCGAATGATGGACCAGTCATTACTCGAGCCTTGCAGCGCCGGATTGAGACTACCAGTCAATCACTAATGCTCTGAGATTTCTAACAATGGCGTAAATATTTAGCTGATGACGCTATTGCGATTCTGTTGTTAGTCTTCTTTTGTACGGCTTACAACATTCGATGATTGTTCGGATGTTGTGATTAGCTCAAGTGCAGGATCCGCCAGAAAGCGCACCGGCAAAATTGGATCCAACATTCGATGATTGTTCGGATGTTGTGATTAGCTCAAGTGCAGGATCCGCCAGAAAGCGCACCGGCAAAATTGGATCGAATAAGGTGGTACCAAATCCGAGCAAACCGGTGCCGTAATAATTTGTTTTGACACCAATCAGCTTGTATAGTTCAAGAGCCGCTCCAATGCAGGTCCAGCGGTTTGTGGCTATGCGACCCATGAATGTACCAAACCAGTCGTAACCAGTCGAGTAAAAAATCGCCCGAAGTGGTTTCTTCCAGTTCTCGGGTAGCGGTACTAAATCAATTCGTTTGGTCACGCGAACATTTTCTTCTGCTGCCCATCTTCTATTTATTTCGACCATTTCCTCTGCGATTTCGGTGGCTCGATCCGATTCTTTTTTTGACAAAGGTTTTTTCAAATGCAGACCGATGTAGTAGCCATGGTAATGAGCACCAGTCAAGTCTTCTATGGGGTGAATTATCGTTCCTTTAGCCATGTATGAACTAAACAATTGTTTTGTTCCATCGCGCATTTCCAAAACCAACTCGGCATGTCCAACACTCTCATGAAGTCCTTTGGCAATATTGCCGCTCGTTAAAAGCAGGTCGCCTGGCTTGAGTACGGACGCCGGCGGATTTACCCAGGTATCGTTTGGAACGGGGCCATACCCCTGCTTCTTAAACTTGCTCTGGTTTATTTTGTACAGAATATAAATGTAGACCCAGCCAATAATCTCTATTACAGCCAGTATTCGTACGTGCGGATGGAACACTTTTGCGATCAATGCTACTGCACTGAGTGTGATACCAAGGACCACCGGCAGTTGTAACTCTATCCGTGACAAAATATCGTAATAAGTTTGCAACAGATGAGTAACTTTTACTCGTGTCAACACGAGCCAACCGCCGCTCAAAACAACACAGCCTGTCGACAGATGCCAGTCCAATTGGTTCGTCGAGAATTTCCAGGTCAGCCACATCAGCAAGAAATAGCCGACGGTGTTGGCGGCTTTAACGACTCCGTAGTAGACCGGCGAGGTCTGTAAATCGACGTTTTGTTTGGAGATCGCGTAGTAAGAGTCGCCGTATTTCATAGTGGCATTATTGCTTGGTTGAGGATACTTGTACAGACCTCAGCTAGTGTGTGCGTTTCAAGGGGCGCTAAGTCTTGCGATTTTGAAAGGGTCTTGGCGGTGGTCTCTGATTTGATTGCCCTGACATTATTGGTATCATAAGGTTCAATTAGTTTTGTTTGTGAGCGTTTAATCGCAATGTTCATGAGATCGATTGTCGTTGCAATAATAGTCGGCGTTTTAGCGAGCACCCATATCGCTTTAGCGGCAGCCCCTCTGAGCGAAGAGGAGTTGCATCGCCAGCATTTCAATTCTGGCGTGCAAATGGTAGAACGACCGATTGATGGGGAATCCCTCATAACTAACATGATCGAGGAAGCAGAGCGACTTGAAGATTATTCTTTTGTGTTTGAAGCGAGGACATTTAAAAAGGCTTCAACGGTCGTTGAACGCGGCAATCTTTATTTCAAAAAACCGAAACTCATGCGCCTCGAAGAGACCGGTGAGTTCAACAAAGGATCTGTAGCTGTAATCGGGAAAGACGGAAAAGCTCGTGCACATAGTGGTGGCTTAACGCAGTTTGTAACTGTGACGCTCAGTCCGGACAGCAAAATGCTTGACGCCGCCAATGGTGACCGAATGGAAGATTCTGACTTTCTTTCACTGGCGCGCCATCTGAAAGATCGCTTAAAACAAGGTCAAAGTTCGCGAGTCAGTCGAGAGCCGGTCACCATAAGTGGTATCAGTGAACCATCGTATGTTTTGGAATTGTTTCATCCGAACAATCCAAGGCTCGTGCTCAAGCGCATATATGTCGACCCGAAAACAAAGTTGCCTGTTCGATGGGACGATTATGACTACATATATCCTTGTCTCAGCACCTGGAAAAACGTTAAGACGAACATTGGGCTCAGTGATGACTTGTTCAAGCTATAAACAAAGTTAGACCGCATGCGAAAGCCGTGTAAACAGTCTATGAACGACATTTGTAGCGCACCTGACCCTATCGTCTTTGTAAAACCCGTCATCCTCAATGCATCATCAGGACCGATGGCAATTAGTTCGTCCGCTAGAGTTTGATGAGAGTTGATTCCAAGGCGCTTTACCCAAAAGAATTCCCAGCGCGCAGGTTCCTGATAGCCCCGCGAAGGTCAGACCAGCCCCAAAAAATCCGGGGACGATAAGAAACCAGGGACTGACGGTGACACTCAAAATGACTCCGGTCAGTACTCCGATGCCGACAATCAGTTGTATCTGTCGCTCGATTGGAAGCATCTTCTTGCCTTCCTTTGTCGGCAATCCAGCCCGGCGCCAACCGACCAGTCCACCTTCCAGGACCGTGGGATGAAAACCTTGACCCAATAGAGTGTAGGCTCCTCGCTCGGCTCTTTTGCCTGATCTACAAACAACAACGAGCTTCCCCTTCCGAGGGACCTCTTCGCAGCGCGCCGTAAGCTCGTCGAGCGGCACATTTATGGAATTAGCAATGTGCTCCGTCTCGAATTCGATAGGACTCCTAACATCGAGCAGCACCACCTCTCCAGCGTTAGCGGCCAACTCGGCTGGCTCTATCGTGTCGCAAACTGCGGAATTTGTCGATTCTGGCATTGGTAAGTCCCCTCTCTGTTAAATTTAACTATATCACTAGTTGGTTATATAGCGAATCAGTCGTAAGATTGATTCAAGAATCGACCAAACGGATGTAGACTTAAACAGTTAAGCCTGGATTTCTAAAATGAAACAGAAAAATAAGCTCCTTTCACGACCCGCCCTTGAAATCGTTGCAGCCCGATTTCGCGCGTTGTCCGATGCGTCGCGGCTGCAAATATTGCAATTACTCTTTAATACCGAGCGATCGGTTCAGGAATTGTGCGAGCTGACTGACATGAGTCAGGCGAATGTTAGTAAACACTTGTCGGTTTTGGCAGAGCAAGGCATCGTTCAAAAGCGCAGACAGGGACTTTATGTCTTCTACAGCATCGCAGACAGCACCATTTATGAGTTGTGCGATATCGTATGTGGTGCTGTTGGCAAACGCTATGTGCAGGTGATGAAGGAGTTTTCGGGCCGCTAGACGCAGAGCCTCGAATCTCGGCTCAATCACTTCTTCGACAGCTCACTCGATTCTGATTACAACGAGTTGCGTATGAGAATCGGCTTCTTAGGAATTTAACTTTAGTTTACAAGCTGTTAAGAGGCACCATATTTGGTGCAAAAAATAGACCCCAGCAGTGGCTGGGGTCTTCAGGCTCGGGGCTGTGCCCTGGTGCCTGCTGCCCTCGGGACTTTCATTTTTTTCGTCCCTTTGGGTTTCTTTCAATTGTTAGTATAACTCTGCACTTTCCGACTAACATCAGCCTAAAGGATGATTGTTTTCGCAGATGCAAGATTATGGTGCAAACGATTTACTTGCCTCCGTTAAATTCGCAAGGTTTTGTTCCAAGTTCTCAACTAGCTTACCGTAAGCTTCTGGCTCAGGTGCGTCGTCTTCGATTTCGTCGATAATGCGCGCGACAGATTCTCGACAAGCGGCTAGCTTTTCATTCCAATTTAATAGTTCAGATTTCTTTTCCTCTTCGGTTCCGTGCAGTTTATCGAGCCTTGCAATTTGCGAAAGAGCGGCGAAAACCAGCTCCATCTGAGTAGTTTTGAGTACCACTGTTTCCTGTCCTCCGGAAACCCACGAACTTGCTATCTCCGATAAGACCGCCGATGGTCGTAGGTCTGCGGCATCAGATTCGAGCAGGGCGAGTGCGTCTTGAAGTTTTTGATAGCTGAGCGCATTGAGACTGGGAGCGGTGTCCAGCTCCTTGAGAGAATCAACCAGAAGATTTCGCTTTAAACTCGCGCATTGAAGCCGATACTCAGCCAGCGACATGGTGCCGCCTCTTTCGCCAGCTGGGGACTCATCTACAGCTTCTTTAGCGAAGGTGAAAAGGGCTTCCGGTAAATCAGCGAGAATCTGCAGGTTAGCGAATTGCACAGTGGAAAACAACGCATTACCCTTGAAGAGACTCCAATGTTGCGGAAGTTTTCCAGTAGTGTCGAGAGCCATTCGATAAATTAAATCTCCGTCGCTTTCGACTAGCTCCACAACTTGGCTCGGAACTCCTTCAACTTGACCAGTCAGGCAGTTATTCATTTTCATTTTGTCTGCGGCCATGCCAAGTAAGCTCGCCAGATCGGAATCAAGAATGCTGAATCCGTTTGAAGTTTTCAAAAGTTTTGAATCTGGGGCCAGAGTGACTTTAATGCCACCAAGTGGTCCTCCCATCTTTCCGCGAATCTTACCATCGCGTTGACGCACTACAACGGACCCGCTTCGTTTGCCCGCACGCTTGGCTTCGAACCGAATCAGGTTAGGACTTTTAAAAAACAGTTTGCCTGTTTCAACAATTTCTTTTCCATTGATGAATGTCGAGAGAATACTGTCGAAAGTGTACGCTTTGAACTGGCGCGATCGATCGAGCATTGAATTCACGACCTTTGTCCCATCGCTCCCCTTGTCCTTTAGAAAGCTCTCCGGTTTGTCTATAATATCCGGATCTTTCTGCGTAGCCGCCTCCACGGTATTCGGCACCAGAAATGCCATTGCCAAGACAATTAGCAGGGCGATGAACGAGGATGCGGAAGTTCGTTTTTGTGCGTACCTTGGACAGTTCAACCTGGCTAATATTTCGTCGAAATTTGACGTTGGAAGATTCTCTAGCATCGTGATTATCTCCAAAACTGACGCTGATTGAATTTTATGCAAATTACCGGAGCATGACCTCATTCCTACGACTGAATCTGCGGATTAACCGCAGGGTCGCTCTGTAAGCGCCCATGCCGTTTCGCTTGCATGATGCGCAGTTATAAGAGTTATGTGTGTTTAAAATTTGCTCTTGCATCCTTAAACATCAATCAAGTTCACGACATCCTTGAACTTGACTAAAGCAAGATGCACTCTACCAGTCAACGAACGGAGACTTTCTCTGGCGCAACAGTTCGTTTACGTCTCGTTGAATTTCATATTGAAAATCTCTGGCAATTTGCAATCGTAGTTTTCGATCTTTCGCCTTTTCAGGAGGATAATCCAGATGAATCGGTTTACCGATCTTAATCAGAAATTTGATTGGCAACGGAGTTATGTTAACTGGAAAGGGCAGCCATGGAAAGGCTGGCGTAACAGGAAAGTAGGGCGCTCCTAGAACTCGGGCGAGCGACTTTATATTTCCCAGCAACGGGAAAATCTCGTCACCGCCTATGGTGGTGATCGGAATAATCGGAGAGTTGGTTTCGATCGCCGCTTTGACAAAGCCGGGGTCAAAATCCATCAGACGATATCGCATGGAGAATGGTTTGCCGGTACCCCTTGCACCTTCAGGATAAAAGAAGACGAGTTCATCATCTTCGAGCAGTTTCTTCGCCACCGAATACTCTGCAGGAACCGCACCGAACCCGGCCGTCATGCGGTCGAAAATCGGAGTTGCTCGAAGAAAGTTATGCGCTAAACAGCGTACTCGACGAGGCGAGTTATGATGCAGCAGAAGCGCCGTGATCGTCATGAACGCATCCATCGGCAGCACTCCTGTGTGATTGCCTATCAATATGGCACGACCCTCATCAGGAATGTTTTCTAGACCAACTGTTTTAACATCAAAGTATCCTTCGTACAGAAATCGAAACAATGGCATCCACAGCTTTATGGTTTTTGTGTCGAAGCCATACGGATCGATGTCATTGCTATGCGCACAGTCGTACCGAGAGTAAAACTCTGGTTTTACGGAAAATTTCGTCGAATCTAGAAGTCGTTTCACGATTACCTCTTGGTCCATCCTAACAGTTTAGCCATCCCAGATGCATACGCTATCGACCGAAAGGAGAATCGCGAATCAGCATTTGGGATCATTTCGTGAAGCTTTTGAGAATTTTCGGATATCAAGGAAGAAATTGTTATAGTGAATATATGAGGCCGCGAAGATAACCTTCTGCGGCGGGTATAGGCTTGCCTCGGCGCAAGTAAATCGATGCCGCAATCTGTCTTTTCTGACGGAGCCCGGCACATAGGAACTTGCCTTTGAGCAAGTAATGAAGATGACAGAACAGAATAAAAAAGAAAGAAAAAATTGGAATTTTTCGGAAGGAGATTTGTATTTATCTAAGCCTGAAGATATCGAACTTGATGATGACTCATTGTCAGAGCTGCCACCAGTGATTGATGCCGCGCACGACCTGGCGGTTTCTCACTTGATGTCATTCGATGATTCTACGAAAGCATATCTTGCCGAGATGGGCAGACACAAACTATTAAGCGCAAATGAAGAAATCGTTCTTTCACGAGCAGTTAAGAACGGCGATCAATTAGCTCGTCGCAGGCTTGTCCAGGCCAATTTGCGATTGGTTGTAAGCATTGCGAAGCGTTATAGAGATCGAGGACTAAGTTTTCTTGATCTAATACAAGAAGGCAGCATAGGCCTCATGAAATCGGTTGATCGATTTGATCGCGACCTGGTGGATTCGGCAAGGTATTACACGAGCCCTGGCTGACAAATCTCGAACAGTCCGCCTACCTGTTCACATGGTTGAAGCGCGCGCTCATCTGAGTCAATTGATACGTGTGTTTAGAGAAGCCAACGGACGTGAGCCAACGCTTGAAGAGATTGCCACGGAGTCTAAATACGATCAATTGAAGGTTCTCAGAATTCTCAACTCAGAAAAACAACTACTGTCATTGGATTCGAAGTTGGGACTGGATCAAGATTCTAGCCTGGGAGAGTTTATTGAAGATAGGAGCTCGTTTCAACCAGAAGAGGCTGCCGACTGCCGTCTTTTGTCCGAGGATGTGAGAAAAGCAATCAGCAAACTAATGCCTGTAGAACAAGACATCATACGACTTCGGTACGGCTTAGAGACTGGTGTGGGAATGACGTTAAACGAAATCGGCCAGAAAATGAATCTCAGTCGTGAGCGAGTAAGACAGATCGAGTTGAGGGCGAAGAAAAAACTTCGAACCAATGAGCGTTTGTCTCGCTGGAATTCTGAGCTTAATTAGTCAGATCCGACCATTAGCTGTTCTGCTGCCCTTTCAAATCATTGAACTATATGCAGATA
This sequence comes from Obscuribacteraceae bacterium (SeqCode), assembly GCA_044225915.1. Lineage (GTDB taxonomy): Bacteria > Cyanobacteriota > Vampirovibrionia > Obscuribacterales > Obscuribacteraceae > JADYXR01. The sequence continues at coordinate 25,961 of JBGAHZ010000054.1, forward strand.
GCTAATAGAACGTGGAGTGAAACTTATCCATGCATAACATGGCGAAGACACAGTGGGCAGCTGACAGCCCCAATGCGGCCGTCGAGCTGGTTTAGGGGCTATTGTAGGAACGCACCACAGGTAGTGCGATGTCGACGATATGTTTCGTCTCCTTATGAACCTTTCGTAGGCGTGAAGAGTTCAAATCTAGTCGATCAAAACAGAACGCTTCAGGCGGTTGCTATTTGCCGACAACCTTTGCATCAATCTGAGCTGTCCCTTTTACGCCCAATTTGTTAGCTGCACCTTTGCTGAGGTCAACGGCAGCGGACGAATTCTTTGCCATTCGATCGTTTATCTCTACAACCGCCTTCTTTCCAGTTTTCTTGTTTTTGATCAAAACCTTTGAACCTAACGGAAGTTTGTTGCTGGCTGCGCTAATCTTATTGCTACGATAGGTGTCACCATTCGCAGTTTTCTTGCCATTAAACGAATTGGAATAAATAGTCGCCTTGCCTTGTGTCTTGCTAGCGGCGCGCGCTTCGAGGCAAACCGATGTAGTTATTATGACTGCTACAAGCAAGAAACCAGTTCTTGTTTTAATCGAGTGTATGCTGTCCATCATGTTTTCCTCTTGGTGATCCGTGCTAGCGCTTACTCACTGTGGGCTGAATTCTTACCGAGCAGTAAGTTACTAACGCCATCAAATGCGACACTACCTAGTGTAATTTGAGTACTGTTTTACTTATATGTTATCTCAACAACATGTCACCAGCCTGTCGTTGGGTAACATGCCAACTCAAGTGACAAAAACCAATCGAAGAATTTGACAAGAACAGATTCTTTGGGCACCAGTTGTAGTGGCAACCCATTCGGATCAGATTTCGTTTCGGAATTCTCCCCGCGTAGCACCACTAATCTAAGTTCAGAAAACAAACTGAAATTGCCCGGCTATCGATTGGAATCGATCACCCGTAGGCACGTTGTCGACGCACGGTTTCAATGCTTTCTTTGGGCCAGTCGCCGCAATTTCTTGCCGCTTTTCGCGGGGCGAAAGTGCTTGATCACTGAGGATTCTTTTTTTGAACATTCATCTTCTTCTGCTCGACCGAGCAGCTCCGCGACATTCAAGTAGGAATGCCGAGCTTCGGTAATATCCAGAGTTGCATAGCAAGGTATAACAAAATAAATCCAATAAACCAGATCGTACTGTCCATGGGGCCGTGCCCTCCCGTTCTTTTTGATAGCTGCATCGAACTCATACTGACACTCGTATATCCTTTGTCTTGCCAGGCGAGTAACTCGGGTTATTTGCTGATTCCTCTTTTCCTGCAGGCTGCATCGAACTCCATGTCAGATATCCACCGGACAGGTTTTTCACGTTAAACCCTTTTTGTCTGAGAAAACGAGCTGCGTTATATGAACGTTGACCACTTTGACAGTACGTGATTACTTCTCTTTCTTCCGGTATTTCTGACAATCGCTTTCGCAATTCAGGAAGGGGAATATTCAGACTGCCGTCAATGAAACCTTTTGCACGCTCGCCGCGAGTGCGCACATCAATTATTGTGACTTTGTCTGTTTTCAAAGCAGGAATTTCGTGCCATTGCACTTGCTCAACCAAGCCGTCTAGCACATTCGTACCGGCCATTCCTGCCAGATTGATTGGATCTTTCGCCGAGCCAAAGGGTGGTGCGTAGGCGAGTTCCAGTTCAGATAAATCGCGAATGGTCATGTGAGCTTTGATCGCAGTAGCGAGTACATCTATTCGTTTGTCAACGCCTTTCTTTCCGACCACCTGCGCACCAAGTAAGAGGCCTGTGTCTTTATGAAAGATTACCTTCATATCAAGCCGCTCAGCACCTGGATAATAGCCAGCGTGATGGCTTGGATGCAGGTAAATCACTTCGTGAGGTATGGAAGTTGATTTCAATTGCGCTTCGTTGAGCCCGACTGATGCCACAGTCAGATCAAATACCCGAAGAATGGCTGTACCTATGGTGCCATCGTAGGTTTGTCTTGCACCAAAGATGTTATCTGCGGCAATACGTCCCTGGCGATTGGCTGGGCCTCCGAGGGCAATGAGTGTCCATTCGCCGTTTACCGGATTGCGTACCTCGATTGCGTCGCCCACTGCCCATATGCCAGATGAACTGGTTTGAAGATGTTCGTTTACCCGAATGCCGCCTCTCTCTCCGACATCAATTCCGGCGCTGCGCGCCAAGGCTACCTCTGGTCTGATTCCCAATCCCAGGATTACTACATCTGCCGGGATCGGCTCATGATCACCAGCTAGAACCCAACAGGATTCAGGAATGGTCTCACCACCTGCAGTATCACTCGGTGCACGAAATCCTGCAATTGAACTGCCAAGGACGAGCTTGACGTCGTGTTTGCGAAGTTCGTTTTGTACGAGTTCTGCCATTTCAATATCAAGCGGCGCTAAAACCTGTTGCTTGCCATCAATGAGCGTGACATTAAGCCCTCTGCGAACCAGTTGCTCTGCCATCTCCAGACCGATGAACCCACCGCCTGCAATTACCGCTGTACTAGGTTTGTGATCTGCGAACCACTCTTGAATCGATTCGACATCTTCAATACTGCGCAGCGTAAACAGCCCTGGGAGATCGATGCCCGGCACCTTCGGTTTGATAGGAGCGGCGCCCACTGAGAGTATCAGCTCGTCGTAATTCTCTTGATAGATCTTTTCAGTCGTTGTCTGTCTGACTGTGACGATCTTTGCCTTTGCGTCAATTTCCACTACTTCGTTATGAACACGAATGTCAAGGTTTAGCTTATTCCTCAGTGCATCGGGACCGACGACGATTAATTCGTCTTGCGACGGAATTTCTCCACCGAGAAAATAGGGCAATCCGCAATTGGCATAGGAGACATAGCCGCTTCGTTCAAGGACTATGATTTCGGAATCTTCGGAAAGGCGCCGAGCTCTAGCAGCCGCGCTCATTCCACCTGCGACACCACCGACGATGACAATCTTTTTTGGTAGAACGCCGGAACGATTCTCTTTCATTACGCTGTCTCCTTCATCACTATGCTTTTCTCTGCGTTAAATTAACCATATCACTATTTGGTTATATACCGAATCAGTCGTAAGATTGATTCAAAGATCATCCTCTGGGTGTAGACTTGAGCATGAAGAAATTGATTTCTAGCATGAAACACAAACGTGAACTCCTTTCACGACGCAACCTGAAATTGTTTCCGCCAGATTCCGTGCACTCTCAGACGCATCTAGACTGCAAATACGGCTCGCTCTTCAACAATGAGCGATGAGTACAAGAATTGTGAGAGCTGACCGATATGAGTCAAGCGAATGTCAGTACGCACTCATCTATTTTTTTCAGACCCATCGGGCCTAGCTAGTTCAATCATTCGTTTTACTTGTGAGCGAGACCTTGCTCATACCAATCTTTGCTGCTGTTGACTATGCGAACTACAGCGAGCATCACAGGCACTTCAATTAAGACACCAACTACGGTGGCTAGCGCTGCGCCGGAATGAAAACCGAAGAGGCTTATTGCAGTTGCGACTGCAAGCTCGAAGAAATTGCTCGCGCCGATCAAGGCAGATGGACATGCCACAGAGTGCGCCACTCCGAGCTTCTTGTTCAATAGATAGGCGATTGTGGAGTTAAAGAAAACCTGGATCAAAATTGGAATCGCAAGCATCGCAATGACGAGTGGCTGTTTGAGTATGGCCTCGCCCTGAAATGCAAACAAAAGAACAAGGGTGATAAGCAATGCCGAAAGCGACATGGGATGAAGGAATGAGAGAGTTTTATCAAATGCACTCTGCCCTTGTTTAAGCAGTGATCCGCGCCACGCCTGCGCAATCAAGACCGGTATGACAATGTACAGTCCAACAGAGATAAGCAGTGTGTCCCACGGCACCGTTATCGAAGAAAGTCCCAGCAAGAAACCGACGATTGGCGCAAATGCAAAGATCATGATGACGTCGTTGACGGCAACTTGCGAAAGCGTGAAATACGGATCTCCCTTTGTGAGCTGGCTCCAGACAAATACCATCGCTGTGCAAGGTGCAGCGGCAAGAAGTATCAGACCGGCGACATAACTATCGATTTGATCAGCAGGCAAGTATGGCGCGAAAATTACACGAATAAATACATATGCAAGAAGCGCCATGGAAAAGGGCTTGACTGCCCAATTTATGAGCAACGTCACGGCAATCCCTTTCCAGTGTTCCTTCACTTGTCCGAGCGCGCCGAAGTCGATTTTCAGCAACATTGGAATAATCATCAGCCAAATCAATAGACCCACTGGAATGTTCACTCGGGCAACTTCAAGAGAGCCAATGAACTTGATCGGTTCGGGTAGCAGCTGCCCAAGAAAAATTCCCGCAGCGATACAGAGAAAAACCCAGAGCGTCAGCCATCGTTCAAAGAAGCCGATTGCCGCCTCAGAGCTTTTGTTTCCTTCCAGCATTTCTTTTTGCCCAACCATCAGTGAATTTCTCCAGTTTCTGAGCGTTAGACTACCTGCGCAACCGCGAAGAACTTGATTGCTCGCGCGAATCTCTTTCGGTTCTTTACTTCGTGACTTTCTCTTTAGCCAGTTCTTCGACTTTTGCCTTTATTTCATCACGCACACGGCGAAACACTTCAATAGACTGTCCTTTAGGATCTTCAATGTTCCAATTGGCTTGCGTGCCAATGAAGGTTGATGGGCAGAAATCAGTAGTCTTTACCGAGCACATTGATATGATTGCATCGTAGTCAGCAATCTTCTCGTTATCGATTGCCTTTGAATTCTGCTTCGATATGTCGACGCCGATCTCGTCCATGACTGTTATAGCACCGGGGTTGACGCCGGCACCGGCTTTCACACCGGCGCTATCGGCTTCAAGACCTAGCAGCCGACCGAAGCCCTCGGCTATCTGGCTGCGACAACTATTCTCTACACAGATGAAGAGAACCTTCAATTGCTACACCCCTTTTTCGAAATTTCGACTGGTACTACTTCTGGTGCTTCAGAAGAGCAACACGCAGTTTTGTTCTCGCTGGTCAATTGCACGGGGATCGCTTCTTCAACTTCGGGTGCACAGCATGCAGACTTGCTCTCGCGTTGCAATTGCACATCTTCACCGTAGGTGGTTGCTTCACCAGTCGTGTAGAACGATTCCCAGGCAATTCCTTGCGGATCGTACGCCCATGTCTTATCGGATTTGGCATAGCAACAAGTAGTTTTTTCTTGTTCGAGAACTTGCTGGTTGGCTTGCTTTAGCCGAAGTGTTATCTCCTTGAGTGTATCTTCGTCATCGACTTGAATTCCCAAGTGATCGAGACCAGGTTGTGCTCCGCGTTTAGAGATCGCGAAATTAATGCGTGGATCATCAAGCATCCATTTTGCATAGTCTTCCTTTTTTACTGACGGTTCTGTGTTAAAGAGGGTCGAATAAAACTGGATAGATTGTTTTAAGTCATTTACAGCGACATGAACGTGAAATCTTTTCATTGGCATTTGCCTCCATTGTCTGAACAACAATTCTCGAGCAGAAAGTCGATCAAGCCTTGCATGTTTGCGAAATCTGCTGAATAGATGATCGAACGACTCTCACGCCTCGAGCTGACCAATCCAGCGTTAGAGAGCTCTTTCAGGTGGAAGGACATCGTTGCTGGAGGTAGACCTAGCGCCTCGCTAAGCTCACCGGCTGCCAATCCGCTTGGGCCCCTGCGCACAAGCAGTCTGAATACTTCCAGTCGTGATTCCTGAGCCAGGGCAGATAGAGCCCGGACTGCGTCTTTCGTTTTCATATTTCCAATATTATCGAAATATTGCTAATGTGTCAAGGCCGTCGGTTTAATTTGCCTGCAATGCGGCTTCTATGTTTACCGCCGTTCCAGCTTGACCGGTATCTCTTCCGGGCATGGTCCAGAGGCAAATTCGCAAGGACATGCGCCCTTTTCCTGGACAAATTCAATGGTGTCCTTCAGTCTCTGGATGACTCCATCATTATTTGTCTCGCGAATATCCACTGCAATGAAGTGTTTCGGGTCGAAGCCGGATTCGCGAATTACACGCTTGAACAACTTTTTTTGAGCTTCGGGGGCGCATGCGCCGGACATAATATATGTGTCGACATCGGCGTTCTTCATCAAATCCAGAAGAACCTTATTGCCACCGGCGCCGCAGGTCTGCGGGCTGACCGTGACATACTCAATGTCGAGTTCTGACTCGCACTCGAAAGGGAGCTTGTTCATATCGACATCCTTAAAGGACGGACACAATCCCTTGCAGTTGCAGAGAACCACTTTGATCTTCATGTAACTCCTCCCGACTCTTACCTGTTGAATATGACTATTCCAACACGGATGAATAGTTTCTTGCATACGCACTAGGGACTATTACGTCTCATCCTGTTGGATGACTTTAGAGATTCCATAGTTTCGCAGTCCTTGCGCCTTTACCTCGCGCCGCGAGCTCGCCCCGGAATTTCAACCGACACACGAGGACGCTAGTTATCGAATAAATCAGCCTTTTCCCTCGCAACCCAGCAGATATTCAGGCGCTTGGTCTAGATAACTGAATCTCCTTGTCGGCAGTGCTGCACCATCTGTAGTGGCGAAGCTGTTAGATGGGTTATTTTTCAGACCGCAGTGCATAATGACGGCACTGGCAACGAATCTTTTATCATCATTCGCGGTGCACGAATGTTGTTAACTTGCCTGGAGCGCTAATATGTCATCAAAAACGTGTTAGATCGTCGCCTTATCTCAGTTTCACTAGTGCTCGATTCGTTTTCCCGTAATTCTACATGCGCTGCTGCTGTAACCGAATGTGGTGGCGCATTTCATGAATAGTCTCTTCGAAAAATTTCAAAAAGCGCATTATAATGGAGCCACGCGGAGCCAAAAGTTTATGAAAGTTACGATCGAATCAGAGGACAATATTCCAGGCTCTGTCGACTGCGCGCTTTCAGCGGATTTTTTAAACGAGCTCTTTCTAACAATATTGCCAGACGATAACTTGCGAGTCTCGAATGAGTGGTTCGAGAACACTTCTGATGTTCTGATTGCGAGATCATCATTTGGATCCGTTGACAGAATTCATAACTGGACCCTCCGGCAAATAGCGGTTGACAGATCGCGAATTGCAAGGATTCGAGAACTGTTAGTTTCAGAAGGCGTTTCAAAACTTCGATCGTGGTTTGCTGAAAATGGCGCAACGATACACGAAGAACCTTCGCGCTGGGTCTGCTATTCAATAACGGTTCGTTTTGAGAATGACAGCTTGATGTTTATCGAGAACACTTCATTGAGACCCGATCCCCGCCCTGAGCAGGGGTGGCCTAAGGAAAGATATAGACCTTCAACACCGAAAAGAAAAATTGATTAACCGTGAGCTTTGCACAGATTGGATTTACGCCGCTAAAAGTGCTTGTTTTAAGCCAGATGACTACAGTTGTGAGACAGGCATCGCGCACCATAAATTCGCATGGGCAATTCTTATCCGCGCAGCAAATAGCATTACGCGGGCAGTCTCGGTGTTTGACGATTAGTAACGTCAGCTTACGCGCAATTGCGCTTGTATTCCAGCGAATAACTCGCGTAAAAGCTTTCAAGAATTGGTACGAAAGTCGGATCGACAATGAAGAGCGCTTCGCGCAATGACACAAATTTTGCGACATTTTTGTCGTGAGGAACAATCATGTTGCATCCGTGCGCATCGCGAAAGTAACCCATGATCTTGTCGCCGGTAGCTGTTCGGAATTGACCAAGGTAATTTAGTGTTGTTGGAAATCTGATTCCAGTAAGCTGCGAGATCGATTTTGATGTGTGAAAAATATTTCCGGAGATGCTGTCGTTATGGGGTAAATCCCAGTCTCCGCTTGCGTTTTTCGTCAGTAATATTTCGGTGGACCAACCAACTTGTCGGTAAATAATTATCGCGGACTTCTTTGTCATATCGGGACTCCGTGAGGCTCACAGCAATACATCCGCTATGGAAATTTGACTAAGCGCAAGATTGCGGGTAGAAGGCAACAATCACATTTTCTTTGCGTACATCTGCGGAAGCAGCGCGCTTGGCTCGTCTGGCTTCAAGCGAGGTATCCACGTTGCTTGCTTCTTGCGTCAAAGGTTTCTTGGTGGCGAAATCAATCACGTTGTTGTTATCGGCAAACATTTTGATGACGTTGGACATTGGTTTATCTCCTCTCGATGTATAAAATATACCACGTTGAGTAGAAAATACAATACGCTCTAATCGAAAATTGTAGTTTTTAATCTTCGGTGCTTTCAACCGCTTATCTATATATAGTAGCTCTGGGCTTGCTAAAGACCAATTTGCTCAAATCTAGCGAAGGTAGAGAATAGTCGACTTTGTAGGTCGCTAGGTACTGACGCTATCGGATTCCGTTTCACGCAGCTTGCGTACTTGCTGAAGGATCTGGTTCCACTCATTGCTAACGTTGAACATGAAAAAGCGGCGCTTCAAAGCCAAGAATGGAAACCAGCCTTGTGCAGGATTTCCACCCATCGCCGAAAGCCTTAGTTTGATCGGCTGAACCACTTCCGTTTCTCTGTCAAACATTCCCCATTGTCCGGCTACGCAAAGCAAATTGACATGGAGAACTGGTGCCACTTCATCTTCCATAATTGTTTGGAGTTCGTCTATTGAGAATGGCGACATCGCTAATTTGTTTGCCATGTGCGAGCGGGCCTTCTCGTCGAACTCTGTATCAAGAAACAGATCCGACATTTCATACCAAACGTCTTGGCGCTCATTTGAATAACTAGTTGTCGAGTCATGCACCATATGTAGTGGCAATGCTCAATATCTGTACGTCTGGTTGGTGGTGGCAGTAATCAAGACAGTAATCAGGAACAGCCACATCAACGAAAGATTGTTGGCTACGATCATCATTGATGATAGCAAGTATAATGTCACCAGTCGAATCCTGGGGCGAGTTGAGTAACATGAAACCAAGATATTTCGTTTTTCTCTCAGCGGGTCTTGTCGTTTTTTCACTCATAACGATGGACTCTTCAGTGTCAGCTTGGCCGCTTAAGCGGAGCAAGAGCTCGCCGCAGCAAGCATATCCCCTGGGCCCTGACGCCGAAGGGTTTTATACTTCGAGCACGGGGCTGAGATTCCGCGACCTGAGCAAAGGCAACGGACAGCGACCTCGTGTGGGACAGACCGTGGTCGTTCACTACACGGGTTGGCTCCTGAATGGCCAAAAATTCGACAGTTCACTCGATCGAGGTCAGCCGTTTGAATTCGTCCTTGGCACCGGACAGGTTATAAAAGGCTGGGATGAAGGTGTGAAGGGCATGAACATCGGCGGAAAACGTCGGCTGACGGTCCCACCCCAATTAGGCTACGGACGGCAAGGCTTCGGCAACTCGATCCCTCCCAATGCAACGTTAGTCTTCGAGGTGGAGTTGCTTGGCGTGAAGTAGTTTGAGATCTTATCGCGCCATTCTAAAATCTAAGATACCGACCAAACCCGTTGCATTCAATGAATTTCTTTATGGCTATATTTGATCTTGGTGCTCCTCGTGGACCGGACTTTTTGCCCTGCATTAAGAGGATTTTGCCTCCATGAATCGCTTTGTGTTTCGGAATCGATTCGCAAGTGGAATGACGATTTGTGATACCAGAAGATCAAACGATTGTTTGGTTGATGACGAATCAATCTTGAGTTGACTTTTTTCCAGACGATTAGTCCGTTTGCAGGTGACGTAACAGAACATCTTTTGCAGTGTTCAAACTGATCATGTAGTCAGTCCTTGACTCGTCGGTTGAAAACGATGCGCGTGGAGCTATCACCTTTTTCTTCCAAGCACTCACAATTGTTTCCGGCGTAAGGTCCTTAAGCTGGAGACCGAGAATCCTACAACTTTGATAAATTTCTGCGGAAGGTTGATTTGATTCTGACAAGGTTCTTCTTTTAACGCTTCAATCGTCTGACACCAAAAGTGGTACTGAACGTTATTGGTTCACATACCGCATGTTAGCTAGACTTCTCTCATTTCCTAGCTCGATGCGTAGGCGAACGGTTCTTCCTTGTTCATCGAGATCATTGAAGACGGGGAAGAATCCGTCGCCCCAGGTGGTCATGAAAGCGCATGCTCTGGTATCACCGAGTTCTACAACTCCAGACTCCGTGCTCGAATTCCTCACTAGTTCCATCGCATAGTAGTGGTGCGAGTGGGGGCGAAAGTCCGTGGCAAATTTCAGATCCGCTTCATCTCTGAATTCCTCGACCGCCGTGCCTAACTCAACCGCGTCCATTACTGGCACATCTTTCCACCCATACTGACGATCGCCGAGTTGTTCGGCGCGCAGTTTGTCTGCCGCGATTTGAGCATCTCGCCCCCAGAATACGAAGTCTGCCATACCGTCTATGGGTTCCTCATGCTGCCAAAGCCCAAGAACATCCGCATCTACGAACATCAGTCGAGCTTTGTCAACTGCCACCACGCCTACCATGTTGGTTTTCGCGGGCCTGATGTCCGGTCGAACGAGAAGATGCACTTCGCGCCAGCAATTGGCATACTCGTCCCCTTCCATTCTGAATCCAACAACGGAAAGCGGCCTCTCTTGCGGTAATATGTTGACAGCTACTGCCGACATGCCGTGAAACTGCACCTCACCCGCACCTTTTCCGAATTGAATTGCATGATCGACACGATCTCGATGGGCAATTCGTGGTTTCACAGAGGATAGAGTCGCCTGCCAACCGTTCTCTGTCTTCAAATTCTCAAACGAGTTACGAACGTTCGCGATCGCGTGAGCTGGAATGTCGTAAAGATAAAGAGGGTTCCACTGAAGTTCGAGTGTGCGACCGGATTTTTCTGCGTCCGGTCCATCAATTCGGAAATCTTCACTGTTGTTGGCAATCTCGGTGAGCTCGTCCGTGGGAAGAATACCTTCAGTTAGCACAGGTTCTTGATCATGGCTCCAAAAATTCAGTAGGCCCATGTCTACGATCATGACTAGACCCGAGGGGATGACTACATCACCAAGGTGCTCTTGTGTTTGCATGAAAAACCTTCTTTTGTGATATCGCTCGTGGTGCGGCTCCCTGGCGTAATTTTGCAAGAAGGCGGCTCAATTAATTATATCCGAAGAAGATTCCCGATTGAAAATTGCTCGTGATGGATGAGCCGCAGCAAAAATCCCCGAGACAGCATGCGGCGGAGAAGGAGCCCAATGAAAAAGGGAAAACGAAGCCGACTGTGGCAATCGGCTGAATGTTTGTTGGTCAGCCGAATTTTGTGTTTCAAGAATAGAGTGGTATACGATCTACTTCTTTAAAGCGCTCGAATTCGTAGTGAACGTTTGCAACCGATTCAGTTAGTGAACAAGAAAATGGTGCCTACAGAAAAGGCGAAAGATCTTCTCAATACCTACATGAGGTTATCGAATGCATTTTTGCGAACTCGGTTCTAAACCATTGCGGAAACGCTCATGTTTACTGATTCTTACTTCCCTGCTGTTGGCAATTCTGTCAATGCCGGAGGAAGCGAAAGGAAAGGGCTCTTCGTTGTTTGAGCCAACTTTTACCTACGTCAATGGCAGTACAACGAGCGCCGGCAAAGCCTGGTGCGCCAAACTAGCCAACGGCCGAGTCGTAGCAGTGACAGCGTTACACCTATTGGGTCCGGACGGCGGGCTTCCTCAACAAATCCCTGCACCGAAAGCCTCCAGCATGGTGAAGCGCGTAGACTTTTGCACCATTGGTGGAGCCAAACAGTTTAGCTCTACCAAGGTCCTTACTCGGACCGGTTCCGTTGATACTTCCGGTCTCGATCACTCCGGTGATGTGCTCTTCTTCGAGGTGAACCAAGATTTGGCATCTTGTGCATTCGGACTGGCAGGAAAATTGCCAAAACTAAAAGATCCTGTGTGGGTTTATACGAGCACGTCAGGCGGTCAGCCTCAGTCCCATCCGGCAGTCGTGACTGGCGCATCAAACCAGATGCTAATTGTTCAACTTTATAAACCAATCGCACTGCGGGCATGCTCCGGCTCACCCGTCTTGGACAAGCAGGGCAAGGTAGTAGGTCTTCTAAATGCTGGCTTTGAAGGTACCGGCAAGCTAATGTGCAACCCTTCCACTTCAATTTTGGCACGAATAAATAATGACCTGAAGTCGGCCCGATGACTGCCATTAATCCCCAATATAGTCAATCGGCGACCCAATGGGAGAGACAACATGGCAGAACGCGACATCGAAGTGCTCGCAGTGAAAGACGAAGATGAGCAGCGGCCGATTCCAACTGCGTGGCGTCCGATTTTTCGCGAGATTATCCAAGCCCTGGTTGCGAAAGATTACCGGCTGAGCGGTGGCATCGGGGGCGTAGCTCCAATTTCCGCCAGCACGGCCGAGCAGATTGAAGGTTATATCGAAGACTACGGAGAGATGCTTGTCGAGCTTTCCGAAGAGACCTGGGCATCGTCGGTTTGCATCTGGATGGGCGATGACTGGGACGTACTCATCGACCTGTGGACGAAGGGAGAAGGACGAAGCGACATGGTTTTAAGTGCCCGGGTCTCCGAGTCGAATAGCGGCTACCTGGTCCGAGTGGAAATGGTCTATGTCCCTTAGTCATGCAAATGTCGGTAAAATTTGGAGTTCATCGTTGTACTAGAGGTGTAACAAGACTGGTGCCACCGTAATTAAGGCGACCTTGTAGACGTTTTGTAGATCCCCTAGCACCGTATCTGGTGAAACCGGCAGAAGATATCGAAACAGAGCATGCATATCTTCGACTATTTTGTAGACAAATTGTATGCTCCATTCTTAGCCTACACGGGAGAAGCTCTCCTCCAAAGGGAATGCGGAGTTGATTAGCTTCTTTGACGAGTTGGCCAGTGGCAAACATTTGGCTGCAATGCCTTAGCTTTCCAGGACCGGGGAATAGTCTTCTGTGTCCAGGTTGAACGTCCAGGCGATCGCTTCCTTCGCTGTTGTGATCGATGGTGGAACGCGCAAAAAATATGATTTCCAGGTGCCGTCTGGTTCCATTGTGGAATTGATGACTTTGACCATTACTAAATCGTCATCGGTCGGAAGTGGCTTTCTATAAAGTACTCCGAATTCACTTTCGTCTTGAATGGTCGCTCCTGTTTCCGTGAGGAAGCGCGCTTCGCCGAAGACTTCAATAAGAATTCGTCGTCGTACAATATTTTTCTCAGACTCGATCTCAGCAAGCGAAATTTGTTCCGGATTTGTTATGTACCATGACTCCACCACGTTGCCATGCCAGGAGTAGACTTGGTAGTTGTCTGGAAATTCTGTTGCCGGTCCGGCGGCAGAGTGCAGGCGGTTCCACTGATCCACCTCTAATTTTGAGGGGCGATCGCATGCCAGACAGACATAGCCCAAGGGCAGAATTGCGAGGCAGCTCTTCATGTGGTTAAACCACAGTTCAATATTGTATGTTTCTTCTATGTGATCTCCCTCGCTACCGATTAACTCGCAGCATAGGCGGTGCGTGAGTGGAGTGTGATCGCGCCATGGCCAATTGATGTGAGAAACAATTCGATCAATTTCGATCGGTAAGTTCGAGTTGAGAAAGATAAAAGCATAGAAGTTGTCATCGCGCGCGATAGGAGGTAGTATCACTGCCCGTTCGAGTCTGTGCGGAGTCAGTCTGGAGATACTCTGAGCATTTTCTGCATTGCTATTACTGGTGGTGGCGCGCGCTTTTTTGAACGAGTTCAATATATTTTGATCTTTGGGTGATAGTTTCTGCGATCGGGGCGTAGAATTTAATGAGGTCATCGTTTGATTGCCCATAAGTCTCAGCCGAGTTTGCAGATCTGCCTCTAATGGATTTTGAATAGCGCCCCAGAGCACGTCCTGGAATTCAGATTGAACCTTCAGATGTAGCATCTCTCTGGCGTCGCCTGCCATGTGCTCATTGATTGCATTGTCGACATCAAGCCATTGCTTCCACATCGCCAAACCCAAAAATTCTTTGAGCGTCTTTGATTCGTCTGAATTAAGAAGTGCTGAATCCCGAGGTGCACGCACCAGTTGATCGAAGGTATCGCGAGCTTCGTCGTACTTGTTCCAGATGGTGTCAAACAAGAAACCGTTTAGCCTGCTTCTTAGCCACCGCTCGCAGGATTTCTCTCGGCCTGATTTATTGATGATTTGCAAAACAAACGCCAGTGCCACCATCTGCCATGGGCTCTCGCACCAAATAACAGTCGGTTTTTTGAAACCATTCAATCCGTAAAACCTTTTGAGATGTTGCTCGGTTGATGTACGGTCTGCCGGCTTCGTGCAAAGGATGGCGTCGCGCCACTCAGAAAGACGCTGGTCGATAAAACTAATTTGTTCGTCGGAAAACTGTTCGATCATGCTCGCATGGTTTCTTTAATGGCGAGTCTGGTTTGTCTGTTGCTAACTGCGGTGATAACACTATTCCCAGGAATAGAAATGAACAGCTGTCGATTAGGTAAACTTGCTTGATTTGTAGAAAAGCGTTTTCTGAAGGCAAGCCTCGACGTGGAACGTTAGCGCACAAGTCTCTGTTTTTCGATAATCTCGACCCGACTGTTTGAACCTTGAATGGTATCTGGCGACAGGTTTTTGATCCTGCCACAGGATTGCCACAGATCTACCACCGAGTTGCCTAACCGTTTTTCTATTCTGAGAGCATCCTCAAGCGAAACGGCGCTCAATCCCCAGGAGAAATCAAAATGGTAAGAGTAGAACTTCAAGAGCAACCCACCAGCAAGATTGAATCCTTCAAAACCTCAAACGTACAGAGCGAAGCAATCGGTCTGCTGAACAACCAAAAGACCAATAGCTCTGATGCTCAAAAGAACAATGCAATGAAGAATGGATTTCTCGAGTTCACCAACAATATCTACGATTCGAAATTCAACAAGCTCGGTGAGAAACAAATCGGCAACTGCACGACAGCCAATTCTAGTTCCGCATGTGAAGCGGCTAAAGCCTTCCGTCCTGATACTCAATTGCGTACAAGACAAGGCCGCGAATGGCAAGGTAAATCGCAAGAACAGCGCCAAAAGGCATTGGATGTCGACAAGGACGGTAATTACCAAGTTAAGAAAGGCGATAGCCTCTGGACGGTGGCAGAGCGCATGGGCATGGGAAAAGACGGCAAGCGCCCTAGCGTCAAAGCTACCATGGACAACATCAAACGCTTGACCGAAGCCAATCCTGAGCTCAAATGCAATCGCGACTATCTCAAGGAAGGCAGGAGTCTCAAGATCCAACGCCAAGATCAGAATGTTCGCAGACCGGTCGAGGGCTCGCAAAGCACTGCCAAGCCGCAAGATGCGCAGAGAAAACCTCAGGAACAACAGAGATCGGACGCGCAAGCTAAGCCTCCAGGCAACCTCAGATTGGATGCTAACGGCGTCTTGAGAGGCCGACCCGGTATCGCTGACGGCGGACATAGACAGCAAGAAGCACAGCTCAAAACCAATCCTTTAAACGGAAACGCTGAAGGCAAGCCCTTCATCAAATTGGATGCCAATGGAACGAAACCTGGCGATGTTTTCACCCAATCCAAGCCTCAGGAATCCCAAAGACCCACCAGACTCGGTGAAGCTGGCGCCAACGCCAAGCGTGATGCTCAACCCAGCAGACCCCGGGAAAATTCCATAACCTCGGATCGTTGCGTCGACGTCAAATCGGCTCCCATGCCCCAACTCAAAGAGCCGAGAGAATCATCGCTAAAATCAGCTACCATGCCGACCCTTCCCGAAGTGAAAAACGAAAAATGGAATTCAGCCAAAATGCCGACACTCAAAGGTTCAGAAGATACATGCTGGGTTCCACCGACAAAGAAATTCTAGTTTCAGCCTGACGAGCGTTCTCCAAGGAACTGAGGTGCCAATTATGCTGCCGCATGTGCGGTGGCATTTTGGTTTTGGGTAGATCTACAGGATAGAAGCGCCCAACCCACAGATAACCACCTTGAGTACCGAGACTACAGACAACCGCAATCGAGAGAGTGAGCTTGAAGAAGAGCTCATGCGCAGCGAACAGCGTACTCGGCTGCTCATCCAGGCTATCCCGCTGGCTTTTCTGATCATCGATGGTAAAGGTTCCATCCTCCGCATAAATCAACAAGCATCAGAACTGCTTGGTTGGCAGCCAGAAGAAGTGGCCGGGAAGAAACTGATAGATTTGTTGGATAGTTTGGCGGTTTCGTTTCCTCTCGAGGCGGATTTCAAAAAGGCAAGTTTCGAGTCCTCGATGCGAAACAAGGAGGAGCAACTCTTATTTGTCGAGGCCGCCATTTCGGAGATGAGCCGAGAGAACGATGTCTGGCTGGTTTCGCTCAAGGATATCAGCGAGCGCAAAAGGATTGAGACGTTTAAACAGAGTCTCGTTCAAATGCTTTCACACGATCTGCGATCTCCGCTGACTTCTATTTCGATTTTTCTCGACTTGCTAGTGGAGGAGCGGCTCGGCGCAGTGCCGGACAAGGTCAGACAGAAAGGTTCGACCGCTCGCTCCAGTTGTGAGCGATTGCTCAATCTTGTCGAAGATCTGCTCACCGTTGAGAGGTTGGCAGCTAATCGATTGGAACTGAATCATCGGCTTGCGCTCTCTGATTCGATTTTGAACGCTGCCACATCCAGTGTCATTGAACTGGCGAATGAGAAACGATTGGAGCTGAAAGTCGAGGGACTCGACATCGAGGTGTGGTGCGACGAAGAACGGCTTGTCCAGGTCCTCGTCAACTTTCTATCGAACGCGCTGAAGTTTACTCCGGAGAATGAAACCATTACGATCGTCGCGAGAGAACTCGAAGATGGTGTAGAATTTTCCGTCAACGATCGCGGTCCTGGAATTCCGGACGCGGAGTTCGAGCTCGTCTTCGAGCGCTTCTTCCAGTGCAGCAACAATCAGACCGGCAAAGGATTTGGTTTGGGATTGGCGATTTGTAGAGAGATTATTGCCGCTCATGAAGGTACTGTCGGCGTTAGAAAAAACGGCGACAAGGGTGCCAGCTTCTGGTTCAAGATTCCGACCGAGCCGAGATAGCATGGTAATGCTTGATGCCTGAAACCAGCTTATTGTGTGAGAAATGTGGAAAGCCTGTAGACAAATCGGGTTCCATGACGCAATGGCTGTTTACCAAAAACAAATGCGCCTGTACGAATGAAACGACTGAAGAAAAGCACCAGGAACAGCGGACACTGAGGGTTTGTCCGATCTGTGGACTGCGGCTGCGCGGAAAACAAGCCAGCATGACCGGTTGGATCTTCGGTGGCGCGAAGCAATGCATTTGTCTCGAAAGTGAAGTTGTTGAAAAGCAAATAAACACCCAAGATTTGCCGGCGCAGGATCTGGTCGAAGACGAGCCGTTCGAGTGGCTTGGCGTCGCGGGCGAGGGCGGGCTTGGAATTGTTTACAAAGCAAAGGACATAAAACTTGGGCGCATTGTCGCCGTGAAAATCTTGCAAGCCGATCACGAAGACGCGCGCGCTGCCGAGACCTTCATGCGCGAAGCCAAGGCCGCATCAAAGCTTCAGCATCCCAATCTCGTCAACATATTCGACTTTGGCTTGCTAAAAGACGGGCGGCATTTTTTGACGATCGAGTGGCTTGACGGTATGACTCTAGCAGAACACCTCGAGCGCCACGGCCCTCTCTCGGTTGGCGCTGCGGTTGAAGTATTCGGTCAAATCCTTGATGGATTGTCACATGCGCACAATCGTGATGTAATTCACCGGGATATTAAACCCAGCAACATAATGCTAGGTAGAACCACATCTGGTGGCTGGATGGTTAAACTAATCGATTTCGGTACGGCGAAAGAAGAGCGCCAGGATGGTTTTCTCACGCGTGCTGAAGACATGATGTGCAGCCCGTATTACGTGAGTCCGGAACGCGTGAATGGTCTGTTTGTGGATCGGAGAACTGATCTTTACTCTCTTGGTTGTACGTTGTTCGAGGCATTGACGGGACGGCCTCCGTTTCGCGGTGATGCACTGCCTGTGGTGATGATGCATTTGAATGATGTGCCACCGACACTTTCTGATGCTGCTCCTGATAAGAAGTTTCCCGAATTCTTGGAAGAGATAATCGCAAAGCTCCTGGCAAAGAATCCCGACGATCGCTTTGCCACCGCCGAGGATACCAGAAAAGCGCTCGGAGAGGAGTCTATCAGAGAGGATCTCTATCGGCTTGTCGAGGACCAGACCGTGACAACTACCGTGAAGACGAAACGCTCGCAAGCGCTTTTGTGGCTCTTGCCGGTAATTGTTCTGCTTTCAGGTTTAGCGACCTGGCTGATTTCTGCATCGGTTGAACACGATAAGCAATCTTCGGCGAAAACAGAACCCAGGTATCCAGCGCAAACCGTTCGGACCAACGGACTCGATGAGGGATCCGCCAGTGGAATTTCTGGCTTTGGTACACGGGAAGTTGTCCTCGGTGCCCCCACGAAGGCGGATTGGCTTCAGCTCAAGAAATCAGAGCATTCGGAGAAACTGGTCGTCGGGGACTGTGTTTTCATGCCCATAAACGCGTTTACTGGCCTGGCTTGTGCCGACGCACTGGAGCATATCGAATTCAGCATGTGCTCTAAACTCAATCCAAAGGCTTTGCCATCACTACAAGACTGCCCTAAGCTTCGCCATTTGAGTTTTACAGACTGCAAATTCTCGCCGAACTTCGTTTTTGCTCTCGGGCAGCTTAGCAATGTAGATTTCATGGAAATCAAGTTTTGCAATTTCGAGACAGAAGCACTCTCGGGATTGAGCGCCTCTTCAGGTCTCAAGATACTAAGGCTGACAGGGTCCGGGGTTACCGATAAGGATGTCGCTACGCTGCGCAACCCGATGCTTGATGTTCTTGATCTCAGCGACAACGAAATCACAGGAGAGTGTTTCAAGCAAATGAATTGCACGCACAGCCTGAGGAACTTAGTTTTGCATGGATTGACTGCCACGCAATTCGATTTTTCCGGATTGAAGAACTACGTTAAGTTGAGTAGTATCGAACTTGGTGGCACTAAGATATCGGCCAAGACCCTCAACGAACTTGCGCAAATTCCGAATCTAGTTTCTTTGAACTTGAATGGTAGTCCCATCGATGCTGATGCATACAGGTGTTTCAAAAACTTCCCTAAGGTGTCCAATTTGGCACTGAGCGAAACCCAAACCCAGGACAAAGATCTCGAATACCTAAAGGGCATGCCGCAGCTTAAACGCGTGGATTTACGCGATTCCAGAGTAACAAAAGAAGGTTTCAAAAAATTCGAGGCATTTGGTAAGGGAAAGATTACGGTTGTGCCGCCGTGGTACGTGAAACCGAATTGATAGTACGAGACGAGTGTGAACCGGCGCCCCTGCGGTGAGAACGACGTCGTGAGCCCGAGAAGGAAACCAGGCGTCCTCACGTTCACCCGCGAAGCCGGTATCCAACCTTTGGTATGTTTTCGATTATCGATGTGGAATCGTCGCTACCGCCATCGAGTTTCTGCCTGATCCTTTTCACTGATGTGCGAATTGCGTCCGATGTAGACTCGCTGTCAGAGTGCCATACGCGCTGAAGGATCGCATCGGTGCTGAACACCTGATCGGGATGACGCATGAAAAATTCCAACAACGCAAAATCTTTCGGTACCAGATGGATTTCCTTTCCTGCTTTGGTGACGCGATATTTTGACGAGTCGAGAACGATGTCGCCGACTTTCAGCAGTTCATTGACCAGCGCTTGAGGGCGGCGAAGTATCGCGCGCAGGCGCGCTGACAGTTCCTTTACATTGAATGGTTTAGTCAAATAATCATCAGCACCAGAATCGAGCCCGCTCTCCTTTTCTTCTATCGACTTCTTGCCGGTCAGCATGATTATGGGAGTAACACCCTTTTGGCTGCGAAACCGTTTGCAGACTTCGACACCCGGAAGTCCAGGCAAATCCCAGTCAAGCACAATAACGTCGTACTGCGTCACACCCAACTGCATTAGCGCCTCAGCACCGTCGTGAATGGTCTCCACAACATGGTGCTCGGACTCCAGCCACGACTGCACCATAGACGCGAGCTCTTTGTCATCATCGACTATCAGAATTTTTGCCATATATTTCCAAAAGGATTTTTTTGCTTATTCGGACAAATTTATATCATAGAATACCCCGTCGATACGAAGTTGATTCGGATTTATGGGCTGCCATAGTTTTGCCACAGAGCTGCCACCAGAGAGTCACAGACGTACGTTAACGTTGAACCGATAATACGGACATAGAACGGAGCTCAGGTCTTCGACCTGCACTGGTAGCGGCAAAGGTTAGTGGTGTTTCCGCACCGAAACCAGAACTGTTTCGTTTTGAACTCAAAAGAAGCACGAAGCCGTGCTGTGCCACAGCAATTCTTCCATACAAGCCCAACCGGATCGGCGCGGCTTCCAGCTTCTTTAGTGACACAACTAAATGGAGGAGAGATAGCCCAGTAAGCTGCTACACCTATAATCCTTGAATGGGAGAGACTTTCCTGTTGTTTCTCCAGCTATCAGTGCCGTCTGCCACAGGTCTGCCACACAACTACCAACCCTTTGCCCGGTGTCTCAAGCGAAGATAGGTGCATGCGGTCGATTGAGGAGAAATACAAGATGTTTTCAGTTAACGAAGTCGGACAAACAGCAGATGTACAAATCGGTAACCTTCTTGTCCAAGCAGGTCTGATCACTGAAGATATCCTCGATATAGCCCTTCAAATCACCTATGGGTTCGGTGACTCTCTGGTTCAAGTTCTCGTAGACACAAGGAGATTGAGCGTGCTTGATGTCCACAATGCTCTTGTTGCCCAATCATGGATCGAAAGCGGATTGGTCGATAAGCGCACTGCTGTCAGCACCCTCCATTCATCGCACAGAAAACGCGTGACGATCAACGAACTGGTCCGCACGGTCGGCAGATGCGCTGCCTAACCTTTGGGATCAAGTTGCCTACTCTTGCATGAGACCCTCGTATGGAAACTCGCGTGTGAATAAACGACCCTGCGCGTTCACGGGCATGGCGATGAGATTGTACAAAGTCGGCGGAACGGTTGGGCTTCGGCAAGACTAAGCATTAGGCGAGCGTTACCGCTGAATTGTTGTTTTGTGACCAGTTTTTGTGTTCCAAATTTGCACCTTGCCAAAGATGCTGCCACCGGTGATGGATTGTCCATCTGGGCTGAAATGTAGTCCAGGTATTAAATCCATCTCTGTGGGGATTTGAAAGACTTTTGGAGGCACCGTCAATGGTAGCTCCCAGATGTGAATGAAATTGGGTTCGCTTAAATTATAGGAGCTTGCAGCAAATCGTTTGCCATCGCTAGTAGTGGCAAGTGAGCGACAATTGCCTTGAGGCAAGCTAAGCGAAGCTAACATCTGACCAGACGACACATCCCACAGCTTCAGGAAACCGTTTGCATCAACACTAAGAAGTTGCTTGCCACCACTACAAAACTCGACTGCATTTATGTTTCGATTGTGACTGGTGATGGTGTTGAGCAGATTTCCGTCGGGCAAAGACCACAATCTCACCTTGCAGTCTTGAGAGCCAGTAGCAATTTGCTTTCCATCCGGAGAGAAACGAACGCATGAGACAGGCTTGAGCGATTCCGAAGCTAGTTGTGTTAGAAGTTTTCCGTTAATATCAAATATTTCTGTTTTTCCGTTAAGCAGGCCAACCGCAATCTTCTCACCGTCAGAACTACAGTCCATAGATGAAGTTCGCCTGGCGGGAAGTTTCGCTGCCAGATCGCCGGTCTTTATTGAATAGAGCCGCACTGATTGCTCACCTCTAGTCACGATCAGATCTTGGTTTGGTGGTAAAAACACTTGCGCGCTCTCTTCGGGAACTTGGATCTCTTTCAGTTTCTTCCCACTGGAAACGTCAAAGATTTGCAGCTCGCCTCGATTACTTCCGGTTGCCAGAATCTTGCCTGTGGTATCAAATGCAGTACCAGCAATTTGAGAGGGAATACTCTGAAATGTCGATAGCTGTTTGCCACTTGCCACATCCCAGACTCGGAATGTGCCATCCATGCTGGCAGTTACGAGCTTGATCGCATTTTCCAGAAAATCGATATATGCGACCCGATTGTATGGGCTCGGAAGATCTGAATGACCTTCTAGGCTGCCGATACGGTGAGCTGTTTCCAAACTTCGCAAACTCACCTTGCCATTTTCGTCGGCAGTCGCCAGTACCTTTCCATCAGAACTGAGCGCAAACGCACCACTTCTATCAAACGACTTTGTTTCTTTCCCTGCGACTGGATCAGTAATCTTAAGCAAGGAGAAAACATTTCCGATTGCTAAAATCTTGTTGTCAGCGCTGATTTTCATGCTTGTCGCAGGATTGATAAGCGCGATTCCGACATCGATTGCGTAGCTGTTTAGCTCTTGGCCGGACTCCATACTCCATTTTCGGATCACGGACTCCTCTTGACCGGCCTCTCTGCTAAAAAGACTTTTTCCATCTGACGAGAAAGCCAGGCATGAAAGTTCCAAGTCCGCTCCGACCAGCTTTTTTGATAACTTGCCCGAAGGAATTTCCCAGGTCCTTATTGTACGGTCGCTACATCCAGCTGCAATCGTTTTGCCGTCAGGGGCGAACTTCACTGCGTTGACAGTCGCCACATCGCAATCGAGTTTCAGAATTATTTTGTCCGCTGATAAATCCCAGACATAAAGTGCCGGTGACGTCTTGCGAAACGCTTCACTGAAACCGCTGACGAATCCGCTTGTGGAGCGGTTGGATCGGACAGGAGGACTTTGCGTTCCGTGAGGTTCAGTTGTTTGACCAGCAATTGCGAGCAACTTTCCATCGCTCGATAAGTCGGCACAAGTCTGAAACGATATTTCGGTTCCATATCTGCCGATTAACTCGTTGGTCTTTAAGTTCCACAGTACGACCGCAGTCATGTTTTTTCTGCCGTCTGGATAATGTCCTTCTCCACCCATCAGGCGGCCATCGGAGCTCAGCATTAGGCCTACTTCGGCCTTACTTTGAGAACCCGTTAGGGTGAGCGCGGCAGCGAGCAGGATAGCTAGTATTTTTTTCATGGTAGCGCAGCTCTTTCACTGTCAATCAAGCGGTTACAAATAGTCCGTATGCTATCACACCCCGAATCTAAAACTGATTTGCTAAAGGGTCTGTGGGGTTACAAATAGTCCGTATGCTATCACACCCCGAATATAAAACTGATTTGCTAAAGGGTCTGTGGTCTATATTGTTTCTCGCAACGTGCTATCGCTCAGAGTGTTGATGCGCCTGCCTGGTACGACTCTAACGTAAGACATCATGGTTCGAAGAAGAAGTGTGTGAAGTGGAGCGATGCTTTTAGTATAAAATAGTCGATTTGTACTCCGTTATGAGTTAATTTGGAACGCACGTGGATTCTAATTCTGTAAGCCGGGAAGATTACCAAAAATCGGCAGTATCGAAGAAGTTCGATCGGCTGGAAGCTGCATCGAACATCGATCGTTCGAGCTTAATCGAATACGCTGGATTATGCATTGAAGGCCGAGTTCACAGCGCCTGGATAGAAGGACGCGATAGGTCATATGCCATTACTGGCGGTGACGATCAAATCACCTTCGGGCTACAAGAATCCGATCCGGGAATTGTAGAAGAGGATGAGCTGGTTGAAATGCAATCATTAATGCTCGGATTGGCGCGAGTGAACGCGCGCATAACCTTGTTCGGGCGGTGGTCGTCCCAATTTCCCAGCCCGAAATTTATCGAAAAGATTTCTGCCGATGAGCGAATAACGGAGACAACGCAAAAGATACACTCACTCAGTAATCTAACGCTCGCTGATTTGCATCAGATCGCGCACTGGTGTTCAAGACTGCGAAATAATGAAGCGGATACGATTGCTGAACCGACCTTTCGTACTGTATTTCCGTCATCCTTTAGAGACTGTTTGCGCCATCACAGCGGCAATGAGGTATTGCTACATAGGGATAACGCTGGAATAATCGCGTCGCATCGAATCGACGCGCCAAATCCCGCTGATGATTTAATTGGCGCGTGGTTTGCCAGTTTGAAACGCAAGCCGCCAGGTACTCGAGCGGATGCTTCAGCTCGATGGAAACGCTGGAAACTTTCACAAATGTTGGGCACGATTCCTGATGTTCGCAAACCAGATGTGTTCAATTGGGTCAATGAAACTATATGGAAGATTGAGGAATACCATAGCTCGCACGGGCGTCAACCAAGCGCTTCGCGTATGGAATTTTATTTTGATGATTGCGTGATTTTCGCAAACGACAATCTTGAATTTGAACTGATAAGGATGTGACAGTCCTTCATGGACTATCGATTGACTGAAGAACTCTGCTACAACTGATATACTGTTGCGTCGAAGAATCGCGGAGCGCTGTCGAATGAAAGCAGAACAGTTTAACCGTTTAATGGCGGAGAAAATGGAAACCGCGGCTGCCAGTCTCGGATTCAAAAGAAACAACGCTCACTTTTATTTGCATCGCTCACCGAATGTCTTGATTCTATTCAAGAGCACCATGCGCTCTACCTTTGAGATCAGGGACCGACAGCCCCGCAAGTTCAGCGAGTATTTGTTGATGAATTTGTTGGTGGTTTAGTTGAAGTCCTTCTTGAACCAGCTGGTTAAACGCGGGTTCTAAGACTTCATTGTTAATTTTGGAAAAAACCTTCGTTGATTTATCGCTAAAGGAAAACGGAGATTCTGGAAATAAGAATGAATGCACAGAGTGGTAACAAAATCCGGCTAGTGCCATTGAGAGGCAAACTACAATGCTGACTCCTTTGAGTAAGCGAAAGCGATCAGATGCTTTTTGAAGTTCGGGCACTCAGCGCATGACCTAGTACGGACTATCAATT
>JBGAHZ010000055.1:0-50439 GCA_044225915.1 Obscuribacteraceae bacterium (SeqCode)
CCGCCGCCGCCAGTGCGACCTTCGCCGCCGCCGGAGCGACCATAACCGCCGCCGCCACCGGAGCGACCTTCGCCGCCGGAGCGACCGTAGCCACCGCCGCCACCACTGCGACCTTCGCCGCCACCGGAACGACCATAACCACCGCCGCCGGTGCGACCTTCGCCGCCGCCGGAACGACCATAACCACCGCCACCGGTGCGACCTTCGCCGCCGCCGGAGCGACCATAACCACCACCGCCGGTGCGACCTTCGCCGCCGCCAGTACGACCATAACCACCGCCGCCAGAGCGACCTTCGCCGCCGCTGGAACGACCGCGGTCGCCGCCGGAGTTTTCACGACTCTTTTCAAAATCACGCAGGCGGCGCTCTTCATCGCTGGTCGGGCGACCGCGCGTGTAACCTGAATCGCCGGTTGGTGATGCGTTGTCGCTATCCTTTTCTTGCTTTTGTTCGCCTTCGGAATCTGCGTCTTCACCGTCATAATCGAAATCGTCGTCTTCAGCATCGTTGCTGCCAACGTCATTGTTATCTGATTCATCAGAACGTTCTGATTGTTCCGGTGCTGTTCCGACCTCTTGAGCCAGTTCGTTCTCATTGTTCTCGTCAGATGATTCATTCACTGTCTCTTGTCGGGACTGTTCTGAATCCGGCTGAGTCGAAGCGGCAGGGTTTTCCTTGGCTCGTTCGGAATCAGCTTTCCATGTACCTGTTCTTTGTCTGGCTTGCGAAACGAATTCGGCTTTGTACCGATCGTTCTTACCGAGACGTCCAGCCTGCGCCAAGAGTACGTATTTGATCGCTTCGACAAAATACATCTTCACTGTCATTTTCGATTCGTCTGCCAGTTCGGTAGCCAAATCCATTAACTTGGGACTGAGGTAGAGGTGCACGTTATCAACGCGCTCCGGTCTCTCACCGCGTGGTTCGCGCTTGAAGTCGCTGCCGGATTCATCGCCTTCTTCGCGACGACGACGTGAATCTTTGTACGACGATGTCTCTTCATCGCTCATACGGCGAACGCGTCGGGGCTCTTCGCCCTGGGAATTTTCGTGAGTCATATAACCTCTACACTTATAAGATATGCAAATGATACACTGCGAAGAGGATGCGAAACTCGCAATGTAGCGTTGTTTTGCGAAATCATTACTTATGTGGTGCTGAGTCCCGTCTAACGTTTTTGTCATAAGGTGCACGTGCAGCAGCCATGGCAGCCACTTGCTTGGCACCGCATTCGGTGAGCAGAGCGGCGCAGGTGGTCAAAGTCGCACCTGATGTGAACACGTCATCTACGATAATGACCGTCTTGTTTCGGATATCGAAACCTCCGAATTCGAAGGCGCCGGCGATGTTATCAATCCGATCTTTTCGTCCTAAACCGTACTGTGGTCTGGTTTTTCGCTTGCGATTGAGCACTCCGATCTGCACTTGCATGTGATTAAGTTTTGCGAATTCTCTGGCAATGAGTTCCGCCTGATTGTAACCACGCTTGCGTTTTCTGCTGGGATGCAGAGGCACCGGAACTAGAAATATGTCATCTTTATCATCAATCAGTTGCGGCATTGCGGTGAGAAGCATTTCATATGCGCGCGTCAGTATCGAGCCCAAATCAGCTACCACTAGTTGATCGTCATCGTACTTCAACCGTCGTATGAGCTTCTGCATCGGACCTTCATACATCGCGGCGGTGGCAACGGTCAACATTTTTATGGCACCGGATGTAGTGCCTGCCCGATTGGCTGATTCCTCCTTCTGTTCTAAATCCACAATCGGCAAGGACCAAAGTGACTGTTTGCTGCGCCACATTTGCTCACTGCATTTCAGGCAGAGACAGACCGTCGGCACATCGGAGGGAACCGGTTGCTCGCAATGTCGACACCTTTCCTCGCAGAGAAACGAGGCAATATCAATGTTTTTGATAATCGACAAAATGTTGTTCCACATATCCAGTCCTTGATGAGTAATGGATAACCTGGTAGAACGCCTTCAGGCTTCGAAGGTTTTAGTAATACCTTCGAAGGTCTCGATCACATCGTTATACTTTTATTGACGGAAGCGCGACTGAATTAGTTCAATTAATCGCGCAGATTAATGAAGTAAATTCTAATGACAACCACAACCAGAGTTCGCGATCTAATCGAGTCCAGCGAAGAGCGGCTGAAGGACGTTTTCAAAGCGATTGATGATTCCGCGCTCGCGAATCAGCACAAGGTCCTGAAAGCCTTTCGCGAAGCGCGTGTGACTGAAGAGTTCTTCGCGGAGAAAACCGGATATGGCATCGACAACGCTGGTCGGGAGGCGCTTGATACCATCATTGCCGAAGTGTTCGGCAGCGAGTCCGCCTGTCTCAGAATGCAGTTTGTCAGTGGCACACATGCGCTGGCGTGCGCGATTTTAGGCAATATATCCGCTTCTCAGAAACTGCTCTGTCTTACAGGCACCCCGTACGATTCACTCGAAGAAGTACTCGGAATCGTTGGAGACGAGCCTGGCAGTCTCACTCGACTGGGCGCGAAGTATGAGCAGATTGATATCGGTGCCTTGCTGGATGATCCGACGGCAACCGGCGACGCGTGCGTAAAGCGGATGGCCGATACGATTAAACCGCATGTGCCGGCCGCGATTTACTACATGCAAAAATCACGCGGATACAGCATGACACGGCGTAGTTACGCCAATTCCGAATTGAAAAAAATGATCGACGCTGTTCGCTCCGTCGATCAATCGGGAATCATCATTGTCGACAATTGCTACGGCGAGTTTGTCGAGGTGGACGAACCAACCAATGTCGGAGCCGATCTGGTCGCCGGTAGTTTGATTAAGAACCCCGGTGGCGGACTTTGTGTTGCTGGTGGCTACATCGCCGGGAAAAAATCCGCGGTTGATTCGGCTCTCAATCGGCTGACTGCGCCGGGCGTCGGCGGTCACATGGGACACAGCTTCAACCAGGGTCGCACGATTTTTCAAGGACTTTTCCTGGCGCCATCAGTCGTGGCGTCTGCCTTGAAAGGTGCCGCGCTCACGGCATGTTTGTTTGACTCGCTCGGGTTTAAAGTCAGTCCGGCGCCGTTGGACAAACGATTCGATATCATTCAGTCAATCGAGTTCGGCACTCGCGACAAGCTGATCAACTTTTGCAAAGCGATTCAGCGTTTCTCCCCAGTCAATGCCCATGTAGACCCAGAACCAGCCAACATGCCTGGATATCAGGATCAAATAATCATGGCTGGAGGAACGTTTGTCGAAGGTGCCACGATTGAGTTCTCCGCCGACGGACCTTTGCGCCCTCCTTTCGCGGCATATGTGCAAGGTGGGCTCTCATATATGCATGTTAAGTGCTCTCTAGAAGGTGCGTTATCGCTCTCCCTGTCCGGCGAGTTGCCATTTTCGGAAGCGTGATTTCTACTTAAACATTAGATCAATGGTTTATCTAATGCCGTTTCTCATCTACAATGCTCGTGAAAGGCACGGAGGACAGTCTCTTGGTTGCAGAAATGCCCGCTCGTCAACGCTTGTTAGCCGGTGGTAAAACCGAACTTCGCATTCTGGCTGGTACAGCCAATCCTGAATTGGCCAGGGAAGTTGCGGAATACATGGGACTTACAGTCTCGCCTATTAAAATCTCTCCGTTCTCAGATGGCGAAATATATGTGCAGGTTCAAGAGAGCGTGCGCGGTCTTGATTGTTTCGTCATCCAACCGACATGCACTCCCGTCAATGAAAACTTGATGGAGCTGTTGATTTTGCTGGACGCACTGAAACGTGCATCTGCCGGTCGAATCACAGTGGTGATGCCATACTATGGATATGGAAGGCAGGACAGAAAAGCCGCCGGTCGCGAAGCGATTACCGCAAAATTGATTGCAGACCTGCTCACCACCTCTGGTGCTCAGCGTGTTGTCGCACTCGACTTGCACGCTCCGCAAATTATGGGCTTCTTCAATATCCTTGTAGATCACTTGTATGCTAGCCCTGTTCTTCTCGATTACATTCGCAGTCTTGAACTGGAAGACATTGTTCTCGTCAGCCCCGACGTTGGTGGTGTGTCAAGAACAAGAGCATTCGCGAAAAAGCTTGACGATGCGCCAATCGCCATCATCGACAAACGCAGAAATCCTGAAAAGCACAACGTCGCCGAAGTGATGTCGGTGGTCGGTGAAGTGGAAGGCAAAGTCGCGATCATGGTCGACGACATGGTCGACACTGCCGGGACACTCGTGAAGGGTGCCGATCTATTGATGAAGGAAGGCGCTCGCGAAGTTTATGCTTGCGCGACTCACGCCGTTCTTTCCGGGCCGGCAAACGAGCGCATCAATAAATCGTGCATCAAAAAACTAATTGTCACCAACTCGATTCCGCATGAACGTGAGCATATCTCAGAGAAGATCGTTCAACTCAGCGTCGCCAGACTGCTGGGCGAAGCTATCGCTCGTATTCATGATGATTCGTCAGTCAGCGAGATGTTCGAATAAATGTTAGTCGTAGAAAGTTTTCCCGTAGGTCCGCTGAACTGTAATTGTTCGATCATCGGATGTAAGGAAACTGGTGAAGCTGCCGTGATAGATGCCGGCGGCGACGTCGATGTGATTATCGCGGCTGCCGAAAAGCACGGATTGAAAATCAAATATCTTCTGCACACGCATGCCCACTTCGATCATGTGCTTGGCAGTCGCGAAGTGAAAGAAAAAACAGGAGCAGAAATCTGTTTGCACGAAGGCGATCAGTGGCTCTACGACAACCTTTTGAAGCAGTGCAGTCTTTTCGGTTTCACCGCGACCGATCCTCTGCCGGTCGATCGTTATCTTAACGACGAAGAGGAAGTTAAGTTCGGAAATCTGAAGGCCTCCGTTATTCACACTCCCGGACATACTCCTGGCAGTCTTTGTTTTTCAGTCGAAGACAAGGAAAGTGTTTTGTTCGCTGGTGATACATTGTTCCGACAAGGCATCGGACGAACTGATCTCTGGGGTGGATCGTTCGAAGAAATCATCGATTCGATCTCAAATCGTTTGTATAAATTGGATGACAGTACTCGCGTCGTCACAGGTCATGGACCTGATACCAGTATATGGAAGGAAAAGCGCGACAATCCATTTGTCAGCGCAAAGTCCTAGCACCATTTCTCGACAAACGGATTGTGAGCGCATCACCGGATCGTTCACAGGGGATCGTCCCGCGAGCGAATGAAAGTTAGTAAAGAAACGGGCGCAATAGCTCGAATTATCGGTATTCTTGTTGGTGCGGTGTAGCTTTCTCTGTGGGGGCTGAATGGCCACCTCTGTCCGATTTTGTAGCTTGAAACTCGAAACTTTGTTGAAGGGAAACTATCACAACGCCCCCACATGTGGTTGTTTTGCATGCGAACGCTGGAGTCGAAAAGGACCTCCAAGAAGTGAAAGGTAAATCAATGTTGGCAACCGGGAATCGCTTACTTAAGGCAAGTTCGATATCACTTTTGGTAATTCAATTGTTGTTCCAGCCGCTTGCCGCCTTTGCTGCGACAACACCACCGGCAACTACTCCAATCGATGCGACCGCGACTTCAGATCAATCAATTACTAAATTAGCTGTTGAAACTCCGAACATTGTTGATCAAAATAGTTCGACACCGACTTCAGATCAGAAGCCGGAGGTCAAGGAAACATCAACGTCTTCACCGACTACCCCTACTGTACCTGCAGAAGAAATCGCATCAAATTCTTCGGACGATTCCGATTCGTCTGATCCTACTAAAGAAACTTTGCTACGGGATCAAACACCTATTTTGAATTCCGTCGTCAACGGAGAGCTGCTTGCACAGAGCAATCCGGCGAACGATACCCCAATTCTTCGCGAAGGCATTAGCATGAGCGATGAAGAGGTGGAAAATAAGATCAACGATCTCACGAAACAAATTTTGTTGAAGGAAATCGAACTCGAACGTTTTGGAATTCACTATAACCAGGAAGTTGCTAAGCAAGGACGCTGGAAAGGCTGGCGCTACGGTGCATTTCAGGAACTGAACTCAGCGTTGGGTTTAACAGGCGGGATCATTTCCGTTCACAACCGGGGCAGACGTTTGAAGGAACCTTTAAAGGTCAAACGCGATGTTCAGGAATCGGCCAACATCATTCCGATGGTTGGCGCGATCATTGGTGCAGGCGCTGCTGGACTGGAATTCGGTATCAACGAGTACCATATGTTCGAGGCTCATAAAAAAGGATATTCCGCTAAAAAATCTCGCAATACTGTTCTTAGATTGCGAAATGAGATCAATTCGCTGCTGGATCAGCGCGACAAAATGCTTGCACAAGAATCCGCCTCACGAACACTGGCCGGTCGTGTCGAGCTGGACACCGCTGAAGGTCAGGTTCTCAAAGACATGCGCGATCAAAACTTGCAGCAATTCGAGAGATTCCATATTGCAAAACGTCGACTGTTTGCATTCCAACAAATGCAGCTAGGTTTCGACGTCTTTAAAAACACGACCAACGCAATGGGCTGCTACTACGCATTTCGGTCACTTCACCGACGCGAACGCATCTATAACGGATACGCCGGTATTATGTTTGCAGTGTCTGGTGGCTTGACCATGTTCGGTCCGGTGATAAGCAGAGTCTATGCGAAAGCAGTTTCCGAACACCATCGTCATTTGTTGAAGCCTGCGACGGACACCGCAGAGAATGCCACGGTAGCTCGTCTAAAAGCAGATCACTTGGCGCTTGATAAGGCTCTGGAGAATTGCAAGCTAGCTCCGGAAAAAGCACAGGTCGCAGTGCATCGTTCGACTGTCTACGCCTCTGGTGAGAAGACATTCGAGGACGCGATCAGCAGCAGTGAAAAAGCGCGTGATGCTGCCAAACTGACTGCCACGCAGAACATCGGTGCTGGTATGTATGTAGGTGCTTCGAAAGTTGCCAGCGGTGTTTTGTTTATCTATCCCGGCTTCAACCACCGGTATAACAAGAACTCCGGTCTGACCGCAGCTCGTGGAACGAACAATAACTTATTCGCCGCAGGCGTTGTGGGACTGCCGGCAAGTGCATTTTCCATCTTAGACACTCTGCGAATCAACGTACGCGGGGAGATCACTCGCCATCAGCAACTCAAGGCTGGAAAACATCCGAGCCAATTGGCTAAAGCGAGACTCGCGCAGTTGGACGAGTTGGAAACCCAACTCAAGACCGACAAATAGAGCTAGTTGAATTGCCACTGCCAGTGGTGCTGTGGAAAGTCTGATTGATTTGATGAATTTAGCAGCAAACAGCCGGTTTTAGTGGAGAACTGATCCCCTCGGCGGACTTGCTTGCTAAACCGCCGGTGGTGGCTGTTGAATGTTTAATTCTTGCAGAGCTTCGTCGATGGTGGCACGGTGACGTGTGCTGTAGTCGAATGCTTTTTGTGCCTGCTCGATATTCAGCAATCCACCCTTAACTAGAAATACTAAGCGCATAGCGGCTTGCAGAGTGGGTTCGTCGATAATGCCTGATAGCAGAAGCATCCTTCCAAGGATTTGATTGTTGTTTACTGATACTTCAAAGGCGTTTTGAATATCGTCTGTCGTAACAGTTTTTACAGTCATCAGGAAATCTTTGAGAGTGATGTCGATTGTTTCACTGGTAGCACCACGCTCGATCATTGCCACCGCTTCTGGTATCGAGCGCCCTGTCTCCCGGACGTGTACCAGGACTTGCGAAGCCTGTAGTGGACGCAGTGTTCCCTTCATCACCAGGTCTTGCAATTGCAATGCAGTTTTCAAAATTTCTTCACTTACCAGATTCAGTTCGATTAGAACTTGACCGAGTGGTTTTTGAGAAATCAAACCTAACTCAACTGCGTTGAGCAGTTGTGATTCGGAAATCAATCCAGCCAACGAAAGCAGCTCGCCAAGCCTGATCGCATCCCGCGTTTGGACTCGGTAAAAACCTTTTTCCATAAGTGGAACTTCGACTGCAATCTGTCGACGTCTCGCTTGTTTTAATCCATCAATCGCCTGGTCTTTTGTAATTTTGTCATCGCGAATCAGAATTTGCGCGTTAAGTGTTGCTGCCAATTGTGACTCGTTGATCACACCGTTTAAAACCAGCATTCGTCCAAAGGGAAGACCTGTCGACGCACTACCGGCGAGAGCTTCTTCGAGCTGTTCTTCGGTAACGAAACTGGAGGCTAAAAGGAGCTGTCCCAGTTTGTTGATCTTGACTTCCTCGACAACTACGTTGAGTTGTTTCAGGGCGTTGTCGAATGACTTCTTCTCATCTTTGACGATGCGAAGCGCGGCGTATGCCGTGTCCAGGTCGATCAAACCATCTTTGAGCAGCGATTGCGCCTGGACCGCAGCCTGGAGAACCGTTTCTGTGGTTTTCGCAGCCACCAGAAGCATACGACCCACCGGCAGACCCGTTTCGCGGGACATGCGCAGGCACTCCTCGAGTTCTTCTCTGGTTATAAGTCCGGCATCGATCATCAGGATGCCGAGGCGAATTCTCTTTGTATCTGCGACGCCCATTAGTAATCGCCCGTTCCCTTAGCTATTCAGTCGACCGATCGTTAAATCGGGGGACACAGGAAACATACCATATTAAGGAATAATTGCGACTTCCAATCAGCGCAGTCGTAAACTTCCTTCGTGTTGCCAAGCGACAAGGCGCAGCAAATCTTGTTTTATCCGCTACAGGAAAAATTTCTTCCGAATTTTTGATTCTAGTTCGCATATTCAATCTGCTACGATCTTAGTGTTAGCCAATTTCTGCCTTGCCCTGAATTGGTGTCGTGAGAAAAATCGTGGAGATTAAACATGAGAGAAACTAGAAGACTAGTTTTAGGTGCAACACTAGCAATATTCGCTAGTCTGTCACTATCAACCGCGGCTAAGGCAGATTCAGAAGCAGGCTTCATCATGATTGGCTCAGGTTCTGAGTCGGGTGGTGTCTACGGAACCGGTTCTGAATCAGATTCCGGCGGTCCGCTCTGGACCGGCTCAAGTTCCGAATCAGGTGGTCCTTTCGCTACTGGCGCCGAATCTGATTCTGGTGGTGCACTGCAATCCGAATCAAGTTCCGAATCCGGTGGTGCCCGCAATGCAGGCTCATCTTCCGCTGCTACCTGGGGCGGTAACGAGCAGTCAATGGGCCGCTACGTTCAATATTACGGACGCTAAGTCAACAAGGCGTCGGCTCATATGCGGTCCGGACTAGCAGCCCGGGCGGTTCTCGATCAGCCATCCGCATTTAAGCAGAGAGTTCGCGTGACAATGTGCACTCTCCAATTTAACGCTAGCAAAGGGCTTAAACCATGCATGCGTTCAGAACCGAGCACGCACAAGTTTCGAACCGCAGTTAGAACCGCAGTTGCTCACGTTCATCGTGTTCCTACTTCCGGCATTGTTTAGACTCGCGCATGGTAAAACCCTGCACGCGGACGTTTAAACTGACGGTGGAACTGCCGAAGCTGCTCGCGCGCTAGTCTTCGCTTTTTGTCTTAACGTTGAGACCGAGACGTTTTGCTTCAGCTAAATCTTTGGCGGCTTTCAGCTCGTACAACTTCGAGCGATTGAGATAGGCGTTGGCCATGCCGCGGTGCATTGAGATTGCCTTGTTGACGTCATCGAGGGCTTTGTCGAGTTCGCCAAGTTCTCTGTATGCGTGACCGCGATTCAGGTACGCCTTGGTGTAGTCCGGTTTCAGTCGCAATGCGGTGTTGCAATCCTCGACAGCCTTGTTGTATTCCTTGAGTCCAACATAGGTGTGAGCACGGTTAACATAGGCCGGAGCAAAGTCTTTGTTCAATTCAATGACTTTATTGCAATCGCTGAGCGCTTCACTGTGCTTGCCGAGCTGATTGTAGGCATGCGATCGATTTTGATAGGCGATAACCATTTTTGAATTTAAAGCGATCGCTTTTGTACAATCTGCGATCGACTTTTCGTACTCGCCACTGTTGTTGTATGCCCATGCTCTGTTAACGTAGGCGATGATTTGATCTGGATTTAAACTGATTGCCTTTGTGCAATCTTCGATCGCTTCTTTGTTTTTACCGAGCTGAATATAAGCGTTGGCTCGATTTGCATAACCGAGAGCATGATCCGGGCTTTCGGCAATTGCTTTATCGAAGTTAGCTATTGCATCTTTCGTTTTGTGGAACGACAAGTCGCGGACACCGGCTTCCACTAAATCTTCGGTGTGTGCACTGACAGCGACTGTCTTAGCTGGTTTTTCTTTCTTTTCTTTGGTGGCCGCGTCGGCACCACATGTGGTGAACACTGACAGAGCAATGCTCAAAGTTGAAATTCCAACTAAAGCTCCAAAGTGTCTTGACCCGATTGTGGTTTTCAACATCTCGCCAACTCCTAAAATACTGCGCTGCCATTATCTCAGATTGGCGCAAGAATAGTTGAAGTGGAACTATGTGTAATCGTTTGTACTTTGCGTCTTGAGTATATAGCAGCCTGGGCGCCTGCAAGGCGCCCCTACAATTAATTGGGCGCCTGCAAGGCGCCACTACAATTAATTGAGCCCCTGCGATTACGCGGCGATGACGGTGGTGTTGCTAGGACTGGCCGGCTGGCTTTGTGGTTTGGGCTGTGCCGTCGAGGTATTTTTGGAATTCAGGTGTGATTCGGATCGGCACGGTCTTGCGCTTGTCCATTAGCCATGTAGTGAGGGCCAGGTTGGCTTGTTGTTCTGCCAGCTGGGCTTTGAGCTGGTCCTTGACTTCCGCGAATGGGATGACACCTTCGCCTTGCTTGTCGACCAGTTTGACAATGTGCCAGCCGAATGGAGTTTGAATTGGCTCCTGACAAACCTCTCCAACTTTCATATTTTGTAATGCATCGCCAACTTTTGCGAGAAGTTCATTCCGCTTGATGTCATCAAGAGCGATGAATCCCATGTCACCGCCCTTCTTGGCGACGCGGGCTGGAATGTCGTCGGTCATTGTGTTGGCGAGTTCGGCGAAGCTCTTGCCGGACTTGATCTCTTTGAGAGTATCAACTGCTTTCTTGTGTTGAAGCTCGGCGGTCTCCTTAACTTTGGCTTCGAGAGCCTCGCCTTTTAAATCCGGAAACTGTCTGTGCACCTGAGATCGCACGCTCTCTACCGCACCCATATCTTGAGTAGGAGCTGCCACCACAATTTGGCTCCAGCGAATGCGACCTTTGTGATTAAACTGTTTTTTCTGTTCCGTATAGAGTTGCAGCACGGCCGAATCCGGCAGGGCATGCGCATCGATGATTTTCTTTTGCATCGCCTGCGCGATGAACTCTTCGATAATCTTGTCTCTTAATTGATCTGGTGTCATGTCGGTAGCGGCACTGGCTTGCTCGAACTGAGGCGAGTGCTTGAATTCGATATATCGATTGAATGCCACTTTTGCGAGCCCGGCGTTGCGTCCGGCATCAATCAATAAGGATGTGTTGATCATCTCGTTGAGTAATTTTTTCTCTACTGCCCTAGTTGCGGTTTTTAACGCGCGACCCATTTCGAGCATCTGATTTTCAAAATCCTTCTCGGTCATTTTGTTTTGCTTGAGCAACTCCGGAAGTTTGCTTCCCAAGACTTTGCGACCTTGATCGAGGAGATTCTTTTTCTCTTCTTCAGTCAATTGAATGTTTTCTTTGTTGGCATGTTCGAGAAGAGGTAGGCGTTGATTCGGATCGGATTGCAAAACGTGCTTGATCTGTTCCTGTTTCATTTTTAAAACTTGTCTGTAGTCGGACACGCCGACACCATCTCCGCCGACCGTGCAGATGACTACCTGTCGGGGAACGTCGTTCTTCTTGATCAATTCTGCCAGGCTTGGAACAGCCATAAGTCTATCGATGGCCTTCTGGTTCTCCTCCATCATCGAACCGGAGGTAGCCGTGGTGGCAGTCGGAGTTGCCGTCGTCGCCGGAGTGGCGGTTGTCTCGCCGCCACCGGTGGTACCAGTCGTTTTTGACGTCACGATTTTGTCTACCGCATCAGTCTCGACCTTGGTTTCCTTCTTTGCGCACCCAGTGGCAACAAGGCTTAAACTCAGTGCGACAAGCGAAAGGCGTAATGCAGTATTCACGTTCGGTCCTCTTTGTTATGCGGCGGGCGTCGGGCAATTCGCAACCATAGCACTTAGAAGTTCTTCAAGCAAATCAAGTTGATCTTCAGGAGCCGTGCCATCAGCTTTTACGATGATGTACGGACTGGAGCCCTGACCGCCTGCGATGCCGGGTTTGTACGTGGTGACGCGAGCCAGATGTTTCGGTAAATTATTTTGTATTGGAAGCCATTGTTGTAAACGATAACTAACTGAGAGTCTCAGACCTTGTTGCAGGTCAGGTTTGATATGCGAAACGCCTGCCAGACTTGCCAACAGTCTCAATCTAATCACCTTGGTCAACTGCATTGCTTCTTTCGGAACGCTGCCGAATCGGTCTTTCCATTCTTCCAGCAAAGCATACAATTCGCGATCTGTTCTAACATCGGCAAGTCGTTTGTATTCGAGCAAGCGTTGTTGATTGTCCTGTATATATGTTTCCGGGATAAACGCGGTGACGTTGATATCGATTTGGCTGTCCGACTCTCGAGACAGCGACTCGCCTTTGAGTTCTGCGACTGATTCTTCAAGCAGTTTGCAATAGAGATCGAATCCGACGGATACCATGTGTCCGTGCTGTTCGGCTCCGAGGATATTTCCTACACCGCGGATTTCCATGTCGCGCAACGCGATTTGATAACCCGATCCGAGTGATGTGAATTCCCTGATCGCTTTCAATCTACTGGTTGCTTGTTCCGTGATCACCTTCTGAGGTTTATACAAGCAGTAGGCATAGGCTTGTATGTCAGATCGTCCAACTCGTCCACGCAACTGATAAAGTTGCGCCAAACCGAATTTGTCCGCTTCATTAATGATGATCGTGTTTGTATTCGGAATGTCGAGACCGGACTCGATGATTGTGGTGCACACGAGAATGTCGTACTCATGCGACATAAACGACAGCATCACGTTTTCCAAATCACGTTCCGCCATCTGTCCGTGTCCGATCAGGATGCGTGCTTCAGGAACCAATTGTTTGAGTTCGTATGCCATCTGCTCGATGGTTTCTACGCGATTGTGCAGGAAGTAAACCTGACCGCCGCGTTCCATCTCGTGAAGGATGGCAGTGCGAACAAGTGGCATTTTGAATTCGCCGACGAATGTTTTAATCGGCGAACGGTTGATTGGTGGCGTGTGAATCAGAGACATATCGCGCGCGCCGGAAAGCGCCATGTGCAGCGTTCTTGGAATAGGTGTGGCAGACATGGTGAGCACGTCGACCATGACTCGAAGTTGTTTCAACTTTTCTTTGTGACCGACACCAAAGCGATGCTCTTCGTCGATTACGACTAGACCGAGATCTTTGAAGACGATGTCTTTCTGCAGCATTCGGTGAGTGCCGATGACCACATCGCATTCGCCGGTTTGCAATCTTTTCACCACATCGCGTTGTTCCTTAGCGCTGCGGAATCGACTGAGTTGTCCAACTCTGATCGGATATGCAGCAAATCTTTCGGCGATGTTGTTGAAGTGTTGCTGCGCCAGGATCGTGGTTGGGACAAGCACGGCCGCCTGGCGACCAGACATTACGGTTTTGAAAATCCCGCGTATTGCCACTTCTGTTTTGCCGAATCCAACGTCACCGCAAACCAGTCGATCCATAGGTTTCGCTGATTCAAGATCTGATTTGACGTCGACAATTGCTTGCCATTGGTCCGGCGTTTCTTCAAATGGAAATGCCTCTTCCATTTCATACTGCCATGGTGTGTCAGGTATGCATTGGAAGCCTTCCTGCTTGGCTCGCATGGCGTACAAGTTGACCAGATCTTCTGCGACTTGTTTGACCGATCGTTTAACGCGTTTCTTCGTCGATTCCCATTCTGCGCCGCCCAAGCGTGACAAACGTGGTCTATTGTCGCCTGCTCCGCGGTAACGCGACAGCATATTGATCTGATCTACAGGAACGTAAAGCCGGTCGTCACCAGCGTATTGAATGGTCAAATATTCACGATGCTGATTGTCGACTGAGATTCTTTGAACGCCGACAAACTGACCGATACCTTGTTTTAAATGCACGACGTAGTCGTCGACTTTCAGGTCGCTGACCGAAGTGAAACGTTCGTAGCTCTTCTCGGCAACCGGTCTTCGATAGACGGTTGGTTTGCGTTTTAAACCGAACATTTCGCCGTCTGTGAGCGAAACTAATCGTTCTGCTTCCAGGCTGAATCCGTGGATAAATCCGTGACGCGTGACCCATACGGAATTGTCGCCGCCGGTCATTGCTTGCAATTGCCGCAGCATGACCGAGTCTTTTGCAGGATCGGCGGTGATTGAGTCGGCACCACCCTCGGTGGCAAGCCCTCTTATCACTGTATTGTCATTGGGACCTGGAATGTACTTCGATTGAATATCCCATTCTTTCAAGATGCCCATGATACGCTGGGGTTGTTCTGTCGAAATCAGAACGCGGTTGAATTCTTTTTGCCATTCCTTTACTCGTTGGATGACGTTGTTCATCTGATTGCCGAATTTTTCAACCGGCTTGGCATGGAATTCGATTACTGCATTTCGATCGCTGTCTTCGAAGATAGGAAGACTGGAAAGGAAAACGCGTTGATTCGATTTTGAAGAGCTCAAAACTTCTTGCGACGGCAGATGCAGACGGCGAGGGAGCGGTAGCAGGCGTCCGGTTTCCAAACCTTCAGCGTAAGCCTTTTCCAGTTTCTCTTCGTAGCTGCGCAGGCTTTGCTCGATGCCATCCCATTCGTCGAAGGCGATCAAGGCGTCGGCAGGAATATAGTCTAGAAGTGTAGAGAATTGTTCGTGCACGTAAGGCGCATAGTATTCAACCGACTCAGGATAGGAGCCGGCGCCGAGCGCTTGCAGATCGTTTTCCATAACCGATCGCAGAGTATCAGCCCTCGAATCATCGAGAGTCTTCATTGTCTCGTCCGATACCTGACGAAGTCGAGCCACAAGCTTGTCTCGCTCAGCTTCGTCACTCTCGACAATCACCCACCAGCGCGGCGGAATGCTGATTGAATCCTTCTGTTCGACTGAACGTTGGTTGTCGATGTTAAACGCGCGAACCGATTCGATTTCATCGCCGAATAGTTCGATTCTGACAGGAGAGCCGGAAGATGGGAAAATATCGATGATATCGCCCCTGATACTAAACTCTCCGCGCAACGTCACCATTGCTTCTCTGCTGTAGCCAAGCCTGGCTAGTTTTTCTGCAAGCTGAGTCGTGTCGTAAGAATCGCCTGCTTTTATCTCGAGTGTGTTCTGCGTTAGTACCTCTTTCGAGAGCACCCGCTGCATCAATGCTCGTGCCGTAACCAGCACCACATATGGTTGCTCCGGATTGGTCATGACGTGCTGCAAAACTTCCATTTGCGACGCAACGTTGTCCGGGCTTGATAAAACTTGTTCGTAGGGAGACACTTCCGACGACGGATAAAGAAAAACCGGATATCGGCTCAGCGCCGTAAACTCTTGATGGAAAAACGCACCCGAGTGGTTGTCCGCGACTACGAGGAACATGGGGCGGCGGATTTCATGCTGGAGAACCGTAAGAACGAGGGTCTTGGCCGAGTCGGTCAAGCCGGCCAGATTCAGCTCCGTTTGAGCCTGTTTTGCAGTTCTCGCCAGAAGTCTCGCATAATTCGGACTATTGATAAAGACTTGATGCAGTGCGTTTGCTAGTGGATTTTCACGCATTACGGGTTTCCGCGGAGAGGCTTTTTTACGGGTGGACTTTTCGGTTTCGGACTCGTTCAGTTCTGGAGTGATTGCCATCGGATTCCTTTGGTCGTTATCCATTTTCTGTCCAAAATATTTTGGACATCGGTTTTAAACCCGCTGACGCCGAGAACAAGGTCTGGCGCTAATTTGGGCGAATTTCTTATGGTAACACAATGGCATGTGCTCGGACCATGGCGAACCGCCTGATATTTCCTATTGCAAAATGGTCTACTTTTCTCATATACAATTAGGAACAGAGGAAGGCCCCGTTCGGTATCGCCAAGTTGTTAAGACAATTCCTGATTATCTCAGTTCTTGCGGCCTCCGTGGGCCTGGCACAGCCGACTCACGCCGGTCCGGCTGATACCTATGCGTCTGCCGGTGAGGCTCAGTATTCCAGAGAAGTGGCTCAGCAGCTCAATATCGGTACGATGATGTTGCGCGATAACAAGCTTCCCGAGGCCAGGGCTGCCTTTCAAAAGGCTGTAGAGCTCGAACCCAAGTGTCACGAAGCCTGGAACAATATCGGCTTGACCTACTATCGCGAAGGTAACCTTGATAAGGCTGGCGAAGCCTATATGAACGCGATTGACATTGAACCTGGTTTTGTCCCGAGTATCACAAACCTGGGTGCAGTAAGGCATCAACAGCGAAAACTGGACAAAGCGACCGGTCTCTATCGGCTGGCATTGGACCTTTCCGATGGTCGGGACCCCGAAATTCAGTACAACTATGCCAATGTTTTGCGTGACCAGAAGGATTATAAGAACGCTCAAGCGCATTACTTGAAGTCGATTGAATTGCGTCCGGACTTCCCGGCAGCGCACAACGGGCTGGGCGCGACATATTTTTGTCTGAAGAAGTTTAACGACGCTGAGCGAGAAATCAATAAAGCGATCAAGCTGAAGCCTGACTACGCGCTGGCTTACTACCATCTTGGACTCTTGCAGGCTGCACGCGGCAAGTATCCTGAGGCGATTAAAGCCTACGAGGAGTCGCTGAATCACGAGGAACGCAAGGATTACGCTGACGATACCCGCGACAAGATTGCAAAACTGAAAGAGCTGATGAACAAGGGCACCTTGGCTTCGTCCGGTCCGCCAATGCTCACGACCTTTCAGAGTGAGAAAACTGTTGCCCCGCTGCAGCCTAACGGCATGTCAGGAGCGGCGGAAATCGTTGAAACCAAGGTCGTCAACGCCGCCAAGCAGATGGAACGATTGCTGAAGTCGGGCTCAAGCGATCCAATCTTGTGGAACAACCACGGGCTTCTGCTTTTGCACGACAATGCTGCGGTCAAAACTGACGAGGCAATCGAGGCGTTTAAAACTTCCATCAAATTGAGCAAAGGCGCTTGCTATCAGGCTAGATACAACCTGGCTCAGGCTTACAGAGAGAAAGGCGACTTCGCTGCCGCCGAGAAGGAGTGCAATAAAGCCATTGAAATCGCCCGGAGCAAAAACAAAATTTGCCCACTGGCGCACAACCTCCGGGCTATATTGATGAAGCAGAAAGGGCAGCTGGATGGAGCCGATCAGGAATACAAAGTGGCGATAGCGCAATCGATGGGCAAATTTCCGGTGTTTCATTACAACCGTGCGCTGCTGCTTGAAAAGATGAACAAGTCCAAGGAAGCGAAACAGGAATACAAGTTCTACATCGACAAGTCGCCGACCGGGGTTAACTACATGAAGGCGAAACTGCGTTTGGGCTTGTTGAGCATCTAATGAAGCGTTCCAGCCGCGTAACAAACGTTTGGTTGTCAATAAAAATAAGATCGATCTGTTGTAGAATCAATATTCCGTCGGGTGAAAGCCTGGCGCTCTAGACGTGTTACGAGAAACAACATCATGGCTGACAAAGACAAACTGCAATTGCTGGAAGCCGGTGTGAATGACGCCGCTGTCGCACTTCGTGATGATGCATCTGAGTCATCAGAGGTCTGCCCTGTCGTTGTCGCTCAGCCCATGCCGACTCCGGAAGACGTGGAAGCGGTCGCGAA
The DNA here is from genome assembly GCA_044225915.1 of Obscuribacteraceae bacterium (SeqCode). Taxonomy (GTDB): domain Bacteria; phylum Cyanobacteriota; class Vampirovibrionia; order Obscuribacterales; family Obscuribacteraceae; genus JADYXR01. The sequence continues at coordinate 17,729 of JBGAHZ010000055.1, forward strand.
GAAAGCGGCGTGGCGCAAGGCCGCCCCTGTTCCTGCTAACAAAACGCGTGTTGCTGTCTGTATGAGTGGTGGCGTTGATTCGAGCGTGACCGCTTATCTTTTGATGGAGCAAGGTTACGATGTCATCGGCGTCACCGGATGGCTGATCAAATCAGGTAGTCGCTGCTGCGACACAGGTATGGTCGATGCCGCGCGCGTATGTGAACAGCTTGGCATCGAGCATCACGCTGTTGATTTGCGAGAGTTGTTTAAGTCCCAAGTAATCGATCAGTTCCATCAATCTTATTCGAAAGGAAGAACGCCTCTACCTTGCAGCACATGCAACACTGCGATCAAATGGGGCGCGTTGATGAATTATGGTCACAAGCATCTTGATGCTAAGTATGTCGCCACCGGTCATTATGCGCGTGTCGCGGACACTCCTGATGGCAAGCGGCTTGGCAAAGCCAAGGATGAACGCAAGGATCAGTCTTATGTTTTGTGGGGCTTAACGACAGCGCAGCTTGAAGACACTCTGTTGCCTCTAGGTGATTACACTAAAGACGAAATCAGAACGATAGCTAACTCGCAAAAGTTGGCCTCAGCCAATCGTCCTGACAGTCAGGATTTGTGTTTTATTCCGATTGGAACAACTGCGCAACAATACCTCGCCAACTTCATTGAAGAAAAGCCAGGTCCAATTATCCATTGTCAGACTGCGGACACTTTGGGCTATCATACCGGCACGCACAATTTCACGATCGGTCAACGCAAGGGTCTCAAGATCGCGCATTCTGAGCCGCTCTATGTGACTTCGATTGATGTTGAAACGAGAACAGTATACGCCGGTCCCAAAGAAGCCTTGCTTCGCAAAGACCTGACGGCAAGCGAAGTCAACTGGATTATGCAAGTTCCTCCGACAGAACCTTTTCGCGCGCGCGCCAAAATCCGATACAACAGTCCTGCTGATGAGGCATCGATCTTCCCGCTGCCTGATGGACGAGTGCGCGTTGAGTTCGACAATCCTCAACCGGCGATCACACCTGGTCAGGTGCTTGGAGTCTACGATGCCACCGATACATATATCCTTGGTGGCGGTTGGATAGACTGATAGGCAAAAAGTTCTCAGACAATCTAAAATGAATTGCCTGGAGGTACCTTGTCATGGTACGTTCCTGATAGAAACTAGGTTTGGAGTGCGCCAGTGACCGGACGTTGCCGATCGATTATTTGTAAGTTTGTTTCCTTGCTGGTTCTACTAGTGGTGGCTATTGGACTCAGCTTCGACCAGCCTTCGGAGGCTCGACGCAAGGCCAGCGCTTCCAAGAAGTCGTCGCACCATTCCGGTGGCAAGTCTTCGCGAGGACACTCTTCGTCGAAGGCATCGAGACACTCTTCATCATCGAGACATGGGCACCATCATGAGGTGGCCCATCACCACGGCAAGCACCACCGGGGACACCACGTTCATCACCATCATGTTGCGCACAAACCTCGCTATGCTTATCCAGTCGAGATGTTCATGATGAGGGCGCCGGAATTTGACGCCAGTCCGCTTTCTGAAGATCAGGCAAGCGATGTCGCGAGTGCCTTCGCCCGCGGTGTCGCAGACAAATATCCTGCCCGCACTCTAGTCAGAGCCGGAGTGGTTAAATATCACGCCCTGCGTGGTGGCATTTATTGGCGTCGCGAACCAATCAAATACATCGTCATGCACTCCACCGAGACAGGAAATCCGGTGAGCGGCATTCGCGTGATTGAAAGTTGGAGCTCGATGGGACGTCGTCACCCTGGTGCGCAGTACGTAGTCGATCGCGATGGCTCAATCTATCAAGCCGTCGATCCTGATCTGGCAACGGTTCACATCAATATTTTGAAGACTCTGCCTGGAATCAACAACGACAACAGCGTTGGTATCGAGATGAATCACACCGGCAGCCAACCTTATCCTGAGGCGCAACTCTCGTCCGTGATTAAACTGGTCACGTACTTGCAGGACAGATATGGTATCGCCAGCGAGAACATAATCACTCACAGATACGCACAACAAGGTGACCACACTGACCCTGTTCATTTTGATTGGAAAGGTTTCCTCTCATCAAAAGACAGACATCGCAACCAGGCAATTGCATATAAGATGAATAGCTTGGAAAAACAATCAGGCAACTGGGGTTCTTACACAGAGCCGGCCGCAGCCTCGGTCGACGCGATGCCTAATACTTACTCGCAACCGCAGGCAACTATCAAAACAACTGTGGTAGAAACCAAAACAATTCAGTTTCCTAAGGCTGGTGGCGCTAGTGGTGAAAAACCAAACCTGGACCCTAACAATCCTAAGCCACCTTTCGTTCAAATCGAAGAAACCATCATTCGTTCAGACGGTCCAAGTGGCCAGCCGCCGACCATCATAATGGAAGATTCAAAGATCACACCGGAAGTGTCTAAACCTGCACCACCTGCGCCACCAAAGGTGAAGCAGCCTCGCAACGAAGCTTATGGATTGCCTCTTCTTCGAGGACCTATCGAAGTCGGACCGGAACACGCCGGCGCACTGACCGCACCACCAAAAGAATAAACTCACGACACTTGGTGCAATCTTGATTTTCAGGTGAAGGTCAGTGGCCAGACCTTCGGTTTAGCCTGGTTCAAATCGAGCTAACAAAAATTGGCGACGTTCTATCGTCATTCTAAGCGGAAGGTTGCAAGTTTCGAATAACCATCGATGTGCTTTCCAAGCTCGCTTTCAATCAGGTTTACCTCTTGAATATGGTGCTCCAGTGGGAAGAACGACGGTGACCTATCTATGTCCTCGGCTTTTAAACGTCGGTTCTGTTGTTTGCGGAAATCTCCGGGAAATCTCAAAACGGTCAAGTGCGGTCTGAACTCTTTGAGTTCATGCTGCTTTTCGCCAACAGGCAGAAATTCCTTTAGTGCCGACTTGATCTTGTTGTCTAATTTAAGAACTGCGTCCGGCACCGTACTCGGTGTCACGACGGCTAACCTTGCTTTTCGTTCACTCGGCCAAAGTTCAACACGGTCATAATTTATGGTCAGCGAATCAAAGCTGCCGTCTAGCTTTCCGAAAGTCTCGTTTAAGCTCTCGATCACACTCGGAACTAAATCGCTGCTCACCTCACCAAGAAACACCCAGGTGATGTGAAACTTGCTTTTGTCCACCCAGCGAATGTTGGTGTTCCATTTCTCCGCCAGGTGTTCATTTGCTTGCGAAAGCTTGGCGAGCTTTTCAACGCCTTCAGGTGAAAGAAATGTGCCTACGAAAAGTCGGGGCATCGAGGCTAATTCTTTTTCTCGATCTGTTTGCGAATGGCTTGGGATAAGCCTTCCGGACCGCCCATTCCCTTGAGCACATATGCTGTTCCGAAAGCTAATGGTATCAGCATGATAATCAAATCAATCATCGAAATTGGCGCAAAGGATATTCGCAGACCACTAATAATAGTGAAGACGAGCATGACCACGCTAACCGCGGAGATCAACCAACCCCAGACGCTCTTTGCGTTATAGAAAATCCAACCGATACCGAAGATCAATGGAAACAACAGATAGCCGATGTGCTCGCCGCCGCCCCAGCCCCAGAAAGTCGGGTAGCCGCTGCCCACACGGACGTGATTGAAAAGCAAGAAAATGCCGAGCATCAATGACGCGATGCCGGCGAAGAACTGCAGATCCGACTTCTGAACGGGATTTAGTTCCGCCTGGGTTCGCAGGGTAGGGACATCGTAGGTTGCGTCCGGCGTTACTTTCAACTTGGTGGGATTGGTTGTGCGCTGCTTGGTTTCGGGCGCTACGGCTTCAATCTTTTCTTGCTGAATCGCTGCCTCTAGCTCCACCAGCTTCTTTTGAATGTGCTCGTCCTTCATCCGCATATGAATAGTCCGTTCCTTCGATCTGCTGATTCGGTGAAAGCCCCTACTAAGCATATCATCACAACATTAAAACTACTATCTGGGATGGCGTCAGCTAGTCCGGTAACTACCTTTCAAGTTATTCAGCGCGCACCACATGTGGGGTTATTGCTATATCTGGCTTTCGGTCGGATTTAATCTGCGAATTAATGTGGAATCCGCATGATAAGCGCCTTCTGTGGGGTAGATAATTTTATATGACTCTTGATCATTTGCCGAAACGTGGTTTTAATAGAGTCTTGAGTGAGACTGTTACTAGAAATTCGGGTGTTCATGTTGAAGAGAAAGTGGTTGACTCGAACATTGGCCGCAGGGCTATTCGTATTGTTGACTCAAGGGTCAGTCAATGCTGCCGAGCATGCAGCTTCACCGGTAGGGCTGGCTGACGGCCCCGGCATCTGGGTCAATCTCTGGAGTTATCCAACCGACGTTGAAGCCTATGCTTTGAAGCTCCACAACAGCGGCATTCGAAACGTTTTTCTTCAAACATCCAGGAGCAACACTCCTGCCATCAGGCAGCCTGAAGTGCTTGGTCCGCTAATCGATGCTTGCCACCACTATAAGATTCGTGTGATCGCCTGGTCATTTCTCGAGCTGGGAAATCCTGAAGCTGATGCTCAGAAATTGATTGAAGCAACTAAGTTCCGCTCTGCGACCGGACAAACATTCGATGCCATTGCTCCGAATATGGAGAAGGATCTGGATGCCACCAAGGTCGAGCGCCTGAGCAAGGCTCTGCGAGCTCAGCTTGGAAGCAGCTATCCGATGATTGCTGTGGTGTACAGTCCACTCAACAAAGCAGCGCAGGTAGCGAAGACGCCCTGGAAGCTGCTCGATAAGTATTACGACGTAATTGCACCAATGGATTACTGGAACAGCAAATTCGCCAAGCTTGAAGCGTACTCGTATACGCGAGACACCGCCAAAAAAGTTCGCGAACTTTGCGGTCGTCCGGACGTGGAAATCCACATCATAGGCGACGGTATGAAGACTCATGCACCGGAAATCAAAGATTTCATGCGTGCTTGCCGCGACACTTCCGTGACCAGCGCCAGTCTCTATCCGTTTCATCAAATGACTGATGAACAGTTCACCTCACTGTCCGGCTATCATGAGTACTTTCCAGTCAACTCTAGATACAGGCTGGCAGCGTTTCACGAACTGATTAAGACTGGGGCTATGACTAATGTTTCGCTCGACCCATCAAAATCGATTCCACGCGGAGAATTCTATCGACTGGTTGCTAATAGACTGACCGGTCGGACGGATTTGCAAGACGCCCAGGCCATCAATCTTCTGATTAGCTATGGAGTCGTTCCTGATGAGCATAAGGATGCAGTGGTCAACACTCCGATGTATCTAAGCGAGGCTATGGAGCACCGTGAGGCTTATTCGATAGTCGCTAACGCAATCGAGGCGAAGGAACAGGCTCACAAAAAGGGCATCAAGTTAAACGGTCACAATCCGGTCAAGCTCACAAGAGCTAAAGGCAAACGCGGCGACTGGTTTGCGCAACCGGCTATGGCGCAACAGGGGCAGAAATCAAATAAGCAAATGCTGAATTACATCGACGCCGCTCACATCGTTCTGAGTGCCGACCACGACCTTCGTTAGGTGCAAATATTCGGTTTAATTATTTGCCGGGCGCCTCTTCCGCTTAGCCGAAAGAAGGCGTATGATACTTATCATGAATATATACAAGGTCTACAGTTTGACGTCTCTTTGCTGCCGTCTACTCTTTTGCAGGGATGCATAGAACCATAAGGTTTCCCTCCGAAAGGCTTTAGTTGTTTGAATAAAATAGACAGAACAATTAGATCCGTTTTGTTGGCTCCACCGGCGCCGGCTCTAGTATTTACTAAAATTCCAGAACTCAAGAGTTCAAAATGTTTCTTACGTTTTGCAAGACTGGTGTTGGCGATTTTCCGCTCTTCGGACTTCGCTGCGACACCGCTTTGCAGCACGTCTGTATTCCCTTAAATACCCCGCCAATCCAGAGGGAGGATTGCCCATGAATGTAACGGTTACTGGTCGCAATATAGATCTCACGCCCGCGCTGAAAAACTACGTTAATGACAAATTGCAGCGTGCTCAAAAGCACTTCGATCACGATCTGCAAATCAAAGCACTTTTGACTGTGTCGAAAAATCCATCTGTAGCCAAGAGTCAAACTGCAGAGGTGACGGTACAGGTCAATGGACAAGTTATTCGTGGTGCGGAATCGACCGAAAATATGTACGCTTCGATCGACTTTGTTGCTGACAAAATCGAAAGGCAGTTGAGAAAGTACAAAACCCGCTACACCCACAAGGCAACCAACAAAGGTCGCGAACGAAATCTGCAGGTCATCACCGAAGAAGAACTGGATTCGGAGCCTGAATACGAGTTCACTGCCACCATGGTTGCTGATCCGATTGAAGCGGCACCGACTACCAGAATCGTTCGATCCAAAAAGTATGCATTGAAGCCGATGTCGCCTGACGAAGCTTGCAAGCATATGGATTTGCTGGGACATGACTTCTTCATGTTCATCAACATTGAAAACCGACAAGTCAGCACGGTCTATCACAGACGTGACGGCAATTACGGTTTGATCGAACCAGAGTATTAGACTCGATTTTCTATTGCCGAAACAAAGAGGATGGATTTGCGTCTGTCCTTGACATGTCGTTGAACAATGAGCGGCAGGACTGTCGGGTTTCGGCAGTGGGTTATTCTTTGTAATACAAAACAAAAAACAGAATTGAGATGAACACTGAGATGTGTTGCAGAATCTAGCGGATTTAAGGACTTCTGTCGGGTCGAATCTAGGAGAAAGCCCATTTATGTTTTTTCTAGATCAATTAGAATCCTAAGGTAGATCTCTACTACATGTCATGAGATCTTGTTCTGTGGCGATATGGTGGGCTAACAGTTGGCGATTCGGGGAAACCAAAAAGGGCAAATACTTGCTCTTGCATTGATATCTTTAATGGGTTCGACGCATGTGCAATCAGCAGATGCACAACAAACCGATTCGACGGTAATCGAACTCAATAACGAAGGCGTGAGGGCGTTGGGAACGTCCAACTTCAAGCTGGCGATCGAGAAATTCGAAGCCGCGTTGAAGCGAGATCCCTCCTACCAGCGCGCGCGAGCAAACCTCGCAATCGCTTACAACAACTTTGGATTGTTTATAAACAAACAAAGTCCCGCTGAAGCGTTGAAGTATTTCCACAAGGCGCTTCAGTTGGATCCGAGCAATGCTACGACGAAAGCAAACGTCGATGGGATCATACGGATCATGGGACGCGATCCTCTCAACTTCCAAGATCGCGTTGAGCTAGGAGATATGTCGCGTAAACAAGGCGATTTTGATGGCGCGATTGTTGAGTATCAGGCCGCTATCGCAATCAAAAATGATCCTGCAGTTCGCGAAAAACTTGGTGATGTTCTGCGTGTCAAAGGGAAACTCGATCTTTCGATCAAAGAGTATCAGAACGCTATCGCGATAAAAGATTCAGCTGGTCTCGAGGTAAAACTCGGGCAAGCGCTCCAGGAGAAGGGCGACGTTGCTAACGCAATCGGCGCACTCGGACGAGCGCTGAAGATGAACTCCAGCGACCCGGATGTACTCGATGCTCTTGTTACTGCCTGGGACGCCGCAGTCCAAGCCAATCCGACATCGCCGGACAACCACGTTGGTTTGGGTCAAGCTCTGTCATATCGTGGTGATTTCGATCAAGCTAAAGAAGAATTTTTGCAAGCGATTCGCTTTTCTCAAGGTAAGAGAAATCCTACAGCTGAAGGGCTTCTTGCTAAATTAGATTCGCAGAAGAAGAAAGCCGAAGTCGATAGATTGATCAACGACGGTGTCGGTTTGCAGGAGCAAGGAAAATTCGATCCAGCGATTGAGAAATATAAACTGGCTCTGTCACTCGATCCTAACAATGACAAACTTTGGGTCAACGTTGGATCTGCGTATCAGGCTAAAAAGGATTATCAAAACGCGTTGCAGGCTTACAAGCAAGCGCTCAACTTTAAGCGCGATAATGCCGACGCTGTGCAGGGTATCAAGGCTGCAACTGATGCGTTGCAAGATCAACAAATCGATGCGCTGGCTAAGAAGGGCAACGATCTGTTTAAAGCCGGCAAGTTTGATGATGCAATTGCAGCTTACATGCAACTCTTAAAGTTCGATGCTAACGATGCCGGAGTCCACTTCAACCTTGGTGCTGCGTATCAAGCGAAGAAAGACTACGACCAGGCGTTGACGGAGTATAGAACCGCTAAAGGTTTAGATCCGAAAAACAAAACATACTCTGACGCATTCGACGAGTGTTTGGATTTGAAAGCGCAGCCATTCCTCGACCAGGCATTGGCATTGCACAAAGAGAAAAAATACGCGGCCGCTATCGAAGGCTATCGCAAATATCTCGCAATCAGAGATAAGAACGATGAAGTCTGGTACAACATGGGCGCCGCGCAGTATTCGTTTGAAGACTATAAGAATGCGGAAATTTCATATCAGAAAGCATTTGATTTAGATCCGAAGGGACGCGTTGATGTTCTCTACTTCATCGGCACAATCGATGAGGATGGTGGCAACGCTTCGGAAGCCATGGCAGACTACACGAGCTACATGCAAAAAGCGCCGGCGGGAACATACATCGCGCAAGCGAAAGAACGTTTAGCCGCACTCAAGAAAGGTGAACCACCTCAGAAAATCAAATCCGAGAAGGATTTGGCTAACGAGAAAGAAGCCTTCGATGCGTTTAAACAAGCGACTGCTGCTCAAGGTAACAAGCAATACGATCAAGCTCTAGCTTTGTACGACAAAGCGCTTGCAGTGATGCCTAACAATCCTGATTTCGTGTACGCGAAAGGTACATGTTTACAGGCGATGGATAGATATGATGACGCCATCGCGCAGTATCAGAAGGCTAAATCGCTCACCAAGGGCGATACCAAGATCATGGATGAAGCGATTCAATCCGCCAACCAGGATCAAGCTCAGCCAATCGTAGATCAGGCGGTTGCGAAACAACAAGCTGGCGACAATGCTGCTGCTATAAATCTGTATAAACAAGCGCTACAACTCATTCCAGGTAATGCCAAAGTTTGGACCAACCTTGGAAGTTGTTATCAGCAAACTGACGCGTTCGACCTGGCAAGGGATGCTTACGATAAGGGATACAAAGCCGATCCGAAAGGCGAGGTTGCCAATCTTTTCTTCATGGCTCGCATTGATGAAAACTACGGCAAAGGGCAAAATGCGTTCAATCTATACAATCAGTATGTGAGAGAAGCGGGAGCTTCTGGTGCCTACCTTGCAGATGCTAAGGCTCGTATCTCTGTCTTGCAGAAAGACGTGAGCGCTACTCAAAAGCTTGCCACCACCACTGATATCAAAAACGCGAAGACTGCGGAAGATGCGTACAACCAGGGTATGCAGCTTCAGAAGGATACTAAGTACGACGATGCAATTGCTCAGTACCTGATTGCGGCACAGGCGATGCCGAAGGAATTCGCTTATCCGTTTGCGATCGCGACAGCATATCAAGCTAAAAATGATCTCGAAAACGCGAGAATGTTTTACGAGAAAGCTTTGACGTTGACGTCCAACAAAGATCAGATTGCGCAAATCAAGACCTATCTCGCTGGGCTCACCGACGCAAAAGTCGGACCGATCATCGACGAAGCCAACAAGTTGTATACCGAGAAGAACTTCGAGGGCGCCGCGGCTAAGTACGAAGAAGCCCTCAAGATTACTCCTAACAACGCTGACTGCTGGACCTTCCTCGCTGTTTGCTATCAGAACATGGGCAACTTCCAGAAGGCGAGAAACGGCTACGATCAGGGCTATAAGATCGGTGGCAAAGCTAAAGCTGACAACTTGTACTTCCTTGCTGTTCTCGACGAAAACGATGGCAATGCAAATGCGGCGATGGCGCACTACACGCAATATATTCAAGTCGCCCCTGGTGGAACTTTCCGCGCCGCAGCCGACCAGCGTTTGAAAGACATCAAGGCTAAGCCTGGTGAGTTGCAGAAGATTCAAACTCTTGCCCAACAACAAGCTAGTGCTGAAGTTGCAACCGCTTACAACGACGCTATCAAACTGCAAGGTGAAAGCAAATTCGACGAGGCACTCGTTGCATACGGCAAGGCAATCGCTGGTTCTCCGAACGAACCTGCCTACTACTACGGACGTGGTACGTGTTATCAAACGCGCAATGATGCATCGAAGAATGATGTTGATCTAGCGCTTGCTGATTACGATAAAGCGATAAGTCTCAATCCGAATGAGAAGGCTTATAAGGATGCTGCAGCTAACCTTCGCGCATTCAAGGCTCAACCATTTGTTGATGACGCGATTAAGAAACAAACGACTGCACTTCCTGACGGTAAGTATGATCTTGCCGGTTCAATCGTAAGTTATCGCGCTGCGTTGAAAATCAACGATGACCCGAGCACTCACTTGAACCTGGGAACCGCGCTCCAAGCCAATGGCGACAATACTGGCGCCTTGCAGGAATACTCTGCTGCTTTGAGTAAGAACCCGAATCTGTTCGATGGCTACTACTATCGTGGATTGATCTACGAAGACTTGAAACAGAATGAGCTGGCGAAGAAGGATTATCAAAAGTATCTCCAACTTCAACCAGCCGGGGCGAACGCCGCTGCGGTTAAAGAACGCCTGAAGATAATCGCTCCAGCCGGTCCCGCCGGTAAGAAAAAATAACGCCGAAAAGAAAAATAACGCGCTAGATTCTGAGGTAATTGTACGCGCCTGGTTCTGAGGTAATTGTAGGGGCGCCTGGTTCTGAGGTAATTGTAGGGGCGCCTGGTTCTGAGGTAATTGTAGGGGCGCCTGGTTCTGCGGTAATTGTAGGGGCGCCTTGCAGGCGCCCGTGCCGCCGGTTTTGGAATTCGTCGCCAAGGGCGGAATGGGCGTGCTCGCGCCCCTTGCTGTGGCGTTTAATCGCCGCGTCGTGAATCGCGGCGTCGTGAAGCGCAGCGTCGTGAATGGCAGCGTCGTGAATCGCGGCGTCGTGAATCGCAGCATCGTGAGGCGCAGTGTGTAGCTAGCCGTTCTTTAATCGTTTTGCGGCTTCTGCTATGGCGGCGAGTTTTTGTTGTGCGGTATCAGAATCGGTGATGGGTTGTCGGCGAATGTGGCGAAGCCGCAATCGGGGTTTAGCAGAATGCGGTTTAGACCTACTAATGATGCGGCTTGCATTGCTTGTTCGTAAATGGAGTCTACCGATTCGACTTGGCGATTTTTTTGATTCACAACGCCGACTCCGATGCGAATGTTCTTCGGTAAGTCGGCGAGAACCTCTATCTCACCGGCTCTTGGTGTGCACAATTCGAGGAACAAAGTTCCAACTTTTACTGATTCAAAAACTGGAAGAAGTTTTTCGTATCCACCGGAAAGCGCGACACTTTCGTCTGGGCTCCAGTTGCCTCTGCATACATGCAGGGCTAGCCTTTCTGTTGGAAAACTCGCAGTGACTCGATTTAGCAGTTGCGTCGCGAAGAGCAGCTCCTCTTGTGTTTCTTTTCGCTCACTGAGAGCGCCACACATAAAGGTCCGTTGCTGTTGCGGCGCGCCGAAGACGACTTCGGTGAGTATCGGTTCGTCCAACTGAATTAAAGAGGCACCACATTCGATCAGCTCTGAAATTTCTTCTCTGAGAATTCTTACGATGTCTTCGGCAAGCTCTTCTCTGGTTGCGTACGCGCGTTCTTTGAAGCAGTCCAAGAACATTGTTCTGGTCAGCAAATATGGACCCGGAAGTGAAATTTTGACAGGTTTTGAAGTGATTGTTTTTAAGAACGTGCACTCGTGTGCAGCCAGGGACGCCGTTCTTTTCAGCTTGCCGAACACTGCCGGGTGCCTCACGATTGAAGCCGGAATATCGAGTGTCTCCAACTGGCGTCGGAATTCCTCCGGATGATCAACTAGCGGCAGGAGGTCTACGAGTGGCACAAGCTGTACGTTTTCTAAACGTGTACCGACGAAACTCGAATAGTTGTCGCGTCGTTGTTCCCCATCGGTAATCACATCAGCGCCTGCGCGAATTTGTTGATCGACCACGAGTCGAACTGCATCATTTGCAGTTTCTTGGAACTCCCGGTCGCTCAGTTTACCTTCGAGAAACTCATGCATCGCGCGTAGCATCCACTTAGGGCGAGGCCAACTGCCAATTCCCATCACCGAAAGTGGTTCGATTATCTGAGCAGATGACACTAAGTTCGTTCCATCTTGCGAGTACGTTGAACCTTCTCTAATTTCTATGCGAGCGGTTTTCACCTGCGTCGGTTCGATTCGACCGGAATTCGACGCAGCGTGCTCGGTTCTCTGCTGCGATGGATTCGTTGAAGCGCCACCGCTCTCAGTCCCCATGCCCTTTCTGATCAGATAGCTGCGCTGCTTTCCGACTTTCGTCCAGGAAATGAACTGATTGTTTGTCAGCCGACACCATGCCGGCAGATCTTCTTCAACCGAAACGTCTGTTGATTTTATTTCGAGTAGCTGCCCGTCATCGAGTGCATCCAGATTTTTGCGAATCAGCAATAACAGTCCGTTTCCACAGTCTAAGTCGCCACCGTCGAATGTTGTCGTTGGTTTCAATTCATGTTCATCTGACGGTGGCAACATTCTATTGATGCGCAGTTTCGTTTGACCGTAATTTTAATAGGTTATGCAGGCGGAGCCGCCGTCCGTGGTCAGAAATTCTACAAGTTTTGCGCCGCCTACGATGGTTGCGCCTTTGATTACCTGGTCTTCGGAGTATCCACGTTTCTTGAAACATGGAGAGCAAACTAGAATCTTTCCACCAGCGTTGACGAAGTTGTCTATGAGTTCTTGAAGCGGCGAAAATCCCTCTTCATGAATTCCGCTTGCGTAGCCGTTTGTCGCGAGGTGAACTCCTTCCGTCGATAAGAAAACCATGGTTTCTTTGTCGGATGCTACCGCTGCATTTGCCACCACGAATGCTACCGTCGCTTTATCCGTATCGTTCTTCGCACAGGTCAAACTTACGCAAAATTTCTTGTTCAACTTAATCTCGCCTCCGTTGTATAAAGTAGTTGGGGTGTGAACTGAAAACCAAGGTGTGGCGGGTCATACGGCACCATGCCGGAATGTCTTCCGGGGCTCCGGAGTCTAGTGCCACCAATTTTAAAACTTGACCTTCTTCCAGCTTTTTCATGCGTCCGGCAAGTTGCATTATCAACTCACCGCAACCCATCGCTCCGGCGTTCCATTCGTCACTAAAGCTGGGTGAGTCCTGGTTACTCAACGCGTTTCATCCGCTTACAAATGCATGAACATTATACACTCGTGGTGTTCAATTCTGTGATTCCGCTTGCTGTTGATCACTCGTTTCAACATCATCTTGCAATGCAGGTTTGTTCATCACAGCTTGCGCATCATCCTCTTCCAAAATTATTGATAGCGGTGGTGACATGCGTTCCGGATGTTTTTTGTAAAACCAAATTGCGGCTAATGCAACAGCACTTGCCGCGACCATTGTGGCTGCGCTTGCGATAATCGGCACGGGAAGCGCACCGGCCATGATACTGTCGACGCGAAGTGGTTCAATCATTAATCGACCAAGCGAATACAGGTTTAGATATAGTAAAAAGCAGAGCCCCGGATAACGGAAAAGTTTTTTAGCCGCGAAGTAATAGAGGAACAAGAATGTCAGCAAATTCCAAATACTTTCGTAGAGGAACGTTGGATGGAAGTACTGATGAGTGAAGTATTCTGCTGGTACTGACTCTCGTGGAATCAACAGTTTCAACGGGAAATTTTCCGGAACCGGTCGCCCGAATGCTTCTGAGTTGAAGAAGTTGCCCCATCGCCCAATTGCTTGAGCCAGAGGGATTGTACAGGCGCCCATGTCGAGACATCGGAGCACGGGAAGCTTTGCATAGCGGCAGTATATGACTGTGGTTAAGAAACCGCCGATGATACCACCATGAATTGACATGCCACCATGCCACATTGCGATTATCTCTTGGGGCTGAGTCCAAAATGAAGACCAGTTGAGCATTACGAAATATAGCCTGCTGCCGACTATTCCGCCCAGAAATCCAATCAACGCTAAATTGGTAATCTCCTCAACATCGAGTTTCCATTGTCGGGCTCGCTTGAGCATAAAGAAAGACCCGACGACAAAACCCAGTGCGATGACCGCTCCGTACCAACGAATCGGCCAGGAAACAGACCACGACGTGAGCGCCTCCATCGGGTTGGCGGAGTATTGGTTCCAGGATGCGGAGATGAATCGGGCTCGCTGACCAATGGTCAATGCGAAAAAAGCGAGCATGACTGAGTTGACGGTCCACCAACCTGTCGACCACGTTTCTAGTTTCCAACTGCGAATCATGTAAACCCAGCCCACTGCTGCTGCAATAAGCACCAACACAATTCCGTACCACGCTATATTGAGCGTGAACAGGATGGGGCCTGGAGACTGAAAGATCATCCTACGAGTTTCCTTTTCCGAATCTACAGTTTATCGCAAACATATGTTCGGAGCCTGAATCTGCCGAGTCGTTTGAGAACCCGTAACTTTTTGAGAGATGAAAACTAGCTTCACGGGCGCCTGCCGCCACGTTGATACCTATCGTATATCTTTGCAAAACTCAGATTGACATCGCAGTTACGAGGTCTAATAGGGTTGCTGGCTGTTTGGAACAGTTCCGCCGTAGACATCCTTTGGGGCTTTCCCGATGTTTCTGTCGGCATTCGCAGGGAGTTCCGGATCGTGTGTTTCATCGTGAGGATCATCGCCGTGCGGGTCGTCTCCGTGCGGATCTGAGCCACCGTATTTTTGCGCGAGTTCATTCAGATGATCGCGTTTTTGAAAAACAGCAAACGGATTTCTGACGATTGCAGCGAGATTATTTTTCAAATCGATTGAAGTGCGCTCATCCATATTTTGAATGACACCATATCCAGTGACGGCTGTTAATGCTGCGGATATGACTATTAGAAGTATGCGCCTGGACATAAAAACTCCACTGACAACTAGGTACTGGTGACAACCGGGTTTCCGCGGATGACAGGAGTATAACGGATTTGAAAATTACAACCGGTACAATAGTCGAACGCTAGGAGGATGTTATGGCAAAACCGCGCTCACGCTGGACCTGTCAGGAATGCGGGTTTCAAACCTCTGGTTTCTTAGGACGATGCACGGCTTGTGAAAGCTGGGGGACACTTGTTGAGGAAGTCACGCAAAGTGAGACTGCAAGCGCGTTTTCCAAAGGCATAACTCGATCTGTCACAACTAACAATCAAGAGACCTCACGCCCCACACTTTTACAAGATCTTAAGGCTTCGCACTCCCAACGGATATGCGCAGGTATACCTGGGCTCGATGAAGTGCTTGGCGGTGGTTTCGTCCCTGGTGCCGTGATTTTGTTGGCAGGTGATCCTGGTATTGGGAAATCCACTCTGTTACTGCAAGTAGCCCGTCACGTAAGTAAGAAGCAGAGTGTACTTTACGTCGCTGGTGAAGAGTCCGCCACGCAGGTGCGCATACGTGCAAGCCGTCTCGATATGGACGAGTCGCAAGTTCACGTTGATACTCAACAAGATGCAGTAAAGATATCCGAGACGCTGAAAGAGTTTCAAAACGGCGTAGCGATCGTTGACAGTATTCAATCGGTTTTTCACCGCGATTTAACAAGCGCAGCAGGCTCCGTTAGCCAAGTTCGCGAATCGGCGCAATTAATCATTAATTCCGCTAAGGCAAATAACGTCGCGACGATTTTAGTCGGCCATGTAACCAAAGAAGGCTCGATCGCCGGTCCGCGAATTTTGGAACACATGGTTGATGTTGTTCTTCATTTCGAAGGAGATCGTACGCGGCAATTAAGAATTTTGCGCGCAATGAAAAACAGATTTGGATCAACTTCAGAGATTGCAATCTTTTCGATGACCGAAGAAGGACTCGTCGAGGTTGGCAATCCAAGCGAGTTTCTATTGGGTGATCGGTTAAACAAAATTGGAAAGAAACAAGCAGCTTCCGGTACTGCAGTGATTGCAACCGGAGAAGGTAGCAGAACTTTACTTCTCGAAGTGCAAGCGCTTGTTAGTGCCACCACCTATTCGGCGCCTCGTCGTCTAGCGAATGGTTGGGACAACAATCGGTTGCTTCAACTGATTGCGGTTCTCGAAAAGAAAGTCGGGCTGGCACTTGCGCGCGCTGATATCTATATCAATATAGTCGGCGGACTGGATATTGATGATCCCGCCGGAGACCTTGGCGTTGGTGTTGCAATCGCCACATCTGCGCTCGATCGATCTGTGGACTCAACAACGATCTTCATTGGCGAAGTCGGTTTGACTGGTGAGGTTCGCCCCGTCGTTTGTTTGGAACGGCGCGTAAAAGAGGCAGCACGACTAGGTTTTCTCAAAGCGATTGTTCCGAAGTGTAATTTGCCAATCAATGTTGGTTCCAAAAAAATGGAAATTGTTGGAGTCGAGACCTTAAGCGAAGCACTGTTGATCGCAATGCCCGGTGTAGATCTTTCGCACCAATCCCGTGCAGAAGAAAATAAGAAGTCTCGCTTCAAAGACGAAATTGATTTTGCAACTTTGATGGACAACGATTTCGCGGCCGACTTAAAACCGTTGATCTAAGATTTTCGAAGACGTGATTCTTTGAAACTGTTGTCAGTTGGAGCGGATAGCCAGTAGCTCGGGCCTTGCATTTCGCCTCTTGATTGAAACGCTGACAAAGAACTTTTCGTAGAGAACTACTCACCGACACTTGTAGAGGAGTCTGAATGCTTCACCAGGCTTGCGTTTTCGGATCCATAACTTATTTCTGCTTACTTTCGCTTCATAAAACTGTCAAGAGCGTATGATGTTCACGGAGCGCTCACTTAGTGAGGGTTCGTGGTTCGCTATAAAAATTTGGGGGTTTACTAAGCATGTTCGCTAAACAGAAACCGAACAGCACAAGCTTGCTTAAGCGCTTGTCTGTGGCCGTGTTAGGAGCGGCGATTTCTTTCGTGTTTGCACAGGGTTCCGTGCAAGCAGAAGAAAAATATTTCGGAGACAAGTACGATACGAATTTCACACAAGTTACTGCTTATCCCGGTAACGATGAGCCATATGATGACAAATTTCCGAAATTGGATCGCGGAACTGACATGTTTGGCTACTTCCAACCATGGGATGGATACTGCAACAAATCGGATAGACCCGAAGAAATTGCGTCTAAAGTTCCATGCCAGACATACAACATCAAGCCGAGCGGAAAATACGCCGGCGTAGAAGTTATGGGCAACAAGTGGATGAAGTTGGCTTGCGATGAAGCTCGCATCGGCGTTCAAAAAGGCGGCGGACCTTTCTCCACAGTAATCGTTCAAATTGATGATGCGACAAACAAAGTAATCCGTTATTGGATTTCGCACAACGCAGTAGTTATGTGGACCGATCCTACTGCGCACGGTGAAGTAACAGCTATTCGCCAAGCCTGTAAAGAACTCGGAGTTCTCAACCTCGGCGTCATCCGCAAAGACGACAAGAATTTGAAACTTCCTCAACCGGGCGCCACTTCCCGCTGCGAATTGTACACATCCGCAGAACCTTGCCCGATGTGCTATTGCGCAACCCGCTGGGCTCGTATCAATAAGATCTATTTTGCTGCCACCGTATATGATGCCGCCGCACAAGGTGTCAACTTCTCGGATGAGCCAATCTATGCAGAACTTGGTCTTAACTATGCAGACAGAAAGAAAATGGGAGTCGAATGCTTCCAGTGCACGACTGGCAACTCACTCGATGCGTTTAACCACTATAAGAGAAGTAACGCCGGCAAATACTAATTGTTGAACCGAGTTTCAATACTTTCAAGCGGGAATGGCGCCAGTCGCCATTCCCGCTTAGTATTTAGATCGTGCCCCGAGCGAATCGGATTATAATTAGGCTCAGGCAGGAGCAGGGCAACCTGGTAGATGGGTGATTTCGAGATATCTGAGGATTTGAAGCGACAACTGTCGCTGCTTTCCGATCAGCCAGGAGTCTATCTCTTTCGCGAAGCTTCTGGCGGCATCATTTATATTGGCAAGGCTCTGTCGCTGAAAAACCGAGTGAAGTCTTATTGGAATCAGGCTTCATGGCGTGAGCGACCAAAGCTTTACGTAATGATGCCGAAAGTCGAGAAGCTCGACACTATTGTTACGCATTCGGAAAAAGAAGCGTTGTTGCTGGAAGCTACTTTGATTCGGCAGCACATGCCACGCTACAACATTGCCCTCAAGGACGATCGCAGATATCCATGGTTGGCTATAACATACGATGTTTCATTTCCTCGTCTGATTATGGTGCGCGATCCAGCTCGATATAAGAAGGAACATCCTCAAAACAAAGTCTTCGGACCTTACACTGAGACAGGCCAAATGTGGCAGACTGTGCGGGTCTTGCGCAAAGTATTTCCGATGCGCCAGAGGGCAAAGCCACTTTTCAAAGATCGCCCGTGCATGAATTTCCACATTGGGCTTTGCTTCGCCCCATGTCAAAAACTTATAGTCGAGGAGACCTACAACGCCATCGTTAAGCAAGTGGAGTTGTTTCTTTCCGGGCGTCAAACCGAGGTTTTGCAACAACTGAAGAATGAGATGGAATCAGCTTCTGATCGATTGGAGTTCGAGCAGGCGGCTAAAATTCGCGACCGATTGAGAGCACTTGAAACCGTTATCGAAAAACAACAAGTATTTTTCGAAAGTCAAAAAGTGAGTAGCGATGTTATTGCAGAGGCGCATACGGAGAAGCTTCTTGCGGCATGTATTATGCGCGTACGGGAAGGGAAATTGGTTTCGTCCGAGACCGTGTGTTTGCCGCTGACTGAAAGAACCGGTTGGGATGAGGCGTTTCAAACCTTCGTCGATCAATACTATGCTCAGTGCGAAGATGTTTATGTTCCATCCGAGGTGTTGGTACAGCACGAACTCGAAGATACCAATGCAATGCAAGAGCTGTTATCCAGCAAGGCTCAGCGCAATGTGAAACTGTTCGTTCCCCAGCGTGGTCCTAAATTGAATCTGATTGAGATGGCGAAGAAAAACGCGCATCAAAATCTCGAGGTCGAACTTTCAAGTCATGACGAAGAAGCCGACGCGCGCACCGAGACAGTTTTGACGAAACTGAAAGAAGAACTTGGGATCGTTCATCTGCCAAAACGGATCGAATGTTTTGACATATCAAATATTTCCGGAACTGATAACGTAGCGAGTATGGTTGTCTTCGAGCGTGGAATGCCGAAGAAGAGTGATTATCGAACATACAAAATCAAATCGGTCGAAGGTGAGCCCAACGATTTTGCGTCGATGAAGGAAGTCGTGGGGCGACGGTATTCGCGCTTGCTCGACGAAGGAAAACCGTTGCCTAATCTGATAATTATAGATGGTGGCAAGGGGCAACTGGGCGCGGCGCTAGAGGCTCTGGCAGAGCTGGAATCAAGCGGTCTCGACCGCAGTGCATTCGATATTGTTGGTCTCGCTAAAAAACACGAAGAAGTTTACTTCCCTAATACCAGTGATCCGGTTTTGCTGTCGCGCAGAAGTGACGCGCTGTTCCTCCTGCAACGAGTAAGAAACGAAGCGCACCGATTCGCAGTGACCTTCCATCGTAAGCGTCGAGCTAAGCGTTCTCTCAAGTCGGAATTCGATGACTTGAAAGGTGTAGGCGCGGCAAGAAGGAAGTTGCTCCTCAATCACTTTGGCACATTCTCCAGATTACGAGAGGCTTCACTTACCGATCTCGAGGCTGTCAGCGGCTTGCCGAAAAACGTGGCGGCGAGCATTTATGCTTCACTTCACGCAACAGTCTCCGCTGCTACCGAATTGCCGGATGCAGATGAGGTGATTCCAATGGTTGCAGAAGGCGTTGCCGGCGATGGCTATGCCGTGGAAACCGAGGACAGGTCACCTGTTGAGTAGGTTTAGCAACGTCCAACATTTCAATCGAAAGTCTATGGTAATCTTGTTTCAGTAACTGTTTCACCACTGGACCTGAGCTATGAATGGCGATTTTTTCCGGAAGCATCATAAAACAATCACCTGGGTGATGGTCATTGCGTTTCTCGCATCGCTGTTACCGACAGTTTTCGCCTCATTTCAATAATTCTTCGTGCAGCTCACTGATGTTGGGCGTCCCGCCGGCGACGCCAGTATGAGCCCCCATGTCAGTTGTTTGGCTGCTCGGGAAATGCTGGGAAAGTCACGGCCACCGTTGTTCCTATACCGCTGGGACCAGTGGTGATCAAGACCTCGGCTCGGTGAGCCAACGCAATTTCTTTTACTATCGGAAGTCCAAGACCGCTGCCTGGCACGTCTGTTCCTAGTGCTCGGTAGAAACGTTCGAATACGCGCTCGCGTTCTTCTGACGGAATTCCGGGCCCGGTGTCTTGCACGGCGAGCAGCACGTGACCTGAATTAACTACGGTTACAAGAATGCGACCGCCCGGCTCCGTATAAAGAACGGCGTTTTCTATGAGGTTCTCCGCAAGTTCTGTCAGATTGTGCGGGTCGCCGATTACTAATGCAGGATCTTCTGAACACAGAAATTCCAGCTCGAGATTTTTCTTCACTGCCTCCACTACTAGCTCTGCAGTAATTTCAGAAACAATCATGTTGAGATCGACAGTCTCGAATTTGTTGTTGTTAGTGGTGGCGTGATCGGCTTTTGCAAGGGTAAGCAGTTTGTTCGCTAAATGCGTCATGCGATCTGTTCCGGAATCTATTTGATCTAAAACAGTATTGATCTGCTTCTTGCGCATCTCAGGATCGACGCCTGCGTCCTCGCCCATCACCAGTCGTTTTGCATAATAAATGTAGGTTTTCAATCCAGCCAGAGGCGTGCGGAATTGATGCGCAGCATTTGCAACGAATCGATTTTGTGATTCCAAATCGTTGCGCAGCCGAGACAGCAAGTCATTTATCGATCGCACCAGTGAGCGCACTTCCAACGGAACGTCTTTGTCGTCCAGTGGTGCCAGATCTAATTGTGTGCGTTTTTCCAGCGCTTGCTCTATTATCGTCAGTGGTTTGAGCCCTCTCGAGATGCTGTGAAAAACGGCATAACCACCTGCAAAGATCAAAAACAGCTGAGGAACTATGATGCTCAAAAGAATTTGCTTCGCAAGAGATTGGCGTGAATTGAGTGTCTCGGCTACCTGAACCAAGACGATTTCATCTGGAAAACCTTCGACGTGCGCTCTTACTCGTGCTACGCGAACTTCCTCATCGTTAATAATCCCATTGCGAAAGACAGGCTCCTTCGCAGTCAAATTAAGGTATGGTCCAGGCAAGAATGCATCACCTGAGATGCGAACTCCGTCTTTAGAAATAACCTGGTAATAAAATTTGTCGAGATCGTTGTGCCGAAGAATGGCTTGGGCTGCCGGAGGCATGTCGCACACCAGTTGTCCGTTCTCGTACTTCAATCGCGCTATTACGGAGTCCGCTGAATTAACCAGCGCGTGGTCGCTAGAATCGTTCGCGAAACCTACGACCATGAAATACGCCAGACAAGTGCTGATCACCCATAAAGCGCAAAGGGGAACAAGCACTGCTCTGCGCAGGTCATGCCTAAGCGATCGGTTCTGGTTACTCCTCTTCAATTCTGTAACCAAGCCCCCGAATAGCCCTTATCGTGATGCCGAACGGTTCCAGTTTTTTCCTGAGTCTATGCACGGCAATGCCGATCGCATTGAATGTAACCTCAGTGTCCCAATCAGAAAGAATCTCAGTAATATGGTCCTTGCTTACAATTCTGCCAGATCTTTGGATCATGATTTCTAAAATCGCGAGTTCGCGTGCCGATAAGTCGATAGGTACACCGCCTACGGTTGGAGTGCGAGTGACGGTATTGAAGACGAGTGGTCCAAAGGTCACATCCGTGCGGTTATCCCACTGACCTTTACGAAGAAGGGCTCTAATTCTGGCTTCCAGTTCCGGCAGCTGAAACGGTTTTGTCATGTAATCGTTGGCGCCCAGATCTAGACCCATGACGCGATCCTCCAGACGATCTCGTGCCGTGAGAATAAGAACCGGCAGGGTTTGCCCGCGATTGCGTAGCTTCTTTAACAGTTCTATTCCATCCAGTTTGGGCAGTCCGAGGTCGAGAATCAGCAGGTCATACTGCGTCTCGAAAAGCGCCGCATCCGCGTCCGTGCCTGTACAGGCTACATCTACCGAGTAGCCGCCATCTTTTAAAACTAGTGAAAGTCCGTCCGCCAAGAAGCGATCGTCCTCTGCCAGTAGAATTCGCATAAAGTTCGCTGAAGGTTACACATAGTATCTTATAGCTACTAGGCAACATTTCGACTGCTGAAATTTTCGAGAAATTTTGAAGGCATAAACTTAGAGATGAGGAACCCATCAACTTTCAGGCGAATCGGCAGACATATTCACCGGGGAACACATCATTTCGGAGATATCGGCTCAGGTCTCTAAATTCTTGCAAGACAGCATTAAGTCTGTCTGGCAGCTTGAGCTGCTCTTGTATCTCAGGAGCTGCGGAAGCGCGCTGACTCCGACGCAGATAGCCGATGCCTTGTACATGAGCCCGGAGGCTATGGTCAATGGCTTGATTCACTTCCAGAACAAGGGTCTGGTTGAGCCCAGCAGTTCGCTTCTAGGCGCTTACAAATACGCTCCGATCTCGAACGAACTGGATGCTGTGGTCAGCGAAACCGCCCAGGCATATGCGGACAGACGCGTCGCCATCGTAAACTTGATTTTCTCCAAATCGGCGGCACAAAACCATCCGGACGCATGATTCGATGGGCTGCAAAGATGTGCACGAATGCGAAAACATCTGGTAGCCTTTAACTTGAGTCCCCGGTGTTGGGGCTCTACCTCGCCCGCTCGCGGATAAGTTCTTATTCGGAGTGCGGTCTTGCTTCCGGGAGAATCGATGATCGATACTGCGAAGGTTCGGAAAGTTCCTCTGGCAGAACGCATGCGTCCACGCAATCTCGACGAGTTTGTCGGGCAGGATAGATTGCTTGGCGAAGGCGGTGTTCTTCGAGAAATGGCTGCTGGAGGCGATCTCGTTTCCTTCATTCTCTGGGGACCACCCGGCGTCGGTAAAACGACCTTAGCCAGAATCATTGCGGCCAACACGGACAGTCGATGGGTTTCTTTTTCCGCAGTCGTTTCTGGTATCAAAGAAATCAAAGCGGTTATGGCGGAAGCCGAAGCGTTTATGAAAATAGAGTCGCGACGTACGATTCTATTTGTCGACGAGATTCATCGATTCAACAAAGCACAGCAGGATGCATTTCTTCCGTATGTAGAGAGTGGAACAATTGTGCTTGTCGGTGCCACCACCGAAAATCCTTCATTCGAGATCAACTCCGCTCTATTATCGAGATTGAAGGTTTTCATTCTCGACGAACTCAGTCTGGAAGCGCTTCTTCCAATATTGAGAAATGCTCTTGAAGACGAAGAGCGTGGTCTGGGTGCAGAGAAGATCGAAGCCAGTGACGAAATGCTTGGTCGACTGGCTGTCTATTCTTCTGGTGACGCGCGCACTGCACTTAACAGTTTGGAACTGGCAGTCATCCTTGCGAAGAAGCGTGGATCCTCTGAGTTGAACGAGCGAGCGATCAAAGAGGCAATTCAACAAGCTGTTCTCAAATACGACAAAGATGGAGAGCATCACTTCAATATTATTTCGGCCTTGCACAAGTCGATCCGAAATTCCGATTCCGATGCGTCCCTCTACTGGTTGGCTCGGATGCTTGAAGCTGGCGAAGACCCTTTATATGTAGCGCGTAGACTGGTGCGATTCGCTTCTGAGGACATCGGGCTCGCAGCACCACAGGCGCTACCACAGGCTGTCGCCGCCATGCATGCGGTGGAATTGATCGGGATGCCGGAAGCAAAACTCGCGCTTGCCCAAACTGTAGTTTTTCTGGCGCTGGCTCCGAAGTCTAACGCCGTCTATAAAGCCTATGGAATGGCTGCTGACGACGCGCATAACACACTTCAGCATCCGGTTCCGCTCCACCTTCGCAACGCTCCTACCAAACTGATGGAAGAAGCAGGTTATGGCAAAGACTATAAATACGCACATGACTTCGCCGACGGAAAAGCCGATATGGAATGTTTGCCCAAAGAATTGAAGGGCAGAAAGTATTATCAACCATCCGCGCGTGGTTTCGAATCGAAGTTTAAAGACGCCTGATTCCGCGCTGGTTGGACTTTAGGAACTACTGAACCATCTATGTAACAGCATCGAAAAGTCATTTCGGTGGTCTGCTTCGATCTGCTTTATAGTGGTGGCTATATGGTGGCAACATATACGCACCAGATTCGGTACTGGTATCACTAATGGTTCTGATAAATTGCGCACGTTTTAGTGCCAAAATCAGGCAGGCACCACCTAAGGTATCATTAAAAATATCTTCGCTAAGCCCCTCGTAATGGGCGGATCGCGCAACTGGCGATCAATATGGTGGCATTGGTAGTACTCCGGACGGTGGCAAATTGTTTTTACAAACTGGAACTTTGCCGCTATTATAGGGTCCAAGAAAGGGGGGCTTTGTGAGCACGCAACCAAATTTCGCTACCGGCAGTAATTCCATCTTTACTACCCAGGAAAGCAACGATCATGACGACGCGGTATCACTTGATGGATTAGATCACATCTTTAAGTGGGCATCAGAAGTGGTGTCAGACGGAGAAGATGAGCGAATCAAACAAGCAAGAGAAAGACGCGTACGCCGTCAAGTTCTCGAGGTTGTGACCAAGTACCAGCAACAACGTCTGGAAGCAAAAACCAAAGACGAAATTTCCTACTTGCAGCGCAGATGCATAGCACTCCTTCAAAAAGTTCAAGAGATGACGGAAGAAAATTCCGCTATCAAACAGATAATGGTCAGTCAGTATTTTTCGATCCAGAGAATTCCTCAACTCGAGTTTGAAGTAAGACAACTCAAGGCGATCGAATTCGAACGCGAAGCTGCAGTAATGGAGCGGCGCTATCTTATGGATGCACTGGCCAAGCTCAAAGTCGAAAGAGACTATCTGGAAGATACCCTCACTTCAGCAGAGCAAGAGAACAAAAGACTTGCATCGATTCTAAAAGATACGAAAGCGGATCTCGAAGAAATCAAAGCCAGAAGATGGTGGCACTTCCTATATAAGTTCTTCAATCGCGATACTACGCGCACAACCCAGTGTCCTTCCGTGACTTAGTCGCGGTCGGAACGCAACTCGCCGGTAGGCGAAAGGAAACATACCGAAAGGTAATTCACAACTAGCTTTTCTCCAGCAGCACAGGCGGTCGGAAGGATCGGTCCACCAGGAATTTATTCCCGGTGGACCGATCTGCATCTACCAGTTTTCGTTATCTCGTCAAGAGCTTCTGCAGTTTGTTTCGGACTTTTGATCTGGTTCTGTCGAATTACGACGTTGAGTGTTTCGATCGTGGTTGATTCAATAGCTTATTCTTCTACGAAATTTTTCAGGCGTGCGAGTGTCTTGTCCCATTGATCGGAAACTTGGTCCAGGTAGCTCTTCGCTTGCGTGACTGGTCGCGGGTCAAACTCGAACAGTGTTTCGCGACCTGACTTTATGCTGTGAACGATGCCGACGTTCTCTAAAACTTGCAGATGTTTTGTGATCGCCTGTCGTGTAATTTTGCTGCCTTCGGTGAGCTGTGAGATCGATCTTGGTTGTCCGTCGGAAAGTTTTCCAACAATCGTCAATCTCGTTTCGTCGCCGAGGGCAGCGAAGACTGGCGCGTGTAGCCGTTGTTCACCTGTCATTGTTTAAACTCACCTGTCGAAAGCGCAACAATTACTTCGTCACGTAATTTTTGATGTTCTGAATCTGTTCGGTCCAACCGCCATCATTCATTCGAAATGCTTCCAGCTGGCGACGCTGCGGAATCTTATCGAATCCTGACTCTGTCACGGTTAGCAAGGTACCACCCTCGATTTCTTCAAGTTTAAACTCAACGAGTGTAGGAACCTCATCTGAGTAATCGATATTTGGATCTACAGCATATGGGTGCCAGGTGTAAGAAAAATATTTCTCCGGCTCAATTTTCTGAATTACGGCTTGCCACTCTACGTGCTCGTATCCGGGGTAGGTTATGTTGCCTTGCGATACCTCGCCGACTACGAATGGACCTTTCACCTTAACGCAAAACCACTCTCCAAATTTTCGGTAATCCGAAATTGCTTCCCAAACTTTAGATCGTGGCGCTTTGATTTCAATTCGTTTTTCGATCTTGTTCTGAGTGTTAGTTTCCATCTGACCTTCCTCCTCTACATGTGCAACCTGTTAGTTGCATGATAGCGCTCATTGAAAGAATGTGCAACCGTTTGGTTGCGTATCGGCACATGTCAAGCAACGTTTAGAAACAACCGAGCTAAATAAGTGGATATAGAACCTATTGGCGAGCGCGACGGCGAGCAACTTCTGAGAGTTGCAGCGGTGATGCTGCGCCTGGGAAAGGGGAAGTTATTATGATTAGCGAGAATGATTGGACCCGCAACGACGGGATGGTCAAAGAGCCGGAAACTCCGGACAATTTCTTGAGAGGGCAACTGATGGCCTCTCGCAGTACCAAGCGCCAGGTCACTGCCGACCACGCGGCTCTTTCATACTGGAAGCAAGCCGATGTTAATCCTATAGAAGAAGCGTTTGCTACCGTCGAAGAGGCCTTAGCGCCCCGGTCGCAATATACGGAACGCGTGCTTCAGGGGCTTGTTTCAAACAAAGAGATAGAGCCCGTAATAGAGCCGAATCCAGCGATTCAAATGGAATCGTTGACCTCACTCCTCGCCAACTCGGCGAAACAAAAGCTCGTCACCAACTCGATTTTGAACCACATAACCGAGCAGCCGAACATATATGAATACTACGACGAGAACGAGAACGATTCACCAAACAAGGTGCAGGCTGCCTGAGGCGCTTGACTCCGTCGCAACTTTTATCCGGACCGGTGCCTGGGCACTGGTCCGGTTCATTTTGGTGCAAGTTTCTATGCTTGCGCCCGATGGTGCAATGGCTCAAATGTTCACGCATTTCGTTTGCCGATCCGCTTGACTACCCGAAATCGAAAATTCTTTTGGAATAGGGTGGGAGAAACCGGGGGTTAGTACGTGGAATCACCGGCAGACATAGATTGCCACAGGCTGTACCTTTGACGATGTGGAGCAATTGACCTCGCGATCATCGCGGTTGCCGAGGCGAAAAACCCCACAAATTCGGAGTTTACGACCGTGTACAAAGGACCGAAAGCAATCATGATGACGACACTGGCGGTAACGCTGGTGGCTCTGAGTGTTGTTCTTTCGGCTGACAGTGCCAATGCGCAAGTCTGGGGCAGTAACTACAGCAACAATGACACTAGCCAGTGGTACCCAAACGTCGACCAAGGTCCGGCGCAGCCCTCGTACTCACCGCCTCCGGAAGGACAGCCCCCGCCGATAGGCGATGGCTACATGCCGATGGGTACCAACCCCGGGCACCTCGGTGCATCAGTGTTGCCACCTCCATCACATGTTCCGATGCCTCTCATCCCACCAGGCATGGAAGGCAAAGCAGCCGCGACAGCGGCAGCCGCAGGATATCTCACACCGCCCACACGTTACGACGCTTACGATCCAGGAAGTATTGACGCACCACAAGATTTTTACCAGGCACCAGTGGCGGTGACCAACATCAATCCAGGTGGCGGTATCCAGGGAAATGCACCAATCACCAGATGGGGTGCACAGACAACAGAAGACCATGGACGGCCATACGGCGGTTCCACAACAAGTGACTTCGGCGAGAAGTTGAGCCAGAAAAATACAGTAAAGATGGCGCAGACTTCGGAAGACGGACCACGAAACAAGGCATCACAAGGGCAGAGAGGTTCAAACAATCGTCCTGCCAACATACCCGGTGCACAGACCTCCACTGATCTCAATGGCAATCGCTCCTCTAGAAAGGACGGCCAAAGAGCAAGACTGACCATCGCTCCATACTAAAAAATTTGTTTTAAGGCTTCAGGAGGCCGACAATGCGTAAGTCTAAGATACTCTCAACAATAATTGCCGCAGCGGCATTCGGAAGCGTGGCTTCAGCAGCCAATGCGCAACCGTGGCCCGGTTCTCCATCGCAACCAGGTGCAATGCCCGGTGCTCCGGTCGAGACCATCCGTACGCCATTGTTAGATGGCGCTCCGAGTTCGGCTCCATTCGTTCCGCCTCCGGAAGGTATGCCACCAGCGATCGGCGATGGCTCCACTCCAGTCGGCGTGAACCCCGGCGTTGCCGGCGCACCACTGACATTACTTCCGTGGGTGCCGTCGATTCCAGCAAACCAGATCGACAACGGAACATCTGGTATTCCACTACCTATTAATCCTGCAGTTCAGTCACCTCCCGGAGTTCTGGGACCGGCTTTGACACCGTTCATTCCGGCACCACCTTCGACACCAGGTCCTGATCCAGGTTCCATGCAAGCTCCGGTTGGTTTCTTCAACCCAGCAGATGAGATCAACATCAATCCTGCGGGCGGACTACCAGGTACCGGCGGCTATTACACCTCGATTCCAACGCAAAGACGCGGCGGACAAGAGACTCACCAATATGAATATCGCGGCAGAAACAGCGTCCTGGGCGGTGGTGGCACTGACGGAAGTCAGGACAACATCGAAAGACTCGGTCCCTGGGCTGGTTTTGGTGCAGTGACTGGGGTTCCTTCCGGCAACGGCTGGCGCAACAGTGCAATCGATCTCGGTGGCGGTCAACGCTTCCAGGCTGGCGGAACAACCATCCCAACCGGCTCCACAGTTCAAGACTACGGTTATTCGTCCACCAGACAAAACGGAATTCTCGGTCTGACCGCTCAACAAACAACAGAGTTTGGTCAAGGCTTGAGAAGAACGGGAGTCTACTCGAACAAGTCAACCGACTTCGGTTTCCCATATCAGCAGTTTGATCCAGCCAATGTGGGCTATCAGAAGTCCGGTCAACTACTCACACCGTCCGCAATCATCACGAACTTCTAGGACTTAGAGGTCGAAACAAAAAGGACTCAGTCCTGGAATCTCAAACAAATTTTTCATCCCGTAAAACAATCGCAAAACCTTTAGGAGGTTCATCATGAAACTATCGCAACTCGGTAAGAAGATCACTTCTTCTCACAAATTCAAGGTTGCCACACGCGTCGGTTTCCTCCTGGCTCCTCAACTTCTCCTTATGGCTGTCGGTATCTATGACCAAGCCGCTCATGCTCAAGGATTGGTCGGCGCTCCAGTAGATCCACGTTATGGTCAATCTAACGAAGTAGGTCAATTGGCAGACTTCGGTTATGACACCGCTCGCGACATCTCACGCGTCGTAACAGCGCTGTCCACAGTACCTTCGTCACTCGCCGGCATGAAGATCGCATTCGGTCAACGTGATGGTGGTGAATCCGCAATGAACGTAGCCAAAGGGCTGGGTGTCGGATTCGGCGGACCAACAGCGGTCCACTTGATCGGAACATTCGCCATCAACAACTACGGCGGACTGGGCGGCGGTCTCTAAAAAGACCACGACCGGAAAGTTCAACCTGGACGAGCAATCGACCGGGAAAGTAATCGACCGGGAAAGACTTTGTCGAACGGCTCGGAAGGGATCGGCGGATGCAGATCCGCCGATCCTCTCCTTAACCGACAAGACAAAGCATGATTATGTACAAACTAAGTTGAGCCAAATGCCCGGTTTAAAAACATCATGTTTAAACCTTGGTTCAAGACCCAATCCCAGCGATCGGGTTCCACAACAAAAATTGCAGTTCTCGAATCATATATAAATGTTGGACCACAACTCGCAGCAGTTGCGCGGAGTCAACAAAAAAAATCGAAGCCTACTTATATAGATGACTTTCGTGTTGAACTAAAGCATCGGGCGGACCAGACTGTCCCAGAGATCATCGAACTCATGCCACTCCATATCGCGAGCCATGGCTTTAGGATCTTGATTCAGTTGAGAAACATATGGCACTGGCGACGGGCGCAGACTCGTCGATTCAGACGACAGTCCGAGCAGGGCATAGCCAACAGTTCCGTCGCGATACTTTTCAATTTTTCGAATTTCCATTCGATCGTCGTCCAGTTCAGCATAGACGTCAGTTGGTGCGTCAGGCAGATCATGCATCCATTGAATGTGTAGGTACTTCATTTTCGACAGAAAGTTCAGCGACGGTATCCGGTAGCGAGATTTGCCCAAAGTTTATCGTAATTGTCACTTCGATGCCGCGAATATTATTTGGCACGAAAAAATGTGAGCCCATTTCAATTATTTCAGGTAACGCGTTTCGTTCCTGTTTCTGAATCCCGGAAGTCCATCCAGTACTGACTTTTCAAAAATTTTCAGAATTTTTTTTGACTACTTACTAGTCGATCATCTTTTCTTTTGCCAAAGCCGAGGGGGGTAATTCCCATGGTGGGGGGAAAACCACCGATTCTAATCTGGTGGGCAGTTTCGTACTATGAACTCACGTTCGACGGCTACCCAATTCAGCTTTGGAAAAGAAATGCAAACGACAGGACAAAAGGTTTTGATATTGACGGGACGCAACATTGCGCTCGCGTTAACCATTGGCTTCTTCAGCCAAGTATCAAACCCAGCCCTGGCGCAAGGCTTCGAGCCTCAAGCAGGCTACGGTGTTCCAGAGCAATCCCAGGGTTTAAGTGCTCCTCAAGATTCTTTCTTGCCACCAGAAGTGGTGCCTCAGGCAGACAATGGTGTAGGACAGCTTCAGATGGGTGCTACTCCGGGACAGCTGACGGCTCAGCCTGATGCTGCACAGATGATGAACAATATGGCAAACGGCAATATGTCTGCTAAAGACATGCGCAAAGCTGCCTTTGACTCTCTTATGGGAAACACTCAGCTGTCAAATCAAATGCCGCAATACGATCCTTCGATGGGATTCGGTGGGCAAAACGCCAACCAAATGCCGACCCAGGGTCAATACGCAATCGGTCAGCCTGACTGGCTTACTCAGGGTTCAAACCCAAGCAATGTTTCCACCCAGTACGGAAATTCCAGTCAAACACAGGTCCTGACTGGCGGTTCAAAAAATCCAATCGTTAGAAGAGACACACGCAAAGGTGGTTTTTCAAACAACCTCGCAGGTGGCGCCGGCATGGCATCGGGACTTCTGTTCACTCAACTCAGACGTCCAGGTTCTCTCTTCGGTCTAGGATTCACAGGACTGACCATGACAGGTTTTGGTAGCAGAAACGGATTTCGTTTTTAGGATTTATCAATCATGAACAAGATTCTTACCCTCTCAATTTTGACAGCAGCGACAGTAGTCGGCATGATCGCCGATGCTTCGCCGGCACTGGCGCAAGGTGCTCGCTTTCAATTCGAGCCAAACAAATGGTCAAATCATGATGGCGGCGGCAAACCTGGTCGCTATCTCAATCAGCCACAACAGCCCATGACCAGTGTCGGACACGGCATGGTACCCAAAGCATCGAGCTTCCTGGGTGTCGATCCAAGCTTTCTGAAACCAGCACCGAAACCGGTGGCACCACCTGCCCCAATCGTTGCGACCAATGTTCATCCAAGCGCCTCTTGGGGTCAGCCTCAAGCTCGCATAGTTCCAAAAGCACCTCAAGCTTTGGCAGCAACTCCATACAATCCATTGTTCGGACAAGCTCCACCGAAACAGGCAGCACCAGTGATTGCCCAAGCACCAGCTGCTCCAGCAATCACTCCTCCTTCGACCAGCAAACAAAGCTTGTCGGGACGGATGGTGCCACCGCGCCGCTCGCATGCGAAAGCTGCAGTCGCAGGTCGCTTGATGACACCAAAACGTCCAACCGGAATGGCAGCAACTCCACAAGTCGCTTCATACGGCGGGCAATTCTTCAAATCTGGTTCGACCAAACCATCTGCATCGTTTAGCGGCGAAGGCAATGTCTACGGTCAAATCATTCACAAATAGTCTGCAAACAGGCTAGCACTCAGGAAAGAACAAAGACCTTTTACATTCAACACCACAAAAAAATCGACCACTTGGTCAAACACCAATTCAACTACTACCCCATTCGAACTCTCACCCTAGGAGGCTACTCATGTCTAAACTCAGCACCAAACTCGCAAAAATCAAAGCATCGCACTCTTTCAAAGTCGCAACCCGCGTAGGTTTTCTGCTGGCTCCTCAACTCCTTCTAATGGCAGTCGGCATTTATGACCAAGCTGCACACGCACAAGGTTTGGTTGGCGCTCCAGTAGACCCACGTTACGGTCAATCAAACGAAGTAGGACAATTGGCAGACTTCGGTTATGACACCGCCCGTGATATCTCCCGCGTTGTCACAGCCCTCTCGACAGTGCCTTCGTCCCTTGCAGGAATGAAGATTGCATTCGGTCAGAGAGACGGCGGTGAATCCGCAATGAACGTAGCCAAAGGGCTGGGCGTCGGATTCGGCGGACCTACAGCGGTCCACTTGATCGGTACCTTCGCTATCAACAACTACGGCGGTCTGGGCGGCGGTCTCTAAAAAGAGGCGTCCTCTAGTTCACTAACAAGTTCAAACCTGAGTTCGTGCCAACCGGCGCGGCCAGCTAAAAATTGAACATCAAGTCAGACAAGCTTTTGTCGAACGGCTCGGTGGGATCGGTATCATTGATGCCGGTCCTTCCGTGATTTTTGCGGTGCTCATAATGAAAACACACTTACGGAATTTATTGCTTTCGCGGTCAACACAGTTGTCGACGATATTTTGCGT
This sequence comes from Obscuribacteraceae bacterium (SeqCode), assembly GCA_044225915.1. GTDB lineage: Bacteria > Cyanobacteriota > Vampirovibrionia > Obscuribacterales > Obscuribacteraceae > JADYXR01. The sequence goes on from JBGAHZ010000055.1 coordinate 50,390, forward strand.
TCTCGTGCTAACAACTTTGACCGTTGGAAAATCTCAAAAGCAAGAATGTG
>JBGAHZ010000056.1:0-49773 GCA_044225915.1 Obscuribacteraceae bacterium (SeqCode)
GCCCCTTCTCTCCAACCCCTGAAGGGGCGGTAGCAGAAGCGCTACCGCCCCTCGTCATCACCCTCTAGAACAGGGTGAGCTGGTCGGGGTTATCTCCGCGCTTGCGCCGGCGCTTGGTGACCGGCTTGGCGCCGGTTCCCAGAGCCGGAGGCGTTGCCGTGCGAGCGGCCGCGGCGGGTGCCGGCGGCTTGGTCTCGACGACGGCCGGGGCGGGTGCAGGCGGCTTGGTCTCGACGACAGCCGGGGCGGGCGGAGGACTGGCAGGAGCCGGCCGTGCCTTCAGTGTGAAGGTGCAGCCGTACGAGCCTTGGAAATACCGCGCCGTCTGACCCTTGAGCTCAGCGATTGCGGTGAAGCAACGGCGAGCCTTGGTAACGCGGTTGTCGAGCGAGTCGTAGCGGGCATCGCTGTCCGCCACGATGTTGAGACGGAAAGTCCGCCACTTCTTGCCGTCGAAGACAGCAGCACGAAACTGTCCGGTCCAGACGCGTTCACCGCTCTGGGCCCAGAGCTTCATGTCGCCGACTTTAACCCGTGCGGCTACCAACTCCCTGGACGTGAAGATGTCCGCCAGAGCGCCGGTGACGTACGTGTAGCCGGTCAACACGATGGGGTCTTGGGATTCCTTTTTCATAGATCTCCTTTCGGTTTATGGTTAATTGACTTTCGGGAAAACTATTGGAGGTCGCTCTCCGTCTCGGTTTCCGTCAGGGTCTCGAGCTGTCGCCGCGTTTGCGGTTGAGGCGCGAGTTGACGTTGACGGCAGAGTCCCCCATCCATGGCGCTTACCAGTGCCCGCCGCGCGTCCACGTCCAGCTCCTCGAGTTCGAAGCTGAGCATGTTGCTTTCGGAAAGCCGCTCCACCATGGTCTGGAGCAGCTCGGTCAGGTCGTCGTAACGCTTGAGCCAGCGCCGCGCGTTGAAGTGGGTGGCTTCACCGTTGAGGCTGTCGGCGTCAACGACTTCAGCGTCCCCAGCTAGATTGACGCGCAGAGCCTGATAGGTAGCGACCGCACGCAGCCAGGCTCCCGGCTGAGTCTTGCGGATTTTGCCATCGAACGCTTCGACCGCCGCCGGCAGCTCGTCAGCCACCACCGACATGCGAAGCGAATCGAGAGCGCGCGCCGCCTCGAGCGTGAAAGCCGCCTGTCTCCAGGCGTCTACCAGCTCGGGCAGCGTGTCGGGACGAGCCGGCTCCATGAGAGCGAGCAGCCCGCGCTCGGATAGAAGGCGACGCAACGAGTCGACTTCCGATTGTCCCAACGCAAGCAGGTCGAACTCGACTAGCCCGCCCGTTTGGCTGGCAGTGAGCGTGTCGACCAGGTCGCGGTAGTTGGCTTCGACTTGTTCGTCGATAGCCAGGTGCGCGCGGCGCGCGTCGTACTGGTCAGCCGAACCTTCGGCTTTCAGTGCCAGCCAATGCTCTTTGGCTGCGGCGCGGTCGGTCAGGGACTTGAGCAATGCAGCGATGTTGTTCCTAAGTGACATGGTTTAAATCCTCCTTGGAGCCTCTTGTTCAGCTGAACGCTCACCGCGCTTGCCAGCGTGGTGAAGAGACCCCGATTTTTTTTCTTGTGGAGTAAAAACCGCGCCACGTCTTCGAGAGCGGTTCAAAGCCGCGCTTTAAACGTGACCGGATATGCCCTCTCCGCAATCGCGGTGAAGACACCTGGCTCGAAACCAGAACAATCTCTCGCAGTCCTCAAGTCAGTCGTAACCACAAAGGTCAACAGAACGTCTTCTGCTGACCTCAATGGTTGCAACCGGCTTTAACACAGGGCGATATCAGTTGTGAAACTCGCACAACCGTCTCAGTTAGCGCAGCCCGGGCACCACATGTGATACCACTACCATCCACGAGGGAAGGTTGAGGGGTTTGAATGTGGCACAGGTATTGCTTACGTTTGAGTTATTGCCTTGTTTTGATGGCTAGAGAAATATATCTAGACCGTACTCTTGTAACTTAGGCAAAACAAGCTAATAGGCTTTGGGATATTAATTCCGCGCGCGATCTCTTCGTAAATACCCCACTGCCTCGCCGGCGCCCGAATAGCGCGGTTAGCGCTGAGGAATATTTTCAACCGCTAACGGTTGAAAATATTAAATCCCGGTCCACGACCAGACCTGTTTCTCGCAAGGCTCGCGCTATGTGGTTTTTATTTTCAACCGTTAACGGTTGAAAATATAAGTTCCCCCAATCCAAGGCCAGCTGAGGTCGCGCAAGCTCACGGGACGTTCGATTTTCAACCGTTAACGGTTGAAAATATTAAACATCACCCCACGTCAAGGGAGGTTTTTGCCAGGGACTTTCAACCGCTAACGGTTGAAAATAAAATGCACTTACCCACCGGACTTCGGTGATTTGTTGAGCGGCTTGGGCGACTTCCAGCTTTGCTCGAATCCGGGCAAATCCAGCAATCCTTGACCGGCATCTTCTCCCAGTTCAATCGCTCCGTTTGCTCGGATATGTTGGAGTGTCACGTCCAGGTCGGAGTCAATAATCGCTTTGCCGACCAGCAGCTTTCTATGGCAGGAGTTCGGATCTTCTTCGGAACACATCATGGCCACACGTGCTGATTTCGTCAGCTCCAAGAGTTCGGCGAGTTCTGTCTTAAACGCGCTGGATTGCGCGATCATGTGGTAGAGCGTATATCCTTGCTCGTCATAAAATTGCTCGCCTGCAGGGCGCCCGCCCAAGCCTTTGCCGAGGAAGACGTACTTGATCTCTTGTTCTTGCAGCTCTGCTTCCAGTTTTTTGCGATTGAACTGTGGGTTGAAACGTGACATCGGATGAGTACGAACATCTGCTACAACCTCTATGCCTTGCAGTTTTAAGAGCGATATGAATTTTTCGATGGGATGTTTGGAATGTCCGATCGTGTACAAATGAGGCATTGTCAAACTCCTATCATCGTGATTTCATCAGCGACTTAGCTTTGTTTAAGTCAGCTGATGCCAGTTGTTCTCTGCCCTGTTTCGCATACGATTTTGCGCGCAGGCGGTAGAGCTGCGGATTCTCCGGGTCACCCTGGATCAGGGCGGAATAGTCTTGAATGCTGCGGTCGAGTTGATCCGTTTCAAAATAGCAGCGAGCACGGGCTCGTAATGCCAGTGGATCCGCGACCAGGTTTAGATAGGCGCTGATCGATTCGATGGCGCCCAGCTTATTGCCGCTCCAGTACAACAGCTTGCCTCGTTGATAGAGGTAAATCGGTTTGTTCATTGCAAAACGGTATGCTTTGGCCAGATCATCCGCGGCGTCTTTGTAGCGTTCGGCATACGTGTAAAGCCGCGCCCGGTCCTCCAATAGCCATGACTCGTTGTTTCGATTCGACAAATCCATGGATTTGGAAATGTCGGCTACGGCTTTCATGTACTCAGCCATTCCGGCATATGCGCGAAATCGGGCGTAGTAAATATCGGGATTGTTGGGCGACAACAACAGCGCATTGTTGAAATCGAGCAGTGCAAGCTCGTATTGTTCGCGCTTGGTTTGAAGTGTGCCGCGTCCGATCAGTGCTTCCACACAGTGCGGGTCTTTTTTTAAACTGGTATTAAATGCGGTGAGGGCTTCGTTCGGTTTGTTGAGGAGTACATAAACCTTGGCGAACATCAAATCGACATCGTCGAGCTGCACTCTCAGCGTGAGCGTCTTTTGCAAGTCGGCAAGCGCGCCTTGCGGATCTCCTTGAGCGATGTGGACGACGGCACGTTGTCTCCAGCCTTCGGGGAAATCAGGACTGAGCGAGGTGTATTTGTCGGCAGCCGCAATGGCCTTATCGTACTGTCCGATTTGTTTGTAATATTCGCTGAGCGTGAGCAGGTACGACCTCTTTACCGGAGGAGAGGTTAACTCGATGGCTTTGTTCACGTCTGCAATCGCCGCATCTCTTAGATTCAGGCTGTTCCACTTCAGCACTCCGCGCGAGAAATAGGCGTGGGCGTCCTCAGGCTTCATGCGGATAGCCTGATCGAGGTCAGACAGTGCTTTTTGGGGCTCGTTCAAGCCTTGAAACAGGGTGGATCGCAATATGTAAAGTGGTACTATATCCGGTGTGCTTTCGATTGCTTTTGAAATTTTGGCAAGGGCAATTAGCCTATCCGTGCGAGCGGTTTCTGGCTGTTCGATACCGGCTTTGGTGATCCAAACACTGTAAGCATTGGGATTGATCACAAGAAACTGTTCGATCTCCTGGAGCGCCAGCTTGTCCAGATGGAGCTCCTTTAAACTTTGCGCCCGCCGATTTATGTAAACCTCTGATGACGGCTCCATCTCCATCAGTTGTTTGTAGATTTTGGCGGCTTCGCGCCAGTGTTTGGCAGCCAATTCCGCGTCAGCCAGACCCATAAGGTGAAGCTGGTAGGTTGGTCCAGCGGCTACGGACCTGGCGTAATCTTTCAACGCTGCTTTAGGCTGTTTCTCAAGAGCGTGGGCGTATCCTCGATAATAGAGAGCGTTGTGGTCATTCGGGTGATCTTTCAAATAGTCGGACAGCAGTTTTATACCGTAAGAGTTGTTCTGAAGCGTCGCGCAACTACGGACAATTTGCCGACCAAGTGCGCCTGTGAAGTGCTTTTTGAGTTCACGCTCGATCAGAATTTGATCCTTTTTGAAACAAACTTTTGCGTCATCGGTTTTACCGGCTGTGTCAAGAGCGCAAGCCAGGAAGAAGACGCATTCAATGTCTTCCGGAAATAAATCGGCTGCGCGTTTGACGACCGGCAGACTGGTTTTAGGATCGAGCCAAAAACTTGCCATAGCGAAGACGCGCTCCTGTTCGAGCGTTCGCTTAGGCAATGCCTTGAGGATCTCAACGCAGTTTTGCAAATCGACTTTTGATGCTCGAGTATTGTCCAGAGTCGAGGTAAAACCTCGAAACGCCAGAGCGTGGTAGTTCTTGGGTTCAAGAGCGAGTACCTGAGAATAGTATTTTTTTGCTCGCGTCGCATTGCACAGCGCCCATGATAAATTCGAGTCGGCGCGCATGTTCCAGGCTTCGACGTTGTTTGGTTCCAGTTCAACGACACGAGCGCAGGCGTCGGAAACACCCTGTTCATCGCCTTTATATGCGCAGTCGCGAGCTTTGTCCAACCACTGTGCTGCAGTCGTTTGAGCCTGGACCGGCAGTGTGCAAGCCAAAGCGAGCAAAAACGCAGGCGTCACGTGCTTAAAGCGAAACATCGACCGTCTCCGCGCGTGAGCCTTCAGGCGTCGTTACCAGAGGAATTCGGATCCAGAACACACTGCCCTGACCTTCTTCGCTGTTTACGCCGATCTGCCCGTCATGCGCCTTAACGATTGCCTTGCAGATCGCCAATCCCAGTCCCGTGCCTCCCTTTTCCGTGCTGTCCGAACGATCGACCTGTTCGAACCGATTGAAAATCGCCGTTCTCAGATGTTCCGGCACACCGCGACCGAAGTCTTCGACGCAGAGGCAGAGCTCGTCTTCGTCCAGTTCGGCTGAAACAATAATCGCCTTGTTGGGCGGTGAAAATTTGATAGCGTTTGATATCAAGTTGATAAGAACCTGAACGATCCGATCTTCGTCAAGCATTGCTGTAAGCGTGTCTTCGCAGACAATTTCCGTCCAGACTTCGTGCTGTTCCGCGAAAGTTTCAACCGAGTCGCAAGCAGTTTTCAACAATTTGAGCACCGTGGATGGTGTCTTGTGCAGTTCCATTTTGCCGGCTTCGAGCTTCTCGAGCTGTAAAAGCTGATTGATCAGTTCCAACAATCTTTGGGTGCTGTCCTGCGCGACGGCGATACGGTTTTGACCTTTGGCATCGATTTCACCATACACACCTTTGTGAACCAGTTCCAGCGTCAATCGAACGGCGGTCAGCGGCGTTTTCAAATCGTGGCTTATCATATTGACGAAATCTTGTTTTAAACGCTCAATCGCCTTGCGATCGCTTATGTCATGTACTACACAGAAAAACGTCAGGTCACGATTAGACCACTGCACCGACCATTGCATATGGCGAGTGCCACCATATTGGGTGGCAATTTCAGTTTCGAACGATGTATTTTCTCCGGACTGTCTTGCTTTGGTGAGCGCGGCAAACGCCGTTTCCTTGTGCGTTGGAACAACCAGTAATGCCAGGTTTTTGCCAATCAATTCATTGGGCTCGTAGCCCCACATCCTCTCAGCCGCCGGACTGACAGCGGTGAACGTGCCGAACTCATTAACCGAGCAGATGACATCGACGGCGTTGTCGATCATCGCTCGTTCTCGCCGCAAGGCTTCTTCCACGGCATTCCACATCTCATGGAATGTTTTGTCCAGATCAGCAATCTCATCGCTGCCGCCGACCTCCTGGGCTATGGGTTCGCGCCTGCCGAAGCGGCGTGAGTTTTCCAGGATGATGGCGTAACGAGAAGCGATGTTTTTGTAGAAAATGGTGGCGGCAAAAGCGGTCGCGGCAATGGTGAAAAGCATCAGAAAGCCCAGGCAGATGTTAACCACGGTTCTGCTCTGTGCCTCGTTAAGAGTTTGTTCCGTCGACTCTTTGTTAGCCTCGTCTTCGACTATCTTCTTGAGCTTGTTCACTTTGAGGAGGCTGGCTTTCAACTCTCCGCGCAGAAGACCCATACCGTAGAACGGAATATCGAGTCCGTCTTCGTCGATCGACTTTGCTAGTGTCATCTCGCGTTTGAGCAGGTTATTTACCGTAACCTCGAACTCGTGGACGCTGTCAGATTTATTGGTGATGTTTCCCTTGTTTCGAAGTTCGATGAGAAGAGGTTTCATCTCTTTGGCAATCTCAGCAAGCCTTTCTTTCGAACCACTGCCTGTCTGCAAGCCGGATATCTCGAGTGCGACGTTGACGTTCACAGCCCAAATTTTGTCGGTTAAGGAGCGGATCTCGGTCGCTCGAGTTCTGCGCATCGAGGAGTTTTCAGCCTTGCTATAGAAATAAAACAGCGCGGACGCCGCAACCAGCTGAACGAACAACGGACCGAAGAGTAAAAGTGTGCCTTGGTGGACGAGTTTCAAAACCGGCTCCAGCGACTATTTCACTGTTTTCATTCCCGCTGGTTTAGTAATGCAAAACAAAACTAATTGTTCTGCAAAACGGGGTGTCAGATTTCTTTTAGGATGGAATAAGTTACCAGAGCCCCAACTTCTGAACCAACCATGACCCACAGTGATTTTGCAGAGAAAGTAACTCAGCCGATTTACACAAGACCTCGAATTCTGGTTGCTGATTGCGCGAACGATTTTCGCGAGTCGATGGAAGGATGGCAGAACGAATTATTGTGCGAAATGGCCCTTCCGGAAGACCCGGACACAGCACTCATGGTCGCTTCCAGCAAACGCCTCGACGCAATTATTATCGGCGTAGAACCCGGCAATGAGGAGCGCGCCGTTTCACTTGCCGCGAAACTACACCAAATTCCTGATAAGAAAAATACGCCAGTCGCGTTCGTCGTCTCCAGTTCGGAATCGATACCAACAATCGAAAGCTTGGAACCGGCTTGCTATGTCTGTCTAGAAAAACCGTTGTCGTTCGACAGCATGAATAAACTAGTCACTCAGCTCGTCAATTTCGAGCACTACAACGCCCTGATTGTGTCAGCTGTCGCACCGGTCATGGCAAGGCTTTCCGGCGCACTCAAGGCAGCAAATATCAACGCTCGCAGCACTCTGCATCCGCATCGCTATCTCGAATTTTTGTACGACTTCGAGCCTGAGGTGCTGCTGATCGATATTGATATGAAGTCGCCGAAAGTTGCAGACGTTTGCGAGCGCCTCAATCAATCTAAGCGCTGGAGTTCCATGGCGATTGTCCTGTTTAGCTCGTCTGGAGTCGACATCGATGACGAAATGATCGAACAATGCAAAGCGACTGCAGCACTTAAATTAGGTGATTACGACAAAGCCGGCGATGTCGTCAAGGCTATCGCTCGAAGCGTTCGGGAAAAGAGCGTCGAGAAGCGCGATAGCGACTACCTGACCGGACTGCCGCTAACCAACAGTCTCTACGAAAAATACGTTCCGCTCATGGCCGAATCAAAGGGAGGCCCGCTGACACTGACTCTTGCACTGATCGATATCCAGCAGTTGAACGCAATCAACGAAAACGCCGGTCACAGCGCAGGCGATCGCGTTCTCTCCGCCTTAAGCAACTTCCTACAACAACGCGTCGCCGGTACACCATCAATGATCTGCCGATGGAGCGAAGACGAATTCGTGGTGATGCTAAAGGCGACAAGCGAAGCCGCAAAAACCCTAATTAAAAACACCGTTCTGGACTTTAGTCTGATCAAGATTCCATCCTGCAATGAATCAGTGCGACTCAGAGCCGGCGTTTCGTCCTTCCCTGACGATGGAACATCACTGGACGCGCTGCTAGACCTGGCTTTCTGGCGGTTGCACAACGCGAAGAAGAAGGCAGACGGGGTAGCGTTCGATTGATATTTTCAACCGTTAACGGTTGAAAATATTGGCTGGAAACTTCAACCGTTAGCGGTTGAAAATATTTGGCAGTGAAACTTCAACCGTTAGCGGTTGAAAATATTTGGCTGCAAGCCAGGGCCGCACGCAGTTATCGCTTTCGGTAAACGAACATGCTCATGTCGCGATAGGCAGGTTTTCCGTCTGCGGTGTAGAACTTTTGTTTGATATCTTGATCGACAACTTTGCCGGTGTGATAGTCGTTGTGTATTACTCGCAGCTGTCCATCGCGTTTTTCGATGAAACCGATGTGATTGCTGCCATCGTCATAATTGCCACGGCCAGTGATGAAGCCGATCGGACCATCTGGAAACTTTGATAGGTCGAGGTTTCCAGACAAAGGAACCTGTGAGAATCCCTTTCCGGGAAGCATTTTGATCATGTCGGAGACTCGAATTTTGAAGTCGCGGTTCGTCATCATTCCGGCTTCGACAAGCCATTGGCTAGAAGTGGAGGCGCATTTCACGTTTTGCGGAACTGACTCGCCGGCGAATTCGGCGGCGGAGGATGGCACTTTGTTGCCATATGCGCCGCTTCCTATAGCCTTATGCGCGGCCCGTGACAGGTCGCCGACAGTTGGATTTTGACGCTCGCTGGAACGCTTGTCGGAAACTTGTGTGACATCTTGCCTTTCGACGGCAGGAAATCTCGGTAGGGTCATAGATGCCAGCTGAAGCACAGGGGCGTCTGCGGAGGTGGTGTTGTACTTTAAATCGTTGAGTTTCGCGTCGGTGAGCGGCGTTCCGTCGCTGTCAGTGAAAACGGGAGCGCTCTGTTCGTTTGTAATGGAAGAAGTGTTGGTTTTCTTGGCGTCAAGAGCGGTTGGGATGGGTGTTGCATCGGCTGGTGACGTGGGTGTTGCATCGGTCGACGGTCTGTTCCAGATCCCATCGAGCGTATGCGACTTGTCAGCAGTGTGAACTGCCGATGTGCCTTTGTCGCTCTCGTGTGCGTCCAATCCCATGTGCTTAGTAATGCTTCGATCAAAATGCTATCCACCAACAATTTACGATCTCTGCATAACCTCATCGTGACAATCCTGTCTGTATATACCCTCAGGCTTGAACTCCTAGACACAGGCTGCACAAGCTTTCGCACGGCTGTGGCAATCGATCGAGAAGGACGAATCCTGTGGAAACCAATTCTCTGACTTGAAAAGCGGAGTTAAATATCTGACTGACGTGATTACGACGACTCAGAAGTTTAGAATGTAAGTGATAGCTATATGTCACTCATAAATTTGAATGAGCCGGCGTTTTAGTTTCAATTAGTGTCCTGGACTTAGTAAAACATCCGATGCCATCCAAGAAAAATAGCGGCGGTGATAAGAACGCAGGCAGTGAAGATGCTGCCCGGGCGGCTCGCCGTGCGGCTCGGGATAAGGCATTTGGACGGAGCGGAGCGACGCCTTCGAGTGATGGTCAGCAAGAGGAAACTCGATCCGATGATCCGCTAGGTTCGCTTTTCACCAAGTATCGAGGTGACGGCTCCGAGAGTCAGGAAACCAGTCGTGAAGGACCTCGGGAGCGTGAGAATAAAGTCTCTCAGCAGCGCAGAGCAATTCCCCACCGCGAACTCCCGATGTCGGGTTCGGCATCAGAACTGCGACGTCTTCGAAAAGGCGGAGACCTTCCGCTCGAACGCATCAACTGCGACGCGATTGCGGCTGACATCAATAAACGAAAACGACTGCTTTACGGCGCGATGATTCTCGTAGGCATCGCCGTTCTCGCATACATTGTCGGAGCGGTCATGCAACTGAAACAGGTGATGTACGTCACCAGATTTTCGCTTATAGCCGCTCCAATTTGTTTGGGTTTTGCCGTTAACGATTTATGCATGCGATTGGCGCGGAACAATCCTCGTTTAGCATGCCGGATTTTATCGATGTTGACCTTTGGTAACGCCAATTCGTTGCGGAATCTCGCGCACCTGTACATGGATCAGGGTGATTTTGCAAAAGCGGAGAAAACGCTCAGTTCCTCAATCGGAGCAATCGATCCGAAACGTAAATTGCGGGACTACATTCTCATGCATGCGCTGTTCGCTAATTTGCGAGCACACATTGGACGCGCTACAGAAGCCGAGAAGATGATCCGCGAAGTGCTTAATGCTGCTGAAGCCCACGAGGAAGAGCGGAAAACCAACGGCTCTGCGTTTCTCCTTGCAAACACGTTGAACTACGCTGCCCAACTTTGCGACGTGACCGACAAAATGCACGACGCGCTGGCGCTGGCTCGCCGCGCCGTAAAACTGTTATGCGACCACGACATGCCTCCCGCTGACGTCGCGCTCGTCGCATTGTATAACGCTGGTTACTATTGCAACGTGCATGGCGAGTATCAGGAAGCGATTCGCTATTTGACCAAAGCGCAGGAACTTGCTACGAAAACTGGTATCGCCCGCGATGGCGAGATGGCGTTCATCCTGTCCAATCTTGGTATTGCTAACCTCGGAATCGGACGAGCTACCCAATGCAAACGTCTACTTGGTGAAGCAGAAACTAAAGCATTGGCACCACTGGGTATGGCAGAACGACCGCACACCTATCAGTGCTGGGCAATCTACCACTTTGCCAACGATCGGCTGGAATATTCGCTTCAATCGTACGAAAAGGCGATTGAATTTTGCAGCCAACAAATTCCGAAAGAAAGCGTTTTTCTTCTGCGGATCATAAGAGAGTACTCGGTTCTGCTGCGCGAAATCGGAAAAACGAGAGAAGCCAATGCAAACGAACAACGCGTCACCCAGATTCGCGAGACGCTTCATACATTGAGTGCATATGTTCCTACCAAGAAAGATAAGAAGATACAGATTAAAGTCCCTGTGACGAAGTCGCGATTCCCGCTCTTCTCAATTGTCGTTGCGGGATTCTTTGGGTTTAGTGTTTGGGAGGAGGGCCTGCGATTCGCGCCTTTGACGCGCTGGTTGTTCTTCCTCACCTCACTGGTGGTTGTGGCTGTCAAAATACGAGCAAAATATTTTCCCCCTGCAAAAGAAGAAACATCGCAAGGCGCTATCATCGCAATTGTTTCTGTAATTCCGGGTTTGCGATCGATAGTTCCGGAACTCACCCTCGTTCCACAGAAAACCGCTGGTATCATAATTGGTGGCGCTGTTTTAGTGTTCATCCTCGTACAGGCGACTGTTCCATCGCTGGATATGGTGCCGGACAGCGGTTTGTTCGGTCAGGAATACCTTGTGCTCGGAGATAGTTTAGTCGAGAAAGAATCGTTAAATAAGGCGCGTAAAGCATACGAATTGGCCTCCAAGAATGGCGCTGGGCCTATCGCCGATATGAAATTGAAGCGCGATATTCCAAAGGAGAATCAGCCGGAGGAAGCGATCGAAGAAAACATGAAAGCGCTTGAAATGAGCCACGAGAAGGGTCCGAATTCTTCGAAAAAGGCTCGAATCATGTGGGAACAGTGTGTCGCGAAGTATCCGAATTTTGAGTATCCGTATGTTCATCTTGCGGCGCTCGTAAATCCGAACGAATTAACTACCGGTCTGGCCGACGCTATCCAGGCAGCCAAGGCAAAACGCGCAAAGGATAAAAAGGAAACTGTAGCGGACGAGCCGACGACGAACGTCGTGACAAGCCGAAGTGAGAAGCGGGCAAAAGCGCATGAGGCCGAAGCTTTGTTAAAGAAAGCACTCGACATAAATCCGAATTTTGGACTCGCTCTTCTGGAAATGTGCAGCGTTAAAATAAACCTGAGCGACAAAGCCGGTTGCACCAAGTACGCAAAGAAGTTTCTTGAAATAACGGGAGATAGCGATCCTGTCGGCAAGCTAACTGGTGAGCGAATGCTTGCATTAGCAAGATCGGGAGATAAAGCAGAAGTGGAGAAATCCGACTCCGGCAAAATAGAGCCAGCGCAAAGCGATGAAAATAATGCCGATGAACCGAAATCAGATACATCGAAAGTGTCTAGTGATGATGAAACAACCCCTGCGGAAGAAGCGCCGCTTCGCAAAGTGAAGGTCAAGTCGGTAAAAGAACTCAAAGAGATAGATGAACGTCTTGAACAGGCAGTGAACAGCAAGAAAAGCACTACAAAACCTGCTGCGAATAACCTTGACGATTCGGATTGGGGCGATGATCCGAAGTCAGCCGACGCAGTGAAAAAAGTTCCTTCCGCTCAAAAATCCGCCGGTACGGCGAAAAAAGATAGCGAGACCAAAACAAAGGCTGCTCCTGCATTATCCGCGCCTGTGAAGCCGGCTGCACCGGCCAAATCGGCACCAGTGATTTCCAAATCCAGTAGCGATGCGCCTGCGAAGCCGAAAGCCGCGACACCAAAACCAGAGAAGCGCAAGAAAAAAACGGTCGATGATTCGTGGAAAAAACTTTCCCCTGACGACACCGATTGGTAATTCGACCCTGCAATACATAGATGGATATTGCGCCGAAACTAGGTTGTCGGAGAAGTGTCTTTTGCGATTGGTTGGTTCTATATTTTCAACCGTTAACGGTTGAAAATACTGCGCGTAACGTCGGAACTGCAGTCGAGTGAGATTTATATTTTCAACCGTTAACGGTTGAAAATACTGGCGCGAAAAGTCGGAGCTGCAGTGGAGTGAGATTTATATTTTCAACCGTTGACGGTTGAAAATAAAATGCACGAACATCAGGTTCACGGCGCAGTGAGGTTAGTATTCTCAACCGTTGACGGTTGAAAATCGAAAGCACGAACCGCAGTTGACGGTGGAGTCGGATTTATATTTTCAACCGCTAACGGTTGAAAATAAAAGCTCCGATCTATCCATTCAAAGTGCGCATTTCAGTAGTCTCGACTGTGCATCTCCACACGAAATGCGCATTATTCCTGCGTCTTCACAACAAACTCACAGTTTTTTTCTAATATCAAAACCTTGAAGAGCTTGGCATCCTATCGTTTACCCCAGTAAAGAGCTAGTGGCTAAGGCGTATTGCCGACTCAATCTTTGAGGAATGCTTAATAAAACGACAAGATGTCAAGTGCTCGCATAGAATCGATGCAATCAAATTGAACTTGAATGAGTTATTCGAGTTGTTGTTAATCAAAATGCCGTTACGGTATGAGATCTGGAGGTTGGCATAATGACTACGTATTCTGGCTTCACTACTGCCGAGATGCTGGCGATGAAAGCCACGGGTGATGAGCAAAATCTTGTTCCTTCTCGAATGGATTTCACGCCACCGTTTGCAAAGGTACCCCACGATCTATTCGAAGAACGGCTTCCACGGCGCGTTACCGATCACGACTCAAAACCGTCCGCGCAAACGGCGCAGACTGTTTCGGTCGCAACACCAGCAACGGCCGTACCAACGAGTTTGTCGATCGACGATGTCTCGATTCAAGTCGCCGTCTTCAATCTGACGCCTAAGAAACCGCCGCAGTCGCGCTCGCCTCGAGCGACTTTGGTCGACACCCCGAGCATCGTAGATGGTGGCTTGGTCGATCGACGGATGGCGCAATTGGATGTGGTCATGCGAGAGTTGGAACAATCGAAGGACTTCTGGAATCGCGCGGAGTTGCTTCTTCAGGACTCCTGGCTCAACGGTTATAAGGGAACGTTTTACGAGCAGAAGGAAGATATGGTCAAGGCTGCCGAGTCGTACAAGCGCGCACTCAAACTGTATGCGTTGGCGCTCAAGCTAGATAGGATGACAGCGAAGTCCGGTCACCACATTATCTCGTTCTACTACCTGCTTCGTCGATACGCAGGTGTGCTGACCGATCCACGAATGCCCGTCGAATTGCAGGATTCCAAAACCGTGCGACAGTTGTGCGAGCAAATGGCCATCATTCGTGCCGAACGTCAAAAATGGGGCATGTCAAATCCGGAAACTGAAGACGAGCCGTTTGCATACGCTGGCACAGTTCTCAAAGTTCTTTGTGGTTAAAATTTGGCAGAAGTTTGTGGGTAAATTTCGGCAGCGGAGTTGTCTATATTTTCAACCGCTAACGGCTGAAAATCCAGGCGCGAAACCTTGGCGTTTGGTTAAGCAGTAACCACGATTAGCGGATTTCTGAGGCGTGACAACGCCGGTTCGCGCTAGTCAACGCGGATGTACCCATACGGATTGAAGAAAAAATCTTCCTCGTCGTAGCGTTTGCATTCCTTGTGCGAGAGTTTCTTAGGTTCGATCTTTTCTGGCGGCAAATCTTTTTCTGGCATGATGATTTTATCAACCAGAAGGTTATCGATCGATTCGCCTGCCAGCAGCCGAGTTCCAACAAAATCCATGCATTGAATTGCCTCGCGCGGATCGTTGCGCGGTATGATTTCAATGTCGGGTAAACCGAGCAAATGCATTCCGCACGAATACCACCAATGTCCGTCGCTGAGCGGGCGGCGCACCCACGTGTCGTAGAGTGCGTTGGCATAGCGAACCGGATCGGCTTGCATGTATCCGGATTTATATTCTGTGAACAGATGAATCCAGCGCCGGAATCCATGCGCAATTCCGGCACTTTCGCTTTTGGCGGCCAGGGCTCCGCCTTCCAGCATGGTTGCTACCATCTGTAGTGTCATGCCGGACATTTGCATAGCGGCGGCCTTCGGAATTTTAGGCGACAAAATGTACGCGACAGAGCTATGTGCTTTGACGGCTTCAATGTCCTCTTGGAAAAACGAAGGTGCGACGCGGTCGGCGGCGTGCTCGAAAGCCGTGACCATGCGGTCGTCTTCGCCGGGCCCAGAGAACTCGTGATCGAGTTCGAACCCGGGCGGCGCGAGGCTCGTAATCATCGCCTCCATCTCATCGAGCGTCTTCCAGTTTCCCAGCAGGCAAACTACATGTCTCGGCAAAATTTCTTCCATATTTTGAATCTTCGAAGGTCGGTGAGCAGGGATGGCAGCGAACAATTATCGACGCGACACGATTCGGTCGCTGCCAATTGTAGCCGGGTGGTTGGATAAATTTCGCAAGGTAGGTATCATTATGTCTAATAGTTATAGGCAATTCGCCTGGTATCTTGCGTTAGGCGTCTATAGACACTGCAATGGTTGGCGCGATGAGAGACTACATTCTTCTGTACATAAACGGTCGAGAGCACAAGGTTTCTGGCGATATGGCGTTTGTGCCGGTCACCGATTACTTGCGATACGAGTTGGGGTTGTGCGGAACCAAGGTGGTTTGTGCCGAGGGCGATTGCGGTGCTTGCACGGTCATGGTCGGGCGGGTTGACGGCGATGAGCTGGTGTACAAGCCGATCAATTCTTGCATTCAGTACATTTGCCAGCTTGATTGTTCGCATCTGGTCACGATCGAAGGACTGAAACAAAACGGTGATTTAAACCCGGTGCAAAACGCCATGGTCGCATGTCACGGTGCCCAATGCGGTTATTGCACACCAGGTTTCGTGGTGGCGATGTGTTCGATGTTCGACGAAGGAAAACCGCTCACCGCCTGCCAATTGAAAGATGGCTTGATTGGCAACCTCTGTCGCTGCACCGGATACGAACCGATTGTCGAAGCCGGGTTGGCTGTCGATCTCACGCATTGGGAGCCGGTTTCGAAACTCTATCCTGCCGGCGAGATGTTGAAAAACTTCAAAGCACATCTCGGGCAGTCGATTCATCTCAAGGCTGATGGCAAGGAGTTGTTCGTGCCGGTTTCGGTCAAGGAAGCGTGTAAGTTCAAAAGCGAAAACCCGCAGGCGGTATTCATTACTGGCGGAACCGACGTGTCGGTCAACATGAACAAACGCGGTCTCGTTCCTGAAGTTCTAATTTCAACAAGCAATCTGCCCGGGTTGCAAGAAATCTCAAGCCAAGAAGAGAGTGGCAGAACAGTTCTCGAGATCGGTGCTCGTGTTTCGCTAAAACAGCTTGAAGACTACATCTCGAAGCTCTCTGAAGAAATGAAATATATTTTGTGGGTGTTCGGTTCCCCGCAAATCAGGCACGCAGGAACGCTCGCCGGCAACATCGCCAACGCCTCGCCGATTGCCGACACGCCGCCGTTTCTTTTCATCATGGATGCCGACATAGAAGTGGCGGGCATCAACGGCAGCCGCAAGATCAAGATGACTGAGTTCTACACGGGCTACAAAAAACTGGCGTTGCAGTCGGACGAGATGATAACCAAGATTCACCTGCCGCTGCCCGTCAAAGACGAGATTGTTCGTCTCTACAAAATCTCACGACGACAGCATCTCGATATCTCCGCCTTCACGGCGGCTATCAGACTGAATGTCGAAAACGGCAAAATCAAAACGGCAGCGGTCGCCTACGGCGGCGTGGCTGCAGTAATTTTGCGGATGACGGCAGTCGAGCAGTTTCTCGTCGGCAAGGAATTTTCTCTTGCCACCTGTCGGGAAGCGGGCAAATTGGCTCGTTCCGAAATCACTCCACTGACTGATGTTCGCGGTAGCCGGGATTATCGTCTTACTTTAGCGGAGAATATTTTTTCCAAGTTCTACCACGAAACCGCAGAGAGGCAGCTCGTATGTCAATAATCGGCAAGAACATACCGCACGACTCAGCCCGCGGACACGTGAGCGGCGAATCGATTTATATCGACGATATTCCGGTTATGAAAAACGAGCTGCACGTCGACTACGTCGGCAGCCCGTACGCGCATGGAAAGCTCATATCGATCGATTTTTCGGCTGCAGAAACGATACCAGGAGTAGTGGCGTGTTTTACCCACAAAGATCTGCATCACAATAGGCTCGGTCCGATCATTCAGGACGAACCGCTACTCGTGGAAGACGAAGCAATGTTCGTCGGGCAGCCGATTGTAGTGATTGCTGCAGAAACGAAAACCGCTCTGGCTAAAGCGAAAAAGGCAGTCAAAATTGTCATGGAAGAGCTTCCGCCGACATTGACGATTGACGAGGCGAAAGAGCGCAAAGAGTTTCTGGACCGCGAATACGCCGTCAGGCGCGGCGATGTGGAACCTCACTTTGCGTCAGCGAAACACACTCTGGAAGGCACGCTCGTTGTCGGTGGCGCCGACCACTTTTACTTGGAATCGCAGGCCTGCCTCGCTTATCCTGGCGAACACGATCAGTTGGTTTTGCATTCATCAACTCAAGCACCTAGCGAAGTCCAACACACTGCTGCGCACATGCTCGGTTTAATGCAGAGTCAGGTGGTTTGTATCACTAAGCGCATGGGTGGCGGTTTTGGCGGCAAGGAAAGTCAGGCGACTCACGCCGGAGTGATGGCAGCTCTGGTGGCGCACAAGACGAAACGACCGGCACGAGTCATCTACATCAAAGATGACGACATGAAGTACACCGGTAAGCGTCATCCGTTTCAGAACGACTACAAAGTTTCGTTCGACGAAAACGGTGTGATCAAGGCGCTGCGCATAAACTATTTCGCTGACGGCGGAGCTTACAACGATCTATCGATTGCTGTTCTTGGACGAGCGATAACGCACTCGGACAATGCTTACTTTATCGAACACGCTGAACTCGTCGGTCGCATTTGCCGCACGAATCTGCCTCCCAATACGGCGTTTCGCGGTTTCGGCGGACCTCAGGGAGTGATCACCATCGAAAATATAATGGAGGAGATCGCCGCCTATCTGAAGAAAGACAGCTTCGAGGTGCGACGGAATAATCTCTATGGTATCGACGACCGAAACACGACGCCGTATGGTCAAATCGTTCAGAACAACAATCTTCCCAGACTGTTCGATGAATTGCTTGTGACTTCCGATTGGAAAAAACGACAAGAGGAAGTTCGCAAGTTTAACTCCAAATCGAAAACCCATCTAAAAGGTTTATCGATCACTGGTATCAAATTCGGTATCTCGTTTACAAACACGATGTTAAACCAGGCCAACGCCCTGGTGAACGTGTACATCGATGGTACGGTGCAGGTTTCCACCGGAGCAACCGAGATGGGACAGGGCGTCAATACCAACATCAAAATGTTGGTCGCCGATGAATTGGGAATCGATCCCGATTGGGTAATCGTCATGGCCACTTCGACCGAGAAGAACAATAACACCTCGGCTACAGCTGCTTCGTCGGCAACTGATTTGAACGGCAGCGCCGCAGTCAACGCGTGCAAACAAATCAAGTCGAACCTCACCGAAACGGCCGCCAAATACTTCGCTTCGCGCGAAGCCGGTATTGGAGCCTATCCGGATGCAATCAAATTCGAAAACGGTTTCGTTTTCGACGAAAGACGTCCGGAAAATAAAATGCCGTTTCGAGAGATCGTAAACCTGGCATATCGTGCAAGACTCAGTCTGGGTGCGCGTGGGCACTACGCTACTAAAGGCATTGAATTCGACTGGGTGGCAGGAAAAGGTTCGCCTTTTCTCTACTTCACAATGGGCTGTGCCGTCACCGAAGTGACTATCGATCGGTTTACCGGCGATATGAAAGTCGATGGCGTCGACGTTCTAATGGACGTCGGCCGACCGATCAATGCGGGTATCACGCGCGGACAACTGACCGGCGCGTTCATCCAGGGGTTAGGCTGGATGACCAACGAGGAGCTCAAATACACGGACAAAGGTCATCTTCTCAACTATTCGCCCACTACTTACAAAATCCCGAACATTCAAGACCTCCCGGCGCGCTTCAATGTTAACTGGATCGACGCCTACAACACTCCGAATGTACGCGGTACAAAAGCGGTGGGAGAGCCACCCCTGGTGCTTGCCATTTCGGCTTTTACTGCCGTTAAACACGCGCTGTCGTTCGTTTCCGGGGACCAGATTCCGTGCATCTCAACACCATGTACCAATGAAGCCATTCTCGGCCGTTTGTCCTATTACGACAGTGCACCGGAGAGCACCAACGGCAAAATTGCTGCCGCGTGGCTAGGCGATGGCGTCAACGGCAACTCGCATGTAAACACCGCAGGCATGCCGGTCCCCACAATCAAGCATGGCTCGCTTCGCCCACTGAGCGAGTCTGTCGCAAGAGCGTTTTCTGGTTCCGTCCTCAAGAAACCTAGCACCACGGCTGGTGCCTCGACTAAGAAATCGTGAGGTAGCATTGCTAGAGTTCTACGAGAAAGTGCATGAACTGCTCGCCGGCAACGTACCCTTCGTCTCGGTAACAATAGTCGACACCATAGGCAGCGTCCCCCAGGACGCCGGTAGCAAAATGCTTGTCGTCTCCGACGGCTTGCTGTTTGGCACGGTCGGCGGCGGCAAAGTGGAGAAGCGCGCCATAGAGGAAGCCCAGGCGTTTCTGGCACTTGCCAGTACTATGCCGAATGAAAATGACGAAGTAGTCATTCACACTGTTGATTCGAAAACACGTTTCGTTAATTGGAATTTGAACAAAGACATCGGTATGACATGCGGCGGTTCAGTCAAACTCTACTTCGAAGTGTTCAACACACATCCGTGGAGCATCGCCGTCTTTGGTGCCGGGCATTGCAGCAATGCGCTGATCAATATGCTCATTAATCTCGATTGCCGAGTGACATGCTACGACTCGCGCCAGGAGTGGCTCGACCGACTGCCCGCTTCACCTAAGCTACAAAAAGTTCGCGCCGACGATTTGCCGGCAAAAGTAAAAGACCTCGCGCCAAACTCATTCGTGCTCCTCATGACGATGGGACACACTACCGACAAACCAATTCTTCTGGAAATTCTCCGCGACTGGAAAACGAGAACCTTCCCCTATCTCGGAGTAATAGGAAGCAAGGCGAAAGCGGTTCGACTAAAACAAGACATCAACGAAGCCGGCTTGCCAAAAGAATACGAAGACCTCTTCTACTGCCCAATGGGATTATCGATTGGCAACAACCATCCCCAGGAAATCGCGATCAGCATCGTGTCGCAATTAATCCAAGAACGCGATAAACACAGCTGCCGACAAGAGACGGCCGAAACTTCAACCGTTAACGGTTGAAAATATTAAACTGACACCGCCGTCAAGCGGTTTTGCGTGCAAGGACTTTCAACCGTTAACGGTTGAAAATAAAAATGCCTAGTCGCAAAAATTTCTCCGGTGAAAAACTTCAACCGTTAACGGTTGAAAATATTAAACTGACACCGCCGTCAAGCGGGTTTGCGCGCAAGGACTTTCAACCGTTAACGGTTGAAAATAAAAATGCCTCTTCGCGAAATTTCTCCGGTGAAAAACTTCAACCGTTAACGGTTGAAAATATAAAACTGACACCGCCGTCAAGCGGGTTTGCGCGCAAGGACTTTCAACCGCTAACGGTTGAAAATAAAAATGCCTTGCCGCGAAAATTCTCGCCAGGAAGTTTACGCGTGTAACCTTAGCTGCGTAACCACGTCGCTATTGGGTCGGAGGCTGGTCGACCGGTGGTGCCTCCTGCGCTGGCTGATTGCCACCGCTCCCACCGCCACGTCCCCAGTTTTGAACTCCGTTGCCGCCGCCACGCTGCATGCGTTGTTCGCGGTGCGCTCTTCTGGCGGCATCGGCTGATGCTTGTTCTTGGGCGTCGAGCTGACCATCGCCGTTGGCGTCGAATCGTTGCATCATTCGCTCGCGCATTTGACCGCCGCCGCCCTGTCCGCCACCGCCGGCGCCGCCACGACCACCACCGCCGCCGGCTTGACCGCGCCAGCCACCACGGGCTTGTCCGCCATCAGGTGGACCGCCGGGAGGTCCATCACCAGGTCCACCAGGCGGAGGTCCGCCTGGAAAGCCGCCGCCGCCACCGCCGCCGCCGCCTTGACCTTCTTGTGATCGGCGCTGGGCTCTACGAGCCTCGAGCTGCGCCTTTTCGCCTTCATCAAGAACGCCGTCGCCGTTAGTGTCGAATCGTTTCATCATGCGCTCGCGGAAACCACCACCTGGCCCGCCTTGTCCTCCGACGCCAGGTCCACCTTGACCTCCATCACCCTGACCTCGTCCGCCGCGGAAGCCACCGCGCCGGAACCCGCCACCTTGACCGGGTTCACGCCCACCAGTCTGCGTTGATGGACCTTCTCTAGGTGGTGGCATTGGTGGTGGCGTGTCGTTTTGCGTACCGCTCGGCGCATAGTCGTTATTGCCCTGTGCCAAAGCGAAGCCGGGCGTCAGAGATAGCGCGATAGTTGCGGCTAGGATGAGTCTCTTGTTTATCATTGAGTAGCTCCGTTTGAGTGCATTTGATTTAAACGAATGGATTGGATCGTGACTGGAAGCCAGGAAAAACGTTTGCCAATTTACCCTGCGATAGCCCGAGATGCTCGCCAAGAACATAACTCGCCACCGCTCTGTAGTCGGTTGTCGTCGGAAGGTCGCGCGCCTCGTTCAAATCTTTGTCGGCCAGTCCGCCCCAGCGTCCAAAAACTTTGCCACCCGATACACCACCACCGAGCAGCCAGAGTACGTTGCCGTGTCCGTGGTCGGTGCCGCCGTTTCCGTTCTCCCTCACGGTCCGACCGAATTCGGACATAACCATGATGGTTGTGTTTTTGTACATCGGCCCCAGTCCACGAACCAGGTCTGCAAGACCGTTCGCCAATGGCTTAAGGAGGTTGGCCAACTGTCCCTGTTCCGCCCCTTCGCGCACATGAGTGTCCCAGCCTCCGAAATCAACGAAGGCTACCTGAATTGAAGGATCTTTTGTCATCAGCGTGGCTAGCTGCTTTCCGAAATCCGGGGATGATTTAGGAGTGAGGGCGCCGCGATTGGCCAGCATCTGTTCGCGACTCATCGGATCTTCGGCTTCTTCGCTGGCGGCTTCAGCCATGATCGAACTTACCTTGGTCCGGGCGGCTTTCCCTTCGTCGAATGCTTTGCCGAGGTCTCCTCCTAATCCACCGTACATCTCGGAGAAGACCGGATTGACAGTGCCACCGCCCGCGCCACCGCCGAATCGTCCTCGTCTTTTCATTCCGCCGCCAGGAGTCTCCTTTTGAATCGTCGCCACAGTGGCCGGACCGGCGCAGATTTTGGGCAAAACCGGACCGAGGCTTATGGCATGAAGCGGCGACTGTTTGGTTGGAAGCTCGCTGACAAGCCGATTCATCCATCCGGTGCTAACGGATTTTTGACCAGGAACTCCGGATTCCATGTAATTTTGTGCGTCGAAATGGCTGCGCGTTTTTTCCGGAGACCCGCAGTTGTGCACGAATGCAAGCGACTTTGCGGCCCACAATGAAGTCAACGGTGCCAATGACGGATGCATACCCCAATAGCCGTCAAGGTCGAGGAGTCCATTGCTTCTGGACAACGCAATTGTCGGACGCACTTGTTTATACCTGTTGTCGCCGTAAGGAACGATCACGTTGAGACCGTCCACGCCTCCTCTCAGGAGAATGACGACAAGCTTCTGTCCATTCGGATCATCTTTGCCGTTGGAATACGCCCAACCATGCTGATTCAACAAGGGAATCGAAAATGAGGATAACAACGCTGTGGCAAGAAATTCTCGACGGTTCATCTCATTCTCCTCAATAATGCATAAACTCAGGGCTGCCCAGAAGAGCAGCGACCTTTTGTTGTTCGGAAATACCCTCGATAGCCTTTTGTGTTTTCGGTGACAGTTTGCCACCGTTGACTGTTTTGGCAATGCTCGCAGCATCGGTGTTCGACTGCCGAACCTGAGCGGCTGCCAGCTTCGTCGCGAAGTCCATTCGTTTCAATAACCCATCAGGATTGAGCCAGGCATCTTTTGTGTTCTTGTAACCATCAGGAGTGAGGCAGCCGTAGAGTGGCTGTCCCTGTGTTTTTAAGAAAGCCTGCAGTGCGAGCGGCTGATCGGCATGCATGCCCGTGGCGCGCATGGCGGATACCGTGTAGTGAAACGGGCTTTTAAACTTGTTGTTCTGGTATTTCGGATCCCAGAATTCTTGCGAAGCAAACAAAGTTTTTAATACCGCTCTCGTGTCTCCCTGTGTAGCTGTAAACCGCTGTGCCAGCTTGTCTACGAGCGCGGGCGGTGGATTGTCGTCAACAAAATATTGAGCGAGTTGGTAGCTTATGTAGTGTGCAGTCGACGGGTGAACAGCCAGCATATCGAGCACTTTTTCGATCTCGTCGCCGCCTGTTCCCTTGATCGTATGACCTAAGATGACCTTCTCGCCGTAGTCGTGACGACGCGCATCAAAGTAAGCCCAGTACTGATCGCCGGCGTTTCGTCTCTGCACTGGCATCGTCCATCCAGTCAAAACTCGCGCCAACTCCGTAACATCCTTCTGGGTGTAACCACCGTCAACACCAAGGGTGTGGAGTTCAAGCAATTCGCGCGCATAATTTTCATTGATGCCCTTGTTTTTGGCCTTCGGATTCAAAGGCTGGAAGCCATCCTTAGTGTTCTGCGCATTGTCCAGATAAAACATCATCGCAGGATGATGCATAGTCGCCCCTAACAAATCGCGAAACTTCGAAAATGCAAACGGGCGAATCGCCTGCTCCTCGTACGCTCCGACAAGAATGCGATCGGCTCCTTTAGTCATACATATATTGAAGTGGTTAAACCAAAAATCGGCCATCAACTCATTTAGTTGACGTGGACTCTCAACAGCTCGTACCAGCTTGGTTTCAATAGCGTCCTGACCGGTAAGCTTTTTAGCATTCGGACCCAGTGCGGCCCTCTTTAGTTTTTTGGCCTGAACATCTGGCTGCTGCTCATCCGTCATCGTTTGATTGGACTTCACATCAGCGTCAGCTTCAGCTTTTTTCAATGCCTTGCGCTTGACCATCTCAGATCTGAGCATCGCAAGAAGCTGACTGGAAGGCGCGTTTAAGCTATTACTCACCTTCTTGGTCTGGGCTAATACTTCCGGAGATTCAGGAATCGAATTTGGTTGGAGCTGTGCATCGATAAATTTTTGAACTCCCAGACTGCGAACCTTCTCTTCATCGCCCGGTCGCGCACCGAACGTCAGTCTGTTTAGTACATGCGTAACTTTGTCTTCCGCCGAATATTCCGGTGCAGCCTGCGCCATGGTCGGAGTGAGTACAAGGGCCGCCAAAAGCAATTTTAGTTTCATCCCGCATTTGCCTCTTGTCAAAAATGCCCGCTATTTACTAAGACGTCAGCGCCCCTCAAAAAGTTCAATTCGGCCAAGAAAAAAATTGATTTTCGCAGCGGTAAAGTAGAACGGCTTTTATATGAATGTATAGTCGCCGAACAAACCTCGCCGTCAATCGGGTTTTCGCGCAAGGACTTTCAACCGTTAACGGTTGAAAATAAAATTGGGATCGAGTTTTCAGCGAAGCCAAACTTCAACCGTTAACGGTTGAAAATAAAAAATTGGATGGCGGTCGAGTTTCAGCGAAGCCAAACTTCAACCGTTAACGGTTGAAAATAAAAATTGGATGGCGGTCGAGTTTCAGCGAAGCTAAACTTCAACCGTTAACGGTTGAAATAAAATCGGGATGGCGGTGGAGTTTTCGGTGAAGCTAAACTTCAACCGTTAGCGGTTGAAAATAAAATTGGATGGCGGACGAGTTTTCGGTAAAGCTAAAACTTCAACCGTTACCGGTTGAAAATAAAAGTTGGTACGCGTAGACGCGGCAAAAAGCAGCGCCGGGTGATCAGCGAACCCTTACAATTGCAGAATCGGCAGTCACGCTGCCTTTTCGTTGCGAACCAAATTGTTGACTGCAACCACGTCCAATGTCGGATCTTCGGCAAGAATCGCGGCGATTTCTGCCGTGATCTCCGGCAACCGGAAGCTGACCGGTCCATCGCCTTCGATCAATAGGTCGGGCTTGGCGCCTATCTCTAGTTGGTCGGACGAATAGTTGCCGCCATCCAAGCCGACGCTGATTACGTGAGGGAAGATAGCCGGTTCTGCGATCGTCATCGGGTCGTAATGATCGAGGAAGCTCGTGTGGCAGTTGATTCGGTTGATCCAGCAGTCGAACCGCAGAAGGTCTACTTTTTTCTTAGCGACCAGCGGCGGTTTCTTCGCGCAGTGGAACGGGCTGTCCACGCGACCGTTGGCCGCGATGAGACCGCTCGAGAACTGACAGAGATCTTTATAACGTGCATCAGCTCCCCAGAAACGGCTCGTGCGGATCTTGACTAGACCCTCGCCTTCAACGTGGAAAGTCACTTGCTTGCGGTCGTTCCAGAGGTTAGGAATCAGGTCAGCGCTGAACTCTTCGGAAACTTTGTAGTCGTTGATGAAGACTTCCATCAACCAATTATTGTATTGAACGGAACCTGGATCGGCTGATGACCAGAAGTTGTACGTGGTCGTCGCATTTTGCTGTGCGAATACTTCCGTGACTTGCCCAGGCTCGGTGCGCCAGGAGGCGTGTATCGCATCGCCAGTCCCTGTGCCGGCTCCAGCGATCACGACGTGACCCGGTTTACCGGGACCGGTAACGGTGGCGAGGCAGTGAGATTCCCAGCCGGAGCCATCGGCCGCATGGGTGTATCCCCCGAACGACATGTTTGCAACGGACGACATGCCGAGGCTTTTACAAAGCTGCACTGCTGTCAGATAGGCTTCGGTCCAGCCGGGCTTCGAAATCCGACCTTTGCGGAAGGTGGTTCTCAGCAGTCTGTTGTCGTCAAAAGCACGAATTAGAATGACCGGAAGCTCCGGCGCTTCGCGCATTAGCGCGGAGAGCACCATGCTCCCATGATTGAAAGGGTCACCGGCAAATGCGCTGAGGATTTCCTCGTTGCATTCCCAGGACAAGTAGGGATAACCGGGCGTCACACTTCCTGTACGTACATCAATGATTGCAAGAATATTTTGCGCAGCCTGCATCGATTCGACTGAAAAGCCGGTATCGATAATAATCGCAGCAGATCGTTGACTCATAGTTTCTGGATACCCTTTCTCGGTGTTCTGGAACGTACTTGTTGATAACTGGCACTTCTGCCAGTTAGGTATTCGGTAGTTTATCGTGATTGGAAAACTTTATTTTCAGTTTTTGGTGGCATATGTGGTGGCATTTATTCTCTTGACTGAGGTTGATACCTAAATCGATACTTTTAAATTGTGTATTTTTGATTAAGGGTGAGGCTCATGAATGCTGCATTGGCAAGTTAGCTATTGGTTTCGACTTCCGAAACAGGAAGATAATTTGGCTATACATTTACCTGCCCTTTCTGCCTCCTGTCATTTTCTTTTTGCATTTATTATCAGGCACTCGTTTGTCTGGATGAAGAAGCCTGCGGTGAGATAGTCCCAACAGATGAGGGTTTGTGGGATCCTCGCAAGATCCGGGTTGTCGCTCAAATGCGCCGCCGGCGTGACGGCACTGCCGTACCTTCGACATGCGTTCGACCCCCAGCACATATTTATATGGCATAGGCGCTTCAGGACAATGCCGGTTCCACTGACGCGACCTTTGAAGACTGCCGCTGGAAACCGTGGGCGGCGTGGGCGCGGACATTTCGCGCACCGGTTTTGAACAACCTCTATTCGAACCCTCGAGGGCTCGGACCGCGCCGTTTCTAAAACACTCTGAACCGCCGTGAGTTACTGTCCAACAGTTGCGCCCTGGCACACCGTTCCACTCGGCGTTGTCCAGGCGCCGGCGAGCTTGCGCATCAGACTCGAGCGCGCCGGTACTGAGCTGCTCGGGTGCCACCGTGGTGGTAGGCACCAGAACGCACGTGACTCATGGCGAACCAGATTCTTCCGCAAGTGCCTCACTCTCAGCGCGTGTCCGGCGAACTTTCGACCGGTAAGCTGCCACTACGCGGCGCTCCCAGTTCCAGAACGCACGTGACTCATGGCGAACCAGATTCTTCCGCAAGTGCCTCCCTCTCAGCGCGTGTCCGACGACCTTTCGACGGTAAGCCGCCACTACGCGGCTATCCCAGTTCGAAACCCAGCGGTTTGGGTACTACGTAAAAAGGAGTACATCCGCTTAGTTCGGAATACGATCATGGAAAACGGCACATCTGAGCACACGCATAATCATGAAGTCGGCTTCAAGGAAGTTTGTGCAGCTTGTCTTGGGCAGGTTCCTGGCAATGCGAAGGGTCGCAAGCGCGGCATGCGCGGTGTGACGTTTACAACCGTCTTGTTGTTTGCGGCGTTCGGATTCACGCTGTTTAAACAGTCGCACAGCTCGCAGTCGCTCTGGCAATCTCACTACAATGCCGGTCACAAGGCGCTGAAGGCTAATAAATTCGACGAAGCGAAAAGGGAATTTCAACTGGCAGTTCTGGAGTCGGAACACTTTAAACTGACTGACCATCGGCGTCTTAGCTCAATGCATAAACTCGCGGATGTGTCGTTCTACAATCTCCATGACACTACGACGGCGTTGCCGATGTTCGAGAAATTGGCGACGACCTATCAGTCGATTTTGCAACACGACGATCCGGAACTCGCTGAAGCCTATAACGACTTGGCTCAAGCTTACGCCGTCAGCGGAAATTTCGCGAAAAGCGAAGAGTACTACAAGAAAGCAGTTGCAGTCGCCGAGAAGACGAAACCGGTCGAAGAACACGCCAAGCTCAGTGATATATTGAAAAACTACGCCGACCTGCTCGAGAAAGCCGACAGGCACAAAGAGGCTCAGGAGCTGATTGATCGTCGCGATGCGGCACCGCTATAGGAATCCCTGAACAACGGAAATGAAGGTAAGGCACTGGGAATTGCTGCAACAGAAGAGACGATACATCTAGGAATTTCTGCGTGACAGAAGAGAAGACCGATCCGCTAACGTATTCGGAATTGCAACAGTGCCTGAGTGATACCAGGAAAGAACTGGAACTGTTCAAAAAGAACCACGCCTCCCTCAGTGTGCGGATTCAGAAGATCATTACCAGCTTTCCGCTCGGACTGATTATCGTCAATCGTGATTTGCAGATTGAGGCGTTGAACAAACGCGCGGTCGCGTCGTTTAACTACGAGCAAGAGGATCTCGCACGTAAACCAGTGCAAGTGATCTTTCCGGAACTGGAGGAGCTCGAACCCAGCGCTGAGCCGGTTCGCGTAACCGGTCGTCGCAAAAATGGAGAGCTATTCCCCTGCGAAATCTGCGTCAATATCCTCGAAATTAAAGGACAGGAACGATTCTTCGTAAACGTGCAAGACATTACCGAACGACAACGTCTGGAACAGCTCCGCAAGGACCTCTTGTCGATGGTCTCTCACGATATTCGCCAGCCCCTGACGGCGGTGCGCCTGGTATTGGATATGGTGCTGAAAGGTTTCTACGGCGCCATGAATCCCCGTGGTGAGAAAAACGTAAAAACAGCTTTGTCTTCGATTGAATATCTGATCTCGCTGGTGAAAAACCTCCTGGACGCAGAGAAAATCGACAGTGGTATTATCGAAGTCGTGCCTGCCGAAACAACCGTCGGTGCGATCATCAACAAAGCAATTGCCACTGCCGACGGTGCGAAACAAAAAGCGTCCGTCACGATCGAAACCGACTTTACCAACGACGTTCTGGTCGCCGACGAGGACAGAATCGTTCAAGTGCTTATTAACCTGATCTCCAATGCTGTCAAATACTCGCCTGATAACGGCATCGTCAAAGTTGTCGCCGGGCTGGATGGTTTAAACGTCAAATTTCGCGTCATCGACCAGGGACCTGGAATTGCCAAGGAATCTCAGGAAGTGATCTTCGACCGTTATCAACAACTGGAACAACACAAGTCGATCAAGGTAGAGGGATTCGGTTTAGGCTTGGCAATCTGCAAGGCGTTTGTTGACAAGCACGGCGGGCGCATCTGGGTTGAAAGCCAGGTCGGCCACGGCGCTACCTTTTGTTTTACGATCCCGCTTTCACCGAGTTAGACCTCTTCGAAAAATCGCCTGCGCGTTCACGACGAAGCCTGGTTTCGAGTGCTTCAGAATACTTGCCTGAGCACACTAAAGTGATATGCTGATTACCGATTTTATTCCGGTGCATGGAAATTTTGGTGCAGATAAATGGGACGCATTCTTTTAGTTGAAGACGACGAGAAAATCGCCTCAGTTGTTGAAGATGCTTTGTGTGCCTACAACCACGTGGTTGACGTCGTCATCACGGGTCCGGAAGGGCTCGAACACTTGATGTACCACCATTACGACATGGCGATTATCGACTGGGGTCTGCCTGGTATGCCAGGTTTCACCATTTGCGAAAAGTATCGTGGCTCCGGCGGAAAGATTCCCATTTTGTTTCTGACCGGTCAAACCGACGTCGTCAAAAAGGTAGCGGCTCTCGATAGTGGTGCCGACGATTATATGTGTAAACCGTTCTCGCTCGACGAGTTGATAGCCAGAGTCAGTGCGCTTCTCCGTCGGCCTCCGGAAGAAGACGAAAAGGTTGTTTCATCAGGAAGCATGCAACTGGATCTGGTCAACTCTTCGGTTTCGATCGCTGGTGAGAAGATTCTACTGACAGCAAGCGAGTTTTCGTTACTGAAACTGTTTATGCAAAACCCAGGCCAGGTTTTTACGTACAGCGCGATCGTCGATAAGATTTTTCAATCGGATGCAGAGTTTGCGGAGAAAGCGGTTCGGCAGCGCGTTATGGTTTTGAGGAAAAAACTGGCTCAGGATGGTCATGACGATTCGATCGTCACGGTGACAGGGCAAGGTTATAAATTCGAACGCCGCTGAGCAGCCGGAAGCGCCCATCAAAAGTCAGAGAAAGCCGCCTGAGGCAGTGACCTGAGACAGACACCTGAGGCAGTAGCCTGAGACAAACCCCTGAGGCAGAAACCTGAGGCAGAAACCTGAGACAGAAACCTGAAGCAGAAACCTGAGACAGGCACCTGAGCCAGTAACCTGAGATCGCCTGTTGATGGTAGCTCTTACTGTGCTGGCAGTCTCGCTTTCCTCCTGCCTGATCAATATTGCGACACCAGCCGTGACTACGCGGTTGGCGCAACACGACCCGATGTGCTCAGCAGAAGCCATGATCGATAGTTCTTGCTGATTGCGCAGAACCCACTTCTGCTTACGAATACATCAGCTTCAGAGTCCTGACGTCTCGATCCGAAAGTTCCAACAACGGCGACTTCCAATACATCAAATCACTGGCGTGCGGTGAATGCCCGTCCACACCGAGAGCGTGACCGACTTCGTGAATCGTCAAAGATTTGAACGCTCGCAGCTCTGCCGGTTTGTACACGCTGGAATCCGGGCTGTGCATGGATATTCTTATGTTCGCCGATTGCAACTGCACATTACCGTTCCCATCGGATGTTTCTTCGAAAGCCGTATGCCCTCCGGCGCTATCTAAACCGTCGGCGACCCGCGTGACCGTTATCATGGCTTGATCGGGCGAGGTGGTTTTCTCCCATCGCAAAAACGTTTGGTTTTGCGTCCAGGCATGAAAAGCGTCAAAAATAGTTTCAGCCAAAGTGGTATCAAAGCCGGTGGCAGGACTCGAGTCGACGTAAACTTTCAGCGGTAGCTTCTCCGCCGCCCATCGCCGCGGCGTTATTGAATCGAGGTAGTTGTCTGCTTGCATATCCGCGTTGTTAACGAGCGAAAGATAGTCGTTCACTCCCCACATCAAACCGGAGAATCCATTCACAGCATCATGGTTTGGTTCGCTATGGCGAAACTCTTCATAGAGTTCGACCGCAAGTTCGAATAACTGTTTCGCGCCTGCGCTATCTCCGGAAAGATCGCGCGCCAGAGCCATGTCATAAGCGAATGCGATACGAAACGGCAGCACCGTCTCCACGTGTGCCATGATCCTCAGCGCCTGTTTGAAGAGTTCCACTGATTCTGCGAATTCTAAATTGTCGCGAGTCTTAATCGCGCGGTCGTAGAGCTCTACAACAGTCATGAAATCGTCGGCCGGCACAGTGTTCCTCGAGCGCGAGTTTCTAGACTGACTTCGTATCTTGTGGCTTGGCTGCTTCATCCGAACTCGAAGCCGCTGCTGCAACCTTCTCCGGCGGCACGGAAACGGTTTCCGGCGGCGGCACAGGCTCAAGAAGCTTGGCTCGCTTTGCTCGCTGTTCGGCAATCGATTTGTTCCAATTTACGTAGACGAGAACGATGACAACAGCTCCAACGTTCATGATCAAAAATTCGTTGCTGTTAAGCATAATCCGATAACCAGCGCGGAATTCCGTCAGATGGTGCAGCAGATTACCAATTGCGCCAAGCAACATTGTGATCGCCAAAATAGACAACCCAAGCCGATTTTTCTCTGCGCGCGTTTTGTCTTTGAAGAAAAAGTGGGCGCTCCAGAAGCTAATCAGCAATTGTGTTCCGGCAAAGAAAGTGAGGCTGATTGGAAAACTGGCTCCATTAGGCAGGCTCTGGGAGAAGTACATTACAGCCACGGCTGCGACCACCGGAATCGCGTAAACGAACGGAGCACTCTGCGCCCGCTTATCTGGGTTGAGCTCGTTTGCTTCCTCCTCGGCGCTTACTTCGATTTTCTTACGCGAAATTCGATAGCATGAAATCGTCATTGCCACGGCGGCGAAATTGATTATCGCGATGACCACGTAGTCTGTAGTCAGCATCTTTGCTGAAACAATCACAGTCGCCTGGTAAAAAATATTGCTGATGATTCCGAACACTGACAATGCAACAAACATCAGTGCTGCGACTTTGCATTGCTTGGCGGGAGCGATGCCGGTGTAGAAAAAGATAGTCACGCCGATTGTGAAGGCGACTTGAACGACGACCGCCACCCACGGCTGGATTATCACCGGCAAATGGAGGTAATACGGCAGGTACATCGTCGTACCAGTCATCACGAGAAACACGAGAGCCGTTATCGGTGACGGTTTCCAATATGTGTCGTAAACGGTTTTTGCAACCATGTCCCAAGATCCAACAGTCTAGGAGACTATACCCGCACGCAGTGTCTTTAAAAGCGACCGATAAGTTATCTGTCGGAGGCCTTCGACTGCGTTATATTTTCAACCGCTAACGGTTGAAAATCGGGACCAAACGCGAACTGTTAGGAAAGGGACTCTCGACGGGAATGTAAAATTGCGTGGTCTCTGGTGGCGGCGCCGATTGGACGGATGACTAAATGGACCATGTAGCAGCTGAAAAACTTAGCGAATGGAACGAGCACATCCAGACCGCCGAGCGCGCTCAACGCAGCGGCAAGTATGACTTCGCCGAGGCCACCTGGCTTTTAGCGGTTGAGGAAGCCGAGTCCTTCGGTCCCAACGACCACCGGTTGGCGTACAGTCTTGAGAAATTGACGGAATGTCTCTGGTTTCAAGGTCGGCTCGATGAGGCGCTCCGTCACGGCGTGCGTGCTCTGTCTGTGTACGAAGCCGCCCTCGGTCCCAATCACAACGATGTCGGCTCTATGGCTTACAACGTCGCGATGGTCTATCACGTACTCAATCAGTTTCCTCAAGCGGAGAAGCATTACAAGCGGGCTCTAGCAAACAAAACCGCTGGTTTGGGTGCTAAACATCCAGATGTCATCAAGGTTTTGAGTAGCTTTGCTGATTTGCTCGTGAAAATGGGGCGAGAGGACGAGGCGCGTCAGTTGCGGGCAACAGAGAAAGTCGTTACCTCAGCCAACTGGAGTCAGACCAATTCAGGTCGCGATGTGGGCGGTCAGGCGCTTGGTTTTTCGCCATCGCCCGGCAGTGAGTCCGGCAACTATAAATCGTTTAGACCCACAGATGGTGGGGTTTCTGGTGTGTATCCGCCAGTAGTCGCGGAACCTGGCATAAATCATGCATCGGTGAATGCTGGCTCTCCATCCGGCGCGTCACCTAATGAGGGAAAGCCGGCGCATTCTTCATTGATTCGACAAATTCGAAGAGCTAGCGCGGAAAAGCCCTATCAACCAGGGGCGCCGCGTGATCCAGGTGAGGCGCAGTCCGCGGCATCGTCGAGTTTAATCGACGCGCAGCTCGCGCGTGCACTACAGGAAGAAGAGCAAATAGCCGCTCCCACAGCCACTCCTGTTCCGGAGCGCGACATCCATGCCGAGCAAAGTGCCAAGCTGGTTTTGCCAATCAGTGGAACTTACGGTCGGTCTTTCGATGAATTGAAAGCCGCTGCTGATAAAGGTCTTGCTGAGGGGAATCTGACAATGGCTGAAGGTGCCTGGCGAGAAGCCATGACTATTTCGATGGGCGATAATCCTGACAATCCTGCTCATTGCTTTGTCCTCGAAACACTGGGCGAAGTCTATCTAAGACAGCAAAACTTCGAACGTTCCGAAAATTGTCTTCGCACTGCATACGGTATCAAGAAGCGTGTTTTGGGAACCGAACACTTAGCCGTCGCAATGACTGCCAGTAACTTGGCTCGCTTGTATTATGTGATGTACCAGTTTGATGACGCTGAAAAATATGGCGCCGAAAGTGTGAGAATAAACGAGAGAATCTGCGGTGCCAACAGCCTGGAAGCCGCCACAGCTATGCATAACCAGGCGACGGTGTTCCACGTTCAGAAAAAATACGCGCAAGCAGAACCGTTTTATGAGCGCGCGATGAAGATAAAACAGTTACAACTGGGCGGCGACCACCCGGACACCGTGCGAATCTTGAAGAGCTACGCCGCTCTCCTTCGCGCCACTCACCGCGAAGAACAAGCAGATATGCTCGACCAATGCGTCACCGGTATGATTAGCGGACGCTGGCGCGCAGTCGAAATCAAACCGGACCAACCCGAAGAAGGCTGGTGGAAACAAGCAATCTTCGGCGACGACTAACGAGTAGGAATCTGATGCCCAAGAAAAAGAAAGTCAGCAAGCTCAATCCCGAACCGATAACTGAATCATTTGAGCCAGAACCAAAGCCGCTTCCCAGCGTTCAGCAAGCAGTGCCAGAACCGAAGGCGCTTCCCGGTGTGCATCGAGCCTTGTCGGAACCGAAGGCGACGACCGCGCAAAGTGTGACGGCAGACAACAAGCCGCTTCCCGGCGTTCAACGAGAAGTGCTCATCGACCCGAACCTGTTCGCCGGTAAAGCCATGTTGCTAATCGACGCCATCGAACAAGAGATCCGCGAAGGACACGCATCCGAATGGCAAATGGTCGCCGATCGCCTGGAACAAGCAGTCAAAACCCTTCGCGGCATGCCCACCAAAACGAACGAGTAGCCCATTGCTCCTGCCCTGGTAATCGTAGGGGCGCCTTGCAGGCGCCCATGCCGCCAATCTGCTCTTGCCCTGGTAATCGTAGCGGCGCCTTGCCGACGCCCATGCCACTAACCTGCTCCTGCCCTGGTAATCGTAGCGGCGCCTTGCCGACACCCATGCCGCGAACCTGCTCCTGTCCTGGTAATCGTAGCGGCGCCTTGCCGACGCCCATGCCGCTAACCTGCTCACTGTCCTGGTAACCGTAGGGGCGCCTTGCAGGCGCCCATGCCACTAATCCCCGGTTCCCTTCATTCCGCACCCGCGCGCCGAAACGCTCTAACCCTTCCGGTGCCGAAACCCCGAAACCACAAGCGAAACAACAACCGCACCCAACACCAGAAGTGAAATCGGCCAGATCACTTCCACAAAGTTCCGAACAGTCGCAGAACTCGCCGAGCCCAGGTGCGCCTTCGATGCGACTGCCGGATTGACTTCGAATGAGTCAAAGAATGTCGCGACGCTCTGGTTTTCTAGCCCGGAACTGGCTAGGAGCTTATATCCCACATCGTCGTTGCTCGAAAAAACTATCCTGATCGTTGCCAAAACTTTATCGCTTGTCTTAAACAAAACCTGCTTGCCATGCCATCCTTTACCGGAAATCTCGCTTACTTCCCGCGTGACTAGCTCCGCATTTTTCTTGTTTAACTG
The DNA here is from genome assembly GCA_044225915.1 of Obscuribacteraceae bacterium (SeqCode). Lineage (GTDB taxonomy): Bacteria > Cyanobacteriota > Vampirovibrionia > Obscuribacterales > Obscuribacteraceae > JADYXR01. Next base: position 34,993 of record JBGAHZ010000056.1, read on the forward strand.
TTTCTCGATCTTATCGACCGCCTCCAAATAAAACCCCTGCAGCGCATTGTCGCGTCTGGCGCTGGAAATATACGCTCCGTCAGTCACAAGAAAGTCGATGCCATCGGCGTGTTGGAAGAATTGCGTTGATGATTTGCCGGGCTGGTTGTCTACTTTGCGCTGCACGTTCGCCGGCATGACAATCTGAAAGTCGCCGGCCGGCGGTGTGAAAAGCTCCCAGCCATCAGGCTTGGCGCTGCCGGAAGCGGGTGGCTCTGCGTGTGCTGCCATCGCGAAGATTGCGAGGCTCACAAGAAGCGAATGTGACAGTTTTTTCAGCATGGTAAGGGGCTTCGGACTTTCCCGCCTGGCGACAAACCACTGTAACACGAAGGCGAATCAAATCTTACGGTTATCCTAAGTGTCGCTCCGATCGACGCGCAAAGTAATAGAATATGCAAATTCTACTGGGCGAGGCGCGATGGAGGCTTCCATGGGACGATTGTCGACCATAAATTTCAAAAAATGGATTGATGAGAATCGGCATCTTCTGAAACCACCCGTTGGTAACAAATTGGTGTGGGAAGATCGCGACACGATCGTCATGGTCGTCGGCGGACCGAATTCGCGAACCGACTATCACGTCAATCAGGGCGAAGAATTTTTCTATCAAGTCGAAGGCGACATCGTTCTCAAAGTTATCGAAGACGGAAAACCAGTCGACATCTCGATCAAGGAAGGCGAAATTTTTCTCTTGCCCGGCAACGTGCCTCACTCGCCGCAGCGTCCAGCCAACACCATCGGGCTTGTGATCGAGCGCAAGCGTGTGCCTGACGAGCTTGATGGTTTCGTCTGGTACTGTGAAAAATGCGGTGAAAAACTCTACGAAGAATTTTTCAAACTGACCAACATCGTCACTGAGTTTCCGCCCATATTCGAGCGCTTCTACAGCAATGCGGAAAACTGTACCTGCAAAAAATGCGGAACTAAAATGGAAAAACCAGCTAAGGTAGCCGAACCCGCTCAAATGTGATTTCGGATTAGAGAGGAAACTGCAAATCGTGTTAACCAGTGCGGTGAAGTTCGAAAACTCGGAAGCCTTTGCTCGAAAGCTCGACGAGCAGGATGAACTGGCAGTCTACCGGAATGAGTTTTTCATTCCAACGCGCGAGTCGCTGGAAGGGAAGTCACCGCCACTGGTGCAGCAGCCTGAAGGTGAAAAGTGCGTTTATCTTGCAGGCAACTCGTTGGGCTTGCAGCCCAGAAACGTTCAAAAGTACATTTCCGAAGAGCTCGAAGATTGGGCGCGCTTCGGTGTAGAGGGGCATTGGAACAGCCGTCACCCCTGGTTGCCGTATCACGAGTTTCTCACCGAAATGAGCGCTCGCGTTGTCGGAGCCAATCCGATTGAAGTCGTGGTCATGAATACGTTGACCGGCAATCTGCATTTGATGATGGTCTCGTTCTATCGCCCGACAAAATCGCGATACAAGATCCTGGTTGAAGCTGGCGCCTTCCCATCCGATCAGTATGCCGTCGCATCGCAGGCGAAGTTTCACGGATACAATCCGAAAGATGCGATAGTCGAACTCAAACCTCGTCAGGGTGAGGATTTGCTGCGTACCGAAGACATCCTCGATGTAATCGAAAAACAGGGCGATTCCATTGCACTAGTGCTGCTAGGAAACGTAAACTATCTGACCGGTCAAGCATTTCAGGTTCCGGAGATCGCAGCAAAAGCGCATGAAAAGGGCTGCAACATCGGTCTAAATCTTGCCCATGGCGCCGGGAATCTGCATCTGAAATTGCATGATTGGGACGTGGATTTTGCCGTATGGTGCAGCTATAAGTATTTAAACTCGGGACCGGGAAGCCTGGCCGGCTGCTTCGTTCACGAACGCCACAAGGACAATTTCGAACTCCCCAGATTCGCAGGATGGTGGGGACATAACAAAGAAACGCGATTCAAAATGGGTCCCGAGTTCGAACCTTTGCAAGGCGCTGAAGGTTGGCAACTAAGTAATCCACCGATTTTCCAACTGGCCGCGCTCCGTGCATCATTGGAACTATTCGACAAAGCCGGCATGAAAAATCTGAGAGCAAAAGGCGACCTGCTGACCGGCTATCTGGAATATCTCCTCAAAGACACGCCGAAAGGCTACCTGTCGATCATCACGCCTTCGGATCCTTCGCAGCGCGGATCTCAGCTATCCATCAGGTTCGCCAATGATCCAAAGGCGATGCTGAATGCCTTCAAAGAAGAAGGGGTGATTTGCGATTTTCGCGAACCGGATATCATAAGGGCGACTCCAGTGCCGCTCTACAACACGTTTCTAGACGTTTATAAATTCGCGCAGATCATCAGGCGGTTCGCAACTAACGTTTGATTGCAAGGGAGAAATCGCGCAGAGCATGAGGGTTAATAACATCGTAGTTGCAATCAATGACAGGATCTATGGAACGCCGCGACGCCGCCGACGAGGATCTGGTGCCGCAGACCGCAGGTAGTTTGGAAGCAATTGTTTATCAAAATGGATGACTGAAATGACAGAAGAGATCGAATACAGACAAGCGGATATTCTAATCGTGGGAGCGGGGCTGGTAGGCTCGCTGGCCGCGGTGTTCTTGGCCCGTCGCGGTTTCGAAGTCGACGTTTACGAACGCCGTCCCGATATGAGAAAAGTTGCAATAAGCGCTGGCCGATCGATTAACTTAAACATCTCTTGCCGCGGTCTGGAGGCTCTAAAACGTATCGGACTAGTCGACGACGTTCTGCCTGAGGTCGTGCCGATGATGGGTCGCATGATGCACTCCCGCGACGGCGTTCTCACATACCAACCGTACGGTAAAGACGATACCGAATATGGTAACTCGGTATCGCGCGGTGGCTTGAACAAGCTCTTGATGGACAAGGCGGAAGCCACAGGACATGTGCGTTTTCACTTCAACATGAAGGCGCAAGAAGTTGATTTCGATCGTAATGCTATGACGTTTGTCGATGAAAACAATAAGACGGTCGAAGTGCGCGCCGCAGTAATTTTCGGAACCGACGGCGGCGCATCAGCCGTGCGTCAACAGATGGGCAAGCTCGACAATTTCGAGAGTTCCATAGAGCCGCTCGATTATGGTTATAAGGAACTGTACATCGCGCCCACCGAAGCCGGCGGTTTCCGCATCGAGAAAAACGCATTGCACATCTGGCCTCGCGGAACCTACATGCTGATTGCCTTGCCGAATTTCGACGGCAGTTTTACAGTGACATTGTTCCTCCCATACAAGGGCGAAGTCAGCTTCGAAAAGCTGACCACGGAACAAGCCATCCGCGACTTCTTCACCGAGCACTTCGCCGACGCGATCGAGCTTATGCCCGACTACGTCGAAGCCTTCATGAACAATCCTACCGGACACATGGAGACAGTGAAATGCGCTCCCTGGAGCGTCGGAGGTCAATGTGTGATTATGGGTGATGCCGCCCATGGTGTCGTTCCCTTCTTCGGTCAGGGCATGAATTGCGGATTCGAAGACCTGACAATCTTTGACGAATGCCTCGACGACCACATCGCCAACGGTGGCACAATCTTTGTCGAGCGACGCTCCTCGCACCGCGAAGACGAACGCCGCAACTACGGAAAACTGCTCCATGACGGCGAAGCCAACTGGCAACGAGTGTTCGCTGACTTCTTCGAGCGCCGAAAGGACAACTGCGATGCTATCGCCGACATGGCGGTCGAAAACTTCATCGAAATGCGCGACAAAGTCGGTGACCCGAAGTTCCTCCTGGCTAAAGCAGTCGAGAAGATTCTCGAGAAAAAGTTTCCCGGCAAGTATGTTTCACGCTATTCACTAGTAACGTTCACCAACGTTCCGTATCGCCTCGCCCAACAAGCCGGCACCATATGCGATGCTATATTGGCCGAGCTGGTTGCCGGCATCGAACGCGCTGAAGACGTTGACCTCGCTCGAGCTGAACAGTTGATCGATCAGCGCTTGGCCCCCCTGCTTCTTGACCGCCCTGAATTGAAAGAGAAAGTAACGACACCATAGCCGGTGTTATGGGTGTTAGGTTAATGCCAGCATCACTGCTTGATCTGTTAACTCCGATCGCTTCTTGATCTGTTAACCGCAATCTCAAAATCCGATTGGTTCTTACCTGTCGATTCGCAGGGGCGTATGCAGTGCGTTATGGTTCCATTCTCTTTGGAGGATCGGACTATGGTGACAACAACACCGGAAGATTCGGTATTCCGCCGGAGTGTTGTTTCTGAGCAGGCTTCAAACACTGCTTCTTCGCCCGGCTCGATTCAGTCGTGCTTGTGAGTTCCGGGATGTGGGATCTTGCGACGGAAAGTGAGTGACTTTTGCGGTGACTAGCTAGTCGCCGAAACCGCCTATGCGGCTTCAACGATTCGTTGAAACCGGACAGGAGAGAGAATCCTGCTAGAACTCGCTTTATATCAGGGGTTTCGCGGAAGCTTTCCGCTGGTGGTTTTTCAACAGTTCGTTTAAACAGTATAGTCACAACGAATTTATTGGCGTTGCAGCTCGCCTTGGTGATTTCAATGATTTGTTGAGAGCCGTGAGCTTATTTCACGAATGGGTGGGGTCCTCTAGAAGGCTTGTATATGGCAGTCTTCAGAAATTCCAGGTTTTTGTATTTTCGTTTTCGATTTTAAACAGTTTGTTGAAATGACCTAAGGGAAAAACAGTTTGTTGACCTAAAGGACACAACAGTTTGTTGAAGTGACCTAAGGGAAAAATTCGAGCTCAGGATGCGATCCTGATAATTATTCTGGTGGAGAAAGCAATTATTCACAGTAAACGAGCGCATTAGAGCTGCACGCAGAGTCGGTTGCCGTCGTTATCCGCAAGATACGAGGTCGTGGCGAATGGCAATCATCGGAACGGTGCATTAACAGTTCGCCGGTCTGACCCTCGAGCTGATACAACGGAAACACAGTCTTGCCTTCGTGTGCCAGCCTGATCGCGCCGCATTTAACTTCTCGTCGTGAAACTAAACTCTGGTCCTAAACTGCTCCAAATCCGCCGTGACGTCGCGGCCTTCTAGTTTAATTTTCAACTGATTATCCAGCAAAACAGCAAACGCCGCGCACATAGCGGTCGATACCACGCCGATGAGAATCTCCATCACCAGCCGTGGTATCAGTTCAATCCACTCGATGGTCTCCTTGCTGAACGCATGAATCGCACGCAATCCGCCGCCAATCGCAGGGGGCAACATGATCGGCATCTCTATGCTGTTGATCACAAACACCAGAAGGAACGTAGCGAGAAACAAAGTCATCGGCGCGCGGCGGCAGTAAAACCAAAATTTCGCAAAGCCCTTGCCGATCGTTTGCTCAGAAACCAGCGCATTGTACGCAGGATAAAGATTGAATGTCGCAAGCATGCGAAAGGGCAGAAGCCATAGAATAAGCAGCCCGAAATAGAGCCCGGTAATTTGAAATGCCGCAGAAACGGATTTCGTGTCCGCCTGACTAATAAATATCATCAGCAAGGTCGACCAAACCGCTTCAATAAGTTCGATGCAAGCGGTCGGCAGGAAAATCCACAGCATACGAAGATCTCGTGCGCGTTTGACGGCGCCGTCTTTCGTGGTTTCATGACCAGTCATGAGAAGCCACAGAGTCAGAGCTTTGACTCGAAGCCAAAACAGACAAAACCAAATCGCAAAAAAGCAGAAGACGACAATTCCGACCCGCAGGTCGAGCGCAACGTTTGCATTCCCACCCACTGGCGCCCAGAGATGGTCGGCAATCCAGAACAAAATCTCCCAGCAAACAACATACGCTGCTGTCGGTATCAAAAAAAGTTCATAAATAAACCGATAATTCGTACGCACAAAACGCGCGGAGCGACCTACCAAGTCGCCCAGAGTAAGCGAATTGGCTGGTAGTTCAAATTGAAGCACGTTAACCTGGTCGTTTTTCGGCACGGCACTGCCCATAGTGGCACGAGTTCGCGGCAATTGCGGTCGTCTGAATAGAGTAACTTCTTGACGTCGCAAAATCTTGATTATCCGGAACAAGTTAAGCTGGCGGGCGTCTTGGGTTTAATAGCAGGGTTGCTTTCCGAATTGCTATAACTAGTAGATAATCAAACCAGAAACCCGTTTACCAGTCTTCGAAGCAGCGAATCTATGCTACCCCACGAAGAGCCGTCAGGCACGAAAAAACAGGACCCCTACGTGGGTAAGGTCTTCGATAAATATCGACTGATCGAGCGCCTTGGTGCCGGTGGGATGGGTTGGGTTTATCGGGCTGAGCAAGCTCGGATAAAGCGGCATGTCGCGGTAAAGATGCTGCCGTTTACCATGGGCAATGACGAGGTCAATGTTAAACGCATTGAGCGCGAGGCGACCGCCATGGGCAACCTCCGCCATCCAAACATCGCCACGATTTTCGATTTCGGCTTTTCCGACGAGGGTCAGCCCTATCTGGTAATGGAACTGATTTCCGGTCGCAGTCTAGGCAGCGTTCTGCACGAGGAGCGCACGCTCGAACCGCTGCGCGCGGTCAGGATTCTGGCTCAGATTGCCGATGCTATGGACTATGCGCACAAAAACAACATCATCCATAGAGATTTGAAGCCGGACAACGTCATGCTCACATGTGAGCACAGGGATGATTTCGTCAAAATACTCGATTTCGGTATCGCGAAGTCGGTAGACAATGTCGTCAATGTTTCACAGTCTCTGACTCGCCCGGGCACGGTTGTCGGCAGTCCGTTCTACATGAGCCCGGAACAATGCCTTGGGCAAAAACTCGACGCCGGAAGCGATATCTACTCGTTTGGCGTGATTCTCTACGAAGTGATTACCGGTGAAGTGCCTTGCAAGGGCGCCACCATATATGAAACCATTTGCAAAAAGAGCACCGAGGCACCTCCGCCGTTTCCTCCCCAGTTTGCCGAGTGGACTGAGCTAGAACGCCTGGCTCAATCGTGCCTCGCGCCGATGCGTGCGGATAGACCAGAGTCAATGCAAATCATTCGCGATCGGCTCAATGCCCTGCTGCCTGCCACCGTCGACATGGCGTTGCCGAACAGCGTTCAAATATCGCTCACTGCAGAGAGTATTGTCGTCGCGCAACACGCAGCCGTCTCCAGCGTTCCGGTCGCCGTGCAGCCTCCCACGACCGACATCTACGGCGCGCCGCTCCCACCACCCGCCCAGCCCTCGGACAGCGTCATCACTTCCGACGGTTCGCGGTCCGACACAGACGATCAGGTTCACCTCCAAACGCCCTCGCAGATTTTTGAATCGATTCCTGAAATAACCGAAGAGCAAAACACAGTCGTGACTTCCGTGGTTCATGACACGGCGAATGATCTGGAAACGCCTTTGGCTTCAGGCATTGGGCTTCAAGCAGAAACAGCATTCGCCACGGTGTCTACCGGAGTCACGCTCCCGCAGAAATCGCAGACTCGATTTGGTTTAAAACAAAAACTGGCAGCTCTTGTGGGTGTTGTAGTAATCGCAGGCGGTGGCTTGATCTGGAAGATGAACGCAGGAACCAATGCCACTGCCGGTGGTGTTGACGAGTCAACGCCTGCGCCGACGACCATCGCGCCTGTCAACTCGTCCAAGCCGGAAATCGTTCAGCCGTCGAAGACCATTGAGCCTTCTGAGTCGTCTGTTATGCATCCCGACAGCATCTCGGCACCGGTACCGGCAACTCCTCGCGATGTACGCAAGCCGAGCGCCAAGCCGAGTCAGCCCAAATCGCCGAAAGCAACCGCCAAACAAAGGATGAAAAACCGCCGAGCCGAACCAGGTCGCGGACCGCAGGCTAGAGGACAGCACGGACGCGGGCAAGGCCAGGGACGCAAAACAGCGCCCGGACAACTCAAACGCCTGTTCAAAAACCTGATCGACCGACTCTAATCCAACCCCCTTTCAACAATCTGACCAACAGATTACAAACGCCCGTGGCGTTCAAGGTATGATGATGTAACGGTACCGAACGGTCTTTCAACCGAATGCCAGAATTCAACGAGAATCCGCGCCCGCGTCCGCCCGATCCCTATGAAGGGCGGGTCATAGACAAATACATGCTGATTTCGAAATTGGGCACAGGCGGCATGGGTCTGGTCTATCGCGCTGAGCAGGTCAGGATTAAACGGCAGGTGGCGATCAAGTTGCTGTCCGCCAAGCTGATTCACGACCAGGTCAATGTAAAACGCATCGAGCGAGAAGCAGCCGCGATGGGCAATTTGCGCCATCCAAACATCGCCACGTTCCACGATTTTGGCATCTCCGATGGTCAGCCTTACCTGGTCATGGAACTGATAGCCGGGCGCAGTCTGGGCGACCTCCTGGACGATCAAAAGCGGCTGGAACCGGAGCGCGTGATCACAATTGCCGCCCAGGTCGCTGATGCCATGGCATACGCGCACAAGCAGGGGCTGGTTCACCGTGATTTGAAGCCGGACAATATCATGCTCGACAACGAGCATACCAACGACTTCGCTAAGGTTCTCGACTTTGGCATCGCAAAAACCGCAGAAGATTTGAGCCTGACAAAATCAGGCGTTCTCATCGGAAGCCCGCTCTACATGAGCCCGGAGCAATGTCGAGGTTCAAAACTCGACGCGCGTTCCGACATCTACTCGCTCGGCGTGATCATCTACGAGGCGCTCACCGGGCTCGTTCCCTGTAAGGGCGAAACGTTGATCGAAACATTGAGCCGCAAAACGATGGAGCAAGCGCCGCCGTTTCCACCAGAGTTCTCCGAATGGAGCGACCTGGAACGCCTGACTCTGGCATGTCTTGCGACGGAACCCGAGGACCGCCCGCAATCAATGTCGATCGTGCGCGACGAGCTCTTCGCCATGGTCAACCCCGGTTCCATCTCAATGTCGCTCTCGTCGCTAGGGCGCCCCCGCGGACCGCGTTCTACCGGCACTAACACCGGTATGGATGCACCCACCCGGTCGTCGCGTGGATCCACAAGCCAATCAGAAACCGATGGATCCGACGAATCGCGCACAGGCGGCTCCACTGGCTCGCGAACGAGTGGATCCACGCATTCGCGAACAGGCGGCTCTGCTGAGTCTCGAACGGGTGGCTCCACGCACTCGCGAACAGGCGGTTCCACTGAGTCTCGAACCGGAGCGAGGCGCCCGGCGAGAAGCACTCAGTCGCGAACCTCGACCGACCGCCTAACGCAAAACCAGACGCACAGCCAATTGCACGGACATCCCCCAGTTTTGGATGAAACCGGTCAAATCTATAAACCTGTAGTTTCTGCCAAGCAAATGATCGTTATGGGCACCGCCATTGGTGCGATGTATTTGATGTCCGTAGTCGCCATCGCCGCATGGTACGTCGGATTCGACGAGGGCAACGGTCCAAAATCATTCTGGAGCGGTTCCAAAACTCAAAATGGTTCGAACAGCGCATCAACCGGTTCGAACTCCGGCGCATCTGGTTCGAACGGCAACTCAAATGCAAACGGCACGGCAAACGGTTCGAACGGAGGCGGAACTGGTAGTTCCAATCAGGCTAACAATAATCAGCAAACCTCAGGCACCGCATCCGGTACCAATAACTCCGGGCAAAAACAGAACCACACAGAAACCACCCTGCTTCCTCCTGCGCAAAGCGCCACGAACAAACCCCATAAACCACCTTCCTCTAAGCCCGAAATCAAAGTCGTAAAAACAGTCGTGAAAACGAAACATCAAAAATTGTCGCCATTCGAACAAGCCCACCGCCAGCCGGCCCAAACCTATCGATACGGCTCCAGCACCGATAACTCAGACGCCTCCAACTACGATCAATCCGCTTCGAGACCCGCGGTAACATTCGGTCGCAACGTTTATATCAATCGACAAGCAGCTCGCATACAGGCACAAGCCGAGGCCGATCGCCAAGCCCACGAACTACAAATGAAAGCCCTCCAGGCCGCCGCCGAAGAACGCGCCGCCGCCGCCAACGCCACCGCAGCCGCCCGCGCCGCCGGCAACCGCCGCTTCAACGACCTCGACGCCGGTCGCCGCCAATACGGCGGCGGCAGCCAATGGGGCAAAGACACCGGCTCCTCCTACTACGGCAACGGCAATTTCTAGCTTGCAACCATTGCCGCTAAATGCCCGCAAAATTGCCGCTAAATAGCCGCTAAATTGCCCCAAAACTGCAGCAATAATTGTAGGGGCGGCTCGCGAGCCGCCCGTGCAGCTAGTTCCTGTTGCGAAGAAATACGAAAAGGTGTAGTAGAAAAATCTAAAAATGCACGCGAAGAAAAACTCCCCAAAGAAGGCTTCCGCCATCTCCAGTTCACTCTTCTCCGCGTGCAAAACCGAATTCGAAGTCTTTTACTTCTCTCCCGTTTTCCTAAACATCCCGCCAACCGCCTTCACAAGCCAAGTCACCGGGAAGAACACAATGTTCACCACCCGCGCAACGAGCCCCATGAGCTTCGACAAGATGAACACAAACGGCTTGAGAATCACCTGCAACCACGAGAACCGGCTATACAACAGCCCGGCGCCAATGATCGACGCGATGATCGCAAGCTTCCCGACTTCGGTTACGTGAACATGCCAGATCTCCTCAGCGAAGAGCTGGAGCCCAACATAACCCACCAGCACATACGCAATCGACTCGAGAATCGGATGCTTCTCCATCAGCTTGACGAAGAAACCCGCCACGAATCGCATCGCGAAGATGCCGATGAACACGCCCGTTATCACAATCCAGAGTTTCGGACTGAGAGCAACAGCGGCGATGACGTTGTCGATCGAGAACGCGAGGTCGGCGAGCCCAATGGCAGTCAGGGTGCCCCAGAACGACTGTGGCATTTTCTTGTGCCCCGCGCCCTTAGACTCATCTTCCTCGATTCCCAAGTTTTTGCACATCAAGTAAACGAGATACGCCGCACCCACGAGTTTGATCCAGGGATTGGCGATGATGTAAGACACGAACAGCAAGGTCAAACCACGGAAGATGTAAGCTCCCGCAAGACCAGCCGTCAATGCCTTGCCACGTTGTTTCTCAGGCAAGTGAGAAACCATTGCGGCGATAACCATTGCGTTATCAACCGAAAGCAAGCCTTCCATGATGACCAACGAGATGATCACCGGAAGTGCGCTGATTAGCTCAGTCATATCGCAGTTCCTAAAAATTCCAGGCGCTAGCTGCGCCATTTGCGGGCGATGAGATGTTTTGCTGTGCGGCTGTCCATGCGGATTACAACACAGTCGCCCGAGGAGACTTGAAAGAAGGTTCGTGATAAATAAAAGAAACTGGTTTTTGGTTTTGGAAGAAGTTCTCGAATCAAAATCAAAAGATGAACTAAGGCTATTAACTTAGCGATGAAAAATTCAACGACGGCGCAGGCGCAGCGCACAGAATCTGTTTAATCTTTCGGTTGTAATGTGGAACTAGCTAGCGCGCGCTCTGCGAGGAACCGCAAGCGCTAAGAACTTCCGCGCTCTGTGGCTGTCAGTATGAACTTCGACAATGCGCGAGCGATCTCAGCCTGACAACTAGAGGGAAAAGGTTTTCGAGCTCTCATCGTAACCAGAGCGATCTGATTATTTTCGATTCGATGCCACTACAGAGGGTGCGGACATGGCAGAGCATTTCACCTACGGAAGTGTCTCGCTCATCATAGACACAAAGGGAAGCGGCGTCGAATGCCTCAGTTTGCAATTTCACTATTCCATCGCGCAAACGATCTGACCAGACAATTTCTATCTCTATTTTTTTCGATTCAAGTGTTTCTTCCAACAACTCCGCGTCGGAAGGGTTGTCCTCAATTAGAAGAACACGGACAATTTTGTTGTTAATAAGTGCTGTTGTTTTTTTTTGTCATGACAACTGTGCGGCTGCACCAAACTCTTCTAACAAATTAGCTTTCTTGTGACTTGCTGTCGTCCCTCAAAAGTATGAATCCCAACGCAGAATTGCGTTTTAACCTGGATTGTGATGCTTATAGTCAGAATATGATTGTTTATAGTCGTCGTTGATAGATTGGATGGTTGGACTGCCCCTCGTTTAGGGAGACACAGACACGAACGCAGCGCCGGTTAAAGGAACTCGAAGAAGAAGTCGAAATCCGAAAAAAGCGGCGCCATACTTTGCGGAAACTTCGATGTTATGTGTGTCTTCATTCTGGCAGTCGCATAACCATGCACCAGCAAAGCTCTGTAGAGTACTTGCTGTAAAACCAATTAAAAGTACAATGGCGAAAAAAGGCGGAGTATCAAAACCAAAAGTGCGTCGTGATGGGCCATTTAAGCGCATCAACCAAGAATTGAAAAAATCGTGTTCATATACATCTTCTTCCAAGCCTGCGACACACCGCCGCACCAAACACAACACGCAAAGCAGCGCTTCAAAATCAACCAGAAAAACAGACTCAAGAAACCGAGATTGACTTTGAAAGCGGTTTTGCCCGAATAAAGAAGCGGTGGACCACCAAGAGCCACGGCCGAATCTCAATCAACCAGGCAAACAATACCCACGCATCTGACAAGGTCGCGCATACCCGTTAATCGGCTGCAACTTGTACACTCCTAAAACCTGCGGACACACAGTCACCCCATCAACAATAATGGGCTCTACATGCCGTCCTCCATGATGTTTAGGAAACGAAACCGACTCACCAACCTTAGCCACCCGACCAACCAGCGGTATCAAATTCGGTGGCATACATTCTTTTATCTCGTGTAGTATAGCAAGACGCCAAACGCCAAATTCCAGGTTCAGAAGACGAAAAAGCCAAAATCCCTTTTTCATAATTCTCACTATCAATACTCAACCATCCCTGACAACGACGCCAACTCCGAAAGCGCACTAAACATCAACTTCTCAACAAAGGAACGAGTATAAAACCAGAACCTACACTCCGGTCTCAAACGCACCACTTTACCCACGCTTGAACGTAAGCAACCGAATAAAAATCCCCAACATCATGTATCCGAAAAGTCCATGGAATCTCAGTCTTACCACCAGAAACTTTAGAAGCAATCCAATCAATTGGACGAACAGAATCAACAAGACTCACCAGATTCTCCGCCAATAAACTCGATCCTCCATTCTCCAACAAATACTCCACTGTTCTAAAATGGCGCTCCCTCTTAGCCTTCGAAGCCAGGCTCTGGTACCTGATTCCATTGCCATAACAAACCGTGGAACACACCCCCGTTTTCTCAACACAACTCTTCGACCGAGGCAAACTAAACGAAGGCCCCGCCTTGCTGTTATTCGTCACATCAAGCCCATACTCAATCACTCGTCTTCTCATCCACACATCCTCGTCGGCTACGCGTGCCGCCTGCAGACAAATCGATCGTGCAACCCGAAGTCAAAAAACAAAGACGCAGAAGGCCAAAACGATTGAGTTCGGTCGCAGCACGAGCCAAAATAGAAGAGGCGGCACCCTGCCTCAATCCCGTTAAAAAAGTGGCGCATGAATTTGATTCATGCGCCACTAGGTTGGATTTCTGGTTGCATTTTAGAGGCTTAAAAATACAGATAATATCTATTATGTTTTAAGGCATGTTCTCATCATACGAGTTATCCGAGCATTAACGATCCGCTGACAGACAATGTTTGAATCACGTACGAGATGTGTGGGTTGCTTTAACGGCGCCCTCGCATCGCCTTTGTAAGGTAATTCTCATCAAGTGATGGAAATGTTGGATCTGCACGTTCATTGACTGCAAATAGAATCATCGTTAACTACAATTTCAACATCCATTCCAGCCAACGAAATCACGACATTGTTTTCTTTCTTTGAAAACCTCAGAATGTCGCCCTTGTAGGCAAATGTCTGTATCCCATCCTTTCGGACGCGAAGTAGTCGATCATTTGTCAGCACAAAATATTCTCGGGCCACATCGGAGATCGCCTTCAACTCTGTCCTGATTTTTCCTACTAGCAAAAGTGATGCTAAGAAAACGATGCAAATCAAGGAAACCCAAAGAGTCTCCATATCAGGTTCCTGACGATTTACAAGAAGGCCTAATAGCGCGACAAAAGCACTCAAGTTCAACAGTAGTAAAAAGCGGAGTAAAATCATATTTTTGTTGCTTATGTTATTCGGAACTTCGGCAGACACTGAACCCGGTCCCCAAAACATTACATGCTCGCCCCTAAACAGCTCAGCTGATATACGGGCCTCTATGCCCTCTTCAATCTTGTCCATGAATATTCGAATTCCAGAAATCTGGAACTTCTCCTCAAACTAATTCACACAATACTATATTAGTGCAAGGAGACGATTTGTTTTTCTTAAATCAGTGCGAAAGGGATTTCTCCCTTCCGCACACGATTACTCAGAGAATCTTACTCCTTACCTGTCTGGGTCATACTCGATTTGCGGAGGCGGTCGCACAGCAACTGCATTAGCTGCAAGAGAAATCACTGTTCCAGTTACGGCTGCGGCGATTGCCCAAGCTGGGCCACCAACGATGACGGCACAGCCAGTGATCATCGAAATTGCGATCATGTTAAAGAAGGTCAGCCGGAACGTGTCAACAAAAATGAGACACTTTTTCAAAAAATTTCTGAATAGAAAAACTGCCGAGATCCCTCGGAACTGGTACCCCCAAAATATAGATAATTGAAAAACGTTTCTTGAAAAGCCCTAGTGATAAGCTTTTCGAGAAACGTCCAATGAAACTTAATTGTTGATATCAAACAGTGCTGATAATACTGATACTGTATTTGGTATCGTCGTTTTGTTGTTCTGGAGGATTAATCCAAACCTCCAGAGGCACTTTTGCTACTCGCGGAGATGAGCGCACGAAGCGCTCTGGATGACTATCGAAGGC
>JBGAHZ010000057.1:0-48328 GCA_044225915.1 Obscuribacteraceae bacterium (SeqCode)
CCAGAATCGCGATTGTTCGATACGGTAATTCTTGCAAAAAAAGACCGCGACTGCTTTTGCAGTCCTGCATCTCAACTCTTCTTGCTCTGAAAACTGTCGATTCCGGCATGTCATTAGATCTCAGCTCGCTTAGGGTACTGGAAGTGCGAGCTGATCACATTAGTGATTAGGAATCTTTATTCGGATTTAGAGACAAGATTGCAGGTGGCGGAATAAATACGCCACATCAAATTGCACCATCCTCAATCGGTCGAAGAAGCGACTCCAGATCTTCCTCGCTAAATTTCATGCTCAAGTTGCCCTGTTCATCGTAGATGCTAGCTGCGATACTGCGCTTCCGCTCTTGCAGCGCCTGCATCCGCTCTTCAATCGTACCTTCTGCGATGAATTTGTACACGAAAACTTTCTTGGTCTGTCCAATTCGGTGCGCTCTGTCAGTTGCTTGTTCTTCGACAGATGGGTTCCACCAGGGATCGTAATGAATAACCACATCCGCCGCGGTGAGATTCAAGCCGGTTCCACCCGCCTTAAGGCTTATCAGAAAAATCGGAGTATTGCCGTTTTGAAATTCGTCGACAGGTGTGGCCCGGTCTTTGGTACTGCCAGTGAGTTTTACAAATCCCAAGTTTTCTTCAATCAAGCGATCTTCGATCAATTGCAGCATACTCGTGAATTGAGAAAAGACCAAAATCTTGCGGCCTTCCTCGACAAGCTCGATCAACATTTCAATCAGCCGATCGAGTTTGGCGCTTGTAGTTACTTTCGATGCTGCGCTTAGTTTTACAAGACGAGGATCGCAACAGACTTGGCGCATCTTCAAAAGCGCATCGAGAATCATGATCTGGCTGTGTTTAAAACCCTTTTGTGCAATCTCGTCTCGTACTTTTTTACTAGTTGCCAACCGAACAGTTTCATACAGATCTCTCTGTGGTCCCTCGAGCTGAACCTTCTGCACAATAATTGTTTTGTCCGGCAATTCCTGTGCGACTTCTTGTTTTGTGCGACGAATGATGAATGGCTTGACTCGGCGGGATAAAATTTTCCTTTGCTGCGCATCGCCTAGCTTTTCGATCGGATCTCGGAAGACTTTTTTGAAGGTCGCAGCATCACTCAATAAACCAGGTAAAAGAAACTGAAATTGCGACCAAAGTTCGCCAAGATGATTTTCGACAGGCGTACCGGTTAAGCAGAACTTGTGTTTAGACTTCAGACTGCGCGCTGCCTGTGCCATTTTTGTGGTGTGGTTTTTAATTGCCTGTGCTTCATCGAGAGCAACGCCATGCCATTCGAGTTTCGATAACATATCCGTGTCTCTGCTTATAATCGGATATGTTGAAACCACAATGTCTGCATCGGCTATCTCCTTAACGATGCCGAGGCGACCAAGTCCGTGAAATGCCATCACATTTAGTTGCGGTGCGAATCGTTTAGTTTCCGCGAGCCAATTTGGCAAAACGCTTGTCGGACAGATCACCAAATACGGTGCCGTCAAACGACCGTTTTGCTTCTCTAAACAGATGTGCGCGAGCAACTGGATAGTCTTACCCAGACCCATATCGTCAGCGAGAATACCGCCGAATTCGTGCTGCGCCATAAACTGCAACCAAGCCACGCCCTCTCTCTGGTAATCTCGAAGCTTGGTGCCAAAGTTTTCTGGATCGTCGATCGGTTGAATTTGAGAAAGTGACTTAAGGCTGTCTACTAGTCGAAGGATTTTATCGGCGCCAATAAAATTCGATCGCGAAAGCGTCTCGTCCTCCAACAGTTCAGCGGCGTCGACAACAGGCATTTTGTTGTCCGGGTCCAAACCTTTTTCAATCAATTCCTTCAGCGATTGAAGTATCGATCGAATCCGTTCGAATGGCAGACTTATGAGCGTTCCATCAGGTAGTTGTCCAACGAATTTTCCGTTTTTGTTTAGCGAATCCAGCGAATCACCCAGCGAGTCGCTTGTGCGCAAGCGGCGGATCGCGGAGATCAGAAGCGGAAGGAGCGGCACTGATTTTCCGTTGAAGGATATATTTAGAGCTAGCGAAAACCACCAATTGCTTTCGCCGCTAATCTCGAGTTCAATATCATCGCTATCTGGTTCGAGTGGCAGCAAAGCATTTTTTGTTTCGTCGGAGATCTGCCAACCATCAGCACGTAGTTCTGCAATTTTCTTATCGTCAAAATCAATCCATGATCCGGGGTCAAGCGATATCAGATATCGTTTTCCGGGTCCGTCGGAAAAAACTCGCGATTCGGTTTCGGCAAAACCCAGGCGTTCAAGCGGCTGTGTCAATAATTTCGCCGCCGCAGCATCAACCTTTTCGACGATCGTTTTACCTGATTCATCAACGCGAGGCTCCTGGTCAAAGGAAGGCACCGTCATTGATACCACCGCCACTTTGACTTTGTCACCAGAGCGCGCTAACACTTCACGCTCTTCGCTTACCAAATCAACATTGGCTCTTATCTTCTTTACCTCCAACGTCGGTATAGGTTTAACTAACCGAACCTCAAATTTCCCTGAGGCTGGTGGTGGTGGCAGTAAACTAGATAATCCAAGGTCGCTGAGAAGTATCGGAAGTCGGTCAAGCTCGTCGAGCGATAGCAGACGCATGTTAGAAATATGTTTCAAAATCTCAGACCTAAACTGAAGTTCTACCGGTCCGCAAACACTAGCGTCCTGATCAACGTACCACTGATGAATGGACGAATTCAGACAAGGATAAAACTTGTCACCGTCTTTTGCTTCAACAACCAATCCGAAAGCTTTCGGCTCAACCTCTTCCCATTTCAGCACTCCGGGTAGTGCCGGACCAAGTTGAAGAGGCCGCGAATTGACGTCTTCAAAGTGGCAGCGACCGGTTGCCAGAATTTTTTTCATCAGGAGATATACAAGTTCCGGATCGGCGTCGGTGAGATGATGAGACGATGTCCAGTATCCTGTTGAGCCCTGAGAAATACGATCCCAAAATCGCGCTATTTTCGTATCTTCTTCGGTCGCGTATGCAGGAGGATTTGACAGCAGTTTATCTAGCCAAAGATCATTTACCTTTCCAAAAGAACCGTCCTTCAGGACAGAAACCGACTTAACTTCTATGTTTAGATCCATTCGTTTGCGCGTCTTCTTCAAAACCCACACGACCATGGATTGTCGGGATCCTTTTTTCGCCGGTGGCTTAACTTCAATTTCCTTGTTTGTGGTTGTGCCTAAAACGTCGGCAATTTGTTCAAACTTTCGACGCAACTCAAGGGGAAGCGTTGCCACCGTAGGCGGTGGCTCCATTTGGGCGGTTAAATCGTTTAGCCTTTTAATATCCCTCGCCGAACCCGACAAACTGACCAGCTTTCGCAGCAGTCGAAGCTTTGCTTCCCGGGATTGGATTATTTCTTGCTCGGAAAAATTCTCCAGATGAGCGATGTAGAGCGCTGCGGCATGTTTACAATCCTCGCCGATAGGACAAGAACATTCGCTGCTTTCCAACTCAAGACGAAACTCATCGAGATAAAGTTCAGTAAGGTAAGCTCGGTTGTTTGAACCTTTAACAAATCCATGAACGTCGCCGTTCCTCTCCGTCCACATTCTCTCGACATATCCGCGCTTGAAATAGTCTCTTCCTTTCGCAAGAGTCCAATCATCAAAATATGCAAGCAAATGCCTGGTGCTGGCTGATGAGATTTCCCAATTCATCGCAGTAAACCGATTGAAACGCCGCGTGTATTATTTCTAGCACAGTCCCTGCGCAGGCACCTTAACCGGACTTCGCTTTGGGTTTGAGGCGCCTGAAACAACCGTCTGTCTTGATGACAAGCCAAGCACCGACGAGAGATCGTCACGTTTGCCTGCCCCCGTCACGATTACGTCACTTTGCCAGTCACGATAGCGTCACTTTCGCGAACTATGTTTGCGACATAGGTCACTCACTCAGTCATCATTTTCATCATAGCTCACTCCACCGACTAGCCCGGAATTAGTGCTGGTGCGGTTGCCGTTCGATTTTTTGGAGAATTCAAATGGGACAAGACCAAGCAGATGCGGGCGCGAAGCCTGCGGGTACCAACACGGAAAAATTGAATCAAGTTCTCAGAGATAATCAGTTCATCAGCATTGATCTGCGCGATAAATTCATTTCGGACGCAATGGGTCCTGCATCTGATTCGCTAGGTCAACGCTTGTTGACTGTGACAAAAGAGGCTGTGACTCAGGTTCCGCAAGCGTTTGTGAATTCGTTTGATGCAAAAAATATTTTGCCGAACGTTGGAATAGGATTTGGGATCGGATCCGCGATGAAGGTTGCACTGCCAGAAACCGGACCCGTCGGGAAGGCTGCCGGAGGAGCTCTCGCTGCCTGGTTTGTTGGCAAGCCTCTGGTTGAATCGTATTATATGGCCGCGACTGCCACCACCAACGCCGACATGTATAATGCATCGCATCATCTTGCGGAAACTGTTGGCGGATTGCCAGTCACTGCTGTGGAGGCTGCTGCTGGTGCGAAACTTGGATCGATGGCAGCAGGGAAGTTTATGGGTTCTGCGATCGCGGAACCATTGGTCGCGTGGAAGGCAAAACAATATGAGCGTTTGGATACAAAGATAGACAGCGGCGATGTCGCGCTGAAGAACGCGGCGGCTAGAGACATGGGACTCGGCAACAACACTCGGTTTCAGAACAAAGATAATGCTTACGATGACGGAAATCTCGATTCCGGAATTCGTTACGAACGTGGTCATGGACCAAATTATAGGGAGTTTCGATCGAACCCTCCGCAAAGGGCGAAGGCTGATGATGGATATGAGCGTTTGGATACAAAGATAGACACCGGCGATGTCGCGCTGAAGAACGCGGCGTCTAGAGACACGGGACTCGGCAACAACACTCGGTTTCAGAACAAAGATAATGCTTACGATGACGGAAATCTCGATTCCGGCGTTCATTACGAACGTGGTCATGGACCAAATTATATGAAGTTTCGTTCGAACCCTCTGTCCGACCACACGCCAGCGGAAGGTCGAGGAGTCAAGCCTCCACATTAGGCTAATGAGCTCATAATTTGGTCATTGAGATTGAGTATGCCGCTCATGACAAACAACGCACTGATCAATTTGTACTCTCTATTTCAGTCCGACGGCGTTCTTCAGCGCGTCGAGCCGCTCTCGGCATCTCGGCACTGAGGCATCTGTAAGCTTTAAACTGAGTTTTGCTGTTTCAAGCAAAACCATGTCGAAGCTGTCTCGGAGAAAATCGTGCCTGGCATCACGGTGAATAACGTAGCCCCAATTGGCGATTTTCGAAGCATCGCTATGAAATCCAGCATCTACCAATTTTTCAATTTCGAGTACTCGTTGTTTGTCGGACAGTGCTTTGATTCGTTCCGGAGAACCGGCTTGCTCGGCAGTTACGTTTTTGAGCGGCCAATCGGTTTTCTCGTGTGCAAATTCGGCTCGCATCTCTTTGATGAGTTGAAGGGCTTTATTGCCCATTCCAGCATTGCCTTCATGAACAGCCGACCAGAGACTCGTGCCGATATACAACATCGCTCTTGAAGCCCTGCCGTGAACAGAATCGTAGGCGCTCTCTCGTTTTCCATACCATTCGAGGTTAGCGTTTACAAAGTCGTAAGCCTCTCCCTTTTTGCCACTCTTAACCAACTGTTCCAGATGGTCCAAGCGCGTGCTGAGCGGTTGCTCAATGATGTTGTTAAACTTTTCCGGAGCCTTTCTATCGTATCTGATGAAGCCGCTTCGGTCTCGATAAGCTTCCATAGCGAAAGAGGTTTCCGGCTTGGCTGAAGATTCAGACGGGAGCGGTTTAGCAGTAACTTCGCCTGCCGCCGCGTTTGCGAACGCCAACTTCAAAGGCGGTCGAAGAGACATACAGGCAAGAGTGCCACCACCTTTGAAGCCGTAACTACCAGTGGTGCCCAGTAGAGCCAAGTCAAAAGTTTCTTTGCCGAGAACTTGTTCTATTGCCGGGAGAGATTTCGCGCACGTCGCCAAGTCATTGGATTTCCAAATATTGTCGAGCGAACCAGTCAGTCGGTGCTCTCCTGAAAGTCTCGTGCCTAGGTCATAAACATATTTGCACGTCAGGGCCGTGGCACCGGCCGCGACACCAATGGCTATAACAGGACTCTCTAGTGCGGCCGCCGCACCAAGGGCTCCGCCTATGACGAGACCACTAGCGGCGGTCTCAATTGTCTCCTTTGGATGATTGATGATGCGGTCAGGTATCGCTTTTAGTCCGCCAACTATCACTCCATCAGCCACTGCTGCACACTGGCGGGCGCGAGCCTCAGGATTCGACCAGGTTTCCTGGACGAACTTGGCGCTAGCACTGAGTGAGTTTTCCAAACCTTCGAACAGCGGGCTGGTTTGTGCGGTTTTCTCGAAATTTGTCATGATCGACACCCCTATGGCAGATGTGTCTATTGTCAGTTCAATCGGGTCTAGTGTAACTGTTGAATTGACCAGTATTGGATTGGGCTATCTCGGCCGTGAGTGATGACTTTCAAGATAAATGGAAGCAACTGTTTTATCGATTGCGATCGGCTGCAATGCAAAATTAGAAAGCTTTGCAATCAATCTGGCCTCATCGACCACTTTAAATCTACTTGTTTTTCTCTTGATCGTAGAGCTGCTGCGCCAGCTTCAAACTGCCTAACGCGTCATCGAAGTTGCTATGGTCAAACTGAAGCGAGGCGAGGTAAAACTGCGCTGTGGCACAATTTTTATCCAACTCTAAAGCTCTCTTGTAAAACTCCATGGCTTTGTCGGTGCTTCCCAGACCGGCTAAGCACCAACCATAGTGGCACAACGAATCGGCGGTTGGCTCAGCAGTTAGACTAAAGTAGTTTTCGAAGTCTACCAGTGCAGCGATGTATCGCTTGCCCTCTATGTGGGCTATTGCTCGTTCGTAGTGGTATTTGCTTTCGTGTTGATTACGCGCAACAGCCTCGGAAAAGTCCTTAGCAGCTCGCTCGTCATCAAGCCCGAGCATGAAACATTTACCTCGGAGATAATACGCTTCAGCATTGGCCGGGTCACAGTCGATCGCCTTGTCCAAGCTGGTGGTGCCCTCGTAAGCCTTGCCCAGATTGAGAAATGAGGCGCCTCGATAGAAATGATAGCGCGCGTCATCCGGATTCTGCTTTGCCGCTAAGGCGAATGATTTTGCGGCGGATTTGTAATCGCCGTTGTTGTACGCATCGAGACCCGATTGAAAAGCGACTTCGGGCGCCATTTTTACGTTGCCTGTCATTTCTGATTCCTCTACATGCGCACAGAAAAGATAGTAACGAGCAAATGTGAGATGGGTGTGAGAACTCAAAAGTTTCAACTAACTCTGCGGACGAAAGGAATTGCGGTCTTAAGCGTCGCGTTAGAACTAAAACCATCTTGCTTTGCCTTTTCCCAATTCGAGGCGACGTTTAGATAAAGGTCCCGAAACTGAACTTCTGAATGACTGTTCACGCTCCGTTCACCCGGATGGCGGAAACTAAATTTGTGAAGCCGTGCAAACTATGAGGCGATCGGGATTAGATATGACAAACCTCCGCACCGACTTGATGGAAAACAAAAACTGGCTCCTCTGGGAGACAGTCTCAACAAGAGTGCTGGCCGACTGCAAAATATTCAGTGTCAAAAAGGTCGTATCGACTAGTAAATGCACTCAGCGCAAAGAGGGAAAATTCTATACGCTGAGCTGCGGTGACTGGGTCAACATCATCGCTCTCACAGATGAAAATGAAGTGATCATGGTTGAACAGTATCGACACGGAATTGAGGATTTGACTCTGGAAATTCCGGGAGGCTGTGTCGATAACACCGACATCGATGCGCATGCTGCGGCGATTCGTGAGTTGCGAGAAGAAACCGGTTGTGTAGCTGAACGCTGGACCCTCCTCGGAAAAAATCACCCCAATCCGGCACTGCAAAACAACCTTTGTTACACCTATCTGGCCGAAGGTGTTCGCCAACTAGAATCACCTCGTTTTGATAATAGTGGAACGGAACGAATCGGAATTAGGACGGTTGCATTACGGGAGATCGATGAGTCCATTCGAACCGGCATTATCACGCACTCTCTTGTGATTACGGCCTTCCACTATTTAGCTCTCGCGAGACCGGAACTTCTACAATCAGCATTGTGATTGTGGGATGCGGACCTGACTTTAAGGTGGCAAAAATTGAATATCGACATAATCCTCCTAATCCTCAATGCCGCTGCCACATGGTTTATGACCGGACTGATTTGGTTTGTTCAGATTGTTCACTACCCGCTCTTCGATTCCGTTGGTGTTCAGGGATTTCAATCGTACGCTGAGAAGCACAGACAGCTCACTTCGCTTGTCGTCGCCATGCCAATGATCACAGAAATTTTCTCTGCTTTTCTGCTCGCTATTTTGTGGAAGCGATCTGATAGCTGGCTGCTCTGGCTATGTTTCGCTATGGTCGTTGGAATTTGGATATCGACTGCTTGCTGTTCCATTCCATGTCATGCAAAGTTGTGCGGTATCGGATACTCCGCGTCAACGCATCATTGGTTGGTGCTCAGCAACTGGCTCAGAACAGCATTGTGGACGACACGCTCGATAGTTCTCGCTCTCGTTATCTACAAAACAGTTTCAAACGCCACCAATGGAAGTGCGTCAATTTGTGAGTAAGCCTATGGTTGCTATCATTGTTTACCGCTTTGCTTGTCTGATTATCCTGATCAAAACAGAGTCAGCTGGACTGTTACACACAAAACTTTTCATGTGATCTTCAGTGAATTTTTGGCATGGTTAATCATCCGGCAGGCTAAAAAGTATAAATGACCACCGCAACTGAAAAATACTATGCCGAAGAATGCTTGCTTGATGGAAGAGCGCTTGTAATACGTGCTGTGCACGCTGATGATAAACCGCTACTCAAAGAGGCAATGCGCCACCTCAGTCCTCAATCGATTTACTTCCGATTTTTCACTCCGAAAACGGAGCTGACCGACGAAGAACTGGCTTTCTTTACCGAAGTCGACTTTATCCACCACGTCGCACTGATGGCGAGCGTGAAACATGACGATGAACTTGTGCCAGCCGGTGTTGGCCGCTACATAATTGCGAAAAACGCTCCGCCATCTTCTAACGCCGAACTGGCGTTTGTTGTCAGCGAAGAATACCAGGGACTGGGTATAGCCACATTACTCCTAAAGCATCTGACAAAGATTGCTAGATCTAGGAACGTAGAGGCGTTCACCGCACTTGTGTTGCCGACTAACACAAAGATGCTGAGCGTTTTTCGCCACTGCGAGTTACCGATGGAGACCACCACGGATAGTGCCGGAGGATTGGAAATCCTGTTAAAGCTTCGATAGCAACTTTGTTCACTGCATTTTCACTTCGATACGCTAGTATCAGAGAATGACAATCCGTGAATCGTTCGAGATGAGATCAAAAATAAAAGCATCCGCCCAGGAGGTGCTTGACTGGCATTGGCGCCCTGGAACTATGCAAAAGCTCATACCACCATGGGAAAACGTTTCTGTCGTGAAGCCAGCGGACGGTCCTGAAAATGGTCAGCGAGCAATACTAAGAATGCACATTGGACCTGTACATCTCGATTGGGTTGCAGAGCATTGTGATTATGTTGAAGGAAAGCAATTCGCCGACAAACAGATTAGCGGACCATTTTCATACTGGTTGCACACGCATATTGTCGAGCCGATAAGCGAGTCTGAATGCGAGCTGATCGACCATGTCGAATACGAATTGCCGTTGGCACCGCTGAGCAATCCCTTTATGGGAGCCTGGACACGAAGCAAGCTAGATAGGATGTTCAAGTTCCGGCACCAGGTCACAAAAACTGAATGCCAACAGCAGACCAGAAACGGGCATTAGAGACGATCAATTGGTTTTAGTCCTGCCAATGTACAAGTGATCCGTGTATTGTTTAAACTGCTCGATCGTCAAAGTGAACGATCCATCACTCTTTCCGTCGACAGGCGAACCGTCGGGGCCTGTCGGCTCCGCCGGATCTAGCGAGCCTGGTTTGTACGGATTCGTCAGCGTAATCATGTTAGTCTTCGGATCGAAACTGGCTGAGTATGCGTGTGCTGGAGAGATACCAGAACCCTCTCCGCCCGCATACAAATTGGTTCCGATAGTTATGAGTTGATGACTCTCGGTCGCCGCAGTCAGCGAATCGATAATCTGTTGCTCGGACATCGGCTTCACTGGCTGCCTTGCAGCCTCGGTCCCCGTCAACAAACTCATCGCCGAGTCAGTAAAACCGCCTCCGTCCAATTGATGCTGAATTAGAGTTGGTTTCCCTTCGACGGGATGTTCCATATACTTCTTCTGCTCTTCCTCCGGAAGTTTTGAAACATACTCGGCAAATGCTTTTTCGATAATTCCCGCTTTCCCATTAGTAAATTCCGCCTGCTCACCTTGCGTCGGTTTCGCGATCGTTACAGGCTTTTCCGGATCACCAGGGAATGTCACCGTAACAGTGCCATCACCATTATCCTTGATCATCTTATCCATCGCACCGGGCTGCTCCTTCTCCAGCGCTTCAAGTGGAGCAAGCAGAAAACAACTGTCTAAGCCGTGCTGATCAATTGGGAATTTCGACTCTCGATTCTCGACATTGTCACTGATCGACTCTTTCAATCCATTTACAAATTTCGCTTCATCGCTGCTGTATTTCTGCATGTCGAGCGGACTCACAAATTCTTCCTTCAATCCTGAAACATAATCAAAACCTGGAATACCTGCGTCTTCAGAAAAAGTTGCGGGAACTGAGTCGTCGGTCGTCTTAGCCACTTCAGAGAAATTCTTTTTCAAGCTCTCGAGGTTCTCTCTTTGCTCTGTTGTCCAGTGGTCCTTTTTAAGAGCCTCATCGAGTTCTGCCCTCGTGATGCAGTTATCACCATTTTGATCGATGTTGTTGTGTTTATCATTATCGAGCTTGCTAATTCCTAACTTTTCCCGATTCTCCGTAGACTCTTGTGTCTTCGCCGCCTCGCGCATCTTCGTCAAGCTGTCTCGACTGATGCCCGCTTTGGGATTCTCTCCACCATCTGATTTCGAACCGAAATGTTCAGCCCAGCCATATGTTTTATCGTTGGCCGTAGCTAAATAAACAGCACCATCCTCGGTGGCAAGCTTCGGATCCAGCAAAGCCTTGTCCAACTCCGTTTTGGAAATAACGCCGTCTTTGTCTTTGTCTAAATTGTCGAAGTTGTCTTCAAACCATTGAGCCATGCCATCCAGACTCGGTCCTTTTCCAGCGTCCTTTGTCGCAGACATTTCCTTGTCATCGCCCTTGGTTTTCGGGAATGCGTCGTTGCCACCTTTCGTTTCCGACGATGCCTTAGCGACGCGCGAGTCTTCAGGCGAGTGCGGTTTCGATGCGATTTTGCCACCACTTTCTGTTGTTTTCTCAGCGCAACCGACGTCCGCTGAAGATTCTTCATCATCCGGATCGAAAATATCCAATCCCTCAGGAAATCCAAACCGAGCAAGCGAGTCGCATTCAGGTGGACGCTCACCGACAGATTTGCCCCCCTCAGATTGAGCCCCAGCAGGACCAGACCCCTTGACCGTTCCCGTTGCATCTGCCATCCGGTATTGGTCCAACGCATTATGGTCGTCATTGTCCCGTGCGTCACGACCGGCGTTCCCTTCGAAGCTGAGAAACTCCTTCGAATCCTGCCCACTGCTAGCCGCTCTCGAGTTGACGGTGGCCGCGCCATCGTCCGCACTCTTGTTCAGAGGTTGGGTCATTTAAATTGCCTACTAAATCGAAACAGAAAAACATACTACCGAAAAATTGTTGCCATATTGTGGCTTTTCTAGATCAATCATTTCCTCTCAGCAGCCTGAACAAAATTTCGGATAAGATAGTCACATGACACCTCAAGAGCCGCCCAGCAACAATGAATATATCCACTGGTCTGAGGATGAATTACAGTCTGCAGTTCTGCAGATTCTCCTTGATGCACGTCAGAAGAAACCCAAATCGGGTGGCGCGTCAAACAAGCTAATAATCGACGTTCTTGGTTTAAACCCAACAGATCCAATGCTCTCATTGGTACTCGATCAAATGCTCAAAGAAGAGCTGATTGAAAAAGGCGAGCGAATCTATCAAATAACGGTCCCTGGTTTGGATCGACTCGCGGAAATTTTAAAAGGTCCGAACTCTTTTCTAACTAAGAAATTCCTCTTGGTGTTGAATCGAATAGCTACCACCGGAAAAGCGACAGCACGCGAATTGGTAGATTTCCGCCAGGACCTATCCATCGAAGAACTCGAATTGGCACTCTGGTACTACACCAATAAGGGATACGTCAAATCAGTCGAGCGCGAATTTATACTTACCGATGCCGGACTTCAATTTCTAAATAGCATTTAGAGCAAATAACTAAAACCCGGAATCGCTGTCGCTAGACGAGCCACCAGCGGAAGAATAGCCGTTTTGAGAATAACCACTGTTACGCGTTGGATAACTGTTTTGGCCTCCACGACGATTCTCTCCTGGCAATCCAGACGAAGAACTAGAACCGCCTCCGCGCGAGCTACTGCCGCCGCCTAATTGACCAAGCTTACTCTCTAGATCTTCGAGACCAGACAGGTCTTTTCCGAACCTGCTCATTCCGCTGCTGTCATTCATGTTTGCGCCGCTGCCACCACGCGCAAAGCTTGAAGCTGCAGAGCTACGCGAATCATCTTCTGTTCCAGAATTCTGCGCGAAGGTGCCTTCACCATCATTACTGCCGCCACCAAAGCCTCGTGCCGAGGCGCGCGGGAAGCCCGGTTTCACGTGAGTCAATTTCGACCATCCGATATCACTGACGGTGCCATCCTTATGCGGCTTCATTTTCAACAACCAACTTTCGTGCGAGTCCATATCAATCGCACAAATTTTTTCTTTGTTTGAAACGAGCAAAATTCTATGCAACCCCTGTGCATCAGGAAGGTCTACAGGAACCTCATACCGACGCTTATTGACAGTCACATTAATGGTCGGAAACTTCTGACCAATCGTAAACGCAGCAGGCTCATTGTGCACCATCAGCGGTTGCCATCGTTGCTGCACATTCGATGCATTCGCTCCAAGTTCTGCCGTCTCAATACAAGACATTTCCACAAATGACTTGAGCACCATTTGCGGTACCGCCCGTTCGTCGATCACATCGAGCACAGGAATACCTGCCCCGCCTGAGAGTTCGGCGGTTTGCTTGATCGCCGTCTGAATCCGCATTTCCGGTGGCGCGACCATCAACCGATCCTTTTCGATACCCGTCTTCTCTGGAGGCAATTCGCGAAGACTCTTGATCGCATCAGCCTTCATCGGGTTGCCCGGATCAAATCGCTCAAACAACTGGAGCGCCGCCTTGTAGACATTGCCCGCATCGTCAGCCTTACCCAGCAGTTCAAGACACGCGGCCTGCCGATACAAACACTCTGCCCGAGCCCTTTCTTGACCCTGCCCAAGCTTTGCGGCGCCAGCTTTGAACAGCGCCTCAGCCGCCGCATAGTCTTTATTCTGAAACGCCGACATGCCATCCCTGTACTTCGGCACGCCCTCCATAATGTATTCCGTCGCCTCTGTCCCTCCCTGCAAAACGCGCGTCCCAGGCGCGTCAGCCGCAATCACAACAGGGCACAGGCACCACACCATTGAAGAGCCCAGCACTAACCCGGACCAAAAGCCGAAACGACAACGAACGGTGCCCATTGCAGACCGAATGGAGGTTAAAGATAAGAACTCATTCCGTTTCATACCAGTAATGTACCCTCTAGCCTGGTATTGAACTCATTGATGACAATCTGCATGGTATCGTAACTGTTATGTGGAAAATTCTTCGCGCGATCTCATTATTAGGCGTCCTTGTGTATTGGAACACACCAATTGCAATCGCGCTTCCGGACCTCAACCCCCCAGTCTTGTCTCGCGAGCAGATGCGTGTTCTTCCCGACGAACTCCTCGGGTCGGACAAGGACCTGGAGAGGGCTGAATTGTATGCTGAAAAAGGCTGGGCGTATTACAAGCATCGCAATCTCACTCACGCACTAAAATCGTTTGAAAACTCACTGATTTTATGGCCCGATACTGTTTGGGCAATTATCGGGAAGTCCTATTGTCTTTTTGACTTGGAAAAGAAAGACGACGCCATAGCGTTTTTAAAAGAACGGCTAACGAACAAGGATTGGCACGACTTGACCCAGTGGTCCGCTGATGATAGAACACTCGATCTCGCTCAAACTCTTATCCAACTGCTTGTGGAGCAGAGCAGATACGAAGAAGCTCTAAATGTTTGCGATCAAATGGACGACTACTACAATCCGCGTGGGAGCATGGCTGCGAGCGGGCATTGGAGTCCGGGGTTTCGACCCATCATTCAACGATGCAAAGTTTTCTTGGCAATGGGCAAACGAGATGACGCAATTGCAGAAGCAGTTAAACTCTATAAATTCGGGTACGGAAGCGATCTAGCTGACGCGGAAGCTCGCAGTGTTTTCAAAAAATGTGAAGTGGAACCACCGAGCAAAGCAAAGTTGGAAAACCCGGAAGCGAAAAGCGCAGTGTACAGAGTTTTGATACAGCTTATCGAAACTCCAGACTATGACCGCGAAAAACTAGAAAAGATCTTCAATCAATCAATGCATACAGCTTCGTTTCCAGACAAGAAGGTCGATTATTCTTACGACAAAAATTGCCCGATTACTCATGTTGTAAGCACTCGAAACGGAGGTGCTGTCGGAGATTCCAAGGAGCTGCTCGCAGTGACTTTGGCATATCCAAAGACGCTTATTACGAAATCAGATCTTCGGCGTTGGTTTCCAGACCTGAAGGAACGACCAGCCGGAGGTCGTGGTTGTGTTTATTACGGCGAAACCAATCTGCTTCAAAGGAACAGACATCGAGTCTACTTTATGTTCGCAGGGAAATCTGACGGTACTCAAGTCTTAACTAACTTTGATGTTTCACCTGAAAAAGAAACTTCAACTTCCATACTCGACCAAGGAATTGATACCACTGCCGATTTCTGATGTTAAGCGCGGTTCGACCGATCAAACGGTCGACGCGCTTCTAAACTCACCAGGAGAACGGCCGAATTCTTTCTTAAATGCTTTGGCGAACGCGGCTCTCGACATATAACCCACAGCCGCTCCGATTTCCTCAACACTTCTGTCTTCGGCACGCATTAACAGAGCAGCGCGCTGCATGCGCCACGAAGTTAAATAATCGATCGGCGTCTCGTTGACTAATCCGGAAAATTTCGTTGCAAACGAAGTTCGCGACATGTTAACGGCTTCGGCGAGCGTTGCCACCGTCCACGGTGCCTCTGGTTTTTCATGAATCAGATTCAGCGCCACGCCGATTTGCGGGTCGGCAAGAGCTTTCAACCAGCCTGGTGTTTCCCTACAGTTTTTGACCTGTGCAATGTATGCACGAATTATTTGAACAAAGATCGCATCCGAAAGTCGCGCAACCAAGATGTCGCCTCCAGCGCCACTCCCGGAAATTTCAGAAACGAGCAGCCGCATAGTTGCTTCCAGCCCCGGCTCTGCCTGAACGTGCTGCGACTTCAAATGAATGAGGTTGGGCAATGAGTTCATGAACGGATTGTTGTTATGCACGTCCATCGTAAAACAACCAATCATCAAAGATGACAGTGCGCCCTCACCGCCGAGCCTGAGCACATGACCGCGCGTTGGCATCGCGCTGCACGTCTCTTCTATAGGACGAACAATACTGTTCGGCGCATCCTTCAATTCGCACGCAGAGTAATTGCGCGAAAGCAGTAGCTCCCCTGCCGCCAGCGAGACAGCTTCGGGCTCACCATCGAACTGAAGAATACAGCCGCCCCGCACAACCATGAACAATCTTACATGCCCTTCTGCAGCAGGGAAGCGAATTCCCCACGGAGCGGCACACTCAACGAGGCCATACATAGCCCCCTTGAAGCTGACCGAACTCAAAACATCTGAAAGCGTATCCATTTATAGGCGTTCCATTTCAGTTTCATTCTTGAACGATCGAGCACACAATTCGAACTATTAGCCATAGACCGTTCAATACTCACATCCTATCATGAATATCGTAGACAGTGAATCGAGAACGAATCGAATTCTGAAGGAGAGAAACCATGAGTAAATTGCTACATATTGATTCGAGCGGACGCGGCTCGACGTCTGTAACTCAATCGCTCACCGCTTACTTCGCGAAGAAGTGGCAGGAAGCAAACCCGCAAGCAACGATAATCCACCGCAACCTCGGTGACAGCGATCTGCAATTTGTTAACGCAGAGATTGTCGCCGCATACTACACTCCGGAAGATCAGCAAACTCCAGAGCAGAAGAATTTGCTGGCGCAGTCGAATGTTTTGTTGTCAGAAATATTCGATGCCGACACCTATGTATTCGGTGTTCCCATGTACAACTTCGGCGTACCAGCCGTTTTCAAAGCGTACATCGATCTAATTGTCCGAGCAGGCAAAACATTCAGCTATGACAACGGACGTCCGAAGGGCTTGCTCACCAACAAGAAGGCTTTCATTATCACCGCCAGCGGTGGCGCGTACGACGCCGAGCCAATGAAAAGTTTCGATTTTGTTGAACCTTACTTACGTGCAGTGATGGGATTCCTCGGCGTGACAGATGTCACGTTTATCAAAGCCCACGGAAGCAATCCAGAAACAATCGCAGCCACGACAGAACAAGCAATGAAGTCGGTAGATCAATTACTTCAGCCGGCGCTCGCGAAGTAATCGCGCAAGGTTTGGCTTGAATCATAGTTGTCAGAGTGTGTATATTCGTAGCGGCAACATACGCTAATAATCATTTGCCATCGGCATAACATTCGTTATGGCTGCCGCCAACGACTGTACCAATCAGCGACAAAAGGAGACCCCATGACTAAATATAATCATCTGTCGAAAGAAGATGCGGCTGTTTTATTGATCGACCACCAATCAGGCTTGTTGTCGTTGGTTCAGGATTTTTCGCCCGACGAATTCCGAAACAATGTGCTCGCATTGGCTGATATCGCCAAGTTTTTCAAACTGCCAACGATTCTAACAACAAGTTTTGAAAAAGGTCCGAATGGTCCTTTGATGCCAGAACTCAAAGAGATGTTTCCAGATGCGCCATACATCCCGCGACCAGGTCAAATCAACGCTTGGGACAATGAAGACTTTGTAGCAGCGGTGGAAAAGACGGGAAAGAAGCAGTTGATTCTCGCTGGCGTAGTCACGGATGTTTGCGTAGCATTTCCAGCACTGTCCGCAATCGCAGAAGGCTATGAAGTCTTCGTTGTCACGGATGCCTCCGGAACATTCAACACGACTGTGCGCGATGCAGCCTGGCGTCGGATGGAACAAAGCGGTGTGCAACTAATGAACTGGTTTAGCGTTGCGTGTGAACTTCATCGCGATTGGCGCAACGACATCGAGGGTCTGGGAACGCTGCTGTCGAATCATTTGCCTGCTTACAAAAACCTGATGACCAGCTACTCCGCGCTGACTTCCAAATAATCGGCCGCTGGTATACTAATTTCCAAATTGTTCTAGCTCTTGTCACGAGTGGATTTTTCGTCGTCTAGGCGTTCGGCCCACTTGCCCATGAGCTCGCACGCCACTGCCACCATATCTGGATCGAATTCCTTGACGTAATCTTGGAACTTCTCAAAACGCACATCAGTTTTCAGTTTCTCCATAACTTCTTCCTGGCGAAGACCGCTTGAGAGTACCTCCACAAGCGCGTCTTGATATTCCGACAGTAGCGGCTTGTCAGACATAACACAGCTCCAAAATTTCTTCCATAGTTTCAAAATCTTCGCGAAATTTTTGCTGCGATTCCGCATCGAGCATTGTGTGACCTAACCGTTCCAGGAATGCGAACTCGATATTCGGACAAAGTTTCAGAGCCAGTGTTGCAAGACTGAACACCTCCTGCGGCACGTCATCGTCGTGCGTGTCTCGCCGGACAGCCACTCGTTTGCCGGAGACAGATTCAGTCCACGAGCCGCCAGATATATGAATTTCACGAACCTTCGACAATGGATATGAATTCAACAGTTCGAGTTCTTGAATCCCGAAATTCTCAACCTGGCAATAAATATTATGTAGATCCAACAGCAGAAAACCATCCACTTCAGAAATCAAATTATCGATGAAATCTCCTTGCCGTTTCACATCGTCCAAGCAAAAGGCAAATGCTAGATTTTCCAATCCAACAGGGCATTGTGTCGCATCGGCATAACGCTTCAACATTTCCTTTCC
Organism: Obscuribacteraceae bacterium (SeqCode); assembly: GCA_044225915.1. Taxonomy (GTDB): domain Bacteria; phylum Cyanobacteriota; class Vampirovibrionia; order Obscuribacterales; family Obscuribacteraceae; genus JADYXR01. The sequence goes on from JBGAHZ010000057.1 coordinate 18,254, forward strand.
TCGTCGAAGCGACTCGGGATTCATCGGCACCGCCAATGGTGCCCCATGCGCAATTGGTCCAGCTTCAGAAAAACCAAAATGCTCACTCGCGTGAACATATTTTCGACTTCGAAACTCTTCTTGCGCACGATAAAGCCATTCCTCCTGCCTCTCCGAAAAACGCGCAGACAACGGCGAAAGATTGACGCCATGCCCGGTCAAAGCATCCGATTTACTGAAGCAATCAAGAATCTCTATGAACCACGGTTCAACAATCGAGTCGGTCGAAATTATATCGAAGCTCCATTCGACGGCTTCAATCCGCCCGTTCTCGAAAAGCTCAGCCGAAGCCTGACGGAAATCATCCATCGGCATCAGCGAGAGTCCCAGTTTCGGTTTATTCGCCAACATGATTTTCCAACGGGAGGCGTTCAGTACGGTCTAACCCATGCCACAACCCATACTGATTTTCGATGGAGCCTTCCACCACAACAAACGACCGCAGCCCGCACTCTGCGGATACAGAATGCTGTCATCATGAATACCGACCAACTCAAATAGAATCTGTTTCTGCTTCTCCGCCAAGTCCGACTTACCGATTTGCATATACCAAAGTGCCAAGTCGCGATGAGTCTTCCTTCTCACGTGATTGCCTGCTGGTAGTTTATCAACAAGACGGACGATCCTTAAGAGGTCTTCTTCTTTTGCCTCGATTTCGTTTTGCGCATATTGCTTTGGTTGTAGATCGCGCTTCCGCCGGCGGGCGCGATAGGCCCAATCGTCTACGACTGGTTCTACGTTTGGAATAGCCGCCATAAGACTGAGAATGTAGGCTACAGATGTTATTCGTTTTTCGTCAATTGTCGCACTCTGCTCACACGACCTAAATTCGTCTTCTAACATTTTATTGCAGCGCCGCACGCCATCCTCGTCTTTGATCTTCAGAAACAGGCGCGATGCTATGCTTCGAATATTTGTCCGAAGATTTTTCCATTTGAATCATCGCGGTCTGGACTGCCTCGTCGGCATGGCCTGACTTTTCATGCCAATTTCCAATCTCGCGATTATTGAGCCATGTATCAGAAGAAACCTCTAAGGCCCAAGGTTCCAACATCGTCTCCCAAACTCCTGGCTTGAGAAATGATGTGCTTCTGTTTGGATCATTTCGATTCGGCACATAGTTTGAGCCATCAATGCCGGCGAGGTAACCCTCCGCGAGCCTGAGAATAAAATACGCCCGAGTCTCCGGCGACAAATCCCTGTCACCTACGATTTGCTGAATAACGGTTTCCTTCGACTCAATTTTTTTTGCCGAAATTGCCGGTTGCGGCGAATTGAGCATCGCTCCGGCGACAGCAATTGTGAGTAAAGCACTTTTCCGAGCCGGAGTCCCGGTCAACTGTGACTTCTGTTGTGGCGTTTTGCTCATTACTTTTCCAGCGGTTTTGAATTGCTCACTGCTTTGTTATATCAGTTCCAGCATTCCTTCGTTCAAAACTTCAATAGTGGTTCTTGGTCTAGCTGTCACGAATCCGAGCAAGCATGAAGACCAACTGGAGCGACCGCTAGTTAAGGTCCCTTATATGTGACGGGTACATGTCACGTTCCGGTTACGTTGAACTGTTAATTTGATAAAGCTGCCACTCTACTTACTAATCTGAACATTTACCATGGGCATCGAATCCAAACTCGCGCAACCTGCAAGCACAGACGCCACACGCTTTTCAGAAGCACTGTCCGTTCCGCCGCCGTCAAAGGTCGAACTTGCCGAATTGAAGCAAGCGACAATCGCGATGAAGCCTGACAGCACAGCCAATCTCCACCCGGTCGAGATAACCGACGACAAGGCTGGCGCGAAGCCACCGACGCTCGAAACACTCGCCTCAGAAGCTCGCGATAGCGTCGGAAGCAACAAGCTGGGTAACAAATCCCCAGCCGAAGCACGCGATCTACCGAATACAAAGGTAGCTCCAGGTGTGAAGTGCGCAGCGACCGTCAGCACCTGGCTCGTCGAAGCCGGCTATATGAAAAACGAAGACTTCAAAATTCGGGTAACCGATCCGAAGGGTCAAGGTCTGAGCGAGTTGCTTCCGCAGCTCGGTTTCCAACCCGTGATGCTAAACGGCAAGATTGATGCTGCCTCATTCCCCGATGGTCCGATCGGAATTATCGCAGGAACAGAAAAGTTCAGCGACGGAACAAATCACGTAGGTTTTCTCGAAAAGCGAAACGGTGAATTGCGAGTAATGCATAATCGATCAGGCACGGTACACGACGATAGCCTCGTTGGAAGCTACTTCTACAGCGACAATGGAAATCCTCGTTTTGGAAAAATGAAACTGTTTGTGCCAAACGAAAGCGCATTAGCAACGAATCGCTAGTACTACACAAAGTATTGCACGCGACCGCTGCTAACAAAGCCGCGCATCAAGCACCGCAGACAGTATCAACCGATTATTGTTCACAACACGGTCGAACGCCCGGAATCAACCTCTCACTGGGCGATAAGAGAGCTGGAACAACGTTGCTCCTCTCCTTTTGCAACAGACTACGCTCCAAGATCTTTCTCAGAGTCGTACGTTCATAGATGCTTTTGTCTTCAGGTTTTCTTCTTTCTACGACTAGAGAGAACACTGATGGCTTCGTTTCTGAGGGAGCAATTCTGCGCACTAGTTCTGCAAATTCATTTTTCTCTCCGCTGGACAACTGCATAAAGGCGCGCAACAAGCTTAGTTCGTTGTAAATCGAGTAAGCTGGAATGTTTATAGACCTTCTAACAACTGCTTCCTGCTCCCTGTCAAAACCCTTGATCCGCACTTCGCCAATTTGGCCTTCCTCTAACTTCAATTCAACGGATCCATCAGGACTATCTTGAACATCAGTCACTCGAGCCAGAATATAGCCCTCCTTGTGATACGCGGCTTCAAGCCTATCGATAGCGCTAGATAGAACGGCAAGATTTTGGGGCTTACCAATCTGGCTAGAAAAAAATTCAGAGAGTCGAGCGGTCGAGAAGACGTGATTTCCATCGAATGAGAATCTAGTCAAAGTTGGATTCTCTTTCACATAGACTATAAGCTTAACGAGACCATCATCTTGCTTCATTGGCACAATCCGCAATGACTTCGTTTCAAAAAATCCCATTTCGTTTATCGTTTTTAGATCATCGAAAACTTGGTTCCGAATGAATTCGCCTCCGACCTGCGTCTTCATTCTTGCGAGTATTTCGTCGGTTGGAATTAGCTTGTTGCCCTCAACACAAACAGAGCTAATTCGATACTTCGCCTGAGCGCTTTTATTTTCGACTCCATCAGCGGTCGAGCAAATGCCGGGGCTCATTGTCAGCGACCAGAGCAATAGAACCAGCGAAAATTGAACATTTAGTTTCATTCGCGCCTACAATCTATCCATGAACAAAAGTGATCCTTCGCCATTTTATCACCTGCTCCAAAAGTCGCTTAAATAGACTGTTTCGCGATATCGAAGAGTAAAGATCAATTGGATGGTGTGTCGGAACGCATCCCAGTGCATACATTTTGCAGTGACAAAACTCGACACGCTTAATTTAACGACAAGGCACGAGTATTCAGTGACGCAAGCCTGAGCAAAGATTCGGAAAGTCTTGCGACACTCCGGCACGACGCAGTATGATAAGGGCACGATGGTAACAAAGAAACGAGCATGGTCATTCGCGTTCGCAGCACTAGTTTGCTGCATCGCACTCTTTGTCGTCGGCATAGGATTCGGAGCGAAGCAACGAAACCCGCGAAACATCGGCAACAACAAAGGTCCGCTGTTCGATCGCGTCAGAGTAATCCCTCCAAAATTCGGGCATGCACCAGTGCGACCAGAGACAGTCGCAACAGCCAAGGAAGTGCTTAGAACACTCCCTCCGCAGGTTTATAACTTGCTGGAGAAAAACGGTGCCTCAATCAACCTTGCTCCTAACATCGAGGATAACTGGCCCGGTTCCGGCGACGGTGCCAGACCCGGTGCGACAGACATGACCATGGGCGAAGAAAACGGACGATGCTACGGCAGAGACGTATGGCTTTATGAAGCCGAAAAAGTTCGCGGCAGCCAAGAACTCAAAGCTCCTCGCTCGCAACAACAGATGGAAAACGGTTTATACCAATTGCTTGGACATTCCATAAACGATTGCATGGGCGTGGTTACCAACCAGGCAGAGCTCGCGAAAGCGTACAGCGAAGACATCGACAAAATGAGCGCTACGGCCCGAATCTTCCACATTGAAGAAGTTGGAAGAACTGAAGCGTCACGAGCAATGGGCTGCTCGGAAATCATTGGCGTTTTGATCGGCAAAGAGCGAGACACAATAACCAACGACTTTCCCAGAACAACGGCGTATCTGAAAAAAGTTTTGATCATCGAATAGCGATTCGATTCTGAAATCAAAATTCGCAGACTGAAAGCGAACTAATCAGAAAGCACCATCTCTACTTTTGCGCATCGACCAAGTATCCAAGGATTTCAAGACTCTGAGTTATCGTTACTACAATTCCTTTGCAGTATTCTGCTCTCGCCTCTGTGACCTCGCAAAGAAATTTCTTTTGCTCGGATTTTGCGTATTCCGAGAACGACATCCAATGCTCCAGTTTTTTTCGTTGGTTATCGCGCGCTAAAACCAGTTCTGGAACCAATGAATCAGCCTTAGCTTTGAGCAACTCTCTATCCTTTTGACTGAACAACGCCAAATCGCTTTTCGCAAATCCCAGCAACAAAACCTTTAAGCGATGCTCGAGTGAAGAAACTTTTTCATGGATATTTGCATCGTTCAGTTCGTTCTCAAATGTATTATTTTCACTGACACTATTCTTCTTAAATTGTTTTGAGAACAATTCAAGTACTTCCTCAAACGCACGTAAAAGCGCTTCACCGCCCGAACTCGTCGGACAAATCCCCAGCAGCAAATTACAAACCTGAAGGCGGCAAACGATTGATTCAGCATAAAAAAGTTTGTCCAATGCAAATGCATTTTGCCTTCGGGAATCTCTTAGCGCAAATTCCAGCACATCGATGGATGTTCGAATTGAAGATTGTCGACTTTTGATAATTTCACTTTCGGCAGCATCAACCCGCGAATCCTCATGGCCAGCCGGAACACCAATTGCGTCCAATTCCGTTTTTAACTCCAAAATATTCTGCTCAAGTTTTTCCTCACCATCGCCCGAACGTTTTGCTGCGACCTGCGCCTCCTCGAGATCTTTCAAAAGCCTCTTAAGTGCGGCATCAACAGTCGGGTTTAAGGGATAAAATGAGGGCAGCTTACTCGAAATAACCGTCCAAACGCTAATCGAACGATTGATAGATTCGTCGAACGCTCTCCGAAGTTTTTCTTCCTCACTGACACTTTTGTCAACGGTGTCGGTTGGAGGAAAATTGGCCAACTCCTTACTCAGCACCTGCGCCGCATACTTCTCACTAACGGCATGGAATCGATGCTGATATACCAACGTCGTCTGCGATCTTGACCTCAGCAATGCTTTTTCTTTCGCAACGACTGTATGCTCGATACTCTCGATCGTGGCTCTAGTTCGTTCGATTGTGTCTTGGCTGACCGACGCAAGTTCCAGAAAACCTTTGCTCAGATCATCAAAAAGTACCGGCCCACCGTCCTCACTAAGAACGTGCCTTAGACACTCTTGCACATTCGCCGTCTCTTTCTCGAGTTTAGATTCCAATTCTCGAACAATTCGAACTTGCTTCTTCGAATGCTTTTGAGACTTAGCGCTCGAAGAATTTGATTCCAGCTGCACCTTGCTATTCATCAATTTAGTGCGCGCATTTTCCAGCTCGGCAAACGTTTTATTCCGTGACTCTTCTGCGCGCTTCAATTTTTTAGCCCACGGTCCCGAAACTACCGGAGCAGTGGCATCTTCGCGCCCAATGTCACTATTTCGCTTATCCAGCAATTTGTCAAAATTCTCTTTGCCGGGAGCAACAATACCCAATGTTAATAGCGACCTTTCGGGATTACGAAGAATAAGCAGAGCAATCGGAAGAACAATCCAGAAGATTGCTAGACAAGCAAGAAAAATTTGCCATTCCGTGGTCATTCTGGCAGTCGCCTCATTTCAGACTCCGTCACTCCATTATGACTCAGACAATTCCATATTCGAATTTATTTGGATCGACTGTATTTTGTCCGAGTCAACTTCGTGACCACTACGGCATCATCGCGCCATGCGAATCACATGCTTTTCGTTATCGACGAGAAACTTCGTGTGACCGAAGAAATCCTGACCGAGCACATCGTGCCCGCAAGATGGGCTGACCACGACTTGAACACCGGTTTTTCGAATTCCACCCAGCTCTATTGTGTCTGCATGGCAAACAAATGCTCCGGAGGACGACCCGCCAACACCGTGCACCTCAGTTCTTCCCAACACTTTCAGGTCGCAACTAAACATCGACATCGCAGTAAATAGTGTGTACGGAGCGCCCGTGTCGAAGTTCATCTCGGTGGAATGTCCGTTTACTTTGGCAGTTACCATCATATTTCCGTTGAGCATTCGAAATGGAATTTCAACGGAGTCATAAGACATCTCTTTGGCAAAGTCTTTATTGTCTCTGATGAAACGAATGTAGCTCGAATTGCGATCGACCTGATAATGCATCCCTGCAAGAAACGGCTGCCCAAGCAACATAGGCTGACTACCTTCAACAACTTGCACGGGTAGTTTGCGTTTGATTCTGCCGATGGTAATTTCCAAAGGCATCTCCCAGCCACGAAGCGCGCCTGCCGCGCCAGAACCAACGATCTCGGAAGCGCCCTCGGGCGGTTTAATTCCAAGAGCAACTAATTCCTTGCGCCCGATACAAACTTTGAAGGCACCGGTGTCTAGCAGGATGTGAGTCGAATGTCCGTTGATCTCGCCGCGAACATATAAGTGATTCCCTACGTGACGATCATATGGAATGCGCTCCTCGGGCGGCATGCTGAGAGTCGCGGTTTTACTGTCGGCGCCCTTTGTTTCGAATGCGCTCGGCGGTTTCGCCAATGCGACCTTGGTGTTAGCCGCTTGAAGAGCGGTTTTCGACACTCCCCTTCCTGGCTTCATGGACAACGCAGAACGCTTACGATACTCGTTGTCCAATCGTTCTTTCACCCAAATTTTTGTTTTCGGAAAAAACTTGTCGAGTGCGCGGTTTGGCTCGGCACCTAAAGTCTCCGCAATAGCCGCGGAACAGACAGCCTTTGCGCCTTCACCATCCGGTTGAAGATAATACTTCAAACGTCTCTTATCATCAGCCAAAAGTTTTCCGGCATCGCCATCATAGCTGGTGACAAAATCTTTCTCGTTTGAAATCCCAATGTAGTTGTTAATCGCTTGGCCAAATTGTGATACCAACTCGTCATGCAACGAGTTAGCGTCGATCGGCTCGTCTAAATCTTTTCCACCCACCTCACTGATCGAACGCTCCCAGATATAAATATCTCGACCTTCGGTAAGCGCATGATCCTGATCCAGAGTCATGTGCTCCATACCAGGCTTCGTCTGGTTTCGCTTCTCGGGCCACTTATCGGTAATATTCGGCGCGATTGTGACAGTTGCGCCAGATTCTTCGAGTATTGAATAAACATTACTAGGCAATCGCGAAATGATCGAACGCACCGTGCCGACAGTTTGTGAACCAACAGGCTGATGCCCAGCGATTGTGGGTGCTACGACCGTGATGCGATTAATGAATGCCGGCGCGCGACCGCCGCTGGTACCAGTACGAGTTTGAAGCGACTTTTGCGCATCGGTCTTGATGATAGCGGTCGCAGATGGTCCCAGTTTTTGAATGCATTGTTCGGCCATTTTTGCCGGACCTGATGCGGGAAACAATCGTTTGATTTCGTTATAGACTTTGGTAGCTTGCAGCCGATCACCGAGCGCCGCATAACAATGCGCGATGTAGAGGTAATTGTCGGCGGACGCGTTTCCCTCTTTTCTCGATGCTGCAAAATTGGTCAGCGCAGAATTAAACTCACCACGCTTGTAGTCTGCCACTCCTGCAGCGTACCGAATATCTTTTTCCGATTCGGCGAATGCTGGCGGCACGCAAGATTGCATGCACAAAAACATTATTAGCGAAACAATCGACGACCGGCGGAAAGTTTTCATCGCAAAGCAATTCAAAAATTAGTATTGAACGATATTTTATCATTATCTCGAATGGACAAATGGGTGATTTTTCCGCCCAGCGATCCTGGTTGAACAACAGGTTTGGCTGCTGAAATCAGTTCGTGATTCTATTATCGAAAATCTCAAAACCCAATGAGCGATATCTCGACATCGCATTCTTATTGCGGTTGGCGACATTAAGATACGCTTCTACAAAGCCCTTCGAATTTAAGGCTCGCAAGCTTTTGTTTACTAGCGCTCCGCCCAATCCACAACGGCGGTAGTACAAAACGGTTCCTACATAGGTTAGATAGGGTCCACTAGCTGAGGACTCGACAACGCTCATGCTCACCGGAATTGTGCCGTTGAAAGCGACGAATGATGCGTCGAAGTAAATCTCTTTGCGCGCAAAAACTTTGTATGCTTCGATGGCAGCATCACTTGCGCATTCCCATCGATCGCGATGGACGGAATCTCTAAACGACTCAAACAAAAGTTCTCCAAAAATCGCTGCATCATCTGGCGCGAGTGATCGGATTACAAGTTCCTTACACGGATTCGAAGTTTGACTGACCCGCGTCGAGCGGACCATTTTGATCATATTCAGTCTTTGAGTCATTACTTCTTCCGGTGTGTTCTCTCCATTCTAGCTAATAAATCAGCAGATTTACGAAAAGCGGTCTTGTCAGCCTGATCTGATAACCGTTCTTTAGAGATGAATCTCGGTTGTATATCGGCGGACTGGGGCATAAATAGCGAATGGACGGGTAACTTGGACGAAGAAGCAAACGATCTGGTGGGAAGCAGCCTGGGCGCCTGCAAGGCGCCCCTACAATTAAACTTCACAAGCTGTTCGTCAAAGTATCAAGCTCTCATCGGCACTCTCAACACTATGTTCAGCAAGAAAGCGGCCAAAGAAAAAGAAGCTGAACTTCAGCTCAAAACGCACTGTGAGAGATGTGGTGGTCTTGTTGGCGGAACGTTTGGTAACAGCGCAGAAACTGATCAGAAAAACTGTACTTGTACAGATTCAGGTCTAAACCCAGATGAAACTGGTGAACACAAACTTAACGCCGCGGTCGCAGACGGTCCCAAGGAGAACGAAGCGACTTTGTCGCCAAGCGGAGGATCTGAGAATTCCGCGGACTCGCTCAAATCCACTGAAGCATCCGTCGCTTTTCCCGATCTTGGTGATCGATTCGAAGTCCTCGAGTTCATCGGCGAAGGTGGCATGGGGAGTGTGTTCAAAGTTCGAGAGAAGACCACATCAGCAATCATGGCCGCAAAGGTGATTAAAACTGGAGGTTGCGAGGATGCCGAAGCTATAAAACGTTTCGAGAGCGAAGTCAGCGCCGCAACCAAGTTAACGCACCCAAATATCGTCGCAACTTTCGACCACGGCAAAACTACCGACGGCGCACCGTATATGGTGATGAATTTCATCGAGGGTGAAACGTTAGCAAAATATGTAAAGGAGCACGGCAAGTTAGAAGAAGCTGATGCGGTCAGGGTCTTCATCGCGATCGCCGAAGCACTCGATTACGCTCATCAACAGGGTCTGATTCACAGAGACCTAAAGCCGAGCAACGTCATTGTGTCCGGTGACAAAGAATCAAAAACTCTCGACGCGCGTTTAGTCGACTTCGGAATTGCCAAAGCGATGACCGCTAGCATGGCACGCGACACACAGGACATAACCAAAACCGGCGAAGTCTTCGGTAGTCCCGCGTATATGAGCCCGGAGCAATGTCTTGGTTTTCGGCTCGATGCACGTTCTGACATTTATTCGTTCGGCTGCCTGATGTACGAAGCGCTGACCGGTCGTGCCCCTGTTGATGATGACAATCCCGTTCGCATCGTAGTAAAGCAACTTTCCGATAAACCAAAATCCTGGACTAACACTCCCGACGGCAAGCCGTTAAAAGGAATGGAAGCGATTGTTTTTCGCTGCCTGGAGAAGGACAAAGAAGAACGGTATCAAACAGTTGCTGAATTACTAAAAGATCTAAACTTGATTGCCGTCGGAAAAAAGACCGCGAAATTAGAACGCAATGAATTCGCGAACGCCAGTCTAACTCTTGGACAGGCAATGTGGTTCATCCTTGTTGGATTATTTCTACTTTTCTATCTGATCTCAGTATCAATTTCGTACATTTACACGTTCCTTTCAGTGATACTCTTTCCGGTGGCATCGGTTTTATCTATACGTCATCTGCTGCGCTTCAAATTCGAGGGAACCAGTTGGAACCGCTGGCAAATTCTAATCACGCTGACTATGACCTTCTTAGGTCTAACAGGATTGATAGTTTTCTCTGGCGGTTTTCAATTCTGGGAAAAACTTCCCGCTGCGTTTCACTACTATTACGCAATTAACTTGCTCTTACATAAAGTCATCTTGAGTGTCGCTTGTGGAGTTGTGCTTGCTGGATTCCTATTCCAAAACAACGGCAGCGTAAGCTGGAGACGCATCGCAAAACAAGCATCGACTATCAGTGCGACGTTCTTGTTACTGGGCTTTCTACCACTCGGACCGATTTCGCCAATAATTCCAAGCAGCATGGTCATGGGATTGTCTATGTCATTAAACGCGAATTCACCCAATGTCAACATCGCTGTGGCAAAGACTTCACTGAGCCTGGGAGGCGATAAGTTTTGGGCGGCGACCAGGCTCGCGGAATGCTACGAGAGATTACATGAATCAGCAAAGGCGATACCGTATTTGAACGCGGCTCTCGAAGGGAATCAGTTTCAGTACCAAATTGACGACATCCTCGAACATCGCGCCCGAGCGTACATCGCAGACGGTAATTTCAATGGAGCGTTGCAAGATCTTGAGAAAGTGATAAAAACAAACGGCACCGGCTATGGTGCCGCCAGTCTTTACGAACTTCAGGGCGACGCATACGAAGGACTGGGAGAACATGAAAAGGCAATAAGCGCTTACCAACACTCCCTCGAATTTGGTTCTTCTATGAACGCGGCACACAACAAATTGCTTGGCTTGCAAATCAAAATGCGCAATTGGAAACAATCAATTGATGAGCTAAATAAAGACATCGAAACAGATCACTCCGCTCAGAACTTTTTGAGGCGAGCGATGATTTACGACCAGGCCAATCTCAAAGATAAGGCGAAGGCTGACTACCAACAGGTCGTGAAGCTTCTGGGAAATATCAAAGACGCACAACCGGAACCGTTTTTCCTTGAAGAGCCATCGATGACCATATACAAAATCGTCAGGATTCTCAATCCTCCCGAAAACTATGCAAAGATTGTGGGCGAACTCTACCTGACCCGCGCATATGCGAATCATCAATTAGGAAATTTTGACAAGGCAAAACTAGATATCGAACAAGGCAAAGCACGCGGTGCTTCATTTTCGGATATGAATAAAAAGTTTCAAGTCTCCGGCCTCAAAATCGAATTGTGAGGCATGAACAATGGATTTGCGAAGTGATGTCAAAACAAAGAACAAAGTCAGATTACGCGCTGGCGGCAATTGCAGTGTTTGCAACAAACCAACCTCACCATCACTTCTGGCTGGCTGGTTGAAAACTTCTCAGTCATGCCACTGTAGTAACAGTGACAAACACAAAAATGAAAATGAGGGCGATGGCACCGTCATTGGTGACTCGCCTGAAAACGTTCCGGACCTGGGCCCCAATTTCGAGATTCTCGAGCTTCTCGGACAAGGAGGAATGGGCCAAGTATTTAAGGTCAAAAACAAAATTGATGGGTCCATTCTAGCGGTCAAAGTCTTGCGGAGTGAACTTGCTGACGATAAAGAGGCGCTCAAAAGATTCGAGCAGGAAATTAGCGCCGTTGCCAACTTAACGCACGAGAATTTGATTGCCGTGCACAGCCAGGGTCGCACCGCCAGCGGTGCTCCTTTCCTGGTCATGGATTACATCGATGGAACCAACCTGTCTGAGTATTTGAAACAGAACTCCGGTATCACAGACAGTGACGCCGTGCAAATATTTTATGACCTCGCCAAAGCGCTCGAAGCTGCACATGCGGGCGGAATACTTCATCGCGATTTAAAACCAAGCAACGTCATGATCCGCGAACTCGAGACAGGAACAAAGTCTGCAAAGCTAGCCGATTTTGGTATATCGAAACTGATGCCATCAGAATCGACCGTCGGAAGAGAAACGAGTGACCTGACAAAAACAGGAGATATCTTTGGTACGCCCGGTTACATGAGCCCAGAACAGTGCCTCGGGTTTAAGCTTGACGAGCGCTCGGACATCTACTCGCTCGGCTGCATGATGTACGAAACATTGAGCGGCACAGCCCCCTTCGACGCAGAGAATCCCATCCAGACGGTAATCAAACAAATCAATGACGAGCCTGCGGCCTGGGTTAATGCGCGCGGTGACAAGTTTGGAAAAAAGCTGGAATCGATTGTACTCAAGTGCCTGGAAAAGCAGCCCGAAAACAGATATCAAAGCGCCAAAGAATTGCTCAGTGAACTGGACAGACTGCGCCGTGGTGAAAAAATAACGGCGGGAGTGCGCAAGAAAGAGAAAAAAGCGCACCTATCTAAGATGCAATTTTTAGGCGCGGTTTCATATTCGTTCTACATATTCGCATTCCTTGCTACGACTGCAACTGGCGATTTCAGCATTCTGAATCTATTTGTAATGGTAATGCCATTTTGCATCCTGTTTTTGCTGAAAGCAAAAAACCGATTCGGACTGCCGCAGACAGAACTAGTTCAATGGCTAATTGTGCGAGCTATTCTGGGAGTCGGACTTGGTGTGCTAGCACTGATGCTATTCCCAGTCACGCACGGTTTCTTCGAATCAATGCCAGCCGAGTTGCAATTCATCCCTGTTCTCATGCTATTTGGCGTATACGTATTGGTGATGCTCTTTGCTGCAACCATGGTCGCAGAATTGTTTGGAGGACAGGAAAAAAGAGTTACTTTACGGGCGGTATGCAAAAAACTGGTATTGCCTGCGGTGCTCGGTTTAATCCCGCTGTATTTGATTGTCCCCGGTACTTTCCAAACCATCGCGGACTACATGATGGCGGGGATGCGTTACCATGAGCATCTCAGCCCGTACAAATGCAGGTCACCGAAATTTGCATACGCCCTGCTTCAATTTTCGAATTTGTTTCACGCAAAAAATAGAGATGGCGCCGTCCTCGAAGCTAGTTGCCTTTCAGAACAAAACAAGCGTACAGAAGCAATCAAAGTTTTGACGGATATAATACCCACACTAAAACATCCCGAAGAGTTGCGAATAAAACGCGCAGAAATATACGATGCAGACAATCAGCATGACAAAGCGCTTGCCGATTTGAACGCTCTGAACTCGACGACAACCGACTGGTATTACCAGCGACAGGTTCTTAAAGCTCTGGGAGATCACTACTTCAACATGGGCGATTTCAAGAAAGCCGAGGATGTTTATACCTCTGCAATAGAAAAAGCCTCGTATTCGAAAGGTCCGGTATACGAAGCACGAGCCGCAGCAAAGTGGCGGAGCGGTAACAAAGACGGCGCAATTCAAGACCTTTCAAAGGCATACGCTGACCGTTCATTCTTCGATCAACCAGAAACAGTTCTCATCAAACGCGGGATTTGCAATGAGCTTAAAGGCGATGCAGATGCAGCCAGGAAAGACTTCCTCAGCGCCCAAGACACAATGGCAAGAAATAGAGAAACACTCGATCCGTGGTCACTAACGGTGGCACAATTTACAGAGATGTATGGCTACAACGAACACATCGGCGAAGTGCTTCTGAAAAAAGCCATCGTCAGTCAGAAATTAGGCCAAACTGACATCGCGAACAAATGCATTGAGGACGCAAAAAAATTCCACGCAGACAAAGATGCCTTCTTCTCCGACTTCAAACAACGATTCGCCATCGACAAAGTTCTCTAACCAAATTCATAACCTTCACCATCAACAGTGGCCGAAAGATTGACAGCATCTCTCCTGGTGGAAACAACGCTATTGAGGCCAATTAGTGCGCTGGCGTTCGGTTGTTTTGCGACCAGTCGAGCCAAGATGAGCTTGGCAACATTCCGCATTACCGTTTGTCCAAGCGCTGCATCCCACAGACAGCATTAATTTCATCTCACCCCAATCGCCGGCGTCTCCCCCACTAACGCTCCGCGCGGGAGGGGTGATGCTGTTTTCGAGATTTTCGGTTTAGTAATTAGCAAAACCAATCTTGCTGTTTGGCAGATTAGCAAACAATCTTGGCTGCATAAGAAACGAGATTTTTCCAACAAATGTCGATAACATATACAGTTCAACGACACCCCTGCGTTCGTTGATTAGTCAAACGCGTATTAGAGAGGGTTAGACAGTGACCACTGCGACTGAAACAAGTACTGAACAAGTTACGAAGTCCTATAGCTACGACGAAACTCCCTACGAGAGTTATCCATTCCCGCAGTCGCATCCGGATCGACTGGCGACGATGGCGACACTCTTCGGAATGAAGCCCCAACCAATTGATAATTGCAGAGTGCTCGAACTCGGTTGCGCCAGTGGTGGCAACTTGATTCCCATGGCATTCACCTTGCCTGGCAGCAAATTCGTCGGAATCGAACTCTCTGAAAAGCAAGTAGCAGAAGGTCGCAAGGCCATCGAAGGTATTGGTCTCAAGAACATTGAGATCAAACACGAAAGCATTATGGATGTCGGCAAAGACAACATCGGGATGTTTGATTACATCATCGTCCACGGTGTGTTCTCCTGGGTTCCGGATCCGGTACAAGACAAAATTCTGCAAATCTGCGATGAATGCCTCAATCCCAACGGAGTTGCATACATCAGCTACAACACTTATCCAGGTTGGCACTATCGCGGCATGATCCGCGACATGATGCTGTATCACACAGAGCCGCTCAAAGAGCCAGCCGCCAAAGCTCAACAAGCTCGCGCGCTCCTAGATTTCCTCAGCACATCAGTTCCAACCGAAAACCATGCATTCGGAATCATGCTCAAAAACGAGCTCGACATGCTGCGTCAACAAAAAGACTATTACCTGCTTCACGATTATCTCGAAGAAGCAAACACTCCACTCTACTTCCATCAGTTCGCGGAAAAGGCTGGACAGAACAACCTTCAGTATCTAGGCGAAGCTGATTTCAGCACAATGTTGGCCAGTAACTTCTCGAAAGAAGTTAGTGAAACATTGAAGCGCATCGCTAACGACATCGTAAGAACAGAACAGTACATGGACTTCGTGCGCAACCGCACATTCCGCCAAACACTGCTCTGCAAAAAAGATGTCGCTCTCAACCGCAACCTGACTCCGGACAGCGTAACCTCTCTGTATGTCAGCTCGAATGCAAAACCAGAAAACGAAAAATTCGATCCGAATTTGAATCAAGCAGAGAAGTTCTCAATGCCTGACGGCAAGACCTTCGCCACTGGATTCCCTCTGGTGAGAGCAGCCTTCCATCATCTCTACAAAATCTTCCCTCAATGCATTCCATTCGAAGAACTCTTGCAAGTTGCCAGAGCGAATGTTGCATCAGAAAAGATTCAAGACGCCAACGCGTTCCATCAAGAGAAACAAGCACTGGCAGGCGATCTTCTCACCTGCTACACAATCGGTTTGGCCAACTTCAGAACTTCACTTCTGCCATTCAAAGATGAGGTCTCTTCTCATCCGAAGGTCAGCGATCAAGTTCGCTATCAAGCCGAGCACCACATGGTCGTCACCAATCAGTTGCATGAACTGGTGCCTATCGATGTGTTTGCCGGACGCTTGTTGAGACTTGCTGATGGCACCAGAGACAAAGGCGCTATCCTCAATGAACTGATCGAATTGGCCAAGAAGGGCGAAATCGTCGTTCAAAAGGATGGAAAGCAATTGACCGATGACGCCGCGTTGCGTGAAGTGCTCGATGGCGCTTTGGAACAACGCCTCGCCATGCTGCCGAAATCCGCGATTCTCGTCGGCTAACAAACTAAGGAAACTTCACGGCGCGCTGAAAGATGCGCGCCGTGAAGCCAACTTCTGAATTGCTGTTCAACTTTTACTAAAGCAACTTTCTGTAGATCTAACCATTTTGTCTGGACAAACTGTTTGTCTGGTTCAAACTGTTTGTCTAGTTCAAACCGTCAAGCCTGGTTCAACTGCTTGCCTGGTTCAAACGGTTGTCTGGCTCAAACTGTTTGCCGTCTCCAAACCGTCTCTGTTTGATTGGTAAGCGCCTGCGATGCGCCACCACATTTACCACAATGACAATTCCCAACGGCAAAAAACGGACTACAATAGAAATGCAAACATGGACCATAAACTGAACTGAGGCAATTATGCAAAGCTGGATACTTTCCGGACTGGCAGCAATATTTTTGATAAACGCCATCTGCCTGATCTTCATGGGCAATTTCACTGAGCGTGCTGGCGGCAACGCGAGATATAAATCACACGAGTTCGACAAAAATCCGATTGCCTTTTCTTGCTCAGTCGGTCTTCTGTTGGTGCTCGGTTTCACTTGCCTTCACTTCGGTCAGCCACATTTATATCCGGTGCTCTTGAAGAAAGTCCCGCAACTGGCTTTCATCAACACCATTCTAAAAATGAAAAACGGACTTTACTATTTCATTGGCGGAAGCTTTGTCGCAGCCACGTTTCTCGCATTCATTTTTCGCCAGTCGATTACCTCCGCAACTACATTTTCGAAAGGGCACGAACTTGATTTGCAACCTGGTGCAGTAAAACGGCACGAAGCAAAAATCCGTGCGGAGACCCCTGACTGGAAGCGTGATGGTGATCACAAAGCATCAACGCAGTTCGACGATGGTACTCCTCTCTGAATCAGATAGATGCGATGTTAATTGGTCGTCCATATCAGAGCTTCCTCTCCGGACGAAGGCCGTTTCGAGCCGGTGTTCGATGCAGGCTGGAAGCCTGCGCTCCCAGGAGCCAGCTCGAAGCCTGCGCTGACAGGAGCCGGCTCGAAGCCTGCGCTCCCAGGAGCCGGCTCGAAGCCTGCGTTCCCAGGAGCCGGCTCGAAGCCTGCGCTGACAGGAGCCGGCTCGAATCCGGCGCTCCCAGGAGCCGGCTCGAAGCCTGCGCTGACAGGAGCCGGCTGGAAGCCTGCGCACCCGGGAGCCGGCTCGAAGTGGCATGTAGTCACCCCCTGTTGTTTGTTTCGCATCAGATAAACAAAGGACCAATGCCTTCGCACTTCGGTTTGAACTAAAGGAAAGTCCGAAACTCAAAGATGACGAACGAAACTACAACCTGCCTCGTGTGCGGACAGCCGAAGTCGACGTCGTCTGCCGGAAGCCTGACCCAGTGGATTTCAGTTTGTCAATGCGGCTTGCTAGAGCCTGAAAGCAAGCCGGAAGACAACGTATCAATCTGTGGCTCGTGTGGAAAAAGAATTCCGGAAAGCAACACCGGAAGTTTTACTCAATGGGTGTTTCGTTCACAGCTATGCGACTGCGAAACACCTGCTCCGATGGATGCAATCAACGCGCCGGATCGAGTTTCAACAACGCTTCCCAAGATCGATGGCGGACAATCTTTCACTCTTCCGAAATCAGGTTACCTCCATCTTAAGCGAGAGACTTTTCCAATCGATCGATATAAACCGATCAAGGAATTGGGTTCCGGTGCAGGTGGTTCCGTCTACCTCTGCCTTGACGAGCATCTCTCTAAGTATGTCTCGGTCAAAGTTTTAAACCATCGTAGCGATGCCAATCTAATGGCTTTTCAAAACGAAGCGAAAGTCACGGCGCGATTTATTCATCCCAATGTCGTGAGCATCATCGACTTTGGTGTCACCGAGGGCGGTGCACCGTTCATGGTGCTTGAATATATCGACGGCATCGCATTAGATACCATTGTTCGAACCGAAGGCGCCGTTCCGGAAAACATCGCCATCAAGATGTTCATTCAAATCGCTGATGCCCTGGAGCACGGCCACGAATCCGGAATTTTCCATCGAGATATAAAAAGTTCAAACATAATCGTAACCCGACAGTTATCAGCTGACGAAAGCGTTCGGATTATTGACTTCGGTGTGTCGGCTTTGCTTGGCGGCGATCAGCAAACCACTGCGTTTCAAGGCAAAACCATCGTGGGCACTCCACAATATATGGCTCCCGATCAGGCTCTTGGTCGACAGTATGATGCTCGCTCCGAAGTTTATTCATTCGGTTGCGTAATGTTTGAAACAGTAGTTGGCAGACTGCCCTTTATCGCTGACACAGCGATCGATCTTCTCGCGAAACATACAAAGGAGCCTGCGCCGGAGTTCGCGGAAATCGATCCGGACATAGAAGTTTCCGTTGCTCTCGAAGAAATCATTCTGAAATGTCTCGCAAAAGATCCAAACGATCGATTTCAGAACATGAAAAGTTTGAGCACCGCACTTTCTGGTATCCAAACAGCGGAGCCGATCCAGCCTAAACCGGAGGAAGAGGAAGAAGCACTGCCACCGGTCAATTCGACTAAATGGATCATCATCGCTGCGGTTTTATCATTCGCATCGCTGGTACCAGTGGTGATGCTGATTATGTATCAACTGGATTCACATCCTTCAAAAACAGAAAAGATCAAGGTAATAAAAAAAGCGCGCAAACAAGAAAAAGCAGACCGGGTTGAACTCGGAGATGCGGAAGAATCGCTGCAATCTCGCGAAAAGAAGTTCGACTTCATCCCGACGAAACCAGGTATGTTTCAAGCCATGGGAAAACCACTGCTTATGGATGCGGACATGCGAGTGCTTAAAGGACGAAAAGACATAAATTCAGTGAACGTACATCGCTCGGAAGTCCTGGGTCCCGGCTTAGGTTACATCATCGATCTGCCGCTTGAATCGCTCGATATCAATGAAACGCAGATTCACGATTCCGCAATGCAATACATTGAAAAAATGAAACAACTTCAGGGCTTGCACATGCAGGGATGCGAAATCAGCGATGGCGCCCTCGCAAAAATCGAAAAGCTACCACTCGTCCATCTCGGTCTCAGCAAAACTGCAACGTCAATCGAAGGCGTGAAACACATCGCCAAAATCAAAACTCTCCAAGTTCTGGAACTCCACAACGCGCGCAACATCGACGCCGCAGCACTCGAACCATTGAAGGAACTACCAGTACTCGCTTTGCTTCACGTATCCATAATGGATCGACCCGAAGAATTTTTCAAAAAACTGGGCGAGTTAAAACACGTAGTCGTCTTAATGCATGGATCTGAAGTTGCACACACGGGATCAAGCATTTCAGTCAACAAAGTGTCGCTGCTTCAGAATCCAGGCATAGGGTTCATCGGTGTCAAAATTAGAAAGCCAATAATAGCTGCAATGAAGAATCTGAAAAACCTCAAAATGCTCGAGTTTTGGGACGCAGACTTGACCGACGAAGCACTCGCGGAGATAGCAAAGACGCTTCCACTGGAAGGAATCGCAATCATCTCAGAACCAGTCACCGACGAAGGTGTGCAAGTGCTGGCAACAATGAAAACACTTAAAGACATTCGCCTCGAGAATTGCAAAATCAGCTCAATCGCAGTAGCAAAACTCCGCAAAGCCCTGCCCCGCACCAACATCTCCACATCCGCCGAAGACTCAATCTGGAAACGCTAATCCACATTCGACACCGCAATCTCTTTGACGCCGCGACTTCGATTTCCACGCCGCGCCCAAATTGACGCCGCAACTTCGTTCTCGCCGCGACTTCGTTCCTGACGCCGCGACTTCGTTCTCGACGCCACCACTTCGTTCTCGACGCCGCCACTTCGTTCTCGACGCCACCACTTCGAACTCGACGCCGCCACTTCGAACTCGACGCCGCCACTTCGAACTCGACGCCGCCACTTCGAACTCGACGCCGCCACTTACTCTGTAATTGTAGGGGCGCCTTGCAGGCGCCCGAACGGCTCTATGCTGAGCGGCTCGCACCAACAAGATGATCGACGATAACTTCCCGCCAATCATTGCGATTGACGTTGCCACCACATATGATGACAGCAACTTTCTCTCGCGGCTTGAAGTTAATAACCTTCTTCGCGATCGCAGCAACAGCACATGCGGCTGCACCTTCGATCAACATACCTTCGTGATCGAGAAACTCGAACATCGACGACGCAATATCGGCCTCGTCAATCGTCACCCATTCGTCCACGAGTTCCTGAACGAGAGGCAACGTAATCGTATCTTCTTCAAGATTCATTGAAAGCGCATCGGCAAGCGTGAAGTTTTGAATAGCTGGCTGAATGCGTCCGGTTTGAACTGCTTTGAACATCCCTTGAGCCGCCGTCGGCACTACACCAACAATCCGGCACGAAGGATTAATCGTCTTCGCGACCGTGGCGATGCCGGAGATCAACCCGCCGCCGCCCACCGCACAGATAATGGTGGAAAGTTTCGGCACGCGCTCGAACATTTCAAGAGCAACCGTTCCTTGCCCGCAGATTACTTCAGGGTTGTTATACGGCGAAACATACAATCCCTTTTTCTCCGCCGCCAGCCTTCTGGCGAACAATTCTGTCACCGACGCTTCATCGCCATGCTTGACAATACCGACGGAGTATCTGTCCAACTCCTTGAGCTTTTTGGGCGAAACGTTCTCAGGCACGCAGATAGAGACTTCTCGGTCCGTAAATTGCGATGCTTGCGCCATCGCCAGGGCATGATTGCCGATCGACGACGAGAAGCATTTGACCATGCCTTTCTCACGCGCCCAGCTCATTGCGTTTAGAGCGCCACGCAGTTTGAAACTCCTGGTGTTTTGCAGGTTCTCAAGCTTCAGCCAGACCTCAGCCTGAGTCAATTCGCTGAGCCAAAAACTCTTGGCCAGTGCAGTGTTGAGAACAAACGGTTTAATGCGCTTCTGAGCTACCAGAACGTCGCTAAGACTGACTCTATCTACAATCACAGGACGAGGCTCCTTTGAACAAACCGAAAACGCCGCTTTTCGCAAAGCGATTGCAGGTCAGTCTATCAGGGATAAAGCCTGGTTCGCAATCGTGAAACTAAATCACATACCTGATCTGTTCTCCGGGTACAACTCGCCACAGCGTTCATTGAGAGCCTGGTTTGCTTTGCGGCAATTAGAAATATCATTTTTGGGGCATAACACAATAGTCGCTGAAATTTAGGGAAAACCTTTCCCAAATGACCGAACTCGCTGACAACACGAAAGTATCTGCAACTGAAAGAGCAAACGCAGATACAAAGCCGCCGGGCGACAAGATCGACCCGCACGTCAGTGTGCAGCAATTTGGAAAGACCAGCACGGCCACTGAGATTCCGGATGCTCCCGCTGGAGCAAAACCAGACGGCGGCAAAATTGATTCCCACGTCAGTTCGCAGCAACTGGGACAGGCAGATGCTCTCAAGATAGTCAGGGACTCGCAGAAACCAGCAGGTGCGCCAACATCGTTGACTACGATGGAATTGTTCGTCCCAACCGCAAAACCTGGCGCGAAGACCGGCACCACTGGAGACGCAGTCACCGCCCCGAACGAGCCGAAACGTCTGACGGAGAAAGAATTGGAGAAGATTGCCGAGGCAATCGACAACGCCGCGAACAGCGGCTTCCTGTTTGGTGCGGGTACTGACAAAGATGGAATCAACGAGCAGCTGAAAAGAGTCAAAGATCCAAAAGATAAAGCGCGACTCGACGAAATCTATAGCAAGCGGACCGGACATAACATCGAAGCAGAGCTGATTGACGAGCTGTCTGGTTCTGACCTCCAAAAGTCGATGGCGCTGTGGAAATCTTCGAACGTGGATGCAGCTCGCGTCGGAGTGGCATTGACCGAGCACAAAGAATGGGGCATCGGTGCGCGCACCAACGCCACGGTGGAACGGGATCTTCGCGATACCATCAGCACTCTGAATTCAAAACAAATAGCCGAAATGGATCAGGCATTTCGCGCAGACAACAATGGTCAAACGCTAAAAGACGCGCTCATGAAAGATCCGAATCTTCCGGATACAACCAAGCAAGCGCTAGAAATTTACTTGAACGGAACGGATAAACGCACAACACAAGACACGCTCAAGCTGGCAGATCTGGCAATTAATGACCGCAATCTCGATATGTTTCAAGAAGCGTTTCGAGACGCTTCGCCTGAAGCGCGAAAGGCATTCGCTGACGCCGGCGGTGACGATCGCATATTAAAGACATTTGGAACGCACATCGCTGGTCATGGTGTCAGTAGATATGTGGAAAACGACGATTGCAAGCAGGCGCGCGACTATGTTTCCAAAGGTCATCTCGACCTCGATACGAAGATCAAGCTGAACAGCGGAATCATCAACGATAACGAAGACGCGATTGAGCTGGCAATCAATCGTATGACTGACGATGAGCGCAAGTCGTACCTTCGAGGACGAGCAGAAAAAGATAAGCCGAAAGAGGAGTTAAACGGACAAAGTTCCACTGACAGACAATTCTACGCCAGGGTCAACGGCGCACTTCAAGACGCCGGAAACGAGCGCGAACTGAAGAAGTGGGAGGACCTGATTGAATTCAAAGACGGGTCGCTAGTTGGCGAGGTCACCAAGCACGGTGGCGTCATAGACGATTCAATCGGCGATGTTCTCAATACGATTGAGAATATGACCGAAGACAATTGGAACCGGCTAAAACATGATCCGGAACATCTAAAACGCCTTCAAGCCACTCTTGAAATTGACTTGAACGAGCACGAGATGAAACGAGCCAACAAGTTGTTGCAGGACAAATTGTCGGTGGATAATTTCAAAGACTCTCAAGCGATGCAGCGCCCTATCGACGAAGCACTGAAAGATTCTATCGGTTTTTGGAACACATCGGAAACCGGAGTTCTCGAGTCAATCTCTCGAATGACAAATACGGAAAAACAGCTCTATCGAGACGATCCCGAATTCAAGAAAAAGATCGATGCAATAGTTGTCGACGGGATGGACGAGGGGCTAGAACAGAAGTCGGCATTCGCCATGCTTGATGCCATCACTCGCGGTGCCAATCCTGAAGATGACATCTTGTCGAAATTGTATGTTCACGCAGATCACTTCAATACTGATGAAACGAAAGTAATTGAAGACCTGGAAGCCGCTTACAAGAAAGATCCGGCATTACGAACTCGACTAGCAAATGACACCGAGTTTCGAGCCAAGTTCGATGAAGCCATTCACAAGGCACTCGATCCTGACGAATACGAACGATACGCAAAACCATTGATTGAGACAGGTCGCCTGCCTTTTGCGGTGAAGGCTGAACTCTACCAGGGCGTTCTCAATGATGACGAACAAGGTTTGTACCAGGCTGTGAGTAAAGGCAGTGAAGCCGATTTCGCTGAAATAAAGGCAAATCCTCAAGCAGTCCTGCCGTTTCTCAGTGATACCGAGCGCGGTGTGGCCCTCAACATTGCAGAACAGAAAGGCGAGTTTCGACCGGAGGATAAAATCCGAGCGGCTATGCTTGGTGCAGGAACCACGGAAGCGACAATCCATGAAGTTCTCAAAGATATGACTCCAAAGCAAGTAGAGCATGTGCGTGCTGAATATCTCAGGAAATACGATTCCGATATGCTCGGAGACACACTCGAAGAGATGGGCGGAACCGACCGAGAGAAGCTCATAGACAAAGCCGGTGCGCAGCCAACAACGGCACGCGAAAGTTTCAATGCCAATCGCGACAAGGTCTATCACACGGTTGACGGGATCGGTCGAGCGTTCGTCGACAAGCGTGATGGCACTGCCGCCATGACCATGGACGAGCTCAACAAATATTCGACGGGCATGTCGGCTTTTGCAAAACGTTTTGAAGAAATGCCGCTGGAACAGCGCATCGAGTTTAAATCCAATCTTCTCAAAGCAAAGGAACTGTACGCGAAATCCGAAGATTCCGCTGCCGACCTGGTCGTCGACGGGGCAATCATCGGCACCGGCATTCTTGGTGCGAAGTTTACCGGAGGAGTCAGCCTGTCTCTACTCGCTTACACGAGTTTCGGAGGCGCCCTATTTAAAATCGGTGCAAAATCAGCGATTGTCGGCAACGACTATGATTTCGCCAGTGCAGACGTGTTGACCGATGGCGCCTCAGGCGCGATCGACGCGGTCAGCATCGTGCTCGGTCCGGCACAAGCAGCCAACTTCCTGCGGCTGGGCGAGAAGTCCGCAGAGACAGCCGCGGCATCGGTTTTGTCCCAATCGAAAAACCTGTTTGAAATGTCTGGAAAACAAATTCTCAAAGAGGGCTCCGAAGAAGCCCTCGAAAAGCGTATCTTCGATGAGGTCGCTCATGCGATTTCCAACGGCGCTGAGAGCGTAGACGAAAAAGCCTTCACTAAAATCGCAAAGGACTTTGCCGCAAACCCAGCTGCCGAAGCACAAGTCAAAGTATTAGTTCAAGAAGCGCTCGGAAAGGCTGTCCAAGAAGAAGGTGCCGACGCCTTCAAAGCGATGGTGCGAGAACTCGCACTCAACAGCGCAGCAGGCAATGTGGGCGGTGGTTCGTCCGGATTTGTTTATGGCTTGACCAGATTCGATGAATCGAATTCGGCGGCCAATAATTTTTACCAGCTCGGACAATCGACTGTTGGTGGAGCGTTTACAGGAACGTTTATGGCTGCCGGTTTCACCGCTGGTATCAAGGGACTTGGTCGCGGATTGAAAGCATTCACAGGCGCAGAGGCACCGCGGCAGGAGACGACCCTTGCACGAGGCGCGCTCGATCAACCGACCACGAGACCTGCTGCAACAGAAGTCGCCGCGACAGGACTGACGGCAACCGAAGGCGCTGGAGCAGCCACCGTCAAACCGCTGGAGACCGCTGGCGCCACCGCTGGAAGTGCACTACCAGCAACAGACAATTTGTCGGTATCAAGGCAGACAGGCCCAGGTTCTTTCGGCGATAGAGAAACCGGTCACGCCACCGACGCAAATCCAGTAAGCGTCGAACGAGACTTAAATGCAGTTCGTGACCGAACCGCAAAACCGGATAGCACCATGGACGGTGGCTCACCGGTCCTAGCCCGCGGCGACGCACAGCGAGAACTCGAACCTTTCTCATCAGACCAGATCATCGGTGACAATAACAAGAAGGGTAAGTTATGGTGGCCGGAAAGACACTTCGACCAGCTGTCATCGGATGATCGCCAGGCACTGTATGAGCATCTACAAGGAAGGATGTCACCGCTTAGCGAGCCTGAATTTACCTTTGATTTCACAGAAAAGGCTTTGCCCGGTTTCACGTCATGGACCGAGAATTTCGCTCCTCGTTTTAAAGCGATGAAAGAGTACGAGTCATTCGTTCTTGAAAATAAAGACCGCTTTTACCGACTGCAAGAACAGCTTCCCGACCTACATATCGGTAATCACAACGATCAGCGCAGACTGCTAAACGAACACTTCAAAGACGACCACGAGAACCTCACCTTCATCAACAAATTCCTCGATGCTCGTGATAAAAACGCGGACATGCACTGGGAACTCCAAGCGGCACTGGAACCTCGAAGGCAGCAGCTTGAAGATCTAGCAAACAGCGTAGTCGCTCAATACAAGAATCAAAACGGTTCCCTTGTCGGAATACCGGAGATCAAAGTCGAAGTGGTAGCACCGGACAAAATGGGCTCCGCGGTTGCGACTTACGGTGACGGCGTCCTGCGGATCAACCAAGCCGAGTTGTTAAACAACAAGAGCATAGCAGACCTCTTGGGCACGGTTTATCACGAACTCACACATAACGAACAGCAGTCAACCATCATCAGAGCATTGGCCGATGAGCTTAAGGTCGGCGCCACCATTAGTGATACCGACATGATACCCTTGAAGCAATTGTATAAGGACAGAACAGGTTCATCGGTCTCGGACGATTACATGCGACGAGTCATTGGCTTGCGCAACGGAATTGAGCTGCCTCCTGAAGCTGCATCTAGAGCCAGAGATCTGATGGAAGCATTCCGGCTCAACAAACCCGTCGGCGAAGAATGGAAGAAACTCGGAAACGACTTCCGCGTACTACAACGCGATCTGAAAAAACTCACGGGCGACGACGAGCCAAGCGTAGCCTATCGAATAATCTCGAATCTTGCGCACACGAAAGATCGGGATCAACTTGCGACAAGAATGTTTGGTTCAACCAATATCCCACCCGAATTGACCGAGTACATCAAGAAATTCGGAAAGCATTGGAACGGTGATGATGACGCCTGGACCAGGGACACCGAGATGGCCGCCCGAAAAGTGTTCATCAAGATCTTCGAAGAGCGGATGAACGGTATTAACAATCGAAGAAGAGATCTCTACGAGAATTACATGCAATTCCACGAATATGATGCATGGCTTGCCGGTGAGCGCGCCCGCCGCGCTGCCATCGCCAATGGTGCCAGCCATCGCGACGCAAACAACACCCTTTGGCAGGAGATTGACTGGTTGCAGTAATCGGGTACATTGCCCGGTAGCATTCGGTCAATCGGCAGCACTATCGCAATTGATGACGAGAATCAAATTCCCCAGCATGCAGGTACAAATGAATAATTCAGAACCACTGCCCGAAGAGTTAGAAAAACGATTCGCTTCAATTGAACAAATTCGTGATGGTGAGATGTGTAACGTCTATCGAGCAGAGGAGCGCCGGCTCAATATACCAGTCGTCGTCAAAGTTCTCAAACTGAAGTACGCATCTGATATTTACCTGAAAAGGTTTTCGAATGCAGCGAAATTAAACGCGTGCCTCAGTCACCCAAACATATGCAAGGTTTTGGACTTCGGCGCAGTCAGTGGCATGAAACGACCCTTCGTGATGCTTCCCTTCCACGAAGGTCCGACTCTCACGGAGCTTGTTAAAAAAGAAGGTCCGCTAACACCAGAAATTTTTTGCGACACTTTCGCGGCAATATGCGATGCGATGCAACATGCGCACGAGAATAGAAAACGCATCGTCCATCGAAGTCTAAAGCCGGACAACATCATCATGTCAAAAGTTGATGGAGAGATACATCCTATTATCATTGACTTTGGTTTTGCAGATGCTCTTGGCGATGATTCAGGAAAACAACTTTGGCAGATGGGCGAAACTGTTGGAGTCATGTGCGACTTCCTCAGCGAGCCCGAACAACGCTGTTCCGACTTCTTCTACCTGAGCCCAGAGCACTGTATGGGTCACAAAATCGTCGAGACATCCGATATTTATTCACTCGGTTGTTGTATGTACTTCGCGCTCACAGGCGAGCCGCCGTTCGTCGGACGTTCCGCGATAGACGCCATGCAAATGCATATAGCGGAACAGCCTGCACGTGGAAAGCTTCCTCCTAATTCAGAGCCAATTGTTCTAAAAACTCTTGAAAAGCAGTCAAAAGATCGATTTCAATCAATGGCTGAATTGAGGGATGCGATTCTAAAAGCAAAGCCGCATCAGAACAAGAAAAAACTAGGTTTCAGTTTTTCGAGAGTGATCAAAGGTTGATACCGAAACCGCTATCGCAGCACCATATTTGATACCAGACAGTTACTGCCGAGTGGAACACCAGCTCGACGTACATTTATATTCGATTCAATAATTGGAGCGGGTAGAGGGAATCGAACCCTCGTGTGCAGCTTGGAAGGCTGCCGTTCTACCATTGAACTACACCCGCAAATGGCGTATATGCATATTACCACGAAGTTTCAAAAAACTGTTCTCGATGACACCGGTCGGTTTACACATCTCACTCCTTTGACTTCTTCGCATCCTCTGTTTTCAACCGCATCAACCAGCGCCTGAGCGCGACTAACGCCCAGATTGCCTCGACCATGCCAAACGGCCACGCGCCCTGCAGAAATCCGTAAACAGATGCCATGACGCAGGAGAAGGCGAACAGCAAAACAAAGATGGCGCTGCGTTCTTCCAGCCCATAGAAGATCAGCATGAGCGAGACCGAAACCAAACCGTAGGCTGTCAGCGCATCCATCCGATTTATTACCTATTGTATATTTGTGTTTAGAGCACTTAAATGCTAATTTTACTGGAGATCACCTGCCGCCGCGCGAGACCATCTCTCGCCCACGGGCGGTGCATCTTGACACTTTCTTTTTGGGCTGCCAGGAATCAGTGAAAACGAAGGAAACCATGACAATCTCAAACACCCCCAAAGAGCGCAAGCTCGTGCCTCCTCACGTTGAGCAACTCGTTCCGTACAAGCCCGGCAAGCCACCTGAAGAGCTCAAAAAAGAATTGGGTATTGAGAAGTTCATCAACCTGGCTTCGAATGAAAACTCGCTAGGAACGCCGGAATCAGTAGTCGCCGCGATTCAGGAAGGCGCCAAAGAACTCGCACGCTATCCGGAAGTCGGCGGTGTGACGCTTCGAAGAGCGCTGTCCGAGCGCTATAAAGTGAAGCTCGAAAACGTCGCAATCGGCAGCGGAAGCGAGAGCTTACTTGCCAACATCCTGCGCGCGTTCCTTCACGATAATGATGAGGTTTTGACATCGGAAGGTACCTTTATAGGATTGTATGTTCTGGTCAACGGCATGGGAATCAAGCTCCGCAAAATCCCGCTCAAGGACTACAGCTTCGACCTCGACGGTATCGCCGCTTCGATTAACGAGCACACTAAAATCATTTATCTGTGCAACCCAAACAATCCAACTGGAACAATTTTCCGACGCGCGGAATTCGAGAGCTTCATGAAGAAGGTGCCAGAGCACGTTCTGGTCGTGCTGGACGAAGCCTATTACGAATTCGCGTGCAAAGATTCGGACTACCCGGATTCGATGACCTACAGACTTGATAACGTTCTTACACTCAGAACATTCTCAAAAGCCTGGGGAATGGCTGGTCTTCGACTGGGCTACGGATTGGGTCACGATCGCTTGATTGATTTCGTCAATCGCGTGAAACTTCCATTCGAGCCGAACATTCTCGCGCATTACGCTGGTTTAGCCGCTCTTCAAGATCACGACTTCCTGCGCAAGACTGTTGCAAACAACGAACACGGCATGGAGTATTTGAAAACTGAACTCGATGCACTTGGAATGAAGCGCATTCCGTCGCATGCCAACTTCATTTTGCTCGAGATGGGCACCGCAGAAGAAGTTACTCGCGTTTGGGATGGTGTGCTTCGAAAAGGTATCGCGATTCGACCATTAACCTCCTTCGGATTGCCTACCTGTTTGCGTATAACCATCGGAACACCTCAAGAGTGTGAACTGCTGATAGCCGCTCTGAAAGCCATTCTTTGAGCTTTCGGCTTGCCAAGAAGAAATGCGGATTAAGTCTTAAAACGAACTCACCTGAGTTCAAATCGGCCTACAATAACCAACATCGAAACAACGAACGTTCAACTTAGAACGTTCAGAAACGAACTGTGTTTACTGGAGAGTGAAATGTCTACAACATTACAAAAAACCGAAATCAAGCCTACCTGGAAGCCTGAACAAATGCACGAAATGTACTCGCGCATGATGGCTAACCACATGTCATCGGCTATGCAAGTACTCTGCAAACAAGGCGAAGGCGCTGTTAAAGAGTTCCAAGAAATCAGCCGCAAGCCAATGTACGCTTATTTCCACAAACTCGGCGTAAAGACCCCTATCGAAATCCTCAAAGCTAAAGCTGAACTCGAAGCCAACATCTTCGGTTCCAAGATTGAAGTATGGGGCGACGAAAAGGAAGCAACTCTTCAATACAATTCCTGCGGAATGTGGAATGCAATGAAAGAGCACGGCATGCCTAAAGAGCAAGAAGCCAAAATGTGCGCTTCCATGGAGCATTGCATCTCTGAATTCGCAACCGAATTCGGATGCAAAGCCGAAACCAAATTCGAAGGCGAAAAAGCAATCATTACTCTTCGCAAGTAATCACCGCTTTTTAGCTAACTAAAAGGTTCGAGAGCCCGGGCGCAAGCCCGGGCTCTCACGATTTGGAACGCTCAATAATCGGTCTGTTCCTCAACGGCCCGTTCAATAATTGTGGGGTTCGATAATTGTATGGTTCGATAATTGCGGGATTCGATAATCGTGGGATTCGATAATTGTGGGGTTCGATAATTGTGGGGTTCGAT
>JBGAHZ010000001.1:0-348008 GCA_044225915.1 Obscuribacteraceae bacterium (SeqCode)
TTACGAAACTCTTGACCGAAAAAATCGCGGGGCTGGGAACGTCGGCATGTCCCCCCTATCACCTGGCGATTGTGATTGGTGGGTTGTCTGCCGAGATGACTTTGAAAACTGTAAAACTGGCTTCCACCCACTATCTTGATTCATTACCGACTGAGGGTGATAAAACCGGTCGTGCATTTCGTGATGTCGCACTTGAAAAAGAAGTACTCGAGATCACGCGCAATCTGGGAATTGGAGCGCAGTTCGGCGGGAAGTATTTCTGTCACGATGTGCGCGTCATTCGATTGCCGCGTCACGGTGCCAGTCTGCCAATCGGAATCGGCGTTTCTTGCAGCGCCGATCGGCAGATTCTTGGCCGCATAGATGCTGACGGAATCTGGCTTGAGCAGTTGGAAACCGATCCGGCAAAATACCTCCCAGAAGTGGAAGTGGATGAGCTTGGTTCTGATACCGTTAAGGTTGATCTGTCAAAACCGATGCCGGAAATTTTGAAAGGTCTTGCCGGGATGCCTACCGGGACTCGCTTGATGCTGAGTGGTACGCTCCTTGTTGCCCGCGATATTGCTCATGCAAAATGGAAAGAAGCGCTCGAGCGCGGGGAAGAACTTCCGGAATACACCAAGAAACATCCGATCTATTATGCCGGTCCTGCAAAAACTCCGACCGGATATGCCTCCGGTTCATTCGGTCCAACCACTGCCGGGCGAATGGATTCGTACGCTGACTTATTGATGTCGCGCGGCGCGAGTTTGATTACGCTTGCAAAAGGAAATCGCGGCAAGATCGTCAAAGATTCATGCGAGAAGTATGGCGGTTTTTACCTTGGTACTATCGGTGGTGCCGCCGCTCGGCTGGCGCAAGATTCAATCAAGAAGGTTGAAGTGATTGATTATGCGGAGCTGGGAATGGAGGCCGTTTTCAGAGTCGAGATCGAAGACTTCCCAGCCTTCATCGTAATCAACGATAAGGGTGAAGACTTCTACGGTAACATCGCGGAAAAGCGAGTTGCACTTTCGACTTCAAAGAAATAATAGTTGCGAAAGCCTGATCTTACGAATCCATTACATGGTACTGCTAGAACGCCTAACAGTTTTTTGTGCATGCTTGTGCACACGGGAGATTAAGCAATGCCGAAGAGAAGTCGTACTCTTTTTGCGGTTGCCGGAGCGCTGCTACTGAGCTGTGGCGCGGTGTGGGCTGTCGGTGCCCCGCCGGACATTCCTGCGCGTGCGAGCAAGCCGGATGGCTTTGCTCCGGAACCCTGGCGCATAGACTCTATGGCGACTGGCGATTTAAACAAGGATGGGCTGTCCGACGCGGCTATGATTTTGTCGTATGACGGTGGCGCCAACGGAACCACGCAGCGTAAAGTTGTCATCGTGGTCAAGCGAAAAGACGGCGGCTACGAGAAATCGCAAGAAAGTGACAAGGCGACTGTCTTAGCGTGCGGACCTTCCGGTGGAATTCCCTCCGTGGAAATAAAGAAGGGTGTTTTGATCGTCAACCACTACTGTGGTGCGCGAGCGCGATACGAGTACTACCACAAATACCAGTTGCGTAATGGACAATGGCTCTTGATCGGCTATACGGCATCCACTTACGACACAATCGAGCCCGGGAAGAAACAAGTTATCGATGTAAATACGATGACTGGGCAAGTTTCCTCTACCTGCGTGACCGGCGGTAAGACGTTGAGGGAACATCTACTTGAATTGTGGGCGGCTCCGCTCACATCGGAGGAGCCGTCACCGTCCGACTGGGGCGCGCCATGTGTACGACTGTCATCTTCCTCATCCCCGGGCTCTCCTGTCGCGACACTGCAGGCGGTGCATTCGAACAAGAAGCTTTTTGTCAAAGCTCAGCTCGATGGCGATAAGCATTTGACCGCAGAGGACGTATGTTTAATTGACAGTCTCGGGCACGTGATTCCACCTGAGTCATCGCGCGCCACCATATACGGTTATATAGTCAACTCTTATGATTTAAACGCTCGACCTCTTAAAGAATTGATTTCGAAACAGGAAACCAACGGGAATCAGGAGCCGATTTTGCGACTGAGTGTTAATGTTAAACCGCATGTCGCCGGATGCCAGAAGTTGAGCACGCACGGGAAGAAAGAACCCGGAGCAATTTTCCTCAGCAAAAATAAAGGCGCTCCCGAGTTTAAAGACGTTGATGTTCGCGATGGTGATCCGGTTCATCCATTCTTGCATTACGAATCGATGTAAGTATGCCGACGGTCTCAATGTGAACGGTTTGCCCGGCGAGGAGTGTACCAATCCGGCGCCGACAACTATAATGCTAACAAGGCATTGGGTTCGATTGCACGAAATATGTTTCGTCGCATTTCAAAGAGATATATGACTTGACCGAGGAAGCTGCTAATCCGCAACCTTCAGCCGACGCTCAACGGCACGGCATCAGATTCGGCGAATTCCTGGCAGCGTTAGACGCTCTCCAGCCGGAGGACCTCGCTGGCGCGCTTTTGGCTTCCAAGCAGTTAGGCATTCCTCTTGGTCGCACGCTTGTTGTCAGACGATTGGTATCCAACGAAGACCTCGGTCTTCTGCTTGAATTCCATGGACTGTATCGTCGTAATCTATGCGACCTCGATCATATTCGAGAAGCGTTTACGCTTTCCAAGCAAGGTTTAAACGTCAAAGAATCGCTTGCCGCAATCGGATTGGCTGTCGATGAGATCGAATCCGTTCGTTTGGGTGAATTGCTTCTGGCCGCTCAACTTGTTGATGTAAATCAATTGAATAACGCGCTCTCGTTGCAGAATCTGTGTGGTTTGCCTCTTGGGCGGGTTCTCTGCATTCACTTCAACTTCCCCTCGCAGATTATCGATGCCGCGCTGAGCTTTCAAACTGCTATTCGGCAGAAAACAATGAGCTATGTCGACGCCGTCGACCAACTCAAAATCATGCCGCTTGCCATTGATTCTGCTTTAAAACCGGCTATTGAACTGGATTTTAGAGATCTGCTGGTGGCAGGGAAAGTTTGCAGCGAAAGCGATGTTCAAACTGCCACGAATTTTGCGTTGGCCAATAATTTGCCGCTGGAGCAAGTTTTAAACGGTTTCACCTGGATCGATCCAGCGCTGGTTTCTGCAACTCTAGGCTTGAGTAAACTGGTTGATGGCGGTTATATAACCGGTCACGAGGCGGTCAATTTTTTGGTAAATACAGACCTATCCAAAAACAAAAGTGCCGACGATGGCGATACCGAAAAGTTGAATCTTCATAAGTTCCTGTTAGCATGCGGGTTTCTAACACCGCAAGATATTAAGGAGATCGCTCGACTGATCGTCACTCGTAAAAAAGAATTTGGTGAGATAATTGGACGCACCATTGACGATACCACTCCTAAGGACGAGTTGCAAAATCTGGTTTTTCAATGCTTCTCTTCCGATGCTTTGCTTGCAGCACTGCTGTCAAAAATGTTTGGAAGTGATGAACTCGTAATCGGACATGCCCGGAATCTTGTCGACTTGCTCTCAATAAGCGGCGCTTCGGTAGAACAAGCGATTCTGAGTTTTGCCGCGATTCGAAGAGATGTATCCAGGTTTAGCAGTTCTGCAGGTTAATTTGACTTGTAGTCGATCCAGCAAGTTGAGCTAAAATGTGACGTACCGGATTACCCTCGAAAAGGTCAGGTTTTCGCCTTCGAATGTCGGAATCTCTAGACGACACTGCTGACTTGCTCCTTGAGCGCCCCATCCTGGCTGACAACAGAGCCGGCGATATTTTGGCAGGTCGATTCAAGATTCGGGAGGCTGTTGTTAACAGCCCTTACGGCTCAATATATGCAGCCGCCGATCTGACAAACGGCAAACTGGTTTTAGTAGAGACTATTAAATCAAGTCTCCCGTCTGGACTAGATTCTTTTGCAAGACTCGCGAAAGGCTTTGCCAGCGTCGATCATCCTAACATTTTGAAACTACTTGCTTACGAAGAAATAGACGCAAAACCATTTTTTGTTTGGGAGTATGTTGAGTTTGTTCGTCTAGAAGATTTGATCGTAAACGGTGGATTTCTAGAACAAGAATCAGAAATTTTCGAAACCATCAGTCAGATCTGTCGCGGTTTGCAATTCGCTCATGAACAAGGAATTCCGCATGGATACTTGCATCCACGCAATATTTGTTTGGCCGATATCGAAGGTGACATCTGTGTGAAAATTACCAATTTTGGTTTTGCTCACATGCTTCGCCAACTCGTGTCATTCGAAACAGCTGGAATTATTCTGCAACCGAAAAAAGAAAACGACATTTATCAACTCAGTGTTCTCACCTATTTTGTTGTCACAGGCGAGTCTCCCGATCCGAGCCGAACACTTGATGAAATACTTGATCCGCGGTCTGCGGACAGAGTCAGTTTTGAAACACTGGCAGATCACAGATCGGATTTGCGTTCGTACGAGGAACTCTTACAGATTCTCGACGACACCGTCGACCCGGATGAAAACTTTAGAGTCAGCAGTGCAAAAGAGTTCGAAGATGGTTTGATTGACTGGCATGAATCCGCAAAATCGGCTGTGGTAGCCAAATCGGAAGTTGCTGAAAAAGTTGCTCAGGAGCAACAGACCCCGGAGACGGCGCAGAAAAAGCGACGGAAAATTACCAACAATATGCGCACGACCGTGAAGCGGATGGTCAATCTCAAGTCGAAGCAGGTCACGCAAGAAAATACCGCAGTGATGAAACTGGCTAACATCGCGGCAGCCAAAGGACCGCGCCAGTCGCCAATCAACTCGGTAATCCGTTTGTCTTTGATACTGCTTGTGGTGGTAGCGATCACGGGTGTCGCGGTGTACGCTGCGTTTATAAAACCTCAGGAGTTTAAGGAGGGGTGGATCAGCGCCTCTCAGAAATTTGCCACCGTGCTGCGCCCGAAACGTCCTGCTTCGGACGAAGTATCGATCGAGCCAATCAGTATTCCTTCGGTAGCGTCGGCACCGCAGGTGGTGCAACCTGGAAATAAACCGGCTCTGGTATCAATGGAAACAGAAAAACCAAAAACCAGACTGCCTGCCTTTGACGCCAATATTTTGCGTGATTTATATCGTGAAGACTACGTGTCAAGCAACAACCAGACGAAACGAGGCTTTCGAATTGAATATAGAGAATTCAATAAAGATTGGATTAGTAAGTAGCCAACTTCGGTCGTGGAAATTGTTTGGCAACGCAATTGAGAAAGTTCTTGGAATCCGGTATGTTGAGTTTAGTGCGTGAGTCGAGGAGACCGAGCGAACAATCGGTCTAGTTGAAGTTGACGGAATCTCTCAAACAAATCTTGAAGACTCAGCCATCGGTCACTCCGCCGGTGCAGTCCGTAGATCCTTTGGTGGGAAATCGACTAAACAACGAGTATCAGATCACTCAGCTGCTCGGTCAGGGAGCGATGGCCAAGGTTTACAAAGCCCGGCAAGTCACACTCGATCGCACAGTCGCCATCAAAATTCTCACGAGTGAAGCACCTGATTTGGTGGCACGGTTTATTCATGAGATCAAAGTACATAGTCTTTTAAAGCATGTAAATATAGTCGAGGCACTCGACTGCGTGACTGATACACGAACAGGGCAGACGTGCTTCGTCATGGAGTTTCTGGACGGCGCTTCGCTGCAGTATGTGGTCAAATCAAACCCCGGGGGACTGAAGTCAGAAGAAGATATTTACTTCGTGATCAGTCAGGTCGCTGGTGCACTCAACTATGCTCACCGGCAGGGTGTCATCCATCGAGATTTGAAACCTGCCAATCTTGTTTTCGTCGAATCTCACGGCCAGCTGCAAGTGAAAGTCGTTGACTTCGGCATGGCACGATTGCAAGAGCAACTTCAGCGTTTCACCAAGACTGGGCACATCGTCGGATCTCCTCTATACATGAGCCCGGAACAGTGCATGGGTAAGGAGCTCGACTTCCGGTCAGATGTTTACGCGCTCGCTCTCGTAACTTATGAGATGGCGACTGGCAAGGCACCGTTTGCCAACGCTGCAACACTTTATGACGTCATGCAATGCCATTGCGACCCTGACAAGATGCCAGAGCCGATTGCCACCAAAAATGCAGAATTGAGATTGCCAGGGCGTCTCGATGCGATCATCCGAACTGCGATGCAGACAAATCCGGATCAAAGATTTCAGTCAGTGAAACTTTTCGAGGATGCATTGAAGGTCTGGTATGACGCCGTTCAAAAAGGCATGACGCAAGAAGAAGTCGATTTGCTGCCGATTGAGAGCGGTGCCGCCCCGATTCCAGCGGTCCAGGAAGTAGACACCAGCAAGTCGATCGACAGTCTCCCTGCTCTTGTGCAACGCAGTCAGAGTGCAGTGCGCCCGCCCTCTTCAGCGGAGGGCGCGTCTGCCACCGGCACTGGTGCCCTGGCCGGTTCCAACTTCGTCAAAGCCGCGGGCTCAGATGCCGCTGCGAGACCGGGAGGCCCCAAGTCTGATGTCGCGGAAGGCGGTGCGGCGAGCGGTCTGGCCGGAGCGCTGGGTGTGAGTGTCGGTGCCGGCGCGAGTCCGTCTACGGGCATCGGTGTGGGCATCGGCACCGCCACCGGTTCTGCCGGTGGACCATCCGCAGCGTCCGATGCCCCTGTGGAGGCTGAACCGGAGAAGCCCAAGGCCGCATGGCGGATACCAGAGATGGTGACGACTCATCACGGCGGCGGCTGGGGGGTGGTGAGCGGTCAGGAACTCAACTTTATTCGGCAAAGTGAGCCGATGATCGGTCGTCTGCTGAATAACCAATATCGTGTCCAGGAGTTGATAGGCGAAGGCGGAATGTCGGTCGTTTATCGCGCAGAGGATACGCAGAATGGAAAAATGGTTGCCGTCAAATCTTTGAAATTTGTCGACGCCGAGCTTGCTGAGCGGTTTTCACGTGAAATCAATTTGCACATGGAGCTGAAGCATCCCAACATCGTCAAAGCGATTGAGAGAATCTCGACTGTTAATCAAACCTTTTTCGTGATGGAATTGCTCAACGGAACGGTGCTCGAGGACTACCTCGAGAGGGAATTTTGTGTTTCGCCGTTCAACGATATCTGCACTATCCTTGCACAAATTTGTGATGCTCTGGAATTCGCGCACGATCAGGACGTTATCCATCGTGATTTGAAGCCTGGCAATGTCATGCTCGTAGATCAGGCTGGTGCGCTGAGGATTAAAGTTCTCGATTTCGGACTGGCGCAAATTCAAGCAGATCTTCAGCGCATGACTCGTACCGGAATTTTGGTTGGCTCCCCGGCGTACATGAGTCCTGAACACTGTCTCGGTTCACCTCTCACTTGCCAGTCGGACATTTATTCTCTCGGTGTGTTGGCATTCGAGATAATCGCTGGTGAACTTCCGTTTGAAGGCGACACCGACATCGGCATTGTGAAAGCGCACTGCGACATGAGTCTCAAAGCATTTCCAATTTCGAAATTTCGCCAGGATCTTCCCGCTATTGAAGAACTCGAAAAAGTGTTGGCGCGTGCCCTGGAGAAAGACCAATCAGTTCGTTACGCTGCTATCGAAGATTTCAGGCGAGGTCTGAACGACTGGTGGATAGCTGCCGGGCGCTCTGCAGAAGACTCTCCGTTTAAAGAAAGACGCCGACGTCGAAAGCGTGTGCGTAGCATTACCGGAGTTCCTGCAGTAGCTGACAGAGACGTCGTCGCTGCGGCCGCCGCCGTGAGCAAAAGTACTGGCGAAGATCTCAGTTCTCTCGTTGATAAACATCGGCAAGCGCAGGCTGAGACGGTCACTTCAAAATGGCGTGATGACTCGAGATTCGACGGACAGCGCCAGGGTCAGATCAAAATGGTGGTCATCACAATTTTGATTTTCTGCATCATGGGCACCATTGTTTGGTTTTCAATGCAAAAGAAAACAGAACCGAGCCCCGCGGTTGTTGAACCGAAAACAGAAATTGTTTCACCCAAACCTGGCGAGACCGCTCAGCAGGGCGACACTGCACAACCTGGTGATGTCGATGTGGTCGGAGAGCCGCTTGAAGCGCCTTACCAACCTCCTCAAGATAGCTCGACAATTGAAGAACCTCCGCGCAAGAAGCGAGGCTTCAAAATTTACGCGCCGGGACAAGTTCGGTAAATGCCACGAGAGGTTTTGAACGCCTGCGACCATTCGTGGAGCTTTCCAATGGCTTTGTTGGAAAATTGCGTGATACAGTATGGCTACCCATCCTACACTTAGTACGCGAGTGGCAACATGTCGAAAAGACGCACGGAACGTGGCAACATGCTCATTCTGATCACGGCTTTTGTCGTGATCTGTCTGGCTCTCCTGTTTTTCGCTTTGGGCTACGTGAGACTGGTCGGCAGCAGTTCTGAGCAAAAGACCGCTATCGAAGCGGCGGCGATTGCAGCTGCCCGTGACATCAGCACGATCGTCATTGACACGCCCGACTTCGGATACGTTGGACTGTCTGATTCAGCGCCGATTGGCTCGGCAACTTCTGCCGGCGACGATTACTATTTGCCGGTTCACAGCATCAACACACTTATCGGAACGGCAAGAATTGACTACATAATCGCCAGTCAACCGGGTCTAGACGTGCCGGAATGGCGGGAGTTGGCCAAGGTCGACCTGGACAAAGCCAAGGCTGCTGCGCAATTGCTCACCGACAAGATAAAAGACGCCATCAAGCCTGGCGGCGTCGAGAAAAACAAAAATGGCGATGATGTGAGACCTTACGATTCGGCTGTGCAAGCCTATCAACAAAACTTGATTCGTATGACCGGTGGTTCCAGTTACGTTGCTAATTCGATGAAACTGCAACTAGGAGAAATCGAAGGCCCTACTTGTGTTCCTGTTCCATCTCCGGTCGGAGTCGATGCTACTCTCACTCCGGCGAACACGTCTTCCGGGTTCTACAAATCCTATGTGAACTTGCCTCTGGGCGACGTTGATTTTGTGTTCGCCGGAATCGGCAGTTCCATCAAACTTGTTGATACAAATCGCTGGGTCCCCAAAATTGCCGGTTTGCCTTATGACTATCCGACCATCATTCGGGCGGAAGCTGTTCAACTCATGAAGAACGCTACAGGTCCTGACCAGCAGTTAAAGTCGGCAGCGTGCGCTCAACCTGCCAGCGTATACGATCCTCGACCCAATCCAGGTGCTCTGACTATCAGCTTCCCCGATGGTCGGCCGGATGGCAATCAGGCGCTCAATACTCCACTCGATATGTACGGCAAGTTCTTGTCGGAAGATGAGGATGTTTGCGATTATCTCGACGCGACTCCCGGTGATTATCCGACCACTTCGGGAAGTCAAATCGTCGCCAGCAGTTCGTGGCCCATAGCCTCGGACCCGCAGATCCACGCGTCCTCGGCGTGCAAGCTCGCAGTCTACGACTGGTTGCGCAGAGCCGGTACTCGCGTCAACGTTGACTCGGTAGTCGGAATGCATGTCACACCGTTTCTTCCACAAGGCCCGGACGTCCGTTGGCCTCCAGGTCGCGAGGTCGGAGAAATCCCGGA
Organism: Obscuribacteraceae bacterium (SeqCode); assembly: GCA_044225915.1. Taxonomy (GTDB): domain Bacteria; phylum Cyanobacteriota; class Vampirovibrionia; order Obscuribacterales; family Obscuribacteraceae; genus JADYXR01. Next base: position 9,494 of record JBGAHZ010000001.1, read on the forward strand.
TGGTATCGCGCACATCTACAAATTTGACACCGACGGTGTTATAGATTACGAAGCTGCGCATTTGAAGCCATTCCCCTGGTGGGTCATCAGTGACAAACAAAACATGATCGAATGTTTCAATGCCATCAGCGATGGTGCTACAGAGCGAACAATTCAGCCCGTTGCTCTCACCATAATTCCTCCTTTGGGACTGCCGCTAGCGAAAGTCACCTTCACCAAGCAGTATGACATGTTTGTCCGTATCTACAGTCGCCGATACGGTGATCCTGGCGGAATGCACGAAGGTGAGCCGATGGACAATCGATTGGTGTCATACGCGAAAGTGAAAATCAAAGGGCCTAAGAATTTCGGTTCTGCAATTTCCTACGCGGAGAGTGAGGGGCGTGGTGCTTTGAAAAAGAGCACTTCGACTAAAATCGGCATCGGTGTTGGCGCTATCCCCACCTTGATGCCTCAAGAAGACTTCGCTTTTACATGGGCGTTGGTTTCCTTCGGTGATCCGACTGTCGATAGGAGACCTTACTTCCCAGATGGATCGGAAAAGTATGAGAAATTTGATGGCTCCGGACCGGGTGTTCGTCCGACTTATGGCGCTAACGGTTCTGTCGCCGACATCCGATTTAGAAGAGTGGTAGTTGCTAAAGATCCGGTGTCCGATGTGATAACTGTAGCGGGCTCGGTCCTTCCAATTCAAAGACAACAGGGTTACGTCGGCGAGAAATAGCGCCAATAATCGGAGAATAGAGGCATAATAAGTTCATGCCGAAATCTCCCATATCCATCCTGCGATTGTCCCTTGCATTGAGTCTGTTAGTGCTGGTGCAATGCGCCATGGCTGCAGATCAACGTGAGCTTGATGCCGCCTGCAAACTGTACTCGGCAGGAGATCTTCAGGGGTGTGTGAAACAAGTCGATGCCGTCCTAGCCAAACAACCTCGCGATAGCTCTGCGCATTACTTGAAGGCAAACTGCCTGGTGAAACTGAAACAACTACCGGAAGCCATCCACGAATACACACTTGTCGAACTTTGCTCGCCTGGATCAAAACTGGCGATGCAAGCGAAAAGTGCGAGCGCACGGCTGCAATCATATCAATTGAAATCAGCAGCGAAAAAGGAAATAAGTGAAGACGTTCGAATGAAACATCTGCCTCCGGGAACCATTGAGTTAATCCGAAAACAGGCATCACAAGCCAGTGCTCGTGCAATTGAAATGGGGCAAGCCGAGGCCGGTAACGAAGTGTCTAAAGCGTCGAATCAGGCGAGAGCTGAACAAGAACGTGCAGAGAGAATGGCTCAAGCCGCTCAGCATCGTGGTGATGTAACCGGAGTATCAATGCAGGATGCGGAGATAATGCGCAGTCGCGCTCAAGCCAGTGCAGAGCAGCTCAGGCGAATGGGTGAAGCTAGAGCCGCATTCAAAGAGCAAGAAGCAAAAGATAAAGCTGAAATTTTGCAACGACAGGCTGAAGAACTTGAAGAGCAGTTGATAAATGATCGCCCATATAAGAACAGGGAAGTTAAACTCAATCCAATTGGAACTAATTTGTACACTAGAAACTACTCCAGCACTCGACCGCCAGTGAAGGCGCTTGACGCTCAGGCATATACCCTGCCTGGCGATGCAGGAATGAGAAAAACTTCCGCTACGATGTCGTCAAGCCGTGGCGGTACACTGCCGGTGGTGCCAGGTCGCGCGTCCTCAGGAGGTAGTGGAACAAAGGCTGAGGCTAAGGTGAAAGGGCAGGTAGTTCCGCGATGAGTCTAGGCTGGAATTAGAAAGTGAAAACATCGACCGTAACTGCCCTGTTTGTTCTCTCAGCGTTGAGCTTGTTACTTGCATCATGCTCCGGTGAAACAGTCTCCAGCGAGAACATTTCAACAAGAAAGATCAAGCAATCTAAAACACTTGAATCGTCAAAGCACTCAAGCGACAAATCTAGTGAGGTTTCAAAAGACGATTTCGAACAGCCGAGACTTACGGTTGCCCAGGCAATGAAAAAGTACGGACGTCGGGGAGAGAATGACTATGTCCTGGCGGCAGAACGTGCGGAGGAGATTGATGACAACGATGCTGCTCTGTTGCTACTCACGAAGGCTCTCAGTTTAAACAACAAGAACGGACAAGCATATTATGAGAGAGGATGTTTGCGATATAACGTCGTTGCTGGAGCGGACGATGCGGCAATGGAGGATTTAAAGCGTGCCATCGCCCTTGGTGCCGGCGGGGCCGATGCATATCGATTTCTCGCGCGAATATACGATTCGAAGAAGCAACCGGAAAAAGCAATCGAGATGCTGGACAAGGCAATTGAGCTGTATCCGGACGATCACGACAGCTACAAATACAGGGCGACGATATGCCTTGCGTGTGGTCGAAAAGACAAGGCGAGAAAGGACTACGATAAGATGCTCGAGGTTGAACCTGGAGATTCGCAAGTTTACTTCCGACGAGCCGAATTGCTTGAGACAATGAAATTAAATGACGATGCTATCGCTGATTACAAGAAAGTGATTGAGCTTGATAAACCCGACGCCTTGTCACTGAAGAGTGTTGCGTACAAGAAGTGGGCAGCGTTGTCCAGCCAAGCTGGTAAGCATGATATCGCCGTTGAAATTCTGGGACAAGCTCTTAAAGAAGATAAAACCGACGATGAATTTTATAAACTCCGCGGGCAAGAATACATGTTGCTGAAGAAATACGAATTGGCGATGGCTGATTTTGATAAGTCGATTGAGATGGCCGGCGAATTTTCGAGAGCCAGTCTACAGGCTCGCGCTGAGGCATACGAGAAACTTGGTAAACATGAGCTTGCAGCGAAGGACCGAAAACAAGCCCAATTTCTTGACAGTAAGCCGGCCGAGAGACCGATTTTTGAGATGGACTAGTTTATCTCAGGACTGCATTCCGAAAGTTTCAACTTCAGATACGGCACTAGTTGTTTGCGCGTTTGCGGAAAACCACTTTCCATGCCAGGTGCGGAGATCCGTCCGGGAGAACGAAACTGCCACGTTCCATTCTGATTACTTCGAATTGATCCTCTGCGTAGTCGACCAGGTCGCTTGCTTTTAACTGCGGTGGACCTTCTACGCCCTCTGGTCGAAACTCGTCGGCATTGCCGGCCAGGCACAGCCAGAAGCCCCCATCGCTAAGCGCATTGTGAACTCGGTCGATAAACTTATGCCTCATATCTGGTGGCATGACATGATAGACACCGCGATCGAAAACAAAGTCCACGCTTCCGTCCTCGACTGGTTTATCCTTGAGAATATCTGCGACTTCGAATTTTACGTCTGCGCTATCTTTTTTGAGTTTCTCATTTGCCATATCGATGGCGGTTGGTGACAGATCAGTCGCTACGACCTTGCAACCACGTTGAGCCATCCAGATCGCATTCGTCCCGGTTCCGCAACCGATTTCAAGTGCGCTGGTCGGCTTGGACTCAGTTTTCTCAAAGTATTCGACAAGCTCCGGCGCCGGCATACCGGTGTCCCATGGCAGTGCATCTTTGCCAACTTTATAACGTTCGTCCCATTCGTAGCTGCCGTGCATAAAGTATCCTCAGGTCGTTCTAACTAGGAGATCAGTTCATTGCGCATCGTTTGATTATTTAGATTAAGCAATCGTCGCCCGTTGTCCGATGCGACCATTTTGAACTCTTTAAAGGTGAGGGCTTTGCGAACCTCTACGAGCGCTTGCCACTGTTGGAACAGTGGGAAGTCGGAACCGAAAATAACTCGTTCCGGACCAATTGCATGGACGGCTCGTCGAATCACTTTAGCTGGCTGCCATGATGTTTCCAGAATGACGTTCTTGTGTCGTTTTGCTAGTTCTATAGCCATTCTCCACGACTCCCAACCCATGTGATTGAGGATGAAAGTGCATTCGGGAAATGCCTTAATAAGTGGAGCAATCTCTGATAGTTTCAAGCACGAAACGTCCTTTGATAATGCTTCGATTGGAATGTGGCCCGTGTGAATCGCCACTGGCAAGCCGAATTCGCTGGCAAGCGATACGAAAGTACCCGCTTTGTTTTTGAAATCTTCAGGTTGATATCCACCTACCATTGGATGAATTTTTACACCCTTTATTAAACGCCCTTCGATAAATGGTGCCAGGTAGCTAGCCGGGTCGGGGTGGTTGCTTTCAACTGATCCGAATACAGAAAATCGCCCTGGATATTTCGAGGTTTCATCCAAAATTTCCTGCGTTGTAGTGAGCGGCTCAAGTGAATGAATCACCGAATGCTTCACACCAAGCCGGTCCATACCTTTGACTAAGCGTTCCAGACCGTGCCGTTTGAACAGACGCAACGCTTCCATTAAAACGATCAAGCCGAATTTCGAATACACCAGGCGACTGAGGTCATCATTGAAATGCATCGCGATGTAGCGCATCATCTGGTCGTGCACGCCTTCAGTGATGTCGGCTAATGGCTCCACCAGTGGTACCATATGTCTGAAAAACAAAGTTTTGCGAGCGTCAGGAAAAACCTTTTCCATCCCCGCGAGCGACATAATGTGGGCGTGAAAATCGATTATCTCTACTGCTTTTTCCATGGCGGCCCTTTCGTATTTTTCTAATTAATAGCACGAATCGAGCGTAGTCATCAGGCTCATTGTCAGGCGCCCGTGAGACCCAGGAATATAAACCGCATCTTTTCGATATCCTCATCGACTTGTTTTTTCAACTTGTCGAGCGCATCCCAGTCGTGGTTTTGCGCAGCTTCAATAATTTGTTTCTCTCTTTGAGCAAGCGCATCGAGCGACTCTTGTGGCTTCGCCAGCGAGGCTGCCCACTGTCGCTTGTATTCGTCGTACTTTTGCAGTTCGCTCTTTGTCAGTAGGGCATTATCGTTTTGGCTTCTAACGTCATCAACTTTTACTTCGACGCCGTCGTTGGTCTCGACGTTGTCGTCCGTGGCGAGCGAAATCAACAAGCCGAGCGGCATTTGTCGAGCCTCAGCCAGGAGATTTTCATTGGGCGTCTGAGATTTCACCTTGTCATGGTCTTGTTCAGACCTTTCAGGTGGGTTCGAAGGGGTATTTGCCATTTGAGTGCTCGTGGAACTTTTTGTTATATACCCACTGCAGGCACTACTTATTGGGGCGTGTCCAAGAGTGGCTCTTTTCTGGAATCATCTCGGCCTGATGACTGAAATAGCTCTTCAAAAGCCCTTGCATGCCGCGTTTTCGCAAATCGATATGGAAAGGACTGCGGTACCATGTCATGAGCGCTTCTTCTGATTTCCAAATGCTCACAACCATGAACTGGTCGCTGTTTGCTGGGCTGGCATAAGCGTCGATGTATTCGCAGCCAGTCTCCTCGTTATTGATTTTCAGGCACTCGCCCACCATACCCATGAATTCCTCGTGGAATTCGGGTCCCATCAGAGTCACTCCCAGCACGTTCATTACTGACATCGGTCATCCTCGGTTTTTCAATCCAATGATTTTAGCGACTTTAAACCATCGTTTGGTGGATTTTCAGGTCAGAATCATTGTCAGTGAGGGCATAAACGATATAGGACACCTTGAAAATCGAAGTATGGGAACCACAAATAGAAGCAACGTCAGTGATTCTGGGGCGGACGCCACAACGAAAGTGGAGGCGGCTGAAGCTAAACCTGTAAATGTTCAGGTTTACGAAAACCCGAAGGAGTTCTCCACTTCGCTCAGCACTGCGGTGGAGAAGCAGGGGCAGGCCGACGGCGCCATTTTGAATCGCATTGAAGGAACAGCCGCTCCTTTTCAGCTAGTTGCGGATGCTGGCGCTGCCGGTGAGCGGCAGGCAACCAAGGCGGATTCTGCGGTGACTCGCGTGGTGCAAGACGGCAAAGTGGTTCGCGAGCATAGAAATTCGGGCGATGATGTAGTTATTGCCTATGACGATAAAGGAACGGCTCATCGTTTTCCCGACACGAAAATATCCAAGCTGCCTGTTGATTTCAGTTCCATTCCTGATTGGCGCGTGAAACAAATCACCGCGCAGACGGATGGACTTCTGAAGAAGTACACCGATCCTAAAATGCCGAATGGTCAGCCTGACGGAAAGATGAGTTTCCATGACCTTTCCAACATAATGAAAGACATCGGAAAAATGGACAATTTGACTGAAGTGGAAAAATGCAGGTTGTGGTCGGATGTTCGCGTTCAAATGCAGAGCAAGGGAGTACCAATCCTTGATGCGGATGAAACGAAAAAGATGATCGATTCTTGGAAGGGCAGTGACGATCCCTGGCACGCACTGATAACTATGAACGATGGTTATCACGGAAATCGTCTCATCAACATGTCCGAGAAGGACGCCACTGCTGCCATTCAGGAACATGAGAATGGTGGCGAAGCGGATAAGATGGGATTCGTTCGAGGTTTGATGTGGAAGACTGCTAAAGCCGTTTATGGTGTCAATACTGGTGACATCGAGGCCTCGGAAGGTCAACTGAGAGCGCTTAGAGAACTTCGCTCGAAGGGCACGTTTAGCGCGTATGCCGATGAGTGGACGCGTCAGTTTGTTCGACAAGACCGCGATCAATACGGTCGACCTGTGAAATAATACGACACCGCCAGTGGTGTCGTGCGTAGCGAACCTATTTGTTTGCGCTCGCGGAAATTTTATCGTGATACCACTTCGGCAGGTGAATCTGTTTATCACCCAGCGGTAAGAAAAGCGGTGTGACCGGTTACACCGACATGAAGTGAGGTTCTTTCATCAGGGTCCCATTCTCTTGAACCGCATAGATAGTCCGATCCGGACCGATCCCGCGAGTGAATTCTTCTTTCTCGATCGGTTTGATATCACACTTCAAAAGCATGTAAGAGCTGCCGTCTGCTTCGCTTGCGGTGGCGCTCATGTCGTTGTAAATCAATCCGACAGCTCTCTCGATCAATGGATAGCTCTTCGGATTTGCGTAACTGGCGAAAGCTTTGACGAAAAACGTCCAGTTTTTCGGAGGCGACATTCCACCAGAGGCGAATGATAGAGCGTCCGTGCAGGTTACTTCGAAGTGGAGTGGGCGCGACATATCCTGTGTTATGTCGACAATGAACAATGGACCCGCATCCCAAACGTTGAACTTGATCGGCTCATTGTCAGGTTCGATAGTAATATCAGAGCCTTTGCTACGCCATAAGTCGAAGAGCGCCTGGTTATCGGCTTTGCGATCGTATAGATCCCAGAGTTCTTTGACATGCCTTTCTGTAGCATCGTTGAGCGCCTCATCGTATGTGGCGAATTCAGCGAGCTTCTCAGGTTTTTCTTCACTGCTGAGTGGACGCGAGTAAATAGCGAAAGTCATGCCACTTCCTTCGGCTCTGAGAGCCAGATGAGCTGCGAAGTCGCTATTTTAACCGATCTACTTACGGGTTTTGCTTCAGTTGGGTGTACAAAATGTCACATCCGTTGTCGGAGCAGCGGGTAATTTGCATCTTCCCACCCTTGATCGCTTCCTTGATTTTGTGCTTGGTGACGACTTTTGAACCGATTACAATCGCGACTGCTTTGCCTAAATTTCTGGTCGTAAATTCTTCAAGCGGGATAACTTGATCGTTTGCAAGTTGCAACAGTAGTTTTGGCTTTCCTTGCGTATCCTTCTCTCGTTGAGGTTCAACAGCCAAACTAAGCGGTATGAATTCTTCAGTGCTGATTGTCAGGTAAGTTGCTGCATCTCGATCGGCTTCCGGAAAAAATTCGTAGTCGTAAACAATGATTTGTTGTTTGCCTTCAGGATTCAGCTTCTTCACGTCGTCGGACTCGTTGTATACCAGGTAGAGTCCGTTGGGAATGGATTTTTTCGCGTTCGACGTTTTTGATCTATCAATTGTCGTGGCTGATGGAGGACAATTTTTGTTCGAGTCAGTTGATGAATCCGCGGCAAAAACAATGGTCGAGGAGCTGAGTATTAGTGCACAAATCGTGCTGGTTGTTAGGTGTTTGCGGATTAATTTCATGTCCGAGACTTTAACATAGATTCGTCACGTTCCGGTCATTTACGCTTCGTATATTGTTAGAGTCAAAGCCGTTCGTTCACTCACTCACCATTCACTCTGCGCCCGAGCCTTTTCAAGATTTGTTCAGGTCACAAAAGCTAAACTTCCAATAGCTGCCTGAAAAACCCTCCCTTACTAAACAGTTGGATCCAGATGTCGTCAGAAAACGATCGATCTTCTGCTGCACCCGTGGAAGCGCCTCAAAGAAGGGCTGCAACAGAATCATTTTCTGGAGTTAGAGATACCGCTAGCCGATCCGGCGTTGACGAAGCTTATAGAGAGATGGACCGACGCAGCGGGGACTCGCAGCTGCGTGATGGAGTCTCCGGTACGCGCGCACCCAGTGATAACGCTCTTGCCGGCACACAAGCTGTTGATAAACCCGAAGGAAAAGAAAAGGGGCTGATCGGCATGGATGCCGATGGTTCCGGCAAAGTAAGATACGATGCCAATCAACGCGACGACCGCATGTCTTCGAGAACAGAAGGTTCAAATACTGAAGGCAAGTTCAGCGCACGTGAATTCGAGGGCCGAGCCGATGGTATGAAGTCGCTGGTTACCAGTGAAACCAAGGGTGATATCAGCAACACAAGAGTTTTCGATTCAAGCAAAAGTCCTAACGGCATCGCCGGCGAACAAATTGTGACCAGCGTTGATGGCAAAAACACAATGGTTTCTCGCAGCTTTGATCCATCGAAAAACCCTGCGGGAATGCAAACAGAGCGAATCAAAGATACTCCCGATTCGCGTCAGACTGATAGAACTTTCGCTAATGATCCTAACAACCCGATGAGCATCAAATCGGAGTCCGTTACGATCGACAAAGCGACAGGGGCTGAGAAAAAGACTTACCAACTGGCTTCCGGAAACACAGTCACCATCGACAAACCAAGCCCGGACGCGAAGCCTGTAATCAGATCCTTTGATGCAAACGGAAAACCGATTAACGCCGAAGGACAAGCAGCGGATGGCAAAGGCGTTGTGCCTGGAGATGGTCCGAGAAAGCCGGACACCGGCGATCAAACGCAAATTAAACCAGGTGGAGAAAAGGTTCAAACCAGAGATCAAAAGATCGAACAGGACCTTGCGAAGTTTAAACAAGACCTGGAAAAAGGAAACGAACTACCTCCTCTGCAAAAGGGACAAGGTCCCTATCAGGCTATTCAAGCTGCGATCAAAAACGGTACTCACCCGCCGATGAGTCACAAGGAAATTCTTGCCGAAGCCCGCCATATTCGCGATCGGGATAAAGCCGAAGGTCACGGCACCTACAAGGTCGGAGACAAACTGGAGCGCCTCAGTAAGCCGGAACGTGAAGCAAAAATAGCGGCGGAAAAACAACGTCTCGAGAAAGAAACGCCGAAAGAACAACCAAAGCCTGAGCAACCAAAGCCTGAGCAACCGAAACCTGAGCAACCGAAACCTGAACAGCCGAAACCGGAACAACCCAAGCCCGAATTACCAAGACCAGAACAAAAACCAGAACAATTAGAGCCAAGACACCCAGACGATCAGGCCGAGAAGAAACCTGGATTGCAAGTTGAAAACCGTGGCGCGTCTAAAGAATTCGCCGAGAAAATTCAAAAGGAAATCGACAAGCTTCCACCTGAAGTCAGACAAGCTCTCGAGAAGAGCGGCGCCAAGATTGTTGTCGGTAAATCCGTCGTCGACGTAATGCCGGAGCTTAAGAACGAGAAACCGCGCGGACATCTACCTGGAACAGGTTGGGAAAATCTAGACGGTCTCCATAACCCTGCGACTAACACTATCGTGATTGGCGAAACCCGCATCGACAATGGTAAGGTTGTACCGAACACTCGCGCAGAAGGAGTGTTCAAGCACGAAACCGGACACGCCGTCGATCATGCGCTCGGTAACCCTGCTCAGCCGGGCGGTAACTTCTCCGGAACGCCTGAATTCGACAAGGCGTATCAAGAAGATGTGGCAAAATTGAATACATTCGACAAAGCGTTGTTTAACTACCTTTTGACACCAGAGGGTGGAAAATCTGAAACTTTCGCAGAGGTCTTCGGTGCGCTTAATGGCTCCTCCGCTAATCCTCACGAAACTCAATTGATGCTCAAGAAATTCCCTAACGTTGCTAAAGCAATTCAAGAAAGACTGGCAAAATTGCCTAAGTCGGATGAATGAGGAGATAATGCCAAAGAAGGTTCGAGGTACAATTTGGAATAGCCTGGCGACACTGTTGATTCTGTTGGTACTAGTTGTAGGTTGCAGCGCTGCATCATCGGACACCACGTCCGCCGCGAAAAAAAAGGTGAAGGAAGTTAAAATGAAAAATAGCAATGCGAAGAGCATTAATCCGAACGACGTGCCAGTTGCAACCGCTGACACCACCCATGGTGCTCAGGGCGATTTGAACTCCGTCGACATCCTCTCATCATCTTCATCCACCGCAGGTAAACAATCCGAAACCGAAAAATCCTTCAGGGATCTAAGTGAAGAGAAACAGTTGGATGGTTTCAACGAATACAGCAAGTTGCATAAGGAACCGCCGATAGGCGATGCCACTATGGATAAGGAAGGGACTATCAGAGTTCGCATCCGAATGATGGGCGGCATGAACGCTGATGGTGGCGTCACATACAAAAAGGATTCGGAACACTACGATGCGATTTTAAAACATCTGGGTGGTATGAAGCCGGGCGACATAAAGCTGGTTCCACCATGGCCGGATGAGGAGCCAAAAGAGAAGAGTAAGCGTTAGGCGATAAACTAAACTTGTTCACTTTAATTCAAAGTCGCCTGGACTTTCCTCTTTGATAAGTGGACACGGCTTCCTCAATTGAATTCTCGAAACAGGGTGGTCGCTTTAACTCTATAAAATCGTAAATGTCAGACATGTCTTGAGCCACCTGCTGAGTTTTAGAACTATAAGCCTCGGTCAACTCGCGTGTCGCGAAGGCCACTGCCTGCGCCGCTGCTTCGTCTAGCGTATCGCCTTCTCCGGTATAAGTTCTCTTCATCACTGGAGCAATCGCCTCCCGAGCGATTTTCTCCGCGTCGATATAAACTCTTTTGCAAAGCAGAACGTGCCCGGTGTTGTGTTGGTCCAGTCTAATAGAGGATTTCTGCGTGTCCGATGGTAGCTCAATCGGCAACGTGAGTTTCACGAAAACGTGGTCTATGTGAATACTTACAAACCACTTATCGCCCTGTTTTTGCTGACTCAAAAAGGAGTAATCCATTTCTGACTCACACTTGAAAGTCCAGCTGACACCGCTGTCAAAACACATGGGCTCGAGAGTCTTGGTACGCGGCTTCGGACTGACTGTAGAAGTTCTGACTTGAACAAATGGTTCGTACTTTTCAATCACAACAGCGAAATGTTCTTTTACTACGGCGAACAGCATCAAGCTCAGTACAACACTGCAGCACGAGATCAAAAAGGTCTCGATGCCCTGCGGACTAATTTGATGGATTGAGTTTTTCAAATAGCGAGTAAACCAGGCGAAATCGGGGCTCTCGGCCCACCTGTCGTTCAATTATGCGTCCAAAATTCGTGGGTTATGGTGGCGCAACTTGATAGATGTAACCGTAGTCCGAAGTCGCGCCTGGCATACCTCTAATATCTACGACTCTGCGAAAGCGCATATCGACTGCCGTGCCTGTTGTTTCATAGAACGGTCTCACTGGTCCCGAGCCGCCAGGCATCGTACTGACCACAGAAGCTGCCGGATTATATACCGTCCCAAAATCGTTGCGGGCTTGCACCATTGGTGGGTAGCCTTTGTTCGGACCCGGCGTCGGCGGATTATTGGGACCGGGATACGGCACCGGAGCCGGACTACCATCTCCGACAACCGTCGGATAAGGCGGATAAATCATGGGTTTGTATGAAAACATTCTTCCAGGCAGCGGCTTCTCCATTGCCACGATTGGCTTGGCAATTGGCTCTCCGGCGTGCTTTCCGCCGAGATTTGGACCGGGCTGCCGGACCTCATCACGGAAAAACAAATCCATGTCGTCGGTGAGTTCGAGTTCACCGCCGCTCGATGGTTTAATTTTTTTCTTGCCGAGACTGCTGTCATGAATTCCCTTGAGCCCTTCTCCATGCATTTGCTCATGGCTGGATGCATAAAGCGGCAACGGCGTTAGGGGCTTGCTCTCGTAAGTTGCAACTCCGTCAGGGTCAAACTTGAAAATGTGGATGATGCCGGATGGGATTGTGCCGAGAGGCAAATACACAGGGTCATAATTGATTGGTCCAATCCAAGTAAATGTCGCCGGAGATGGATCATCCAGGAGGACGTTCTGCATGTTGATCACAGACGATATGTTTGCTTTTGTTCCAGCCCTTCTAATCCAGTCAAACAATCCAACGCGCCATACCTCGGAAGATTTTCGGGGTCCTACGGAGCCATCAATCGGCCATGGCATCGGTGCCATACTTGAGCCAGCGTCGATAGGATAATCGCCAACTTTGGCGGATAGCTGAGTAATATTACTGTCACCTGCATTCATCTTTGCCGCGACGTAAAGGTCTTTCGGTGTTTTTATTTCTGGAACAGGTCCGTCAGGAAAGCTGATGGACAGTGCTCCAGGAGCCGGTAGCGGATCGTGAACCGTAGCCGGCTGCGCGCATGCTACTGCTTTTATGGTGTAACCCGAAGGGCTATGAACATCGCTGATGTTTTCGTTGGCCTCAGCTCTAATGATGGTGGGAATCTGATACGGAAGCCCTGGAATAGTGGCTCTCCACTGATTGTGATCGACGATTCGAATCGAGTCGCCGATTCCACCGAATACGAAATCGACACCTTTATATGGAATATTGATATAAGATTTGTAGAAGTTACCGACTTTAGCCGATGCCGCTACAGGCGCTTGTGCTGTGGGTTGCGGTATAGGCACTCTTGTGATGTTGCCGTTTAAAATACTGCCTAAACTAAGTTGCATCGATCCGGCTACGTATGTGGATGCACCGGACATGCGAACCTGATTCTGCTGATAAGCCGCTTCTGCTGCGGCGTACGGAGTAATCGTGTTGCCATCTTTATCGGTGCCTGTTCCGCCAGGCAGTATTGCTGCGCTGAGTGCTGCTACAAGTTGATCTTTTACGGACTTGGCATTGTCCATATCTTTTTTGGCAAGGTCTTCCATGATCGGCTGGCCAAGCTTGTCTGCGATGATGAGATCCAACCGCGCGGTTCCGATAATCGTGTTGATGCTTCTGACCGGTAGTGGATAACCATCAGCCGCCTTGGTCGCGGTGCCGGTCGGTGCATAGTCGGACAGTGAGACATAGCCCCACTCGTCAGTGTTAATCACGATGCGCGAGCAGTCTCTGGCTGCAGCAATCGCGGCGGCTTCAATTGCCGTTCTTTGTTCTGATTGCGTTCCTAACAGGCGCGTGTAGCTCAGGGCAAAAAACAGTAACAGGATGATGATAAAACAAAAGGCTACGATCAAAGCAATCATGCTACCGTTGCTTCGACGACTTGAACTCTTAGCACCTGAATTCATAAAAACTATCCTGTATTATCGTGGAGTAGTTAAAGGATCTAAGTACGTAATTTAATTGTATATGTTCTTGCGGTTCAGTGATTTTTCTAATCGCCCGAAAATGCTTATGAACTCTCGGGTTGAGGCATTTTTGAATATGTAGACTTGTCTGCAAGTGGATACGAATTTGCGTCAGTTGTGACCTAATTATGAGTCAAGAAAAACCGAAACTCCTTCGACAGAAACGTTTGGGACTGATCGCATATCTTGCGCTGGCATCGCTGGCGGTGCCATATTTATTTTTCTGTCCGTGTATAAACGAACAGTTTGTTAGCCAATTGTTGTTTCATCCTACTAAGTTGTCGGGTCGACAGGCTGATTTAGCGACGATTGCTGGTGTCCAGGGGGACGAAGTTTTCTTTTCCAGTTCGCATGATAGTTCCAGTCCGCAACTCAATGGCTGGTTGTACCGAAAACCCGGCGCGAAGGTAATCGTTGTCTTTAATCATGGAAACACAGGAAATATTCCAACCCGGCTATGGAAACTCAAAAGTATTTTGGAGAGTGGTGCCTCTCTTTTTGTATATGACTACCGTGGATTTGGACGAAGCGATGGTCATCCGACTGTTTCTGGTGTGATCGACGATGCAGCGGCCGCGGTCGATTATCTGATTGAAGTTGGAGGATACCGTGCCAACGACATCGTGCTTTATGGCGAATCGCTAGGCACGTGCATATCCAGTGCGGTAGCACGCAAGTATCGTCTTAAGGGACTCGTACTTCAGTCGGGCTGTATGTCTGCAGAGAGTCTATGCAAAGAGCAGGTGCCCGTTTTAAACGTTTATCCGTCATCACTTTTTTTTAGACCACCACTGACCAACATGGATTATCTACAAGGAAATCATCCGCCAATTCTGTTCATTGCAGGGGCGCGCGATGAACTAATTCCGGTCAGACACTCGCAATTTATGTACGACAACGCGAGTGCTCCGAAAACGTTGGTAATTCTTCCGAATAGCAGTCATAATGACTTTCAGCCAGATATCGTTTCTTACCAAAACGCGCTGAAAACATTTTTCGAGTCTCTTGGTAATAAAACGACAGAGTAACTTTTCAAATTAGTCGTGATTTCGAACTTCTCGTGATTAGACTGGGTGGAAGATGAAACCATATGTAGTGGCAGGGCTACTAGTTCTATTCTCCTTAATCTTCTGTATTGCAGCCGCACTGGCTGGCGGCGACGATCCGTATTACCATTTTGATGAATATCGCATTGCTACATGGTTTAACGCTTCACAGATACTGTTGTGTGCTCCGGTCGGTGTGGCGATCTTTCGAGTCAGGCGCAGGCAAGAAGCCGGTAGAGATGCATTCTTTTGGTTAACAGTTGCCGTCGGAAGTTTATATTTGTCACTCGATGAGATCTTGAGTTTCCATGACGATAATGGGCTTCTAATCAGTACTTACAAGAAGTGGTTTAATATAGAACTGCCCTACAACGCCATTGAAACTAAACTTTTTTATCTCAGCTACAGTGACTTTATCCTGATTGGTTATGGATTGGCTGTGGTTCTCATCACGATTGCGTTCCGACGTGAACTTGTGCGATGTCTGCACTCCAAATGGTTCTTTATTCTTGGAACATTACTTTTGGTGGCATCGGTGACGCTCGATTTCAATTTATTGATGAAGTTGCACCACAGTCTTGATCTTCGTGGGTACAACAGACCTACACTTCATGTGATTGAAGAAACCTTTAAGACCGTTGGCTTCAGCTGTTTCCTGGCAGGGCTAGTTCATTACTATTTGACTATTATGAAGCGCTAAGGCGTCTCGGTATTCATTCGCCTTTTCTCGCCAAAGTGTTTGTGAACCATCCATCTCGAAAAATCCTGATTCTCTTCATATCTGAATGCCGGCCGATGTTGGCGAGCAGGGATAATAACCGCAGGCGGTTGAGTTTCGATGGCTGGTGCAGAAGAAGTTGTTTTGGGATTGACGGGTTGAGGGCGTGTTTCCACTTGTGGAAACTCCGCTTGTTCTGGGTCTGCGCCCCATGATGTCAGTTGGCTGAGGTTTCGCGAAGCCGCTACCCAAGCTTCAGAAACTGCATCTCCATGAGTAAGCAGGTAACCGGATGCCACCAAGAATACGGTGCCCAATACCACGATGAGAGTCACCAAATGCAGTGCTGTTTTTATTGGAGATCTTCGCGGTCCCGTTTTTGCAACTGAGCTAGCGAACTTCATCAGCACTGTTTGCTCTTGATCGTGTTGTTGCTGACGAAGAGCCACCAAATTGTAAATCGATGATTTTACGATCTCTTTGGTTCGCCTTTGCTTTTCTGATGCGTCGTTCTCAATCATCCTCTCCATCTGGGCCAGGCCAAGCCAGGAGCCGATGGCATCTCTAAATTCAGAAATCGATTGATAGCGATTTACCGGTTCACTCATCAATGCTTTTTTTATAACTTGATTGAGTTCTCGGCCAGCTCGAAGATCGTGAGAACCAATATTAATAGGTTTCTCCGTCATCGCGTTTTTCAATTCTTCTACCGACTCAACAATGTGCGGAGGAGAGCCTGTGACTAACTTGCATGCCAACGCCCCGACGGCGTAAACATCTGATTGGGGTGACGGTTCGTTGCCGACAACCTGTTCCGGACTAAAATAGTTGAAGTCGAATATTCGCGGTTCTGTCTCAAATTCAAATTTTGGCACAAGACTGCCAAAGTCTAAGACTTTGACTACGACGGAGCCTTCATTCTCTGAGAGTAAGATGTTATCCGGTTTTAAATTACTATGAACCACGCCGCACTCGTGCGCATAAGCGAGGGCGTTGCAAACTTGAACGAGAATACCCTCCAATTCTTCCTCGTGTTCTATGCGCGAGCATGTGGATAGCAGCTCCGATAGTGAGATACCGTCGACATGTTCCATTATCGCGAATGGAACGCCATCGGCAGACTCCATATAGCCCAAGTGCTCGATTATGTTAGCGTGTTTCAGCTTTGCGTGGGTTCTAACATCTTCTGAAAAAGCCTTAGAAAGTGATTGAGCTTTTACAGTTTTGATTCTAACTAAACGTTCGGAGGTTATATGCTTCGCCAGGTAGACAATCGTTGAGGGCGATTCAGCAAGGACCTGAAGAACTGCATAAGAGTCCAGAAGTTTATGCCCGATCATCGATTGGGTTTTAGTTTCAACGACATTGGTCTTTTGATCGGGGACCGGTCGAGTAATAGAAACTAATCGACTTATAGTGGCTGTTACTTGTTTGCGCGCCTTTTGAAACCCTGATTCTTTGGATGTTGTGAGCGGGTTCTGACCCGATCTTTTCCCTGGCGGTCTAACTTCCTGTGCTACTGCGACCGTAGCTGGAGCCGCGGATGCAGAAAATTTTGATTGCATTTTTCGCACAGACTCAATCCAATCCTCGATCTCCTGTTTAAACACTGCGATTGATTCTGGTCGATAACTTGGTTCTGGCTGCAGAGCGTCCTGCAAAATCTCGTTCAGCTCATGCACCTTAACGAGTTTCGGGCAATGTGCGGCAATTGAATCTCCCGTAGATTCGCCCGTTTCTAAGCCTTTTTGTTTCGACGGCAAAGTACCTGTAACCATCTGATATGCGATGATGCCCAAGCTGTAAATGTCAGATTGTGCAGTTGTCGTCTCGCCTTTGAGTTGTTCCGGACTGATATAAGAATTGGCTGGTTTAAGCGTACCTCTGGAAAGTGTCTCGGCTAGTGCGAAATCGAGCACGCGGATTTTCAGTTTGTTATCCTGCTCCATAATGAAAATGTTGCTGGGCGTCAATTTTCCATGGGTTATATTCAGTGCATGAGCATACTCAATTGCATCGCAAACTTGTAACAAGATAGAGGCGACCATTTCTTCTTCATTGATCTGTTCTAGCGACTCGAGTAGGTGCGCCAGGCTGATTCCTTCCAGGTTTTCCATCAAAAGCAATGGAATTCCTGTTTCAGACTCCAGATAAGCCCATGTCCTCAAAATGTTTGGATGCTTGAGTTTTCCGTGGAGAAAGGCCGCTTGTTTGAACTGCTCCTTTAAGCTCTCGTCTAATTGTTTTGGTGCTTTTATGGCAACTATTGAATTTTGGGAGAGATCCATCGCCGTAAATACGATGCCGTGATCGCCTCGACCGGCGACATCCATGACGGCGTAGGCATCTTGCAGCACCTGGCCGACGAGCGCTGCCTCAATTGATCCTATCGAATTTGAACTATTGTCGATCCGTGCTGTACTAGTTTTTTCATTTTCGTCTTTTGATGCGGCGTTTTTTTTGATCAAAGATCGGAGAATGCTTGTGGAGGAGCCGGGCTCGGCCGACTTTAAACAAGAGTCCTGGTCAAACTCTAGTTCTGGTGATTCAGCGTTTTTGCTGCTATCCATTTGATTTTGTCTTTTCGAAACCAGAAGATCAATCTAGTCGTCGTTCCTTTCTGCGTATTTGTTCTCCACTGTTTTTAATGTGATGCCGGATATGGTGGCAGGGATTCGAGTTACTTTTTAAACCGCGCGCTCAATGCTCTTCCTTCGGTGTCGAACTTCTTCGCTTGTTCCGGCTGATTGTTGAAGGCTAGGACCTCTGCAAACCATAACAATGCGGCAGCGTATCGTTTGTCGTCCTCTGCTCTTTTCTTGGTTGCGGCCTCGAGCTTCGCTTTACACTCCGCGAGGTAGCGGTCCGGGTCCTTCACTATCGAACTTGTGTCTAACGGGAAGAATCCAAGTACCCATCGAGAGATTGCTCCTCTGGGCGGAGGTTCTTTTGCAGTGACGGGAGTGACTACTGCAGTACTATCTGAAGTTGGTTTTCCGTCGTCGCCTCTCGAAACTTTAAAGGATTTCGCGTTCTCGTAACGTTTCTCTTGCTCGCCAAGACTGGCTCCCAGTCTCGTGATTTCTGGTGCGAGAGAGGCGGCGTCGGCCGAGGAAACTTTTGCATCCAGTCCTTGATACGCCTGTAGAAATGGGGCAACCCCAACACCTTTATCTTCGAGAGCTTGAATCCTACGGAGAAGGGCGGTTCGCTCGGGCAGCATGGGACCTTCTGCCGGCTCTATGTCTTTTGTCGTGAGTCTTGATACGCCGCTATTGACCTGCAGCGCTCCGAAGGCTGAGCCCAACTGACGCTGAATCGTTTGAACGTTGTTTAAAGAGATTCGTGCCTGTCTAAATTTCCCTTTTTCAAACGGATCGAAAAATGTCACCACAATTCGCTTTGCGACGCTTTTATCGCCAGCCACTTCTAATGCCATGGTCGCGATGCGGTAAGCTTCGAGTTTGTACTCTTCGTCGCTCAGGGCGGGCATCTTGCAGGACACTTCAATTTCTTCGCCTCGGTCAACGGTTTGAAAATCTCTTCTGGCTGCAGCAGATAACATCATTCGACTTTCAATCGCCATCGCGGTGTCTTGAATTTTTCCAGGCTTGATCTCGATGGATGACAACATTTCGTCCTGGCTCATCGTTCCAGCGTCAAACGCTTTGACGTCGCTGATTCGGATTGTCACCGATTTATATTCATTGGGGGTTTTGCTGTTGTAAAAGTAAACCACAAGACTGGTGATACCGCTGGCAGGTATCTCAAAGACCGTCTTGCCTAGAAGAAGCGCGTCGATTTTTGAATCTTTGTCGTCGGCTCGTTCGTTTCGAAAAGTAGAAATTAGCGCCTGTTCTCCCTGGACGCGAACTTTTATTTGCGTCCCAGGTGCCAGAACTTTTGCTTTGTTAATCGACGCTGTGACACTTTCTGACGTAGCGACGGCGCGCGCCGGGCAGGGCATCAGCAATGGCAAAGTTAGAACGGCGGCTAACAATCTCAGTTTGTCAGATCGATTCAGCACTTGGTTTTCTCCAAATAATGCTCTTTTTACAGCTTCTCTATACCACTATTAGATGACGAATATAGTGGTCATCATGCTTGGTTAATCCGACCGATGATATGTGCTCGAAATGTGGTTGTTATCGCCCGCCATTGGCTGCCATAATGGGGGCTGAAACGGACTTGCTCGCCTTCCCGATGAGGGTCTATGAAAAAGCATTTTCTTTTGGTCATAGGGATGATTTTTTGCTGCTCGCACGCTCAAGCTCAAGTTGAGCCACGGGTCGCAGGAGAGTGGAAAGTCTCGGAAGGCAACGGTCAGCCTGCGAAAGTGTTGCATATTGGAAGCGACGGTCGCTATCAGATGACTAGCGCTGGTCAGGTTGTCGACTCCGGTCGCATTACAGCGAGCGAAGGAGCGGTGACGCTGCAATCGGAATCGGGAAAGCGGGAACAGGGGCGATTCTCGATGTTAGGCGGTGAGTTGAAAATGCATGGTGGCAGCATTGAAGGCTCCTGGAGTCGCAGCGGATCGGGTTCGAATTTTTCTCCTAAGAGCATATCTCCGACGATGAGCCCGGCCGTTCCGGTTGGAAGCCAACCTTATTTTTCTCCGTCCATGAGCACTTCTTCGCAGTCGTCGTCATCGTCTCAAGCTGTGCCTCCGTCCAAGGCGATATGGGGGTCTGTGTCAGAGTCTCATGCATCCAGTCCAGCTCACTCTTCTAGTTCTTCCTCCCCGGTGAATCACCAGGCATCCGGTTCTGTGTGGAGTGAAATTTCAAACAATCCAGCCTCGGCTCTGACGAATTCGGATCAGTCGAAACCAGGCAATTCGGTTTGGAATTCGATTTCAAACTCCGGAGGTTCGGCTGGCTCAGGCGGGGTAAGTTCTGTTCAAACCAGTGCGTCACCTTCGCAAAACGGTCAGACTAAATCGTCGACAGGCAACAAGATTTTCAACTTCGTAAAGAACAATTTGAACGCCGTCAACGATGCTGCTAGCAGCTTGAGCCCCGGTTCAACAACGACTGGTGGCAGCTACTCAAGCTCTGGTTATTCAGGCAGCAACAACGCGCGAGCGAACGCATTTGTCACCCCGACTGCGGCACAGCGATATTACGGATCGGGAAGTATGCCCAGGCGCTCTACGTCTGCAGGTATACCAGTCATGAAAGATGGTACCGCTCGCAGAATTAGATTCGGGCGCTAAGAGCCGCGTCAAATGTCAAGCTTGACCGTGGGGAACAGTCAAGCTTGATCGAGGAAACAAGTTGGGCGGATAAGTCGTTATTCACGACTTGTGAAACTTAAATGTTGATGCCACCATCGGCGGCAATCGTGTGACCTGTGACCCAGCGTCCGTCTTCCGACGCCAGGAATGCCACTGCGGCCGCGATATCATCGGGACGACCGATTCTTCCGAGCGCAGTTTTTGATGCCATATAATCCTTTAGATCATCGGCTATTGCAGCGTTGAACATATCTGATTCCGTGGTACCAGGAGCGACACCATTAACGGTGATTCTGCGTTTGCCCAGATCTTGTGCCCAGATGCGTGTGAGTGTATCGAGAGCGGCTTTAGTAGCCGAGTAGATGCTCGCTCCTGGCATTGAAACTCTTGCTGCGCCGGATGAAATGTTGATGATTCGACCGCCATCCGGAATGTGTTTGAGTGCTGCGATGGTAGTTGCGATCACGCCTTTGACGTTAGTGTCGAATACGCGATCGTATTGTTCTAATTCGACGGTATCGATTGGTCCGAGTTCGTACACACCGGCGTTGTTGATGAGAATATCGATCTTGCCAAATTGCTTCACGACTTCGTCTACAAGTTTTTCATTGTCTTTTTTGTCCGAAGAATCCGCTTTGAGCGCGAGACCCTTCGTTCCAAATTCTGTAATTTTGGAAACCACATTGTCGGCTTTCTCTTTACTCTTAACATAAGTGATAACAACGGTTGCGCCCTCTTCGGCGAGACGAAGGGCAATGCCTTCGCCGATACCGCGGGCGCCACCAGTTACCAATGCAACTTTTCCGGTCAGACGCTTTGCGATTACTTCTTTTCGTTCTTCAACGGCTTTCATTATTTTCTCCTGGTTGGGGTTTTGACGGTGTTCAGGCGGCCGCTTCATTTTCTGAGAGCGGTTGTTTTTCAGTAAGTTTTGTTAGTGTGAGGTATGCCTGATGAGCAACATACGGATTCTCATCAGTAGACAGCAAATCCAGCAGGCATTTCGGCAAGCGAGGATTTTCCGCCAGACCTAAACGAACATCGACGTTGTGGTCGTCGGCGAGCTGCTTCAAAAACATTTTCGGCAGGCTCTTGTTGTACGATAGGCTGAGCCTGACATCAGCATCTTGGTCTATCAGTAATCTGAGCAATACACCGATAGGTGTTGCTGGATTCTCCGCTACTCGAGCGCGAATCGCTGATTTATTGGAGCGTGAAAGTTCATTCAATATTACGGCTGGGAGTTCGGGATCGCCAGCCAAAATGTATTCGGGAGTGAATCTTTGTAGGTGAAACATTGTCTCAAAAACCTCAATTTCTAGCAGACCAGTCTATTACTCCTTGGACGATAAGGAGAGCGCCTGAAGTGGTCTTCCCAGGCTCAGTTCGGTTTTTCAAATTCGGCGATAAAACTATAATAGACCGGTCGGTCTAGTTCTGTCAAGTCGGTGAGAATATCGCCGGAATCGCTCTGTAGATGGGCAACTCTGAAATTCGGTGCAGATCGGATCCACTAGTGGTAAGTTTGACGTGGCGCAAAATCTTTTGGGTTCGGAAAATCATGACGGTGACACCAGAGGTCGTGCAACATTTAGCTTCAGCAATTGCAACAGCAACAGCCTTTCGCTCTGGTTAGTGGTTCGAGATTCATTGCGCAGGAAGAAAAACCGGTCTGCGGCTGTCACCGCAGTTTTTTGCGGGGGAAATACATGACTGAGGTTGAGCGCAAAGTAAAGTTTGCCGGACTGGACGGTATCATATCTGGTGCCGCTAGACGAGGTGTAGTAATCATCACTCATGGAGCCGGGCGCGGAATGGATGCGGTTTTATTGGAGAACACTGCCAACGGGCTGGCGGATCGCGGCTTTATGGTCTTGCGATTTAACTTCGGGTACATCGGGAAGAGGCCCGCTCCGTCGGCCGGCGGCAAGAATGAGAAGCCCGAGCTGGAATCAGCGATCGAGTTTATGAAAGAACACGGCAATCCGATTTTAGTCGGCAAGTCCTTTGGAGCTCGTGTCAGTTCCTACGTGGCCGCGGAACGAGACGACATTCGGGCTCTAGTATTTTATGGTTTACCGATTCAAGGAATGAGTAAAAACTCCAAACCTCGAGATTGGAGTCATCTTTCGAAACTTTCGATTCCGATGCTGTTCATCACGGGGGACAAAGACAAACTCTGTCCCCTGGCGGAACTCAGCGAGATCCAGAAAAACATTTCGGCTGATTTTAAGTCCGAAATAGTGTCGGGTGACCATTCGTTCAAGCCGAAATCCGAGGACAAGGCCCTTCAAATCTGTCTCGATTGGATCGATGCTCTGGTTTAAGCGATCTTGGAAAGAACCAGTTCTGGAGCGGTTTTTAGTGTCGGGATAATCGTGGTGTCATAGTCGATTGAAACGTGTTTGGCGTTGTTTTCGCTCACGATTTTTTGTGCGCGTTCCAATTCCGAAGTGTTGTTGATTGTTATGGAAACACTCATGTCGCCATCGCGAACTTGACCCAGGCGAACTTCTGCATCCGATGGAGGAATTCTGTCGATTCGAACGATCGCACCAGTCGCTAGCCCTGTAACCATGCCGACTGCTAAGCCCGAGAATGCGGCCGTCAGTGTGACCATTGTGATGTAGGTTGCGTCAAAACCGGGGAGGTAATGAACTCCAGTGGCACCAATTATGGTGCCGGCTGCGGCACCGACGATTCCGAGAACGATCATCAGTTTATCGACTTTCGTAGATTGAAGACTGGCGGTAGCTTGTCTGAATGAATCGCTATCCTGACCGATGACGGAAATCTGTCCAGGAGCAAACCCACCGCTCGTCAGGGCATCGATGGCGCCGGCGGCATCGGAGTTGTTGTAAAACACTGCATGTACTAGGGATTTAGACATTTTGACCTCCTTGAAGGCAATTTCTTTTATCGATTATCAATTATCGATTATCAATAATTGATTGTAGTGTATTATCTTGATTCCGATCAACCCCTTATTAAGAAATGACCAAACGCCAATCTACGCGGGATCTCATCCGCGAGAACCTGATGGAACGTATACTGGACGGCACCTTGAAGCCAGGTGACCGTCTGGTTGAGCTGCAAATCGCTCAAGAGATGGGAACCAGCCAGGGACCTGTTCGTGAAGCATTGCGGGACCTTCAGGGTCTCGGACTAATTGAGCAAGAGCCATATAAAGGTACACGCGTCCGGGAGATAACCGATCGGGAGATCGAAGAGGCGTATTTGGTTCGGTCGGTGCTTGAGCAACTTGCTGCGGAATTGGCAGCACCCAAGCTAAAAGGAAATGTCGGCGCTTTGAAGAAAGAAGCTGATGCTTTCGTTGCGGCTGCGAAGAAAAAGGATCTGAAAAACTATTCGGCCCACGATATGGAGTTTCATCGGCGCATTATCGAGGCTGCCGACAACAACCTGCTTGCATCGATGTGGAACACGGTGGTGCTTGAGAGTAAATTTCGGATTACGCTGAAGAGTCGCATTGGCGAAGACGAACTGGAAAATCTAGCAAGTGCGCATCTGCCGATTATGCACGCCCTTGAGGTCGGCGACGGCATCGAAGCCGGACGCTTGGCCCGGGAGTTGATTTGTACGTTCCACTCACGTAAGCCGAGATAGGATTTTGTTGCAGGCGTAAGTCCTGAGCCTGGCGATGGAATCAACCGATGGAATCAACCAACCCCAGTTTTCAGCCGGAGACGCGGGAACCACACCCTGACGGGGGTTTCCGGTTACGCTGAAACTTCAACCGATATCGGTTGAAGTTCTAAACGCGAAAGTTTCGCTCGGCTTATTGAGCCGTGATGATCACGTTGCCACCAAGCGAGATGTTTTTCGAACTTGTGGTGCCGTTATTGATCAAGATGTCAGCGGATTCGACTACGTTGATTTTGTTAACTGGAGTTTTTCCTGTCAGGCCGGTCCCTGTAATCGTGATCACGCCGGTTCCTGTGTTATTGAGCTGAATGGAACTTGGTGGAGGCGGTGCTGGACCGACCACGGTTGGTCCGACCGACAGACTTATGTCGCCCTCGCCTGCTACAGCTGCGTTGGAGTCCAGTGTAGTGTTTTTCAGCAAGCTGATTTTTCCTTTCGCATCGGCACTGGAAAGGCTAATTCCGTCTTTTCCGAAGATGACCCCACTGCCCGTCAATGTACCTTGAGTGAGAGCGACTGTTAGGGTTCCGGCACCCGCAGTCACAACGGCAGGTAACGTCACTGAATTCGCCGCCTTCAGACTGACACTACCGGCGGTGGCTTCTAGTTGTGTGACGGTCAGCTTGCTTCCATCAAAGCTGTTTAAGAAGATGTTGCCAGAAGTTGTCTTTGCTGCGACTGTCGAAACGCCAGCTGGAAGTTTGAAGTCTGAACCGGAGCTTCCGATGTTTCCTGAATTCGATATCAGCGTCAAAGAAGGCGTCGAGAACGCATTGAGGAACTGACCGCTATTGATGTTGCCGGTGTCAGTGGTGATTGTTGCTGAACTCGAAGCGACCACGTTTCTCAATATTCCGATCGCTTGAGTGTTAAGGATGATGTCTTTTCCAGCGATCTGAGCGCCGAATGGCAGAGCGCTAACAACTCTGGTCGGTGCGTCGAAAATAAGAGTTCCTTTCGAATTTCCGCTGATAACCACTGGGCCAGTGCCATTAATCCGAACATAATTGGTAGTGGCATACTTGAGACCTGGTCCGAACGACTCTACGTCGTCACCTTCGACATTTATTGGTTGAGCCGCGGTTCCTATATTTTGGGCGATAAGAAAGATGTTGAGCGCTGATTTATAATTAGCAGCCGCACTACCTGTGATTGTTGAAGTTGCAACGATCTCAGCCGAACCTGATGCGTCAACTTGAGCGTTCTGCGTTACGGAGCCACCATCGATTGAAAGGAAGTTTGCTTTGATGTCGATTGGTGCGGCGGTGTCAGTAACGAGAATATTTCCAGTCTTATTCAAATTATTGCCGGTCAAGTAATTGCCGCTTGTCACGGTGCCCTGTGCGTTGTATACGACAGGGTTGCCGTCATTGGTCACGATGTCTACGGTGTAGATTCCGACAGATCCATTCTGTCCGTAGGTGCTGAAGTCGGAACCGCCGGTGGTATCGATGATTCCTGTTTTAATAACAGTGCCCTTGGTGCTGGAAGCCAAAACATAGAAGTCGCCGTTCTTTCCGGTGCCGCTTCCTCCCGTCTTGATCGTGGCGCCTGAAATGTCTACAGTGCCAGCAGTACCTGATTTACCGAAGGCGACCATGAGGATGCCGTTGCCGTCTGTATTGCCTGCAAGGCTTGTTGCTTGAGACAGAATCTGGACATTATTACCGAACAAAATTCCGCCGCCGGTTTTGGATGATTTAGCTTGAACTGTGACGCCGCCTGCTCCGGTGAGCGGTGGAAGCGTCGGCGAGTTGGCTCCGCCTGAAGGCGTAAACGAGGCGCCGGCGATGAAGTTCATCTCATAGCCTTTCGTGGCGTCACCTGCTTGAATTGTGACGCCATCTACGCTCGTGATGTTTCGCGATGCGACCAGTACAAGATTTTCCGCCACCTTCAGGTCCGCGGTTATGTTGATATCGCCGGCGGTGTTATAAAAAGTCGGGTCGCCAGTGAGGCAAATCGATCCCAAGTTGAGTACATCGGTTGAAGCCGACACGTGCGTGGCTAAGCCGGTTTGATTGACGACTCCGGTTAACTCGCCGACGTAAACATTCGCCGTTGCTTGTCCTGCGTTTATATTCACTTCACGGCTCAGAAGATCGCCGCCGGTTAGGGCTGTGTTGAACGTTCCGTTGTAGCTGGTATCGCGAATATTGATAGCACCGTTCAAAGCCTTTAGAGTGCCGCCGGTATTGTTAACAGTGAGGACCTGTAGCGAGGAACCGTCTACGTTTACGTTGCCGCTGGTGGACTCAATGGTTCCTCGGTTGTTGATTGTTGCAGACTGCAGCGAGAAGTTATTGGTAGCGCGTGCGGTGCCACGGTTGTTGATGCTTCCATCGGCAGCCAGTGTCAGTCCGCCAGTGGATTCAATTGTTCCGAAGTTGTTCAAGTCTCCGGAAGCATGCAGAGTGAGGTTGCTTATGTTGGAGCTGATAGTTGCTCCCTTATAGTTGTTAATATCGACGGCGCGGATTGAACCGTTTCGCGCGCTGCCGTCCGAAGACACAGCTTGAAGTGTGCCGTAGTTGTTCAAATCTCCGAGTAGTCTGAAGTCTGAGTTGCGGCTGAAGTCACCGGATGTGGTGACATTCGTCGGGATGACCAATTCGGAAGCTCTAAACGTGCTTCGGTCTGATGCCATCGTTTCCAAATCGATATTGCCGCCAGTGGCTCTGCCGCTGCGGTCGATGGTGACTGTTTGACCGCCACCCAATGCCTGTTTGACGGCGACATACTCAGCGGCGGATACCATGCTGCCGGCGCTGTAAGTTTTGGTTTCACCACCTACGGTGATAGAGACAGATCCGCCATTTTCGAAAAGATTTTGTCCGAGTGCAATATTTCTGTTACCAGAGGTGAGATCTAAATCGAATCCACTTCTAAGGCGTGAAATTCGACCATTATCTGTGAGTTGAACTGAACGAATTCTGTTTTGACGATCGTGGATCTGGTGCGTATGCGTGGTTACAACGTTTGTCGAATTGTTGGTCGTTGCTGCTGAGTTGAAGATCGGCTGAATGCGAAGAAAACGTCCAGCGTCTTGCAAGCGTTGCTGCCGGTTTTCATCTTGAAACATTCGTCTTGCGGTATGGCGGTCGACTGACGGGTTTTGTGCGCGAAACTCTCGAAAGTTGAGGTTGTCATTGTGCCCAGCGAGAGCGGCTTGTGCGCTTACTAGAACAAACGACCCAGCGATCGCGGCTGAGGTGAATTTTGTCCAGCCTTTGGCAAACCTGAATTCATGTCCGCTCATATATCCTCCATGACAACTGGTTGAATCGCTTGTGCGATCGACGAGCTGTAGCAATGACCGCAGAACTATTTCCGTCAACAGGCTCAAAAGATAGCATGTAGCCGGTTTTTCTTCCAGCTGTAGCCCTCGTGCGATCACCTGACATGATCGTCGAAAACTCTGATCAACCCGTTTTGTAATCTATTTCGCCGTGCTTTATTTTGGTACCGTATGTGGTGGCAGTGAACTTCATCAATCGAGCTTTTCGTAAAGCAAAAACCCCAAGCCGTAACTTGGGGTTTTGAATCCTGTTCGAGAACGAAACTATTGATACTTCACCGAGCAACCGTAAGGCTTAGTCTCAGCTACGGTCACAGTCTTGCCGGAGAGCAATTCATCCAGGGCCGCTTTAACATAGTTCTTAGCGGTGGCGATTTCGCTTTGTTCAAAACCGCTCTTATCATCTATAGCTCCAGCGTAGACGAGAACACCCTTCTTGTCGATCACATACATGTCAGGTGTTGTCTTAGCGCCATAAGCCTTGCCGACTGCGCCGTCTTCATCAATCAGCACCGCCGTCGGTGCTGCATTTTTGTCTTTCATAGCTTTATCGTGTTCGGCGCCTGTAGCATTGCCTTGCTTGCCTTTCGCCGAAGAATTGATGGAAAGCCAGGTTACACCTTTGCCGGTGTATTCCTTTTGCAACTTTTGCATATTGCCGCTTTCATAGTGTTTCTTGACGAATGGGCAACCGTGGTTGAACCACTCGAGAACTACGATTTTGCCTTTCAAATCGCTCAAGTTCCACTTTTTACCAGTGGTGTCGGTGAGCGTAAACTTTGGTGCTGGTTTGCCGATTGCTGCTGCTGCTGCTGATGCAGACTCAGTCGGAGCCGCCGTCACGAACCGATCTGCCATCAATTCGTTTGGAATAAAAATCGCTGCCGTCAGTACGATCAGCGCGGTAATTTTCTGTGCGACCTTCGAAGAACCGTTCATATAGTCTTTTAGCCTGTATTACCCATGACTCGATAAGGGATGTATTCTACACCTAAGTTCAGCGGACACTGGGAGAAGGTTTGTGTTGTAACCCAAAAGCCTCCTGAATCAGGCGTTTCCGAGCAGTAACATCCTGAAATATTTATCAGATATGCGTTCGGGCTATGTCCAGGTCGGGGGCAATTGGACATTCCCGTTTTTGATTTATAATTGCAATATCTCGGGGTCATAGCTCAGTTGGTAGAGCGCACGGATCGCACCCGTGAGGCCAGGGGTTCGAATCCCCTTGACTCCAATTAAACAAAGAGGCAAGGCTGAAACACTGATGGAATGTGCTTCGGGTTGGTTGCGTGTCTTCTAACGATAACGGTTGGAGTTTCGCTTTGAACTTAAACCGATAGCGGTTGGAGTTTCGTTTCGAACTTAAACCGATAACGCTTGAAGTTTCGTTTCGAACGAAAACGGATCCGCTTGGAGTTTGATTCGAACTTAAACCGATAACGGTTGGTGTTTAGCAAAACTCGAAAAGCAGGTTGCGTTGGGCGCTTTCGCGGGCCAGCCAGTGCATCACTGCCCAAACCATTTTCTCTTTTTCAAAAGCATCACCCTTGACTTCCTGCTCCACCATTGCGCTTCCGTTGAGTTGTCCGACGTCTCCGGGGACCTTCATGTATTTGTTCAACTCGTCAAGTTCTCGAAGAAGAGCCTGGCTAGAGCCGATATCGCACTTCCACGTCGAGTCTCCTCCGAACGACGGCGCGTCGAATGTAAATGGTTTTTCGAAGTTGAGTGGAACATAAAAGCCGTTCGAATCGGAATGATTGATTAGTTGAGGAAACGCACCATAGCCCAATCGACCTTGAATCATTTCGTTCAACTCATGATTGATTATTGATAGATCTGGCTCGTCAGGCGGTTCGTTGTGAACCGAAACATAAGCAGCGTAGCTGCGAAACAGTTGCAAGTCGGATCCTTTGCCGATTTCCATCTTGAAATCCTGTCCGGCGGAACCGAGAGCCAACTCGCCCTGGATGCCATTCTCGGCTAATGCCTTTCGAGTGGCGTCGAGCAAAGGTTCATAGTAGTCGGAATATTCGTAGTCATCGAGCCCGACCAAGCGTCCATCTAAAGACAAGGTTTTTCCTCCATCCTCTTATATGATCAGGATTCCGGTCGGACTTTGCCAACTTATATTCAGTAATGCCCGGCTGGGGGGATGTTATGCAGTTTCCAAGCAATTCTGAACGTCTCAGGGTATAAAGGACATTAGAAAGACGTGCCGGTCAGCCCTTAATGTCGAATCATCTAAAAGCTGGTGAGTTGTATGCTTTCGCTACCAACGATGGCTCATGTCTCGTTGGTAAAGTGCTTCAGACTGATCGCAATTCGATAGACCTATATATGTACGATCGAGTCTTCGAACCGTTGTCAGCAAAGTCTGAGGTCGTGGCAGCTTTAATTGAGCACAAGGCGACGGACGGGTATTCAACGAATATTTCGCGTCGCGAGTTTGCGCTCATGTATCCGCTCTGGTTGACTCAGCAGGAAATTGCCGAAGGGGAGTCAATCAGCGGTTCGCAATCGACTATTACAATTCAGGGGCGGACGGTGCGGTTTCAGCGTAGTCGGCCGTATTGGGAGCCAGTTGTCATTTTGATCTTCACTTGGCTTCTGGTGCTGGTTTTCTCGCTAGCCGTCTGTGTGCCGAATTCGCCGGCGTTGATTCCAGCTTTACTGGTGGCATTGTTCTTTTCCGCATCAATAGCCATTCCACTTGGCGGAACGATCGCTCTTATGTCGGTTGTATTCCGCTGGGTCGAAGCGATGAGAACCGGAATTTCGATTCGAACGAATCCCTCTATGGAATTCTCGCTGCCCATGCCGATAGACGAAGCCTTCAAACTCTGCAGGGATAGGCTGGGTTTAAAAACCAACCGCGAGTTCGATTTCGTAGATCGGCACTCAGGCTACATCCAGACTCGTTTGCACGATCATTTGTTGATCCGTGTGATTTGTTATCAGATTGATACGCATGAGACGGGTGTAATCGCATCGTGCTTCGACCTTAAGGGTGGGACGTTTGGCGCGGACATGTGGACGCTTAAGAATGTGGTCGCCAATTTGTGCGCCAAAGAAGGCGAAACGGTGGTCGACCAAGGTCCGCTGGCCATCGGCGGAATCTTGCGTAAGGTGTTTTGGTTTGTCATGACTGCGGTATTTGCATGCGTGAGCGCAATGTTTCTTAAAGCGGCGGTGCTTGGTGAAACGTCCTGCCTGCCGCTGTTGATGTTGACCGGACTGCTTACGGCACTTGCCGGGTTTCATTTATTCAGACCTGCACAAGAGGCAGTTTGACCTAACGTTTACATTCGAACTAGCGGCAAGAATGCACTCCTGAGTGCGTTTATGCGTGGCTCGATTATTCGATTGCCACCACATGTGGTTTCGGGCTTTGCATACATACTTATACGATTATCCGACTGCAAGACTTAGTTCAAAAGGTGCTTGCTCATGAAACCCGCTTCATCAGCAGGTTTCAAAGGACCCCGAAACCGCCGTTTGTTTCAAACCAGAAGTGCGAAGATGCGAACAGGCAGCACTCTTTTGCATAGCGTTATACAATATGAAGATATGTAGATGGGGATGCTGCGTCGGTCTGCGATAAGTGATACCATTGCATTCGCCTTCGAGAAAGGCATTGAGGGCTATTAGCTCAGGTGGCTAGAGCGCACCCCTGATAAGGGTGAGGTCCGAGGTTCGAGTCCTCGATAGCCCAGGTCTTAATTCTTTCTTGATGGCGCGCGTTCAATACGAATTCTATGTTAGAGTAAGTAGATACGCGGCTGAGAGAGTCACCGAGTTCGAAACACTTTCGAACATGGTGAAGAAACTTGCGAATGCATTTGGTATCCTATTAGAAGGAACGAGAGCAGAAGTAAGTTGTTCTCGAGGGGGCTTGGCTCAGCTGGTAGAGCGTCTCCTTTGCACGGAGAAGGTCAGCGGTTCGACTCCGCTAGCCTCCAAGTTTTGCAAGAAATGGCTCGGTTACAGAAATGAAACAAAGCCTTTTCAAACCAGAATCACTCAAGTAGAATTGGTGATTCTGTGGGGGCCGAAAAGCCCTCCACGCCGTAGCCGAGCGGCATAAATCCTCGGTCAGTACCCTGAAAACTGCATATTGAGAGAATCGACATATATAAATGTCCGTAATCAAAGCACCAATGTTAAGGTCTTGATTTGCCTGTTGGACTCCTGTCCTGGATCCGACCGCAAACAAGACATTTGGTTAAGCTACAAAGAGCGCATGGTGGATACCTGGGCGCGAGCAGCCGATGAAGGACGCATGACACAGCGAAATTCCACGAGGAGCCGGTCAAGGCTAAGATCCGTGGGTGTCCGAATGGGGCAACCCCGTCGAGTAATGTCGACGACTCCTTCCTGAATAAAATAGGGTTGAGAGAGGCAAGCCAGGGAACTGAAACATCTTAGTACCTGGAAGAAAGTAAAACAAAACAGTGACTCCCTTAGTAGCGGCGAGTGAAAGGGGAATAGCCCAAACCATTGAGACGAAAGTCTCAACGGGGTAGCGGGACTCTAATACGAGATTGGAAATGGTTAGTTGAAGCGTATGGAAATGCGCACCAGAGACGGTGATAGTCCGGTAAGCGAAAACCACAACCACTCAGGAGTATCCCAAGTAGTGCGGGGCACGTGAAACCTTGCATGAATCAGCCGGGACCATCCGGTAAGGCTAAGTACTGCTCGTGACCGATAGCGTACAAGTACTGCGAAGGAAAGGTGAAAAGAACCCCGAGCAGGGGAGTGAAATAGAATATGAAACCGTGTGCTTACAAGCAATCGAAGCACTATTAAATAGTGTGACGGTGTGCCTGTTGAAGAATGAGCCGGCGAGTTACCGTATGTAGTAGGTTAAGCGATTAATACGCGAAGCCATAGGGAAACCGAGTCTGATAAGGGCGACTATATTGCATGCGGTAGACCCGAACCCGGGTGATCTAGGCATGGCCAGGATGAAGCGTGTGTAAAAATGCGTAGAGGTCCGAACCAACCGATGTTGAAAAATCGGTGGATGAGCTGTGTTTAGGGGTGAAATGCCAATCGAACCCGGAGCTAGCTGGTTCTCCCCGAAAGGCGTTGAGGCACCGCGTCAGATTTATCTTATGGGGGGTAGAGCACTAGTTCGGTGCGGGCGGAGAAAATCCGTACCAAATCGAGTTAAACTCCGAATACCCATAACGTCATTATCTGGCAGTGAGACAGCGAGAGATAAGTTCCGTTGTCAAAAGGGAAACAGCCCAGACCGCCGACTAAGGACCCAAAATGCATGCTAAGTGATTAAGGAGGTGGAGTTGCATAGACAACCAGGATGTTGGCTTAGAAGCAGCCACCATTCAAAGAAAGCGTAATAGCTCACTGGTCAAGCGACTCTGCGCCGAAAACGTACGGGGCTAAGCATGCTTCCGAAATCGCGGATGTAGACTTTACTGTCTACGTGGTAGGGGAGCGTTGTGTTGTAGGCAGAAGCGAGAGCGAAAGCACTCGTGGACGAACCACAAGTGAGACTGTCGGCTTAAGTAGCGAAAACATTGGTGAGAATCCAATGCACCGAAAGACTAAGGGTTCCTGCACAAGGCTCGTCCTTGCAGGGTTAGGCGGGAGCTAAGGCGAGGCTGAGAAGCGTAGCCGATGCACAGCATGTTAATATTCATGCCCCACCTATTAATCGTTAGGAGCTAAGTCGGGACGCAGGAGGCTATACAATGGGGGCCAATGGATATGGTCTCCTCCAAAGGCGTAGTAAGTCTGGGTTGGCAAATCCGCCCGGGCGTTAAAAAATGAGGCCGAGTAAGGAAGATTCCACGGAATCAACATTGTAGACGCCATGCTGCCGAGAAAAGCGGCGAAAGCCAGATTAATAGGTGCTCGTACCCGAAACCGACACAGGTAGTCAGGTAGAGTATACCAAGGTGCGCGAGATAACTCTCTCTAAGGAACTCGGCAAATTAACCTCGTAACTTCGGAAGAAGAGGTGCCATGTTAGGGTGTAGCACCACGCGTGTGAAGCCTGAGATGGTTGCAAAAAATAGGCTCAAGCGACTGTTTAACAAAAACACAGGTCTCTGCAAAACCGTAAGGTGAAGTATAGGGGCTGACGCGTGCCCAGTGCCGGAAGGTTAAGTGGAGCGGTTAGCGTAAGCGAAGCTGCGAAACAAAGCCCCGGTGAACGGCGGCCGTAACTATAACGGTCCTAAGGTAGCGAAATTCCTTGTCGGGTAAGTTCCGACCCGCACGAAACGCGTAACGATTTGAGCACTGTCTCGGAGAGAGGCTCGGCGAAATAGGAGTGTCTGTGAAGATACGGACTAGGCGTGCCAGGACAGAAAGACCCTATTGAGCTTTACTGTAGGCTGAAATTGTCCGCGGGTTATGTTTGCGCAGGATAGGTGGGAGACTTTGATACAGGGATTTTGGTCCCTGTGGAGTCGACGTTGAGATACCACTCTGATGTAGCTAGCGTACTAACCCCGTTCCATGAATCTGGGCGGGGAACAGTTTCAGTTGGGCAGTTTGACTGGGGCGGTCGCCTCCTAAATTGTAACGGAGGCGCTCAAAGGTTTCCTCAGGCTGGTCGGAAATCAGCCATCGAGTGTAAAGGCAGAAGGAAGCTTAACTGAAAGAGAGACATCTCACTCAGATACGAAAGTAGGACTTAGTGATCCCACGGTTCCGCATGGAAGGGCCGTTGCTCATCGGATAAAAGTTACCATAGGGATAACAGGCTGATCTCCCCCAAGAGTCCACATCGACGGGGAGGTTTGGCACCTCGATGTCGGCTCATCGCATCCTGGGGCGGTAGTACGTCCCAAGGGTTGGGCTGTTCGCCCATTAAAGCGGTACGTGAGCTGGGTTCAGAACGTCGTGAGACAGTTCGGTCCATATCCGGCATGCCCGTAGGATTCTTGAGCGGAGCCGTCCCTAGTACGAGAGGACCAGGACGGACGAACCTCCAGTGTACCTGTTATCACGCCAGTGGTAAACGCAGGGTAGCTGTGTTCGGAGCGGATAAGTGCTGAAAGCATATAAGTACGAAGCCCACCGCAAGATGAGGAATCCCATGGGGTCAACCCAGTAAGGGCCCAGGAAGACCACCTGGTTGATAGGTCGCAGGTCGAAACGCCCCGCAAGGTCAGCGTGTAGCCGAGCGATACTAATAGCCCGAGGGCTTATCCAATTAAGTTTGGTGCTCTTGATGACATTTTAGTCAACTCTCAATGTGCAGTTTTCAGGGTAATGGAGCTGGAACAGTTAGCTGTTCAAGCCCGTTATGCGGTGACGAAGAACTAGTTTCATTTTGTGAAACTTCACCGCGGTAAGCACATCTTCACAACGAAGATGCCGTACCCTAAAAGGTTCTTGGTGCCGAAGCGACCGGAACACACCCGTTCCCATCCCGAACACGAAGGTAAAGACGGTCAGCAGCGACAATACTTGGTGGGTGACTGCCTGGAAAGATAGCCCGGTGCCAGGAGTTATAAAAGCCTCGAGTTAATAGCTCGAGGCTTTTGCTTTTGGGCGTTTTTTTTTCGGTATGGAAACTTTTGACATGGAGCCTGTGTTTGCGGCATTTGTAGTTGAACCGATATCGGTTGAAGTTTTTCCATGGCTGTGAACGCTTGCACCGATTTCGTTTCCGGAGATTTGTTTAGAACGTTTCTGAGAAACGCATACTTATAACGGCGACAAATGTTTTGTTCGACCAGGAGTGTGTCCGGTGCTGAGAAAGTCGCTCTTTACCTTGATGTTCTTGATCGCACTGTCGGCTCCATCAGTTGTTTGGGCCGGAACCGTATTAGAAGGGCGAATCGAGGCGATCGTAAAACCGAACGCAACATTGCCGGCGCCGGTCTTAAAGATGCAAGTCGCTCAGTTGGACACGACTTTGTTAGATGGTTCGGCGTCGACCGGTGTGTTGAACGCGGGTGCGGTTAACTATCCGGATTATTTAGTTGGCAAGTGGGGTGGTGAGTTAAAAACGACTTGGGTTGGTCAAAATTCCGACGATCGGTTTCTCGAATTCAAGCGCGGTAGCGTTGGCAAAGTAGTATTCGAATTTGCTCGTGAAAATCGGCAAAGTATCAAGCTGAAGCCAAATTGCGTATATTATCCCGCTCATGTCATTTCTCATGAGGAGTTTTTGCGTCATGGTGCTCGCCCGGAGAAGTTTGGTGACAAACAGCTACAAGTCAAGGAACACAAGACGTTTACGAAACTCGACTTAAGCACTTCGAAGCTTTATCATCCCGACGGTTCCACAACTGAGTATGTGATCGCATTGAACGATTTGAAAACTCTTCGTCGCGGAATCGTAGAGCAGGACAGGGTCGTCAAGGTATTCAAGTCCAGGAAACTTGATGGATTCAAAGAAACAATTTTGAGATTCACATGGCACAAGAAAGATTTGGTGTTCGCTGAAATTGGAATTGTGAAGTACGGAATAGACGGCAGGATTTCCGATCGGAGCATTCTGCAAGGCTGGCTAACTCCGAACTGGCAGAAGATTGCTGACGAGATCAGCCGTGATTATGGTTTTTCTTGGGAAAAAATTCAGCAGTACGGCGTGGAATCAGCTTCCAAATAGTTGATCAACTTTGAGTTGGTACCATTCACGGTATCAGTATTGACGGAGATTATGTCCGCGAAGTGCTTCAATAGTAATAATAGAGGATGTTTACGCACGTTTAGATTCTCCATTTTTTGTTCTGTTTAAACATTTATTGCACCGTATGCGGTGTCAACTTCGTGCGTCTGTTCTCTCCGGAAATTGTCCGAGCAATCTAAGACTCGAACCAGAAAAACTCCTGGAAGGCATTTTAGTAATCCAACAGACTGATCGAAGTTTGTCTTATCTGACGCTGCGTCACCGTCTCTGGTGGCAGCTTGAGCGCCACTAGTTCTGGTGGCAGCATTGAAACTGCCAGGAGTGAAAAATAGTCAGAGACAGGCACCCTTTATTGCTTTATAATTCTTCGGAGAACGTAACAGGCGCGCCATATCGAAGAAATACAGAGTGGAGATGTGATGAATATCAACTCGATGGTATCAGTCAAAGACGCAGCAGCTTTATTAGGTTGTGACAAAAAATATGTTCGGGAGAAACTTGAACAAGGTCAGCTTAAAGGCGAGAGACGTCTGGACAATGGCAAAGAAAAGTGGTTCGTTCAAAAGAAATCGGTGGATGCTGAATTGGCTAAAATGCCGATCGTAACACCAACTGGAATTTACCAGCTCGACGCTGATGGTCGCGCGCAGATTGCTGCAGATGCGGTCATAGAGCCAGTCGAAGTGACTGCCCGTCGTCGGAGAAGAACAAGCCGCACCGCGAAAAACGATAACGACTTGTTTTTTGGAATCGATGTTGAGGCTGTGGACGTCCCTGTCGTAGAAGAGCCCACCAGCTCCATCGAAAAGTTGCTCGATGAGAGTTCTGTCGTTCAATCCGCAGCAAATCATCCAAAGGGTCTGACCTTCGAGAGAACTCAGGCGCGCGAGTCTTTGAAAGAGTCTCGTCCTGTTGACGAAACCTATTTCGAAGACTATTTCGAAGAAGAGCATGGTGAGCCTCTTCCGAGTGTTGGCGTCGGACAGCCGTTGTTTGAGGTCATGCAAGCGATGGTCAAAGCATTTTCAATGCGCATCGAGCAACATAGAGCGGTCAACACTCGTTTAGCTTTGGAACTGGAAGAAAAGTCGCTTCAGTTGCGGTTGTTGCCTGACCTGCAGAAAAAAGCAGACGAGGTCTATAAACTTGAATTCGAAGCGGCAGCGCTGAGAATGCAAATCTCGTGCATCGAGAAACAATATCTAGATACCGCCATGTTACTTCAGCGAGCCGAGCAGGAAGCCATTCCGCAATTGGAAGCGAGGCTGGAAGAAGAATACAGAATGCACAGTATTGAAGTAGCGCGTTTGCACGATCAACTGCAGCAGTATGCGATTAAGATTCAGCAGAGTGATATCGAGAGAAGCAGTGTTGTAGATCTGGAAGCGGCATTGCACGAGATGGTCGACGAGTTTGAGAAAATGAAGCGAATGGCGCAGGTCGAAATCGATCGTGTGCGCAACGAGCGTGATGCGGAATTCCGAAAACTGGCAATGGATGCCGAACGTGTCTGGAAGGAAAAAGACCAGGAATTGAAGAGACTCTCCGAAGATACCGAGCGGGTCAGATTGAAGAATGCGGAGCTTACCAGATTGGCTCATCAGGCTGCAAAAGAGAAGCTCGAGAAGGAATCGCAACTGGCATTGCTTAGCGATGAAGCTGCTCGATTCAAACGCGAGAAAGAATTTGAACTCGCTCTTCTGGCGGACGAAGCCGACTTGATCTTACAGGAGAAGAAAATCGCGCAGGCGAATTTGGATCAACGATTGGCGCAAATCGCAAGGCAAGAGCAAAGCATCGCGCAGTTGGAAGAAGCGTTGCGTGAGGCGAAGGAATCAAAAGAACGTGAAGCCGAGAATGCAAGAGTCGAGGCTGAGCGTGTAGCCTGCGAGATGGGCGTTGAGATTGCTGCCCTCAATGAACGGCTGAGTAGCATAACCGTGCAGGTTGAAGCAGCGAAAATGCCGTGGTGGCGTCGATGGTTTCTCCCTAGCTGATTGCGAACGGCGTGTGAAGGCGGCCATTAAGAGAGCCTTAGTCTGAGCAATCGGTTGTGTGACCCGAAAAGAAACGGTTCAGCGCGGATTGAACTTGTCTGTTTTAAACATCAACCGTTATCGGTTGATGTTTGCTACGTCATGAAAGTCGGCAGGGTGGGCGCTTCCAAGCGGCCTAACGAATTTTGGAGTTTTGGAAATATATCTGTTGGCTTATCAATAACGGTGTTTTATGGACCTCATTGGGGTGGCTCTGGTAAAGTGCTTTCTGAGTGCAGCGTAGGTTATGCTGTATTCCTGAATGGGTCTAACTATGAGCGACGACGAACAAAATCAGCCGTCTGAAGAAGAGAATCCGAATTCCGTAACCGGGCGGCGCAGACGCAAGCCGTTTACGCGAATGATGGATGTTTCGGACCTATCCGATCAGTTTATGTACGAAACGTTCGAGATGGGGGCTGATCTTTCGGGCGATGAGATGAGGATCCAGCCTTCCAATCCTCATGCGCGAGCTGAAGAGCCGGTCGAGGCGACGTCGACGAGCTCCGGACTTTCCAGCTTGTTAGGCGAAGATGAGAAGAAGGACGCGGAAGATAACCCGCAGGTCACGACCTTCTCGTCGCTGTTACAAGCGACAGGTGAGTTTCAAAAACCGACGAAGATCGCCAAAACGCCAGCGTCTCCGGCGTCACCACAAGGATTTGGCGCACCGCCAAGTCAGCCGCAAACGGCACCAACGGCTCAGCCGGGCGGAGGTGTATCGCCAGGTGGAAGTTTAGGTTCTATGATCCCGCAGGGAGGGAACAGCGGTTCCGCGCTGCCTGCATCTCCTGCTGGAAATCGTCCGACCGCCGCTCAGGCACCGGCATTTTCGTCGCAACAGCCAGCCGGTCCGTCTCCATCTCAAGCGCCATCGGCTGCATCGAAGCCGCCTGCCACTGCGCCAAAACCTTTGCCGGCGTCTCCGCAGCAAATTAAATCGGCACCAGCAACAGCGCCAGCGCCGTTGCCGCCGGCGCAGCCGCCGGGGCGACCACCTCAATTGGGGCTACCCCCGTCAATGGGTGCGCCACCTGGGTTCGGCGCTCCGCCAGGGTTCGCAGCACCTCCAGGGTTTGGGGCACCGCCAGGGCCGGGCGCTCCTCAAGGGTTCGGTGCGCCTCCCGCTACAGACCCTCAAGCTCCGGAAATATTTCAAGCTGCGGTCAGTCGTAACAACATGCCGGCTCAGCGACCAGTTCAGGCGGGGCCAGCGACATCGCAATCTAACATTCCGTCGCAGCAAAGCGTGCAACAGTCGGGACCATCATCTTCCTATTCGAACATGAAACCGCCGTCTGGACCGCATCCGCAGTCAGGACCGGCAACATCGTATTCGAACCTGCAACCGCCGTCGGGACCTCAACCACAGTCAGGACCGGCAACATCGCATTCGAACATGCAACCGCAGTCGGGACCTCAACCACAGTCAGGACCGACAACATCGCATTCGAACATGCAACCGCAGTCGGGACCTCAACCACAGTCAGGACCGACAACATCGCATTCGAACATGCAACCGCAGTCGGGACAGCATCCGCAGTCAGGTTCGACAACATCGCATTCGAATATGCAACCGCAGTCGGTTCAACGACCGCAGACACCGAAGACGTCGCACACAAACGTGCCGCCTGGCCAACTGCCCAACCTTGGACCAACAACGTCCTACGCGAGGATTGATGCGCCACAAGGCGGGCAAGCCCAACCGTCTCGACAGGATGTTGCTCCGTCTCCTGAAGCACAAGGATTACCGCCAAGTCCGGTGGCTCCCTCAGCTCCAGGACAAGGAACTGCGCCGCCGTATCCGGCGCAACCAGGCGTCCCAATGCGCTTTGCTCCGCCTCAACTCGATGACTCACCTGTTTCTGTGCCGGAATCGCCGTTTGCTCCGCCGAAACCAATTGATCCACTGAGCTCCGCTCCCGTTCAACAGAATGCCTTCTCTCCACCGCCGCTCAATTCAGTTCCTCTAATGCAAGTGCCTGATCTGTCTTCGGACCAGTCGCTTGAGGACATGATTCTGAAAGCACAGCCGGAGGAAGTTCCGTTTGGTTCGAGCAACGAAGGAAGCGCCAGGCACAGAACCGTTCGCCGAGCCGATTTCACGAGACCAAGGATTCCTGGCTTGCAGCAGGAATCTTCGCGGCACGTAACTCAAGAAACTCCGGTGCCAAAACCGAAGCGCAAGTTCGGGCAGAAGCTGGGAGATTTCTTCAAGCAGTTAAACACAGCGCTGAAGAGCCTTTTCAAAGACTGATCGATCCGAATCGGCCTTCAACCGATATCGGTTGAAGTTTCGAATTCACACAAAGCTTTGCGCGGGCTGTGTTATTGCGGTTCGGTATCAGTCAACGAATCGAGCCTTCAACCGATATCGGTTGAAGTTTCAAAATTCGCCCTCAGCCCTGGCGTGCGTTGGTTTGGCTCGGCCGGAATCAGTCAACGAGTCCGACGATCCATCAACCGATATCGGTTGATGTTTCGACTCGCTGAAAACGCTGGCAGGGCCTCGTTTTAACTATTTCGTTCAGGGGAACGATTCTGTTGACCGATCTTTTAATAATTAAATTGCCGTTTTGATTGAACTTTTTGATCCGGAATTTCGTTTAACAAGGTAGAGGGTCTTATCAAAACCGCTGAGGTTGAACTGGCAATGATCAAACAAACCTTGATTTCCGCTCTGGCGCTGGCGTCTTTCATAATGCCGATGCGCGCCGAGGCGAAGAAGCCGATGGCGTCTAATCGTTTTATTCAGGGTTCCGTTGCAAAAGAAAATATCGACCGCGTCAACAACGACATCCACTGGAACAGGTCATTGTATCCGGCGCTGGAGCAGGCTCGGCGTGAGAACAAAATGGTGTTATGGGTGCAGATGATTGGTCAGATGTCCGGCTCGACTTGAAGTGCCGCAAACAGCTTGAGAGCCGTGTCGCTCTCGCAGGAACCAGCATTATCGATGTTAAAGAATGAGCTTGTTTGTGGTTATAGGGACATTTCGAAAGAGCGCTACGCAGGATTTTCGGGAAAGCATGATCCGGATGGCAACGCGGTTGCCACTACCAATGGTGCCGGACCGCATAATCTTCAAACATTCCTGCTCTCCTCGGATGGCACAGTGTTACACTGTTTGCCGGGATACTGGAGTCCCAAAGATCTAGTCCGCGAGGTGGAGTTTGCCGGGCGGCTTGATGATTTGTGGAAAAATCCCGGCTATAGCACGTCGCAGAAAAAACAAATGTATCGAGAAATGCAGCTCGCTCATGTCAGCGAGCATCCGATGCAAATGGTCAACAGAAGCCGGATGCAAGGTTTTGACATGAAGTATGAGGCTAAGAATCGGCCGTATGCGTCAGACACTATTTTGAACCCGCAAGTGGCTTTGCAGATCCTTACGATGGAGAAAGGTCAGGCTCCGCCGATGGGCGCCAGGGATGCGTTTAAAACGACCGATCGATTGATGCACGAGCGTATGTCGTTGCGACCGTTTATTCCGTATTCGCAGTTTGACGTCGCTACCTACGTGGATTATGGACGTCCAAAGTATGACAAGAACGAAGACTTCCGCGACCCGAACACCGGATTGATTGCAGATGAGGATGGCGTCAAACATCAACAGATGCTCGGTCAAGTGCCGGAGAAACCGATGCGTCGGAGAAACGGTACCAGCATGGGGCGACGCATGATGCAACGGAGCGCCACCAGCTTTGTTCGCAAGGGGGTTCAAAACGTGTTGTGGGGACAAAACTAACTGCGCTCTGCTGTGCCCGCAAACAGCTTTAGTTCGCCACAGTTTCGAGGAGCCAGCACCCTCATCACGACGCCCGCAGTTGATTGGCTAACAATCTGTGCACGCTATCGCACGCGCTCCATGTCCTGATCTTGCGTTTCTTGCAACTTCTCTTTTTTCTTGTCTTCTTTGTCGGTTCGATGAGCCATCCATGTCCCTTTCACTTCACTGTTCGTATGAGGAACGACGATTTTCCAGCGACCGGTGATTGTTTTCCCGTCACCACTCATGGTGCCCGTGTAGTGGATAGGTGACATGCCGCGAGTGTAGTAAGTTTTCGTAAACGCTAC
The DNA here is from genome assembly GCA_044225915.1 of Obscuribacteraceae bacterium (SeqCode). Taxonomy (GTDB): domain Bacteria; phylum Cyanobacteriota; class Vampirovibrionia; order Obscuribacterales; family Obscuribacteraceae; genus JADYXR01. The sequence continues at coordinate 51,729 of JBGAHZ010000001.1, forward strand.
GTTGGGATAGGCGAATGTGCCGCTCAAAACTGCTTCTCCGAGCATGGATTCGTCCCGAATATTTCCTTTGAGGTCGCCTTCGTTCTCCACGAAGATGGCATCGAAATTGCTGCCGTCATCGGGATTGTGTGAATAGGTGTAGTGGCCTCGCCAGTTTCCGGTGATTCCGTGATCTTGCCCCATGACGCTACTCCTGCGCGGTTACGGCTTTTTTTCCTGAAGAGATATTGAAGTATTTTGCTTCCGGATGGTGGACGACGATTGCAGACGTACTTTGTTCTGGAACGAGTTGAAACTCCTCGGTCAGAGTAATTCCGATTCGTTCTGGTTGCAGAAGTTCGAAAAGTTGTTGTTGATCTTCGAGGTTGGGGCAGGCGGGATAGCCGAAGCTGTAGCGCGTGCCACGATAACCTTGTTGGAACAGTTGATTCTTGTTGGCGGCGTCTTCCTGGACGTAACCGAGTTCTGTTCTGATGCGTTTATGAACCACTTCAGCCAGACCCTCGGCTGATTCGACCGACAGACCGTGGAAATATAGGTAGTCAGCGTAGCGGTTTTCTTTGAAAAGCTCTTGCGCGTATTCACTGGCTCGTGAACCCATTGTCACCACCTGTAGTGCCACGATATCCATGCCTTCATCGGTAGAACGGAAGAAGTCCGAGATGCACAAGTGTTTGCCGTGGTTTTGGCGTGGGAAGTGGAATCGTAGCCATTCGGTTTGCTGATCTTCTTTATAAACTATCAAATCGTTGCCGGATGATTGGCAGTTGAAGTAGCCATAGACGGCTCTCGGAATCAGCAGCTTCTGTTCGACACAGCGCTCGCGCAGTTCCTTGTACACCGGCAGGAATTTCTCGCTGATCATAGCGTCGTATTCAGCTTTAGGCATGCTGCCTTGACGGATCCGCCATTGTCCTTTGAACAGAACAGTCTGGTTGATGTAATCGAAAACTTCATCTAATGGAACGTCGTCGACGATCTTGGAGCCGATGAACGGCGGGCGAGGGATCTCGATGTTGCGGGCTACGTCAGATCTAGTAGTTGAGCTGCCATTGCCGGTGGTGTCAACGTGTGCCGCCGGTGTTCGAGAGACGCGCTGGCAACTTGCTACTTTGACCGGTTGCGGGGTTTCAGCAGTTGCAGCGGCCGCTATCTCGCGAGCATCCGCCTCGGAATTAATCTCGCGATCTTCATCAGGATCGATCTCTTCGGGCTTGCCGTTGCCGGACGCCACCGTCTCTCCGTGAATGGCAGCCATCAAAGCATCCTCGGACAATGTAGAAAGACTGTCATCGGATTTCCTGGCGGCTAGCGATTCCATGATCTTGAGGTCGTCAAAAGCATCGGAGCCGTAGAATGTTAAACCCTTATAGGTGTTTCTGCAGTCATCTTCCACGTACCGCCGAGTCAAAGCCGCACCGCCAAGAATGACAGGCACACTGATTCCGCGTTGGTTTAAAACGTCGAGATTGTCTTTCATGATCACGGTCGACTTGACCAGCAATCCGCTCATGCCAATGCAGTCAGCTTTGTGTTCTATAGCTGACGAAATTATATTTTCAATTGGTTGTTTGATTCCAAGATTGATAACTTTGTAGCCGTTGTTAGTCAGAATGATGTCGACCAAATTTTTGCCGATGTCGTGCACGTCGCCTTTGACAGTGGCAAGGACCATCGTGCCGCGTTGCGTGCCCTCGGATTTCTCCATTCTAGGTTCAAGATATGCTACTGCCGCTTTCATTGTTTCTGCTGATTGCAAAACGAACGGCAGCTGCATTTTTCCGGCGCCGAAGAGGTCACCAACGACTTTCATACCGTCAAGCAGTAGATCGTTGATTATTGAAAGCGGACTGTACTTTTCCAGTGCCCGCTCAAGATCTTTCTCCAGCCCGACTCGATTCCCGTCGATGATTCTAACTTTGAGAACTTCCTCGATTTCTTTGGACGCCACTTTTTCGACGGTATCGCCTGCAGTGGCACTCTTCTCTTTGTAATAATCGAGTAGAGCGAATAAGGGATCGTACGTCTCAGTTCTCTCGTCAAAGATCAGTTTTCGATGGTATTCACGTTCTTCTTCGTTGATTTTGTACAGCGGCAATATTTTTTGTGCGTTTACGATCGCGAGATCCAGACCGTATTCGACAGCGTAATGCAGGAACACGGAGTTCAAAGTCTGCCTGATATGTGGATCGAAACCAAAGGAGATGTTACTCACACCTAGAACCGTTTTCACGCCAGGAAGCTGTTCCTTGATCATGCGAATGGCTTTCAGTGTTTCCAAACCAAGTTTTCGATCGTCCTCGTTACCGGTCGAAAGGGTGAACGTGAGTGCGTCGAAAATCAAATCCGTTGCCGGCAATCCGCCTTCTGCAGCCAGGTCGTGTATGCGTTTTGCAATCGCTACTTTTTTGTCGGCCTCTTTTGCCATGCCGCTTTCGTCGATAGTCAAAGCGACAGCGGCCGCTCCATATCGAGTAATCAAAGCCACCTTTTTCATCATGCTCTCGACGCCGTCTTCCAGGTTGATCGAGTTGACGATTGGTTTGCCGGAGATGTATTCCAGTGCTGCTGCAAGGACGGGATATTCAGTCGTGTCCACGACGATTGGAATTTGCAATTCCGTATTTAAACGTTTGATAAACGTAGTCATGTCGCGCTTTTCATCGCGACCGACGTAGGCTGTGCAGACATCGAGTACGTGCGCGCCTTCGCGTTCTTGCTCTCTTGCCATTGCCACCATGCCGTCCCAATCTTCTTTTTCGAGAAGGCGTTTGAACTTTCTGGAGCCGTTTGTGTTGGTGCGTTCGCCGATGATGAGCGGCGGCTGATCGATGCTAAGTGGAACGCTTGTGTAGATGCTTGCTGCTGCAGATGTGAACAACGGCTCGCGTTTTTTCGGAGCTCGCTCGCCCACGACCTCGACTACTTTAGCCAGATGTTCCGGAGTCGTGCCGCAACAGCCACCAATGATATTGACGCCGTCGTCGACCACGAAGTGGAAAAGCGAGCTGGCCAGTTCGTCCGGAGTGAGTTTGTAAACCGTCTCGCCGTTTATGTTTTCGGGGAGTCCAGCGTTGGGCAAAACCGATATGAATTTGTCAGTGTTGTTGCAGAGGTAGCGAACCGGATCCAACATTTCGCTTGGTCCGGTTGCGCAGTTGATGCCAATCACGTCTATCGGAAACGCCGCTAGTGTAGTGAGCGCGCAACTGATATCGGAGCCGACCAACATGGTGCCTAGAGGCGGCGCTTCGATTGTTACCTGGGTGATGATTGGAATGCGTCGCCCGATTTTTTTGAAGTAGTCCAACATCGCGATTACAGCAGCTTTTGCTTGCAGTAAATCCTGTCCGGTTTCAAACTGTAAAACGTCGACGCCACCATCTACGAGACCACGAACTTGTTCGTAGTAAGCATCCTTCATCTCGGAAAACGTGATGTGTCCAAGTGATGGCAACTTCGTTGTCGGACCAATAGAGCCGGAGACATACCGCGGTTTGTCTTTCGAATACGAGTTCGCAACTTCGCGTGCGAGTTCTGCCGCCATTTTGTTCAGTTCATAAGCGCGCTCGGTCAGCCCGAATTCAGCAAGCACGATGGGCGATCCACCGAAGGTGTCGGTTTCGACAACATCGCATCCGACTTTGAAGAATGATTCGTGAATTTCTTTGAGAACATCCGGGCGGCTTTCGACCAGGATTTCCGGGCAGTTTTCATAGCCTGCATAATCATCGAGAGTCAAATCGTACTTATGAATCGACGTGCCCATGGCGCCGTCGAAGATAAGCACTTTTTCTTTCAATCGATCGAGAAAATTGATTTGAGTCATACCGAAATTGGTTACCGGGCCGTTGTTACCACGAGCACCCGGACGCAAGAGAGTGCTCTTCCTCTTAGGATACGGTGATCAATCGAAGATGTCACGGTTTAGTAACTATATGTAGTCCGTTTCATCCGCGCTTTATTAAATCGCTCGGACGAACTTCGCAAAAAAAACTGCCATCACCAGGGTTTTTGCACCGCCAGTGATGGCAACTCTCTCTCTCAAACGGAAACAATGCTGAAGCGTTTTGTGAAACGCGTGCAGGAGCTAGGCGGCTTCGTCTTTCTTCTGAGGGCGCACAGGTGACCAGTTCAGAGCGCATATGCCATTTTCGCAATTGCTAGTCTCTTGAACTTCGTCGACTGTTTCCTGCTTTACGCTCAAGTCATTCACTTCTTGCATACCAAAGTGGATCTTGATGAGATTGTGTTCTGTTGTTGTCCTGACTCTCATGATCTTTGTATACCTTCTGTTGGACTTGTGTCTCTCTTACACAACACCTACATAGCACGAAAGAAAATTTGGAAGACTGCTTGACATGTTTTTGAAAGGCTAAAACATCGTGGCTAAAAACGCCAAAGGGGCAGGGCTTTCGGGTTTATTTTTTCCTGAACCGATATCGGTTGAAGGTTTAATTCAGTCGCGCTTTAGACTGACAAATCCGTGAGCCTTTACGATGTCCTGACCTTTGGGGCTGGAGCAAAAATCGACGAATTTTCTAGTCGATGGTTTTGTTCTCGAATCGAAAAACATGTACAACGGTCGGCTCAAGGAATAATCATCCTGGGTCGATTCCAACGACGGCATCACGGCGTCCGCTTTATCGAGCAGTTTCACCTTGAGCATCTTTACTGTTTTCAAATCGTCGGCGGCGTTACTTAAAGGAATAAATCCGATAGCCCCCTTGTCGGCGGCGACAGTTTCGAGCAACGTGTCATTTGATTTAATAACTTTCGCAGTTTTTGCATAATCAACAGTAGGTTGCTCCGTTGCCGTCGCAGGCTTGCTGTGCAAAACGTGGTCATTGAAGTAGCGTGCCGTTCCGGACTCTTCTTCGCGGACGCAAACTGTTATTGGGCCCTCGAAGCTCTTATTTATTTCGGACCATTTTGTGACGCCCCCGGTGAAGACTCTTCTCAGGTCTGACATCGATATTTCAGTTATTGGAAGCGCTGGATTAACGATAATCGCGATCGAGTCCAAAGCAACGATGCGGCGGACCAGGTGAATTCCTTTACTGTGGACGGTCTCATTTTCTTCGTTTGTCAGATCCCGGGAAGACGCCGCGATGTCGGTGCTCTTTTCGACGAGTGCCTTCACTCCGGCGCCGGAATCTACGATTGTTACTGAAACCGGTATGTCCGGATTCTCAGCCATAAACTGCTTGGACCAATCATCAAGCAAAACCCGCATCGTGTCGGAGCCTTCGATTGAAACCATCGGCGTCAGATTCCGCGGGTCGGCGTTGTCCGTTTTGCTGCAGCCGAATGTTGCCATGATCGCAAGCGCGATCAGTAGAGGCCCGCTAACGAGCGCTTGGTTAATTCGTTTTTGAGATTTTAAATTCATGGAGCTGAGAAGCAAACCCTGTACGAACGCGTGCTCGTGCGACACTCCGGGGACTCCGAGTGCATTTTGGCACACAGTCGGCGATAACCGTATTAGAGGGATGACAATGTTTACGAGGGAGTAACGTGATCGGCGGTTCACTAAGTCGGAATTGCCTGATAGTTGGGGCTAAAGAGGCTTTTTGAAAACTGAACCGATATCGGTTGAGGTCTGAAAAAATCTAAACCGATAACGGTTCAAGATTTCGATGTTGAATTCCACAGTCATAAACGGCTGTATTTCGGAATATCACAAGGTTTTCGGGCGTTTTCAGGGTGAAAAAAAGCCTGCAACCGCAAACTAGGCAATGTTTTAGCGGCAAAAAGCTGTGAAAGCTCACTGGATGGGAAATCCACCATATGCGACAGGGCTTGAAATTGGTATAAATTTGCACAGAAAGAGGTAGATATGGATTTCGCTCTCCGAGTCGCCCGTCTGGGCTTTGCATTGGCAATTTTACTGACCGCGTCAATTTCGACAGCGGATGAGGCTTTGGCCCGCGAGGGAGAACGCCGTCCGATTCGGGCAACGCTTGGTTGCATTGAATACCGGAACTGGCAAGAAAACCTGGTTAAGACCAACCCTAACCTTGCCCATTATCACTGGAACCCAATTTACGCGAACATTCAAGGCGTCCGTCTCGTAGGACCACCTCCGCCGCCCAAGCAGCGTCTAACTTCCAGACCAAAGAAGATGGTTGTGGGTGGGAAGCCGTCGAAGAATCAGGCTAAAAACCAGCAAACAGCTTATATCTATAGACCAGCGAAAGAACGTCCAAGCGTTTACAAGAAACCTGTGCAGATGGCTCCTCAGCGCCACAACACAAATACTTCAATCGCCTACAAGCACGCTGCTCCTCAGGCTAGGACCGGCACCAGCGCTTCGCTAGCGTACAAGCATGTCGCTCCACAGTTAGCCAGTCGTGACGCCCAAGGCCGTCTGGCCGCTCGTGATTTGAACGGTCGGCTTATGCCGAATGACACTCCAGTTACAGCTGCAGAGTTGGAACTGAGACGCAAGGCGTTGATGGCGAAACTTGATCCGGGTCGCTACCAGGCGATGATGGCTCAGCAGAAGAAGCTCGAATTGGCTGAGAAATATGTGGCTGGCACGCTTTCGCACAAAGAGTGCACAGGAGTGTTGACTCACCATGAAGTCGAGGGTCAGCTTGTCGCCCGTGCATGCGCCGGTACTCTGGTTGAACCGGTGAAGTCTTACGGACCATACGTGAGAAACGAAAATGCCGGTGTCATGCGAAAGACCACGAAGACATCCGTGGATGGGCAAGTCCGCAGCTACTAAGGCTTTCCAGATGTTTTTGATCTTCAACCGATATCGGTTGAAGTTTGAAGTCGAACCTCAACCGATATCGGTTGAAGTTTTCAAAACGTCGCAATCATCATCTGGATAATCGTTTTCGAATCCAAGTAATAAGAACGCGGAAAACGCCTCCGGATAGAAATCGCTGGTATTGCCGAAAGTCGGCATGAGGGCCAAGTGAATGCGGACCCGGGTATGCGCGGAAGTAGCTTTCCATCTCTGGTTTTATGATACCGCTGGTAGTATCCTGACCTGCTTCCATTCGGGCTAGCGTTCGAGCGCGTTTACGTTTTAAAGACAGACCGCAAATCTCAACTTGTTTGGAATCAACTTCTGACGGTGCAGGAGCAAGTCCGAGCAGAGAATTGATCAGTCTGGTTTCTAGCTCAGCTAGCTCGGCTCTGTGGTCGTTTAATCGATCGCTTTGTTTATTTTTGAACATCGTCTTAATCTCTATTGATTCGTGTTAATTGTCATCGGTTCGCCAATCAGTTTTGCAATTGTGTCCAGTTCGCTGTTTAGTGTGGCCTCGTCGGGAAAGTTATCGTCGCGTTCCAGCATTACCCGCGGTGGTGTAGTCAAATTCATCAAGCTTCTGAGAACATCGTTTACGCCATTGCTTACTGGATGTGCATGTGTGTCGTGGTAAACGCCGTCGCGAACCAATCCGCCGGCGGTGTGGACATAGGCGATTTTTTCGAGAGGTAGACGCTTGATAAAGTCGCCAGTATCGAAACCGTGGTTGACTGAATTGGCATAGAGATTTGCAACATCGAGCAGAAGCAAACACCCGGTCGCGTTAATGATTTCGCTTATGAATTCGGCTTCGTCCATCTCTGAGTTTTTCCAATTGCAGAGCATTGCTATGTTTTCCAGAACCAGCGGAACGCTTAAATGTTCACGGGCGATGAGGATGTTCTCAATCACGACCTTAAGTGCGTTTTTCGTCCGAGGAACTGGCAGCAGATGTCCGGACTCCTTGCCATCAGCACGAACGAATGCGATATGTTCGCTCACGAACGGAGCGTCCAGCGCTTCTGCCAGGCTGTTGAGCCGTTGTAGTCTCTTGATGTTGGGACGCTCGGCTCCGCCAAGCGACATCGAGATAGCATGCGGAATCACTGCTACACCACGCTCTCTCAAGCGTCCGAGCGCTGATGGAATGATGCCGTCGTGAAGGTTTTCGAACAGAACCTCGACGAATTCGAGATCGGTTCTTCGTTCGATCGCAAGGGCAATTTCCGGTCTCCATCCTATCCCAAGTTTTGTTGTGCTCATTGTTCTATTCTCAGAGTTTTTCTTGTAAAACGTTTCGGACTAGCCACCACATCCGCCACCACAACCACCGCAACCTCCGCCGCCACACCCGGAACCTCCACTTCCTGTCGACGCAGGGTGCAAAGCCGTTTTTGCCAGGTTGAATGGATCGGCTGAGCCGACGATTAATCCGCCAAAGAGTGCGTATGCAAGCGTCGTGTCAATCGTGGAAAGCGATGACGGACTTGTTTGAAAGTTCAGTTTTAGAGCTTCATGTTCGCCCTGCAGAATGCGAACCGCGTCAGCTCCAAGACTAGTGCGGTGCGGTTTGTTCAGTGCCGCGAACACTGTAGTTAAACCTGAAACAATAAGCAGAACTATAAGAAACGAGGTCGGGTGCTTTTCGACCATGCCATGGCAGAGGCGAGGCAGACCAATAAATATTGGCAGAGCCGCTAGAATTAGTGCCGGTACGAACTGAGCCGCTGCAGTACGAGATTCAGACGGTACCAGACTTAAACGTTGCAATCTTTGCTCGATACGCTCGACCGCGACAGTGAATTGGCGGTAGGCTGTTTCAACCTTACCGTCACCCCAGCGGATCGAGGCGCACAAGTCAACTTCGACCGGGTGCAGTTGATGGTTCTTATGGTCGTGAACTTGTAGTTGCCGAGTGACCGCGTCGAGTGTGACAACACCCAGTCTCGAGAGAGTGCCAATTGCTGTGAAGTAGACTTGCTCACGTCCACCGGACAGATAGGCTATGTCGTACCGGTCGATCTCGCCATCTCCGACATCATCGGGTGAGACCTGAAGAATAACTGCTCGCATTACGAATGCCACCAGGCACGATAGTGCGAAAAATGCCATGTACCATAAAAGAAATTCGGGACCTGATATTTGAAATAAATACATGCTTAACCTCCTGTGTCACCATCTGTGGTGCACACCTTCTGTTTGTTGCCCTTTGAGAACGGGCTTTAGATTTAATACTTCGGGCTCTGTTTCTTAAACAAAAAACCGCCCTGAGGCGGTTTCTATGACTCTAATTGCGTGGTCGAAACTATTTCACTAGTTTCCATTTGTTTGTTGACGCCGTCGTTCAGTGTCCGCTCGGTGCGTTGATTTATCTTCGACTCGTATTCTTCGTTTAACATGCTACTACGCTATCACCGGCGCGTTTAAGAAGTGGTTAACTGATCATTACAGCTTTCGAAATGTTCTATGTTTCAACGATCGGTCGGTAATCATTTGCGCTCATGTTGAACGTCCAGGCCACAGCCTCTCGAGCCGTTCCCACAGTGGGCGGAACCTGAAGGAAATACCGTTTGAACGTGCCATCGACCTCCGGCGTTGAGTTGGTCACGCCCACGAAAGCCAACGTATCGTGTTCTTTCTCCATTCGATAGAGGGAACCCGTATCGTCCTCATGGAAGCAGACTGCACCAGACTCTACAAGATAGCGTTCAATACCGTACCGCTCAAGAAGGACGCGCATGACTTCGAGATTTCGTTCGTTGCTAATCAAATCGACGTTGACTTCACCATTTATTGCAGACGCTGGTACGCGGGTGTTATGCCAGAAATAGCTTTCATATTCGTCTTTGTATTGGATGGCAGGACCGTTAACGCAGTGGAAACGAAACTGATCATCTCGATGCAGTGCCAATGCGGGCTCGCAAATGAAACAAACACTTGAAAAACACGCGAGTAGGCTAGTCATCCTGGTTAAATCGTTCAATACATTGAACTGGTGTTCGAGTTCCGGAGCGAGAGTTGCGTTCAAATACTTTCGGCAAAACATCGCAAATGCCAGATGCATTCGCAGATAGTGCGTCCATTCGATTCCTTTGCTACGAGGATTCATCGGTTGCGGATTAGGGATTGGTGGCCGCGGAGTGTCATCCCACTGCAGTCGACCCATGAACTCGGGATCTGCGAATGGCGAAGTGCTGTTATAAGGTTTGGTTCGCCATGGTGATGGCTCGCCGACGAAATGTTCGAGCGAAAACCAGCTCACGTCTTTACCAATTTTGTCGACAATGTGCTTGGAAATTTTCAACTTCGGCGGCAGATCCATCGCGTCGATTCGTTCGAAAAAGAGTTTCCCTAGTTGAGGGTTTTGCGGGAACCTCTGCGGTTCGCTAGACACGATCATTTGACTTTCCCACTCGTCGGTGAGCCGCGAAAGATACAAAAGCTCTCTTAGTGGAATCGCATTTTGAACCGCGTCGTATAGGAGATTAAAAGCACGATCGCCAAGTTGCGACTTTGCCAGTTTGCGGAATTCTTCTGCAAAACGAATTTGAAGATCGAAAACGCGGATTTGTTCTCTGTTGTAGCCGGTGATAAACCCTGGACCATAGTGCATCTGCCAAGGATTCGCTAGCCAAATAAATGTCGGCTTGTTTAGACCCAACAGGAAATAGAACTGATTGACGGTGTCTTCGACCACGCTTTGCGGATGGTTTTTAATGGCGCATTCGTCTATCAGCAGTTGCGTCATGAAGGGCTGTACGAGTTTCAAGAATGGTTTGATGTCTATCGTCATTGTCATCCAGAGCCGCGCGTGTGTTTCCATTTTACCGGGAACTCGTGTGTTGAGTGCAGTTGCAGCTCCGAGGAAACCTCAACCGATATCGGTTGAAGTTCGCCGCGAGAAAAACTCGAACCGATAGCGGTTGAAGTTCGCCGCGAGAAAAACTTGAACCGATATCGGTTGAAGTTCGCCGCGAGAAAAAACGCGAACCGATATCGGTTGGAGTTCGCCGCGAGAAAACCTCAACCGATATCGGTTCAAGTTTCGGTGCTAACCATCTTTGGTTCAGTCGTTTCACACGGAGCCCATTCCACAGTTGACGAAGTGTTGAAGGGCAATCCGAATTAGCGAACTAACTTTCTACACTCAATGTACGCACGGCGTGTATTTCGGTCGTGCAAATTGAGGAAAGCAATTTTATGACCTTTTACCAAAGTAGTTTTTCTAACGTCAGTTTTGACAAGAGTGATAAGTTGGTGACAACTGTTAGTATGCTGGGCTCGACGCTTGTCGGTGTTGGTGCGCTTCTTGCGGTTGGCGCGAATTGGGATTTTATTCCGCAATTAATTAAGGTTGCTACTGTCGTGATGGCCACTCTGTCCGCTTATGCGGCCGGTTGGTACATGAAGTCACCTGCTGGTGGAAAGCCTCGCATCGGCGAAGCGTTAACCTTCTTAGGTACGATGATGTACGGTGTTGGAATCTGGCTTGTCATGCAAATTTATGGCTACGATACGAACTATGCATGGGGAATTTTGTTGTGGGCGCTCGGGATCATTCCTGTAGCAGTAGTTGCCCGTTCTGGTTTCATCGCAGTACTCGCGTGTAGCCTCTTAAACTATTGGTTGCTACTCGAACCATATAGTCTTTCAAATTGCGCTATTTGGGCGATTCTGTCGTTCGGTCTTGCCTATTTTGTGCGCAGTCCATGGGCGCTTGCGAAGAGTTTAATCGGAGCGGTTGTCTGGTCTATGGAGCACGCCCATCTTGGCTGTGGCAGCCTGGTGTTTCTTTCTTTGGCGATGGTTGCGAATTATCTATTACACGTCAACACGAGAAATTTCGCGGTCATGGCGAAACCGTATTTGTACATCGGTTCGTTTTTCACGTTACTGTCTCTGCTGTTTCTAACTGATGAACGAGGTCGCGTTCTCTTTGCTGACGTCACGGATCAAAATGCTTTGTTTGTAGTCGTGGCATTATTAGTGGTGTCATTAATTGCTGCTCTTCGGTTTTGGCGCAGAGTGTTGCCCGAAGTTTTGGGCTGCGCGGCGATCGCTGTCGCCACTGTCGGTTTGAGTTCTATCGATGACACAACACTGCGATCTGCTCTTTCTAACGGGCTCTTGATGTTTACGATTCTCGGATTTGTTGGTGTTGCAACTCTTCGCTTGCGTGACAATGTGATCAATGTGATGTCATCAATGTTTTTTACTATTGCGGTTTCACTCCTTTATTTCGATTCGAAATTCAGTATGTCCGATCGTTCGCTATTCTTGCTGACCGGCGGAGTTTTAATGCTGGTTGCTGCGAGCTGCGCCGAGAAATTCATTCGTTTTGGAAGAAATTGGAACGGTGATAACGACAAATTTGCAGTGAGGAAAATTTAGTAATGATTGATGTGATTTCCGGAGATGAACCTCCAATCGAGCTAGGCGACGAGAGTCCGAGAAACTTTGGTATGCCGCATCCAATACTGTTTCTCTCGACAGTGGTTGTGCAGTTAATCGTTCTCGTGTTCCTTGGTGCTTCAAAACTGCACGCAATGCCGCCTGCAAAAATCGTGAAGGTCGAGGCGCTGACTGGTTATGTTTCTCATGATAAATTTCGGGGAAATTACATAAACGATGTCATCTTTAACGCGGATGCTGCAAGCCTATTAGCGGACAAGTCTGCAAAAAATATTGTTCTCATTTTTAAAACCGATCAAATTGATTCGGCATTAGACACCTCCATCGAAAAGTGGAAGTTTGTTCGAATTGCGTCTGACTCTAACAACGAAATGCTTGCGTCAAACGAAGTCGCGCTCAAGGCAACGGTTTCGCCTTCACGATTTCAAGCTGGAAAGCAAATGATTTCGGTTCATACCTCGCCCTTTTTTGTCGCTGAGGACACAGCGAACTCTTTAGGCTTACGAGACTTCAGTCGTTCGCCTGTAGAATTTGAAATTGCCGTGGACAAAGAAAACAATGCGTCGATCGTGTCAGCTGACACTAGCAGCTGGTCTCGCTATAAACCTAATTAGTTGGAACGTCCTTTGCCCTTGCCCATCTTAATCAGCACATCCGATCTTGCCTTGAGGATAGCTTCTTTTTCTCCGCTGTTTAATTTCAATGCTCTGTCGTAGTCTTTGATTGCGCTGTCAAATTGTCCAGTCTTGACGAAACAGTCGGCACGTTCACGAAATCCCTCGTCGTCTGTTGGCGCGGTTTCCGTCATCTTTGTAAAATCATCGATTGCTTTTTGATACTGCTTTGCCCGTTTATAGACCAAACCACGAAGTGCATAAGCTCCAGGATCTTTGGGATTGCTTTCGATCACTTTTGTCAGATCATTTGCGGCTTTTGTTGCATCGCCAATTTGTTCGTAAGCGCGAGAACGCGCCAGGTAACCTTCCCAGTACTTTGGATTAATAGTGAGCGCTTGCGAATACGCCTTGATCGCATCGTCATATTTTCGCGAATTGAAATATGCGTTGCCCAGGGCTGTCGCCGATTTATATTCTTTTTTGTCCAATTCAAGAACTTTTTTGTAGTCTCGTATAGCCAGGTCGTTTTTCTTCAAACCCTCATAACAGCTAGCCCTAAGATAGTAGATGTCTGCCAGATTGACGCAATCTCTATCAGTGTTACTGAACCGATCTCGCAATCGCCCTGTATGAGTCGAGTATCGAAATAGAATCAGGCGTGGTTTTATCGCGATAATTTTATCGAAGTCGGCAATTGCTTTATCGAATTGTTTGGTCTCACGATATCCATCCGCGCGCATATATAGAAACACAGGGCAGTTCGGTTTCTGCGCCAGAGCTTGCGAGAGAACGGCGATGGATTCTTTAAACATGGTCAAATTGTTCAAGCACACGCCTTTGAATCCAAGTGCGTTCAGGTGCTTCGGATCTTTCGCCAGAACCTTATTTACTATATCGAGAGCCTGTGTCATCCCCGCACCATCTCGCGCGAGAACGGCTTGTTCAGTTATTTTGTCGAGCTCGATCAGCGGACGTTCTTTGCGGGCCAGATCGTGCCGACCTATCATCATGTAAGCCTGTGCGCGATTTTCATGATCGCTTCTAGCCCACATATTCACGAAATCCGGTTCAGTATACTTCTGCAGCAAATCCGTATCGCGCAAGCCGCTCTTATAGTCTTTCAGCATGAAATAGCAGTAGGAGCGCGTTCTTAAAGCGTTGAAATTTTTCGGATTGATCGCTAGCGCCTTAGTGCAATCATCAAGGGCTTGTTTATATCTGCCGAGGTTCATATACATTCGCCCGCGCTCTGACAAATACAGATCGTCCTTTGGTGACGAAGCCAAGAGCGTGTCGATTAGAGGAAGCGCTTTGTCAAACTTTTCGTAGTCGGCGACAACCAAATATTGTTCGAACTTGCTTTGAGTCTCGCTTGCCATTGCAGACGAGTGAGCTGCTAAGCAACTCGCGAAGATGAAAATTGGCAGTTTCGATTTCATGCGCTGCTGATCCGGTCGAACGAAACCCGGTACGACGGCTGCCTGTTTTTGAACTTGAACCGATATCGGTTGATGGTTTGCGTTGTGTTGAAACTTAAACCGATATCGGTTGATGATCTGTGCGCGCCGAAACCTGAACCGATATCGGTTTAAGTTCTGCGCGCCGTTTTACTTGGCTTCGGTGAGGACAGGAACCTTGGCCAGCGCCTGCTCCACATCCTTGATCAGATCTTCTTGGTCCTCGATTCCGACAGAAAGGCGAACCAGTCCGTCAACGATGCCTCTAGCTTCTCTGACATCTTTAGGAATTGATCCGTGCGTCATCGAAACTGGATGACAAATCAGCGACTCAACTCCGCCAAGGCTCTCCGCCAATGCGAAGAGTTTGGTTGAAGAAGCAAATTTGTTAGCGTTTTCCAGTCCGCCCTTAATTACAATCGTGACCATCGCGCCGAAACCGCTCATCTGTTTCTTGGCCAGATCGTGTTGAGGGTGATCGGTCAATCCTGGATAAATTATTCGTTCGATTTGCGGTTTATTCTCGAGGAATTTTGCCACAGCCATCGCATTTTTCTGATGAGCTTCCATGCGGACGGCGAGGGTTTTCACTCCGCGCAAAACCAGGTAGCAGTCCATCGGACCGGGAACGGAGCCGACTGCGTTTTGATGAAACTTCAGTCGTTCGTACGCTTCTTCGTCGCTGGTCAGAATGGCACCGCCTACGACATCACTGTGTCCGCCCAGATATTTAGTCGCACTGTGCACGACGATGTCGGCGCCGAGCGCCAGTGGGTTTTGTAAATACGGGCTGGCGAAAGTGTTATCTACGACCGTCTTGAGTTTCTTGCTGCGAGCCAGGTCGGTGATGGCTTTGATATCGATGATTTGCAAAAGTGGGTTGGTCGGCGTTTCCAACCAAATCAGTTTTGTATTAGGCGTAATTGCTTTCTCGATGTTTTTCACATCGCGAGCATCGACCCATGAAAAGGTGACGCCATAACGGGTGAAGACTTTGTCGAAGATGCGGAAGGTGCCACCGTAAACATCATCGGCCACGATTACGTGATCACCTTGCGAAAGCAGGTTCATGACGTTGTTGGTCGCGGCTAAACCGGAACCGAAACAGAGTCCGTATTTTGCGCCTTCCAATGAGGCAAGGCAGGCTTCCAGTGCGGTTCTTGTTGGGTTACCGGTGCGGGCGTATTCGTAACCCTTATGTTTGCCGATTTCTTCTTGTACATAAGTAGAAGTTTGATAGATAGGAACGTTGATCGCGCCAGTGGTCGGATCAGGCTCCTGTCCAGCATGGATCGCTCGAGTTGCGAATTTCATTTTTACTTTACTCCTGCTTTTGATTTTTTATTTTCGGAATCGACCGCCATGGTGGCACGCAGGTGCGACATGATGTCGAATCGAGTCAAGACGCCACAAGCCTTGCCATTATTGGTGACTACAACCATGGCATTGCCGAGACGGAAAGTTCTATACAAGCTGTCGATCTCAACATGCAGATCGAGTTGTGGAAATGGTTTGCCCATTACATCACTGACTCGAACCTGGGCTGGATCTTTGCGTTCGTAAACCACTTGCATGGCGACGACATCGTTTATATGGCCGACGTTTTCTCCAGGTTGAGTGACGACTGGTAGTTGATCGATATGGTGTTCTTCCATCAGATCGATTGCTTTCTTGATTGGGTCTTCCGGTTTTACTGTGATCAGTGGCGGGAATTTGCCTCTATCCGCTTTTCTCAACATCAAATCGTTGACGTAGTAGCTATGTTCAGGAGCCGGCATGAAGCCGCTTTCGCGCATCCATTCGTCGGAATAAATTTTGGAGAGATAGCCGCGTCCACCATCGGGAATGAGAACAACGATCACATCTTCTGCGGTCATGGTTTCGGCAATTTTCAGAGCGGCGGTCATTGCGGTTCCGGCCGAACCTCCGACCAATAGTCCCTCTTCGCGCGCCAGGCGACGAGCGTTGATGAACGAATCTTTGTCGCTGACGCGAACAATTTCGTCTACTATTTTTAGATCGGCATTGCTTGGAATGAAATCTTCGCCGATGCCTTCGACCTTGTAGCTCTTAGGCATGTCGCCGGAGTAGATTGATCCTTCCGGGTCGGCTCCGATAATGCGAATGTTCGGGTTCTTTTGCTTGAGGAAATGAGCGGTACCGGATATAGTGCCTCCCGTTCCAATTCCGGCGACAAACGCCGTAATCTTGCCATCGGTTTGATCCCAGATTTCAGGGCCGGTGGTCAGGGTATGAGCCATCGGATTGTTCGGATTGGCAAATTGATTAGGTTGGAAAGCGCCGGGAATTTCCAGGGTGAGCTTATTGGCTACCGAGTAATAGCTTTCATGCGAGCTTGCCGAAACTGACGTTGGCACGATCACTACTTCTGCACCATAAGCCTTAAGAAGATTTATCTTCTCGATTGCCACCTTGTCAGGACATACGAGAATGCAGCGGTAACCTTTAACTGCGGCTATCTGAGCCAGTCCTGTGCCGGTGTTGCCCGAAGTGGGTTCGATAATCGTGCCGCCTGGTTTGAGGAGTCCGGCTTTCTCGGCCTCCTCGATCATGCGTTTTGCGGGGCGGTCCTTAACCGATCCACCTGGATTGAATGGCTCCATCTTTGCAAGGATCAAAGGTTTCACGCCACTCGACAATTTGTTTATTTTGATTAGTGGTGTGGAGCCAATCGTTTCAAGAATATTCTCGTAATACTTCACCAGGGGCGAACCTCCCGTACAATATATGCAAAAGCGACTACGTATTATAAAGCGCAAGTCGTTTCAAAACGATCAATTCACCTAGATCTCTTTCAATTGCATCTCTTTCAAGCGCACTTCGCGCAAAGCGCATGACGACAGACAAGAACAACGACAAAATCAAATATACCCCTGAGGATTTAAACTCTTGGGAACACGAATCGAAGCTGGGAACGCCGGGCGAATACCCGTTTACGCGCGGTATATATGGCAGCATGTATCGTTCTCGCGTGTGGACGATGAGGCAATATGCCGGTTTCGGCAACGCCACTGAAACGAATAAACGTTTTAGATATCTCTTAGGTAATGGACAAACCGGATTGTCTACCGCGTTTGACCTGCCGACGCAGATGGGAATCGACAGTGATGATCCGATGGCGCTGGGTGAAGTTGGTCGCACCGGTGTGGCAATCGATACGCTGGCGGACATGGAGCGGCTCTTCGACCAGATCGATCTTTCTAAAGTATCCACATCCATGACTATCAATGCCACCAGCTCGATTCTGCTTGCCATGTATCGAGCCGTGGGTAAGAAACAGGGCGTCAATCCCAAAGACTTGAACGGTACGATTCAAAACGACATCTTGAAAGAATACGAGGCGCGCAACACTTATATCTTCCCGCCGGCTGGCTCAATGCGCTTGATATGCGACATCTTCGAATTCTGCGCCAAGGAAATGCCGAAGTGGAACACGATTTCGATTTCCGGATATCACATCCGCGAAGCCGGTGCCACCGCCACTCAGGAGCTGGCTTTCACGTTTGCAAACGCTATTCAATATGTCGAGGCGGCGATATCGCGCGGTCTGTCGGTTGATGAATTCGCGCCGCAACTGAGTTTCTTCTTTGTCGCGCAGATGGATTTCTTTGAAGAGATTGCTAAGTTCCGCGCCGCGCGAAGGATCTGGGCAAGCATCATGAAGGAGCGCTTCAACGCGAAGGATCCTAAGTCGCTGATGCTGCGCTTCCATACACAGACTGCAGGCAGCAGTCTAACGCAGCAACAGCCGGAAAACAACATCATTCGAACGGCAGTCGAGGCTCTGGCTGCGGTTTTAGGCGGAACGCAATCTTTGCACACCAATTCCAAGGACGAAGCTCTGTCGTTGCCCAGCGAAGCCTCGGCGCTGACGGCGCTTCGAACTCAACAGATCATCGCGTTCGAAACGGGCGTTACCAATGTCGTTGATCCCCTGGGGGGCTCGTATTACATTGAGAGTTTGACCGACAAAATCGAGCAGGATGTTCGGGACTATTTGAAACGTATCGAAGACATGGGCGGTGCGATTCAGGCTGTTGAAGCTGGTTTCATTCAACGCGAAATACAAAATTCCGCTTATGAATGGCATCTCGATGTCGAGTCGAAACGCCAGATCGTGGTGGGCGTCAACGAATTCATCGACGAAGAAGAACCACAGATCAATCTTTTGCGTGTTGACCCAGCCTTGGAAGAGGAGCAGGTTCGCGATCTGAAACGCGTGAAGGAAACTCGCGATGCGCAGCTGGTCGAACGGACGCTTTCCCGCTTGCAAGAGGCAGCGCAAGGAACTGACAATCTTATGCCGTTTATTCTGGAAGCGGTCGAAGCTTACGCTACCGTAGGCGAGATCAGCAACACGTTGAAGAAGGCGTTTGGAAAGTTCAGACCGGTGGTGACTGTATGACGGAAGCTCCAAAAGTTTCCATCGTGATTGTCAACTGGAAAACGCCCGAACTGTTAGCTATCTTGCTCGATTCGATCGTGCGTGAAGACCGCGGGCATGAGTCTTTCGAGTACCTGATCGTCGACAACAATTCGGGCGACGGTAGTGTCGAGTTGATTAAATCCAGGTTTCCATACGTCAAGCTCACTGAGAATCAGGACAATGTCGGTTTCTCGAGAGCTTGCAATCAGGTGATTCCTGGCGCGAAAGGCAAATATGTTTTGCTGTTGAACCCGGATTGTGAAGTGACAACCGATGCGATCTCGAGAATGGCGGACTATCTCGATGCCAATCCTGACTGCGGTGCGGTCGGACCGAAGGTCCTCAATACGGACGGCTCGCTGCAACTGGCTTGCCGGCGGTCTTTCCCTAGTGTCAAAGCCAGCTTTTTTAGACTGACTTACCTTTCCAAGCTGTTTCCCAAGAGTGCCTATTTTTCCGAATACAATCTCACGCACGCAAATCCCGATGAACAGCTGGAAGTAGATGCACTTTCCGGCTCTTGCATGATGGTGCGAAAGGATGTGATTGACCGGATTGGTTTACTCGATGAAGACATCTTTATGTTTGGCGAAGACATCGATTGGTGTTGGCGTGTCAAAGAAATTGGTTACAGAGTGGTTTATATTCCTGAGAGTGTGGTGTATCACGTTCATGGTGCTTCGAGCCGGTTTCGACCGGTCGGAGCGACTATTAATCTTCACCGAGGCATGCACGTGTTTTACAAGAAACACTTGGCAAAGAAATACTGGGCACCATTTAATATACTGGTGTATGCTGCAATCTGGAGCCGGGCTATCATGTTCATCATGGTGAACCTGATTCGCGGGCTCCTGACGCGTCGGCGTGGGCTTTCGACCTCGGAAAGCCGCCTGCAGAAGGCACCACTGAATTAATTCAGGGTCAGAAGCACAGATGGCAAGGTAACCTCACAAGAAAAGCGACGGTAATGGCATCCAACGGTAAAAAAAGAGTACTTGTGACCGGGGCAACCGGCATGATCGGCAGGCAAGTGGCCGCCGCTTTGCAAAGTCAAGATTTCGGAGTACTAAGAGCGCTAGTTCGCGATCGTGTTGAAGCTCGTGAGAAGTGTGGAGATGTTTTCGACTTCGCCAACACAGAGTTTCACCAATCCGACTTCGAACGCATGCTCGAGCAGGATCATCGTGAGCTGACTCGCGGCTGTAACATCGTCATTCATGCCGCCGGATTGGCTCACAAACCTGACGCTCCTTACCAGGAGTACGAAGTTGCCAACGTCAGAGCTACGCAAGCTTTGGCTGAAGCGTGCGCGGTGAACCAGGTGGACACTTTCGTTTTCTTCAGCTCATCGGCCGTTTACGGTCCCGGACCATTCAGCAACGTTCCGGAGACGGCACCCCTTAAGGCGAAGACACCGTATGCCGTCTCGAAGGCCGCGTCCGAATCATTTCTCAAAACCGTGCAAGGCATTCCGCGCGTAATCATTTTGCGACCATCACTGGTTTTCGGCGAAGGCGATCGGGGCAATTTGATCAAAATGATCCAGGAGATCAAGTCGCACAGATACAAGCACATTGGACAAGCTTCGACCGAAAAGAGTCTTATCTATACTAAAGATCTCGCACGAGCTGTGCTTCTTTGCCTTCAGCGCGTACCGGAAGGACACCACGTTTTCAACGTGGCGAACCCACAAGCCGTCTCGATTCACGATCTTGCAGAAGAAATTTCTAAAGCGCTGGAGAATGACAAAAAGATTCCAAGTGTACCGGAAGGGCTTTTGAAATTCGGAGTGAAGATGGCGGAAACCTTCATGCCTGGAAAGGCTCCGGTGACGACTGAGCAGCTTGAGAAGCTGACCACCGAGACAACGTGTTCGATAGCCAAGCTGGTCCAGACAACTGGGTTTAAGCCCAGAATGAGTCTTTCGTCGGCGCTGAAGGCCGAGATTCATTGGGCTGAAGAAAACAAGCTTCTATAAATAGATAGATGTTTCTTGAATGGATTGCATCGTCAATAGGACGATGAATTGTGCCGTCAACCGATAACGGTTGATGATTTTTCTCGCGAACTTCAACCGATATCGGTTGACGGTCTGCTTGCCGAACCTGAACCGATATCGGTTGAAGTCTGCTTCGCTGAACTTGAACCGATATCGGTTGAAGTCTGCTTCGCCGAACTTAAACCGATATCGGTTCAAGTCTGGTCGCCGACATTGAACCGATATCGGTTCAAGTTCAGGTCGCGATATTCAGCAGCATCGCGCCCGCTGTTACTGTTTTTGATCGATAGATCGGCTATTCTAAGCGTTGGTTTTTTAATCATTAAACGTGCAAATAGCTTGGCACTGTATATGGTGCCGTTTCCCTTCTTGAAGTTTGGGGGTTTTATGCGAATCCGAGGCACCATTTTTCTTGCGGCTGCGCTCTCCCTGTATTCATCAGTGGCGCAAGCTTGCTGCTCCTTGTACCCAGCCCACTTCTCGGACACTATTGTGTATGCCGGCGAAGCAATGAAGGATGGAACTTTGGTTCACGTTCTCGGTTATCAGAATACGGCCGAGAATAGGAATGTCCGGGGCGGTAACGCAATGCTGCTGCCGATTCCTGCAAAGACTGGAACAATGACCTCGAACAATATTCTCGATACGTCCGAATGCAAAAATATATTGAAAGACATGAAACGAACTGTCGAGAACATGCATCGTACTCGCGGGATCCATATGGGGCGCGGCATGATGGTGCAAGGCTTTCCAGCTGTGCAGGTTTTCGATCACGACATTTATACAATCGTTCTTGCCCAAAATGCCGCGGCGATTCCGGCTGCGTTGAGTCAGGTTCCTGCCGCTAAGCGACCGGCTTTGAACAAAGAAATTTTTTCTGCATACCAGAAGTGGTATCCCGGCTACACATTTGCATTGTGTTGTTTCAACACAAAAGACGCAGCCAAAGCCAATCCGATGCTGTGGTGGTACGAACCCTCTCAACCGAACTAACTTTTCTGTCCAGCCCTGGATGCCCATAACGGCAAGGCGCCGATCTTAAGTCAAAATGTCAACGTCGACCACGTCTTAGCTGCTGGCTCCCACCTTCTGAAGAATCCAATGGAGGATGTCGATCCGACTATTCCTGCAGACGTTTTAAAAACTATGATTTATACAGGAAAAGTTGGATACAGCAACCTGCCTATTAAGGCTGAGGTAAAAACTCTTTTACCCGAATGGATTGTTGGCGAAGTCGCCACCGGCGTTCAGAAGAACGGCGATTTCGTTTTTCGTACCGAAGACGTTCGCAAAGGTGTGTTAAAAGTTATGCGAAAAGCCCCTCCAGGTGCTTCAAAATGAGTGTCGTCAAGGGTCTGGCGTGCGAAAATAAATTTCCTGTCCTAAAATAATCTATTAAAGAGTAAGAAAGACAGGAAAGACAATCGTAGTCTAGTGGCGGCGGTTCTCGAAGTTGGATAACAAGCGAGCACACGTGCCCAGGTCGAATTAATAGGTGGGAAGTTATGAGAAATCGGCATGGAGCCAAGCAAGGAATCGCAGCCTTTCTGAGCCTGTCGCTTTTGATGTTAAGCGGATTCAATGTTCAAGCCAACGCAGCAGACGCTTCGTCTACTGAGACCAAGGTGATGAAGGCAATCGACGATGCGGCAACATCTCGGCGCCCTATCAAAGATAAGTGGGCTGTCGTGATCGGCGTAGACACATTCAAAGATTCGAAGATTCCTAAGCTTCGATTCCCTGCAAAGGATGCAGAAGACTTCGCCAAGTTTCTCGTCGAGAAGGCTAATTTTGCTCCTGATCACGTTTTGCTCCTTTTGAATTCTAATGCAACACGCAATAACATCGTCTCTGCGATTGCAGGAAATTGGCTGCCCATGCGAGTGTTGCCGGACGACCTTGTCGTGATTTATGCGTCAACGCACGGAAGTCCTAGCGAACTCGACAAAGGCGGAGAAAACTTTCTTGTCGCTTACGACACTGACCAAGATGATTTGTTCGCCACTGGCGTTCTTCTCCAGGATCTGGCCCCTACTATTTTCAGAAGAACAAATTGCGACCGCGTAGTTTTGCTTCTCGACGCCTGCAACAGCGGTGCGGCTGAGGTTGGCGGTAAAGGACTTTATCGAACTACTAACTTTGACGTTAATTCGATTGCTGGCAAAGGACAGATTGTAATCAGCTCCAGTGGTGCCGCAGAGAGAAGTTGGGAATCGAAACGATATCAAAACGGTGTGTTCACGCGGAACCTGATCGAAGTGCTCGCGAAGGAGCAGCAGGAAAAATCCGATATTCAGTCTGCATTTGATTCTTTGAAGGACAAAGTTCAATCGGAAGTCAAATTTGACAGACAAGCTTTCCAAACTCCTGTCATGCACAGCAAGTGGGAAGGCGAACCTCTGCGCATCTCTGCGAAGCCGGTTGCTCCCAGAACTATTCCGGAAGATACGAGTTTGACTTACAAACGTGTAATCGCTCTGAAGTTGCGTGGTGATACGCCAGCTGTTGCGGAGAAGCCGAACGTACCTCAACCGCCAGCGACCGCTAAACAACCAGCTATTACTCAGACAGTGGTGGCGCCTGTGGTGCAACAAGTGACGGCGCCTGTGGCGACGACTCCCGCCTATGTGGCTCCGCCTTCAACTGCAAAGCCGCTGCCTCCCGGTAAGGAAGCTGATATGTGGTTGAAGTTTCAAAATAAGAGATTCTAACGAAACTCAAGTCAGAACTAATTGGAACCTCCAGGTCGCCTGGGGGTTTTGTTTTTTTTGTCTTGAAAACTCGGAAGTAAAACTCCAACCGATATCGGTTGAGGTTCGTGTTTGAAAACTTCAACCGTTATCGGTTCAAGTTTGAAGGTCGAAGATTTAGACCCTCAACCGATATCGGTTGAAGTTTTAAAGTCTTCTCAACCGGGTCATTGCTGCCACTTAATAGTTCAACTCAGGAGACGGATTATCATATGTCTTTCAATTCCACGGAGTTCCTTGTTCGGAATGATTAAAGCTGAATCGCTCACGAGAAAGTACGGCAATATCATTGCCGTAGATTCCGTGTCATTTCAAATCGAGCATGGTGAAGTCGTCGGCTTGCTTGGCCACAATGGTGCCGGTAAAACGACGATCATGAAGATGATAACCGGCTATCTCGAGCCGACTGAAGGTTCCGTCAGCATTGATGGGGTGGAGGTCGCTACCGATCGAATTGCTGTTCAAAAAGGTACAGGATATTTGCCTGAGAACTGTCCGATTTATCATGACATGATCCTGGTCGACTATCTCGACTACGTCGCCACCCTGAGAGGTGTTCCTGAAGCGAAGAAAAACGAACGCATTCGCTACGCAATCGAAAAAACTCGATTGAAAGAGGTCGCTTTACAGCGGGTAAGCACGCTTTCGCGCGGTTTTCGCCAGCGTGTCGGAGTGGCGCAGGCGATTCTAAATTCGCCTCGCATTTTGATTTTGGATGAACCTACCAACGGTTTGGATCCATCGCAGATTCAGGAAATGCGTAGCTTAATACGCGAATTGGCCGAGCAGGCGACCGTGGTTATTTCGACGCACATCATGCAAGAAGTGCAGGCCGTCTGCAATCGCGTGATCATTATCAATCGCGGGAAAGTCGCTCTAGATGCCCCAATGCAGGAACTCACCAATAGTAGCCGTTTAATCGTGGCAGTCGATCAAGAGCGCGAGAAAGCGGAGGAGATAATCTCGGCAGTTGAGGGTGTAAAGATTGTCAGCGTTAAAGCGGCAGTCGGTCATAATCAATTCACGATGGAAACCGGTAATGCCACCGCCAGCGATGCGGCTCCTGCAGTTGCGCGGGCGTTCGTCAACAGTGGTAGTAAGCTGTTTTCCCTGCAGCCTCAAGTTCGAGACTTAGAAACAATCTTTGGCGAAATTACGGCGGCTGGAAACGTCGAGACCGCCTCACCGTTGCCGAAGGAGGTCGTTGAATGAACAGCATATGGCGCATTGCACGCCGGGAGTTTGCTGCATTCTTTTCGTCGGTGACGGCATTCTTGTTTATCGGTGCTTTCTTGTTCGTCACTTTGTTCTCGTTTTTCTGGGTCGATCCGTTTTTCATTCGCAACGTTGCCGATGCTCGTCCGATGTTCGAGTGGATGCCCGCGCTTTTGATTTTGCTGGTTCCGGCTCTAACCATGCGAATGTGGAGTGAGGAGCGGCGCTCCGGTACGATTGAACTTTTAATGACGACGCCGGTTAGCGACTTGCAATTGGTGCTCGGAAAGTTTCTCGCCTGTCTTGCGCTGGTTGCGGTGACTGTCTCGTTGACCTTTCAAATCCCGCTCACCGTCAGTATTCTTGGTGATCTTGATTTTGGTCCCGTCTTTGGCGGTTATATTGCCGGTTTGTTTCTAGCCGGTGCTTACATCTCAATCGGGCTATTTGTCAGTGCGCGAACCGACAATCAAATTGTCAGCCTTTTGTTTTCAATATTTTTGTGTGGAATATTTCTACTTGTCGGTTCCAATCCAGTAACCAGTATTTTTAGCACGCAGATTAGCGAGATATTGCAGCTGATTGGCACCGGTTCTCGTTTTGAATCGATCACGCGAGGGGTAATCGACTTTCGCGATCTCTATTATTATCTGAGCATCATGGGGATTTTTCTGTCGCTAAACGTTCTGGGGCTCGAACGTTTGCGATGGTCCGGCAACCGCACCAATAGCCGACATCGGCAGTGGTTGATCGTCGTCGCTCTCATGGTCGCTAATTTTGTAGCCGGCAATTTCTGGTTGCAACAAATTGGATTCGCCCGCGTTGATATTACTGACGGTCATATCTACACGATTTCAGCAACCACCAAACGTTATCTCTCCGAGTTGAAAGAACCGCTCCTCATCCGCGGTTACTTCAGTAAGAAAACTCATCCGCTTCTGGCTCCGCTTGTCCCTCGTCTACGTGATTTGCTGAACGAATACGCCGTTGCCGGCAAGGGCAAAGTCAAAGTCGAATTTGTCGACCCGCTTGAGAATCCAGACCTGGAGCGCGAAGCCGGAGAAAAATATGGCATTAAGCCTGTGGTTTTTCAAACGGCCAGCAAGTATCAAGCTGCTGTAGTCAACTCTTATTTTGACGTTCTCGTCAAATACGGTGACCAGCATGAAACCTTGAGTTTTCGCGATCTGATCGAGGTCAAAGTCACCGGTGAACAAGACGTGGACGTCGAATTGCGCAATCCGGAATACGACATTACCAGCACAATCAAGAAGGTTCTGTCCTCTTACCGTTCATCCGGGAACGTTTTTCTCGACATTAAAGATCCGATTGTGTTCAAAGGATATATTTCAGCTGATGCGAATCTGCCTCTGCCGTTGGCTGAGTTCAAAGGCAAGCTGATTCAGGCGCTCGACAAGTTGAAACGAGAATCGCGCGGCAAATTTTCCGTGCAGATCGAAGACCCTGACTCGAAAGGCGGTGCACTCGCCAAAAAGCTCGAGAGTGATTATGGATTCAGACCGATGTCGCTTGGACTGGTCGATCCTAAACCGTTCTGGTTCTACATGTTGCTCGACAGCAACGGCAAACTCGTGCCAGTTTCGTTGCCCCAAGATCTGGATAGATTGTCGCTGGAGAACGGTTTGAAAGCCTCGCTGAAACGTTTCTCTCGTGGATTTTTGAAAACCGTCGGCATCTGGACAGAGATCCCGGATGTACAGGGCTTCAACTTTAATGTAAAGGCCAAACACTTCACCACCCTTCGCGAAAAGCTGAGCAGCGAATACGCGGTGAAGAGGGCATCCTTCGACGGAGGTCGCGTACCGGACGAGATCGATATTTTGCTGCTTCTTGCGCCTGAGAAGATGGACCAGAAGGAAGTTTTTGCAATCGACCAGTTCCTCATGCGTGGTGGCACTGTCATTATCTCGACCTCGCCTTTCGACGTGGATTTCGAAAAGGAGCTCAAGGGGCGGCAATTTGATTCAGGGCTGGCATCCTGGTTGAAGCACAACGGCGTTGACATTCAAAACGAGATGGTGCTCGACCCGAAAAACTCCTCATTCCCGATTCCACGCGAACGACAGATCGGCGATTATTCAGTGGAAGAAACGTTTACCGTTCCCTATCCTTATTTTGTAGATATTCGCCCCGATGCTATGGATAAAACCAGTGGTATCATGGCTGGTATCAATCAGTTGACCGTGAATTGGCCTTCGCCGGTGCAAATAGACCTGTCCAAGAATAAGGGAAACAGCGTTGTTAAGCTGTTCTCTACCTCCAAGGATTCCTGGACATCACCCAGCGTTGAAATCCAGCCTGACTTTGACACCAACAAGCTACTCGGCTTCCCCGTCGGCACGAACAAGGGCGCTCGCGTTGTGGCGGTGGCTATGGAAGGGCAGTTTCAGTCCTTCTTCAAAGGGCAAAAACCGCCTGTAAAAGCAGAAAGTTCGACGGTAGATCCGGATGCCGCTCAGAACAAGAACGTCGTACCGCCAGTCAGGAAGGACGACACATCGAATGTTCACGCGATGTTGGACAAATCGTCAGGAACCTCGCGCTTGATTGTCTTCGCCTCAAACTCGTTTCTCTCTGACGAGATGTTGCAGCTCACCTCGGCGACGCTGGGTACGCATTATTTCAATCCAGTCTCGTTGATCGAGAATGCTATCGATTGGTCGGTTGGCGACCGAGAACTGCTGGCAATCAGAAACCGCGGTCATTTCTCTCGTCCTCTTCTGCCGCTTGCACCCGGCGATCAGCCTATATTCGAGTATGCGAACTACGGATTGGCGCTACTTTCTTTGTTTGTCATCTGGGTGATCCGTGCAGTAATAACGCGCAGAGCGCGTAAGCGTTACGAGCGCGTTTTGAGCGGTTCTGGCAAATCAGCTGCCAAGGACGAGGTAGCGTTGAAATGAAAAACTTGATCACGATTTTGTCGGCGTTATTAATTGCTCAAATTGCTCTTGCGTTCGGTCTGAATTATGCAGAGAAAACAAAACGAACTGACACTGGCAAAAAGATTTTGACCGCGAATCTTTCTTCTATAGATCAGATTGTTTTAGAGAAGGACGGCAAAAAGCTAACTCTTCAGAAAGTGGGCAAAACATGGACTTTGCCACAGGTTTACAACTTTCCGGCAACCACGGAAAGTGTCTCGCGATTACTGGATAAGCTCGGAGGTCTTAGTGGCAGTTGGCCGGTCGCGTCAACCGAGGACGCGGCACCACGGTTCAAAGTGGCAACCAGCGATTTTGCTGAGCGCATAATTTTGAAATCCGCAAACAACGATGTCTCCACGGTCTTGATTGGCTCTTCTGCCGGATACAACAAGGTCCACTTGAGAGCGGACAGGACGAATGAAATCTTCGCTGTTGAACTGCCCGAGCGAGAAATCAGCACCGAGTCAGCTGATTGGATCGACCGCAGTGCCGTGGAACTGCCAGGCGATGATATCAATGCGGTCGAACTTCCCCAGTTGAAGTTGACGCGTAAAAAACAAGACTTCGATTTAGCGTTTGGTGGAAAAGTTGTTTCCATTGATGCGACTTCCGCGTCCGAGATCCTGGAAAATGTAGCCGGTATCGATATCTCAGACGTACTAGGGACTGAGAAGAAAGCTGAATACGGGCTCGATGCACCGTTTTTCACGTTCAAAGTTGAGCTGAAAAATGGCACCAAGTTGGAATACAAATTTGGAAAATTGAACGGTACCAATTTCTGTGTTTTAGAAAAGCCTTCGGGCGATTTCTACCTGAAGATCGACGCGTGGTTCGTGGATCGACTACGCAATCTGTCGCCCGAGTTGGTGGCGCAGAAGTCGGAGAAGTTGCAAAAAATGCGGGACTCGGCGGCTAAGCAGCTGATCGACAAAACTAAGTTGCCGGGCGGATTGAAAGAGCCGGAGCCCGAAACCAAGTGAGCCCGGTGGTTTTAAAAAATTTCCGAACTTCAACCGATATCGGTTGAAGGTTTTTTTCCTCGAAAACTCAAACCGATAACGGTAGGAGATTTCTTCCTCGCAAAACTTGAACCGATATCGGTTGAAGTTCAATCTGAAAGTTCCGGTGCCGGCGAGAGTTCATCCACCAATGTCTTCGCCATCGTGTTGCTCGTTGGTTCAAGTTTTAAGGAGAGTCTCGCCGTATCAAGTGCCTCCTCCTTCATTCCGAGTTTCGCGTACAGTTGTGCGATACGTGAGAGCGCCAGTGGGTTAAGGGGCTTCAAGCGGGCGGCGCATCTGAGATTTGTGGACGCTGAGTCGTTCTGGTGGCGAGCCATGTTGACTTCGCAGGCTGTAATGTAGATCCACGGATCTGTTGGCGAAATCATTCGACACTTTTCTAAAATTGTTTGAGCGACATCATAGTCTTTGCGAGCCAATCGAACCTGCGCCATGACTAGCAGCGTATCGAGGTTTTCTATGCGATGCAGAGCCATTCTTGCCAGTTTCTCGGCTTTGGATACTTGCCCGGACGCAAGCGCGATGCGAGCACCTACGAGTAAGCGATAAGTCAGATTTTCACCCATTGCCAGACGTGCTTCTGTCACCGGCAGTGGTGCCAGCAGATTGGCTGCTTCTTGAACCTTTCCCTGAACCAGTTTTGCGTGAGAAAGCAGGCAGGTGGCCATGAAAACTTCTTGATCCGTAGGTTGGGTCTCGGCTTGGGATACGACCAGGCGTGCATCCTGTGTGGCGGCCTTGGCATAGCCCGTTCTCAAATTCAAATCTGCCCGATTGAGCAAAGCGGCCGGATTGGCGGGAGCCAATGTAAGAGCACTGTTTATGAGCTTTTCCGCTTCAGAAAAGTTGCGCTGTTGCAGGTTCATATAGGCGAGACTGACTTTCGCCTCTACGAAATCCGGTTTCCATCGCAACGCCTCTATCCAGTCTCTATGAGCGTTTTCGAATTTCCCCTGATTGAATTCAGATCCAGCCAGTCCGTGCCATGCTGGTGCGAAAGAACGTTCGACTGACACGGCGTTTCGAAACTTTTCTTCAGCTAGAGCGTAATCGTGTGCGCGATAGGCTCGTTGGCCTTCATTGTATGAATAGAAGACGAAAGCCTTTCGTGCAAGAAACATCGCGACGCTGATGGTTATGAGCAATGACAGAACTATCCGTTGCCATTTGATGAATCCATGCGCTTTTCGCACACTGTGGAGCTCTTCCAACGGAGCGTATAGAACTGGATTAGTTCCTGATTCGACCTTAAAGCGGTAGTGACAAATCGTCCGGCACATCTCTGAAAAATCTTTTTCAGAAAAGAAAAAGGAGGCGATGTAGTTCGGAATAACAACTGTTCGCAGATAGTCGGAGCTGCTCTTTATATGTGTGAACAAGGTCAGCCGTTTGATCTTGCGCTCGAACGAAAACACAAGTCTGAATAAACTTTCGTCCTCGATCGATACGGCGCCAATCGAATCCCACGTAATCAGCTTGCCGAATCGCCACAGTTTTATTCCTTTAGGTCCGACCTGGATGCCGCCCACCAAAAATCGAATGACATGCATCATGCCGACGAAAAATACAAACCAGAGCACCAGGGCCGTTATCCAGCAGCCCACGAGAGCAAGTATCCAGGCTGTCACGGTAGTTTTGCTGGGGATAAGGGCTATCGCATCAGGAATCGAAAGAATCGTCGCTACGACGACGGAAGTGCGCACGCCCAATTGCGCGATCGCTTGACGGTCATAACGATACGTCTGACTGGCTAAGTCTTCGAAACCTTGCTGTATTGTGAGAACACTTTCCATTTACCAACGGTTTCTTGACTTCTGGCAGAAATGACATCCGGGCTATGAAATGTGACTACCTGATAACTCGGCCTTATTCGAAAGATTAAACATCTGGTAGATTCTGTGATTTAATTGTGTGGCTTAAGGAAGAGGTCTCACCTGACAGCTATACCCAGCACTTGACGTTCCACTGTACTGAATGGAGTCAAAATTGCGGAGTATTGCGAGGGTTTGTATCGGAAAGACCACGAGAGGTGCTAGTTGTAGATCGATTCGGAAGTGTTTTGCAAATGCCTGCAATATTCCGAACAAAATGCTGAACGTGAAAGTGATTTCAGCTAGCATGATAGGACTTCAATTAAATAGATAACGGTGTGAGAGACTGAACGGGGGTTAATGTAATCGTGGCAAGTGGAAACGAGGGAACATCCTTAAAGATCCTAATCATCGAAGATGACGTCAATATTGCGCGTCTCATCGAGCTGGAGCTGGGCTACGAAGGCTATCAAGTATCGGTAGCTCACGAAGGCAACCAGGGATTGGATCTGTTCAAGAAAGAACAACCGGATTTAGTCCTCCTGGACGTAATGCTTCCCGGTCTGGATGGAGTCGAAGTCTGCAAGCGCCTACGCGCGATGTCCAAAGTGCCAGTGATTATGCTGACAGCCAAAGATGGTGTTCAGGATCGCGTTGTGGGACTCGACAGCGGAGCCGACGACTATCTCACCAAGCCGTTCGCTACTGAAGAATTGCTGGCTAGAATCCGGGCAGTTATGCGCCGTAAGCCGCAAGAAGGCATCCTCACGTATGCTGACCTCTGGATGGATCAACTCAATCGAGTTGTCAAACGCGGTGAGAGACAACTAGATTTGAGAGCGAAAGAATTCGATTTGCTCAGACTGTTCATGCAGTATCCAGAGCAAGTTTTGTCCCGTGAATTTATCTTCGATAAAGTTTGGGGCTACGATTTCATCGGTGAATCGAACGTTATTGAAGTGTACATTCGGTACCTGCGTTCCAAGCTCGAAGATGGCAATGCGAAGCGCCTGATTCAAACTGTTCGTGGTGAAGGTTACGTTCTCAGAGAAGAAGAACCTTCTCGCTAAACACCTTTCAAAAAATTTGAAGCGCAACGCGGAATCAGTTTCGTGTTGCGCTTTTCGTTTTGTTCTGAACTCCAACCGATATCGGTTGAAGGTCGCACCGCAAAACCTCAACCGATATCGGTTGAAGTTTTTTTAGGTCTGTAAACGCAGGTCGGAGTTATCGTTCCAGCGGTCCCTGCATCAAGAAGTTCAAGCGGGATTGCACCTCAGGCGCCAGCATCTGCAGAGTTTTCAGGGCTCGGCATCGAATATAGGGATTTTCGTCATTCGCCAGCTTTAATAGGATGTTTTCGGGCATGTGCGGATTTTCGGCGACACCGAAACGCACATCGACAGCATGATCCTCGGCCAGCACGCCAAGAATTTCAGGCGGTGTATTGGTGTTTTCTGCCACCGCCAGGCGTACTTCGGTTCCGAGGTCTGCCGCCAACCGCCTGAGTAGATCAACCGGTGTCTTAGCATTCTCGGCTACAGTTCGTCTGATGCTCTCGCACTCGTCGTCGGAAAGGCGAGAGAGAACGCTGAGCGGGGTATTAGGGTTTCCGGCTACGACCTTGCGGACATGAATGATGTCGCTGTCAGCATCGAGTTTTACGACGTTATTTGCCGGCGGAGGCGGCATGTCTGAATTAGTTGAGGGCTGCCGGGTCTCCTTCTTGGGCTGTGGCATTGGCAATACTCCTTGTCGAACAACCGCTGTTGTTAGACCAAAGTGTTGAAAAGATATGGCAAAAGGCGGTTCCCGTGTACTAGGTATGCCCTCTAATTCAGCTCCGGTATCTCAAAACCGGCTAGTAGTAAGGAAATCCCGAGGATTTATAGCGATCTGCAAGAAATGTCATGGGAATTTCCCTCCTGACACCCTCATTTATTAATTAGATACTGCTCACTACCACTTGTGGAGGCGAATGTGTAACGTTATTATAAGTGAGCGAGTATAACGAAGTTATATATCCGAGACGTTGAGTTCCACTTCCGATGAGCCATTAAGAGTCAAATCTAACTTCCGACTCTTTGAAATTATTGAGGTAACCCTATAAATGCAACTTTTGACGAGATATCCCTCCGCACTTCATCACGTGCGGGAGGCGGAAGATACGCCGCCGGAAATAGTGAGCGTATCTGACTGCGGCAGCTGGATTTTGAGACTGCCACCTGACCTGAAAGATCATCAGCACGAACTGGAGCGGCTGCTTTTCAAGGTCTTCAATAATTTACCGAAATCACCTGATAATGTCGCGCTGGCTAAACAGATGTCGATCAACTGGTGTGTTTCGAAGTGCAAGCAAAACGGTCTTCGCTATGAAGAGTGTTTAGCGTCTATTCATCACTAAATAACTAAAATTCAAAACCACGGCATATCGAGTACGCCGTGGTTTTTTTGTGTCTATTTTTCGACTATTTTTCCGGGGTTTCAGGTGCTTCGGAGGCATCTGATCCGGAGTCGGTGTCTTCTTCGGCGCCTTCGAGATCGGCATCAGTAGGGTCGACGATTGGGCTTACCGAGACGACTTCATCATCTTCGGCCAACTGTTGTAGTCGCACCCCTGTTGCCATTCTGCCCTGGGCGCTGATCTCACTGCCTTGTTGTCTGACGACAATACCGTTAGCGGTGGCAATGACGATTTGATCTTCGGGTTCGATAATGCTCAAGCAAGCCAGTCGAGACTTGGCTGTCTTAAACTTCGTACCGATGATACCTACGCCGCCGCGTCCTTGCTGACGAAACTCGTCGAGTTTGACGCGCTTGCCATAACCGTCGTTTGTGACAACGAGAACGTAACTGCTCTCTTTTGGTTCGATCGCATCGCATCCGACGATCGCATCTGAGACTCGCAAAGTGATGGCTCGCACTCCGCGCGCGGTACGACCCATCGGTCTTAGATCTTCTTCGCTGTAGCGGATGCACATACCGTTGCTTGTGCCGATGATAACATCAGACTTTCCACCGGATTGGCGGACCCAGCCGAGTTCATCACCCTCGCTCAGACTGATTGCGATGATGCCGCTGCGACGGATATTCGAGAACTCGCTCATCGGAACCTTCTTGATGAAGGCGTTGCGAGTGAGCATGATCAAGAATTCGTCGTCCTTGAATTCCGAGACCGGGATAACCGCAGTCACGCTCTCGTCTTGACTGATTTGAACCAGGTTGACTAGAGCCAGTCCTCGTGCGGTTCTACCGCCCTCAGGCAGGTTCATAACTTCCAGCGGATAAACCTGTCCTTTATTTGTAAACACAAGCAAGCGGTCGTGCATGCTGGCAACGAAGAAGTGTTGCAGTTCATCCTCATCGCGAGTCTTCATGCCGGTTACGCCACGAGTATTGCGACGCTGACGTTTAAACGTGCCCAGCGAGATTCGTTTGATGTAGTTCTGGTTTGTGATGAACACAGCCATTGGTTCGTTAGGTGTCAAATCTTTGGCTGTAATTTCGGTGTCGCCCATACCACCAACGATTTGCGAACGGCGGTCGTCGCCGTGTTTATCGCGGATCTCGGTGAGTTCCTTCTTGATGATGTCGTCCACCATCTTCTTGCTTTCGAGAATTTGTTTGTAATACGCGATGTTCTTTTGTAACTCGTCGTAGTCGGCCTGGACTTTGTCACGCTCCATGCTCGTGAGTTTTCGCAGCTGCATTTCGAGAATTGCATTAGCCTGCGGTTCGTCAAGGCTGAACTTTTTCATCAATGATTCGCGAGCTTCAGCTGTTGACGACGCTGCTCTTATCAACTTGATTACTTCGTCGATTTTCTCAAGTGCCTTCAAATGCCCCTCAAGGATGTGGGCTTTTTCTTGGTCTTTGCGCAGGAGATATCTCGTTCGTCGAGTAATCACATCGACTCTGTGATTGATGAACTGTTGCAAGAGAGCTTTGAGCTCAAGCGTCATCGGCTGCCCGTTAGTACCAGGTTTAGCCGGGTCTGGAACGAGTGCCAGTGTGTTGACTGGGAACGACTGCTGCAACTGTGTATGTTTATATAGGTTGTTGAGAACGACCTCAGGATGCGCGTCTCGCTTGAGTTCGATAACGACTCGCAGACCGCTTCTATCGGTTTCGTCGTTGACATCGCTTATGCCTGTCAGACGATCGCTGCGAACCAATTCAGCTACCCGTCGGGTGAACGCTTCCGGTCCAACCAAAAACGGCAGCGACGTGACGATGATCGCCATACGACTCTGACGTCCCGTGCTGCTTTGAAGCTGCTCGATCGTAGCCACTCCCCGCTGAGGAATCGAACCACGTCCGGTCGTATATGCTTCGGTTATCCCTTCGGTTCCCATGATTAGACCGCCCGATGGGAAGTCCGGCCCGGTAACCCACTTCATTAGATCGATAGAACTCAAAGTCGGATCATCAACAAGCGCAATAGCGCCATCGATAACTTCGCGAAGGTTGTGCGGAGGAATGTTGGTTGCCATTCCAACAGCGATGCCGGCGGATCCGTTAAGTAGTAGGGTCGGAACACGCGATGGCAAAACCGATGGCTCTTCCAGTCGTTCATCGAAGTTTTTGCGCATATCGACGGTTTCAGACTCGATATCCGCGAGCATCTGCATGGAAAGATGAGTTAACTTGGCCTCGGTGTAGCGCATGGCAGCCGGCGGATTATCGAGGTCGCCGAAGTTTCCATGACCATCAACCAGAACATATCGACTGGCTTCTTTCTGCGCCAGGCGAACCAATGCTTCGTAAATTGAGGAGTCGCCGTGCGGGTGGTACTTACCCATCACGTCTCCTACGGCTGTCGCTGATTTCCGGTAACGAGCGGTGGGCTCGAGACCCGCTTCGTACATGGCGTAGACGATCCGGCGGTGTACGGGCTTGAGACCGTCTCTGACGTCCGGAATAGCGCGACTGACGATAACTGACATGGCATAGTCGATAAACGACTTGCGCATCTCGTCGCGCAACTCGACTTCGATAATTCGCCCTTCGCCGCCGCTACCTGTTGATTGGGTCACGTTTGAAACTCCTTGTTGCGGCAACTGCTACCGACGTCGCAATTGCCTCTAAATCACATCAAAAATAGAGTATAACATTCCTGATGTATTTAGCTTGTGAAGCGCGTTTCAGCCAGAACATCTTCCTTAAAAAAGTAGTAGCGAAAGCTATAAATTCTTGGATACTTCAACCGATATCGGTTGAGGATCGAAAAACACCCAAACCGTGCATCCGTCGAGATTGCGGAGCAAACGCTCGAGCTGCAGTTCGAACTGGCGACCAAATATAAATTGATGAACAGCAAACAGCTATTGTCTTAATGCGTGTTTAATGCCAAGGTTTGCAAAAATCCCACAAGCTGAAAGCTCTCGCCTTTTGCCAAGAAGGGAATCTTGCGGTGGAGGATCAAAGCCCTAGCATTCCGACAAACGCTGCAAGTGATACTACCCGCGATGGCGTAGCAAAGATTGGCTCCGGAGCCGATAGAAATTTCCGAAATAAATAAACACCAATAACTGTTTAATAACAGTCACAACCTTTAGCGTTCGTTTGCCCCCTGCGCTATAGTCAGAAAACGTTTTAAACGATTGATTCGGATCAATCGGTCTGGAGGAGGTCATTTCGTGACAAGCTTGGAAGCAGAAGGTGGTCGGCTCAGAGTAGAGAGATTGCGCAAACTCGAAGAGTTGAAAGCGCAAGGCGTCAAACCGTATCCATATCGGTTTGATAGAACTCATAAGGCAAGCCAACTTCACGAAAAATATAAAGACCTGGCCCCGGATACTGAAACCCAAGATGTCGTGCGGGTTTGCGGGAAGGTTTTAAACGAGCGTAATAGTTGGATGTTTGTCGATCTATATGATGAGACCGGCAAAATTCAATTGTTTTGTCACAAAGAAAGTCTCTCCCAGGAAAACTTGGACCGGCGCAAACTGCTGGATAAAGGTGATTATCTTGGCATCACGGGAACGATCAGACGGACTAAAGCCGGCGAGCTTTCCATCCGGGTTACTGATTACGAACTCTTGTGCAAATCATTGCAACCGTTGCCCGATAGTTGGGATGGTTTCACCGATGTTGAGGCGCGCTATCGTCATCGCTATGTCGATATGATAATGAATCCGGAAGTTCGCGAGACGTTGCGGAAGCGCAGTGTGGTCGTGCGAACGATTAGAAACTTTCTTGATGAAAGAGACTTTCTCGAGATTGACACGCCGACGTTGCAAGTCGAGGCTGGTGGTGCCGATGCAAGACCATTCGTCACTCATCACAACACGCTCGATATCGATCTATATCTCCGTATTGCAACCGAGTTGCACTTAAAGAGGTTGATCGTTGGCGGATTCGAAAGAGTTTACGAAATCGGCAGAATCTTTCGAAATGAGGGCATAAGCACTAGGCACAATCCTGAGTTCACCATGCTCGAGATGTACTGCGCTTATGGCGACTACAACGACCTCATGGATTTCACGGAGGAGATGCTTCTGCTTTGCGCGCAAAACGTAGGTGGCTCCAGCAAACTTCCCTACCAGGGTCATGAACTGGATTTTTCTCGACCATTTCAACGCGTTCGAATGACGGACTCTATCAAGAAAGTGACAGGCGTTGACGTTGAGAGCATCTCCACGTTTGAAGAGATGAAAACAGCTGCCACTACGCTTGGTGTCGTTCTGGAAGGACAGGAAACCCGTGGAGAGATAATCAACGCGATATTCGAATCGAAGGTCGAGTCAACATTGATTCAACCGACGTTCATCATCGATTACCCTGTCGAGATTTCGCCGCTAACTAAGGCGCATCGCAAAAACGCTGGAGAAGTTGAACGGTTCGAATTATTCGTTGCCGGTCGCGAACTTGCAAACGGCTATAGTGAGCTCACCGATCCGCTCGATCAACGCGCGCGACTGGAAGATCAAGCTCGCAAAAAAGCTGCTGGCAACGAAGAAGCGATGCCTCTCGATCTCGATTTCATCCTGGCTATGGAATATGGCATGCCGCCTACGATGGGCATCGGGATAGGCATTGATCGCTTGGTCATGTTCTTAACTGATTCGGCATCCATACGTGATGTGATTGCCTTCCCCACGATGAAGCCGCTTGCCGATTAGACGGTTGTTGCAAGGAGCCGCAGGCACCACTCGCTTTCGATCTGTTGAACTTCAACCGATATCGGTTGAAGTTTTTGCTGGGTCGATTAGTTGGCGGGACTGGCGGTTTGGATGTTCTCGTCCTTGACGGTTCCTCAACCGCGCTGGCGGTTTAATTTTTCGTCTAAAAGGTCCCAGGCCAGCGGTTCGTTCACTCCGGCAGAACTTCAACCGATATCGGTTGAAGTTCTGCGCGAAGGTTCTACGCCGGTGGTTCATCGCCTCCGGCCGAACCTCAACCGATATCGGTTGAAGTTTCAAATTTTGTTGGCAGCCGCTGGTTTAATCCTCAATTGTTTTAGTGCCTGCTACATTTGTACTAGCTCCTCTGGAGGTTTCTCCAATGTCAATGGTCCGGATCTACCTGTACGGGGTAGGGCAGCAAATAATAATTCCTGAGCTTGCTCAAACCGATGAAGGATTCTTTGTCGAAACGGCGCCTGTTCAAATCTTTTCGGTCCAAGATATCTCCACATGGAAAGCCGTTGTCTACAATGTTCTCAGCCAGGGCAACAAGATTATTCCAACCCCTGAACAAACTTCCGATCCTGGTTCTCCAATTCTCGAGGCTCTGCGATTGAAGCGTTGGGACGATTTTGAGCGCCAGGCCGTTTTGTACACGGTGCATGCGGGACCGCGATTCATCTCGGTTTATTCGACGGGGCGCAACGAGGACAGGCGTTGGACAACTGGAGCGGCAGAGCGGAAATTCGCATCACAGGCGCCGCTTGAGTTGGTTGTCGAGGAAGTGGTGATGGACATTATCAAAGAGCCGGAAGCGGTGGCTAAACCGATGCTCTTGTTGGGTGGGTAGTCCGCTTTATTTTTTCTTTTGCGCTGCTTCGATTTCGTTGAGTTCCGGCAGATACTCCGAATTGATGTGCCAATCGTTTCCTGGACTGTTTCTGACGATGTTCATTGCCGTATTAATCGCATTCTTGGCTGCCTGGTACTGCTTCTTTTGTTTAAGTACTTTAGCCAACGCCCAGTACGCGTCAGCCAACCTGAAGTTTTTCTTGTCGCCGTGATTTGCCAAACGGTTTATTCCGCTTATGGCAGAGCTTTCGGCAACGTCCAGTTCTTTGTTCTGGGCCGCCAGCGTCTTTGCTTGTAGAACGTCTAATCGCCCGGCAATCCACTCGCCGTCCTGCTGACCTTGGCAATATGGTTTCGCCAGCTCAATATAGGTTCGAGCTTTGTCGAATGAGCCCTTGAGATACTCAGCCTGGGCGAGGGAGTGTAATGCCAGTGCGCTGTGTCCGGTGTCGAAAAACTCGCCTTTCTTTGTGGCTTCCATCTTCAGTCTGATTCGTTCCAGCGCCGGACCGATTCTTTCATACATCTGCTCGGCTTCCTGGTTGAGCCAGTACTCCGCACAAACGTCCAGCGCGGCAGCTCCGATGGCGACGCGGTCCAAGTCGGGGGCGTGCTTGCGCTCAGCTGCAGTCAGCGCTTTGTTGAAACGCTCGAATATTTCTTTGATTGCAAACTGATCGCTTTTCGCATTGAGAGCGCGCACGAGTTGCACCGTATATGGTGCGGCGCTGCTTGTCGATGAAACTGAGCGCTCCTCCGTTTTTGTCGACTCCAATTTCGCCCGAACCATTTGCCAGTGTCGGACCTGTTCCTGATTGTTTACACTGGCGTACAACTCAATCAGTTTCTTCATGCTATCGACAATCTGTCGCGAGTTGGCCTTGTCCTGTGCTTCTTGATAAGAGATGAAGGACTCCATCAGGCCGGCAGCCTCATCCGTTTTTTTTGTCTGTACCAGCGCATCGAATAGGAGAGCCGTGCAGTCTATTAACGCATTCTGCAGTCCTTCGCGAATGGTTTTGCGTTCGGCAAGCAGCAACCGGCGAGCTTCTTTGAGTGGTGCTATCGCGCTTTGCGGCTGCGGTTCCGGCAGCATCAGATATAGTTCGCCCAGTTCTTCGTGCAACTTGGCCTTCACCCATTTCGGCGAGTCAAGCAAGTTTGCCAAATTTATTCCATGACGATATTTGCTTTGCGCGTCACTGAAATTCTTTTCGCTCTCCTGCGCACCACCAGCGTAGTAATAGAGCAGGGGCGCTGACCAGGCGGCGGCAGCAACTGAACGGCGATCTTGTTTTGCTGAGCGTTCGATTTCGTCGAGCAATTCTGACACAGGTTTTCCGAACAACTCTAAGATTTTGCGTTTGCCACCGCCGTCGTGATTGTAGAACTGGTCGAACAGAATGACCGCGATCGAACAGCGATCGCTTGTGCTCAATTGATTGGACTCCTGTCCACTGACCAGGGCCGTCAGAATTTCAGTGGAGTAATCTGTCATATGCCGCCTTTGCGAGTAGGCGGCAAGCATGAGCTTCGATGCCGAGGCATTCTTGACTGTGGAAGCCAGTCCGCGCAGCGAGCCTCCAGGCATGAGTGATGGATAGGATACGATCGAAGCCAGCACCGCCAGCGATACCAGAATCGGCACGGTCGTTGAAGGTAAACGAAGCGGACCGATACTAACCGGCTGATTAAGAAGCAACCGTTGCTCGGCAGCTTTCAGCTCCTGATGCAGTTCTGCCATGCTCTGGAAACGATCGTCCGGATCTTTTTGCAGACATTTCATAATCAGGTTTTGCAATTCGATCGGAATGTTTTTTCCATCCAATCTTGCCGGTGGAGGCGGAACCGTGTCCATCTGCTTGTTCATGATGGTTATGATGTTGGCGCCTTTGAACGCCTGTTTACCGCACAGAGCCTCGTACATAACGCATCCCAGGGCGTAGATGTCGGAGCGCTGATCTACTCTGTTGCCTCGGCACTGCTCAGGACTCATGTAGGCAGGACTGCCGAAAACTTCGCCTGTGCGGGTCAGCATTTGAAACTCGCCGCCTAAATCTTCGATTTTGGCGACGCCGAAATCCACAATTTTAGTAATCTCGCCGCCGCGTGGATCGGGATTCACAAGGATGTTTGAAGGTTTCAAATCGCGGTGGATTACACCGTTGTTGTGAGCGTAAGCGAGTCCGTCCGT
Source organism: Obscuribacteraceae bacterium (SeqCode) (assembly GCA_044225915.1). Classification (GTDB taxonomy): domain Bacteria; phylum Cyanobacteriota; class Vampirovibrionia; order Obscuribacterales; family Obscuribacteraceae; genus JADYXR01. Next base: position 92,346 of record JBGAHZ010000001.1, read on the forward strand.
AGCCTCGATGAAGACCGGCAAAAACTTGGCGACCGGTAGAGCGCCGCTCTCCTTGACGATTTCATGCAGGCTGAGACCGGAGAGAAACTCCATGACCAGATAAGGCTGACCGAGCTGATTTATTCCGCAGTCGAAAACCGAAACCAGATTCGGATGAGCAAGAGCCGCACAAGCACGCGATTCTTGTTCGAACCGCGCCATTGCATTCGAGTCGTTTAGCAGCTCAGTTCGTAAAACCTTTATGGCTAGCTGTTTGTGCAACACCATATGTTCCGCACGATAAACAGTGCCCATGCCGCCCACGCCGACCTTCTCGAGTATGCGATATCGTCCTTCGATATCGCCTTCGTTAAGTGATTGGCAGAGCTGTAACGCCAGCGCCTCATCCATTTCCACTCGAACCGTCGCGCACTGGCACTGACTCAGCGTCTTCCCGCAGGAGTTACAGTGAGCGCTCAGATCGACTTCACTCTCCATCACAAATAATGGATGCCGGCTTGAGCTAGTTTTCGTAATTCGTTGGCAATTTCTTCGAAATTTTCAAAACCATCATCGATGTCCAGCTCGTCGTTTTTGTTGAACTTCAAGCGCACCGCTTTCAGTAAAAGCGTATCGACCTGGGGCGGCAGACCCTCGCGGATCTGGCTTGGTTTGTCGGCTTTGAGGATGCCTGTAAAGTTGAAATTGCCCAGCGCTTCTTCTTCCAGAACGATGTCCTTCAATCGGTCGGTGACTTTTCGGTCGGCGAAATCTCCTGAGTAGGTGACGCCTTCCAAAAGAGGTTTGCGCATGGCAGCTTCCCACATAATCAAGCCGAACGCTAATAGATCGTCGGGCTGTAGGCGGGGATAGTAACGCGGGGTTGTGACGATTAGAGTCTTTTGCTGATCGTCTATGCGTTCGCCGACTTGCACGTTTCCAAAATAACCGCAATCCACCAGAATGACACCATTGGCGGTGACGATCATATTTTCTGGTTTAACATCGCCGTGATACCCGAACGAGTCGAGGTGATTGAGGCGTGACAGAGTGAGAGCCAGATTCCGCAGGACGGCGACCGGAATCGGACCGGAGCGCATGTAATCGCGCAAGGTTTCACCCGACAAAAACGGCATGCGACAGTGACTGTTGTCTCCGTCAAAGGAGTAGTCTTCCACTCGCACAATGCCCTGGTCGATAACCGGTTTCGTTCTGGCAATCTGTATGCGAAGAATGTGGATTGGAGAGGCTTCTTGCGGGCTAAATCGCTGTCCTCGTTTGATGAAAACTTGAGTGGGAACGAATTCGAAACGCTCGTCTTTTCCAGAAGAAAATCGACGCGGAATTTTTATCGCTTTCTCGTTTTTGTGTTTATCGATCGCACGAAAAACGTGAGAGAACGTTCCTTCTCCCACCAGCTCCTGCAATGCGAAATCACCAAACTTGGTGCCAATCAAGTCATCAACGTACTGATTGGACATGAGGCGCCCTCGATTGCCTAGTCTTCCGCTCCGCTGGCAGCTCTCGCGAGCTCTTCGACATAAGCAACCACTTTGTCAAATTCGTCGTCGCTTTCGATCGTTCTGAAGATCGATTGATCGTCACGTTGAATCAAACGCATGATTACAAGCGACTCTTCCTCGTCACCTTCCGGATTCTCGGAGGGCTTATCATCTGCTTTCAGTTTGAGAAGAATTCCGTATTCTTGTCCTTCGAACTCGATGATATCAAGTATCTGGCAGTTATACGATGTGCCGTCCTCACCTTCCAACGTGATGATTGCCTCATCTGTTCCAGGGTTTGTCGGGGTTTCGTTAGTCATTGTGCTACTAGTTCTCCGTTCTTCCAGCCAACTTAGCCAGCTTGTTCAACTCCTGCTGAGCTCCCAGCGCAATAAGCTCATCGCCGAGACTAAACTTATGGTCCGGCGTTGGGTTAGTAATCAGCTTACCATTTTGATTTACGGCCAGGATCATGGCCCCGGATGTTTGCTTTATATTGGCGTCCTTTAAGGTTCGACCGATGAGCTCGGAGTTGGATTCTATATTTATCTGCTCCATGCGCAGATCGCCGTCAGCTGTATGTGTGACTACGTCGAGAAATTGTGTGACGAGCGGATGCGTTATAGACGCTGCCAAGCGCTGTCCGCAGATGACGTAAGGCGAGATCACCATGCGAGCGCCTACCCGCTTGAGCTTGGACTCAGAACCAGGATTGGCTGCCCTTGAAACGATGTCGATTGACTCATTTAGTCCTCGGGCAGTCAGTGCAATAAAAGTGTTCTGCGTGTCGTCAGGCAGTGCGCAAACGATGCCCTTGGCTTTCGTGATCTGGCAGCGTATCAATATTTCGTCGGAGGAAGCGTCGCCTTCGACGACGAGGAAACCAGCATCCTCAGCCTTTCTTGCAATCATGGGGTTTTGTTCGACCACGATAAACGGGATTCCATTTATACGCAATTGGCTGGCCACTTCCTGGCCGGTTCTGCCGAATCCGCAAATAATTTGATGATTTGTCAGCTTGACAATCTTGCTGTTCATTCGTCTACCTAAGTTCAATTCCAGGGAAAGGGAAACCATGTCGGTGATTATGTACAAAAAAGCGCCCACGCCGATAAGTATTAAGAACATGGCAAAAACTCGACCGTTGTCAGATAGTGCGTGGACCTCTCCATAACCGACAGTTGTGATTGTGGTCACCGACATAAACAAGCTGTCGAGAAAATTCCATTTCTCGACAGCCATAAATCCGGCTGTGCCAAGACCAATCAGCACAATCAACTTTATCAAGTGAGAGAGAAATCTCTGTAGTTTCGTTTCGTCCAATTTGAGTGAAGTGCGTTGGGGAACCGGCGAACGGAGCGGGTTTGAGCTGTGTGAACTGGTTGATGTTCGATCAGAGAACGCAGCGGCTGACGAACGGAGAAGGGAGCGAACGGAGCGGATCTTATCTAATCAGCGAAGAGAGTCGAGGGACTGAGCGAAGCGGATCCAACAAGATTAACGCAAATAAAGATATGGACTAGTTCTTAGTAACGTAAACAAAATCGAAGCGCATACGAAAAGTATCATAAACGGAATGCGAAAAGTTTGGCAGGCGATCTACTCTTAGCTGTTAAGATCGGGTTTTTGACTTTGGCGATGGCTATTCGAACCTTTCGCCCAACCAAACGGAGACGACATGAGCACAGTTCTTGATGCCCCAACAGCGACACAAGGCCGCGTAGTCCAGGTAATCGGCGCCGTTATCGACGTCGAGTTTGCTAGCGGACACTTGCCAGAGATTTATAACGCAATTGAAATTATTGGCACCAATCCCGCCGGTGAAGAGAAGCGGATTATCTGCGAAGTTCAGCAGATGCTTGGTGACAATCGCGTCAGATCAGTCGCCATGTCATCCACTGACGGTTTGACCCGGGGCATGATTGCCAACAACACCGGTCAACCGATAACGGTTCCTGTCGGAGTTGGAACTCTCGGTCGCATCTTGAACGTTCTTGGCGAGCCAGTAGATGAAGCCGGTCCGATCCAATGTGACGAGCGCTGGCCGATTCACCGCCATGCACCCGATCTGACCGAGTTGGACACCGAGACTGTAGTTTTTGAAACTGGTATCAAAGTGGTCGACTTGCTCGAACCATATATCAAGGGTGGAAAAGTCGGCTTGTTCGGCGGCGCCGGAGTCGGCAAGACAGTTATCATCATGGAACTTATCCACAACATCGCCAAGCACCACGGCGGTTACTCCGTATTTGGTGGTGTGGGCGAAAGAACTCGCGAAGGCAACGACCTCTGGCACGAAATGAAGGATTCCAAGGTTGAAGGCGGTTGCGTTCTGGATAAAGTAGCATTGGTTTATGGTCAGATGAACGAGCCACCTGGTTCCAGAATGCGCGTTGGACTGTCCGCGCTGACCGTTGCGGAATACTTCAGAGACGTGTCTAAACAAGACGTTCTTCTGTTCGTCGACAATATCTTCCGTTTCGTACAAGCTGGTTCCGAAGTATCGGCACTGCTTGGACGGATGCCTTCAGCTGTAGGCTATCAGCCAACACTGGGCAACGAAATGGGCGAACTGCAAGAGCGCATCACCTCCACCAAGCATGGTTCGATCACCTCTGTGCAAGCCGTTTACGTACCTGCCGACGACTTGACCGACCCTGCTCCTGCCACCACATTCGGACACCTTGATGCCACAACAGTGTTGTCGCGTCAGATTGCTGAATTGGGAATCTACCCTGCAGTAGATCCGCTCGCTTCCACAAGTACAGCGTTGAAGCCGGACGTAGTGGGCGAGCAACACTACGAAGTCGCCCGCGGCGTACAGCGCACACTGCAAAGATACAAAGATCTGCAAGACATCATCGCCATCCTCGGTATGGATGAACTCTCAGAAGACGACAAACTGATCGTGACTCGTGCACGTAAGCTCCAGCGCTTCCTGAGCCAACCATTCCACGTTGCCGAAATCTTCACCGGTCGCCCTGGTAAGTACGTTTCACTGAAAGACACCGTGGCCGGATTCAAACAGATTCTCGATGGCGAATGCGATGACATGCCTGAACAAGCGTTCTACATGCAAGGCAGCATCGAAGAAGCCAGAGAAGAAGCGAAGAGATTGCAGTCCCTTTAAAAAGGCAGTTATGAGCAAAAGAAATCAAGCTGAAGCCAAGCCGGAAAAGAAAGACGTTCCGGATGAGCTGTCTAATCGAGATGTTTACGTTTTCGGCAGACTCGAAAATGAAGTGGCGATGCCTGTAATTCGACGTCTCTTGCGGCTAACCGAAAGAGACTCGAAGACACCAATCAACCTTTATATCAACTCTGCCGGAGGCAATGGCTACAATGCCGATGCGATTATCGCAATCATGCATTCGATACCACCGAAGGTAAACACAATCTGCCTTGGCCACGCTCTTTCCGGTGCCTGTGAAATTCTGGCATCGGGAACCGGCGAACGTTCAGCCTATGAGTTCTCAACTCTGATGTTTCACCAAACCATCTGGGAAGCAGAAGGGGACATCACCTCCCTGGAGATTCAAGCCCTCCAGGGGCAGCGTTTCCGTGCTGCACAGGTAGAGCTTCTTCACAGATGCACCGGGCAGGATCGCGAACGAATTCGCAAGGATATCGAACGCGATTATTATCTGTCCGCGCCAGAAGCGCTTGCCTACGGCATCATCGACAAGATGCTCAAACATCAACCACGCAAACAAACCGTTGCGACGAAATCGAAAAGTGTAGCGAAACCGGTGAAGATCGCTCCGGTAGCTAAGAAAGCTGTCGCTGCCAAGACGAAGAAAACCGCTGCCGTTAAGAAATCGACGAGTGGAAAATCCACTGGTGGTCGCGCGACCGCGGCCGCCAGCCGGGTTCGCAAAAAATAAGTTCAACTACTGAAGGAGTTTCAGGCCATGTCCGGTACTTTTAACCTCAAGATCATCACACCAGAGCGGGTCGTACTCGATACCGTAGTTTCGCAGGTGACAGCCACTGCCCGTGACGGACAAATCTCGATTCTTGCGCACCACGAGCCGTTGGTTACAGCACTTGGTGTTGACGCTCTCAAATACTGGGAAGACGGCGATGAGAAGTCCGCGGCTGTGATTGGCGGGGTTCTCGAAGTTGCCAGTCAACAAACGTCCGAGTCGGTTGAACCGACTCAGGATTTAGTGGTAACCGTCATCAGTGATTCCGCTGAGTTGGCAATCGAAATCGACGAAGCGCGAGCAAACCAGGCAAAGGCGCGTGCTGAGGCGGAGAAAGCTCAAAAGGTAGACAAGCTGGATTTGCAGGTGTCAGAGATGGCGTTATCGCGTGCTATCGCCCGATTGAATGCTGTCAAGATTGCGCGCGAGGCACGACGCGGAAGATAGCGCCTGGGTGGGTTCTGAATTGATTTGAAACTTCAACCGATATCGGTTGAAGTTTTTTTTCGCACGAATCGCCGCGATTTACTGCTTGACTTCGGCGTTGCTCGACCATCAACCGTTATCGGTTGAAGATCAGTTTCCGTAGTAGGAGTCGTAAGTGGAGTAAGCTCGTCGGTGTTTAACTGTGGCCGGAACGTCAGGCGATGTAGCTGGCGCTTTCGCCACCGCTTTTGCCTTTTTTACTCTTTTCGGCTTGGTCGCCACTGTAGATTTTTTCTTCACGGCTGCCGTTTGCGGTCGTTGAAGAGCCGGTTTTGTCGGCTTTGTGGCTGCCGGTTTTGTGGTATCGGCAGTGGTGTCATGAGTGTCAGGCTTGGTAGCCGTTGCATTTTCATCCGGCGACGAAGGTGAGGCAGCCGTTTGTGAGTTAGTAGTGGGAGCCGTCGGGCTCGCGGCTTGCTGCGGTGCGGCCTCGTAGTATTTGTAGACCTTGAATCCAATTACGGCCAAGACAATCAGTATTGCCACGCCGACGAGTGACATCAGAACGACCTTCTTGCCGTCATTTCCGCCCCTGCTCGAGTTGAAGCGTAGCGAACTGGCGTGAGAGCGTGCACCAGATTCGGTGTCATCTTCGCTGTCAGAGAACCTGCTGCGTTTCGGTCCGGGGAGCGGGATGGGAGCGGGTGCATGCGGAAGAGTATTCGAAAGTCCAGAGTCTGTAATTGGAGGCTTCTGCGTTTTTGCTGTCGGTGTTTTAATTGCGTTCAATTCGGCGAGTGAGACTGGTTCGTAGCTCTTAAATTCCTTGCCGTTATCGGTTGAATACTGATCGTCAAACGGGTCCTCGCTGGGCGGCGTGCTCTCAGCCATTCGCTGTGCCAGCTGCTGAATTGGTGAGTTCGAGTGCTCCTGGAAGGGATGAGGTTGAACGGGGTTATTCACCAGCGAACCAGCACCGGTTCGTTCGGGAGCCACATTGAACTGTTTCTGCGTGGGAACTACTGCCACGGTCTTCTCTTCCATGTAGTCGGAAGGGACCGGTTGTGGCCCCCACGGACTTGCTGGAGAATTGAATTGCGGGGATTGATCTGCCACTACATTCGGTGGCGGACCGGTCATGGGTGGGGTGGGCTGCCTCATTTCCGGTCCTGAGGTCGGAGGCAGCTCCGCCCACGGGTCAGGCTCAGCAGACGGTTGTGAGTGAGTGGGGGCCGAATGGTCGGCGGTCGCAGGGGCGCCGTCGTCAGCGTGAAGAGGGGGCACGGGCGGAGCGGCGGCGCTTCCAGCGTGAGTTGGAAGCGTTTGTGCCTGCTGTCCCGGTGCCGTGGGGGCGCTAGGCGCATGCATGTGAGGTGGCATAGCGCTCGACGTGGGCTGGTTTGGCGTATACTGTCCAGCTTGCTGCACCGGCGGAGTGGTAGCCGGTTGTGAACCGGTACTACGGATGGTGCCTGCGCCAATGGACTGAGGGTTGGGAGCAGGAAGCGTAAATCCTTGTGTACTAGAGCCACCTGGAAATCCGTTGGGCGCAGCCTCGAGGTTCTGCTGTTCCGCTTGGTTTGAAGAGGCAGAGCCGTTTTGAAGTCCGGGCGCTGGATCTTGATTTTGTATCGTCTGCTGCGGAGGATCCGCAGCGTCCGCCGGACGCCAGCCATATGCGGCGGCAGGGTTTATGACACCGGATGTGGTGCCGCTCCATGGCGACGGTTGCTGACCTGAGGGTGGTGCCTGCGCCCAAGCTGGCTCTGGACTCGGCTGCTGTGCCTCGTTTTGAGGAGCATGTTGTTGTTGTTGTTGTTGTTGTTGTTGTTGTTGTTGTTGTTGTTGTTGTTGTTGTTGTTGTTGGGCATTCGGCAGAGGAGGCGTCTGCTGTGTATGTGGCGGCAGCTGTGGCTGGGGAGGCTGCTGTGGGTGCGCCGATGGAGCGGCTGGTGCTGGCTGTCCCGCTCCGTTCTGAGGAGCGACTTGTGCAATCGCCCTGGCCGGGGTGTTAGGTGCTTGGATCGGATTTCTTGTGTTCGTAGCATTGGCCGGACCACGAGGTTTTTGAGGAGCGGCGGTTGTGGCGCTCCAGGCCGGACCGCTCTTACTGTCCCAGGTCAGGACGAAATGAGAATCTGCAGAGTCCTTGTTGGGAGTCGGTACTGGAACTGTGGTCGAGCCAATCTGGACGGTCGGATGGTCGCCGGTAATCACCTGGCTCTGAGCGCTGTTGGTCGGTTTTGGGCTCGATGCAGGGGAGCTCATCTGTGGAGGACCGGATGCGCTCTGCGCTTCCAGCGCGGCTGAGAGTGATGCCAGGTCCTGTACAGGTGCCGGTGGTGGGACTGGTACCTGCTGTGCTACTACAGGCGGTGCCTCGGGTTTCTTGATCGGTGCTGCCGGCCACTGTCCTGTCAGCCCCGTCGGCATTCTGTTTTCGTCCACGCTGTTCCAGTCGTCGGCGCTGAGATTCGGACTGGACGGTCCGCGCCATGAATCATCCGCGACACTGGGAAGCGAATTGTCACGCCAGGTGTCTGCATGTGGTCGCGCCGGAGCTGATTGCATTGCCGGTCTATCGCCAGGGTTTGCGAAACTTGGCGGATTGGCGCCCGAGCTGTTGGAAGATTGTCCGTTTCCAGCAGGCTGCCAGGCATCAGGCTCCACGCCGGTTACGATCGAATCGCTCCAGTCGTCTTGAGCGGCGCGTGCCACCATATTCGGTGTGTTGTTTCCTGACCAGGCTGGTTTCCAACCAATTTCTCCTGGCCCGGGTGCGGCGGGCGTTTTGGTTTCGGCTCTGCTTGACGGTGAGCTTATGCTCTGGCTGGTCTTGGAGCGCTCTACCTTGGGCAGCCCACCGGCAACTAGTTCAAGGTCGGCCCGTAATTCAGCCATGTTGGCGTAGCGTTTATCCGGCTCAATTTCCAGACACTTCAAAACTATGGTTTCCAATCTATCCGGGAAGACCCTGCCGGGAACTACGTCTTTGAAGTTTGGTGCCAATTTAGTGCATTTGAGATGAACAGTCGAAATGTAATTCTCTCCGCGAAACGGCGGATTGCCTGTCAGGGTCTCAAACATCATTACGCCAATTGAGTATATGTCGCAGCGGTGATCGGTTGGTCGGCCTGTGCATTGCTCTGGGCTCATATAGAGCGGACTGCCGACAACTTCACCCGTGCGCGTGATCTGTTGCGTGTACTCTGCAAACTTGGCGACGCCGAAATCGAGGATCTTGACGTGATCTGGTTCGGGTTCTTCTGAAACCATGATGTTGTGCGGTTTCAGGTCGCGATGTAGGATCTTGGCCGAGTGCGCGTATCGCATCCCATCGACAGCTTGGAGAAAAATCTTTATGGCTCGGTCGACCGGCAGCAGAACTTCTCGATCGAGAACCTCTTTGAGGCTCTGCCCGGACACGTACTCCATTACAATGAACGGCTCTTGCATGTAAGTGAAGCCGAAATCGAAAGTGGTTACGATGTTGGGATGGTTGAGCTGTGCCAGCGCTTTTGCTTCGAGTTTGACGCGTTGAACGTTTGATTCGTCTCTTGCCAGTTCAGAAGGCAGGAGCTTCATCGCCACAATTCGATCTGTAAGCATGTGACGCGCTTTGAACACCACGCCCATACCGCCGGCAGCAATGACATCAAGGATGGCATAGGGCTCGACGACAGTGCCCACTAGCGGGTGGGGACGTTTATCACCTGTGGCGAGGTCGGCGTTCATCTCAACTGAGTTCCGAGTCTAGAGATCTATTACTATATGTTTGTGCTTCACCCTTAATTCCCCGCCCTCTGCGTTGGTAAACATGAGTGCGGAATCTGGCTTTATATATCATCGAACGCCGTTTGCGGCTCTTTGGCGCTAGGTCCGAAATGCAAGTTTGAAGCACGTAAATGCTTAGGCGTCACATAAATAATCGACTTAACCAGTCGCTCTGGTTGAGATGACACAACGGTATTCAGTTTAACCGCGTTTGGCTCGCACGATCCTTCAGTGGTTTTCGGACCGAATTCGCCAGACAAAACCATTGTGGTTGATGTGCCACCGTCGAAGTTTATTGCTTGGACACAGTCGATCGACTTCATGAAGTCAGCCAGAGCCGCAAGCGAGATACCTTCAGAAAACTCTTTATTGCGCTTGCCCTGCACGCAGACAATTACCGCGGTGCCGTCCGCTGTGATACCAAATGCGGTTCTAGCTGCCCGCATCGCGCAGCCGATCGAATCAACATCTTTGCTCGCCCCGGGCGGTCTGCGAATGAATGCCTCCTCTCGCCCAGTGAAGCGCGGCAGCAGTTGAGGTCCGGCTTGAACCGAGTGTAATAGTTTCATGTTTTTCGGCACGGAATCGTCGTGCGGTTGAATAGTGATCCTTGCGTGACCAGATTTATCCTGAAGAAATCGGAGTTCTGAACGATTGAATATACGGGGAAGGAACGGTTTCAATCCTTTGTTATTGACAAGCGCCATGTTGTGCTTGGGCTCGCAAACTTGCTTGCCATCGATGTAGATGTAACTTGCGCTCTCGCCGTCGCTGAGGTTGAAGAACCCACTGTTTACAGCCACTAACGCGTTTAGCTTGGCTGCTGCGGCCGATGTGGTTTCGGTCGTTTCCGCTAGATAAGGTTTAATTGACCAGGCACCAGATTTGGTATCAATGCGGACCACGTGCGCGATTGCTCGTGGATCAATTTCGACTCGCTGATACGTGATTCCATCTGCGATCGGCTTAATCACATTCAATTCCGATGTTGGTAACGCGTCCGCAGCACTGGCTGGGAGGATTGTTGTCAGAAAGAAAGAGCACAGAGTCGTCAGGCAACTAATTACGAAGCCGCACTGTGCACGTCGAAAGGAGGCGGGATTTGATTTGGTGTTTGTCAAGGGAATCCGGGAAGCAGGTTCAGGTTCTCATCATAACGGAAGGCAGGGAGGTAAATCCAAATTTGATCTTCAACCGATATCGGTTCAGGTTTTACGATCGACCGAAAAGCAAGAACCACGCCGTTGTCGACGTGGTTCGCTTGTGTGGTTCTCGGTCAAAGTCGCCGGGGCGACGATTCCAAGTTAATCAGCCATATTTACCCAGACACTCTTGATGTTCGAGTACAGCTCGATTGAGTGTTTACCGAGTTCGCGGCCGTAACCGCTCATTTTGTATCCACCGAACGGAACGGCGGGGTCGAACACGTTGTAGCAGTTCACCCAGATCGTTCCTGCTTTGATGTGCGAAGCAAACTTGTGGGCTTTCTTCACGTCGCGGGTCCAGACTGCACCGGACAAACCGAAACGTACTTTGTTGGCCTGCTCGGAAACGTCGTCAAGTCCTTCGAAAGGAATTACGGCGAGGACCGGTCCGAAGACTTCCTCTTGGGCAATTCGCATTTCGTTTTTGACATTGGTGAAGATCGTCGGCTTCACGAAGTAGCCTTTCTTTTGATCTTCTGGTTGTACGCCGCCGCATGCCAGAGTGGCGCCCTCTTTCTGAGCGATATCCACGTAGCTTAGGACTCGTTCTTGCTGTTCCTTTGAGACTTGAGGGCCAATGTTGGTCTTCTCGTCGAGTCCGGAACCTTGACGCATCTTGCCGACGCGATCGAGAAGTTTGCTCATGAATTCATCATGAATTGATTTCTCGAGGAAGAGGCGTGAACCGGCGCAGCAAACTTGTCCCTGGTTGAAGAAGATACCGGTGATTGCTCCTTTGACAGCAGCATCGATATCGGCATCAGCGAACACAATGTTTGGTGCCTTGCCGCCAAGCTCCAACGAAACGCGCTTCAAGGTTTTGATAGACGCTTGAACAATCTTTTGTCCGGTTTTGTCTTCGCCGGTGAACGCGATTTTGTCGACGTCATCGTGGTTGGCGAGAAACTCGCCGGCGGAGTCCGGTCCAAGACCAGTGACGATGTTGATCACACCATCAGGGAAACCAGCTTCAAGTGCCAGTTCGCCAATTCTCAAGGCCGTGAGCGGAGTTTGTTCCGCTGGTTTCAAAACCACGCTGTTGCCACAAGCCAGAGCTGGACCCCACTTCCATGCCATCATCAGCATAGGGAAGTTCCAAGGAATGATCTGTCCGACGACGCCGATTGGTTCACGGAGCGTGTAGGTGAAGAAGTTGTCGTTAGCGTTAATTGTTTCGCCTTCCAACTTGGTGGTCCAACCAGCGTAGTAGCGAAAGGTTTCAACGGTCGCTGGCACATCAACGTACTTTGATTCATTGATTGGTTTGCCGTTGTCGAGTGTTTCGAGTTCAGCCAATTCGTCAGCGTGTTGCTCAATCAGATCAGCCAGTTTGTTCAAGCAGCGCGCGCGCTGTGCGGCAGTCATCTTTCTGTGAAAGCGACCATCTTCGAAAGCCTGGCGAGCAGCCTTGACGGCCATATCGACATCTTCTTTTCCGGCTTCGGCTACTTCGGCTAAAACCTCTTCGGTTGCCGGGTTGTACGTCTTGAAGTATTTTCCTGATTTAGGCTCCACCCACTTTCCGTTGATGAGCAGCTTTTTCGGCTTCTTCAACCATTCTTTGCAAAGCAGTTCTTTTTCTTGCATAACGGCCATGTAAGACCCTCCGATGATCGGTCAAAAGGATGTACTGCACAGGCACAATCCGCCCGCAACTGGGATAAGTTTACATTACTGTTTAATATTTCCTGAATAGTTCCCAAATGTTTAAGATTGGCGCACGATCGTTAATCTTCCCGGTCGAGTTGCTGTCGATCGACTTCTTGTTGCTATCGACGTGAATTCTGAACTGATTTTGCTTCAGGCACCACCGGCGGTGGTGTTGCTAGTTTTATTGGAACGACTAATTGAATTGCATTTGGCTGATCTGGTTGTGTGGTGCAGCTATTTTCGAAAATTTAGTGTTTATGACAAGAGGGGTTGTATGAAATGATCCACGAGAACGCAAATATGCGCAATGGGGAGCGCTTTTAGCGGAGGACTTGAGAATGGCTCGTATGGCGGGGAAAGAAACAATTTGTTCTTCTACCGATATCGGTTCAAGTTCGAAAATTGAAAATTGCCAGCGATTTCGTTGAACTTTTTCCGTCGTTTTTCGTTGTTACAAGTAGTAGCACCAAATCGAGCGGAGGAAAAACAAATGAAAGCACGAAAGCAAAAATCAAAAAGCGAGTTTGTAGTTTACGTGGATAAATTTAAATCGCTATTTCCTTCAGATGCAGCTTGCCTAAGGGAATTCTGGCGGCGGACATACAATACCGACGAAGCGTACTGTCAGTTCTGCAACACCAGTCAACCAGATTTTTCATTTAACAAGCGGAGCTTCAAATGCCGAACATGCAAGCGAAAAAACTCTGTTACGGCCGGAACAATGTTTGAAAACGTCAGGCTTCCTGGTCCTTGGTTAGCCCGAATCTGGTTTTTCGAAAATAGAGTTGCAATATCATCAAATCAATTCAGTCAGTTGTTTAAAATCGCCCCGTCGACCTCAATGAACATCTTCAAGAAAATTATGTTGTCCGCGTTGGAGACGCTGCCACCGCCGGACATCCCTTCATCAGATTTCCAATGTGTGTTGATTAAACGTAGTTCGGAAACTCCGGCTAACGAGCATCCCCGAAGTGAACTGCAATCTAATGCCAATGTCGAGAAAGTTGAGTCCGTGCCCCCGCCGGAGCTGGAGAAGAACGATGCGCTGATTTTCGATTTATTGCAGCTTGGCAGTCGGCTAAGCATTGACCAACTACTCTCGCGAAGTCTTCTAGGCATAAGCGAGCTAGCGGCTTCGCTCTGGACACTCTGCGACCTGGGATTGGTCACGCGGCTACCTGGCGATCTTCATGAGCGTGTTGAAAAGCCGTCCAGACCTTCGATGGATGGATTGTCTCCGGAACGATTGGCACAGGTGAGAGCTGCAATAACGTTTATCCGAAGCACCAATCATGGTATCAGTCGCAAGTATGTGCAGCTGTACTTGTGTGCTTTTGCGATAATCTCGAATCACCAGAAGTGGAATTCTGGCGCGCTTTTGCGAGCGTGCTGCGCCGCAATCAAAACTACAGATGCTCAAGTTCGAGCATACGTATCGCCATACTATCTGAGCGTTGCGTAAATACTATGCTATTCTTCGCCACTCGGTGAACTTTCAAGCGCCTGATCCGGGTACTCGCCGAGATGCACTGCAAGTGCCTCTCCAGTTCCGCCGCGCAAAATATAGAAGTTGAGAGTGTCTTCAATTTTTCGCGACCGCACATAATCGCGCACGTCCTTTCGTGTGCGAACATCCTTTCCATCAATTTTTTGGATTACGTCTTGTTTGTGCAAGCCGGCTTTTTCTGCTGGACTGCCGGGATAAATCTCCACTACAACTACACCGCCGGTCGTCGATGGTAATCCCAGGCTTTTGATCATTGTTTCCGATAGTTCCTTCATGGCGATTCCAAGCCAAGGTCTCAAGATTTTCTTGTGCGCAATAAGGTCGTCGCAGACTGACTTTGCGACGTCCACTGGAATGGAGAAACCGATGTTCTGCGCTACGAAACCTTTAACCACTGCAGTGTTGACTCCGATGACTTCACCCTTCAGATTCAGTAGTGGTCCGCCGGAATTGCCTGTGTTGATGGCGGCATCTGTTTGAATGAAGTTGATATTGTCGTTGATGTCATAAACGTTTCTTCCCACGGCAGAAACAATTCCGAGCGTCACGGTATGGTCGTATCCCAGAGGGCTACCGATCGCGATTGCAAATTCGCCGGGGCGGAGATTAGTCGATGAGCCCATTTGCAGGGTCGGCAGATTAGTGGCATCAATCTTCAGAACCGCCAGGTCCGAAAATGTATCGATACCAACTATGGTGGCAACGATGTTTCTGCCATCATTCATGGTGACCTCTATGCGCTTGGCTCCCTTCACCACGTGTGCATTGGTTAAGATGTAGCCTTCCGGGCGCACGATGAAACCAGAGCCGGTCTGCTTAACTGGGCGTTGCGAAGACATTCTTTCCGGATCGATTTCACGGTTGTTGAAGAAGAACCTGACTCCATTTTGACCGAATGGCATCATCGACTGAAGCCCGCCGCTTCCCGGTTTCTCAACTTCGATGTTGACCACAGCAGGGGCGGCAGCCTCGGCGATGTCGGCTATCCGGTTCCCCTGGAAAAGCAGTGTATTGCCGCCGTCGTCAGACAAGGCAGAAAGCAGTCTATTGGCCTTTCCCGAGAACTTCACCTGGGGCGCGTTCGTCTCCGCGAGGGCTGCACTGGAAATTTTCGTATCCCAGAGAAGGGAGCACAGGATTAGGGGGACCGCAGCTAGAGCTGCGATTCGTGTCCAGGTAGTCATCGAGATATCTCCATATTGGTCTCGGAGCGCTTAATGATTTTAGCGCGCCAGGGCGGGTTTATCTCAATCTATCGCAAATGAGGCGGTGTTGCACGACTGGAGATGTCATGCGATTTGATCTAAAACTTAAACCGATATCGGTTCAAGTTTTTCAATTTTCTAGCGCCCCATGCCTAGCTGTTGCGCCGATTGATAAACCTTGCCTTCCGTAAGGATTGATGGGGCAATCACGACCTCAACTTCTTGCATCTCTTTCAATGTGGCGGCTCCAAGTGTTCCCATGCTGGTCTGAAGAGCTCCGGAAATATTTTGCGTTCCGTCGTCTACGGTCGCTGGTCCTCGCAATATTTGTTCCAGGCTTACAGTTGTTCCGACTTTGATTCGGGTTCCTCTAGGCAGAACAGGGCTCGGCGTCGCCATACCCCAGTGATAACCGCGACCTGGTGATTCCTTGGACTTAGCTAGTGGTGAGCCGATCATTACTGCATCTGCACCACAGGCGATGGCTTTGCAGATGTCTCCGGACGTTACCATGCCACCATCTGCGATGAGTAGAGGTACGGTCTCGTGACGCTCACCGAACACTTGCGCTGCTCCTCGACAATCAGCGATGGCTGTCGCCATGGGCACTCCGATGCCGAGTACACCCCTGGAGGTGCACGCTGCACCAGGTCCGACACCGACAAGAATTCCTGCAACTCCCGTCTCCATCAGCTCTAGTGCTGTGTTGTAAGCCACACAGTTTCCGACAATCACAGGAATCGACACAGATTTGCAGAACTTTTTCAGATCAAGACCGGCAGCACCGCTGGCGCTTCGGTGCTCTATGCCAGTCACAGTAGACTGTACAAATAACACGTCTAATCCCGCTTCTATTGCAAGTCGCCCGTATTTTTCAGCCATGTTCGGTGTAACGGAGGCCGCCACTACGCCTCCCAGCTTTTTGATTTCTGCAATCCGCTGGCCGATCAACTCTTCTTTCACAGGGCTTGAATAGAGCCGTTGCATGACTTCTACGAATTGGTTTTTGTCGCAAGAAGTAATTTCTGCATAAATTTCGTCGCAGTTTTCATATCGAGTTTGAATACCCTGGAGATTGAGAACGGCTAAACCGCCGAGTTGGCTCATGAGACCTGCAAACTTAACGTCGACAACGCTGTCCATTGCACTTGCAAGAACAGGAATTTCGAGTTTGTGTCCCGCCAACTCTACAGATATGTCGCAGACTTCCGGATCCAACGTCGACGACCCAGGCACCAGCGCTACTTCGTCAAAGCCGTAAGCCCTTCTGGAAGGCTTTCCTCGACCGATCGAGAGTTCATCGCCGATTTTGGTCTGGGCATATTGGACAGTTTTTGCCATATCGTTGGTCCCCCATTTGTTTCGCCTATATTATCATCGGAAATTTGCCAAGCCGCATCACGCCAAGCATACAATTACAGTTCTTGGCCCAAGGCCAAAAAACTTCAACCGATATCGGTTGAAAATTCAGTCCGACAAGACAACGCCATTCCGGGTAAGGTGTATTTGACGTTTCCACAGGAGCACCTCATGACCGCAGCGCAATCCGCCGAAATCCTGCACATTCCCGAAGGCCTCAACTATGAGTGCACCGGATGCGGTAAATGTTGTGGTGGATGGTCCGTTCCACTTACCGAGCAAGACTATTTCCGAATTGCTGATATTGATTGGGGTAAGCAATCTCCGGAGAGATATTTTGGAAAGTCTTTGTTTCGAGAAATGAAAGACTACGAAAGCGAGTCCACTCCCTATACTCACGCCATTATGGAAGGCAGCGATGGCCACTGTCCGTTTCTAGTAGACAACCTCTGCTTCATCCACAGTAAATTCGAGTCAAAAACAAAACCGTCGATTTGCCAACTCTTTCCATACTCATTTAATAGAACCCCTAGTGGAACGTACGCCACGATTAGCTTTTACAGCATGGGAGCCGTGAACAACAGTGGCAAGTCGCTTGTGGAACAGCGTGAATATCTGGAGAGCAAGTTCGCGGAGTTTAATTCGCTCTATCCCGATCATCAACCGAATTGGTCGCAGATTCAGCTTACCACGGGCGTCTCGCTGTCATGGGATGACTATTTGGCTCACGAGGAAAAATTGACTTCCTATTTAAAGGACCGATCTGTTTTGCTTGAACAGCGCTTCTTGAACGGTTCAAACTATTTGGCAAAGGCAATGCAAGAAGCTCGTGGATCGACACTGCCGGCTTCGGTTGCGACTCTTGAGGGGGCTGCAAAATTTAATTGGTTGGACAAAAACTTGCTTACGGCATTGCACAAGATCTATTTTCCCGTTCAAAAACTAGGAAGAGGCGAAGGAGATTTCAACTTCTATAGATTCGTCTACCAAGTCGGATTTATGGGTCTCGTGCCAGGAACTAAGATTCGTGTACCGGGCAAAAGCTTTTCATTTGAGAACCTGGAGCAAATGCCTTTTCCTTCATCTGACCACGACATCGAAGATCTCATATATAGATACTTCTATTCTCGAATCTTCGGAAAACATTACTTCGGAGCTGGTTTTGGGCAATTGTCCTTAATTACTGGGTTCAATCATTTAGCAATTGTTTTTGGTCTAGTGAAAATGCAATCGAAAGCCCTTGCGAAACTTCGAAACGCTGAGCAAGTAAGTTACCTAGATGTAGCCGCTGCAATCCGTCAGCTCGAAAAACGGCTGGGTGAAACCTCGCTTGACGGTATGGCCGCCGCGACTTTTGAGGCTCTAATGACCAGTAATCGCCGCGTGGCGAGGATTTTGGCACATTCTTAAGAAAAAATTGAAAAAGTGTTGTCTGGATAACAAAATCGCTATTGACTGGATGGGATTGTTAACGTAGTCTAATCGCATCGAACTTTTTTCGACGGTTGCACTTTTCGCAACTGACCTGTCCGAACCTTACTATTTACTACATACCTTTCACTTGCTTAATTGCAGGAGGTCTACTTATGCGTAACTTTACCAAAATGCTCGTCGCAGCCGCAGTTGTCATCGGTGTTTCTGGCGCTCCAGCATTCGCACAATCTTACGGAGATGCGTTCTCGTCTCAAGCCACAATGGGTGAAGTCGGTGGTGGCAACAACACCTACAACAACACTGGCGCTCAGACAGAGCAAATTCAAAATGGTACTGCGCCGATTCTTCAAGGTGCCACCAACGGTACCATCGGACCACAAGGCGGAGATGCCACATCCATTATGGGTGTCAACACAGCAGGTACAGTGCGTGTCAACAACTTGGCTAACTTGGAAGCCTTGCTCAACATCATCGCCAACGGGATGGAAATCCTCGGTATCGCCTGGGGTGGACCGACAATGATCATGGGCTTCATGCACATGGCTGCTGGTTCGCATGATGCGATGAAGAAAGTTCTGTTCGGAGCTGCCGGTGTTACCGGTGGATTGGCAACACCTGGTTGCATCAACTGGCTCGTAGCATCCGCTCGTGATGCCAACTTGTTCAGCTAGTACTCCGTACAAATCGAAATCAACAGAGAGGGGCGAATGCCCCTCTCTTTCGTTATATATGGATCAATGCGCCGTCCATAGGGATCGATGATGATCAGGCGAAATGTGCGCGACCGCAGACATCAACCGATATCGGTTGATGTTTTCCCTCCTCGCAGTGCTGCTCCAGAAAGCCACTTAACATGACCATCTTAGAAAACTTGAGCCGTTTTGATTTTTCATTTGTGACTTTTTCGTGGCATTTTTGTGACATGGAAATTGCTGAAATAAGGTGCTTGACTTCTTCTTGAGGCTCGCTTACACTTGACATGCTTGAAACCAATTACTAGTTTTTTTTCTTTCCGATTCAGCACTTGCAGTCCGCCGTGGAGGATTTATTCATGCAGAAGATTACTAAAATGATTGTCGCAGCCGCTCTCTTGGTTGGTATCACCAGCGCACCAGCTTATGCACAATCGTACGGAGACGCATTCTCGTCTCAAGCGACCATGGGTGAAATCGGTGGTGGCAATAATACCTACAACAACACCGGTGCTCAAACTGAGCAAATCCAAAACGGTACAGCACCAATTCTTCAAGGTGCCACCAACGGTACGATTGGACCACAAGGTGGAGATGCTACATCCATCATGGGTGTCAACACCGCTGGTACTGTGCGTGTAAACAACTTGGCTAACTTGGAAGCTTTACTCAACATCATCGCCAATGGGATGGAAATCCTTGGTATCGCCTGGGGTGGTCCAACAATGATCATGGGCTTCATGCACATGGCTGCTGGTTCACACGATGCGATGAAGAAAGTTCTCTTCGGAGCCGCGGGCGTGACTGGTGGATTGGCAACACCTGGTTGCATCAACTGGCTCGTAGCCTCAGCAAGAGACGCCAACCTGTTCAGCTAGTTCAAGAGACCTGTTGAAAAATCTGGAAGGGGAGGACATCAGTCCTCCCCTTCGTCTTTGGCATTTACAGCCAATGCCCTAGAGCGCGTTCCAATTCAAATGCAGAAAAAAATCAAAAAATTTGACTGCTATCAGTGGGAAAAACCGCATAAAACTGCGCTTTCTGTGCAATATCTTCATTGACGATATTTGGGCGATGTCATTATACTGACTTCTGCAAGCCGTTGGCGTGCCTGTTTCTTGTAATGGATTTACTAGTTTTACGAATCAAAGACAATATTTTGCCCGGGAGGGGTTTGATCATGCGTACTAAATTCTTCGCTCAGATCGCAGTTGCTGCTGCTGTAGTTGTCGGACTTGGCGTTGCGCCTGCAAACGCACAATCGTATGGAGATGCGTTTTCATCGCAAGCTACGATGGGTGAAGTCGGTGGTGGCAACAACACCTACAACAACACTGGTGCTCAATCAGAGCAAATTCAAAACGGCACTGCGCCAATACTTCAAGGTGCTACCAACGGCACAATCGGACCACAAGGTGGTGACGCGACTTCCATTATGGGCGTCAACACCGCTGGAACTGTACGAGTAAACAACCTCGCCAACCTGGAAGCGCTGCTGAACATCATCGCCAACGGTATGGAAATTCTCGGTATCGCATGGGGCGGCCCAACGATGATCATGGGCTTTATGCACATGGCTGCAGGTTCTCACGATGCAATGAAGAAAGTACTCTTCGGCGCTGCTGGTGTCACAGGTGGTTTGGCAACACCTGGTTGTATCAACTGGCTCGTAGCATCCGCTCGTGACGCAAACTTGTTCAGCTAGAACGCACAGCACTCAAAATAAAAAGAGGGGAGGAACAAGCGTTCCTCCCTTCTTGCTTTGCGTTTTTCGACTATTAAGTTTTGTATGGCGTTTCCCGAATCTGAAGCTAGTGCACCTATCATGTGGTTGTCAAGTGTGGCGGGGTTGGAATAAATGACTCAAAATAATTCGCTCCTTCCTGAGGGTTATCGTTTTTGGTCAGATGACAGTGTTTCAGAAGTCGGTGGAAAACCGGATGGGGAAACGATTTCAAAGTCCTCGGAACTTGAACCGATATCGGTTCAAGTTCCGAATCTCGAAAACGCTGTCGGTGCGCAGGAATCAGCCGATCCACCAGATTTTAAATTTGATGATTCGTCGACTGCCCCGAATGCCGTTCTGAATGATCTCTGGCTCAAGTCGCTTGGGCAATTAGAAAATTCCTCACAGCTTTCGCACATAGAACCATCCCCATACTGGCGATGCGATCACTCCGGAGCGGTCATTTGGTTTTTAGATCAAAATGGAACTGCTTGGTCTAAAAATTCAGAACAAAATGATCTGTTCTTCTCTGAAGATGGTGGCGAACGCGCGGCTAACGTGTTTTTAAACGCCGATGGTTGCAGTGTCGAGGATTCGGATGGGACTACCTTGAACATCTCGTTTGCCGGAACGTTTTCGATTCTCAACCGGACAAAATCTCGCGAAGAAAATATCCGAGGACTCATGGACGTATTCTGCGCCGTAGATGCCAATCATGACGAACGGCTCAGTCTTACCGAAATTGAGACTGCTCTCAATAAGTGCAGCGAAAAGGATCGCCCGCTGATCAACACGCTGAAGACACACTATAAACGGATATCCTGGTCAAGGCGCGGAATGTTTGGCCAAGCCGCAGATGGACTGAGTCTTCGCGATATCATCGATCTAAGATCTGGTGGCCCGCGCACGTCTACCGACGACATCAACGAGACTCTGCTTGCCCAAATTGAAGCGATTATTGATTTTGTTGATCCGAAACGCTCAGGTTTTATTCAGCACCATGGTCTCGAGTATGCCCTATCTAATCTCGTGATGCCGGCGCGACTCCGACGGTCGATCGAGTTGTTGATCAGGCGTTTAAAAGAGCTATCGTTGTTTCAAACATACGGCTTTTCCGTAAATGAATGGCAGCCTACCCGGCAGGATGTTCGATGGATGTTATGCGATCTTTTCAAACAAACGTCCTCCGAAACTGCGGTCGACATGCCTGTCTGGGCTAGTTTTGAATTATGTTCAGGCATCGGTCAAGAATTGTATGCATCGAAAAACGATCCGACCAGTAGTATCACCCTTGATGCAATCAAAAACGTCCCAGAAGCGCATCAAACTTTCATGGCAACCGTTGCAGCAGCAATTGCGCATTGTCCCGAACTTGTTTTGCAAACCATTAGAAAATCTGACAATGGTGCCTTCGTAGTTACTTTTATTGGTGACCGCAACACACCGATAAGGGTACTGGCTCCAGCGCAGAAAGATATTCATGATTATGGTCTGGCCGATGGATACGGTGTCTGGGCGTTGATTCTGGCAAGAGGCTTTGCCCAGTATATGGAACAGAATGCGCTCAGCCGAAAGCCCTTCTACTCAATAAATGAGATTGTCCATTTGTTTCTCGGAAAGGAGATTTACTCGTTAGCGTTGAAGGGGCAATGCACAAACGAGTTGGCGTTACTTATCGATCAGCTCTGGGCCCAGGATCGAGCGTTGATCCTGAGTAGATTTCCTGGTGGCGATCAAAATGTCTCTACAAGTGTTTTGGAGCATACCTGTGCTGTAGTCGGCTGGGAGCCACAGACGGGCACACTCTCCGTATTTTGTCCGCAAAAAGATGGCATAGAACAAATTTCGATAGACGAACTGAGAGCCTCGTTTGAACATCTACTAACAACATAAATCAGTGTTTTGGCAATGCCAGTTGCCGAGCCATTCGGCGTGAAGAGGAGATTTAAGCTCGATTGATGTCAATAACAGCAAAAAATGTATTGTGGCTTACATTCCGGCGCTTGACTTCGTGTCCGGTTCCGATTAATCTATAGACGATTCAATTTTTCGAATCATTTCGTTCCTAACCTTACTAAAACTAACCAACTCGCCCTGCCGGAGGTTATCTCTCATGCATAAGTCTTTCGCACGTATTGCCGTCGCAGCCGCACTTCTCGTCGGTCTCTCCACACCAGCATTTGCACAATCGTATGGAGATGCTTTCTCGTCTCAAGCTACGATGGGTGAAATCGGTGGTGGCAACAACACCTATAACAACACAGGTGCTCAAACTGAGCAAATTCAAAACGGTACCGCCCCTATTCTTCAAGGTGCCACCAACGGCACAATCGGACCACAAGGTGGAGATGCCACCTCAATCATGGGTGTTAACACCGCAGGTACAGTGCGCGTCAACAACTTGGCCAACCTGGAAGCGTTGCTCAACATCATTGCAAACGGAATGGAAATCCTCGGTATCGCCTGGGGTGGTCCTACAATGATCATGGGCTTCATGCACATGGCTGCAGGTTCCCACGATGCGATGAAAAAGGTTCTGTTCGGAGCAGCCGGTGTTACCGGTGGATTGGCTACGCCTGGTTGTATCAACTGGCTCGTCGCCTCCGCCCGCGATGCCAACCTCTTCAGCTAAAAGCTTTCCCCCGCCAACGCCAGCCAGAGACCTCCCGGAAGGGGGGTTTTTGGTCATTCTGGGGGCGAATTATTGGAGAAAACTTCAACCGATATCGGTTGAGGTTTTTCTTTTTCGTCGACCTACTAAATTTCCGCGGTCCCGCGTATTACTGATCACGAGAGAGAAACTTCTCTCAAATTTTTTTGCTCCACCCCTCACAAAGCGCTCGACACCTTATCGGGCGCTTTGTAATTTCGCAGCGATTCGCTTAATCGAAGTGATACCATTTCTAAACTATAAGAGGACCACATCATTAGCCTTACAAAAGAGCAGATCGAGCGGTACCGACACCAGTTGTCCATGCCCGGTATGACAGCTGAAAAACAAAAGCGATTGATCTCTTCTAAGTGTTTACTTGTAGCTGGCGACACACCGCTGGAAACAACCATTACTCATCTCGTAGATGCTGGTGTCGGCCATATCTCTGTAATTGGCGCCGCCTCGAATCTGAGTGCACTAAGCACTACACTATCCAGTCATGCCACAAACAGTGATGTGTCGATTGACTTTCATCAATTTCAGCAATCGAATGTTCACGATGATAATAAAATCGCTGAGTCTATTATCGAAAATGTTGACCTCGTAGTCGAAGCCTCGCTTGACTGGCAGTTTAAACTTAGACTTTGCGATCTCTGCATGCGACTGGGCGTTCCAATGATTCACTCCGGATCCTCCGGTTTAAGATTTCAGCTTTTCACGATCGTTCCAAAAAAATCCGCGTGTCTGCGGTGCGCACTTCCGCTTGCTGGCATTGATGACTTTCCGATTACCCCCGTCGAGCGCGCAACCTTTTCACCTATGGCTACTTGTGCTGGCGCCCTGATGGCTTTGGAATCGATAAAGCTTTTGGCGAATCTTGGAGTAACGCAGGGAAATGAACTGTGGAAAGTGGACGGCTTGAGCGGAGAAATCGAAATCATTCGAGGTCTCGATCCGCGTCATGATTGCCCGGATTGCGGGCAGGCAAATCAGCAAAGGTAAAACTCCAACCGATATCGGTTTAAGTTCACGAAATCTCTAATCCCCCGCCTCCACAGCATCCTCAGCCTCAGACGGAACTTTCTTAACACACGACGCCTCGCGCAGAGCAAGCAATATCGTTGCCGACCTTTCTCCATACTTGTTCTTCAACAAGTTTTCGAGAAAAGTCCATTGTCTGGCCGTCTCTCGAATGGCAAGACCCCTTGCCACTTTGCCATATGTTGTGTCCTTCAAGGGCTGCAGCATTTTTGCCTTGGGCGCTGCTTCGGCTTTCAACTCGACACCACCAACTGCCGCGGGACTGGTTCCGTTCATCCGTGCCCAATCGAACAAATCTAGCGAATATGGATCATAGGCACTATTGGCGGTGCGTTCCATTTCGTCGGTTTTCAGTTTCAGGTAATTGGTATTGCTGTAAAAATCTTGCATCGTGTGCAGCATCATGCCGAAGTGATAGAGAGTTCTCGTTCTGCTTTCGGAGCTAGAATCGGCATCTGCTGCAAAGTTCAGCGCTTTCTTCTGCTCGCGTTTGCAATACTCGTATGAGCGATTGAGGTTTTTCGTTTCAAAATGACGTTGTTGTTCGCTATTAGCATCATTTACTGTTGAATCCTGCGCTTTGCTGCCATTGATTATTACCTCTATATTGGCAGGACAGATAGTCTCGGCCAGGCCTTCTCTTATCACGCTCGCATGGACGTCACCATCTGCATCTGTGCTGGCAAAACCACTCAGTAGCACTGATGCGAACAACATGGTGACTAAAAATGGTTTGCGCATTTACCTTCCAATTTTCGTGCGTCGCGGCAATGTCGAATTTGTATCGCAGGTATATGTGTTGGGATCCGGATATCTGCTATAGCCGCTGGATATGCCGCTTCCCCTTTGCTTGTCGGCTATAACATTCGCATATGTTCGTCACTGCTTATCGTATCGCGTTTTCATACAGCCGAGATTTTCTTGTACCAATGTGGCTCTGATTTTAGTTTGGTTGGCTCTCGGCTGTAGGAACATATTCCCGTTCTCTCTTCGACTTTCACTGGCAGGCAGCTATCGTGCAGTTTGATAATGAAACGTGTTTATCGCAGTTTGACTTTGTCGCATTCGACGTCGAAACCACAGGTCTTTCGCCTGTAGCAAATCGACTGGTCGAGCTTTCTGGAGTGAAGTTTCGAAAAGACAGTGAAACGTTCGAAACTTTCTCCACCCTGATTGACCCGGAAGTCCCCATACCCAGTGTAGTGACGGGCATCCATGGCATCACCGACGAGATGGTCCAGGGTGCACCAACGGCCAAACAAGCCGTGTCGGATTTTGTGGAATGGTCAGGTAGTGATTCTGTGATGATGGCTCACAATGCGCCATTCGATGTTGAGTTTCTGCGAGTCAATTTGGCCCGCGCGGGCGTCCCCTGCCCGTCTAATTTTGTTGTGGATACGCTGACAATTGCGCGTGAATTTCTGCGCGAAACGAAAAATCATCAGTTGAAGACAGTGGTCGAACATTTCAATTTACCGCAAGGTGATTATCACCGAGCGCTCTCAGACAGCTTTCACGTCAAAAACGTTTTCTTGCAACTAGCTGCCGATTATCAATTGAAGAACTGGAACGATTTAACCAGCAATGGCTTTGTCAGCTCGTTCGATTACGATCATCACGCAGAAAGCACGATGAATTCTCTTCCAGAAAAAACCTTGCTCATCGTCGAGTCGATTCGGTCAGTAATCGAACGCAGTGCGTCAATGGTGATGGAGTACCAGGGCTCTTTCAAGTCGACTAGAAATGTTCAACCCACAGCTTTGATCCACAGCCGCGGTAATTTGTACCTGACCGCGTTTTGTCGCAGAGCTCAAGCTGAGAGAACTTTTAGAGTGGACAAAATTTCGAAAATCAAGTCGGTGACTGGTTAATCATAGAGTGTTTAGTTCTGCAAAACGTCAGGACAGGCAAATGCAGCCAGTTAGTGATAGAGTTATTGGCCATATTTGAGGCAACGAGCTGTTTGCGGCGCTAAGTTCCTCAATCTCGACGAGACTGACTATGGCGTTTTCCAACTTTCGAAAATCAATTGCAATTTCATTGAATCTGGTGCTCTGGGCTTCGCTAAGTCCTCAATGCGCTCACGCTGTGCCGTTCCTTGACAAAGCCATGGGCATTTGGCAATCGAAAGCCAGCAAATCGAAAGACAAAGATGCGGCAGACAAAACTGATGAAGACAAAGAGCTGGACGAAGATGGCGAAGGGAAACCAAAAACGTCTTCTCCCGAGGTTTCTGAACTTTCCGAAGACGTAGTCGGCAAAATCAGTAAGCATACGAAGATGGGAGATACGTTCTTCCAGCGTCGAGACTTCACCAATGCCATGATCGAGTACCAGGATATAGTGAAGCTCGATAGCGAAAACACTAAAGCCCACTATATGCTCGGCAAAATATTGATGGCCATGTCCGACTATGAGGAAGCACTCAAAGAATTCGATAAGGTCGTGTCAATTCGCCCCATGAGTGGAGATGCGCATTTCAACAAGGCGGAGGCTTTGCGCATGCTCGGGCGCTATGATGACGCGCAAAAGGAATACAGCACTTCGTTGCGCACCAATACGGGCAATGCGCTCGCCCATGCTTACCTTGGCGAGTGCTACCGAAACAGCGGCGAATATCGTTTCGCGATCAAAGAATGCAAGGACGCGATCAAGCTGGACGAAAAGTTGGTGGTGCCACGTTTGGTGCTCGCCCAGTGCTATGTGGCGACAAGGATACCGGAGCTATCCATCGAGCAGTACAAGAAAGCGATTGCAATAAACCCTTCTGATCCTGTGACACACTCGCGCTACGGCGTGGCTCTTGGACACATGAAAAAGTGGGATGAGGGGTTGGAAGAACTGACTATAGCCACCAGGCTCGATCCCAATTATGCCCAGGGCCACGTTGGCAGATCCTGGATTCTAGCCAATAAACGACAATTGCCGGAAGCTCTGGAAGAGGCGCGTTTAGCTGTTTCTCTGGCGCCTAATGATGCTGACACACATTCCAGTTTGGCGTGGGTTTACTCGCAAATAGGAGATCACGTTTCATCAGTGATGCAGTACAGATTGGCTGTTGCAATCAATCCGAAGAATGCCGAACTGCACAAAGCCCTGGGCATGGCCTTGAAAGAACGTGGCGACGTAAACGGCGCGATCGCCGAATTGCTGGCTACGACCAAGATGATGCCGAACGACTACGAATCGCAGTTAGCACTGCAGTCGCTGATGCAAAAACGTCATCAGCAATAGAATTTATGGTGATGGAGTCTGCGGCGGCGGCTGAAACATTTTCATCACTTGATTGACCACCGGCTGCAGACCTTGCATTATCGCATTGGGCTGCATCGGTTGCCCGTTCTGTTGGGGCATAAACTGCTGGGCAAACTGCATTATAGGGTTGTTCGGTGTCGCGTTGGTTGCTGGTGCTTGCTCCGGACCGCCATTATTCGTTCCATACGACGATTGTCCATACGACTGCGGATTCTGTCCGTAGTTGCCGGGGGCAGTCATCTGTGTAGGCTGTGCGGAAAACGAATTGTTCTGGGGCGACGCCATACCATATGGCACCGCATTTGGTGACTGAGCAGCCGGATAGGTGTTTGGAGGATAATACGGCGCCGGCGCTGACTGCCAGGCTTGAGGTGACTGCTGCGGAAACGGTTGCTGGTAGTTAGGCGCGGGATACGACGGCTGATAAGGCTGTTGTTGGTAAGAAGGCGGCTGGTAGGTGTTCTGCTGATAAGCTGGTTGTGAAGGTGCGCTGGGCTGGTTTGCGGGACTTCCGCCTGGTGCTGAGTACACGATTCCAGGAAGCGCGGTTTCTCCGTTCATGTCGGGCAGAGGAAGTAATTGATTGGCCTTATCGGCACTGGCGGTATCGGTTTCCGGCTGGGCACCACTGGTGGTGTCGCCATAGTCGCCTGCGCCCAGGCGCGGAATGTCGGTTGACGGCGGCGGATAGGCAAAAGTCGTATCCACTCCCTCCATGGGGTAGCATGGATAAGCCTGATAGAGTCGAGCCATAGTCGCTTTGTCACGCTTCGTCAGGGCGGGCAGCTGCCTTGCCGTATTGCCGAAATACATAATGTCTGCAGTGTTTGATGAATGCCCGTTCAGTCCCAGGGCATGCCCGATTTCGTGCAGACACGTTTCCTTGATCCGATCCTCCGGCTCCGCTTCTTTACTAAATGCGCGCACCGTCCGGATTTGAATGCGCGCGTGTTCAATTCCAGCTTCCCTTCTTGTTGTCGTGGTCAAACCTGCTTTTGTGCGCTCGTACTTCTCGTCACCAACTTTAAGCATCCCATCCGTCCATTCGACGTTTATATCCGAGGACGAAACACTATCCACAAACGTGAATGCCAGCTTCTTGCCCGAAGCCTGATACCAGGTAATAAAGGCATTGCGCGCTATCTGCGGAAAACCTGGCAGGAAGCCGCGTGCGGATGAAGAGTTTTCAATGAACACTTTCAGCGGCACACGCGATGCTGCCCAACTGTGAGCGCTGCCTTCCGCCATCAGCTGTCCAAGATAATCCGGATCAGTGTTCGAAAACGAACCCAGTTTCGCTTGTTCGTTGCGAAGGCTGTCGATCAGCGAAAGCGCGTTCACTTTCTGCTCTCCAGAAGCGGTTTCAGTGAACTTGGTCAAATAGGCGATACCTTCCTCATAACGGTTGGCGTCTTTGCAGTAGAGCCCGAGATTGTAGTACATGTTTTTCATCGACTTGTCGAAACTCAAGGCGGACTGCGCCTCCTTGATCGCTCGATCGGGATTGCCTAAATCGTGATAAATCTCCGACAAGGCCGCGTGAATGAAGGCAGAAACAGAAGTCGGATCATATGTGGCCGCTTTCTCGAGGAGCACCCTTGCATGGACATTGCGCTCTTCTTTCGAGTACTTCAGTGCTTGGTTGTAGAGCTTGATCACTTCGTTTTCGGTCTCAACGTCCTTGACCGGTTTCAGCGATCGAGCCTGAGCTGGGAGGCACGTAATCAAGGATGCGACGATTACCGCGAGGATCTTGCAAGATTGTCTATTTTTTCCAGACGGCATATTGACCTGATTGAAGGTGAGGTCAAGTTTAAAGCTAAACTTCGTGACCGGCTATAGTCTTATTCCCGAACCTGCAGATGATTGCCCTGTCCCTTCGCACTTCAACCGATATCGGTTCAGGTTCCGAAACTCGAACTTCAACCGATATCGGTTGAGGTTTTTCAGAGCCGAAGACCTCGTTAGAACCCTCGTTTCCGCCATTTGATGAACGAATTCTTCGTTCCCTCGGGGGGAATCGCCCCACTTATCTAGTCGCTTGCAGTCTATCCATAAAAGAAACTCTGAGGTAGCGTGTAATGATGCGATTGTCGGTTTCGGGGTGAGCGGGCTTGGATGACGATGCAATGAAGAGCCTGATCGCAAGGGCTGAATCGGGTGATGCCGACGCCCAGTATGAGCTGGCGTTGATGATACTTGACGACAATACTGGATCGGAAGATCGCTGTTGGGACGTAGACAGCGCCAATGGCAAACAACTTGAACAAGGTTGCCGTTGGCTTATCGTAGCTGCCCGAAACGGCGCGGTAGAGGCCCAGACCGATTTGGCAAAACGATATTTCTA
Organism: Obscuribacteraceae bacterium (SeqCode); assembly: GCA_044225915.1. GTDB lineage: Bacteria > Cyanobacteriota > Vampirovibrionia > Obscuribacterales > Obscuribacteraceae > JADYXR01. The sequence goes on from JBGAHZ010000001.1 coordinate 122,027, forward strand.
TGGCATCGACTTTCCGGAAAATCAAGACCGTGCTCTCGAGTGGTTTTCGAAAGCGGCTCAGAACAACTGCGCTGAGGCACAGTTTTTCCTTGGCGAGATTTTCACGGGCGACGAAATCGTTTCGTACGATATCGAAACTGCTTTAGATTGGTACGAAAGATCCGCAAAGAGTGGATTCAAATGGGCTCAATTAGCGCTCTTTGATATTTATCGAAATGGCGCTGACCTGAGTGTTCCGGATGTGGAAAAGGCACTATTCTGGGGGAGAAAAGCTGGAGAACAGGGAAGCGTCGTTGCTCAACTCACGCTTGGTCGGATGTTTTTCGAAGGCGATTTAGTGGAGCGCAATCCGGTCGAAGCCGCGTTTTGGCTGCACCTGGCCGCAGACCGAGATGACGAGTCGAAGCAGCTTCTGGCGACGCTTTATCTTCACGGTCAGGGTGTCGAAAAAAATATTGCTAAGTCGGCTGAACTTTTGCGCAGTCTGGCACGCAAGGGCGATACCGAGGCAATGGTTCAGCTCGCGATCGTTTTATCAGAGATGTTTCGCCCACCGCATGACGAGATTCACAGCTGGCTGATACAAGCCTCAGAGCAGGGCAACAGCCATGCACGTGAGATTCTCGAAGAGATTGAGGGGGTCCAGGCGACTCCTCCCTCGGTACAGGAAGAATTTAAAACTTCGATTGGCCCAAGACGCACTGCCAGCCAATGGCGGGCTCTCGCCGAGGCCGGAGACATGGAAGCTCAGTTCTGCCTGGCTCGTTTGTTGGAAGACGGAGATGATGTGCAAGGTGATTACGAGGAAGCTGTTCGATGGTTCACTCTTGCCGCAGCGCAAGACCATCCGGTTGCACAGTGGCACTTGAGCAGATGCTATCACTCCGGGTGGGGAGTTAAGCCCGATCCGGACAAAGCGTTCGATTTTCTGGTTCGCTCCGCCCGCGGTGGCAACTCTGATGCCCAATTGCAATTGGGATTGCAATACTATTTCGGAATAAACACCAAAGAGGACAAGCGCAAAGCATTTCAATGTTTTAAAAATGCCTCCGAACAATGGAATTTAAATGCCCTTGTCTGGCAAGGCGATTGTTTCCATCTCGGCGAAGGCGTGGTCAGCGATCGGCGCAAAGCTTGTGAACTGTATCGAAAGGCCGCCGAACTCGGCATCGTACGCGCGCAGTTTAAACTCGCGATGATGTACTCACTCGGATGGGGTGTCAGACAAAACAGCGAAGAAGCTGCTCGTTGGCTAAACGCGGCCGTTCAAGGAAATCACGCCGGCGCAATGGTTGAACTGGGACGCATGTATTTGATTGGTGACGGTGTCGATGAATCACAACTGCAAGCGGAGAGTCTCTTTCGTCGCGCCTCAGACCTTGGCGATGCCGAGGGTAGTTTTGAACTCGGAAGATTGTTGCTTTTAAGTGATGAACACGAACTCGAAAACGCTCTTCGTCATATACGTGCTGCAGCGGATGAGGATCACGTTGAGGCGCAGATGTATCTTGCCGGCATCTTCGAACAAGGGCATGGAAACGCTATTCCCGATATTCGTGAATCTGCGAAGTGGTACCATCGGGCCGCCATCTCCGGAAACAAAGACGCGAAACTGAAATTGGCTCTATTACTGTCAAAAGAGCCGAACCTGAGCGAATTGCTGGACGAATTGATTGATGGAACTGAGCAAAACAACTATTTAGAGATTAACGGACGGTATCATGTGCTTGAGCTTTTGAGCGAGGACAGTTCTGGAATCACCGTAAAAGCCAAGGATGCTTTCAACGACAGATTCGTCAGCGTCAAACTGTTGCGACACTTCAAAGACTCGGATGACAGGGTAGTGAGAGCATTCCTTCGTGAAGCAAAATGCATGACCCGAGTCAGCCACCCCAACCTGACTCGCTGCTGTGATTTCGGTATCACCACCGATGGCACACCATTTATCGTTTTCGATTTTATAACCGGAACCCGCCTGGAAACAGCGTTAAAACAAGATGGACCTCTTGACGTTGAGCGCTGTATCGCGCTTTTTGTACAAATTATCGATGGTTTGTCAGCGGCCCATGAAATCGGTGTTGTTCATCGCGAACTAAAACCATCAAACATAATTCTTGTCGGGGCAAAAACGCAAAACGAGGCCGCAACGGTGATCGATTTTGGCGTCACTAAGCTGTTTTGTGATGCAGAATACAAAAGACTGACCCTGACCGAGAATGTGGCAGGCACGTTTTCTTACTTCAGCCCGGAACAATGTCAGAATCAACCTTTGGATTCGCGAAGCGATATCTATTCGCTAGGTTGCATTCTTTTCGAAGCTTTGACTGGCAAGCGAGCGATCGAGGGCGGTTCATACATCGACGCAGTCAGCAAACACTTCGGCGATCACCCAGCATCAATAATCGAAGCTCTCCCAGACGCAGGATTCAGCCATCAGCTGGACGCAATGGTCCGCAAGATGATGGCAGCGGAGCCCATCTGGCGATACCAGGACCTTTCCACACTGCGTGAGGAATTGCTCAGCCTGTCAGCCGCCGCGGCGTGAAACTTGAACCGATATCGGTTCAAGTTCGAGCATGGTTTGAACTGCCTGGCGAGGGTTTTCGAGCAATTGAAAAACTTGAACCGATATCGGTTCAAGTTCGAGCATAGTTTGAACTGCCCGGCGGGGGTTTCGAGCGATTGAAAAACTTAAACCGATATCGGTTCAAGTTCGAGCATGGTTTGTAACTGCCCGGGCGGGGGTTTCGAGCGACTGGAAAACTTAAACCGATATCGGTTCAAGTTCGGCCCCATCGTTTCGGACTGCCAGGGTTTTCCATCGATTGAAACTTCAACCGATATCGGTTCAAGTTCGAGCGTCGGTTCGAACTGCCCGGGGGTTAGAGCGATTTAGAAACTTCAACCGATATCGGTTGAAGTTCACTTCGACCAGGTGAGCGGGAGCCCCATGCGCCGGTAGGCCATCTGGTAGTCGCTCAACGGCCTGTCGCTCAGCTCCAACGTGAGTTCCGCAAATTTCCTTTCGTTATCTAAATCACCCAACATCTTGAAACTGTAAGCCGCACTGAACGCGTCGCTCGCTGACAGTCCCCGTTTCGTTTTAGCGAGTTCGCCCACGGCCATATAGTCACGCAAAGCCAACTGGTGGCTGCCCATCTTGTCGAAAAGCAATGCTCTGAGAAAGAACACTTCGATATTGGACCAGCCGCTCCTTTGTTCGGCGATACTGTTCAACTCAGCCAATGCCACTTGATAGTTTCGCGTTTTTGCAAAAATCTGAGCGCGACCAATGTACGGTTCCGGACTACTTGGCTCCGATCGAATTGCTTCTCCGTAATCTTTCAGTGCGTCATTGTACTCCCCGCGTGCGACATGCAACCGCCCGCGGTGCTCATAGTAGTCGTACCTGGGCGAAAGCTGAATTGCATTCGTCAGTTCTTGCAACTGGAGCCATGAATTGTCGCCGACTAGAGTAGACAGTTTGTAATGCGCGGCCGCCAACTTCTTGGGAGCTGTCTCAACGGCGAAATAGTCTTTAAATAGCTCATTTGCCTGTTCGCTTTTCCAGTCCTTCATGTACATGTCTACAAGCGCGAAGAGGGCCTTTTGATTCAACGGATCAAGCTTTAAAGCCAGTTTCAATAGCTTCTGCGATGAGTCCGGCCAATTTCTTCTTAACACATCAGCATCGCTCAAGGTGGTTGTGAACGTACTGACTTGTATTGGAAACGCGCTTACTGACAAGAGAAGTAACACGTAAGTAATGCAGACGTACTGAATCTGGACCTTAAGGTAACTCGTTTTCTTGTCGCCGCCAAACAGCGTTCCTCCGACCAGAGACACGAGACCCGACAATATTGAAACCAAGTGTAGAAGCCATAATCCAGAGAGTGTATCGATCAACCAGCCGGGCTTGTTTGTAAAAATGGAAAGGTCGAAGGACGAGGCCGCGATTTCGAATGAGTTTGGAGCTTGAGTGAGGCACATCGATACAAGTGAAAGAAGAAGCACCATGTTCCAGCAATCGCCGCTCGTGTTCTTCCCCGCCAGTAGCCTCCTGAATTGTTCAACCGCGGCGGATCCAAACAGACCAGCGCCCACAAGGCACGCGATCAAAACTCCTGCCGCCGAAAAATGATTGCCGTCCAGATTGAGCCAACCAACAGCACTGCCGACGAACATCAGGATAAGAAACGTTCCAAAAACGGCTCTCAAAATTTGCGATGCGGTATATTCCAGCTTCGCTGCCTTGCGCCGAACAAACTTGGATGGCGACTTTCCATCGGCTATTAGTTCTAAATCCTTGAGCAACTCACCGACGGATTGATACCTATCGTCCTGATCCTTTTCGAGACATTTGAGCACGACTCCTTCCAGTTTTTTGCAAACCGGGTCGCTCTCAAGACTTCTGGGAAACGGTTTCGCTTCATCGTTTATGTGTTTAATTACCACCTGAATCGCATCGCTTTCCGGAAACGGTGGATCACCTGTAAGCACTTCGTACATCAGGCACCCAAAAGAATAAATGTCTGAGCGTTCGTCCATTTTGAATCCCAGGCAGTGCTCAGGACTCATGTAATGTGGACTACCGAAGACCTGGCGAGTCTCTGTGAGATTATGCGTCTCCCGATTGGAAACCGGAAGGATCTTGGCTATACCGAAATCCACAATCCGAGCGGTTTCAACATCATTCAGTTTGGAAACAATTACATTAGCCGGTTTCACATCTCGGTGAATTACACCTTTCTCGTGCGCGTGAACCAGTGCTTCGCAGATCTGTTGAAACAGATGCAGCGCCCTCGTTGCTTGCAACGCGCCATCCGCTTTTACGACGTTGGACAGACTTTCGCCGTCGATATAATCCATCACCAGATACGGTGCGCCGGCATTTGTTTTACCATACGCGAAAACGGCGACCATATTGCTGTGCTCCAATTGCGAAGCAGCCTCGGCCTCTTGTTCAAAACGTCGCAGCGCCGTTTGATCCTCAATCAGATTGGGATGCAAAACTTTGATCGCTAAAATCTTCTCGGTTTCTCTGTCAAAAACTTTGTAGACGCTCCCCATTCCTCCTTGACCGATGGTAGCGAGCACGTCGTAGCGCTCTCCTAGGTCCGGAAGTTCAGCGCCTTCCGGGAGGCGGGGCGAATCTTTCAGTCGCTTGGGCACATCCGATTCGGCAACAACGTCGTCAGCAACGACCCGAATTCGCGGTTGTGCATCCTTTTCTTTTGCTTTCGCCTCATGCGCGTGCCGCTGTAACCGAGCCTTTTTCTGTAGTTCGCCGGTAGTCATATGTTTTGCATCTCGCGTAAGACATGGATCAAAAGTTGTTCCCAAATCCGACAGGACCGCTGGCAGACTTCTCTCATTTAATCACGAATTTGTAACATCATCCGGCTCGCGAATCGCAGAACGGAGCATGCCTATCACCTATAATGAAACCGGGTTCGAATCACGACGTCGCAGCACGCTCGTGAAGGTTCTGATGAACGGTCGAAACAATGTCTTCTCAGCCGATACAAATGAAGTTTGCAATCATAGGGGCCGGACCTGTCGGTCTGAGCGCTGCCCGTGCGTTGAAAGACAAGGGCATTGCTTACGACCAATTTGATTCTGGCACCGCAGTTGGTGGCAATTGGCGCGATGGTGTCTACAAAACCGCGCATATAATTTCCTCGAAGAAAACGACTGAGTTTCCCGATTTCCCAATGCCGAGCGATTACCCGGATTTCCCAAGTGCCGCACAAATGCTCGCGTATTTAAACAGTTACGCCGAACACTATAATCTGTTGCCGAATATTCAATTCAACAAAACCGTCGAGATGGTAAGCCCTCTGACCGACGATAGTTATGAACTGCGTTTCGCCGACGGCACAACTGCCGTTTACGAAGGCGTAATCGCCTGCAACGGACACCACTGGCATCGTCGTTTTCCGAAATACGAAGGGCAGTTCACCGGCGAGCTAATTCATTCGAAGGACTATAAAGACCCAGATCAAATTCGGGGTAAACGTGTTCTAGTTATAGGCGGCGGCAATTCCGCCTGTGATATCACGGCCGAAGCTGCTCGCGTGGGAGCTTCAGCGCATATGTCATTGCGGCGCGGCTACTGGTTTATGCCGAAAACTTTCTATGGCGTGCCGACGTCTGAGCTGCTTACCACCAAGCTGCCGGTCTGGATGCAACGAATCTATCTTAGAATGTTACTTCGGATTGTTGTTGGCGATTACCGCACATACGGTTTGATGAAACCAGATCATAAAATCTTCGAACATCACCCGACCATAAATACTGAAGTGCTGCATTATCTTAAACACGGGCGAATTATTCCGCACCCGGATGTTAAGCGCTTTGACGGCAAGCGTGTCGAATTCGTCGACGGGAAAAGCGAAGAATTCGATAGTATCGTATGTGGTACCGGTTTTTATTTATCGCTGCCGTTTCTTGCTCCGGGAATTGTTGAAACCTCGGGTTCTATCGCTAATGTTCGCTGGGGTATGGTGGCACCGAAGCACAAAAATATTTATATCTACGGCTGGGGGCAAGTGCGTTATGGTTTTGGCCCATTGCTCACACCTGGTTCCGAGATCCTGGCTGACCTAATTATTTTGCAAAGAACTCTCAAACATCCGCTCGGTCAGATTCTCGAGAAGCTGAAACAACCATTCCCTGCTAGCCACTTGCTCGATCCTATGGCTACCTTGAAGCAAATCGAGTCGGCACGAAGAATGTTCTGGCTAGTGAAACTAGTCGACAAAAATCTTTCGAAAACCAATCCTGCCAATGAGTTGGCCAGGCCGACGGCTTTGAAGCGCAACGGTTAATCGTAGTCTACAATAGAAAAAACCGAGAGGAAAAAATTTTGTTTGAGATCTTCGGTGGCATTGTTGTTTTGACGATAATGGTTACTCTTTCGGGAATCCGAGTCGTGAAAGAACACGACCGCCTCGTCGTCTATCGCTTTGGAAAAATAATTGGAACAAAGGGAACCGGTGTTCAGGTGATCGTTCCCTTGATCGATAAAGTTCAACTCGTCGACATGCGTATCGGTTCTATCCCTTTGGAAAATTTAGACGAAGTGACTTCCGATCAGTATCCGGTGAACGTTTCAGCATTCTGTATGTTCCAAATTAATGATGCCGCTAAAGCCGTCTCGAAAATCGACGACCCGGTCAGTGCCACTACAGAGTCTGCTCGCTCCGCACTGAGACTGGTTATCGGCCAACAGTCATTGAAAGACGTAATGGCGCATCGTCGCATGCTCAACACCAGTTTGAAAGTCGAACTTGAGTGCCGAACTCGACATTGGGGTATCCGGATCAAGTCGTTCGAAATCACACAAGTCAAAGTCACCGACGAAGTGCGCAAGCAACTACCGGTTGACCAGATCGAAATAGTTGACGAGATCGTAAGTGACGACAGTTATGAAGATTCAAAACCAAAAGAATTAGCAGTCAGCAATCTGTCTGCCGGCGAAATTGCTTTCCAGTACTCAACGGACATGAATTGATCTGGAGGTCCGAAATACTTGAGCGCCAACCGCCACAGCCAACGCGAACCGCTTCTCTCCGAGGTTTTACATGATCGTCTGCTGTTGTTCGGAGGTGTGATTCTTCCGATCGCTGCCGCGCTTTTTGAATCGACTACACATTTTTGCGCGAGACTCTTTTTCGATCCGTTTCCATCTGCAAATCACCTGGTTATGTTCTTGCTGATTCCGCTCAGTAATTTCATGGCGTGGAATGTTAAACGTAGAGATATGTCTCGGCATTTTTTCTTCATGGCGTTATCCAGTGGAATGGCTGCAGGCATCGCTGTGATGTATTCAGTAATGTTCCTTCCAATACTCGGTCTCTCGTTACTGTTCTCGCTCGCTTTCGGCTTCGGATTGTTAGGGCTGGCTCCTCTAATTGCAATTCCTTGCACGATGAGAAGCGGCGCGCTCGTTTGTAATGCTGCCACGAAACAGACGTATTTCGACCCACATCAGGTTAAACATATCGGTCACCTCATCATATTGGTTATGGTTGTGGCGATAGAGCTTCCGTCAACCATGACGAGGATCAATCTCGGACTGGCCGCTGACCCTGCCAGTGCCGCCCGTGGTGTCACATGGTTGCGCAAATATGGCAGCCAGGAAGTGATGTTGAGAGCGTGTTATGAACGCTCCGGCCGCGCAACCGACATTCTGGGCTCGATTTACGAATCGGCTCATCCGTTGAATATCGATCATGCTCGAAGAATTTTCTATCGAGTGACCGGCAAACCATTCAATTCTGTTCCAATCCCCGCAGCCGCTCGTGCCACCATCCAGCACGCTGGATTAGCAACGGACGTCGCTGGCGTCAATGCCAAGGTTGACGATGAATTCGACCTGGATGGTGACATCGCAGGTGAAACCGTTAGCGGCGTTTCTCGAGGTCTTTCGGCGTCCGCCTGCAGCGTCGAGGGAGCCATTGATCCCGATGCACTGGTGAGTAAAATCAAATGGTCGATTGATTTTCAAAACGCGTCGAGGTACGACCGCGAAGCTCGAGCGAAAGTGCTACTGCCGAGAGGTGGAGTAGTCACCGCCGCATCGGTTGTCGTAGACGGCATGGAGCGCAATGCCACTCTGATGCTTCGTGGCTTAGCGCGAGTCAAGTATGTTCGGTCTGTCGCTGCCACCGTGAAAAAGAAAGACCCACTTCTCGTGAGCACGTCTGGTCCTGACGAGATATTGTTGCAGTGTTTCCCAGTTCAGCCCGGTAAGCCGCTCAGAGTCAACCTGACCATAGTGTGCCCACTGACGCTGGATGAAAAAGAAAAAGGTGTTCTCGGATTTCCAATCGTCGTGGAACGAAATTTCCAGTTCAGTGCGCCGGTTCAAATCAGCCTGGAATCAAAACGACAACTGTCGTCCGACAAGTTAAAAACAGTTTCGTTTCAACGCAACGTGATTGATCAACCAGATTCACAGCCGCTGGCGTCGAACGTGATTGCCTCACGAAGTTCAGTTCCAAAACCGCAAGTGCCGAGCGTAAACGCCTCGCGAAGTTCCACTTCAGCAGTTTCAAAACCGCAAGTGTGGAACGTAAACGGCTCGCGAAGTTCCAGTTCAGTAGTTCCAGACCCGCAAGTGTCGAACGTAAACGGCTCGCGAAGTTCCATTCCAGCAGTTCCAAAACCGTCGTTGTCGAACGTGATCGCCTCACGAGGTTCCGATTCCGCAGTTTCAAAACCGCTGGTGTCGAACGTAAACGCCTCGCGAAATTCCATTCCAGCAGTTCCAAAACCGTCGTTGTCGAACGTGAACGCTTCACGAGGTTCCGATTCCGCAGTTCCAAAACCGCTGGTGTCGAACGTAAACGGCTCGCGAAGTTCCATTCCAGCAGTCCCAAAACCGGCGTTGTCGAACGTGATCGCTTCACTAAGTTCCACTTCAGCGGTTCCAAACCCGCCACTCGAGAACGCGTCCGCATCAGAAACAGTTTTCGGCTTGAACGGAACGATCGAGCATCCCGTGCTCGATTCGATATCCGCGTTCGTTCAAGCCGATCGAGACAGAAACTGCCAAAGCGTTTATTGCCGCGACAAGTTTAGGGATCCACGTAGCCTTGTGCGACGAAATATTCGTTTTGAACGTTACGTTCAGCCGAAAAAGTTGTCGATAATCATAGACGGCTCCGAAAATATGCGTGGAACTATAGAGCCCGTGTCTAAGGGGCTTTCTAATCTTCCTGCCGGTATTCCGATCGAGCTTATTTTTGTTGGTGACGAAACTAGGGTCCTTTGTTCCGGTGATACCAAATCCGGTGACCCCCAGTTTGAACAGGCTCTTGTTCAATTGCCGAAGCTGGAATTGATTGGCGGGCAGGATGATTCGCCGGCATTGACGAAATCGTTGACGGACGCAGCGAAGGCCGTTGACCACAGTATTCTCTGGATACACGGTTCCCAGCCGATTAGCGAACCAGGGCAGTCAGTCATAAGACCTCTGGTAGAGGCAAATCGCGTGCTGATTTACGACTTCGCCGTCGCCGCAGGTCCGGCCCAAATTTTGAACGGTGTTTACACCGGACCCTCGTTTGTTCGTGTGACTCGAGCAGGATCGATTGAAAAGGATTTGAGCGCGCTCGGTGAGGCATGGTCTTCGGACCCCACCGATGTTGCCACCGCGAGTAGTGGCATTGCCGAGGATGCTCTGGCGGAATATTCAATTGAGCAACCTGCGCCCTCCGGGCAGCCAATCACAGGGTACGAAACCGATTCCAGTCTGGCACAACTATATGCCAATCAAAAAATCGTGAATGATCTGAACAAACCTGTTTTGGAGGAGTTGACCAAAGTCGCCTCGGACTATCATATCGTCAGTCCAGTATCCAGTGCCGTGGTAACAGAAGACGATTCGACGGAAATCAAGACAGTCAACACGGCGGTCGCTCCGGAAGCTGATACCTGGCTACTTTTAATCGTCGTTGCGGGTGTAGTGGTCTTTGTTATTCGGCGAAAAAGATTGCAGGAGGCGAGCGTATGAGCAAAGCCATTACTGCCTATTTTATTGATCCAAGAACCTCGCTTGCTGTTCAACTTCTTGCCGCCATTGCGGCGTTTTGGCCTGTATGGCTCTGGTATTGCGAGAGGACCGTCGATCGATCTGATGAGCCGCTGGGTTTGGTGGCGCTTCTCACCGTCGTTTCCTTGATCTACTTCCGAAAGACGACAATCAAGTTCTCACCCACGTCGTCAGAGAGTGTGTGCAGAAGTCTGGCTCTTCTGCTGTCGCTCGTTCTTTTATACTGTGTGATCGTTCCCTGGGCACCGAATGTGGTGCTGGCACCAATTGCGATTAGTGTTATTGCGATCTCTCTTTTTCGTGCCAGAGTTTTTGGACGTCCATTAGCTGGTGACTGTGTCTTGATGATGCTCTCAATTCCTCTGGTCGCATCGCTCAATTTTTACTTGGGTTATCCGATGAGACTGGTCGCATCTTTTTTAGCGGCAGCGATGCTCAATCTGGGTGGACTGGCGGTCAGTGCGCAGGGCGCGGAGATCGTATGCAACAGTTCGATTGTCGGCATCGATCAACCATGCAGCGGAATTAAAATGTTATGGGTGGCTCTCTATTTGGCGGCTACGCTATCCAGCCTCTTTCGATTCAACACACTGAAAACTATCAATATGCTGTTGGTTGCATTGGCGATGGCTATAGTCGCTAACGCTATTCGCGTTAGTTCGTTGTTCTATATCGAAACCAAAATTATTGACGTCGGACCTTATTGGCACGGCTTCGTGCATTCCGGCATCGGCGTTGCAACTTTTGCACTGTTGGCTGCAGTTTTGGTCGTCGCAGGCTCTTCCTCAGTAATGCGTGGAAGGGTTACGAAAGCCGGCACTGACGATGTCCCGCCTAGCAGAGCGGTAAAAACTGAAAGTGTTCGCATTCCGAAATCTCAGAACGCGCAGCAACTACTGTTTTTGATCTCCTTCACGTTCGTTTGTTTGATCGCTGCTTCCATTCCACTCACCCTGAAGCCATCCACCGATCCGATTGTGGAGTCGAGTTCCTGGAATTTGCCCAATCAGTTCGAAGGACAAAAGCTAACACCCATTCCACTCTCCAAGTTCAATCTCCGTTTTGCTGATGGATTTCCTGGTCGAATCGCGGTTTTCCGCACAAGCAGCGATTCGCGAGTGGTTTTCCGTTGTGTGACCCAACCGACCCGGCAACTGCACGCGTCCGTGAGCTGTTATAGAGCCAGTGGATACACGATCAAATGGATGCCCGATTTGATCGATTCAAACAATCAGAAGTGGACGGTTTTTGAAGCCATGAAGGGCGGCGAGAAGTTATCTGTTCGCGAACGGTTTTATGATGAACACGGGAATTCATGGACTGATGTTTCATCATGGTATTGGTCGGCGGTTCTTAATCAAACTAGAGGACCGTGGTGGGCGCTATCAGTCGCTCAGCCCATTAAATCGAATTGAATAGCGTTCGAATTTCGTCGCACAATTAACTAATGACCGATTCAGCGTATGGATCTCTTTGAACGCTGGGTATGCTGTCTGTGAAACCATAATCCAATTGATGAGGGACCATAAGTGAAGAAATCGGCTGTTTGCAAATTGGCACTGGCTCTGCCCCTTTGCGCGCTGCTTTTCCCTCCGTCCGCCCTGGCTGAAAACGGGCAGGAGGAATATAACGCCGGTCGCCTGGCATACCACCACAAGAACTACAAGGGTGCCGAAGAACACTTTTCTAAGTCGATTAAGGACGGCAATCGCACCCCTGAAGTCTGGCTTTATGCAGGACATACTTTTATGGCATTGGGTCAGCCTGAGCGGGCGATAAAGACGTACGAGACTCTGATCAAGAATTTCAAAGATTCAATCGAAGCGAAAACTGCAGTCGAGAGCATAAACCTGGCAAAACAAGCGCTTGAGAAACACTCTGCTCCACCGACGGCTGTGCCGGCTGCAGAACCTGAGCCTGGCAAGAAAGTGGCTACAGCCGCAGTGAAAGCACCGGTCTCTACGGAGAAAGGGTTGAAGGATAGAATCATTGTTCACCCCGCCAAGTTTGGACATGCGCCGGTCAGCCAGCGAACGGTGAGGGCGATTCATGAGGCTGTTGCAAACCTGCCAGCACCTTTGCGGAAAAGACTCGACGACAGTGGTGCCACCATAAACATTGCCCCCAATATGATCGATCGTTGGCCCGATTCGTTAAACGAAGAACTGGATAAGGCCGAGGACGAGGAAGCACCGACACTGGCAGAGGTGCCGGGACGCATTTACGGCCGCGATATGTACCTATATGAATCCCCAAAAGAACGCGGCAGCACGAATCTAAAAAATGCGCGCTCCGCAGCAGAGATTAAGCACACTGTCTACAACGAATGTTTTCAGGTTCTCGATGAATTGATGACGATCTGCAAGGATCCGTCAGTACAGGCGCCGTACAACGCTGAGAAAGCGGCTGTGCCCGAATCTTATCGAGCAAAGCTCGCCACGTTTTTAAAAGATGATGAATGGGGAGCGAAGGAGACCTGCTCAGAACTGGGCGCGGAAATATTGGGGCAGGGAGACGAGTTTAGCGCAGATTTGAATCGTTGTTTTCCAAAGACGAAAAAAGCTGTGCAGAAACTACTCGGACTTTGAGGTTTGAATAAGCACTGTATCTGGTGCCTGAATGCAAAACTACTTCTTGCTGCTGCCCGGTTTCTCTGCGATTGAGCCACTCTTGCAGAGCGGACAATCGTCCGGTTGATATGTGGCCAGATTCAATTTCAAAAGACTGATGAATGGAACATCGAACGTTGCCTGACCGCCACTTCGATCAACGATAGCGCCGACGCCTACGGGTGTGGCTCCCATCGACTTGAGCAGTTCCACGACCTTTCGGGCTGAGCCACCAGTGGTGGTGACATCCTCCACGACGAATACTTTTGTTCCCTCTGCCAATTCAATTCCTCGACGGATGGAAAAATCATCGGAGCCTGAAGCGCGTTCTGCAAATACAGCTTTGACCATTGATTCGATATGTTTTTGATCTATCGCTTTTTCGACTGAGTCAGCTGACAAAAAATAGTCGTCGAGATTTTTGTGCGATTTGCGTTCCAACGCGGATGCCACGAACAACTCCCAGTGGACCGCGCCCAGTGCCGGTCCCACGATCACATCCGGTTTGATGCCCTGCTCCAGAATTTTCTCAACAAGAAGATCGGCCAGCAGGTTTCCAAACCGTGGAAATTGCATGACGCGCTGGCATTGCATGTACTGATCGCTATGCAATCCGCTCGTCAAAAGGAAGTGCCCGGTTCTCCAGGCGCCCACTGCCTTCAAGATATCGCCGACTGTGGATTCAATGGTAGAAGAAGTGGGACTCATCGAGTAGCTCCGGATATGTGTGTGTAAAACTTGGACAAAGATATCACGCAATTACGCTTGGGTACTCGAAAATTGCAGAAAAAAATTGTACAGTATGAGTGTTGGTGACTGGCTGAATTGTTCAAGACAAAATCGAATCGCGGGATGCAAAATGCGTGCCGAGCCGGTCGAGCAGCGGGGAGTCAAAAAACATGAAGCCGTTAATTGGTATCAACGTCGACCTGAAGAAAGGTCCACCTCCGGAAGCGGCGCTGCAAATGCCGTATCTGGAGGCTGTGGAGAAGAGCGGGGGCATCCCTGTTATGATCCCTCCGTTGAACGACGAAGACCTGCGGCATCTGCTCTCGCGGCTTGACGGCGTGCTCTTCATTGGCGGCGCTGATTACTCGCCCAAGCGGTATTGTGACGACTATCTGGACGACACGGTCAAACTGATTGACGAGCGTCGTGAAGGTTTCGATTTCCTATTGTTGGATGAAGTTCTGAAGATCGAGAAGATGCCGATGCTTGGCATTTGTCTTGGTTGTCAGCTGCTCAACATCGGTTTGGGTGGATCGCTGTTGCAGGATATCAAGAAACATGTGCCCGGCTCTGAGGTTCCGCATGCCAGTCCAAACGGTTGGCAAGTTGGGTTCAACAACCATGATGTGGTTGTTCAACAGGGGAGCAGTCTCTACGACATCTACAAGAAAGATCGTTTCACTGTATCAACCTCTCATCACCAGGCGATCAACAGAGTTGGTAAGGGTTTAAAAGTCGTCGCCCACGCAGACGACGGTGTGGTTGAAGCTGTCGAGTTGCCGGAACGGAAATTCGTGATCGGTGTGCAGTGGCATCCCGAGCGAGATTACGAAGGTAATAAACCGCTGTTCGACAAGTTTATTTCAGCTTGCCAAAATGGACATCAGAATTAGCCACTACTGGTAGTGCCTTGATTTTTTAAACTGGAAGAGAAGAACGAACACGCTGACGGCGGCGTTTGTTTCAATCACTATTCGTCGGTTACGACCACACGCGGTTTTGCATCGGGTTGTGAAAGTTTCAACGCAAAATCTGCCGACTCCTGAACGCTTTTCAATTGTTGCTTTAGTTCCATTACTTCAGATTCGAGACGTTCTACCTTGGCTTCGAGTATGCCGACCGGGCTCGTGTCTTTTTCGATTGCTTTCGTGTGCGAGCGGATCCGATCCGAATATGCCTCGACAAGAGGACGCGCGAGGAACACGACAACTGCAATCAAGAGGATAACAAAAGCTATTTCGTAAAAGATAATCACGGTTTCGACCAGGCTGCTAATTGCGAATACTGCCATCATAGCTGGCGTTATAAAGCGAGGATACATTTCATAACTTCGATTTAAACTTGACAGTGGACAGTAAAGCTCTAGATAATCACTTTTGTCGCGGCACGGTAGCTCAGAAGGTTAGAGCGGGCGACTCATAACCGCCAGGTCGGCAGTTCGATTCTGCCCCGTGCCAATTTTTCGTTTTTGAAACTTAGAACAGCACTGTATTCAGTGCTCGACCTCAGGCGCGCGGGCTAGTTGCCCATCCTGTAACGTTCCACGTCACCGAATTTGAAGTCTTGCCTTCCACCGCCCTGGTCGGAAGTCTTGATACCGGCGGACTGTGTGACGAACAGTCGTCTCGAGCGTTTGGGAAACTTGAGAATCGATGAGCCTTCCAGGTCTCTTACTGCTTTGAGCACAGCCTTATCGTAGCCATCAAAACCGGATGATTCCATGATCTTCAGGCTCTCAATGTGTCGTTGGCTGTTAACCTTACAGTAGAACCAGGAAGTTGTTCCCAGGGGAAAGCGCATGAGCACTTTCTTTCGAACCGGATCCCAGCGCAACATTGCATCTTCAGGGTTGTTAAGAGCCTCCTGGACACCGGTTTGCACTGCATATAGCAAGTTATTGCGCCAGCGGTCCCAGGCCACCTGCAGCTCTTGATCGTCCATGTCCGGATCGTCCGAATCTAATTGTTGATCAGTAGCCTGACCTTTGAGCGGTCCGCCCCCGCCATCGCTGTCCGGCACGCCGGTTCCAGCCTGCAGATTGGGATCGTCCTCGTCAGCTTCGCCGTGGAGCGCGTCCTGTCTGATCGTCGCTTCCAGCGGCTTCTTTTGCACCGGTGGTAGTACCGGTGCGGGCATGTCGATTATCTCTTCGTTCTTGGTCGCTTCTGATGGTAAGATGCCCGTCTCTTCGACACCGCCTTGAAGTGGCTCGTTCGCCAAAGCACATGGAGCACTTATAACAAGTGCCAGAGCCACTGCCAGCAATTTCTGAATTTTCACGCTGTGTCTCCGAAAACTTTGGGACCCGGACTGTAGCCCCAACGACCCGCCAATTGTTAGGATAGCGCAACTGTCTCTCATTTGCATTGTTCTTCGTGCTTCAGTGGTTGAACAATCAGTTAGGATGACGGTGCAATAGACTAAAAGTGGCAAGATTCAGAAAAGTAATGACCGAGAAAAAATGCGACGAAGGAAAATTTGTACAAGCGATCTCGACTCACTTGTCGCAGATTGTTGCCGAAATTGCGTTGATTGCTCCGGAAGGCGCCGACCTGAAGCGCATGCTCGTGGCGTTTTCCGGAGGACCTGATTCTACGGCTTTGTTAATTGCGCTTGCTCAGGTCTCGCAAAAGATGGGCTGGCAAGTGCATGCATGTCACGTAAATCACGGTTTGCGCGGGCTGGAGTCGGATCTCGATCAAGAATTTTGTCAGAGGCTGTGCCGGGACCTGGGTGTCGTTTTCAGCGCCTACAGAATCAACGAACCGGCCGCCGGCGAATCTAATCATGTTTCGGAAAATTTGCTTCGCGAGCTGAGATACGCTCGTCTGTTAGAACACGCACGTAGCCACGGAATTCCCATCGTTCTGACCGGCCACACTCTGGATGATCAAGCAGAAACGCTGTTGTTTCGAATGTTTCGGGGGACTTCGCCCGCTGGTCTGGTCGGAATGGAATCTAAACGCGAGATGGTGGCTGGATCCGGCATCTTTCTTGTCCGCCCGTTGCTGGATCAAACCAAGATAGAATGTCAACGTTTCCTGGCTATCGAGCAGATCGCCGCGCACTTCGACAGCAGTAATGACGACGCTCACTATGCTCGCAACTATATCCGGACCCAGTTGATACCAGCGATTGATGAGAAATTTCCGGGATGGAAAAAACGAGTGGAACGTTTGCGATTGGTTGCCGCGGAGCAAGAGCAGTGGCTTTCCGAAGAAACCAATCGAACGCTCGTCCAAGTAATTGCAAGTGATGAGACAAGTGAATATATAGAACGTTCGGTTTTCAATGATTGTCACATCGCATTGAAGCGAAGGTTGGCTGCCTGTATCCTCCGTGACAAGCTGATTGAGCCCAGCTTCGAGCGCATCGAGAATGTCATGTCACTCATCGCAGGAAGTTCTGATAGCGCTCTGACGCTGTCGCCGAGTTGGGAAATCCGGACTGACAACGAGAAGGTGAGAATCATGCCGCTCGGTGAAGATGATGTACCATCCGAGTTTATGGTGCGTCAGGAGACTGTTGTACGCGTTCCCGATGCCGAAAACCGCAGCTGTACCAACATCATCTCCTGGCTTGATAAAAGCTTAAAACTTACATGTTGGGATTCGGATGATAAACCGGCGTTTCCGCCTCCGCAGTCACCCGAGATCTTTGCTGACTTGAGCAGGGTTTCCGGTGAGATCAAAGTGCGATTGCGTAGACCGGGAGATCTGATCCAGCCTTTTGGAATGGACGAGCAGGTGCGACTCAAAAAATACCTGCACACCCATGAGCGAGCTGATATGTTTCGACATACCGTAGTCCTAACTGACGATTTGAGCGTCTTATGGGTCCCTGGGGTCGGCTACAGCGAGAGGTTGCGATGTCATGGTGCGCCGACCCATCGGTTGATTTTTCTGGACTTGGCTGTGCCGTCAGGCTCCGTTTGGGCCTGAGTTCTCGGAGTTTTGAGAAACCAACCGATATCGGTTGAGGTTTTGGCCTCGGCCTTAAACCGATATCGGTTGAAGATCTGCCGCTGGGTGCAACCCGTCACCTCGCCGTCGTTTCCGGCAAAACTACCAAACCACGTGACTTCAATGTCTTGAACTTGAGGAATTTGTTAAGACTGCTCCTAAGCGAAACTCCAAATTTGTTATAACGCTACGTAAGTGTGATTGAACTTTGCAGCGGGAAGGGTTGTATTTGAACGAGAGACGGAACAATAGACATATCAGACCGTCCCTCGGGTTGTTCGGAAAGGTGGGTTGTTTACCCGAGAAATCGGGTGATTATTGGTATTGAAGTACTACGACACCTGACCTCACGGGATGTCATGAAACGCGGAAAACCCCATAGCATCAGCAATTGCGGCGTGATCTGTACATGATATAATTTGAGGACAAGGTAACTGGAGCATGATGTGATGAGGAAATACGGTACAACTTGGGCCGTTTTTGTTTTACTACTAGTACTGGTGGTGTTTGTTTTCTCGCTTACGAGCATAGGCAGAAATAACGAGGCCACCACATATTCCGGATTGCTCAAGAGCTTGCACAATCCCTCGTCTGGTATTGAAAAGGTCGTAATGACCAACGAAGACCCGGTTATTAAGGTCAAGTACAAACAAGACGCTAAAGAGAAGCCAGTCATTGTGCCGATGGAGGCTAAAGAGTCTCTGATCAAAGAGCTCAATGAGGCGAATATTCCAATTGTCGTTAATCCATCCGACAAGTCCAGCGTCTGGATTGGCATGTTCAGTTCATTCTTCCTGCCGGTTCTGGTGATCTTAGGGCTTCTATTCGTATTCCGCAGTGCTCAGTCCGGTGGCAATCAAGCCATGAGTTTCGGCCGAAGCCGAGCCAAGCTGATGGTTGATAACAAAGTAAAGGTCAGCTTCTCGGATGTTGCTGGTATTGATGAGGCTAAACAGGAATTGCAGGAAATCGTTGATTTCCTGAAGAATCCTGAAAAGTTTCAAGCACTGGGCGCGCGTATCCCCCGAGGCGTTCTGTTGGTCGGTTCTCCCGGAACCGGTAAAACGTTGCTTGCAAAAGCAGTCGCTGGCGAAGCTGGCGTTCCGTTCTTCAGCATCTCCGGTTCAGACTTCGTAGAAATGTTTGTCGGTGTTGGTGCTTCGCGTGTTCGCGATCTGTTTGATCAAGCTAAGAAACATGCTCCTTGTATCGTATTCGTCGATGAAATCGACGCAGTCGGTCGTCAGCGTGGCGCTGGTCTCGGCGGCGGACATGACGAACGCGAACAAACATTGAACCAATTGCTCGTTGAAATGGACGGCTTTGAAGGCTCAACCGGTATCATCGTTGTCGCTGCTACTAACAGACCCGATATCCTCGATTCAGCCCTTCTGAGACCAGGTCGTTTCGACAGACAAGTAGTAATCGATCCGCCCGATGTATTGGGACGCGAGCAGATTCTCAACGTACACGGTCGTGGCAAGCCTCTTGCTAAAGACGTAGATATCAAAACACTGGCGAAGAGAACACCTGGATTTACCGGTGCCGATCTGTCGAACTTGTTGAACGAAGCTGCTCTCCAGGCGGCGCGCAAAGACAAGCGCGAGATTGATATGAACGATCTCGAATTGGCAATCGATAAAGTCAGTTTCGGACCAGAGAAAAAATCGCGAATCATTTCCGAAAAGGAAAAGAAAATGACCGCGTACCACGAAGTTGGACACGCACTCATGGGCGTTCTTCTCCCATTCGCCGATCCACTTCACAAAGTCACGATTATTCCTCGTGGTTTCGCCCTTGGTGTCACGATGCTTTTGCCGGACGAAGATGTTTTGTCCCGCACAAGACGTCAACTCATAGATTCCATCGGCGTCTGCCTGGGTGGTCGTGTGGCTGAAGAGCTGGTTTACGGTGATGTCACCACTGGTGCCCAAAACGACCTAGAGAAAAGCACTAAGCTTGCCCGCCGGATGGTGACAGAGTTTGGGATGAGCGATAAACTCGGACCACAAACATTCGGTAAGCGTAACGAACATGTTTTCTTGGGTCGTGACTTCGGTCACGAGCGCGACTACGGTGAAAACATCGCCACAATGATCGACGAGGAAGTCTCCACCATCGTCGGTGAGCAATACACCCGCGTGAAAGACGTTCTTTCGAAACATCGTCCACATATGGATGCAGTGGTGGCAGTTCTACTTGAGAAAGAAACGCTCGATCGTTTGGAAGTAGACGCTATCCTTGCAGAGGTTAATCGCAAACTTGCTGCTGGTGAACCTCTAGATACGCCACCAAGCGACAACATCGCTCCGCCACCGCCATCGGTGTCAGTAGAAGACGAGTCCACAAAGATCAAAATTTCTTCCCCGCAAATGGACTCCGGCGACGGACCTTCTCCGGAGTTGAAACCGAAATTCGCTTAAACGAATCGGGCTGAAATTAATTAGCGCCTTCCATTCGGGAGGCGCTTTTTGTTTCGGCCTTCAACCGATATCGGTTCAGGTTTCAAAAGCGAATTGAATCGTGTGGCGACGGTGCTTTACGCGTTCGAAATCAAGATTGTGGCAGACTCCGAGATTTGACCTTCAACCGATATCGGTTCAAGTTTCAAAAGCGACCTAAATCGCTTGGCGACGGTGCTTTACGCGTTCAAAATCGAGGTTGTGGCAGACTTCGAGATTTGGCCTTCAACCGATATCGGTTGAAGTTTTAAACGAACTGAATCGCACCACCAACAGGTATTTCCAGCGTTCGGTCACAGAGCCGCCAAACTCTGAAATCATCAAAACGACCTTGACTGACAAGGCCTCGTTTTTCAATTACCGGTTTTAGACAAGTAGATGCGATTCACGGCCATGGCGGCGCCAAATCCATTGTCTATGTTCACGACCGTCACTCCGTGTGCACAGCTATTCAGCATAGTCAGCAGCGGAGCGACGCCACCAAAATTGGTGCCATAACCGATTGACGTCGGCACTGCGATTACGGGGCACGAGACCAGGCCGCCGACCACGCTAGGCATCACTCCGTCCATGCCGGCGACAGCCACGATCGCTTGGGCCGTTTGCAGATCAGGGACTTCTGAGAGCAGCCTATGCAATCCCGCGACTCCTACATCGTAAATCCGTTTCAGCGGAAAATTCAGATGCTCTAGAATAACTGCGCATTCCTCGGCTACTCCGATGTCTGCTGTGCCGGCTGTGATAATCGTGGTGTGGAAACCATTTGTCTTTACTGCTGTGGCATTGCTCAATTCTGTTGAACCCAAACCGAATACCATCGGTTCATAATCAGGATCGTTCGGATCGTCTTGCGGAGGGGCCGTGCCGACAAACGCCAGGCGTGCTTGAGGGTGATACTTCACCGTCGAGAAATTGTACTCCAGAGCGGCCACATGCTCGGCATCGCATCTGGTGGCAATGACGATTTCGTGTCCTTCCAGAATGGTGCCCGCAATGGCGGCCACTTGCTGAGGCGTTTTTCCCTGGCAGAAGATCGTTTCGGGTACACCCTGACGCAACTCGCGGTGCAAGTCGGGTTTCGCCATTCCCAGATCGGTAAATGGCATGGACTTGAGCAAACGCATCGCTTCGTCGATTGCTGTTCGGCCGGTCGCGACTGACGCTAGAAGTTCTTCCAACCGTTTGCGATCCATCTTTTGCCGATCCTATTGTTAGTGGCTACGTGCGACCGCCGGGATTCCTTGCGGCTCATGATTCGCCGCACCCTGTCTGTATCCTCGCGGATCGATCGTGATCTGATCGAATCCGATATCGTTGAGTGCGGTTTCTATTTTGTTCACCAAATACGGTTCTACTTTCAAACGATAAAGTTCGTCGCAGCCAATCTCGACTACCGCTTTCTCGCTGTGATGGCGAACTCGCACGACCTTAAAACCAAGCGTTTTGATAAACCGCTCGGCCGCCTCGACCTGAGTCAGGCTGTCGATTGTCACAGGTATATTGCGTGGAATCCGAGACGAGAGACAAGCGTTTGCCGGTCGATCCCAGGATGGCAAACCGGCTCGTCTGGCCAATGTGCGAATCTCGGCTTTAGTTAATTCGACCTCTTCCATCGGTGCGATAACATCGTGCTGAGAAGCGGCTATACGACCGGGCCGGAAATCCGACTGGTCGTCGAGGTTGGCACCATATATGATGCTATTGATTCCTTGTGCCTCGGCCAGATCTGTCAGTTCTTTAAACAGTGTTGCTTTGCAATGAAAACAACGCATGTCGTCGTTGCGCTGATAGTCTTCGTTTTCGAATTCGTCTGTGCTGATTTCAACCAGGTCCCAATCGAACAAACTTGCTTGCGCACGCGCGGCTTCCAGATCATCAGCTGCCAGGCTTGGCGAAACTGCGATCACGACATGTGCTTTATCGCCCAGCACTGCTTTTGCATAATAAGCGATCAGCGAGCTGTCGACGCCCCCTGAGTAAGCCACTATGAGACTTTTTAGACTTCGTAACCGTTCTACTAGACGTCGTTCTTTCTCAAGCAGCTCAGCGCCGATGAGTTCTTCCGTAACACTTAACATGGGGTTTCCTGACCTTATTCATTCGAATTCAAATTCTACATCGATATTGTCTATTCAATCTCTTTCCGTTTTAGACAACCGCCGACCAAACCGTCCAATTCGTCGCGCAAGCTGACATCATCTCCAGTGGTCGATCCTTGTTTCAACCGGTCCATCGAGTTTTGCAGACTTTGACGATCGATCGGTTGTGGCTGACCGACGAATATCTTTTCGTAAACAGTTTTTGTCAAACCTTCTTCTTCCGTCAACAGTTCTTCGTAAAGCTTCTCTCCAGGACGTAAACCGACGAATTCGATGTCGATGTCGACCCCGGGACTCAATCCGGAGAAGCGAATCAAATCGTTTGCCAGATCGAGAATCTTGACGGGCTTGCCCATGTCAAGAACGAAGATCTCACCGCCATTGCCGAGAGCGCCGGCTTGCAGAATCAACTGCACGGCTTCCGGGATCAGCATGAAGTAGCGAGTTGCTTCAGGATGGGTGACAGTAATCGGTCCGCCTTTGGAAATCTGTTGTTTCCACAATGGGATGACACTGCCGCGGCTGGCGAGAACATTACCGAATCGTACTGCCACATACTTGGTTTCTGTAAGCTGGGCGAGGTTCTGAATCACCAGTTCTGCGGTGCGCTTGGTCGCACCCATGACGGAGGTCGGGTTAACAGCCTTGTCGGATGAGACGAGCACGAATGTTTTGACGCCGTAGGCGGCTGAGAGTTCCGCCACGCACTTCGTTCCGAAGACGTTGTTCGCGACTGCTTCGGAGACGTTCGATTCCATCAGTGGAACGTGTTTATGCGCGGCCGCGTGGAACACGACTTCAGGTTTAAACTGTTCGAAAACGCCCTTCATGCGCCCTTGTTCTCGAACGTCGGCAATCACGGCCACCACTTCCACACCGTCGACTTTGCGGGCCAACTCTTGCTGAATCGTGAAAATCGAATTCTCGCCCTTACCTAGAAGAATCAGGCGGGATGGGCGGAAACGCATGATCTGCCGACAGAGTTCGCTGCCGATCGAACCACCGGCGCCTGTTACGAGAACGCTTCGACCGGCGATGTATCCGCTAATTGAATTGGTATCGAGTTTGACCGGATCACGTCCCAGCAGGTCTTCTAGCGACACTTCGCGGAGCTGATTGATTGAAACTTTTCCGTCGAT
The DNA here is from genome assembly GCA_044225915.1 of Obscuribacteraceae bacterium (SeqCode). Classification (GTDB taxonomy): domain Bacteria; phylum Cyanobacteriota; class Vampirovibrionia; order Obscuribacterales; family Obscuribacteraceae; genus JADYXR01. The sequence continues at coordinate 145,588 of JBGAHZ010000001.1, forward strand.
CAGCTCATACAGTCCTGGCAAGATGCGTGTTTCTACCTCAGCCTGTCTGCACATCTCAACGATGCGTCTGGTCTCCGATGGCGGAGCCGAGGGCATCGCGATGATCACTTGATCGATGAACAGGTTTTCGATAAACTTCGGCAATTCAGATGTGGTACCAAATACGGTGATTGCTCCGATGCGTTTTCGAACTTTGGCAGGATCGTCGTCGATCAATCCGACGATGTCGACGCCATCCGATCTCAAGTTCAATTCGCGCAACACCATCAAGCCCGCTTCACCGGCTCCGACAACCAGAACGCGTTTGCGCACAGGCTGTCTCCAGTGTCTGCGTTGACTGTGTTCAGTCATTAGTCGTCTTAGAACGCGCGGTCCGACAAGAGTTAAAAAGGAGATGCCGGCATTGACGAAGATAATGCCATAAGAAAGATGGTTGTTATCGACTGCAAGCCAGCCCAGAGCGCGAGCCACCAGGAAGCACGTAGTGACTGTTAAAACGGACAGCCCCAACTCCATCACTTCAGTGAGACCGGTATAACGCCACAGACGGCGGTAGACCCCGAGGGTCCAGTTGGCGGCCAATTGCAATAGCACCACTGCTGGTACTAGAGTGGCGAGCTGGTGCAAATACAATTCAGTAACGTGACCATCGAACCGAATTAAGTAAGCCATTGCAAAACCGACAGCCACGAGCGCGCTGTCCGTGATTACCTGCAGAATCCGTTTCCAGCGTATGCGCAATAGCAGCACGCTCAACCAGGATTCCTGGTCGAGTTTCTTCTCGAGCCGCTCTGCAGTATCCCCTTCGAGGATTAATTGAGCTGGTTCGATCGATTCGGTCATTTTTTGAGGCGTCTTGATGCTGGTCAAAATTGTCACCAGTCAGGGGAATCCGGTCATTTGAGTTTCAATTCGATGGCAGAAAACACACCATACGATTGAAGACCTTCAAATCAGCCAAGCTACTAACTCGGCGCCTGATTCTAACACTAGTCAGGAGCCTTCCAAGTTATGCCGAATTCACATGAAAAGTGGTACTCGAGCCTAAGAAATTCTCATCTTGCCTTTTTGCTTGGCGACCCATTGCTTCACGCGGTCCTCAGGCAGGCCTAACGCCATCGCCGTAGTTCTAACTGCGGCTTCGTGCCCGACGTCGAGTTTCAATGTGTCGTTATATTTACGAATGACCATCAGCTTAACAGGACCTTCTCTAAGATCTCCGGTTGCACTCCAGACCATGGAGAATGCCACGCCGTATCCCAGGAATATTGCCGACATGGCTCCTATCCAATGGAAGGTTTTAAATTCGGGAGTAAATTTGCCGGTGTAATACCAGACGCCGGCTTCGTACAAGATAAATACGCACGAAACCAGCCCTGCGTTGACCTTAAACTTTGCACTTGCTGCTTTCTGCGGTTCTCTTGAGAAAATTTCGCCTCTCGATTTCTTAAACCAGTAATTAATCTTTTTCTGTTCAGGAAAGACCATGCCGGCGCCATAGAGGGCTGAGATAACGTAGAGCGGTCCGATGTAGTAACTGCCGATGTCTCCAGTCCGCAAGCAATCCCATACTACGAAGCCGTAGGGCACGTACATGGCCAACATCATCAACATAAGTATTCGGCCGGGACCTAGCTTTTGCTCTAGAGTACTGCCGAAAAACCACGTGAAATAACAGTTGGCAACCAGCTGCCAGCCGGTCATGCTGGCGATACTCGCCAGTCCAATCTGCGAAATCAATTTTTGGAAGTTCTGGTCTCTTAGCCAGGTGGATACATTTACGGCTTGCACCGCGGAATTGTTCTGTGCCCAAGTCAATACGCCTTGATGAGCCGACCAAAATTCCATCTTGGTCTGGCACTCCATCGAGAAAACGATGACCATGCAGAATATCAGCAGCATCGTCGCAATCGGCACCGCGCCTTGCGTTTCGATTTGCACATCAAGATTACTGTTGGGTTTGTTCTGTGGCATTCGGCACCTATTTGAGCTTCTAAATCTCAATAATCATCAAGGATACCTTAACGACATTCCCTGATTGCTCCTATCTAGAAAACCTATACCCCTGAGACATTGATCTGCACCGCAAAATTAGCATCAGGACTAAAATTCACAACATCCATTTAGTCCGATAATCAGCTGCTCTCGCAACGCTTTGCCTGTGGGATTTCAAGGTAAAGCAACTCGGGAAAAACTTGAACCGATAACGGTTGAAGATCGGCCGTGGGCCGATACAGCATCAGCCACGGTTCCGTGAAACACCTCAAGCGTTATCGGTTGGAATTCGTCGAAAAACCTTCAACCGTTATCGGTTGAAGTTTGCCGAAAAAACCTTCAACCGATATCGGTTGAAGTTTTCATCGCACTGGAAACGCCCTAAACGACGATGTTTACGAGCTTATCGGGCACCACAATCACCTTCCGGATCGACTGCCCTTCAATCTTCGCTTTTACTTTGTCATCGTCCATTGCCAGCTTCTCCGCCACATCCTTTTGCAGACCGCGCGGAGCCGCCACCTTATTGACGATTTTGCCGTTGACCTGAAGCACGAGTTCAATTTCATCATCGACGGTCAGTGCCTCGACGAAACTCGGCCACGTTTCAGTGTGAATGGAACTTCCTTCTTTTTTGATGTGTCCGGACAACTTCCAGAGTTCCTCTGTGATGTGAGGTGCCATCGGCGCTAGCACTAGGAGAAGGCTCTTGACGGCAAACGAGAGTAGAGCAATTTCCTCTTTAGATAGCGATTCGCCTTGTGGTGCAAGAGTTGCAGCTTCGCCTTTCGCCGATTTGCCATTGCCATTACTCGTTCGAGCAGACAACTCCTGGGCGTATTTGTAGAGCCCGTTTACGAGCTCCATGCATCTGGCGATCGCCGTGTTGAAGATGAAGCGTCCACGTTCGAGATCGTGAGAAACTGCTTTGATTGTTTTATGAACCAGTTTGTGGAAGTTCTTTCCGGACGCATCCAACTTTTCGTGATCTACCGGATCATTGGCATTGCTGACAGCCTGATTGTCTATGAGTTCCGTTATGATTCGCCAGATTCTTCCAAGGAAACGATACTGTCCGATAGCGCCTTCCTCCGACCATTCCAACTCTTGTTCCGGTGGTGCCGCAAACAATGTGAACAGGCGGGCGGAATCAGCGCCGTAGCGTTTGAAGAATTCCATGGTGCCGACTACGTTTCCACGGGACTTCGACATTTTTTCAATGCGCCCGGAGATGGATGAAAGTTTCGTCACCATTCCTTGCGAAAGCAAGTTGGTAAACGGCTCATCGCAGCTCAGCAAGCCCATGTCGCGACAGGCCTTGGTGAAGAACCTCGAATAAAGCAGGTGCAAGATTGCATGCTCGACACCGCCGACATATTGGTCGACAGGCATCCAGTAATCGACATTCTTTTTCGAGAACGCTTCCTTCTTATTTTTCGCGTCAGCGTAACGCATGAAATACCAACTCGAATCGATGAAGGTATCCATTGTGTCCGTCTCTCGCCGTGCTGGCTTTCCGCACTTCGGGCAGGGTACGTTTAAAAACGACTCGAGTCGAGTCAGGGGAGAGCCGCCCTGACCGGTAATTTCGATTCCTTCCACCGGCAACACTACTGGAATTTCATCTTCCTTTACAGGCACGATACCGCAGCTTTCGCAGTGCACGAGCGGAATTGGACAGCCCCAATAGCGCTGACGACTGATCAGCCAGTCGCGCAAACGCCACTGAACGCGCTTTGATCCGCAAGCATGATCGGCTGCCCATGCGGTCATTTTCTCTTTGGCTTCTTCGCAAGGCAGTCCGTTAAATTCGCCTGAGTTAATCATGATTCCATTATCGGTAAACGCTTCGGTGAGCTGTCCATGAGCGTTTCCGTCTGGCGAAATCACTTCGGTAATCGGCAGTTTATGCTGCGTGGCAAATAGAAAATCGCGCTCGTCGTGCGCCGGTACGCCCATTACGGCACCGGTTCCGTAGTTCATGAGTACATAGTCGGAAACCCAGATTGGTACTTCCTCACCGTTAAATGGATTGATTACGGAGCAACCAATCGGAACGCCGGTTTTGGTTTTCTCGGTCGCCATTCTTTCCAATTCGGACTTCAGCTTGGTCTTCTCGACATACGCGCGAACCGCGTCGCGCTGCTCATCCGTGACCAACTCTTCGACCAGTGGATTCTCAGGCGCGAGCACGACATAGCTGACACCAAATACGGTGTCTGGGCGTGTTGTGAATACGCTGATCTGAACGTTCGGCTTACTCTCCACGGTGAAACGCAACTCGGCACCAACCGACTTGCCAATCCAGTTCTGTTGCATGATTCGAACTGATTCCGGCCAACCTTTGAGCGTATCGAGGTCGGCAAGAAGCTCTTCCGAGTAATCTGTGATTTTGAGGAACCACTGACTCATCTTCTTCTGTTCGACGCGTGTTTCTGGATGCCTCCAGCAGGCACCGTCTTCTACTTGCTCGTTGGCAAGCACCGTGCAACACTCCGGACACCAGTTGACTGGTGCTTCTTTCCGCACGGCCAATCCTTTCTCATAGAACTTGAGAAACAACCACTGCGTCCAGCCATAATAATCGGCATCACAGGTGGTGACTTCTCTATCCCAGTCGTAACTGGTGCCGAGCTTCTTGAGCTGCTCGTCTCGCATGAAGCGAATGTTTTCTTTTGTCCATTTTTGTGGATGCAATCCATGCTTGATCGCTGCGTTTTCGGCAGGCAATCCGAAAGCGTCCCAACCCATTGGGTTTAAAACATTGTGACCCAGCATTCGCATGCGTCTGGAGATTACATCCGAGATGGTGTAGACGCGCATATGTCCCATGTGCAGATCGCCGGATGGATAAGGAAACATGACTAGAGAATAAAACTTCGGTTTATCGCTTTCGTTGTCAGCGCGATAAATGCCGATTTTCTCCCAGTGGGCCTGCCACTTTTCTTCGATATCCTGCGGGTTGTATTGGCTTGCCATGGACGTTGTGACCTCTTTTTTCAAACTTGGCCGTCGCCAATTCGAACTTTGTCTGTACAAAGTGCAAATCAGCGCCAAGTTAGTGATCTTATAGTAGTACGACTTCTCGAACAAGCGAATGTAAGCGCAGTGTATCGGGGAAAACGGGATTGTATGAACTTTCCTTCATGGCTCGACTTGGAATATTTTTTCCTCGTACATCGATATAAAAGATGCAAAAAGTGAACACAAAATCGCGATTGTTGAAAAGACCGTATCGGACACTCTGCGTGCGTTTTCGATGTGGTCATTTGTGAACTTTTCGTGTCCAAATTTTGCAATATCAAAAGTTGCAAAGAGAAGGTCTAAATTTCTTCACTTTGAAGATGCTGTATTGAAGAGGGTTTTCAGTTTCGCGATCGGTGGTGGCGTATTTCCCACATTGTTAGACATGATCGCGAAACGTATTCTCACAGCAGTTCAGATGGCGGATATCTACGCAGCCAAACAGCCCTGGTAGACAGCGAATTGAACGTTTCAAAAAAATAGCTGAAGCAAATCGGCGCGCGTTGCACTTATTTTATGAAGAGGAAAAACTCATGGCCTGGGATCAAGCAGCAGATCAAGCGAAGACCGGACAAACTGGTGGCACTTTGGAAACCCCTGTCGCGAAACCATCAGACAATGCCAGTGTACATTCCATATTTATAAGTGACTTTCTGACTGACAATACTGCCAAACCAGCAGCGGCTCCTGTGGAAGCTGCAAAGGTAGCGCCGGCGCCAAAACCTGCGGCTACGGGTAATCCGCTCTTTCAAGAATCGCCAAAAACATACGCCGGTGCAAACGGCGAAACGCCTGCACTTAAGACTCCGGTTCAAACCTTTCAGCCACCAAGAGTGGCAGAAAATCCGGCGCTTACTCCAGCACCATCGGAAAATTTTTATGGCATGCAACCACAAGGCCCGAATTCCCAAGTTCCAGGTCGCGACATGACGTATCGCGCCATGACTCGTTCGCAACAAATGGTTTCGCAGCTCGCTGACAATCGCGGTGATAATCGCAATCCAGGCCAAATGGCTGCTAGACCGGGTGAAGGAGTCCTCCGCCGTATATTTCAACCGCAGCCGCCGCAAGACGGTCGCAGGCAGCCGCCTCCAGGTGTTCCTCAAGAGCAAGGACGGCAGCGCCTCTTCGGAAGACCAAACCGAGGAGATGCACCAGTCGCGAAGAACGAACCTATGCAGAAGCTTGAATTCAATGCCGCGAATGAAACCGGTATCGTCAAGGAAATGAACTTGCCCGCCAAATTCAAAGAGGTTCCTAAAGATCCGAATCTGGCTCCTGGAGAGGATCCTATTCGTCGCGAATTCGCCTCCGGCAACAGCAGGGTAAGTTTATACGAAGGAAGAGAATTGACCGACGAGCAAAGAGCAACTCTTAAAGCCGTTCTCGCGAAGCCGGGGCCTCTGACAGAAAATATGAAAGGCTACGAAGACACGCTGATGCTGATGGGCTCCGGCTACTTCAACTTCTTCAATAATCCGCAAGTTTCCGTTGGTAAGTTCCAGGGCAAAGAAGCGCTGATTTTGACCGACTCCGATCCGCAAACTAAACAAGTCGGTCAAACAATCTTCGTCAGATCCGACAAGAGTCAGTACCTGTACGCAATCAACTTCCAGGGCGATCAGGCGGACTTTGCAAACGTGAAAAAGGGTCTCGACACCATCAAGTGGCGACCAACGCCAGACGCCGTGGCACCACCGGCTCCTAAGAAAAGATAGTCGCGATATTACGACTGCTACACCTTCAATGACAGGGTTCGATTCCTGCTGTTAAACTTGCTCTACTTTCCATGTCGAGCACAGTTCCGATGAGCAAAATCAAGACCGAATCCGATCAGAAAATTCCAGACGACATCTTAGCTGAAGCCAAAGAGCTTAGCCGCGGTGCCGAGATATTGCCCGAAGGCATGATGGGACTTGCGAAGAAAATATACGCGGCTCGAAAAGAGAACCGTGTTCTTCGAGTAAAGCTCGGCATCGATCCGACATCGACGGATCTGCACCTCGGACACTCCGTTGTTTTCAGAAAACTGCGCCGCTTCCAGGAATTTGGTCACCAGGTAGTTTTGATCATCGGCGGCTTCACCGCGCAGATTGGCGATCCATCCGGGCGCAATGCAACGCGCCCGCCGCTCACAAGAGAACAAGTAGAGGTCAACGCTAAGACGTACCTCGATCAAATGGGTCTGATTCTCGATCTCGAAAAAACGGAATTGCGAAATAATGTAGATTGGCTCGCGCCGTTAAACTTGAACGACTTGCTGAAACTGGCGTCTTTAGTCACTATCAATCAATTGCTTGCCAAAGAAGCGTTCGGCGATCGTTTCGAGAAACAACTGCCAGTTTCATTTCACGAACTCTTCTACCCGCTATTGCAAGGCTACGATTCAGTCGCAGTGAAAGCGGACGTCGAACTCGGTGGTACTGACCAACGTTTCAACATTCTGCAAGGTCGGGAACTGCAACCGCACTATATGCAAGATCAGCAAGTCGCTCTATTGGTGCCCCTTCTCGAAGGTACCGACGGCGTCGTCAAAATGTCGAAAACGTATGGAAACTACATCGCGCTCAACTTTACTCCGTTCGAGATGTTCAGCAAAGTGATGAGCATTCCGGATGGTGAACAGAACAAACTGATCATCAAATACTTTGAGCTTGCCACCACTTTGAGCGGAGAAGAGATTGACGAAATCCAGGCCGATCTCAATAACAATGGAAATCCCAAAGATGCGAAATTAAAACTTGCACGACAAATTACTCTGCAATACCATGGCGAACAGAATGCCGCTGACGCAGAAGCTGAATGGCAGCGCGTCTTCAGTAAGAAGCAAGCGCCTTCGGCAATGAACAGCTTTGCTATCTCGGAAAGCAAAAGATTGGTTGAAGTGATCGTAGACGCTGCACTGTTGCCAAGCTCGTCCGAGGCGAAACGCAAAATAGAAAGTGGCGCCGTGCGAATCGACGACGTTCAAATCTTAGACAAAAATTTCGTGATCGAGCTTGAAAAGCTCCCGCTCGTTCTCGCCGTCGGCAAAAGAGCTTTTGTCCGAGTCACCAAATAGCCCCGCTGCAACAGCGTTTCCAGCCCCGACAAAACTTGAACCGATATCGGTTGAAGTTTTATTCCGCGCGAAACTCCAACCGATATCGGCTGAAGTTTTTATCGCGTGAAAACCTAAACCGATAACGGTTCGCGTCCGACTATTTGTTTCCTTGCTCGAAGCGATTGATTTCGTGTTGCGCTTGACGTCGAACTGCAACATCTCCATCTCTCAACAACTCACGCAGCAATTCCACTGGGCAACTCTGATTTTGCGTCAGACCACTTTTCACTATCGGATCGAGATCAAGCGACAAGCGCCACAAAATGGCCAATGGCGCATTGCCGTTACGCGCAACCGAAGCACGTACTTCAGGCGACGGATGGTTTGAAAGTTCCGCCAATCTTTCGGGCGGGGTCGACATTCGTTCTGCCACAATCTTGAGAAACTCGATTGCTTCTGGGGAGCTTTGCGACGATAAAGGTTGGCTGAGCGCTGCCTGCATATAACGATGGTATGCGTGCAGATTTGGAATGTCTTTAATAGTAGTTGATGGCGTCTGGCGGCTGCTGTTTGGATCCGCGACGCGCCGTCTCTCGTCAAGCGCGTAGCATGCTCGCAGTGAGACTAGTGGGTTAGAATCGTTCGACAGTTCCGTGATGATGTCGATTGGCACTTTGGGATTATCCAGAACCGCCAGCCGCACTGATCCATCCCAATCCTTACTCAACTTTCGCAATGTCGCGCCTGGAGTATTGGTATTGCAGGCGGTGACTCGCCGAACCTCGGCGTTGGGATTGTCCGCTAACCACGTTAGCGTCGTGATTGGGGTTGACGGCGCCTTAGCGATTTCAGCGAGAGCCGCGTTGGTTGTCTCGTTAAACGGATTCGGCGACGTTGGGAAATCTGCAGTAATATCGATGCCATCCAGTGAATCAGCTTGCTGACCGAGTCGGCGATTTACCAGTTTTGATTCGCCATTGACACTCCACTCGTCGGCTAGACGAGCTTCGGAAGGCGAATCACCCTCTTCTTCCTCAAAGGTATTATCCAGGTCGTCCACAGTATCTTCCTGGTCGAGCGGTGGGTATGCTCGACTCCACTTTCTCTCTATCTGCGTCTTGTCTGGCGGTTGACTTGAATATTTCCGAATGTTGTTTGAGCGGTCGGCCTGGGTCGACAGGCGCTGCTCCCTATCATCACTCATTAGGTTGTGGGTACCTATTACTTAGCCGCAATGTGAGTGTAGGCGTACATAAACGCCATCGATGACAGACATCAGTGACGTTTTTTGAAAGCTAAATTGTCTCCTGAAGTAGTGCTCCAACTTTCATATTATGGGATGCACCTTAGCGTGTGATATGGAATCGACCGTAATTTCGTATAGGGTACCCCTAGTGTTTGCCAGCCAGACTTGCTTTCGTTACAGAATCGAAAGACACACGAATACTCTATAACCCTTACAAAGTTATAGGATTTACGAGCAACCGAAGCATTGGAGTTGCGGCAGAATGAATATGGATGGTTATTCTCAGGAGGGTTTTAAGGGCAATCAAGTCAATTGGAAGATAGTGGCATTAGCACAGTTCTTCTTCATTCGAATTCCTTACCCCGGTCCTTATATAAGTTTGCTTTTGCTTTTATTTCGCGATTATTTTTTGCTGCTCAATTTTTTTGAACTTTATTCTGCGAAGAATCGAAGGTTGATAATCCTGAATCAAACGAAGCTGGATCCAGTCATGTCCTGGGTTTTGAGCTTGCGTCTTCGCAATCACGCGGGAATCTTTTTATGAAATGCGAAACTATACCAGAACTAAAACGGTTTCTCACAATTCAAGAACAGGCACTCGGAACTGCTAGTCCCGAAGTCGCCACTACTGTTTCGAAACTTGCCGATCTTTATTTAGATAAGGGCATGCTTGATGATGCGGAGTCGCTCTATCGGCGTGCCTTGTCTATTAGAGAACGTCTCAATGGACCTCATCGATCTGAAATCGAAAACAGTCGACAGAGTCTAAACAAAGTTCTTGCGCTCAAAGGCGATCGCTTGGAGCGCATCAGCAACGAAATGCGTGCTGCCGGCAATACGCCCAGAAATCCTAATGGTGGGCAAAGCCGCTATAGGCAGAGCAACACTGCTCAACTCAGTACGTCCGCTACTAGCGAAACGTTACCTCAGGTACACGAGCAACACTGTTTTGGCGTTCCACGACCAGGTGAACCATTCGTTGGTTCGCAGCCGCAGTCAAACGCTCCTGCTGCGCCGGATCACTATTTCACGAATCGCAGAACTCAGCCGATTCCAAGTTTTAACGGTAAGCCCGTTGAGCATGGTTCTACCGGCGGTGCTTCGTTTCGTCCCCAAGATTCTTCGACGGTACTTGATACTGTGCCGGCTAATATGGCGCTCACGACTACCGGTGAGGCTCTCGACGAAGCAATCAAAGAAGCTCGTTTAGAAGTTGAACTGGTTCGCCAGTTAACGGGCGGAGACGCTGCACAGTTGGCCGACTGCCTTACGCATCTTGCCGATCTTCTTTGCCGCTGCCGAATGTATAAGGAGATGGAGCCGATTCTTCAGGAAGCCTTGTTTATTCGTGAAAAGCGTTTCGGCTTGCATCATCATATGGTGGCAACCAGTTTGAAAAACCTGGCGCGACTGTATTACTTTGAAGGCTACTATGACCGAGCACTTCCGCTCTTCGAAAGGGCGCTCCTTATCAGGCGTCGCGTATTCGGTGAAAACAATATCCGCGTTGCTGATGTTCTCGAGCAGTACGCCAAACTTCTTCGCAAAATGCAGCGATCCAACGAGGCTGAGAAATGCGAACAAGAGGCTCATGCAATCAAGAGCCGTTCACAAGGCTGGCGACCGATCTAGCTGCGCGTACCGGTTACCAGCTTCTGTTTTAGCCGTGTAGCCAACGTACCCATGTCTTCATAACGACCGAACGACGGCACCAGATATGTGCCCTGACAGATCGTGCGCACTTGTTCCAGTAGAGCTTGCGCCAGTTCCAATCCGACGACGGCGCCCTGGTCGCCTGCTTTGGCCATGGCTTGTCGTATCTTCTTCGGAATCGTGATCCCAGGAACTTCGTTGTGCAGGTATTCTGCGTGTTTCGAGCTGTGCAGCGGCATAATTCCTACCAGAATCGGCACAGGGCAGTCGCCGTACGATTCCAGAAAATCCGTCAAATCGTTGACTTGATAGATCGGTTGAGTCATCGTGAAGTGCGCGCCCGCATCAAGTTTGCGCTTGAAGCGCTCCTTCTCTAGCGCCTTGTCTTCGTGTGTGCAGTTAAGTGCGCATCCGATCGAAAGATTGGTTGGGCTGCCGATGGTATTACCGGCGATGTCCTTGCCTTCGTTCAACTGCGTGATGATGCGAATTAAACCGACTGAGTCCACGTCATAAACCGCAGTCGCGTGGGCGTAGTTGCCCAATGCCGGCGGATCGCCTGTGAGTGCCAGAATGTTGTGTACACCGAGAGCCTGACAGCCAAGGAGGTCGGCCTGGATGCCCATCAAGTTTCGGTCTCTGGTCGTGAAGTGAATAATCGTCTCTATGCCAGCTTCTGTGCCGATCAATTGACATGTGGCCAGGCTGGACATGCGCACCCGTGCCATGGGGCTGTCGCCGACGTTAATCGAATCAACCCCGCTTTCTTTGAGCATTTTTGCAGCTTTAATCAGCTTCCGCGTGACTGCACCTTTGGGCGGGTCGATTTCTACGCTGACGAAAAAGCCGTTTTCAGAGCCGTCTTTGAACGCGTTGAGACGATCTTTCAGCGGCGCAATTTTATGTTCAACCGGTTCATGCTGTTCTTCGACCGCACTATGGGCGGTATCGATCACTACCCGGTTCTTATCTTGTCTTGTAGTGATGGAAACCTCCGCACCACGCAGAGCCGGTAGGTCCGTCAGTGTCGAGGTGCCCGCATCTCTGGAAGACGCAAGATAGGAGTCCAAACTTTTTCGCATCGCCCGAATGTGCTCGGGAGTGGTACCACAACATCCGCCGATCACTTTTGCGCCGGCGCGAATGAACGGTTCAACATACGATGCGCAATACTCCGGTCTGCTCATGAATGTATACCTTCCGCCAGTCAAACTTGGTTGACCGGCGTTAGGCAGAGCGGAAAAGCCAGCTAGCTTATTGCCTACGCCGGCACCGTCCAGCGTGGATTTCATTCGAATGAAAGAATCGAATACTGGTCCTGGACCGGCACCGCAGTTGATACCAATTATCTCCGGCATCTCAACGCCGAGCTGGTCGAATATTCTGACAGTGTCTTCTGGTGTGGCGCCGAATAATGTGTAACCTTCAGGCGAGAAGCTCACTTGCGCCATCACTGGAAGTTGAGAAAGCGACCGCGCGGCGCGCACTGCTTGTACCAATTCTTCGAGCGATGACATGGTTTCGATCATGAAAAGATCGACTCCACCTGCCAGAAGACCTTCCATCTGTTCACGGAAGGCATCGTACAACTCAGTCTTCTCGGTGTTTCCGAGGGGCGGCAGAAGTTTCCCGGTCGGTCCGACGGAACCGGCGATGAACGCGGGTTGCCCGGCGATTTCTCTGGCGTTGCGCGCTATCTTAGCCGCCCAGACGTTGATGTTCCAAACTTCCTTTTCCAGACCAAATGACGCGAGCTTAAAACGATTTCCTGAAAAGGAGTTGGTTTCAATGACTTCTGCCCCTGCGTTCATGTAGTCGACATGGACTTGCTGAACCATGTCTTTGTTTGACAGGTTCAATTGCTCGAAACTACCTTCCGGGGAAGCTCCCCTCGAGTAAAGCAGCGTGCCAAGACCACCATCGGCAAGTAGTGGTCGTTGCGAGATTGCGGTTAAGAAGGGATTGCTCATTCAAACCTGCTCTTTGCAAGAAGTGACGTCAGTTCAGCCGCAGGTGGCGACGTGAAGCGTTGACTGGACGCTCATCTTAGCATTTCGAACCGGGCGCCAAGCGCCATCGGTCCTCCCACGAGCATCAAACTTAAACCGATATCGGTTTAAGGTCTAAAAAATCCGAAACCTGGCGAGGGCAATCAATTTGCGCCCAGGTTACTCCCTATTACGAACATTAGAAGCTTCTGTGTCAGTTAATAGCACAGCTTGATAAGATAGCCGTTCGCCCACCGACTGTGAGCGTGCATACCGGCGCCGTCATTCGCGCACGAAAGTCAGCAATCAGGGATACCAAGAACTAGTGGACGCAACAGTTTCTCACATTCGAAACTTCTCAATCATCGCGCACATTGACCACGGCAAGTCGACGCTCGCAGACCGTTTGCTTGAAGTGACCAACACCGTTGAAAAACGGGACATGCAGGCTCAGCTCCTGGACAGCATGGACATTGAACGCGAGCGCGGCATTACGATTAAGGCGCAGCCGGCCCGCATGATTTACAAGGCCAAAGATGGCGAAACTTACATTCTCAATCTGATCGACACACCTGGGCACGTGGATTTCGGTTACGAAGTTTCACGCAGCCTGGCTGCCTGTGAAGGCGCCCTGCTGATTGTCGATGCCAGTCAAGGCGTCGAGGCTCAAACACTTGCCAATGTCCACCTGGCAATTGAGAACGATCTCGAGATCATTCCGGTGATTAACAAGATTGACTTGCCCAGCGCAGAGCCAGCTCGCATCCGCCAGGAAATCGAAGAGGTCGTTGGCTGGCCCACAGACTACGCCGTTGAAACCAGCGCCAAAATGAACATTGGAATTGTCGACGTCTTAGAGGCGATCGTTCAACACATCCCTCCACCGAAAAACACAATCGACAAACCTCTGCGCGCGCTTGTATTCGACAGCTATTACGACACTTATCGCGGCATCATCGTCTATTTCCGAATTAAAGACGGCGAAATAAAAGTCGGTGACAAAATCCGCTTCATGGCTAATGAGAAGGCCTTCGAAGTCCTCGAACTGGGAATCTTGCGACCCAATCAAGTCAAAATCGATCGACTCGGTCCTGGGGAGGTTGGCTATTTAGCTGCTTCAATCAAAGACGTAGCCACTCTGGTCGGCGATACGATCACTAACGCCGAAAATCCCGCTGAAGAAGCGCTGCCTGGTTACAGACCCGCTAAACCTATGGTGTTCGCCGGTATCTATCCCGTCGATAACGAACAATACCCGGAGCTGCGCGAGGCTCTTGAGAAACTGAAACTTAACGATTCCAGCTTGATATTCGAGCCGGAGAGTTCCGAAGCTCTCGGTTTCGGCTTCCGCGTAGGCTTTCTGGGTCTCCTCCACATGGAGATCATCAAGGAACGTTTGGAACGAGAATACAACTTGCGTTTGATCGTGACAGCTCCTTCGGTAATTTATCGTGTCACGAAAACCGATGGATCCATCGTGATGATCGACAATCCAGCGTTCCTGCCGGAACCGAACTATCGAACCTCAATCGAAGAGCCGTTCGTCGACGCCACCATTATTGTGCCGAACGACTTCGTTGGAGCATTAATGGAACTGTGTCAAGGTCGGCGCGGTGTCTACGTCGACATGAAGTATCTCGACGCTCGACGCAAAGAATTGATTTATGAATTGCCCCTTTCGGAAATCATCACCGACTTTTTCGATCAACTCAAATCCCGTTCCCGCGGCTACGCCAGTCTGGACTACCATTTGTCCGACTACCGCGAATCCCGCCTGGTCAAACTCGACATCCTGATCGCTGGCGAACCTGTCGACGCTTTGTCGGCAATCGTTCACGTCGACAAAGCCCACACGATGGGTCAGTTGCTCGCCAAAAAACTGAAAGAAGTTATTCCGCGTCAGATGTTCGAAGTGCCTATCCAGGCAGCAATTGGCGGAAAAATTGTAGCAAGAACTAACGTTTCCGCTGTTCGCAAAAACGTACTTGCAAAATGCTACGGTGGCGACATCTCCCGAAAACGCAAACTTCTTGATAAACAAAAAGAAGGTAAGAAGCGCATGAAGGCTGTTGGTAAAGTCGAAATTCCACAAGAAGCATTCATGGCACTGCTGAAACTCGACAGCGACTAAATTCGAACCATTTACTGCCGTGAAGAACTTGAACCGATATCGGTTGAAGTTTCGATTTGAGCAAACTCGAACCGATATCCGTTAAGATTTCGATTGCGCAAACTTAAACCGATATCGGTTGGAGTTGGGATGAGCAAATCGACCGTCCCTGTTGTAATTTCAGCCGCGCGGACACGAACCGCTTCGGTTCGGAGCAAAACTTCAACCGATATCGGTTTAAGTTCAGTGTTACTGTATAAGTTCGAGCCTAACGCTTTTAACGGATTCTCCCTGCTGAACTCACGGCATGGACGACTCACTTACAAGCTATGGAGTGTAAACTGCTGTTCGAAACTTGATACCGAGGTGAATTATGACTATCGACATGAGCTTTCGACCTGCCGAAACAAATGCCAAAGAAGCAAGCTACTCTGACTTCAAGGCGCACTTTCTTGACCGTCCGTATTACCACTGCGATGACGAACTCGAGGAGTTCCAGTACGAGCACGGCACGTGCGCGTTTACCTTTACGTTTGAAGGACCGATGAATGCTCAACTTGTGCCGGAACTCGAGCGCTCATTGATTGATTTCAGCATGAGCTTTAGCTGCGATATCGATGCCAGTGCACCGATCGCATGCGCTGAAATCAAAGAACTAGTAAATAAATTCAACCTCTTATATAACGATCCGCAATTTCACGATCATCCGCGCTTCGTTGCATTTTCCGAAGACGACTTTCGCGCAAGTCTTGCCGAAAGTGCGGAACTGGGCGCTAAAGTCGCTAACGAGTTAAAAGCGGAAGGTGTCGCACTCAATCCGGACGTTAGATCCTGAGCATGTTGTTCTGCGTGGCAAATCCGTTCGCGCAGGAAAACGTTTCTGATACAGACATCTTGTGTGTCTTCTTTCGGCGGCGATAATCTACTATCTTCGCTCTGGTTCAAAAACCAATCGGAACGCACGATAAGGTAATTTCGTGCCACCGCATGCGGTGATAAGCAAGTATCAAACAGAAAGTCTTCCTGGCTCTCAGGGAGACTTTCTTCGTGATTGACATGGAAATTACCAAGCACAGGCTTCGCCCAAATCTTAGTTAAAGAAGTCACAAGCAAGTGCCTATATCGAAAAGTCCCTCCTCGTTGAACAAGCTGGAAAGAATCTTCGCTGTTGGTTTTCCAAGGTCAACAGAAGACCGAATTCAATCAAAGTGTTCGTCGGAAAATGACGGTTCTTTACAGCTAACAATTTCGAACCAAATCTCTGGACCTTTTCTATATAGTTGTGAACCCGCGTCGGCGCGCCGGAGTCGGCTGGTAGCGGGTTTTAGAAGATTTGGGTTTCAAACGCAGCATCAAAACCATATCACTCTGCTACGTAACTGTTACCCGAGCCTCATGTGACGCTCGAACATCAGGAGATTAAGATCATGGGTAAAGCATTTCTACTTTGGATTCTAGGCGTTCCTTCCGGTGCCATTCTTGCACTCTGGTTGTTCGGTTTTCTCAGATAAGAAAGCGATAGATCGTAAGTTCCATTTGAAGGGTGAAACAATTTATGGCCATGTGGCAGCGAAATGACGGTTATGGTGGAGAGGTGCGAACTGGCTCCAGACTTGGCATTCAGTTATTGATCGCGATATGTGTTGGACTGTTCTCGTTGTTTACTTACTTCAGTCAAACTCAGTACAACGAAGTAACAAACGAGAAGCAACACATCGCCATCTCTCCCAAACAGGAAATCGCACTGGGACTACAGTCGGCACCGCAGATGGCTCAAGAGTTCGGCGGTCCCGCAGCAGACCCACAAGCACAAGCGCTGGTCAATGAAATCGGAAACGAGATCGTCAGCAAAAGCGATGCCCATAAGACACCCTATTCTTTTTCCTTCAAAGTGTTGAGCGATAGAAAAACCGTCAACGCATTTGCACTGCCGGGCGGACCTGTCTTCATCACAGAAGCACTTCTGACGCGCCTCAAGACAAGAGGACAAATTGCAGGAGTACTCGGTCACGAAATCGGCCACGTGGTGGCACGTCATTCGGCCGAGCATCTCGCCAAAGCACAGCTCACTCAGGGATTGACTGGTGCTGCGGTTCTTGCGACTTACGATCCGGACGATCGTTCCAGTCGAAACAGCGCGATCATTGCATCATTGATCGGACAAGCAGTCAACATGAAGTTCGGCAGACAAGACGAACTCGAGGCTGACAAACTCGGTGTGAAATATATGACCGAAGCCGGTTACGATCCTAACGCAATGATAGACGTCATGGCTGTTCTCAAGGCCGCATCCGGTTCTCGAACAATCGAGTTCTTCAGCACTCACCCAAACCCTGAAAACAGAACAGTTAAGATCAAGGAAGCGATTGCCAATCAATTCCCCGAGGGACTGCCATCCGGTTTGAAGCGGTAAGCGGAACAAACGCAAGCTCAAACTATTCTATATAATTTATCCTCACCAGGATGTTGGATTGGCAACGGTACCAAAAACAGAACAACGGCTGGGAGCGCTGACCGCGCTCAGGTTTATTGCGGCGATACTCGTCGTTATTGGTCACACTCGTCACGATTTTTTGCCACTCGCTGATTTCCCGGAAAATCTAATCTTCAACCAGGCAGTGACGTTTTTTTTCGTTCTGTCTGGTTTCATACTCACGTATGTTTATCCGGATCTTTCCGCAACAGGGAAGAAAAAAGCTTTTCTGATAAAGCGTTTCGCACGATTGTGGCCGCTGCACGTTTCCACTTTTTTTCTCGAGAAAATTTTAGTGGTACCGGCCCTGGTGACAGTGACGGGCACAGCTCCCCGACTGCTCGTGCTGATTTCGAACCTCACCATGACCCATGCCTGGGTTCCATTTGCACAATTTTTCTTCTCCTATAACGCACCCTCCTGGTCAATTTCGGCTGAGTTTTTCTTCTATTTGTGCTTTCCGTTTCTGCTTGCTCTTATGAAACGAAGATTCTGGCTACCGCTTGTGCTCTCGTTTTTGCTGATATGTGTGTTTGTCTTTTTAAGTAATTATTTCAAGCTCACAGAGGATGCCGCCGGATGGAACATGGAAGGCTTGCTTTACATCAATCCGCTGGTTCGCATTTTCGAATTTATCACCGGCATGATGACGGCTCAACTGTTTACCCGCGTAAGACCAATGGTGAAGGAAAGCGCGCCCGTTGCTGGAACTTTTGCAGAGGTTGTGGCGTTTGTACTGGCGATCGGATTTATGTTCGCGACGGTTCCGCTGTCGGAAGCCTGTGCGCCGTTCGTAGGAGTCGGTGGTGCCTTCTGGTTGAAGAATTCCGTTGTTCCGCTAGCCGCTTTCAACTTTTTGATCCTGGTTACGGCCTTTGGAAGAGGCGTGGTTTCTAAATTCTTGTCTACACCGCCAATGGTGCTTCTTGGCGATATAAGCTACGCGGTTTATCTCGTTCACTATCCTCTTTTGATGTATCGTCGCTGCTTTCTTCCGCAAGAAAATTCACTGTTCTCGCTGGTAGCATTTCTCTCCGTGCTTCTTATCATCAGCCATTTGCTGTTTGTGATTGTCGAGCGACCGATTCGGCATTTGATTACGACAGTCGTTCTGGACGATAGTCAATCCAGCACTACAGGTGGTGCCAGATCCTTAGTTTCAGGAGCGCTCAGGAACACTAGAGATGTTCTAATCGGCTTGAAAACACAGGCGTTCGCCTTCTTTCGAACTCCCGGAAAATCCGGACTATTTGTTGCAGAACTGTCTTTCCTGACGCTGATGATATTCGCACTGCACCCGTTTATCGATCGTGCCACAAGCACGGAAGTTCGTAAATTACTAAGTCTGGATAAATACCTTGCCGAGGAAGTGAGTGTTGGAGACGATCTTGTTATATCAAGGATTGTCACACACCGAAGCGAAAAATCGGCAGCGGTAGAACTACTTTTTCGCGCAAAGAAAAAACAATACCTCGATTACTTTCTATACGTTCAACTCCTCGATCGAAATGGTCAGAGAATATTCGAACAATCCGTAAACTTCTCACCCCTGCCGACCAAGGTGAAGGCAGGCGACTACTGGCTGCAAGTCGTCAACATCCCGCTAAAGGAACTTCCGGAGGCAGAAACCATCGCCGTTCAAGTAATCAAAGAAAAGGTGGGTTTGATGCCCATCACCGGCGGCAATACCGATATGGACACTCACCGACTTCTAATGTCGGCAAGGTCGCTAGGACGAAGAAAAATCGGCGAACCTATGTAGGGCGAAGCGCCGAAAGTCAACTCCAGCAAGCGCTTACGAGTCAGCAAAAACTTCAACCGATATCGGTTGAGGATTTTGTGGAGAACTTGAACCGATATCGGTTCAAGTCTTTTTCGCGAAACATCGCGCGATTATTATCGAAAATCGACTGCCTCCGTTCAATAAAATCGGAAACGCCGTATCAATAAATTGGAATCCGAAAACTCAGTGGAGAGCCCCTTTGGCGGCGATAGTAAATCCTCAACCGATATCGGTTGAGGACCAAAATTAAAGGCGAGCCCAAGGTTCCGATCCACCGCAAAATGCTAAAAACCCGCTACCCTGGCAGCGTTTGACAAATCCTTCGATGATCGACTATATTTAACCCATAGGTTAATTAACCGATGGGTAAAATACGTTGCAAGACAAGCTCAGTCAAACGTTTTCAGCATTAGCCGATCCGACCAGGCGAGCCATTCTGGCTCAGCTTTCGAAAGGCGAAGCCAACGTTTCAGATCTGGCGAAACCATTTCTGAATGACATCAGTTTGCCTGCCGTGACTAAACATCTAAAGGTCTTAGAAAAGGCCGGGCTAATCACCAAAAGTCGTGACGCCCAGTGGCGTCCATGCAAACTCAACGGGGAACCATTGAAGGATGTTGCCGACTGGATGGACGAATACCGGACGTTCTGGGAAGAGAGTTTCGACCGGCTCGACGCTTATTTGAAAACGGTTACTTCGGAAAAAAAATCAAAAGGTAAGAAGAAAAATGCCGACAAAAACTAAGTCCAATGAAATCAAAATTGAGCGCATCTTTGATGCACCGGTTCGGGCAGTTTGGGATGCCTGGACCGATCCTGAGCAAGTCGCTCTTTGGTGGGGACCGCGCGGATTTACGATCACCACTCACAGCAAAGACCTGAGACCGGGCGGTAATTGGAAGTACACAATGCACGGACCGGACGGCACTGACTATCCAAACCATACGAAATACTTTGAAGTTGAGGAATGCGCCAAGCTGGTCTACGACCATGGCGGTAACGATGATCAGCCACCACTTTTTCATGTCACTGTTCTATTTTCGGAAGTCGACGGCAAAACCAAAATGGACATGACCTTCAGATTGGACAGTCCTGAAGCTGCAGAAGAAACGCGTAAATTCATCAAGGCTGCCGGTGGAAATACCACATGGGATCGCCTTGCGGAATATGTGGAACAGCAAAAGACCGGCAAAGAAAAGTTTGTCATCAATCGCAGTTTTGATGCACCGCTCGATGTCATGTTCGAAATGTTTACTGATCCTGAGCACCTCGCGCATTGGCTGTCGCCAGCCGGTTTTGAGTTGAAATACAAGCGCGCGGACATTAGAAAAGGTGGAAGTGTTTTCTCCGTTCTAACCGGTCCGAATGATTCGAAGATGTACGGAAGAGCTGATTATCTAGAGATTCAAAAACCTAATCGCATCGTTTATGTACAACAATTTTGCGATGAGAATGAAAACATCACTCGTCATCCAATGGCGCCAACCTGGCCGAAAGATATGCACACCGAAGTGGTGCTGACAGCTGAAGGACCTGATCAAACTCGAGTAACGATAACTTGGGAACCGTTCGGCGAAGTTTCCAAAGAGGAAATGGAAACCTTCATCAAGGCGCGAGGCGGCATGTCCCAAGGGTGGACCGGCTCCTTCGACAAGCTCGAAGAATACTTATCCAATCGCTAGGATTAAAAGGAGCGGTAATATTCCGGTATCGCTTTCGGTGGACGCCAGTCAATCTCATCAGATTGACTGGCGTTGTACTTCTAGACGCTTTCTGCTTCCAGTGCTTGATTTCGTAATTCATAACGGATGGAGTAGGCAAGGTGGAAACTCGTGTAATATTTGGGTAGCGAAGGCTACCGGCGTGAATTGCGCAGTTCCGGAGAATCCCGCCATGGGTAAAAAACGACAATTCAAAAAAGGCGATGATAAAAGGGGTTCTGGCTCCGGCTCGAATTCTGGACCTGTTTACAAGCAGTTGCCACCAGGCATTGTCGGTCCCGGAACGACGTACATTGACAATCGGGTTGATCCGGACAATTACGAACCGCCGTCGGCACCAATAATACTTTCTGATGAAGAAATCGCCGAAGAGACTCGAGCAAGACAGGCTGCTGAAAATGAACAGTCTGAAGGACAAGTCGTTTCACGAAGAGCCAAGGTGTCGCAAAGCGACCCTGTCAACGCCACCATCTCAGTAGAAGATTTTTCGGAACAAGTAGCCGAGCAACAAGTTGATGAAGCCTCTGACGCCTCAGCCGAACCCGTAGTCAAACGGAAGAAAAAAAGAGTTTCCGAAATCATTGAAGAACTCAGAAACGACGTCGAACTCGAAGCGACTAGACGACAATTGGTTTATGGTGCCTGGAAAGCAAGAGACAAAGTCTATAATCAATTGTTTGGTAAACCCGCTTATGTTTTGCCTGACACATACGGACCGCCAATAATAGAGGTTCCCGAAGGCTTTGCCACGCGCGATCACTCTAAACCGGAGACATTCAATCTAGGTGATCCCGAAGAGCACCTGGCGGTTCTCGCTTACGCGCCCGATCCACAAGCACCGTATTGGAAGTATGTAACAGCCGGATTGGCTACACCGTGGGTTCAATACGAACCGCTCCAGGTCTCGGGTTTCGGCTGCGAACTCATGATCAAGAGCCCGGTTGACGCACCATGGGCGGCGCAACTTTTGAGAACGCTGGCTTACTACATTTTCAATATGGTCGGAACTCTGAGCCAGGGCGTTCGGCTCGCTCTCAACGATTCCATCGATGTTGGTTTCCCTGACTCCAAACTGCGCAACGCATTTATATGGTATGCCGACGAAGCTCCCGATACGCTTTACGAACTACCATCCGGTTTGTTCAGCATATTGATGGTCGTCGGAATGACCGATGATGAGCGTGCCTTCGCTGATTCAATCGAAGAGTACGGCACCTGGTCGCTGCAAGCAATGCTTCGGCAAGCCGGATACGAACAGGTCACTGATCCAAAACGCGCATGCGCAATGGAACACGAAAACATCAATGCAATAAAAATGTCCGTGCGAAATTTCGCGGAAACATTCCGCGCCAATCGAGCAGGACTATTCACGGCGGACCACAACGACCTATGAACCAAGAAGACCTCAGAGAGCGCCTCAAAGACTACGAACAGCGCATGGGCGACATGCCGTTATACGAATACTTTGTCGAATGTCTGATGCCGGAATACGAAGATAAAGTTGTTCGGTGGGTCTGGGCAAACGATCGAGTTCTCGATTTGAGACCTCTGTGGATGCAACGAGAGAGCACCGCCCCTGATATCGTTGGCGTTTTGATACTTCCACCGCTGGATAAGTCTTACAAGTGGAACTACGGTCTTGATGACGATGGACGCGTAATCGTCGCTCGTCAAGAAAACGATAACGACTCTGATCTTTCTTTGTTCGAACACTTCGAAGATCACGTCGAAGGTGTTCATTACTGCTCGTACGACGCCAATAGTACTCACTATATGATGGTATCCGAATGTGAGCGTTCTGCAGACGGCAAAATAATTGGACACATGGTCGTTAGCGACCACGAGGTCGATTCCGAAGAGTACGAGTATGACTCGGAAGGTCGAGTCATTCGTATCACGAGAGAGAGAAATTTTCTAAATCCGGAAGCCGAAAGCGAACGCGCCCAGAAATTGCGTGCAGACCTGGAACGGCTCCAACAGCGCCGCGCCGACCTCGGACTGCCAGGCGGCGCACTGCGATCAGTAGGTTTGGCAAAGTCCGACGTAATCGTTCTGGAATACGCCGCCTCGTATGACGACAAAGGACTCACCGAAATCTCGCTCCACAGCGACGGCAACGACAAACTAGTTTATCAACGCGCCAAATAGTGGTTCCGACTTGAACCTGCGAGCGCAAGCTTCCACCCTGCTTCGGAAAACCGCTTAACTAGAGCCTCTCCTCGTTTCGAGGACGACAAGCTGTCTATCGTCGTGCCAAATATTTGCTGCCGATAGTCAGTCTAAGACGCAAAAATTCGCCAACACCTGGGAGCGCGGGCTTCCAGCCTGCTTCGAAAAGCCGCTTAGCAAGCGGTTCTCTACTCGTGAAACACGTTGGCGAAACAGCTATCGCACCTAAAGCGACGCCGGCTGAACTTTATGCCACGGAGTTCTGTAATAAGAAGACGCCCGCACCTTAGCTTCGACCGCCTCTACGACCGTCCTCGTGAAATCAACTCCCTCGAGTTTCTGCGCATTCTTCAGACCGCCAGGACAAAATACATTGATCTCGATGACCTTGTTGCCTATCAGATCGAGACCGACAAGAAACATCCCATCCATTACAAGCCGTGGCCTGAGGGCGTCTGCAATCGCCAACATCTCGTCGGTGACGTCTGCCTTCGCGATAGTTCCACCAACGTGAACATTGCTTCTCACATCATCGCTCTTGCGCAACCGTCGAAACGCCGCATACTTCCCCTTCGACTTCAGCGGTTCACCGTTCATCAAGAACAGCCTGGTATCACCTTCTGCCGCTTCCTTCAAATACTCTTGCGCAATGATGTACCCATCTTTTGAAAGCGATTTTACGATCTGATTCAAATTTGCAAAATCGTTTTTCGGAAGAAGGAAGACACCTTTTCCTGCAGAACCCTGCACCGGTTTTAGTATCACATCGGTTTTGAGCTGCTTGGCGAAAGCTTTGATGTCATCAACGGACTGCGTGATTATAGTTTTCGGTCTAACGGATTCGGGAAACATTTGCAAATACATTTTCGTAAGTGCCATGTTCAAACCTTCCGGATCATTGAGCACCGTCACTCCATCTCTTTTAGCTAATCGGCCGAGCTGGATGCCGATTGTTTGCGCCCATGCCATCTTGTCCACGGCAAGCGACGGATCAGAGCGCAGCATCAACGCGTCGATTTCTTCAAGCGACAGAATTTCAATCTTCGGACGTTCTATCAAATCTTCAAAATACGAGATCGAATCCTTGTAAATACTCTTCGGCACCCGCCTTGCGTTGAGCGTCACCGTTTCATCATGATGTATCGTGAAGTCGGACGCGCTGATGTGAAACACGCTATGCCCGCGAGCCTGAGCCGTTACGGCAAGACGATACGTCGTGTAATTGGCCTTTTCGGCAGCTATGTCAGTGACAAAAAATACCAATCTCACGATCTACCTGACCTGGAACGAGACTTCATATTCACATTGTTAGCATGCGAAGGAGGTTTAGATAACACTTTTGCTAATCGTTCCAGCCGAATCTATTTCTTTGCTGGAGCCAATTTTTGCTCTTCAGTTACAGTTTTTTTTTCTGGTTTCTTCCAGTAATTGTCGCGATACTGATCGTAGAATTCGACTGTTTGCGCCAAACCATCCGTGAGACTTGTGGTTGGTCTCCAACCGACTATTCGTTCAATCTTCGAGATATCGGAATAGAAGTCGCCTGGCTCTTGTGCCTTACGCTCCGGTGAGAACTCAGCGAATTTCCACGACCCGCGTTTTGCAACCGAGATGATCGTTTTCACCAGTTCGAGGAAACTGACAGGGATGTCGGAACCAACGTTGAAGATCTCGCCATAAGCTTCCGGCGTGATCGCGCTTTGAAGAATGGCATCAACAGTGTCATCGACATAACAGAAATCGCGCAGGATACTGCCGTCTCCGAACACTTGAATTTCATCGTTATCCATCGCGACCCGCACAAACCAGTTCGCTACACCGAATCGAGAAGATAGCATCTGCGATCGCGGACCATAAATGTTGCTCAAACGCAAAAGCACCCCACGAACGTGATGCACGTCGTTGTACACCTTGATGATTTTCTCCGCCGTCAAATTGGAGATCTCATAGATGCCCTTGGGATTGGTTGGCGCTTCTTCATTTACAGGAAACGATACGGCGCTGCCATATTGTCCGCGAGTGCCCGTGTATACAACGATGGCATCGGGATTGTACTTACGAAGCGCTTCCATGACGATCGCCGTGCCATGGATATTGATTGAAATATCCGGAAACGGATTCGTCAAACTCATCAAATGGCAAACCTGACCTGCCAGATGGAAGACGTAATCCTGATTGCGTACTAAATAATTGACCGCGTTCTCGTCGCGAATATCGCAGTAGTTAACACGCACTTCATCTTTGACAGGACTGATGTTGAATTCATTGCCGCCGTAATCAGGCACCATGGCGTCGAGAAGAGTGACCTTGGCTCCTGCCTTCGCCAGTCGAATCGCCATAGTCGAGCCGATGAAGCCCATTCCGCCCGTGATGAGAACTGATTTGCCTTTGAATTTCGTGTCTAAGTTGTTCGTCATGTCTTAATTGTGGTTAACCAAACTGCCTGTCGCGCGCTGTGAATCTGAAGAATAGCGCGTCGACACCCGTGCCCAGTGAAAAATGAAGCACGATTTTACCATGCGAGTATTCGACGGCTCGCTGGCGGTCCTGTTTTGAAAGGGCAAATGGTGGTGTCCGACGCTATCCCAAGCTCAGTCGGCGTTTCTGGTCGCGCAAAACTTAAACCGATATCGGTTGGAGTTTCAGTCCGGGTCGCAACCGGGCAAAATCCAGCTTCCTAGCTAATCACTGTCCCAGCTGCCGTTTCAGCCTCCCTCCGAACTTAAACCGATATCGGTTGAAGTTTCGGCCGAGTCGCAAACCCTCCGGCTGACGCGTAGGCGAGACCTGAGCCATCGCCAGCTAGCCCCTTCGACCCCTCAAGCCAAAACGTAAGCAGATCTAAAGAATTTTCGGAAGTCTCGAAACTGCCAATGGCGCCGGTTTCTGTCTTTGTGGTGAGTAGTCATTAATTCCCCGGCGGCTCTTTTCTTCTATAGTTTGTTTTCAGTAGCGGAATTTTGGCTTGGAGCAAACATGAAAGTACCGTTCGGTAATTTAAAGGCTCACTATCAGGATTACAAAGTCCAAATCGACGAAGCGGTCCAACGCGTTCTCGATAGTGGCTATTTTATCCTTGGACCCGAACTGTCCAAATTCGAAAAAGAATTCGAAGAATACCTGGGCAGCGGATATGTATCCGGTTGCGCGAATGGCACTGACGCCATCTATCTCGCATTGATGGCTTGCGATATCGGACTTAATGACGAAGTTCTAGTCGTCGCCCACACAGCCGTCCCCACTATTTGTGCGATTCGCATGACCGGTGCTCAACCGAAGTTTGTCGATATCGACCCCAACACATATACGATGGATGTCGATGATCTCGAATCCAAGATTACGCCGACTACCAAGGCAATCATTCCAGTCCATCTCTATGGTCAGGTTTCCGATATGGATCCGATCATGGCTCTGGCCGCGAAGCATAACCTCAAAGTGATTGAGGATTGTGCTCAGTCTACAGGCGCGCTCTACAAGGGTCGCATGGCAGGCACCATCGGCGATTTCGGTACGTTCAGCTATTATCCGAGCAAAAACATCGGCGCGTTCGGCGATGGCGGAGCTGTTTCCACCAACTCTCGCGAAAACTACGACCGCCTCAACATGCTGCGCAACTACGGACAGTCGAAGCGCTACTATCACGACAGCGAAGGCATCAATAGCCGTCTCGACGAGATTCAAGCCGCCATTCTCTCCGCTCAACTTCCTTATGTCGCCGAGTGGAATGCTCGTCGTCGCGAAATCGCGCATCGATATACTGAAGGTCTTAAAGATGTTGTGGTCACGCCGAAGGAAGATCCGAACGGTCACCACGTCTATCATCTTTATGTGATTCAAACCAACGATCGCGACGAGCTGATCGAGTTCCTGATGGAACGCTCGGTTCAAGCGCTGATTCACTATCCTATCCCAGCCCACATGCAAAAGGCTTACGCCTATTTGAACTACAAGCCAGGCTCACTACCTGCCACCGAATATGTGACCAAACGCATCGTCAGTCTACCAATGTTCCCAGAACTGACTGACGAGCAAGTCGATTATGTAATTGAGTCTGTGAAAGCTTTCTACCAAGCTCGTACTGTTGGAAAAAACACAATGGAGTCGCCTCTCAATGCCGGTACACAATCCTATGAAGTCGCAATCAACTCCCACTCGGGAAACTAAACGGCAAGGGCTGGTTCACCTCAGCTCGGTGTCTCTGATTATCCCGGCGTATAACGACGAGGAAACCATCGGTCGCTTGATCGACGACGGCGCTTCGCTGCTGTCAGAAATTTGCGATGACTACGAAATCGTTGTCTGCAACGACGGTAGTCGCGATAAAACACTCGAAGTGATTGAAGCGAAACGACGCACCAATCCTCATGTTCGACTGTTGAATCACGAAGTGAACAAAGGTTTCGGTGCCACCATTCGTGAGTTGTATTTGGCAGGAAGCAAGGATTACGTTTTCTCACTTCCGGGCGATTATCAATACGCACCGAAAGAATTGCTTGCCATGGCGCAAGGGCTCAACACGCATGACTTCGTCATCGGCTGGAGAGTGAATCGCAACGATCCACCGCGTCGCAAGTTCCAATCTCTGGTGTACAACTTTATGCTTCGCATTCTCTACGGTCACCGCCATAAAGATGTGAACTCCATCAAACTCTTCCGCAAAGCCATTCTCGACAAAATCACTTTGCGCTCATACACGCCATTCGTTGATGCAGAACTGTGCATTCGCTCAGAACGCGCCGGCTTCAAAGTCATCGAAATCCCAATCGAACACCTCCCGAGATTGACTCAAGGTGCCTCAGGCGGCAAGTTCTCAGTGATCTGGGAAACGTTCTCCGATCTCTTCAAAATGCGCTCAACGTTCTAATAAAATCGTTGCTCTGCTAGGTATGTGACCGTGCGGCTTGCGTGAAAAGCGGCTAATTGTAATGGCGTCGGCAGCACCTAGGTAGCTCTGGTTGTTTGTACGCGTATGCCGCAAGTTTTTCTGAAGTTCAAACTTCTAGCGCGCTCTTTTCGCTTGTTCGGCAGCAAAAAGAATTAGCTCCAGAAGCCCGTTAGCAAGCCTTTCTCGACTGAGCGGAACGCTGTACTTGCCGTTCAAAATTTCCTGCGAAATCATAAAGTTGACGAGCGTGCCGTGAATGATTCTCGCCAACGCCTCCGGATCAGAAAAACGCAACTCCGGATTTTCCTTGATGTAATGCGTGAGATTTTCGATCCCTGGTTTAACAAGTCTTGTGAGATATAGATCCGACAACTCCGGAAAACGCCCTGATTCAGCCAGAATTACCTTCATCAACCCAACATATTCGGGATCATCCATTCGCTGAAATGCGATGTGAATCATCGTTCGGAAAAACGCAGGCGGTTCCAACGCCATAAGTTCTGACGTCATGCCGGCGCTGACAAACCGGTCCATGAGCCTGTCAACAAGCGCCGAGAACAGGCTCTCCTTGTCCTTGAAGTAAGTGTAAACGGTCTGCTTCGCTACACCACCCTCGGCTGCAATCGTGTCCATGCTAGCCGCATATCCGTTACTGAGAAAGGCTCGTAAGGCGCCTTCCAGAATTTTTTCTCGTCTTTTGTTTTGACGTTCTTCAGCCAAGTTGAGAACCGCGCTCGATGGTGGTTTTGTCGCAATTCCCTTAATCATACTGGATAGTCTAGGTTTATTCATAAAAGAAAATATTGAGGTCTCGGCAAAGCGGTGAGATAGAGTGAGATGGAGTGAAGCTGCACCTCAAGCCAGAGTGCGAGAACTTCGGCGTTCTGAAGCCACATGACCGTGGTCCGGAAGGACCACGGCATGCATTGCGGCTGACAGAAATTCAAGAAACTGCGTAGTCGAGACACGCTGCGAGTGACGTTTCTGAAAGGAGGTCAGAACGCACTGGCAGCTGTCCCAACTGCGCCTCGGAATCAGAGATTACCGAGTTCGATTGAGTTGCGGACTCAATCTGAAAACCACTGGACTTAAACTTTGAAAGTAACTCGCGGACCCCAGTCTCGCAATCAAAACCGCGTTGTGATACTCCTTTTGGTGTCGTTGTATTCACAGGAAGTTCCTAAATTACGTTTATTACTTTCGAACTAACAGTTCGTTGCAGACTGGGGTCCGCTCATCACTTTTACTAACCTGCGGGAAAAAAACTTTTGTTTTGCGGAGCAACTTTGAATTTAGTGCTCTACTACTCTGGCCTGCTCATACTTAAACCGCCTTGCTGCCCGTATTGAGCGCATGATCGATTTAATTGCACTGTACAGTCCAAAACTTGCGGCGCCAGCCAGAAGACCCATAGTCGATGAAATTTCCAACGAATAGCCATGACAGACTAGATTGGATGCTGTGATTACCAGAAACGGGATAACAAAGGCCATTACCCGACTTGAGCTGCACGAGTGACCTTGAGGTTGCTCGCAATTGTGTGTGGAATTGCTTGCGGATTTTGGTTCTTTTAACAGTGTCATTTGTTGACCTCTTCAGTAACTCGCGCAGCTCTCATGTAATAATCATACTGCACAGTCTAAAAATGTCAAGGGGTTGTGCCAAATTCATAGGAATAGCGATTATTGCCACGTCTTGGGACTGCTTGCTATGAGACGACCTGGTCTGTGTTTTGAAAAAACGGCAAATTGTTCGGCAATCCCCGGATTGAAATCTTTGACGATTAGTAAATCGTGAAAGTTGGCGACTCTGTGCTGACCCTACCGACCGCGGTTCTACTAACCACGGTTGCACTACTGACCTGGGTTGTTCGCGACGGACCACAGACTGTCATATATAGTCCGTCACTGGCCCCGGGCTGCTAGCTCGGAGCGACAATTCCTCTATATAGGTTGTTGTTGTTGTTGTTGTTGTTGTTGTTGTTGTTGACACTGCGGAACAACAAACCGCGAGAGCGTGCTTAGAGAAATATTTTTCTCAGTGCGCTACCACACACTTCAACGGTTCGATCAATCACTGCTTTATCATGCGCAGCTGAAACACACGCGGCATCAACCGCCGTCGGCGGTAGCATTACGCCGTTCGCCAGGAGCTCATGGAAAAAGACAGCGAAACGTTGAGCATCGATAGCCTTGCTCTCCTCGAAATTCCGAACAGGATGCGGAGCAAAGATGAAGGCGAACATCGAACCTACGCGCTGCAATTGAAACGGAATCGATTCGCGAGAGCCGCTTTCAGGGCTGGATTTCGCGACAATCTCCTGATTGATTTCGTCAATCGAATTTTGAATGCCAATAAAAAGTTGCTCGGTTCTTTGTTCGAGTTCAATATAAACTTTCGGATCGGACAACGCATTTAAAATTGCCAGGGCACCAGCCATGGTGACTGGATTGCCGGAAAACGTACCAGCCTGATAGACATCTCCTAGCGGCATAAGCTTTTCCATGATTTCTCGTTTGCCGCCATACGCGCCGATTGGCATGCCGCCGCCAAGTGCTTTGCCGAAGCATGTGATGTCGGGGACCACATCGTACAAAAGTTGCGCTCCGCCGAACGCCACCCGGAACCCGGTGAGAACCTCGTCAAAGATTAACACTACACCATATTTGGTGCACAGATCCCTGACGCCTTTGAGATATCCAGGCTCCGGAGCAACAACGCCCATCGAACCTGCGACCGGTTCTATTATCACTCCAGCTATTTGACCGTCATGTTTCTCCAAGCAAGCATCCAGGGCGTCAAGGTTATTGAATGGAACGACGACAGTGTTTTTTGAGGCCTCGTGAGGAATACCGGAACTGTGTTTATGCGTCGTCGAAGCGAGCACCGAATCACTGTGACCGTGATAACAACCTTCGAACATTACAATGATGTCTTTGCCGGTGTATCCTCGAGCCAGACGAATGCTGCTCATAACCGCTTCAGTACCGGAGTTCACGAAGCGAATCATGTCGATTGACGGCACGCTGCTCACCAACTTCCGCGCGAGTTCCAATTCCAGTTTATGCGGCGCACCAAACATTGGTCCGTTGCGAATGACTTCGGAGGCTGCGTCGGCAACCGGACCGAATCCATGTCCAAGAATTGCAGGTCCCCAGGCGCCGACGTAATCGATATACTCGTTGCCGTCGGCGTCTATTACCTTTGCGCCCTGCCCGCGTTCGATAAAAATGGTGTGACCACCAACTTCGTGGAATGATCGAAATGGGCTGTTGACGCCACCTGGAATGACTTCTTCAATCTCCTTTGACAGCTTCTTTGAAATCGGAGCGTTGATTTTTTCTGACGCGGCAAGGGAGTTCATTTATGGTTTCCTTATTTAAACTTAGATCTCGATTGAGGCTTCCAATTTGTAGTCGCCCTTTTTAAGTTGCTTCACCCCGAGTACCGACGAATTGTCGCTGCCACCAGGGGTGGTGATGAGCAAATTGTCGCCTCTGGAAACTTTGATGACATCAGGTGTGCGATTGACTACGCGAACCGGCACGGGTTGTCTTGTTCCATGGATTCGTACGACGACTCTGTCGAGCATGCCCTTGGTTTTTCTGACATCCGGTTGTTCGATTTCCGCTTTAATGAATTCGAACTTCGCCGGTGTGCTTCGCAGGTTGGAGTCCGTGATTGTTACCGTATGACTGCCAGGCAGGATCTTCCCCGGAATGAGAATCCGCAGCTGGACTGGTGACGCTGCGATCACTTTAGCGTCGACACCATTGTCTATCAAAATTCGATTTTTATCTGCTAAACCATCGAATTCATGACCGTCAATTACGAGCACTCCGTCAGACGACACGAACGGCGACACTCTGTCGATGCGCGGAGTTCTCTTCGTGCTGCCGTCGTCGAGTTGCTGGAGAATATCGACTACCTTGGAACTGACTTCAGGTCGTTCCGCGAGAGAAATGTGCAGTGTCTGCCCGGGTGGCATGTCCTCAGGAATCATGTAGAGTGCCTGACCCTGAGCATCGGTAGAGATGGTCGATCCGTTGAAGCTTAGTTCGACGGATCGCTCCGGTTGTTTATCCTTGGCTAAAACGCTGACAGTTAAAAACTGTCCCGCAATCGCGCGTTCAGGATACAACAGATTCGCACCCAGGCTTGGTGAGCGCGGAGCTAAGTTCAGCGCCGGACTCTCCCATGCGCGAGAACTCGCTTGAGCCGGCGCTGGTGTGAGTGCAGATATCCGAGTCAGACTCGGACCTGCTGACGCCAATGGTGGTGTGGAAGCGCCCGGATGGCTGGACGTCTGGTTTGTCGTCAACGGATTTTGAATTGTGGAATCTCCACCGTCGCGCGACCAATCGTCTTTCCATGCAGGTTCACTTTTAGCGATTACCGGGTTAGTACTGGCGGAAACAGGAGGAGTTGCTGAAACATTAGTATTCGTCGAAATCGTACTTGGCCATTTCGATGATGGAGACTCGTCCACCGAGATAGTTGTAGCGGATTCGTCGATTTTGTTGGTCCATGGATTTTTTGTGGGCTTGCTCGCGTTGCCTTTTTCAGCATCTTTTGACTTCGGGATATTCGCAGTAACCACCGGGGTTTTTGGGGCTGCAGTATCAGTTTTCACCACAGTCTTTTGTGAATCGTTTGATTGATCGTCTCGGTCATCCGAGTCCTTTTTGTTTGCAGCTACTCGCTTGCTATCTGCATCTTTCTGCTTCTTATCGTCTTCCGACGACTTACCATCTTTCGAAGAGTCTGTTTTCGACGGCACGCGTTGAGCTGTCTTGTCCGTGGTTGAAGACGATTGAATCGAATCATTGTCGTCTTCATCATCGTCATCCGACGAACCAGTCGACTTTTGATCATTCGGCTTTCTTGTTGCTGGGGAAGACGATTTTGAATTTCGTGCTACCCGATCGGCGTCACCATCCTCGTCTGAAGTGCGACGCACGACGCGGTCGCCTTCATCGACATCATCGTCATCGTCGGACGAAGTAATTTTCTTGGCTGTTTTCGATGCATCATTTTTGACATCGGGGCGCCGCGCTACTCGCTCACCCTCAGCTTCGTCGTCGTCCGTTTTCCGTTTGCCGGCTTTTACCTCATCGCCGGATGCTCCGCGAGCGGTATCAGATGCAGTGGCAACGGCGTTCTCCACCAATGCCTCTTCTGCAAGTTGTTGCGCCAACAACTGCTGCTGTTCCTGATATAGCGCCATTGCCTTGAGCCACTGGAGGCGCCTGTGAGTCAGGACCGTTTCAAGTATTACTCCTCGAGACTTTTTTTTTACCTCACCTTTGATATCACCTGACTTCGTTGGTGAACCAGGTGCAGCGTCTCCTTCTGCTGATTTTTCTTTCAGTCGCGTGCAGGCCGCTTCCACGCTGATGGCGTCGATGGCACCAATCCAATAAGTGACGTCCGATTGACTCTGGATATCGAATCCAGTCTTGACTGGCGACCTGCCTTTGACAACGACTATAAACTCGCCGACTTTTTCTCCGTTCGACAAGGCCTGGTTTTGGCATTCACCAGCGATGGTGACATGCAATGTTCCATTGATTCGTTTACCCCAGACCGTAGCGACGGAGCCACGCAGCTTATCGGAGATGACGACATCGCCGGATGCCCAGGCTTCAGTCGTCATCGTGTGCTTCGCTGAATTGCTGTGCTCTGCGGCTAAGATGCGGTTGTCTTTCAATTCGCCGGAGCCAAGAGATCGATCGAGTATCTGACGTGCCAAGCCGACGATAATTTTGTCGTCAGCCGTCTCAACTCCTGTCGTCTCATTCAACTCACCAAGATTTTTCGAGATGTCTTGTAGAACACTTACCAGCGCATTGTCCGGCAGTAAAACCGGTTTCTCGCCAGGCACCACAGTCGCACTGGTCGCTGCCGGCGCACTAGACGCCGCAGCCGGAGCCGCAGCGGCCGGTTTCACAATCGGTGCAGTAGTTTTCGTCGCCGATCCGCCAGCAGGTTTTACCGGAGCTTTGGCTGCAGGCGTCGCGGTTTCAACAACCTCTTCTTCGACTATGATTACCTCATCGTCGTCCTTTTCGGTTTTGGGACGATTAAACCAGCCGCCCTTCTTTTTCTTGGCTGCTTTATCGGCATCATCCGCGGTGCCTTTTGCTTTTGCCGCTTTATCTTCTTCTTTCTTTGGTTCGACTTTCTTCGCTGCTTTTGCAGCTGCGTCAGCTTTGGCTTTGGCCTGCGCTTTTGCCTTTTCTTTTGCTTCTTCAGCTTTGGCGGCTTTTTCTGAATTCTTTGCGGCGTCCTTCTTTGCTTTTTCTTGCGCCTTCTTCTCGTCTGCAGCTACCTTCGCTGTTTCCTTGGCGTCCTTCTTATTGGACTCCTTCTTCGGATCCGTCTTCTTTGGCGCGTCTTCGTCGTCTTCGGTTTCCTCACCGTCTTTTTCGACGATCAGAGTTTGTTTGTGATTCTTGGAGAAGATGCTTCCAAATCGCGATGAGCTTTTGTTCTCTTGCGCTTTCGCCGGGGCGCTCATGGTCAGCGGTTGAAGCAGAAGAGATAAGGCCGTCGCGAGTGCTAATGACCGCGCAACTATCATCCTGTCGCCACCACTGCTTTCAATTTTTCGTTCAAGTAATTCGTATGTTTTGATTCTTGACTTCATGAACAGCCCCGCTCCTTGCTTTGCAAGCATGTCGCAAAATTTGAATTGATTTTACTTTAATATGAACTCCGCGTCACGCACTATCGGGGCAAATTATCGGTTATCGGTCGATTTGATATGGAAAGCCGCATGTCAAGTAACGGAGTCTGGTTTTCTTAGCTGCGTTTGAAGATCGCGTTGATTCGACATCTGGTAAGTAACAACGTCAATGCGGTGTTGTCTGACGCTGAGACTTCATTAGTTGCGGCTTCCATTCGCTCGTCATCGTTCGCCGAGTAAACGCAAAGCAAGTCACTTGCGAGCGTTCCAATCAAATACTGAAACCGAATGTTTGGTATCACTTTTGGTGTCACTGCTATGCAGCACTGCATCGCGCTTATATCTGAGTTTCAAAACTGTGAACCGAATAGCGCAGAACTAGAGAGGTTTGACCATACGAGTATCAGTGATGAGCCACGCGCCGCGGATCCTCTCCACTGTATAAACCACGTTATAAGCCTGGGTTGTATCCTTCTCTACCTTCATGGAATCGGCGCTAACCAGCTGTCGGCGCTCTTTGATGAAGGTCTCGATTTCGTACTTCGCTCCCGGCGTAATTTCTGTGTAGGTCAAAACTTTCAACTCGACCGGGGTCATCTCGTAATAGCGCTTGTTTTCGATCAGCCACTCGATCGCGCGATTCTGCGTCGCCAGAGCGTTTCCGCCGAGTATTCTGGATAGACTCGCCGATTGGCGGTTCTTCACAGCGGCTCTCTTAACCTGTTGCCATGAGGTGATCAGGTTGGAAAATTGCTTGTGCAACAAATCGTCCGACTTCGGTGTTGTCGGAGGCGTCGTCGTCGCTATCGCAGTTTTCGGCGGAGTTGTCGTGGTCGCAGGCGGCGTCGAGGTCGTTGGCGGCGTCGTCGTCGACGGGGTCGAATAGATGCTGAAGCTTGTCGGAGGAGCCGTCTTTGGTGACGCAGTCGCCACAATCGCCGGCTTTTGATTGTCCAGCGCGATGAGGAAGCTCACATTTCCAGGCACTGTGGCTTCTTGAGCCGGTTTCTTCTGAATTTGAACAACGTATGTTCCAGCTTTCAGATTCACAGAACCGTCAGCAGTCGCACCTGACAGCTTTTCCTGGTTTTTCATCATATCGTTGTTGAAGTCGGCAATCCTGCCAGGCTGTGCTCCGACAGCTTCGAGCAGGAAGTCTGCGGTCATTTGAATCGCCAAAAGCTGGCTTGGCTTCGGTGATTGGTTGACCAACAACAATTCGGCGTGTGTGACATCTTCGCCGGAAAGCTTTAGTTTAATGCGATTTTTAGAGTCGTCGACCAGTGCGGCGCTGTCACTTTTGTCTTGAGCAAACGGGCCGACGCCAGGCCAGCCGCCCGATTTCACCAGATCACTGCTTTGCAGTGATGCCAGTTTACATAGAGGCTGCATGGGACCGCTAGTGCTGAGCGGTTCCGAGGAGGATGATGCTGTTTCAGCTTTCGAGGAAGAACTTGATGGTGTGCTAGTTTCGCTCGAAGAAGACGCGGTCGAGCCGGCGGAATCCGTTGTCGCAGGTGGTGTCACAGCCGTCGGAGTGGTCGCGGGCGTGGTCTTCGTTTTTGATTTGCTGGTTCGAGCCGGGGAGGTCGAGGCGCTTGAGCTTGTGGTTGTGCTCGCCGATGAACTAGGTTGAGATGTAGAAACACTGGTGGAGCTTGACGATGCGGGAATGTCGCTAGTGGATCCGCTGGAACTTCCGTCCGTCGGCGCTGTCGCTGTGCCGGTTTTCTTTGAATCTAAATCGCTGCTCGTCGCATCTGCGTCGGTAGAACCGCTGCTTCCGGCGCTGTCCCAGCCGGAGGCTGGTTTGTCGGTCGATTTGAGGAGATCGCCATCCGGTTGTGGTGGCTGCAGCCCTTTTGGCTTCTTAGTCTTCCTGGACTTTTTCGCAGGTTTCTCCGCTGGCTTTTCGGTTGACGCTTCACTTGCAGGTTTAACGGGCTCTTGATGCTCTGCCCACATGTCATCCAACGAGCCTTCGCCGATTTGGGCTTGTGCTGAGATAGGTGACAGTGTGAAGGTCGCAGCCAGAATCAGGGCACACGCTCTTGTTGCGAGATTCTTGCGCTCTTGTGAAAATTGTTTCACGGTTACTAATACTCTTGAGACAACCGGTTTCATATCATATCGCGAAACCATTTTAGTTATGTCTTCTAGGGCTTTTGGGCCAACATGTATTTACGATCACCTGTGATGACAAGTTTCACGAGTATTCAGTGGTGATTGTCTTGTTTGAATCAAGCGGAAACGGTAAACATTTGACTGCCTATTGCGAGTCAAGTTTGTATCCGACACCGTGAACAGTTTTGATCAACGATTGCTTTCCTGCGCCGCCGATTTTTTTTCGCAATGCCACCATTAATGTTCTCACCGCCTCTGCCGTAGCTATCGAATCTGATTTCCAAACCCGCTCTACAAGCTCGCTGTGACTGACCACACGATTGGGGTGTCTCATCAGAAATTCAAGCACGCCAAATTCTAACGGGAGGAGTTCTACTTTCTTGCCATCCACTGAAACTGTTCGTGATACCGTATCCAGTTCCACATCGCCTGCTGTCAGTGCCGTTTGCTGGACATTTTGCGGACGCCGAAGAAGCGCTCTGATTCTAGCTGCAAGCTCTAGCAAGCTGAAAGGTTTAGTCAAATAATCATCCGCACCTGAGTCCAGCCCTAGCGCTTTGTCTGCAACCTGATCGCGACCTGTTAGCATCAAAACGGGAGTCTTTCCGCCCATCGCGCGAAACTCCTTCAGTAAGTCGACTCCGCTGAGTCCGGGCAAATTCCAATCCAGAACGATCACGTCGTATTGAAAGAATTTGAGCCTTTCCAAGCCGGCATCGCCGGTGGCCGCGCTATCAACGGTATAGCGCTGACTCTTCAGATATTCTTCGAGGCGATCGAGAAAATCTGCATCGTCTTCGACAAGTAGTAACTTTGACATGAAAGACTCAATCTTAAGAAACCGATGTGGCAATTATACCCATCGTTTTGTTTGATACAATTCGACTGATGCTGATTCAATATTTAATCTGCACAGCGGTGCTCATCGGGCTCGCTATTTTCACGATCGAAAGTTCGCTGCTTCCGTGGATGAAAGAACGTGACGTTCGTGCCTGGGAAAGCTATAGATACATGGCTGCCCGCAATCGCATCGAGGGCAATTTCGCTGACGCAAAACGCTGTCTGGATGCGGCGCTACAAGATGCGCATTGGCTGCATGATGATAAAAAAATCGCACTCATCAAAGAAGATCTGGCGAAGCTTTCTGCTGCCGAAAAGTTATCTATTGCGCAAAGTAAAAACGCGGTCATTCCTGATATCAATCTCGTCTGGCCCAGCCAGCTGGACAATGTAAAAAGCAGAAAAAAGGGAGGCGCTTTTGAACGTTGGGAACCGTTCTTGCGCATAATTTTGCAACAGCAAACAGTCAGTGCCGCAAATAACCCAGCTCGCCTGATTCAGCTCGGAGACGCGCTCTTCGATATGTCGCAGTTTAAGCCTGCGCTGAACAATTACCTGAAAGCCGTCGAGTTGAATGACGCGCTGAAGGACAAAAATCAAACACAAGTTTGTGCGTTAGATCGCGCGGGCCGAGTCTATTCCGCGCTTGGAAATTACGCTGAAAGTCAGAGTTCACTTAATCGCGCTCTCAAACTAAATCCGACAAATAGGGTTCCAGTGGAACTTCATTTGGTGCAAACGTACATCGATAGTGGCAATCCCGAAAAAGCGAAATCGCTTTGCGAGCAAGTTTTGAAGATGCCATCTGTGAGCCGTAAACCGCCGTATTTTTGGTATGCTCAATTGTTGAAGGGAACAGCGGAGTCCCGCCTGAAAAATTCAAATCTCGCGATCGAAACTCTCGCAAATGCGGAGCGAGAATCCGAGAAAATATTTGGCGCTTCCAGTCCGGAGAGATATCGTAGTCTCGATGAGCTGTTCCAGGCGTACTTCGAAGCCGGCCGTTTCGACGAGGCGAAAGATACTTATCGCAAGGTTACACTACTGCGCGAAGCCGACAATCCAAATCGAGCGGTGCACACAGTGACGCTCACTTCGTTTCGAGAAGCGCAGCAATACATGGATGCTAATCAGCTTAGTCTAGCAGTTTGGCTATGGGAATGGTCGCTCGAAGATCGGATCAAAGAGATGGGACCAACGCACCGCGGCGTTGCGCGCAGATTATATTCTCTCGTTCGAGCGTACAAAAAAGCTGGTGATCGCGAAAAAATGCTTGATGCATGGAAGAGAGCAAAGGCCATCTCGCCCGTTGATCCGGATTTAGAACCGGAGAAGTACTCAGAATCTACCAGAGAATAATGACTGCCTGCTCGCGTTTTCGATTATCGACTTTTCTGAGAGTCACCGAATACATCGCGGCATACTAATGAACCTACAAATCAGGACCTTCATCAAGTTCCAGGTGGGCATAAATGTCTTCGACTGACATTGCTATGGGTGGATTAGGTCCGATTTTAAGTTGAAATAGATCATGGTGATCGTAAACCCTTGTCACCATCGCTAGTTTCGTGATGATGTACAAACGAAGAAAGAGACGCGCTCTACGTCTCCTCCTTCCGCTCGTTCATCTGCTGGGAAATAAATCTATATTGGAACAACTCGGTTTCAGTTGTGTGGTGTCGCCAGAAGTGGCATCGTGTTATTTACGCTTCGTCAGGGTCGAAGCCGTTCAAGACTCCTCGCTGGCGCTGACGCTCGATGCTAGCGAGCAGATCTTCTTGCGACACTCCATTGCGGCCATCAATGGCTCCCGACTTAACTCCTTTCCAATGCTTCAATACATCGCGAATTGCCTCGGAGTCGAATGGATTCGGATATTTTTCACGAATGAGCTGTCTAGCTTCTTTTGCGGAGATACGATTGTCGCCGTTTTTGTCGGCCTGTTCGAATGATTGATTCAAAAGTGTCGCACCATATTGCCGTGAATTGAAAAACTGTTGACCCACTTCTGGATCTGCTGGTAGTGTCGGACCATCTGGCTCGCCCGGAGGTAGTTCAGACACCGGTGGAGTAACCGGATCTGTCGGCGCTTCCGGCGGTGCCGTCACGGGTGGTGCCTCGGGCTGTGCTGTCACTGGTGGTGCTTCTGGTGGTGCCGTTACTGGTGGTGCTTCGGCTGGTGGCGGTGCATCCGGAGCGCTTGGAACTTCAGGTGTTGGGGTTTGCTCCGGAGGTTTGCTGTCACCTTCATCATCACAATGGTGATTATTCGAATTGTCTCCTGAACCATGGGGGTTATGATTCGCGTTGTCGGAGTGTTTGTTTGAACCGCTGTCGCAGTCGGAATTAGAATCGGAAAACTCGACACCGGGAAGGTGTTTTGAAACATCCGATTGTTTGCTCTGCAATTGAGTCCAAACGTCCGGAAATTCGCGCATGAAATCCTTCATGAAATCGCGCACAAAACTTTCGGGTGAATTTTGACTATTGCTATTATCAGAGCCGGAACGCATGTTTTCAGTTGACTGATGGTGATTGGAAGTCATGGTAAGTGTTCCTCATGATCACTGGTTTGCCAAAAGTGCAACCAGACAGTTTCGACGAGCGGGGTCAATCCGACCCTCACGAAAAACAGGATAATTCGCAGTTATAAGAATTTCATAAGATCGGTAGAATTGCCGAATCTAGAAGGTTTCGCCCAACAATATCGTCACTCTACCTACTAGAATGGTCGTGTTCGTCTCGCAGTGAGAATTCGGAAATCCGCCACATGAATCGCAGAATATCCCTGAAGACGAAACTGCTTCTACTTGTCGTTTTTCCGTTGGTTTTCCAATTTATTTTCCTTGCATTGCTCGCTCAAGCAAACTACAGAGTCGAACACGTTCAACGTGTTACTGAACGTTCCAGAGCAATCACAGCCAGCGCCGGCAAGATTACAGAACTTGGTAAAAACGCATGTATGAGTATGATCGCGTTTCACTTGAGTCATAGCCGAATATTCACAGCGAATCGTGAATTGCTCGCAAAACAGATCGCCGATGAAGTGAGCTTGATCCGAGATCTTGTTGGTGACGATAAAGAACAACAACAGAACGTCGACGTTCTAAAAAAGGCGACGGACCAGGCGATGAAGCTGCTGTCCAAAGTTGAGATTCAAACCAACGACGCAGGTGATCCGACACTCGTCATCCAGGGTTTGTTTATGAAAGGCGAAATTGAAACCGTAATTAACGACATTGTCGTCGCCGAAGACAAGCTCGGCAAGCATGAGGATGAACTTCGGAAGATAAACGCCCCTGACGAATTGTCTGCTCGACAAACACAACATACGGTTTTGACATTCGGCATTTTTTGCGAAGTAGCTATCACAGTTTTCGCCACCTATTATTTGGCAAACAATATATCGCGAAGATTGCAGCTGCTGATCGATAATACTTTTCGCATGGCCAGTGGTAAGGAGTTAACGTCCCCAGTTGGTGGCACCGATGAAATTGCACAACTCGATGGCACGTTCCGCGAGATGGCAAAGGCTAGAAATGAAGCCGACAAAATGAAGCGCGAGTTTCTCGAAATGGTCAGCCATGATGTGCGAACTCCGTTAATGTCAGTTTCCGCAACTCTCGAAATGATCGGCATGGGACTGCGCCCGCAAATGTTGAATCATGATATAGAGATTGCAGACAGAAACATAACCCAAGTTCTCGATTTACTGAGTGAGCTTCTCGATCTGCATCGACTGGAAGCCGGAAAACTTGATCTGTCTCTTGAAGAAGCAGATGTTTTGACCGTTCTTACTATTGCCATTGAAACCGTTCGCCCCAACGCGGAGAAACTTGGAGTCACCATATATGGTAGCGATGTGAGTGCCGGTATCATGTGCGATCAGGTTCGACTCAGGCAGGTAATAATCAATCTGCTTTCTAACTCAGTGAAGTTTTCTCCCAAAGGCGGCGAAATTCGATGCACCATTGACCTATTTCCAGAGAGTTTGAAAATCACGATAAGCGACCAGGGACCGGGCATACCGCGCGAATTCAAAGACAAAATTTTCGAACGCTTCGGTCAGGTTCGCGAGTCCGACAGTAAAGTTCATGGCGGCAAGGGTCTCGGTCTGGCCATAAGCAGAGCTTTGATCGAAGCTCATGCCGGACGCATAGGCGTCGATTCAGAAGAGGGTAAAGGAAGCGATTTTTGGATCGTTCTTCCGCGAATCACTTGATGAATTAATCGAATTTCCTGTAATCGTGTGATCGCAAAACTAATCTTGGATCATACCTGCAGATCCTTTTTTAAACCTTCGAATGATTTTTGCGGCAAGTCTCTCTTTGCCAATTTCAATAGAGCCTTTACTTGTTCCTTGTTTCCAACGCGTTGTGCTGCTTTGAGAAGCGATCTAAACGTCTTCCTGCTTCTACTAACGGTCAAAACCTTTCGCGCAATTTCATCTGCGGTCGCTACTCGTTTCAGCCCTAAACAAGCTTCGTAAATGATCGGTCCATCCGTCAGAATCTGTTCGATTTCAAAATTGCCTGACTGCGGTTTGCCATCAGGAAAGTACTTCTGCTTCTCGTAACCCATGCTGTAATTTGTCAAAAACAAGGTTCCCAGGACGTTCAGGTGAGGTTC
Organism: Obscuribacteraceae bacterium (SeqCode); assembly: GCA_044225915.1. Taxonomy (GTDB): domain Bacteria; phylum Cyanobacteriota; class Vampirovibrionia; order Obscuribacterales; family Obscuribacteraceae; genus JADYXR01. The sequence goes on from JBGAHZ010000001.1 coordinate 187,959, forward strand.
GATAACATCGTATCTTCGATCTTCTAAATACTTCGGCAAATTGTATTTAACAGTTAGATGTGCCGTGACGTCTTTCTGATATTCGCTTTGCGTTGAAGCATCTCGTAGTTGTTTCAGAAACTCGACTTCCCGATAATCATCACCAAGTGCTTTGTTGATAGCAGTCCATTCTTCGTGAAGCATCCTGGTATGCCGTCCATCTTTTAGGTCCATCTCGAATGCATCACGTCGTTTTTCAAATTCTTCGCGCGCTGGGGAATAATTCTTGATCAAGGTGTCGATCGTTTCTTGGAGCTTCAAATCCTGAAGTCTGGTTCCTACACGACCATGCAACCCTAGTAAGCATGCGTCAAGAGCCTTTTCATAGTTACCTTCTTCTGCAAGGCGATGTGCTTTGTCAAGGTTGCTGATGTTCTCAGAAATCCTGTCTAGCGCCTTTCGCGTTCGTTCAAGTTGCTCGTCCTGCACAAAAGTCTCCGTTCCAGAACATTCACGAGTAGAAATCGATTCCCTGATTTAATTGGGAAACCTTTGAAAGATCGCACATTCGCGTGAACATTTTGTATCCTATGAAAAGCAAAAACTCGCTGGAGGTGTTATGACCCTGACTGCATACAATCAGGTGCCTGTTCCAAATTTTATGTACGGAACAGCATGGAAGAAAGACGACACCACGCGGCTGGTTCAAACTGCGGTTGGGGCGGGATTCAAAGCGATCGATACGGCAAATCAGCTCGTTCATTATGACGAGGCGGCAGTTGGCGATGCGCTGTTGGAACTGCAGAAAAATGGAGTGACGCGTGAGTCGCTTTTCTTACAAACGAAGTTCACTTCTCTTGGTGGTCAAGGGAAGTTGGCGCCGCCCTATGATCCGAATGCAAAACTAGCAACGCAAGTTATGCAGTCCATCGACAGCTCGTTGAAACATTTGCATACTGATTATCTCGACTCGTACGTTTTGCATGGACCTTATTACAGAAACAAACTTGGTGCTGAAGATTGGGAAGTTTGGGGTGCCATTGAAGAGATCTATTCTTCGGGCAAAGCTAAGATGATCGGTGTCAGTAACGTTTCATCTGAGCAACTTGCGGAACTCGTTGCGAAGGCGAAAACTAAACCGATGGTCGTTCAAAATCGATGCTACGCGGTAATGGGATGGGATGAGGATGTTCGTGAGATTTGCAGCGAGCACAATATCATCTACCAGGGTTTTTCATTACTGACGGCGAATCAACGCGTTCTTGATGAAGCCTCTGTACGAGCCATTGCCGATCGTTTGGATACTGGCGTTGCGCAGGTAATTTTCAAATTCGCGATGCAAATTGGTATGTTGCCTTTGACTGGCACGACAAGCGCTCAGCGAATGAGGGAAGATCTGAAGGCTGAGCAGTTGGTTTTAACGCAAGAAGACATGAAGACCATTGAAACCGTCGGTATGACGGCGAAGTATTCGTAGGGAGATAGCTGCACGGGCGGCTCACGAGCCGCCCGCGCGACTAAGTTTGTGGTGCGGAAACGTAGTGTGTGTCGCGGCGACCGGTGGTACCAAGGACGGTGATACCGGCGCGGCGGAGCATTGATACTACCAGCGGTACTGGAAGTCCGATTACGTTCGTGAAACATCCTTCGATCGCTTGTACGAAAGCAGAGCCAATTCCTTGCAGTGCGTAAGATCCGGCCTTGTCCATCGGCTCGCCTGTTTTGACATAGGCGATGATTTCTTCTTCAGTCAGATTGCGGAAAAACACATGCGACATTTCGAAACTGGAGATTTCGATTGGAGTTGTTGAACCAGCATCTCTATATAGAATTACAACTCCAGTGAATACGTCGTGGCACCTTCCTGACAGTTCACGCAGCATGCTGCGCGCTTCTTCGACGTTTTCAGGTTTCCCCAAAAGTTTATTGTCCAGCACGACAGTGGTGTCAGCACCCAGGACCAGCAAGCGGCAATTTTCATCGCCATTTTTCCAATCGTCGTTCTGAGTGACACGTTCGTAAACCGTATCCGCTTTCAATTTTGCCAGCTGAATAACCATTCCGGCAGCGGTTTTTCCAGGCTCGACTGTTTCATCCACATCACTCGGGATTACATCGAAGGTGAATCCGAGATTCGTCAGAAGCTCAATTCTTCTCGGTGAGGATGACGCAAGGACGACCTTCAGTCCTTTTTCTTGTAGCAAACTATCTGACATCTATTTAAAACCCAACTCCAATACTTGAATTCGTTTATTACCTTTATCTGCTACGAAGAGCAAATTATTTTCGTTGTCGATTGAGAGACCGGAGGGACCGACAAATTGCTCCGGACCTGCACCAAGACTTCCAAAAGTGTACAACCAGTCGCCGCCCTGACCGAACACTTGGATTCGATGATTAAGTGAATCTAGCACGAAAATGCGATCGTGCTTATCGATAGCTATAGCACGCGGCACGTTGAACATGCCTCTTTGCGTGCCTTTCTGACCAAAAGTCCGGACCAACGCACCGGATTTATTGAAAACGGAAACGCGGCACACTCCGTAATCGACAACATAGATCCTGTTTAGTCTGTCGGCAGCGAGACCGGAAGGCAGTTGCAATTGACCAGGCTCAGTGCCCTTGGTTCCTATGCTTCGCACCCAAACGCCGACGTCTGATTGAAAAACTTGGAGACAACCGTTGGTTGAGTCCGACAGATATAGCAGACCTGTCGAGTCGATCGTGATGCCGGCAAGACCACCTTCCGTACCTTGAATGTTTTTGAATTCCTTGATGAAAAGACCCTGACCATCGAAGATTCGAATGTAATGATCGCTTGAGTCACAGATGTAAGCACGGCCTCGTTCATCAATTGCGATGCCACTAGGTTTGGTGAACATTCCGCCGCCGGTTTTCGAACTAATCTCCGGACGTTGCACTAAATCGCAGAGCCAGCGACCATCTCGGGAAAACACGTGAACTTTGCGCATGGCGGCATCGGCCACTAGCAAACGACCCGAGCGGTAGCTTGTTGCTGACAATTCTGTAAATGGTTTTTCTTTGGCACCATGACCTTTTATTGTCATGACTAATTTCATTGGATTGTAGGTCGGCTGAATAAAAGGAGAATCGTTTCTAGCCTGACGCGCTGCGGAAGCGTTGGGCGGCGTGGGGGTTCTTCTAAATTCTGCCGGGCGGATATCGTCTGGTAAGCCGGCTTGTGGAGGAATTGTTTTTTCATTATCCGGGAGAGGTTTGTACTTTCCGGAAGTCGAAAACTTGGAACGTTCTCGTTCCTTCAAGACGCCGCTCTTGTCTAAAGTAACCTCGAGTCCGAAGTCTGTCAGATTTGTGGATGCGAGTGTTGTTTCAGGAAGACTGGTTTGTGGATCTAGTTTTGAACTCGCTTCGGTCGCTGTAAGATCGACATTGGTTGGATGGACAACATTTGTGTTTTGCTCCATCAGATTTACGCCGGAATTAGAGTCTGTCGCCGCGCTGAAGAGTGCATGTCCGGCGCCCGGGCTCTTCGTTTCCGAATCGTTCACTTTGCTGGAGTTGATGTCGAGATTTACTGAATCTCGTCTTTCAGCTTCTTGAGATATGTTCGAAACTTTCTGCTGCAATTCCGGATCTGTGTTGAAATCGTAATCAGCTTGCTGGTTAAGATCTTGAGGTGTAATTGCGTGCGAAAAGCGCACTGGAGCGCCTCCCACCGGATTCGAGGTGAATGCATCGATGTTCATCGTGTCATAGCGGATGTCACCACCGGCGATATCGACGGCATGCTTAAAGTCGCGGATGAACTCGTTGACCGACCGATATCGATCTCTCGGTTTCTTTCTTAAGGCTCTTGAAACAGTTCCTGAAATTTCAGCCGAAATGGCTGGATTCATCGACATCAGCGGTAGTTCTTCTTGGGACATGATTCGCACGATTGTCGCTGCTATTCCGTCCCCGGTAAACGGAAGATATCCGCAAAGTGCTTCGTATGACACCACCCCTAGTGAAAAAATGTCGGCGCGGTGATCTACGGTCTTGGCATTTTGCAGTTGTTCTGGCGACACATAGGCGAGCGTTCCCAGCATCACGCCTGTTTTTGTCAGATTGGTTTCTTCCAAGTCGGCAACGCGGGCGATACCGAAGTCGGTGACTTTAACGGTACCGTCCTGCATGATAAAAATGTTGTCCGGTTTTACGTCGCGATGGATGACGTTCATGCTGTGGGCGTACGAAAGTCCAGCAGCGACTTGGTCGAGAATTTTGACGAAAGTTTGTGGTGGACATGTGCCACCACGATTGGCTATCTCGCGACGCAAGCTGTGTCCTTCGAGAAATTCCATCACATAGTAATAGCTGTCCGGATCCTGCGAAATCTCAAGGACCGAGACGATATTTTTGTGCACGAGGCGCAGCGCCGTTTGCGCTTCGCGTCTGAATCTATCGCGAAACTCTTTATGCTTCGTCGAATCGATATTTTCTAAGATTAGTTGCTTGATCGCGACATCGGTATTGGTGCGCTCGTCGCGTGCTTTGTACACGATGCCCATACCGCCCCGACCGATTTCGGCCAGGATTTTGTAGTGTTCGAACCGGCGCGTCATGGAGTTAAAACCTATAGTCCGTCGCCTTAGCTCGGTCCACTCGGACCGCCAGGTAAACCGTCCGTGGGAGGCTCACCTAATCCAATTTTATTCCATTACAAAGATGAGCTCGGTTTTTCCGATAGTCAGTCGATCGCCAGGATTGATCTGGCGGCGCTCGCCGAGCAGTTCGCCATTGACCAGTGTTCCGTTCGTCGAACCAAGATCCTCGATCCAATAGCCGCCCTGCATCTGCAGAACCCATGAATGGTGCCTGGAGATATAGTGATCGTTGGTAATCGAAATGTTGTTGGTTTGGTCGCGACCGATTTTGCTGACTGATTGCGTCAGCGGATAGCGTTCGTTAGTAAGCTTGTTATACAGAAAAGCTGGTCTCGAGGTTGAGACTGCCTTCCCTTGCGCTGCGTTTTGCGGTCCAGAGTTGTTTTGTTGCATACCAGCTTGATTACCACAAACGGTGCAGCGTCCCGAGGGATCGATGACTCCACCACATCTCGCGCATAACCCGCTTGCCATGTCGGAACTAAGCGCTGCCGTTGCTTGAGTCGTCTTGATAACTAATTACGACCACGGTCACGTTATCAGGCGCGCCGCCATCGAGGGTCTGTTTAACGAGCTCTTCGCAGACATCATCCGGATCGGTGCTGTCTCCTACCGCTTCAGAAATCTGTTCGTCACGCAGAACGGTCGGTAGACCGTCTGAACAAAGTACGACCCAGTCTCGGTCCTTGAGTTCGACTGGCGTGTGATCGATTTCGACACGCTCTTCGTGACCCAGGCATCGAGTGATTAAGTTCTTATAAGGATTGATGCGGGCTTGTTCTTCAGTCAATCGCCCGGCACGGACCATTTCTTGCACCACTGAGTGGTCATTGGTCAGCAATGTGTGTTTTCCATCTCGCACCAGATAGGCTCTTGAGTCACCTACGTGTGCGATCTGAAGCATGTTGTTATCAGACTGGACTGCCACCACCACCGTGGTGCCCATTCCGCGTACAGACGCGTCTTCTTCGGCCTCATGCCAAACCTTATGGTTTGCCATATTGACCGTTTCGTCCAGCCATTTCTGGATTTTGTCTCTGTCATCGAGAATCGGGGGACCTTCTCGCCACGACTTTTCAATCGCCTCGACAGCAAGCTTACTTGCTCGGGAGCCGCCTACCGCGCCACCCATTCCATCGGCAACCGCAAATACCCGTTGATCCGGGCTCATCCAAAAGTTGTCTTCGTTTCTCTGACGCTGGCAACCCGCATCAGTTCGTGCAGCCGCACGCCATTTAAGCATACCTTATCTCCGTTGCCTCCTAGAAAGCTCGGTTGTCCCAGATCGGCCTCTTAGTAGTTTACTTGATCTGATCAGGTGTCCAATTATTCTTGCCACCATTACACCATTTCCAATCAAAAAATAATTGGAGTATGGTCGCAGTTCGGTTATCAAGCAGGTCCCCAAGTACAAAATGGAAAAAGCGAGTAGCCACATGGACTGCACTAGTAAATTTACTCTATTTTTCGCGAACTCTCCGATCTCACTCTCTAAACTCTTTACTCGGCTTTTCACTTCGTCGAGTTGATTGAGCAAATCGCCCAGCTCATGGGCGTTTTCGAATCCTGCACTTGGCGACTTTAAATCGTCGATATTTTGAGACGAAGTGCTCGATCGGCCGATTTGAGTTGTCATTTGTGATGTCGATGGGCGGCTCTTCTCCACTTGACCTTTATGCTGTGGCTGCAAAAACGCAAGCGATGCATCCAGTGTTTTGGCATTTATCAATTTCATCCAGGATGCCTTTAAGGCGCTTGCATACTCGTTTCCCATGAGCTTGAGAACATTAGCCGCCTGATCCGGTTTATTCAAAATCCACTTGCGAAGCGAAGGTTTGGCGGCTTCGACAAAACTGAAGTTTGGATGCAGCGTGCGTGCAACCCCTTCCAGTGAGGTTCCTGTGCGGATCAAATACGCCAGTGTCGGCGGCATGCAAATAGCCCTTTCGCCGGCTATCTGATCTATATCGTTTTCCAGATGCGAGAAATCCAGCTCGCGAAGCCCTTTTCCAGCGTAGTAGTCTATCAAAGGCTCAATGGCGCGCTGAACCAGCTCGATTCTGGCATTTTCTTTGACGATGCCGAGAATTTTGAGATTTACGATCAAATCATCCATGTCGCGTCTTATAACTGCGCCGATGCATCCGGTAATTGCTTCGCGCTGCGCATCAGTGATTTCGCCAATCATGCCGAAGTCGTAAAGTACCACGTTGCCCCAATCGTCGATGGCAAGATTGCCTGCATGCGGGTCTGCGTGGAAAAAACCATGGAGCAGCACCTGGTCGAGATAGCAGCTCACCAGTTTGTTTCCAATAGAAACCAGATCGAGACCTGAGTCCTCAAGCGCTTTTACATCGTTGACCTTGATGCCCGGAATATACTCGAGAGTAAGCACCCGCTTGCCTGTGAATTTCCAGAATACGCGCGGCACCCGAATGTCCGGGTGATCCTTCAATATCTGTCTCAAGCGGTCGGCGTTTTTTCCTTCCTGGATGTAATTGATTTCCTGAAAGAGAGTGCGTCCGAATTCGTCTGATAATTGAAACCATTCATCCCAGATCTCGCTCTTCTTCAGACGATTGCCGACCCGAGTGGCGAGCCGCATGTAGCCAAGGTCCTGATAAAAGCGCGTTGCCAGATCGGGACGTTGCACCTTCACCACGACAGGGGTGCCATCCTTGAGCCAGGCGCGGTGAACTTGCCCGATACTTGCAGAGGCAATCGGAGTTTCTTCGAACTTTATAAATAGCTTTTCCGGTGCCGCATTTAAGTTCTGCTCGATAATTTTGCGAGCCGTGGCGATATCAAAAGGCGGAACCTTGTCCTGCAGAAGTGTCAATTCATCTGCCATTTCGTCAGAGAGGATGTCACGTCTGACGCTTAGAAATTGTCCCAGTTTTATAAATGTAGGTCCAAGTTCCAGGAGCGCCTGTCGCACTCTTCCTGCGCGTTTCTTGCGCTTCTCGCTGTTGGTCAGCCCCGTATCCTTTCCGTACTTTTCGGAAATTGAACCAGCGACGAATAGCGACAAGGTTTTGCTTACCTGCCAGAAGCGCTTATCTTTAACCAGTTCTGATGGGCGTATCGAACGATCTGCTTTAATCGGATCGTATGCAATCAATCCGAGTGGTTGCAGATTTGTGTCACTGGCGGTTTCTTTTGGAATTGCCACTTCTCTGGCAACTTCCTTGGCTACTTCATTGACGATTGCCGCTTCGCGAGCACTCGCAGTAATTTTCTTTCCGCCCAACTCTGCGGTTGGTCGCTCGTTTTGATCACCAACTGCTTTGCTTTTAGATTTCGATTGGTCCGTGCTACTCGGCTCCGGATCTTGTTTCTTTTGATCCGGGTTCGGCAAACTGCCATCAGATTTTGACGATGATTTCTTCGGATCGCTTTGTTTCGAAGAGCTTTCTTGACCGTCGTTTGATGGTTTCTCTCTCATGACATGAGCTTTGGTGACAAAGAGGTCAAGCAGGAAGGGCGTCCGGATAATATAGATGCAAAACGATTTTGTTCATCGTTTCGCGCGCTTGCTGCCCGACTCAACTTAAACCGATGCTTTCATCTGTTTAATTTCAGAGATCTCAGCTCGCAGCGTTGCGATTTCGGCGCGAAGCTCGTTGATCTCGGTAGAGTCACCAAGTGCACCAAGCGAAAAATCAGCGACTTGTCTGCGGATTTTTTCGCGCACTTGACTTTCAAGAATTTCTGAACGTTGCCAGATGTGTTGTGAGAGCTCGTTTGCGACTTGTGAGGCGCGATCCTTTGTTTCGGACAGCTTCTCGTTGCTGGTCGACTTGTACTCGCTCGCTCTGGCGGTAACTGCGTCAAGACAATCTTCGAGGCGCTCACGCCCGACTTCTAAGGTTGCCTTGGCAAGGAAGAAAAGTTTTACGATAGGCCGAATCACAACACTAACCTCCATTGGATTCAGTTCGGCGAAGCCTTTTGCTTCGACGCTGCTTTGGAAAGCACATATGCTTCACATAGCACGCGGATTGAAAGCGGCTGTCTTCCGACTAAATCGGCATTTTGTCGCGACAATCACAGACAAAACTATCGGAAGATTATACACTAGGGTAGAAAAGATGCGAGTGTTGTACCCCTGTCAACTTGCGCTCTGTAACGGAAATTAGACAGGACGGATTCCATTAGGGATGCGGTTCACAACGTCAGCGGATTAGAACCACCACGGCTCTAACCCGCTATTGTGTTTGGCAAATTGAGGAAAGAACAGCGATATGTTGGCACCAGAAACAAAGAAATCTTCTGAGAAATCACCCCAGCCAGAAAACGTGGCAAAGGCAGGTGGCAAGAAAATCGATTCTGTCACATTGATATACGTACCGCTCCACCTGGGCGGATCACACCGGGGCGTCAGCATGGGTCCGGCAGCGATCAGGGTTGCTGAGTTGCCGGAAAGTATCGAAGCACTCGGTTTCAAAGTTGCTGATGAAGTCGACATTCCCGTTCCTTATTCAGTTTGTTGGTGGGATAAACAATCACCGGCGAAGTGTGTCCCCGAAATCGGGCAGGTCAGCCTTGACGTGGCAGCAGCAGTCGAAGCCGCCATGGCAGCCGGCACCATTCCAATCACAATCGGTGGCGATCACTCTTTGGCAATCGGCAGTATTGCAGGTGTTGCCAACTACTATCGCAAACTCCAGCAGCAGTGGGGTTTGTTCTGGTTCGATGCGCACGGCGATATCAACACTCCTGAATCTTCCGGCAGCGGCAACGTCCATGGCATGCCACTTGCTGTGTCGCTGGGAACCGGGGACAAACGCCTCACCGAGTTGCTGGGCTTCTCGCCGAAAATTTCTGGAAATCGATCCGTATTAGTTGGAATTCGGGATCTGGACCCGCCTGAGCGCGAGTTAATCGATCAAACTGGTATTACACCATTCACCATCCGTGATATCGATCATCTTGGTCTCGGTCGGGTCACTGATCTTGCCCTCGGCGCATGTGGCTCGGATTCAGCCGGTCTTCACGTTTCCTTCGATATCGATGTTATCGATCCGGATGTTGCGCCTGGCGTCAGCACACCAAGTCGCGGTGGTTTGAACTATCGCGAAAGTCACCTGGCCTTGACGCTTCTGGCCGAGACACAATTGATTCGCTCGATCGATATTGTGGAATTGAACCCTGCTAACGACATAAAAAACGGCACGGCAAAGCTCGCGGTTGAACTCATCTTGTCGTGCCTTGGGCAACGAATTCTTTAAACCTATAAGTTGAAAGAACTTTTTCTAGCTACAGCTCATCGCCCATTTCCGCATCCCAAGGCGGCGTGGGTGATGACTCAATGTTGGAATGAGTTGCTGTTCGCTCATTGGAAATTTGAACCCGACGTTGTTCAAAAACTGATTCCACCGGAGCTGCAGATTGATACCTTCGGCGGTGCCGCCTGGATTGGTGTGGTTCCGTTCAAGATGCAGAAAGTGTGTTCTCGACTGGCGCCGCTCGTGCCCGTTCTCTCGGACTTTCTCGAGTTGAACGTCAGAACCTATGTCACCGTAGGCGGTGTGCCAGGGGTTTACTTCTTCTCACTTGATGCATCGAGCTTGTTGGCCGTCGAGGGGGCGCGAACCTGGTTTCACCTTCCATATTACTTTGCCGAGATGCGCGCGGTGGAATGTGCCGGCGGTCTTCAATACCGCAGTAAGCGTACGGATAGACGAGGATTGGCGGCTGAACTGGATGTAATTTATCGTGCCAGTGGAGAACCTTTTCAATCTCAGCCGGGAACACTCGAACATTTTTTGACTGAGCGATATTGTTTGTACACCATATCCGGTGCTGGCGAAATTCTGCGCGCCCATGTTCATCATGCGCAGTGGCCTTTGCAGATTGCCGAAGCCGAGTTTAAAACCAACACCATGCTTGCACCGCTCGGTCTGGAAGCGATCAGCAAACCGGTTTTGTATTTTTCTAAAAAACTTTTGACTGTCGAGTGGGCACCGGGAGTGGTGCTCGGCAATGACTGATAGTGATTGCTCAAATTTCTATAAACTGATTTTCGAAAAAGGGTAGACAGGTCGCGAAAGCGATACTATACTTACGTATGTGTACCGGACGAAATCGTTGGTATATATATAGTGGGAAATTGAGGAACTAGTATGCTTCAGGAGCTTCCAACGCGTCAGCACGACGTTCTCAACGCGATCGTCGAGTTGACCGACCAAAATGGATATCCCCCCACCCTTCAAGAGCTAGCTACTTCTCTTGGATTGAAAAATCGTATGACCGTTCATCAGCACGTAGTAGCGCTGAAGAAAAAGGGCTTGGTTCACTGGGAGCCCAAGCTCAACCGCTCGATGCGAGTTGTCGAGGACGGTTTGAAACATATTACGGTTGAAAACAAAAATAAGTACGCCACCGAGAATCACAACCTGGCGGACTCGTCATCGGATGCGGAATCGGAAGTCCCTCCAGTCGGTGTTCCACTTGCGGGTCGTATCGCAGCCGGTGTGCCGATTGACGCTATCGAAACTCCGGAATATCTTCGCGTTGAAAGCGAGTACGCAGGGTCCGGGTGCTATGCATTGGAAGTTCGCGGCGATTCGATGATCGACGATGGCATTTACAGCGGTGACTATGTAATCGTGAAGCCAAGCCCGTCTCCACTGAACGGAGAAATTGTGGTGGCGCTTCTTGAAGATGGTTCCGCGACGCTCAAGCGCTTCTTCAAGGAGAATGGACGTTTTCGTCTGCAACCTGGAAACTCGCAGATGGAGCCAATCTTTATCGATCGCTCGCAAGACTTGCAGATTCAAGGCGTGGTAGTGGGATTGTTCCGCAAAATGTAATTCGGTGCGCTATCCCCTGCGCACAGCGCTGCTATTCAAAGCGCGCCCGCACGAAGTGCAAACTACTTAAACAAGGACTTCATGAGTTTCGGCATCGGCTGAGCAGTGTCGACCTCGACCGTTTTCTCGTTTTCGTATCGCACCAGACCTGGTGTGTTCGAATCGATCTTCTTTACGTGCTTGATCTGCGTATAGACCACACGAACCTTGGTTCCCGAACCCGCCTTTGATAGACGAGCGGCAATTTGAGCCGCTTCCAAAATAGTGGTTTTTGGCGGTTCTTGTTTATTCGACGGCACGCGCACGAGAACATGCGCTCCCCCCTGACCGAGCACATGAAACCAGAGGTCGTTTGGATTAGCAACTTTATTTACCAGATGGTCATTCTCATTTCGATTGCGACCGACAAATATGGTCCATCCATCTGATGATGTTAGGTTCATCATTTTAGGTTTTCCACCGCCACCATGGGCGCCACCAGGTTTGTTATTAGCCGGTTTCTGTTGTTGCTTGGAATCGGCTTTGCCAGTGTGATTCGGTTGAGCTTTCCTGCCGCTCAGCATATCTTTTATACGGTGGAGTTCTGCGATGTCTTTTGCCGATTCGGCAGAAGCACGAACCTGGTTCAAATAATCGAGGCGCTTTGTCACTTCGTCAAAAGTGCTTTGCGCCGCACCTTGCCGCGAGCGAAGTTTCGCATAGCGACGGTACAAACCTTGAGCGTTTTGAACGGCTGACAGATTGGGATTAAGTTCGATTTCCAGATTGCGACCATCATCATGAGTCCAATCAGGGACGACCAGACTGGTTTGTCCGGGTTTGATCATTTGCAGATTCGATAGGATGCTGTCTCCGGATTTTTTTAGTTGATCTAATTCATCCTGGGCACTTACATGAGATTGGGCAACCTGTTTTCGCGTTTCCAGCCGCGACGATTCCGCTGTAACTTCAGCTTTTATCTTTTCGCGCAATTGGATGAACTGCTCTCGAGCTTCGAGTGCTCTGAAATATTCTTCGACCATGTCATTGACCGAAGCATATTTTTTCCACACCTCTTCATTTTCTTGATCCGTATACCATCCCAAAATGGAATAACGGCTCAAGTCAGCTCGAATAGCCGGTTTATATTGAGGTGGAGATTGCAACAGTTTGACTTGTTTGACGATGCGATCGATTGCGTCATCATTGCACACCGTGTTTGCCAGCATGTTGTCCACACCGGCTCCGAGAATTACTTCCTCGCTCAGGTGCTTACCGAGCCCGGTAAACGTCGATAGAAGCCATTGCTCGTAAGTAACCGGCAACACTGCAGCACTACCTGTGGTATCAGCCGTCAGTGTGCCAACTGCGCCGGGAGCCGTGGTCGCGTTTCGCTCGTTGATTTCAGACGGGCTCTTGACGCCAGTTTCCGTGTGCTGAGCGGCATACTGCTCCGAAAACGCTTTTCGCAGCTCGTAAAACTTTTCGCGCAGGTCATTTTCCGTTACGGCGAATATACTCTGCCGATCCTGACCTGGCGGTCTTTCATACTTGAGCCCCGGCAAAACTTCTCGCTGCCGACTCATCTCTCTTGTCACAGCATGCGAAGGCACTAGAATCTTTTCGGTCGCTTTGTCCCAGAAGACGAGGTTGCTGTGCCGTCCCATTATTTCTGCTGTCAGAATTTTCAAGGATGTGGTTCCAACTTCATCGGTTGTCGAGAAAACGAAATCGATGATGCGCTCGCCGGGCAGTTGTTCTATTCCGACGAGAGTTGCTCCGGTCAAGTGTCTGCGCAGGACAAGGCAAAAATTTGGTGGTGCATTCGCTCCATACTTCGATTGATATCGTTCTTGAACATTCCGTTCTTTAGGACTCTTTTCTTGATTCTCAGAAGTGCTTGGAATGCGAACCAAGCACATCCGCCCGTAGACCGACTGTGCTGATAAAAATAGACTGACTGTTCCACCTTTAGAACGCAAAGAGATGAGAACCTCATCACGTCCAAGCTGAAAGACGCGATCAACCTTCCGGTTGATGAGGAGCGGCTTTGCTTCTTGCAACACAGCCCTGATTGATAATGCGTCAAATGGTTGCATGGGCGTAACATCTTATTGAGTGCGACAAATCTAACAAATTTGCCGATACTTTATATGAATCGCGAGCGGATAAATTGCTTATTCCACTTTGGCAAATCCGGCTAATCATTTGATTGCAACGTGTTCAATCACTTGTGCATTGGCCGGGGCATCTGGACATGCCAGGAGTCCCCCACTTGTGGCTTAGCGGCCAAGATCCAAATAAATCTTCGCGACTGCCTTGTGGAAATGCCCATGCATGCGCGTTGCATGTGGAAATTAAACCAGGCATAATTGGTTTCACCGAGCCTTAAGTGTTCAAGGCAGTGAGGGTCGAATGGAAACCAAGAATAGTACTGAGCTGAAGCCTGGAGTGACCTTAGTGTCGGCTGACAAAAAAGAGCGAAATCCAGGGCGTTCCGGGACTTTGCTCGTCGTAACCGGTCCGTCCGGAGTCGGCAAGGGAACCGTTGTTGGCAGAACTTTGGAAGAAGTCGACAAGATTGCCAAGTCAGTCTCGGTCACAACACGCGCTCGACGCAAAGGCGAAGATGAAGGTGTTCACTACTTCTATCGCTCGGAAAAGGAATTTTTCGAAATGCGTGATCGTGGCGAATTCTTAGAGTATGCGGAGTTTGCCGGCAATTACTATGGCACCCCGTCGGTCTGGGTTGACGACATGCTCAATCACGGCATCGACGTGATTCTTGAAATCGAAGTTCAAGGCGCCATGCAGGTTCGCGAAAAACGCAAAGACGCTGTTTTGATCTTTCTCTCTCCTCCCTCGTTCGATGCGCTTGCCGAGCGGCTTCGCACGCGAGCAACCGAGTCTGAAGAAAAAATCAGCGAGCGTTTGAGGAAGGCAGAAGGCGAGATCAAGCAACGCCACCTCTTCAATTATGAAGTTATAAATGACAATCTGACCGAAGCAGTACGCAATCTGGAGTCGATCGTGTATGCTGAGAGACTGCGTATATAAGCCACGCAGCAAGTGACTTGAACCTCTGGGTGAACAAATGAGCACAACCAATATTCTCGATCAACTTTTGGATGAAACCACCAACCGTTATGAGCTGGTATTGAAAGTAGCCCAGCGCGCCAAACAGATCAAGAATGAAACCCGCGAACAGCACAAGACCACCAACGCCGTAATTCAGGCGCTGCAGATGGTAGCTGCTGAGGGCGACGGCACGATTTTGATTTCAACTTCCGGCTATCACATCTACTAAAACTGGATAAAAAGCCTTTAAGCTCGTTGGCAGTGGGACAATTCCCGTTGTCAAAGACGCCCGTCGGCCTTAGACTCTAGTTCTAACGCTGAATTTATCAGGGGAGAATCGGCACCCAAAATGGACATGTGGTCCTTCGTTTTATTGTTTGCCCTGCTATCTGGGATTATGGGATGGTGCATGACACCCGTAATCAACGGCGTGCTCTGGTTTTGCGACTGGCGCGACGGAGCCACGATCGACTGGGGGCTTGAAACAGCATTCGCTATCGCCTGCCCATTCGCCTGGATGTTCGCGCTGATCGAAATCATTATTCTGTATCACCACTAAACCTGTCTGATAGCCTGCTTTGAACCCGCCTCCTGACTCCAAGAGGGCGGCTTTTTTGTTTTGCCGCAGAACCTAAACCGATAACGGTTGAAGTTTTCAATGTCCAGGGATGCCCGCTATAGTAGGGAAGGAGGGCACACAGTGTGAGACTGAAGTCGACAACAAAGTTGAGCCGGTTTGGATTTGTTTTGTGCTCGACTATATTCGTCTTAGGCATCATGTCCGAGACGCTGTCATTTTGCGTGGACCAAGCTATAGACGTGTTCTACTTCCAGCCGATTTATGGACCTAACGGTAAAATTGCGAAGCTAACTGCAGTACTGGACTCATTCAAAGAAGAACCGGCGCTCGAACACTCGATTGCGCAAAAGGCTGGAGCAATGGATCCAGCCATCGTCTCGAAAGACCCTCTCAAGCCACATTGCAAACGCTGAGACGCACGGAGTAAAACTATTTGGTAGTTAAAGCGCAGCGGTAGCCAGTTGGCGGGCTTCGCGTATGAGTGTGTCGTCGCGGGAGAGTTTGCTCTCCTCCACGAGTTTGCCGACGGTGTCGAGATCGTATTTCTCTACGGCAGCCAGGAAGCGGTTTTTGCCTTCGGTGCCGCCTTCTTGTTCGACGAGTTCCGAGAGAATTTCTACTACTTCGCGAGCGCTGTTTATCTGCGTGAGCCGGTTTCGGTAAGGTGCGCTTTTGTGCATGCCCTTCGTGTAGTTAATCAGATGGCGGCGCGATTCGCTTGTGCCAACGCGGATGCCCTTGTAAGCCATCAAACCAATGCAGTGGTGCATTGCAAGAATGAGTTTTTCAATCGAATCCGGCGCAGGGTCGAGGATTCCGTGATCCAGATATTTTGTGATTCGAGGGATCAGCCATGGGTTACCCAGCGTCCCGCGCGCCACAGCCACGCCGTCGCAGTTCGTTTGTTCGAGCAAGCGCAGGGCGTCTTCCGGTTCGAAAACATCGCCATTGCCGAAAACTGGGATGGATAGAGCTTTCTTGACGAGGGCAATCATGCTCCAATCGGCGTTTCCGGCGTAGCGCTGAGCGCGTGTGCGTCCGTGAACCGTAACGGCAGAGGCTCCGGCGCCTTCAATCATTTCTCCGAACTCAACGCAGGTTTTCGAACTCTCGTCCCATCCCAGGCGAAACTTGACTGTCACCGGGATCTGAACGCTTTCTTTGATTGCGATGACAATTTCTCTTGCCAGGTCAGGCTCGCGCATCAAGGCACAGCCGTCTTTTCCGTTCGTTATTTTGGGAACGGGACAACCCATGTTTATATCTACAAAGTCCGCACCCTTAGCCTGTGCTAGTTTTGCGGCATTTGCCATAATTTCCGGTTCATGACCAAAAATTTGAATACCGATTGGATGCTCATCTGGCGCCAGGTCCATGATTCTGCTCTCGGGCTGAAACATCAGGCTCTTGCTGGAAACCATCTCGGTCGCCAGCATGCAGCCCTTGTCCACTTTTCTTACAATGCTGCGATAAACGATATCCGTGACCCCAGCCATCGGGGGCACGTAGACACGTCCAGGCACTGTTAGTGAACCAATCTGAATAGGCATGATGGTCGCGCGGTCTGTTACTCTTTAGTAGATTCCTTTATTGTCCTCGACTTTTCAAGAATTGTCAGATGTCATTGCGAACTGCTAATCGGGCTTTCCATCAATTTCTTTTCCTCAGCCTTGCGAGTTTGGCGATCCAGCTTCCCGCGTATGCGCTTGAGAAGGTAATCAGTGGTCAGGTTCGAGACCACAAACTTAAAACGCTGAGCGGTGTAAAAGTGGAACTCTGGAGCTCAGACAACGAGGTCTCCGCCACGACCCACACCGACGGCGAAGGAAAGTTTTCGATAAGTCACCCATCGTGCGGACCTTGTTTTCTCGAGGTATCAGGACCTAAGAAGTCGGGCTTGGCGTCTGCCTTGTATGATGATGTGCCGGGCGACGAAGGTCGAAACTACATCGTCACTTTGAGGCGCGGATACCCGGTCAAGGGTCAAGTGATGTGTGAAGGGAAACCGCTCAAAGGCATTGTAGTGAAGGCGTACAGTCGTCATCACGGTTCCGATTTGAAGGAACGGATCTATGGCGGTGGCGCTGTGATGTCCGGACGCAATGGTTCATTTTTGATGACACTGACACCTGGCGACAAAAAATTCGTCTTGCTAAACAACCGCTATCCGGACGTTTCCAAAAACGCGAGCGTAACGGCAAAGGTAATCGTTGATACCGATCTCGGTATCGTGGAGATGCCAAAGAGGTGAACCTTTGAAAGTCGCGTACTTCGATTGTCAATTCGGTGCCGCAGGAGATATGCTCTGCGCCTCGCTCTTGGCGAACGGACTTGACCCTGAACTTTGGATTGCAGAGCTCAAAAAAATTGCGATTCCTCCGGATAGTTTTGAAATCGAAATCGAAGATGTGATGCGGTGTCTCATCGCGTCTAAGAAGATGACCGTGAAGTGCATGGACAGTTCATCCCAGCACGAGCATGTTCACGAAAGTGATGAGCACCAACACGGTCATCAACATAGTCCTGGACATGAACACAGTCACGGTCATTCAGACGGTCATGAACACAGTCATGGACACGGTCATGAACAGAGTCGTGAACAGAGTCATGAGCACCATCACAATCAAGAGCTCCGTCATGGTGGTGGACACGAGCACGATCACATCCATACTCACGACCACGGTAGTGAAGACCTGGATCACGAGCATGACGACCACGCACATTCGCATGGTCGCAGCGTTAAAGAGATTGTCCGAATCATCGAAGACTCTTCGATTTCGTCGAGTGCTAAGAATTTGGCTCTTTCGATCTTTAAAAATCTCGCGCTCGCGGAGTCACGAGTGCACGGTGTTGACCCGGACGACGTTCACTTTCACGAAGTCGGTGCAATCGATGCAATCATTGACGTTGTCGGCTTTGCCATTGGATATGATTTGCTCGGAATAGAGAAAGCAGTTGTTTCTCCACTCACCTTAGGTGGTGGCACTGTAAAAACCGATCATGGAATTTATCCCGTTCCTGCTCCGGCGGTAGCTTATCTCGTTCAAAACTCCGGCGCGCCGATTGGGTCGCTGAAGATCAACTACGAATGCCTCACACCGACCGGCGCGGCGATTCTTACGACGATCGCCGAATCGTGGGGTAATATTCCGGCATTTCAAAACATCGATAGTGTCGGATATGGTGCTGGTACGATGAACCCGAAATCGCATCCAAACGCTGTTAGAATGTTTGTAGGACAGTGCGCAAATCTTGGTCAAGGCTCACCACGGGGCGGTTCTTCGAGCTCGTCTTCATCTCTCGAAACTAGTTCCGACTCATTCGTATTTGACGACAGCGGTACTCAGTTTCGTGCCGAGATCATAAATGTAATCGAAGCTACGATCGACGATTGCCCGCCAAATATTATTGCCTACGCTCTTGAGAAAGCCCTTGAGCAGGGCGCACTAGACATCGCGGTCGTTCCCGCAACAATGAAAAAAGGCCGCAGCGGACATTTAATAACCGTCCTCTCGAAACCCGAAGACCGACGCAAAATTGAAACGCTTCTTCTGAAGGAAACGACGACACTCGGCGTCAGAACATACTCCGTCGAGCGCCTGGTCGCAGAGCGCGAGTTCGCGGAAGTCAAACTTTCCGATTTGTGGTCAATTCGAATCAAGATCGGTCGCGACTTGAATGGAAATGTAGTCAACGTTCAACCAGAATACGCCGACTGCGCGACCTACGCAGAACGGCATGGAATACCACTTCGCGAAGTGTTCGAGCAAGCGCTTGCTAAATACTCGCAACAATTCACACACACCGCCGAATCCTAATTGTGTTGTAGACCAAGATAGTACACCGATTGTCTTGCTGCGTCAGTGTTTGACAGTTTCGGATTTTTTGTCCTAACTTCTTGCCACATCGCTTCGCGGAGCGCCTCGTCATCTGCGGATTCAGAGTACATCCAATACTCCATTGGGCTCATAACCAAACGGACCAAACCGATAGAATGTGGCGTTGTGAGATAGCACCAGACATCTTTGGGAAATTGCAGTCGAGCCAGTGTTTCAAAAGTGGACGAATCACCGCAACCGAGGATTTTGTCTCGCGCGAAGTCAGCATCCACTTTAGTTTGAGGCATTATCAACCGGGTTTCGGAAGCCTCTAGAATCATCTCCGAAATCTTTGGCGATTGTCGAAGAGTTCCGGTGTTGGAGTTAATTATCAGAACCGAGTTGAGAGATTTTGCTGTGCCTATAATCTTTTCCAGCGCTTCAAATCCTTCGGGTGATTCTGCAAAGGCAGAAAGGTCTGGAATAATTATTACGGGAACTCGAGCGTCCTCTGACTCAGCGAATAATTGGCAAACTTTAGCGAATCTGTTTAGAGAACCCTTTGGACATCGTCCGTTTGTCGTGGAAAGATCGACGCATCTCAATGCGAAAGTCTTGTCAAAACCTGTGGCTTTCAACAAGCTCATGTCGTCGAGACCGTCGCTTCCAATCACCGCGGAGAGGCCTGGTCCAAGTGCGCTGAGTAAGTGTTTGAGGTTATTGGATCCGCTAAATTGGAGAATTGAGTAGTCGGTAACTGCCATCCGTATCGTGAGGAGCGTTTGTGCAAGCCTACGCTCTTCCTCGTTTGAGCCGGCAATAAGAATGATCGAGCCTCTAGCCGGACCGAGTAGAACAGGCTCGGATGCTCGGCCGTAGGCGAACGGAAAACCGGTGATGTGTCCGGTTTGATCGCTGTACCCCAACCAGAGGGACGTTGCATCGTTCGATTTTATGCGGTGCGATACGCCTGCGTTGTTAACACCAATGGGGAGGCATGATTGCCATGCATCAAACTGCTGATTTGTGGCAAGCTGTACGATTGCGGTTTTCTGCGAAAATTTCCTGACGAGTTCTGATGCGTGTTCGAGTTCAGTGGCCGTTTCTGCGAAGGTCGCAAGATGAAAACTGGCATCGACAATTGTACATTTGTCTTTGCAAACGTCTTTTTCTAATTCACGCAATGTTCGATTATTTGAGCCAATCATCAGTTTTGCTTCTTCGATTGCACGAGAAACATCGCACTTTTGTAAGTGCAAACTAGCTACGAACCTCTTAATCGGCGACATCAAAAGTTTGGCCAACCAGCCTTGCCAAACGTTACTTGCCATCTCTGTCATCGTGTATGTTGCAACAAAAGTGCTATCAACAATTAAATGGTTTTTGAATTCTTGAATTTCAACATCGGGGATCGACGAAGGACTCAGCATCTCCACCGGTTGTTCGGAAATTTCAGTAAAAGACAGTCTCAGGTTCGAGTACAACAACTTGCGAAGTTCACATCGTTTTAAGATCTTGGGTTCGAGCTTTATTCTCTCCATGTGCTGCATGAGGTCTTTGAAGTGATGTTCGAATGATTCGAACGAATTCTCTTCGGCAATTCGTGCAGTGCTCGCGACTAAGTAAAACTCTCTAGTCGGAATGCAGGATACATCAGCAACGCGCGCAAACCATTTGTGCGTGTAGTCACCCAACCAGCGCAAGTACTCGTTAGTCATGGCTCGTCCCTGATTAAAACCTTCAAGAGCGCGGTCAACGTCAACCAGCTTGCTGGTGACCACGACTTGCAGATCCAGTTCAGACGTTCTGACGAGTTCTTCAAGCGTCACTGCAAATGCAATGCGTTCCTTTTCAGTTAGAGGAAACGAGAAAGGCTTTATTCGAACGACGCGCGAATGGCGGTTCTCATCGAGCTGCATTGTGTTGTCATCGAAGTCTCTGCCGTTCAGCGCACCAATACTCGGTAGCGAGCTAAGAATGTTTTTCTGAGGTTTTCTAGTTTTGCCGTTAGAAAATTTCTTCAGTAAGAGTGTTCGCTTCGATGACATTGGAGAACCTCCTGAATGCACTTGTCACTTCATTCTACATATTCAATTTTTCTACGGCTGCACAGATGTGTGCTTGCTCGTGGAATTTAGATTAATTGAGAGTTGTAATAGTGACGATCGCTGCTTCACGAATCCATAAACTTCCCTCTGCTGTGCTCATTCACAAGCTACTATTGATCAATCGACTATGCGCTTGGGGCAAACGTGGGCACGCATCTTTCAAGCTTCAATCTATTCGACGGCGCGTTAGATGAGATCGCCGAGAGGTACGGCGGATGGCCTCGTTTACTAGATCCCGCTCAGGCGACTCCTCTCGAATTTATAGTCGAACTTGAAAGGGCTGGCCATTCTGAGTACACCTTCGAGTCAATAAAGAAGCAAATTGGAAAGCCAGAGCGTCAGTACTGGATCGCGCTGATTGCTTCTATCGTGAAGGGTATGAGAGGCGCGAGTCAACAAGAATGGCATGGCGAGATGCTTGATGAGTACCTCCCGAAAATGAAAGAGCATGCCATCACCGATGACGAAATTCGACTTGCAGTGACCGGACTTTGAATCCTCAAAGATATCGGTTCAAACCAAGCAAAGGGACTTTTAGGTTTGTCGATTAGTCGACCTGACCTGAAGTTTTCGGCATCCAAATCGTCGCGACTGCACCGGCGATATAAATAGTTGCAACAGTTGATGCAGCCAGGGCGTACGAGCCGTTAAAAGCGCTGATGAGCTCTCCGCTTCCAATTGCAGCGAAGGCTGCCGCGAAGCGACCAATGTTGTATGTGAAACCAAATGCGGTGCTTCTAATACGCGCCTCGTAGAGTTCAGGAATATACATCCATAGAATTACGAATGGCAGGTGAGCGAAAAATCCGACCGAGAGAATCCAGAACAGTAGCGGCGTTCCAAAGGTATTGACGGTGAGAAACATCCCGACTGCACAAACGAATGCCATAACGAAACTGATCGCCATACATTTTTTATAGCCGAGTTTGCTGATTATCCAGCCACCGAGCACGCCGGACAAAATCATGCCGATGTCTTTCATCATCATCGCGTGGCTGCGCTCTGAGACAGCCAGATCGCCTGTCAGTTGATTGATCCAAGCGGGAATCCAGGCGATAACGGCCCACCAAGTTACTATTGCAGTGCTGGATACTGCCACTATAGCTAGTGTCTTAGATTTGTTTTGTGGTTTAAACAATTCCATTACACTGGAAATCAGAGTGTGCTCGCTCTTCTTTCCGTCAGTCTTTTGTTGCTGGCGGGCGTTCTGAAGTTCGACGAATTGTTTGGGTTCCTTCAGTTTCATTCTTATATAAACGGTGAGAAATGCTGGCGCGATGCCCGCGACAAACAACCATCTCCAACCGTACGGTCCAAGCCATAAGTTGAGTCCGGCGGTGAGAAAGTATCCGAAACCAAGCGATGTAGCCATTGCACCGACAGCATGCGCTCGCGATTTACCGGGCCAACATTCGCTTAAAAGTACTGCACCGATTCCCATCTCGCCGCCGATGCCGGCGCCAACGAGGAATCGATAGAATCCTAATTCCTGCCAGGAGTGCGCGGTGGCGCAAAGACCAGTGCAGAGCGCATACAAAATGATAGTGAACGTGAGGACTCTTGCGCGACCAAAGTGATCCGCCGCTGTTCCGAAGACGATTGCTCCGGCTGCCCAGCCGAACATAAACAGTGCGATGATGTAAGAGCCATGCACTGCGACAACCGCATGGGACGTAGTGTTGAGAAGATCTGATAGCGATGGATAGAGAACGATCGCGAAGATCGACGAATCCATGCCGTCGAATACTCCACCAAGCCATGTGGCAAGAAGCGCATGCCATCGCGATGGTCCAGTGATGGATTTTTGAGAACCTTCAGTTGCTTGCAGGCTCGCTTCCAACTTTTCTTGAACATCGACATCGAGAAGCGGAGATGAATCATCCGAAGCGGTTGACGAACTGTCAGTCGAGGTTGAAATTGGTTTTTCCATCAGAATCACTTCTGAGTAGGGAGTTTCAAGCGCATTTGGCTTGGCGTCCCGAACGACGACCGGATCTAGCGTGACCGTAGGCATTTCCAAGGCACCTCGGCGGCGAAAGGGGACATGTTATCTCACTGCGCCAATTTGGCCTAGGCGACTTCGTTAACTCGGCGAATATTTGCGCGTCGCAAGCCTCTCTGGCAAGTGCTCCCTTCTCCTCGGCCTTAAACCGATATCGGTTGAAGTTTTGCAGGGGCGGTAAACCGTTCGGCGGCAAGCGTTTCGCGCTTCGGACTCGGATCCTATTGAAGCGGCTCTCCCCGCCTTTCGAGTTCAAGCGTGATTATTTTTTTGTCGAATTTCAAGGCGGTCGGCTCGACCGCGATGCCTCGTTGAAACGGATAACCGTAAAGCAAAACAAGGCATACGTTTAGTGAAAGCGCGGTGCTGACCAGCGCCGTCATAAGGGCCTGAGCTTTGAATTTCTCGAGACCGAAGAAGAACGTGAACAGGATTGTGATTACTCCGCCGATCACGAGCACGCCCGCCATCACGTTTGACAGTCCGTACTTTGCGGTGATGATCCGGAGGCGGCGGCTGGTGCCGATTTCTGACATCGACGTGAGCATTGATTCCCAGAGGGATTGATTGTTTTGCGTTTTGGGCTCGAATTTCGAAACTACCGTCCAGAGTTGTCTAATTTCGTTAATTGCTTTCGGGCTTGGGTTGCCGTCCTTCATTGTTTCCCATTCATCATCGAGCACGGCGTCGATGTATTTGATGCAGCGGATGTGGATTTCATGCCGCTCTTTGGGGGGGAAGTTGTCGGCGAGGAAGAATACGTTAGCCACTCCGCTGGCTTCTTCTTCGATCAAAACTCGTGCTCTGTCGAATTTCGATAACGAATCTACCACTATGAATCCAAGAAGAACGGCATAAAGCGTGCCGATTATAGACAAAAGATAGCCCGCCACTTCGTGGCACTCGCGGAGACTCTCTAGTCCGACTTTTTTGCGAACCAGATACAAGCCAGTGAGCGACAATGCCGTCGTAGCAAGGCTAACGGCCACAGTGAGAAGCAAAGGTTTGAATTCCATCTGATCAGTCCAAGCTGGTTTTGCGACACCATTTTCGCATGTTCATGTCGGGTTTGACCGACCGGACAAAAGGGCAAACGACGTTTATGGATGCCATCAGTTGTGTGCGTGCCAGCTTCGGGAAACTCGTTACAGAACAATGCGTAAGGTTCATGAACTGACCAAAATAACGCTGGCAGCGACGTTGCTGGCCCTTTGTTCATTTCAATCGGTGGACGGTGCGATTTCGGATGCTGTTCTTTCCAGTAAGCTGGCTGCCGCTAAGGTTCTTCCCAAAGGTGCTGTACACCGACTGGTGAGAACCGATGGCGATAATCTGCGTGTCGAGATTTCGCATTATCCGACGCTTGATGAAAAGACTCAAAAGATCGACGCACTGTTAATTACTCGCACGCTTCTTCACGCGGATCCGGGTGGACTCAACAGCATAGTCACACGTTTTTCAATCGATTCGGAACCGTATACCTATCACGATGTGCTCGTAAGCAATCGCGATATCGTTGGTGCTGACGCTGGCATTCTGGGCACTGACGCTCTGCTTGGCGGTATTGGTGTAGTGACAATCAGAGCGAATGACAGTGTTGAGGCTCGATTCTCGAAGTATTGCGTGGCGGCGGAAAACGCTCTTCGCAAAGAGGATTTTCACGAGAGCGAAAATCTTTTTGCAATCGCTTATCGCGAATCTCCCGACGTGGCGAAAGGCGATGGAAAATACTTCAACGGTCTGGCTCAACTGGCTCAGGCATACTCTGGTCGCGAGGATACCGACGACGAGGAGCGCATCTACAGAATGATTGTAGCGGCGTTGCCTTGTCCGAATACGCCAGAGGCACTGCGGGCGGTGCGGGATACCTACAATCATTATTTCAGTAAAGGTAATTATGTCAACGCGGAGAAGGTCGCCAAAAGCCTAACCGATGCAGAACGAAAAGCGGACGGTGAGCAGACTGACGACTATGCGTCTGATTTGCAGTTGCTGGCAGCATGCCACCGCCGGCAGGGGCAGGCTGCTGCGGCACGGAAGGAGTATCAGGAAGTTTTAGCAATCAGGCAAAAGCAGGTCGGTGATAGTCATCCGGCTTTGGGAGACGTTTTTGAGGGACTCGGCGATTGCTTCAACGACGAAAAAAATTCTGGTACCGCATTGGAATTTTGGAAAAAAGCCAAAGTCAGTTACGATCACGCGGCCGTCACAAAAGACACGAAGCACAGAATTTCATACGAAACATACCGCTCGATAATTCACCGAATAAATGAGAAGATAGCACTAGGCTCGCAGAAACGACGATTCTGAAATCGCATGTCCTGAAAGAGTCGCCTGTCGCCGATAGCATACGATCTCATGTGAGATTTTCGTTCTGTTGCTCTTAGCTGATCTTGGAAAAATGTAAGAGATCAGCAAGCGGAACGAATGCTATGACTATATCGTCAGGTTCTGCTAGAAGCCTGTTTCCTTCATTGAGCTTTCAGTTGATTGTGAGTTTAGTTACGCATCCCAATTCTCAAATTGTTGAAACGAAAAGCCGTCGAACCGGTCCCATTTTAGCTGTGGTGGTAGTGATCGCGGCTCTTCTTGCGGGTTTCGCTTACTTCAATCTAAAGCCTGCAGAGAAAAAGAAACCGAAAAAACCAATCGCCCCAGTTACGATCTCAATTGCAAAAGCCGCTGATATTCCAGTTGAAATTAAGAGCATCGGTGCGGTTGTGCCCATGAATGCTGTTTCTGTGAAATCCAGAGTAAGTGGGCGGATTGTGAGCGTGAGCTTTAAAGAAGGACAGACGGTGAAGAAGAAAGATCTTCTCTTCACTGTTGATCCTCGTCCTCTCAAAGCAGAGTATTTGATTCGTGAATCGGATGTTCTCAAACAAGAAGCAATGATCGCGCAAGCAAAAGCGGCCATCCAGAAGGACAAGGCTGCACTGGAACAGGTTCGGGCCACCCTTACCAAAGACCTGGCGCTGGCGAGTCTGGCTGAAGTCAACGCCGTCAGATTTGGTGCACTGGCGAAAGCCGGAGCCGTGTCTGAAGTAGAAGCTGAACGTCGCGAAACCGATCGCCAATCGACTGCTGCCACCGTTAACGAAGGCAAAGCGAACATCGATACTGCCAAAGCACAGATAGTTGCCGATCAAGCGAATTTGAGAAATGCGATGGCGATGCTCGCATCATCGAAGGCAGCATTGGAAAACGCTCGAGTGCAATTGAACTACACAACGGTTAACTCACCCATTTCTGGTCGGACTGGAAAAATTCTCGTTCTTCAAGGTAATAACGTGCGTGCTGATGAAGATATTTTGGTGACGATTAATCAGATAGCGCCGATCTACGTCGAGTTTTCCGTACCAGCCGAGCAGTTTCAGCAAGTGCAGAAATACATCAACAACAATCTATATGTAAAAGTTGATATCGCCGGCGATGACGTGGTCCGGACCGGAAAAGTCACTTTTGTGGACAACACCGTTGACAGTACCACCGGGACCGTGAAGATCAAAGCTGTGTTCGACAACGCTGATTCGGCTTTATGGCCGGGCAAGTATGTTGACGTCAATCTCACACTAACAACTTTGAAGAACGCAGTGACCGTACCATCAGAGGCTGTTCAAATGGGTCAGTCCGGGCAATTCGTGTGGGTGGTCAAAGATGGAAAAACCGCGCACATGCAACCGGTGAAAATCGGTCCTGCAGTTAATGGCATCACTGCAATTTCTCATGGTATCGCACTTGGTGACGCGGTCGTGACCGATGGGCAGATACAACTCGGTGAGGGGTCTAAGGTTCAAATAGTTGACCCCTCGAAGATAGACTCGGATAGCGGCAATGCTGGCGAGACACGCGCAAGAGGCCGGAAGGGACGAGAAGCTGGCGGTACTCCATGAGTTTCTCGGATCTCTTTATCAAGCGGCCAGTAATGACGACATTGTTGATGCTGGCAATCGTGTTGTCCGGCGTCATCGGCTTTACCCAGCTTCCAGTAAACGATCTACCCAGTATCGACTTCCCAACAATTTCCGTATCAGCCAGCTTGCCTGGTGCTAACCCGGAGACGATGGCAAACGCCGTAGCCGCGCCGCTGGAGCGACAGTTCGCCACGGTATCAGGCATCACCTCGATGAACTCGAGTAGCACGCTGGGCAGTACATCGATTACGTTGCAGTTCGATCTATCCCGCGATATCGACGCAGCCGCTCAAGATGTGCAAACTGCTATCGCCGCAGCTTCTCGCATCTTGCCACCGATGCCGACACCACCGTCCTACCGGAAAGTGAATCCAGCAGATTCACCTATCCTGTTTCTCTCGCTAAGTTCCGACTCACTGCCACTGTATAAGGTCAGTGAATACGCTGAAACCACTGTCGGACAGCGCTTATCCATGGTCAATGGCGTCGCTCAAGTCAACGTTATGGGATCGCAGAAATACGCGGTGCGCGTTGAGCTGGATCCTGATGCGCTCACTTCCAGAAACGTCAGTTTCGACGAAATTCGCAGCGCTATTGAAACCGGTAATGTCAATGTTCCCGCGGGAACCCTGTATGGACCTCATTCGGCGTTCATGCTGAAAACCAATGGACAACTGACTGGGGCGGACCAGTTTGCCAACTTGCCCGTAGCTTATCGAAACGGTGCTCGCGTGAAACTGTCCGAACTCGGAAAAATCACGGACAGTGTAGAGAACGATAAAGTCGCCAGCTGGTATAACGGCAAACGCGCCATAGTACTCGCAATTCAGCGACAGCCGGGAACTAACACCGTTCAAATCGTTGATGCCATAAAAGAAATCCTGCCGGAATTGCGAAATCAAATTCCCGGCTCAGTCAGCATGGATATCCTGTACGACAGAACAACTTCAATTCGAGCATCCATTGAAGACGTCGAATTTACACTCATCCTTACTATTGGTCTGGTCGTGGGAGTTATATTCGTATTCCTTCGGAACGTGCCGGCTACCATCATTCCAAGTTTAGCTCTGCCAACTTCAATCATCGGCACCTTCGCAGCCATGTATCTGCTCGGATACAGTTTGAATAATCTCACCCTTATGGCTCTGACGCTCTCAGTTGGTTTCGTCGTGGACGATGCTGTCGTTGTTTTAGAAAACATCGTCAGGCATATAGAGATGGGTCTTTTGCCGTTTCAGGCGGCACTCACGGCGACGCGAGAGATAGGCTTTACTGTCATCAGTATGACACTGTCGCTGGTGGCTGTTTTCCTCCCGGTTCTTTTGATGCAGGGAATCGTCGGTCGTTTGTTCAACGAATTTGCGATCACGATTTCCGTGGCGATTCTGATTTCCGGGTTCGTTTCACTAACCCTAACGGCAATGCTTTCCAGTCGCTGGCTCAAGGCGGGCTCTCACGAAACTCAGGGTGGTTTTCTTGCCGGGATGGAAAAAATGTGGGACTGGTTTGCGCATCTTTATGAGGAATCGCTCAAAGTTTCTCTCCGTCATCAAGGTCTCGTACTTCTCAGTTTGGTGCTGGCAATCGCCGCAACAGCGTATCTATTCTCGGTAGTTCCAAAAGGTTTCATGCCAACCGATGATACCGGCATGATCCAGGGTTCGACTGAAGGTGCTCAAGATATTTCGTTTGACGCAATCAGTGCACACCAGAAAGCGGTAGCAGCGGTGGTGCTTAAGCATCCCGACGTCGAGGGGGTAATGTCCAGCGTTGGCGGCAATGCTTCGAATGCTGGGCGCATGATCATAAGTTTGAAACCGTTTCATGAACGAAAGAAAAAAGCAGACCAGATCGCCAAGGAGTTGAAACCAAAACTGGCGAAAATTCCAGGCATTAATACGTTCCTTCAGATCCCGCCCAGCATCAGGATCGGGGGGCAAAGTACCAAGAGTTTGTATCAGGTTACACTGATGTCGCCGGATACTAAACAGTTATATGCGGCTACGGATGCACTGCAGAAAAAACTGCAAGAGATACCTGAACTTCAGGACGTAACTACCGATGTGCTCTCAGGAACACCGCAAGTCGACATTAAGGTAAATCGCGACCGTGCCGCCACCCTTGGTATCACGCAAGATCAGGTCGAGCAGACGCTTGCAAACGCGTATGGTCAACGACAAATATCGACAATCTATGCACCCTCCAATCAATACCGAGTTGTGATGGGTCTTGCGCCGCAGTTCCAACGCGATCCTGTTCAGTTGGCGAAGCTGTACGTGCGGTCCGCCAACGGCAAGATGGTTCCGCTCCACGAAATTGCTGAGTTGAAACCGGGTGTAGGCCCGCTGGTTGTAAACCACCTCGGGCAGTTTCCATCTGCGACAGTGTCTTTCAATTTACGCGAGGGATATTCCATCGGGCAGGCAGTCGATCTTGTTCAGGACGTCGCTAAAAAGGTCGTGCCGGCCGACGTGACGGTGAGCTTCCAGGGGCAAGCTCAGGCTTTTCAGCAATCATTCAACAATATGGGATTCCTGCTGTTGTTGGCCACGGTAATTATCTACGTGATTCTGGGAATGCTCTATGAGAGTTTCGTTCATCCGGTAACGATCCTGTCAGGCCTTCCAGCTGCCGGACTTGGCGGACTTGGAATGCTTCTGCTTTTCCAGACTGATTTGAATATTTATGGCTTCCTCGGGCTGATTCTGCTTATCGGTATCGTCAAGAAAAACGCAATCATGATGATTGACTTCTCGCTTGAAGCCGAGCGAGAACACGGCATTCCCGCGGCGGAAGCGATCTATCAGGCCTGTCTCGTTCGTTTCCGACCAATCATGATGACGACGATGGCAGCACTCATGGGCACGCTGCCAATTGCCATCGGATTTGGTGCCGGCGCCGACACGAGACGTTCACTCGGACTCGTCGTTGTCGGCGGCCTTCTTGTCTCGCAAGTTCTTACCTTGTACGTGACGCCGGTGGTCTACATCGCCCTCGATAAACTGCAAAATCGTTTCCGGACGAAGCCACAGATCTCGAACCAGATCCTGGGAGCGCAGGCTTCCAGCCTGCATAACGACACCGGCAGGAGTTCTACAACGCAGTTATGAACGCCAATACTGTCAGCGCCGGGTCTGACCGGCATTAAAAGCAGGCTGGAAGCCTGCGCTCCCAGGCGCCGAACTCCCAGGGCGCCGCACATCAAGGGGACCGCAGATCAAGGGGCGCCGCAGATCAAGGGCGCCACATATCTACGAGGCGCCCTCTGACGTGTTAAGGCACGGCTGCGATTTTCGGTTTTTAAACTGTGACTAACGCGCCTTCTTTTTTGAAGGTGAGCTTGTCGTCATCAGGTTTTGCATCGACCAGAATGATATCGCCATCCATAAATTCGCCTTTCAATATGTGCAGCGAAAGTGGATTTTCGATCTCTTTCTGAATCAGTCTCTTCAGCGGACGCGCTCCATACAGCGGTTCGTAGCTGCTGTCGGCAAGCCAGTCTCGTCCGGATTCTGAAACAACCAGTTGCAGTTTGCGATCTTCCAGACGGCGATTGAGGAACATCAGTTGGATGTCGACAATCTGTTTCAGTTCCGCCTTGGTCAACGCGTGGAACACGACCGTCTCATCAATTCTGTTTAAGAACTCCGGACGGAAATGTTGGCGCAAAGCGCCTAGCACCTGGTCTCGCATGGCCTCGTAACCATCGTCACCTTCGACTGCCGATTTCACCTGGTAGTCGAGAATGTGCTGCGATCCGATGTTGGACGTCATGATGATGACGGTGTTTTTAAAGTCGACCTGACGGCCCTTCGAGTCGGTCAAGTGACCTTCGTCGAGTACTTGCAGCATGACGTTAAACACGTCAGGGTGTGCCTTTTCAACTTCGTCGAACAGCACGCATGAATACGCTTTTCGGCGTACGGCTTCAGTTAGCTGTCCACCTTCATCGAATCCGATGTAACCAGGAGGTGCTCCGATCAGTCTCGCTACGGTATGTTTTTCTTGATACTCGGACATGTCGATTCTAACAATCGCATTATCGTCATCGAAGAGAAACTCCGCAAGCGCCTTCGCGAGTTCCGTCTTACCGACACCAGTCGGTCCGAGGAAGAGGAAGGAACCGATTGGTCGTTTCGGATCTTTCATTCCAGCACGTGCTCTGCGCACCGCATCTGCCACCACCTGAATGGCCTCATCCTGACCAACAACACGTTGGTGCAAGTGACTTTCCAAACGAAGCAGTTTTTGAACTTCACCCTCGAGCAGTTTGCTGACCGGAATTCCGGTCCACTTGCCGACGATGTCTGCGATATCTTCTTCGTCGATTTCTTCCTTCAGAAGGCGTGTGCGAGTTTTGCTTCCATCTTTTGCAAGGTGTTCTTTAAGCTCTTTCTCTAGTTCGATCAGCTTTCCGAATTTCAATTCCGCAGCCTTTTGCAAATCGGTCGCGCGTTCAGCTTGTTCGACTTGTAGCTTGGTCTCTTCGATTTCGGACTTGATCTTTTGGATTTTGTTGACGCTTTCTTTCTCGGCCAGCCATTGCGCTCGCAGTGCATCTGAACGTTCTTTGATTTCCGCCAGATCCTTTTCGAGTTTCTCCAACCGATCTTTTGATGCTACGTCGGTTTCTTTTTTCAACGCCTCACGTTCAATTTCAAGCTGGATTTTTCGGCGTTCCAATTCATCGAGTTCGCTCGGCATCGAGTCGATTTCGATCCGCATCTTCGCTGCCGATTCATCAACTAAGTCAATAGCTTTATCCGGCAAAAAGCGGTCGGTAATATAACGATGGGCTAGCACCGCTGCCGATACCAGCGCGGAGTCCTTGATTCGAACGCCGTGGTGTACTTCGTAACGTTCTTTCAAACCACGAAGAATCGAAATAGTTTCTTCTACGCCGGGCTCATCAACATGCACGGTTTGAAAACGCCGTTCCAGTGCCGGATCTTTCTCGACGTGTTTGCGATATTCGTCGATCGTGGTGGCACCAATACAGTGGAGTTCGCCGCGAGCCAATGGTGGCTTCAGCAAATTGCCTGCGTCCATTCCGCCTTCACCGGACGATCCTGCGCCGACGACCGTGTGAATTTCGTCGATGAATAGAATAATCTGTCCTTGCGATTCCAGGACCTCTTTGAGAACGGCTTTCAGTCGCTCTTCAAATTCACCTCGATATTTCGCACCGGCGATCAACGAGCCCATGTCGAGCGCGATGATTTTCTTCTTCTTCAGACCTTCGGGAACGTCACCCTTCGTGATCCGGGTAGCAAGACCCTCGACGATAGCGGTTTTACCTACGCCGGGTTCACCAACCAGGCAGGGATTGTTCTTCGTACGTCTGGAGAGAACCTGCATGACGCGCCGAATTTCATCATCTCGACCGATTACCGGATCGAGTTTACCCTTTGCGGCCATCTCGGTGAGGTCGCGTCCATAACGTTTCAATGCTTGATATGTGGCTTCAGGGTCCTGACTGGTGACCTGCTGATTGCCGCGAATTTCGGTGAGCTGATCTAAAATTCGGTCTCTGGTGATGCCATGCTGCTTCAGAATCGTTCCTGTCTGACCCTTGCCGGGGTCGCACAGCGCGATCAACAAGTGCTCGACGCTGATGTACTGGTCTTTCATCTTCTCGGCTTCTCGGGCAGCAAACTCGAGCAGTTGCATTAGTTTGGTCGAAACATGCAGCTCGTCCTTCTGCATGTTCACGGCACTGCCCTTGGGTTGCGACGCCAGATACTTTTCCAGATCGTCAGCGATAGCTGATGGTTTTGCATCGAGCTTTTCAATGATGGTTGGCGTTAAGCCATCCTTCTGGTCGATCATCGACAGCAGCAGGTGTTCGGGTGAAACCTGGCTATGACCAAACTTGGTCAAAATAGTTCGCGTGTCGGTGATTGCTTCCTGCGCTTTATTTGTAAATCGATCTAGGTTCATGAAACTCCATCCGGGCTAATGCCCAATGTACGTGTCTCTACGTGGGAGAAAACCGGTCTTCCTATTTAGAAATTATGGGTGAGCGAGATTACCCAATGCTAATAAGTCTACAATTTCTTTATAAGTGAGCGTTTTTGGCGACCGAATCCGTAAAATGAATTGCATAGGACAGTGGTCCAAGCGATCGGGACGGGCACATTAGTTTGGGA
This sequence comes from Obscuribacteraceae bacterium (SeqCode), assembly GCA_044225915.1. Taxonomy (GTDB): domain Bacteria; phylum Cyanobacteriota; class Vampirovibrionia; order Obscuribacterales; family Obscuribacteraceae; genus JADYXR01. The sequence goes on from JBGAHZ010000001.1 coordinate 221,009, forward strand.
TCCCACTGACAGCACGTGTAAATGCAGGAATTTGAAGAAGACTACTACGCCATACTCGGTGTCGAAGAGGATGCTACCGCTCAGGAAGTTAAAAAGGCTTACCTGAAGCTCGCCAAGCAGCTCCACCCGGACCGCTATCCCAACGACCCGGAGCAGCGCGCACGGGCGCAGCGGGAGTTTGCCCGCGTCACGCGAGCCCACGATATAGTCGCCGACGATGAGCGCCGCGCCGAATATAATGCCGTCCGCATCCTGCAGAGGAAAAAGGAAGAGCGCGAAGTTCAGGAAAAAGAGATGGATGTCACCAAGATTGACATGACTCTCAGCGCCGAAGAAATCAAGGCAATTTCGTCACCCAGACAGTCGGGGCAAAACATGAATGGTCTTCAGGATGAAACCATTAATGTCAAATGGGCGAACAAACATCTTTTACGTGCCGATGAGCTACTCAAGCGCCGGCGATATCAAGAAGCCGAAACTGCGATGAAAGAGGCCATCAGGCTTTGTCCGAAAGAGCCGCGCTACCACAACAAACTGGCCGAAATCTACCATGCGCGCGGCTGGAACACCCTGGCGATGACCGAGGTGCAAACCACATTGCGCATCGATCCGCGCGACCCGGAAGCACGTACGCTTGAAGCTCGTATAAAGAACACAATCAATGCAGACGGCAAGGGCGCCAAAAAGAAGGGCTTTTTTGACCAACTGAAAGAAATTCTAACCAAGAAACTATAGTTGTATGGCAGCGTCGATTGACTGAGCCGAGGACGAGCGAACGGATGGTTGACACATTTTGAATCCTAATTCAGCTCAAAGTTTCCATCGTGGAGTTCGACTTCCTTATATGAAGGCGACTGCAACTATTTGTGCACTGCTGGTTTTGACTCCGCAAGCGGCTCTGGCTGCCGACGTTGGAGCACAGAACGTTGTGTCGACGGCCTCGGGCACCCAGTCCGCCAGCGCCGACAGCACCTCACGTATGGCGAACACTGAGCTGGCGCCGGCAATTGAGGAAAGTTCTCAACCGTCAACGGCAAGTGGTACCGCCGGTGCTGGCACCTCTCAGGCACCTGGGGAACCAACCAGAGCCGGTGCATTTTCCGTCCCGGGTCTACAAACTGACACGCCGCTTTTGCGTGGACAGGTTTCTTCATTCAAAGGTCGCTCACCAATTTTGTCTGGTTCAATCCAGTCAATCCCGGAAAAAACAAAAATAGATTTAGTCGTCCCTGACGGAATCAACATCAATTCTGAGGTCAGTCAGAAAGGCGATGAGATCATGGTGCGAATTGCAAGCGATATCAAGGATGGTGACAGAGTCATCATCCCTGGTGGCTGGTATATGCGCGGGCTGGTCACCGAAGCAGTGTCGCAAAAGCGCCTTGGCCGAGACGGTTATGTCGAAGTGCAATTCGACAAATTAGTCAGCCCTAACGGCGACTACGAACTTGATTTCAACTCGAAGTTCTCCACGAAAGACAAAAAGCTCAAGTCGGTTACTAAGCTCATCGCCAAAGATTCCGCGATGGTCGGAATAGGCGCTGGGGCGGGAGCTCTGATTGCGTTTCAATTTACCGGAATACCTACGACTATTAGTACCTACGGTATCAACATCGGTGCAGGTGCCGCCATCGGCGGTAGCATCGGTTTGTTCGCGGCCTTGAAACGGAAAGGTAAAATACGATCGATATATGGTGGAGATACGCTCAAGCTGGTGACCTCCGAGCCCATATCGCTTCCAGGTTTTGACCAGGAGTTGTTGCCATCGGCAGCACCTGTTCCGCACCTCGAAGGTCTGGAGATGACAGTCAAAAATTTCAAACTCGAAAAGCCGCCATGGAAGGACAATTCGGCGCGACTACTATTTTTGGATCTCGCAGTTAAAAACAATACGAATCTCAACTTCCATTTGTTCGATGTCTGCGTGATATCCGATCAGGGGCAAACCTACACGGCATCACCGTTTGGCGGAGTCAAGAATGTCACCGTTCCTCCCGGCAAATCCGGTGAGGGTAAAGTTGTATTTACAGTCGGATCACCCAAACGTAAGTACTCTCTAATCTTCTTTAGCAGGAAGACAGGAAAGGAGCTTTCGCGTGTCGCGATTAACTAAATTTTGCGGGTTTCCCCACTTAGTACTAGTATTAAATACTAATTCGAGTTAATATACTCGCGTCAGTTGATCATAAACATCTGATCAGTTGATCAACACGCGGCGACCACACGACCAATGCTGACTAATAGATAAGTTAGGAATTGCCACTTCTCTCGCCCGAGAGATTGTTTCTATTCAACGATTGGCTACTGATCTCAATAGAGCAAGCGGCAAAGGGGGAAACATATGAAGGCCCATTTGACACAAATGTGGCAGTCGATCCACGGACAGTCTCGTCACAGGCAGGCCGAAAGTCAGCTGCGAAAGTTGCAAGGCCACAATGTGCAGCTCGAACGTTCCGTCAAGGAAAAAGAGCGAGAGATTGATCGGTTGCGACACCAATTGGCAAACTGTGAAGCTCGGCTTCAGGAGCTGATGGGGACCGATGTCCTTACTGCTCTGCCAAACAGACATATATTCAAAGAGCATCTGACTCACTCGCTCAAACGAGCATTGAGACTGGGCTATTCGCTGTCACTGATGATTATCGACATCGATCATCTAAGAGATATCAATTTGAAATACGGACACGAAGTCGGCGATACGGTGCTGATCGAAGTGAGCAAAATCTTGCGCAGCTCAGTCCGCGAAATCGACATGCCCGCACGATGGGGTGGAGAAGAACTTGTCGCCGTGCTGCACGAGACGGATGCCGACGGAGCTGCCGTCGTTGCGGAACGTGTACGCCGAAGAGTGTCAATGCTCGAGATTAAGGATCCGAAAACGGGTGAGCACGTGAAAGTGACCTGCACGTTAGCGGTGGCAAACTATCCGATGCATGGAAGCAAACCACAAGAGCTGCTGGAGGCTTCTTGCGAAGCCCTGATGATGGCTAAAGAGAAGGGCTGCAATAAAGTCCTTATCGCCTGCAAATAATCCGCTTAAAACGCAAATTGCATTGTTTTAAATCGTTCGTGCGAGGTTTCTATTGCACAGCCTCAGCATTTTGAAACGCAGCGCACTATCTATCTGCGAACTGTAGGCGCGAGATCGTATAGCGCGCGCAACGTCAGTTTGTCGTTCTCGCTAATGTACCCGTGCGGCCGATCCGCACTCGCATTGGCGAACATCAAATCCTTCGGGTTCGTGCTGTGGAAGCTCATCCCCCAGCAGTGACCGAATTCGTGCGCGATCGTCCACATGAGTTTAGTGTATTCAGCATTTTCTTTAACTGTAGATACTTCGATGTAAACCTTCTTTCCTAAACCGGTTGAACTCATTGCTTGAGTAAACGCTCCATGACCGCGTTCCATGTTTGGGCACCAAAAAATCAGCACATCAGCGCCGACTGGTGAATTGACGAGTTGGTAATCCAAAATTTTTTCTTTCTTTGCCCAATCCCATTGCTGAAGTCCCGCCGCAACGGCTGATGCCATACTCGCGTTGTAACCAGGGTCGCGTGCCAAACCCTGATAGAACGGCATACCTTGCTGGAAGTATTGAAGCAGGGTTATCATCTTGTCCGGCTGAATTCCTTCTCGTCCACGGAATTCTGCCGGTAGCATCAAGCCCTGAGTGATATAAATTTTGATCGGCATGTCTTTCCGAACAAACCTCGCTAAATTTCCAGTGGCACCGCTCAGGCACGGAAATGGCTGGCAGTCACGGTAATAGCGGTTCAATAATTGCAGAGCTTGCTGCCCGACTCCCCGTTTTGTGTGTCGGTGAACGATGATACGAGCGAGCGCGCGTTTGAACATTTCGTAGTCGGCATTTTGCAGGGCGGCGAGCGCGAGATAGTATTGAATCGTCGTGTCGCGAGAACCATGGTCAGCCGCTTTATCCAGTATCGGTTGCGCTTCCTTATACTTTTTGGCTTCGTACAGTTTTTTTCCTTTTGCAAATTCCGTATTTGCTAGAGCTTGATTGTCTATGTCGGCAGCGAAAGCTGTAGGCACCGCGCTTAGTATCACGAAAAGCAGCAACAATATTCTTAATGTCATCGAATGATTCCTGATTTTTTTACTCAGTAGGTCTTGCCTAACTGATCGCGACCGGGTGTTTGTGTGTGATGACGTGACCCAGCCCGGCGCAGCGGTCGGTGTAACCGAAACATCGTGCCTGTCGCGATCAACCTAAAAGGAAGGTTTGCCATATTAATGGATTAAGCGCTTTCGTGAAGCCTTCGCACGGGTGATTTTTCTGGGGCTCTGGTGCCGCAGAAAACTTCAACCGATATCGGTTGAGGTTTTTCCATGACTCGAATCACTACCCAGCCGGGGTTTTACCGGGATCCTCGATTTCGCAGCCCGCGAAACCTTAAAGTCAGGGGTTGACAAATACCCAACTTAGATTTAGTCTAAATACAGACGGAGTTCAATGGAGCAAAAGGTCAATGTCCTTCACGGCAAAAGAGCTGCTAACAAAAAAAGGGGTAAAGCCTACCTCTCAGCGGCTCGTTATCACGGATTATCTAATGCATACGCACGATCATCCAACTGCTGACGAGATATTGGCCGCGGTCGCGGAGAAGCTGCCGATGGCTCTTTCCAGAGCTACTGTTTATAACACTCTCAATGCGCTTGTCGAGGCGGGAGTTATTCGTGAGGTACTCACAGAACCTGGACGCACCAGATATGATGCCAACACTTCTGAGCACCATCACTTCGTGGACATCAATTCCGGAAAGATAATAGACATTCCGCAAGAGATGCTTCCGAACATCGAAAAGGCACTGGGTGAGAAGTATAAAGTTCACAGCTACACTGTGACTTTCTACGGCGATCTCAAAGATGAGAGTCCTTAGTTAAGACCGCTATTACGCAAACGCAAACGAACAGGGAGTTGTTACAACTCCTTCGGTCGGGCGCACCATAATTTCGCGAATCCATCTTCTGATTGATTGGAAGATCGCGTTAACGAAACTCTGCCGAGTTCTGTTTGGATTAACGTGCCCGGCAATCAACTAATCGCAGGCAGAGACTCACTCTGTGGGACGTTGGCGTCCCTCCGACATTTAACGAATCGACCTGCAACCACAGAATCAACACGACAAAACACACTAAGACGAAGTTCAATCGAACTTCGATGGAGGAACACATCATGAGTAAAATTCCGGGAACCAGAACTGAGGAAAATTTGCATTCAGCATTTGCTGGTGAATCAATGGCGAATCGTAAGTATTTGTTCTTCGCCAAAATCGCTCGACAGCTCGGCAACGAAGAAATCGCCAAGTTATTCGAAGAGACTGCACATCAAGAAACCGGACATGCGTTCGCGCACTTGGAACTGATGTATCCACCGAGCGAACTAACTGTCGAAAAGCTGCTTGAAATCGCAATCGAAGGTGAGTTGTACGAAACCAATCAGATGTATCCCGAGTTCGAAGAGACTGCTCGCCGGGAAGGACGACTCGACGCCGTTGCAGAGTTTAAAGAGCAAGGTCAGGAGTCGGCAGAACATGCTGAGGTATTTCTGCAAGCAGCCAAACGCTTCAAGGCACTGGGCCTGGTCGAACGCTACCATGCCTCGAAGTATCAAAACGCGCTCGAAAAAGTGAAACAAGGTCCTGAGCAGCTTCAACAATCGGCTTAGGCAAACTCAAAGGCACCATATATAGGGTCACGCATTAAGGAGGAAAAAATCATGAACGTTAAGCATTTGGATCATTTGAATATGACCGTCCGTAACCTCGATGAAACCGAGGATTGGTACAAGCGCGTCTTCGGCTTCGAATTGGTCGAGTCCGGACTGCGCGGAGATCTGAAATGGGGTATCCTGAAAAGTGGTGATGCGATGCTTTGCGTTTACGAATATCCGGACTTGCAGCATCCTGAAAAAGCCGCATCGAGAGATATGCCTCACACGATCAATCACTTTGGTTTGCGGATAACAGACCGTGATAAGTGGCAGGAAACCGTAAAAAGAGAACGACTGAAAGTGGGATACGGAGGCGAAGTTCGCTACCCGACTTCCAGTTCATGGTACGTGATCGATCCGACAGGATACGAAATTGAAGTTGCTCTCTGGGACCACGATGTCGTTACTTTTAAATCACCGATGTCCGTTGCAAGCTGATATCCAGATACGATCAGTTGTTGGGAGCACGATGTTGTTATGTTTCGGATAACGATGTCCGAGCGAGCTCAAATAATTGTAGGGGCGACGCCATTGCGTCGCCCTCTTACGTCGTGCAGGACCGCCGGCCTCGCGACACGTTATCCGAATGTAGGCATTCCCCAGTAAGTCCCCTGACCATAATCGATGCCGCAATCGCTCATGATTTTCAATTCTTCTCTCGATTCAATACCGTCAGCAATCACATTGCAATCGAGTCGCGACACGACGCCAACCAGCTTGGAGACAAACTCTCGATACATTTCGTCTTCGGCACATTTTTTCACCACGCTCTTATCCAGTCGAATAAATTGTGGTGCCAAAATTAAAAGACTTTCGATCGAACTGAAGCCGTAACCGATCCGATCGATTGCAATCTTCACCCCGAGTTCTTTCAATTTGTTCACATGATCCATGATGCGAGCAGGTTCAGCGAGAAGCTCATTATCGCTGATGGATAGGCACACTTCACGACCGTTCGTTTTGACTATCTCTTCCAAATTGTCTACTGGAATATCAAAAAGTGTGGATGCAAAAACTTTGATATGGCACGGGCTGTTATCCGGGATTTTATCCAGATTTTCCAGACAAACTTTGAGACATCTCAAGTCGATAGCAGTTCTTAACTTATGCTCGCCAGCCAGTTTGTAGTATGCCTCAGGCTGTTCGAATACGCCTGCTGGACCACGACAGTGAAGTTCATAACCGATGATGTGTTGGTTACTAAATTGAGAAATCGGTTGATACACCATTCGCAGTGTCTCACCACTACGCATGTTCTCCAGAATTGTAGCCATGTCGTTTGCCGTATTTGAAACTTTTGACAGCGACACAGTGTTTTTCCCGGCGCGCTTGCTGCTTTTCAAACCAGCGTTAGCTGCGGCAAGAATTTCTTCGATTGAGAGTAGCTCCGAAGGCAACTCTGTCACTCCGGTGCTGGTCGTGATTTTTGTGGTGCCTTGCGAAAGATTTATCGGGGTCTCGGCCACCGCTAGTCGAACTCGTTCTGCCACTTGTAGAGCGGTTTCCGCCTGAAGCTCGGAGAGCAGAACCAGAAATTCATCGCCGCCGATTCGGGCAACGTGATCGGTCGGCCGAACCGCTTTGATAAGCCGTGCCGACAATTCTTGTAAAACTATATCTCCGACAGAATGTCCGTATTTTTCGTTGATGCCTTTGAAATCGTCGCAGTCAATGAGGAGGGCAAAATTTTGAGTTTTGTTTCTGCGAGCGCGTTCTGTTTCGGCTTTCAAAATGCGTTCGAAACCTCTGCGGTTCATGACCTCAGTCAACGGATCGATCATGACCAAATGTTTGAGCTCACGATTTCTTTCTTCAATCGTGGAAGCCATTGTGTGCAGTTTCGTCTCATAATCTTCATGCTGAGTGAGAAATCGAGACTGCAGAAGATAGAGGTAGACGAGCAGTGCCACCACCACCACTCCCATGACGATAAGTTCGATGTTATGACCGGTGAAAAGACCGATGCCAATCATTAAGACTGCGATCACAACCGTGGCGAGAAACGTAACGCGTAGCCGCCGTTTCTGCTTTACACCTTCACCATCCGTCAACGATGGAGGCTTCAGTTGAGCCAATTCTGCAGAGTATGATTTGAGAATTTGACTGAACTGATTCTTCATAGGTGAATTGTACCCAGCGTCACAATATGATGTCGCGATAATCGAGATGGGCGTTCTAAGCATCATTAAGCAGGGAATAGTGAAAATGGATCATTGAAGGCAATTCTGGATATGGATGCTGACGCTCGCTCTCTGATAATCGGCAAAATCTGCCCGACCTGCGACTTCAAATACAGCCCGGAACTTGAGCGCTGCCCCGACGACAACAGCATTCTTGCCGTCATCAAGCGCGATCCTTTCATTGGAAAGGTGATTGCCGAGAAGTATGAGATCGTCGAAATCCTTGGTATGGGCGGTTTTTCAACGGTCTACAAAGCTGAGCAAAGCTCGTTGCGCCGTGCCGTGGCGATTAAGATTTTGCATGCCGAATTCGTCGATAAGCCCGATAAGATCCGTCGCTTTCAGTATGAAGCGGAGTCCATCAGCACGCTCGTCCACACGAATGTGGCTTCTATCTACGACTACGGCGTGCTGGCAGAAGGTCAACCCTATCTTGTTATGGAGCTTGCACCAGGCAAAACTTTATCAGCCGTGCTGGCCGAAACCACTGTGCTTCCGCCTGAGCGTGCCCTGGAGATTTTTGTCCAAGTTTGCGACGGTGTCGCGGCAGCGCACAAAAAAGGGCTGATTCACAGAGACTTAAAACCGTCGAACATTGTTTTGCTGCCCGCTCCCGACGGAACCGATCTCGTAAAAATTCTGGATTTCGGACTGGCTAAGGTAATTTCGGGTGATGGTGCCAACCGCGAAAACCTGACGATGACTGGCGAGGTGCTGGGAACGCCGGCTTACATGGCGCCGGAACAGTGCATGGGAACGGCAATGGACATGCGGACCGACATCTATTGTTTTGGCTGTGTCATGTACGAGACCCTTTCAGGAAAGTTGCCGCTCGTCGGAGATACCTCCTATGAGGTCATGCATAAACACATCAATGAAGCTCCAATTTCACTATCCAAAAGCGGACCTTCCGTGCCACCACGATTGGTGCGAATAGTTTCGAAAACCTTGCAGAAAGATCCCGACGATCGTTTTCAGAGTTTTGAGGATCTCAAAGATGCATTGCAGGGTGTGGAACCGAATATTTCGTCGGAAATCAAAGCGATTCTTTTTTCAGGTAGCAATGTAAAACTCTCTAAGAAGAAAAAGGCGCTGAAGAAAAGAATACTCCTTTCCGCCTGGACACTGCTGCTTGCGTTTATCGGCGTCGGTGGATTACTGCTTTTTGAACAGATGCAGGAGACAGAAAGAGTAAGAATTGGTCAGGAGTACGCCAATAAATATGCGAAGTACGATGATGGTGTCGTGTCATTTGATTACCCGGCATTGTTTGTCAAACAGCCGCTCAAAAGGGATAAGTTGGTTGTCGCGCACTTTGTTCATCGAGCCGATCCTGATGTGTATTTTGACTTGAAGCATCTCAACAAGGATCCCAAAGTAACCGACAAAATGGACGCGAGGGAATGCGCTCTCTATCAACGTGATGGGCACACGCCGTATCCACATTTTACCGAGCTGAAACAGATTCAAGACTACAACTTCGGTGCGGATAATCTTCTCCATGGATCCGAGACAGAGTTTATTCACGAAGAGCAATATCGAACCGAATACTTCCGCGAAAGGCAAGTCTACTTCGGAAATCCGGGTGCAGTGTACAAGATCAAAATCTTCTACCCACTCGCCGAGCACGATAAATACGAAAAAATGTTTGATATCATATTTGATACCATCCGTTTTAAGTCATGAAGAGTTCACGTCCGGCTCTGATGTCTGTCTGATGCCCTCAGTTCTCAGCTGGTTCCTAACCTGCGCGACTCGCTGGTCACGCCATGCTGGCTCAGCAGGTCGGATATCGCCAGGGTTGCCAACTACGTACTTTCACCCTTTACTAGGCACACCCCCAGGCATAACATAAGCTCAGGAAAGTTCATTATTTGTAGAGGTGGTTGTGAAACCTCGATTTTTACCAATTCTTCTCGCCTTCTGCCCGCTGGTTCTCAACCAGTGCGCGGCGGTCGCGTATGACGACAATGCCCAACTGCAAATTCAGCAGATTCAAAACCAACTGCAACAGCAGTTCCCCCAGCAGATTCAGTCCAATCAGCCATTCACACCGTCCGGCATGCCGACCCAACAGTTTAATCAATCCATGGCTCCGGATGCCCAACAACAGATTTTGCAAATCAATCGGCAGTTGCAACAGATGACGCAGGGTCAGCAATTCCAGCAGCAACCTCCACAACTGTCACGTCCGGCCATCCAGCAGATGCAACCGATGCAGCCAGTGCAGCAGGTGGTTCAAACACAGATGATGCAAGCTCAGTCACCGCAACAAAACCAGAACAGTGGTTTTGCACCGAGCAATTCGCAGTCGTTGAATCTTCCTGTTCTCAATTCGACAGTCTCAGGTTATGCGTCAGTGAGTGATGTCGTTCCCAACCCAGTCGGAGTGACATCCGGCGTCGACATTCTGGACGAATCGCTCAAGTTCCATTCTCAAGGAAACGGGCAACTGGCTTCTAGACCGAATCTTCCGATGAATAATCAAAACCCGAATCTCGGTGTCTCCTCGCAGAATTCTTGCAGTCATGCCACCGCGGCTGGTGCTAGCGCTCAAGGCTGCTGCCAGCACGCACATGGAAATGCCACCGCTAATTCAGCCAGCAATGCCGGCGGCACAGGTTTGAACACACCCCTCAATACTCGCGCGATAGGTGCAATTGGAGCTGCTGCCCTGGTCGGCACGTTCCTGGGCAACGGCGGTGTCGGTGGCATGATCAAATCTGTCGGATGGGATAATTCGAGACACACTCGCGGTATGTCGATCGGCGGTTATTAAGTCACGCCCGATCGCTAGTGATCTTGACCGCAATCAGTGCGATTGCAGCATGCGTGATGATCCGTTCACAAAGATGTAGGGGATTAAATCCTCGTGTTTAGCCGATGTGCTAGGATCTGGCGGTTCAAACGTTATCAGGAGCGCTGGAATGACTAAATGGATTGAGCTTCACGATGCTGGCTATGCCGCAGCGGAAGAAGGCGATTTAGAGAAGGCCGTTGAATTCTTGAAGAAAGCTATTAAGGCTGTCGAATCCAATGAAAACAAAGAAGAACTCTGCCAGAGCATCAATTGTCTGGCTGTGGTTTACCAGGCGCTCGGTCAGGAAGATGATGCAAAATCAATGTTTGAAAAAACCATTGCACACAAGCCTGAAACAATTGAACTCCCAGCCGCAATAGAGGCTCTCGCCGACCTTTATGCGTACGAGGACGAAGAGAAAGCACTTGAACTTTATAATGATGCGCTCAAAGAGTACGCTCGCATCGGAGAGCATGATGCTCAGCTCGACGCGCAGAACAAAGTTTTGACCATACTTTCATTCAGTGAAGAACTCGAAGACGATGTTCTCAAAGAACGACCATTGTCGAAAGCCGAGGCTGAAAACTTCAAACGCCAGGCTGATCTCGGCAAAGATATGATCGGTCTGGACAAGAAATCCAAAGTCACTTCCGCCGAAGTGGTTCAACGAATTGACTCTTATGTTGATGCATGGCAGGATGCCGAAATCGAAACTGACGAAATCGATGGCATGGATGCAGCCAAAGCGTTAGGAGCACTGTGGGCGCAGGAATTGATTTCATCGTTTAAATGGAATTGGGTCTGTCTCGAAGGCGCGGGCAATTTGTACGCCGTTGTTTCAGAAGACAGAGCGCTGGTAATTAACCCGGTCTACTTCGTGAAATCCTGTCTAGACATGCCGGAATTGGACTGCACAATCATGTTGGCATACAACATGCTTCAGGAAAATCAGTTTGAAGAAATTCCAGGAATGAGTTTTGAAAACGTGATGGAAGGTGTACACCGCGTAATTCCAAAACCCGGCCGCTCGTTGAGCATGGCTGCTGGACGCCTTCCGGATTAATCCAACGTCTGTGCAATTACACATATTCCAATTCCTGATAATGGCTTAACATAGAGTTCTATCAGGAACTAACGGCTTACAAATTGTCGGATAAGGTTTAGAACGCGCCTCGCTTTCTCTTCCCATCCGACATTTTGTTTTTGATTACCGTTCTCTGTTCCCGCTTTCAGTCACCGGCTTCGACGTTTACCGTTCAATCACGTTTTCGACGACCGTTTTCAATCAGCGCTTTCGACGACCGTTTTAAATTACAGGTCTAATCTAAATGCAGCCTAAATGTAGGGGCGCTTTGTAAGCGCCCAGGCTGCTATTCCCGCCCTCTGCGATCCGGAACTTATATCTCCCCAGCGCCACCAGATACAGTGCCCGCCGTCTACTTTGCCTTGGCGCCAGTCGCTCCTGATTTCGCCGCTGGTGCTTTTGCCGCTCCTGGTTTGCCCGGTGTTGCAGGAGGCGTGACCGGCTTCTTAGGCAATTTGACACCGTTGTGAATTACAGTAACTTCGTATTTGATCGTGGAGTTTGGCGGAATAATTCGCGACGTGGCCGATCCTTTTGGAAATGCCAGTGCGGGCGGTATCAAAATCAACCGTTTACCGCCAACCTTCATGCCCATTACGCCGTCATCAAGCCCCGGGCAAATTTGCGCTCCGCCGACAAGAAGATTGAGAGGTCGTTGCCTGATGATTGTGTTGTCGAATTCTTTCAAGTCAGGCATTACCCAGCCGATGTAGTCGATCCAAACGATGTTGCCGTATTTTGTCTCTGCGCCGGTTCCCACTTTAATATCTTTGATTTGCACGCCGGAAGGCAGCGTCTTAGTGTTTTCGCCGAGTGCTGTCGTCGAACCATTCGATGGCTTTGCGAATTCTTTCTTCGCGTCTGCAGGCATCACCGAGATGCTTGAAGCGATACAAAGCGTGAGCAGGAGACTGAAGTTTTTGTTCATGACTTTCATTCGAAAACTCTCTATGTATGAGACGGCATTTAGCAGAGACATTATAGTATCGGATCACTTCTTTGAAAGTGCCTGGCTCAATTGACTCTATGGTGCCCGTGTTTGTTTCAACAATGGGTGATACTATCTACCAGGATGTGTGCATTGTCATGAAGCGCTTTGCTCGGTTGAGATGAAGACGACTGCGATGGGCTTCGTTTCACATTCGCCGCAGCCCCTGGAGACTAGAAAAAGGACTCATTAATGATTCGGTTGATGGTCGTTGACGATCATATTCCTACTAGAGAATCGATCATAAAAGAACTTGCAAACGGCGATCTGATCGAAGTGATCGCTGAAGCCGGCACCAGTGACGAGGCGTGGCGCGTCGCGCAGCAGATTCTGCCCGATTTGATTCTGCTGGACTTGCACTTGCCTGGGCTGACTAGAACTGAAGATTTGGTTCGCAAATTGTCCGGACTGACCAATGTCAAAGTGGTGATTTTTGCTAGCAAGGCTCCAGCTTCTGAGGTTCTCGATCTGCTTGATCTGGGAGCTGCCGGTTATGTGTTAAAAAGCGATGCGTCTGCCCTGATTCGAATGGCACTGTTGATGGTTTCTCGCGGATCAACCGGAGTAATATCTCCATCATTGCCAAGGCACCTCACTCGTTTAAGCCCTGATGAACGGCTGATCTTAAGGCATCTTACCCTGCGCGGAAAATTACCCAAGGCCGCCGAGAGAATGGGAATCCCGCAGAGTGAGCTAGAAGCGACAGCCCTGCATCTTGCTGAGAAGCTCGAACTGGTGAAAGAATCAGACAAACCAATTGACGAGCAGCAACACGATTCCATCGAAAAGCTGATCAAATGGGCTAAGAAGCACGGATTCTAATTAATTGATGGTGCCAGAACGATAAGCGAAAGCGCCAAAGAGCCAAGCAGCATAATCAGCATTTCCCATTTTGAAAAAGACTTCCGAACCAGCGAAGACTCTGGTTCTACACGTTCCCAATAGTCGTTTAGCCAGTGCTGCGCGATGGCTGCCGGCACCGAAACCAGAGTGAACAAGAGGTAGAACGCGCCAGGCAGTTTTACAAGGTTATAGAAAAATGCCATGGCGACTACGAGGAAGAATGCTGGAAAGGATGGATTCGCTTTCAGCATCGAACCTTCCTTACCCATCGTGGCGATGTCGTGATACAAAACCGCAAAGAATCCGAGCGTGACCAGCGGGACCAAAATCCCTACCAGTCTGGCTGCTTCCGGTGGAACCACTTTGAGCACCACCAGAGGAAAAACAAATAATCCAATCAAGGTCGGTGCAAACAGCAGCAGCGTTGTGAGAGATGCGTTAGCGTGCCGATACTTGGCGAGGGCGCCTTCGCAGTTGGGACCTGGCGTGGCGCCGCTGCCATAGGCACTCACTGCACGCGCATTCAGGTCTCTTACTGTTTTATAAAACCAATAAACGAGGTAGGTGGATAGCGTCAGCATCGACAACACGACGATATGCCAGGCTGGTTGACGCCGCGACATCTCGACCAGGTGGGTATCAGAATTGGTTGTGTCCGGTGTTGTTGGCATTGCGGTAGTCATGAGGCGCCTGCTTCCAAGAGATCTGTAATTCTCACATGTTTACAGAATTTCCTGTCTTTAATGATGATCAATTTTCCAATCATGATCAATGTTCCTTCCAATCCGGTAATCTTGGGTTGCGAGTACCCGTCTAATTGCGAGACGCTTGCGACTCGCTTCGCAATGATTCATACGCCGCAAAGCGGGAGCGAAATGGAATGCAACATTCCACACGGTCTCCTCACAAACAAATGTTTTGCTGGTAAAAAATTTGATGCGTTCCGTCGGCTTCGCCGACCTCACCAATTCAGGAGTGTTGCAACAAATGGTTAATTCAGTAGTGGTCGTAGGACGCGCGGGCAGAGATCCCGAGATGCGTTACTTCGAATCTGGTCGCGTCAAGACCACGTTTAGCGTGGCTGTTAATCGACCAACCAAGGAAAAAGAAACCGATTGGTTCGATATCGAAATCTGGGGCAGACAAGCCGAAGTCGCCGGAGAGTATGTTCGTAAGGGCAGTCTCATCGGTGTTGAAGGTCGTCTCGATTTCAACAAATGGACCGACGATCAAGGAACGAAACACGTGAAGCCGCTGATCAAGGGCAATAACATCAGATTGCTCGGCAGCAAACGCGACAACGCGTCTGACTTCGGTGGCGAGGAATAGTCTCGATAAATGAACGTCCAATTTATCGACTATCTCGTAATTGGCATCTACTTCTCCTTTGTCATCGGCATCGGATTTCAGCTGAAAAAGCAGATGGTGACCAGCGAGGATTTCTTTCTTGCTGGTCATCGCATTCCGACCTGGGTAACAGGTCTTGCTTTTCTTTCGGCTAATCTCGGCGCGATTGAAGTAATGGGAATGGCTGCCAGTGCGGCTCAGTACGGTCTTGTCACTGCGCACTTCTACTGGGTGGGCGCGATACCAGCAATGGTGTTTCTCTCATTATTCATGATGCCGTTTTACTACGGCTCGAAAGTGCGCAGTGTGCCCGAGTATTTGAAGAGGCGCTTTAATGAACCGACTCGAGCGTTCAACGCTCTCTCATTTGCCGTGATGACAATTCTCATGTCCGGGATAAACCTTTATGCGATGGCGAAGGTTTTTCAGATTTTGCTGAAGTGGGACATGAATGTTTCGATCATGATGGCAGCACTCGTGGTTCTCGTCTACGTCTTCCTGGGCGGGTTGACGTCGTCTATCTATAACGAAGTCATTCAATTTTTCCTGATCATTTTTGGCTTGCTGCCGCTTTCTATTCTTGGACTTCTGCACATTGGCGGTTTCGAAGGACTCAACGATCGCATTACAAACATGGGCATGACTCACCTCTGGCGAGACATGTACTCGTTTCAAAACCCATTGGGTGTTGATTGGATTGGACTGCTGGGTGGGCTCGGTTTTGTTCTTTCATTCGGTTACTGGTGTACGGACTTTCTCGTTATTCAGCGTGCCCTGGCTGCGCAAAACATTCGCAGCGCGCAGAGAACCCCTCTAGTAGCAGCTTTTCCGAAAATCTTTTTCCCTTTTATCACCGTCTTGCCAGGCATGTTGGCGCTGGTTATTCTGCCTCCGTCACTGGAATTGGGCACCAAAACGGATTACGACATGGCAATTCCATTGATGATGGGATTGATGTATCCAGCTGGTATGCTCGGTCTCGGTCTGACCGCCTTGCTCGCCAGTTTCATGTCAGGAATGGCAGGCAATGTCACCGCATTTAATACCGTCTTTACGTTCGACATCTACCAGAGTTACATTGCTCAGAACAAATCCGATAAGCACTATCTTTGGGTCGGTCGCATAGCCACAGCCGGCGGAATTCTGATTAGTATCCTGGCCGCTTACCTGGTCATGAACTTCCCGACGATCATGGATTACATGCAGCTGATTTTCTCGTTCTTCAATGCACCGCTTTTTGCCACCTTTGCATTAGGAATGTTCTGGATCCGTGCCACCCCTAAAGGTGCTTTCATCGGGCTGGTCGTGGGCACCCTTGCGACTGTCGGGCATTACTTCTTCTGCGAACTCGTCAAGATCGAGCCTGAGTTCTTACCCTCATATTTTGCGCCACTCGCGCCGCTGATTCCGATTTTGAAGAAACCACTGTCCTATCCGACCGTGATGTCCGGCAATTTCTGGCGCGCCATCTTCGGTTTTGCTGTTTGCTTCGTGGTTACGGTGTTCATATCTCTGTTTACCGAACCAAAACGCAAGCGCGACTTGATTGGTCTGGTTTGGGGGCTTTCGAAAAAACCTTCAGCGCAAATGCCGAAAGAGCCGTGGTATGTAAACCCTGTCTTCCTCGGGGTTTTGGCGCTCGTCATCACACTCATAATCAACATACTCTTATGGTGATGAAATGCTCGATGTAAGATTGCCGATGGGGATATTGTTCGTGACGCTGGGAGCGTTGCTGTTCTTCTACGGAATGTTTTTCTCAGAAGCCGTGCCGTTCTACACTCCTAACTCCTGGTTTCCTTTGAAACTCAATATGCCGGTTGGCGCGTTTATGTTTGTATTCGGGCTGATCACGCTTACACTCGCGCGCTTTGTCAGAATTCAAACGGCAGATAGAGAACTGGCTTCGCGCGAAAGAGAGCTGGACAAAATTGAACGCAGACGGCAAAAGGCACTTATGAAGCGCGCCATGGCAGTTGATGGACCCGTCCAGTTATCGGATGATGAAACCGAAGGTGTTGAAGAGTCATCTACGCAAGAATCCGATGCAAAGACGAAAGGCTCTGACGAAGCAAGATAATCTGGCGCTTCCGACATAAAGAGTTAAAAACGAAAAGCATCTGGAACGCTTAGCAAAGTACAATACCTGTTCGTCACCTCAGAGCTTTAAGAGCGAACAAACATGTCGGCCGGCAAAATGCTATTTTTACTGTTTGCTCTGGGCTTGGCAATCGTTTTCGGTGCTTCCGCGCTCGACAATTTAAACGACGACACGATTTATGAACTTCGAGAACTGGCTGGATTAGGAATTCTTTCGTTCGTATTCTTCGGCAGTATTAGTGTCATGTTGCTGTTTAGTCTTTCGGATGCTATTTGCGCATTCATGGAAGGGCTTGGTGACCAACAGCGTTTCGCCGGCAATATGAAAGGCGCTAGAGTCTGGTATGACCGTTGTCTCTGGTTGCAGGATCATTTATTGAACAACGTATGGCGTCGAACTCAGATTGCAGGTAAGCACGTAGCTACCTTTCAAGCCGGTCCCAATCTCCCCGAAGTCGAAGCTGAATTGATGGCCGAATCTGCGCCTCCTGAGGCGGTTTTGAACCAAAATAAAATCGATCCTGTTGCGTCCGGCAAACCTAAATTCGAGATACCACCAGCGGTGGCAAACAGCGTGGTCTACAAGTACGCCGTTGCCGGAGTATTCTCAATGGTCGCAGTAGTACACGCGCTTGATGGCACCATGATTGGTGCCCTGGGAATTCTTTTTGTCGGTGTCGCGTTAAACGCATACTGGCTCACGATGAGCAAAGACTCCATCGATAGTTAACGCCGGTGTTTATCGAGCGCCCCAAAGCAAACCCATAAGCAAAAATGCCACCATCATTAGTGAGCCGAGTACCGCTAACATGGGCGCGTTCTTCAAGCGCTGAATAACGAGATTGATTGCGGTCTTGTTCTTTGCCAATTTCCCGGTGAAATACCAGAGTCCAATTGTTGCAAGTGGGATTGCGACTAACCGCACCATTAGCGGCAGATAGCCATAGAAAGCGCCCACAAACGTAGTCATGGTACCGATCGCAAGCACCTGCGCAGCGCGCACGCGAAGCTTCTCTTGCTGGTCGGTATCCAGTTTTTCGTAGTTGCGCTGGAGATCTCCAACAAAGATCTTTAGTTCATTCTTCATTTAGTAAACCGGCTAAGTCTGACTGTGCAGGTCTATCCGTATTATATCCGGCGCTGGACAACGCGCCAGATGTCGGGATTTGCATCGCATGCGGTCCGCTAACGGGCAGTCACTGTGAGGTTATTCTTGATTGACGCCAGTGTTTCATCGACTTCCTCGAGTTTAATTCGCGCACCTGTGAAGTGCGTGAATCCTTTGGTTTCGCCTGCATATCGCGGCACTAAATGGAAGTGTACGTGGCGTACTTCCTCTGCGATGCAGGCGACGTAGACCATTTCAGCGCCTAGCCCTTTCTTGATTCCTTGCGAGATGGTTGGAATCAGAGCACCTAACTTCGCAGCATCACCGCTATCGACTTCCGCGAGTTCGTGATAGTGCTTTTTGAAAATTATCTGTGTGTGACCTTTCGAAATGGGCGATTCGCACAATGTGGCGATTAAATCAGCATCTTCGAACACAACCGGTGGAGTCACTCCGTCTCCCTGCAACCATATGCAGAACGGGCAATTCGAGACATTACTGTGGGTTTCCGCAGTCACAATGATCCCCTTTTCGGTGTTTATTTCAGTGTTTTGCCGGGCATTTAATTGAAGAATATACAATAGAATGATTGTCAAGTGATGAGTCGGCATCCCCAACAAATTTGGTAGAGATCAACCCTTTCAATGTCTAGTGTAATGAGTTTTTCAAACACAAACGAAAGAACCAATCGACCTCATCCCATGCTCGGAGCGCAAATCGGGCAGTATCGGATTTTGGATGTTGTCGGCGGTGGCGGCATGGGCATCGTCTTCCGGGCCCGGCAGGAAATGGTCGATCGCGATGTAGCACTCAAGCTGTTGCCCCCGGAGCTAGCGCATGATGAGATCAACTCGAAACGTCTTGAGCGAGAAGCGAAGGCGCTCGCCAAGCTCAATCATCCCAACATCGTTACGACTTTCGATTTTGGTTTGACGCCATCAGGGCAAGCATATTTAGTCATGGAGCTGGTCGACGGCGAGAGTCTGAAGGAGCTTTTGTTGCGTGATGGGCGGATGGAACTCGATCGTGCGATCAAAATTTTCGTGCAAATGGCTGATGCTATGCGCTTCGCTCATCGAAGCGGCATCGTCCACCGTGATTTAAAACCTCACAACGTGATGATCGCTCAGGCCCCATCACCAGATTTCGTCAAGGTTTTAGATTTCGGGATTGCTCGTTTAGCCGACTCGCAAAAGCTTACCCGCGTCGGCGAAATAATCGGAAGTCCGCTCTACATGAGCCCCGAGCAATGTCTGAGCGAACCTGTCGATGAGCGCACAGATATTTATGCGCTCGGTGTTCTCATGTATGTCTGCATAACCGGTCACGTGCCGTTCAAAGGCGAAACCCTGTATGAAACAGTTGAACGCAAGTGCACAATGCCACCACCGCGCTTTTCGGATATTGCTCCTGAGCTGCAAATTCCCAGCTTCCTCGAGGAGTTGATCCGTCATTGTCTCGCTGTGGAGAAGGAAGATCGGATCCAGACGATGACCGAGGTGAAGGATCTTCTTGAATCGGTTGCATCGAGTCAAAAGAAGAAAACACAAGTTGTATCTGATTCGACAGCTGTTTTGAACGGACCTGTAGCTGTGCCGAAACGACCGGCCCCGCCTCCTAAAACAATCAGAGAACGGATGCAGGAAAGTTCTGCCAATAAAACAGACGTCGAGGGCCGAGCTGTCCCGCCGAAGCTGCCACGAAGCACGGTGTCCCGAGGATCCGCTTCTAGACCGGCACATAGTCGTCCCGTGTCCGAAGCTAAGGGTATCGTGATCACTCCTGGTGTTATGGCGCTGGCCGTGATTTCTCTGTTGGCGTGTATGCTCGGTGGAATGTACGTCGGCATCTGTGTCATGGATAAGGATGGAACTCTCCTTTCAAAGACGACAGTAAAACCTGTCACCGTATCTGGTGCCTCTTCGCCAAAGCAACCAGTCCAACCAAGTGTTGCAAAGCAAACCACCGAGCCAGTTAAGAAAAATCCGATCGAACCATCTGCCACAAAGACAGTTCGTGAACCTTCGGTGTCGACTGGTCACGTCAAGCTGGTCACCGACACACACTCCGTTCCATCCGAGACTGATGTTCAGGTGACACCGCCAGTTTCGAAATCCGCGACCACGCATTCAGTCCCAGAGTCCAAACCGAAGCTCAAGGACAAACCGCGCAAGCCGGTTGTTAAAAAGACTCCCCCGGTCGCTCATCAGCATCACGTATCGCCCACTATCAAATCCGAAACAGGTATCGAAGTGCGGCACGGTGGCGGCATAGCCGACGATCAAGTTTGGAATAAGTTTAAATCAAAATACACGGACTAAGGTTTTGATGTTTCCTTTACGCCTGCGCATGATTTGCTGAAAGAGTAGCATCTGGAGGTAGGCACTGGAAGAAATAAACACGCGCCATCAGGGGGTATTTTCTGCCTCCATTTTGTCGCGCCATTAGTGAGCTGACCGGCCCCCGCTGGGATCCGCTCACATTGTTTTGCATGATCATTTTGTCAACAGCAACCGGTCGTCGGAGCATCCCGGCACTGGCAAATTTGCTTTCACGAAAAATACATAAACCGATAACGGTTAAAGTTTTTCATTCGGCCTTAAACCGATATCGGTTGAAGATCGTGGTGACCTGATAAGGCTTAACCTGACTGACATTGCAGCTTTCACTCCGGTATCTTTGGAGCGATTCCGCATGCTTTTCGGCTTACTTTCGTGAAATTTTCGCAAAATTTGCTAATTGGGCTAGAGGTGGTCGTGCGCTAATTTTTAGTCGACGTGGTCTGGAGTTTTAGATGTCGACGCAGACGTAGTCTGCCTCGGCGTGTTAGACTCTGGATCTCGCAACCCACCGCCTTTTTTAAGGCAGCGGTTTTTTGCGTTTCATGTAATGGGAGATTTTGCTGATGGGATCAACAACTTTTAAGACGTCGTTTGTGCAGACGCTAGCGGCTATGACTTTGCTTTTGGGAACCTCGAACCTGCCTGTAAATGCCGAGCCACACGATCGCGTTACCTTCCGAGAATTTCGGCAACAGAATGAGGGAATCGATCGCAACGCAGCACGACGGATGTTCCATCAGCAGTTTGGACGTCAATCTATTAACAATAATCCACTGCAGCAAGTCAATCCAATTCAGAATGTAGTCACTGTAGGACCCGATGGGCAGGTCGTTTGCGGTGGTGGCAATTTAGACCGGCATCAGCGCATTCGAGAACCGCGCATCCGAAATATATCTGTGCAGGAACTCTCTAATGGAGCTCTAGCACGTGTCAATCGTGGTGTCGACTTAGACTTGAGTTCTGCCGACAAAAACATTGTTCTTGGTAAATCTATGTTTGACGCCGCGGGTGGTGGCACAGTTGAAATCACCGTTGGTGGAAAAACATCTATAGTTCAAGCCGGTTCCACCGTCACGGCGGCCGAGTATGTCGCAGTGAAGCAGGCTCTCAATGGCGGTCAGCAAGTTCAAATCGATCGCTCCGGTAGAGCGACAGGAGGATCGATTGATCTAGGTTCGTTGACTGCTGGCAACGATGTGATGCGGGCCTCGAGTTTAGTCATTCCGGAAAATGTCACTACATCTGGTGACTTCGGAAGAGGATCCGACTTCCGCTTAACTGGCGCGCTATCTAACTTTGGTACAGTGCAAGTGTTGTCGTCCGACCGAGCCATTCGTGGTGGGTCCATTCGTGCCAATGATATTTCGAACCACAGCGGCGCCCTGATCAGCTCCACTGTCGACCTTCGTCTGGATGCCGATCGAAACTTAACTAACTACGGCGACATCCTATCCACCGAGAGTCTCTCCTTATCTGCGGGTGGTCAGTTGACCAACGCTGGACGCATCGCAAGCAATGGTGACTTGAACATTAACAGCTCTGCTGTCACCAATCGCGGTGTCATGAGTTCCAGCTCGGCAAACGTCAATTTCGCCTCGCCTGCTGATCTCAGCGTCAACAACTATAGGGGAACGATCAGTGCTGTTAACGGCGCGATCAACGTAAGAGACGCGGCGTACGCCGGTTCCAACAACTCTTATGTTAACGGCGGCGATCTGTTTAGCCGCCAGCTGAATTTGAATTCCGGTCTCGGTTCTGCCAACGTTAGCGTCAATCAGTTAACCGGCGTCGTCAACAGTACCGGCACAGCCAGCCATGTTCTGGCATCGACGGATACGCTCAATGTCGGCAACAACTGTCTAACTGGCGATCCGACTTTTTACAACACGGCCGGCGGAATTTTGATTCAAGGTGACGTCATCGTACAGGAAGACCTCGCATTCATAGCATCTGGTGCCATCTCAAGCGCAGACAACATCTCGATTAAGGCTGGTGATGCGAACAAAGGCTACAACATCACCTTCATATCCGGCGCGACACTCACCGCCAGTGGTGGCTCGTCGCAGCCGAACCTACCGCCTGTGAGCGGACCACCGTATCCGAACAGCGGCACAGTCACCATCACGAACAAGGCTTCTAAATCTGGTGGCGGAATAGCCCTCGGAAAAAACGTTCTTGTTTCATCCCGAAGCACCGACAACACTAGCAACCATAACGGTGGAAACATCAGCTTCTTCGCCTTCGGCAAATCGAGCGGGATCGATCTCGGGGGAACGCGGCTGGAGTCCGGCGGGCAAAAATTGGGAACGAACGGCGATATAACAGTTGTGACCGGCGCACTCTCGACAAGTACTCTACCAAGCATTTTGATTGCAACGGCTGATACAACCAATCAGGCTGGTGGAGCTCAGGGAGCGGGGGGCAAGCTGACCGTGGTCACCGCCGCGCCGGTTATAGTGAATGGAAAAACAGTCACCTACGACGACAAGGGAGCGCTTCAAGGTCCGTCCTTTCTGGCTCCCGGAACCAAACTGACGAAAGGTGACATAGGTTTCGCAGACAATTCTGCTATCACCAGCGGTTCCGATATTAACCTGGCTTCCGCTCTGGAA
Organism: Obscuribacteraceae bacterium (SeqCode); assembly: GCA_044225915.1. Taxonomy (GTDB): domain Bacteria; phylum Cyanobacteriota; class Vampirovibrionia; order Obscuribacterales; family Obscuribacteraceae; genus JADYXR01. The sequence goes on from JBGAHZ010000001.1 coordinate 244,147, forward strand.
ATTAAGTCAGGCAGATCGGCGAATATCGCAAACGATATCACTGCTTCGACTGCAGATATCTACACGACCTCCTTCGTGCAGACATTTGATCTTGACGGCAGTGGGAAAGGCAGCCTCAAAGCAAATTCCGTAACGCTTACAACAGGCAATCGCGGCTTCATCGGCACAGGTCCTGATGATGGAATGAGAATCGACACTAATGCGCTGACCATTCAGTCTCCAGGCGGGTCCGGTTCGATAGCCGGCCTCGGGACTGGTGTGCTGACGCTAAACAGTGTTGGTAACAGTTATTTAGCCGTAGATTCACCAACTCAAAACATTCAAGGCAGCGTCTCTGCGACTTCGTTCTTACTGCTCAGAGGTGGCTCGCTTAATCCGACGGGACCCGTTTCATCAGGAAATACTCTTGTCCTCGTCTCGGGCAACCCGTTGACTAATACAAATGTTTCGCAATACACCGCGGATTACCTTATTCTGAGTTCGAACCAGGTTGGAACCGATCAGAACAATCCGTTCCAAATCAATTCTGCCGTTAAACAGGTCGATGTATTTTCACTCGGCGATGCGTTCGTGAAAGCCAATGCGGCTAAGAGCATCTTGCTCGGTAATGTGGACGTGGCAGGCGATTTGCGCTTTAAATCCAGCACTGGAATCACGATGGGAATCGGCTCGAATTCCATATTCCGAAGCACCGGAGGCTTACTCGATATTGGCACTACTAATGGTGTACTGTCCGTGGCGAAAAACGTAAACATCTCCGCCGTCGATGGCATTACCCTGGTCAATAGCGGCACCACTACGAAGGATAAACTAACATTCGGCGCCAATTCGAAGCTAACGAACACCAATGGTGGCATCACCATCGGTTTGGGAACGCCAGGCGCTGATACGACACCGACGTTCACGAACCCTACTTTGAATGCCACCAATGGTGGTACTATTACCTTCAAGGGGGTCGGAAACGTCTTGACCGCGAAAGGCGCTCAGAGTCAGATTAATGCTAGTAAGTCTGCCGTTCTCATCTATAACTCAGTAAGTGCGAAAAACCTGACCTTGGGCGGTAACAACCAAATCAACGCATCTATGCCATAATCGCGTCGCCTCAAAAAAAACGATGCAATTGATTCGCGGATCGTTTGAACGAACGCTAGCTTAGAACCCCGCCAGTATGAGGGTGTCCTGAGAAAAGGGTTTCGCAAACGGTCCGCGTTCTAGTTCATGTCAGGCTGCAAAAACTGTGTGAACTCCCAAGGATTTTCTTCACTGGGCGCGCCTACTTACAGCCGTCACTGGGAGCCGCCAGGATGGCGAACCCGTTCAGCTAAGAGGTTTCGCAGATGGCTAATCGCCCTTCTTAATGTTCTTCAAGAGTTGATTGCGAACCAACATTGCCTTGGGTTGTACCGGCTTGCCCTTCTTAAGTAGGTTTCGCGCGATCAAAGAAATCGCAATGGCTATTGCCGCGTCTAAATCAGTTTCGCTCGTTTCAGAATAATCATGCCAGGCGTTCGGGATACCTTTAATTGGTATCGCATTCAGTGCGCGGAAAATTGGCTCCGTCATTTCTTCGGGGCGCGAGTCTTCAAGTTTATCCGCGAGGTAAACGATTTTCGACGTCGTGGACATCTCGATTCCGCCAAGCGTGTGTTCCGAAATGGCCGAAAGCACTTCCTTATTTGTAATACGAAGTTCCTTTTGAACGATTAGTGCCGCCACCGGCCCATGCAAGATCTGACCATACTCCTCTTCATCAGGCGTGAGTACCATGCCGTGGGACGTGGCAATCTCAATCAATTCCCTTGCTTTGATTTCCTTGCACGAATCGTGAAGCCAGCAAGCCAGTTCGACAGGGAATGGATCAAGACCCATGCCCAAAGCGATTTCTCGTCCGACCACGACGACTCCTTGAATGTGTTCGAAGCGCTTCTTCGAAACGCGCTGTTGAACCCAGGATTCGGCAAATTTAAGTGTGACGTTTGTAGGGATTCCGGGGATGCTCATATGCCTTTTCTTAAATCAATTGCAGAGCAAAAGCTCTGGCTTCTTCTACTTTGCTGATGCTGACGGCGTTTTGAAATAGCCTCGTTTCAAGATAACTTCGTTGACAGCTGGTGGTACCATATATAGTACCGATTTGCCGGCTCGAATTCTCTCTCTGATGTTGGAGCCGGAGACTGCTATTCCGGGGAAATCGACCATTACGATGTCAGCTTTTTCAAAACCGATATTAGTATCGGTAGACTCCTCTCCTACCATTCTAAGCGCTTTGTCGCTTTCGTCAATGTACCGCAGTCGAGGAACGACAAGCACGCGGACCAGTGAAAGGAGTTCTTCGTAATTTTTCCAACTGTGCAGGTGAGGAAGATTGTCGCCACCTATGATCAGGTTGATTTTTATATCTTCACCGTATATGGTGCTAACTTCTTTTACCGTATCGATGGTAAATGACGGACCGACTCGTTCAAGTTCCACTGCAGATGGCACAAAGTGTGGGTTTTCAGCGGTTGCGAATTGCACAAGTTCATGCCGAAATTTTCCTTCCAGTAATTCATCAGCACGATGTGGCGGGGCCGGGCTGGTGACGAAAAGCACTTTTTCGAGTTTAAACTGATCGCGCGCACACTCGGCAATAATCAAATGCCCCATGTGAATTGGGTTGAAAGTGCCGCAGAATAAGCCGATTTGACGCAATTTCCGGTTACCTCGAATGCTCTGAAGAGAGTTTTTTTCCTGGCACCGCCGCTTCGTTTGAAGCTGGCGATCCGCTTCCGCCTTTGTGGTGGCGTGTATAGATGCGCGGCAAGCGCGCTCGCAAGCGGCAGGCCAATTCATACGTTATTGTATCGAGCATTTCCGCCCAGTTAGCCAGTTGTAAGCAAAGATCTTCACCGCGACTGGCGCCCTTCTCTGCAAACGCGTCTTCTCGTCCAATGAGGGTAATGACATCGCCGTCCTGAGCCTCCGGCACATCGGTGATGTCAAACAACATTTGATCCATAGAGATCAGACCGACCTGTCTGATCTTTCGTCCCATGAGAATTCCTTCCATACGATTCGACAGTCGTCGATCGACACCGTCGGCATAGCCAATGGGAACGCAGGCCAATCGCGACTCTCGACGCGCTTCCCAGGTCAGGTTATATCCTACTGTTTCTCCGATCTTGACGTTGTTTATATGATTGATTCGAGCTTTAACGGACATCGCCGGAGTCAATGTATCTGATAGTCCTGTACCTTCTAATCCATAGAGATATAGTCCGACCCGAACCATATCGAAGTGCGTGTCGGGGAATTTGCGCGCAGCCTCGCTCGATGCCAGGTGAGTGAAGTAGCCCGAGCCATGAGGTTTAATTTCTTCCAGTACTTTTTTAAATGAACGTAATTGCGCGGCTGTAGTCGCCTCATCGCCGGCGCGGGCCAGGTGGCTGAAAACGCTTACCAGCTGTAGGTTCGCAAGCTCTGAAATCTCTGAAACCAGTTGCGCGGCCGCCGCCGGCGAGACCCCGAGCCGATGCATCCCGCTGTCTATCTTGAGGTGAACCTTGGCTTTCTGCCCGCGTTTTCGCGCGATTTTGTCGATATCGCGTGCTTGTTTTACGGCCGCAATGGTCAGTTCCAGTTCATCCTCTAAAGCATTATCGATCGCCCATATCGGGGTCGGACTCAATATTAGGATCGGTGCTTTTATCGTGGCGCTTCGAAGTTGACATCCTTCGTCAACTGAAGCGACCCCAAGATATTCGGCCCCGGAGCCTGATAACAAATCGGCGACCTGGGCGGCTCCGTGGCCGTACGCATCACTCTTCACAACGGCCATAAGCTTTGCCGGTGTTGGGTTACAAGCCAGCCACGACCTGATTGTCGAGACGTTGTGTTCGATTGCCGAGAGGTCGATTTCAAGCCATGCGTCCCTGTGGAACGACGAAACGGAGACTTGCCTTGAGAAAACCATTAGTAATAATTTCTCGTAATAGTGACTATATCAAGCGTTACGGAACGCCCAACCTTATGCTAGCATTGCTGACGATTCGAAAGATCATCGTCTCAAACGCAGGTACATAACAGTTCTTGCCTGAGTTAGAGAAAAGCAAAGGATCGCTCGTTTATACGATCTCGACTTAGTCGGTAAATGCTGAGACCCTGCCCCATCTGCGAATCGGAATCCCAAAGGAAACCCGGTATCCATCGTCGTTGGTGTAGTAAGAACTCGCGGGGTTTGAACGCCTTGAATAAAGCAGAATTGGTCGATATCGTCGCAAAAGACGCCGGAACAACAAAAAAGGATGCCGAGCAAGTGATCAACAAGATGATGGAAACCATCATCAAGTCAGTTGCTACGGGAGATAAGGTCACATTAGTTGGATTTGGAACCTTTGAAGCCAGAAACCGAAAGGCTCGTACTGGCCGCAACCCAAAGACCAACGAACCTTTGCACATTCCTGCTAAGCGTGTTCCTGGCTTCAAAGTAGGTAAGGAATTTAGCGAAGCTGTTAACAAACGCAAGTAAGCGTTTCAGCAAGGGGGCATCTTGGAGCTACCTAAGGTAGCAGTCATAGGTTGTGGTAACTGGGGCAAAAACCTGGTCCGCAATTTCGCTCACCTTGGCACCTTGACAGTCGTTTGTGACTCTGATTCCCAGAGGCTCGACCGCATCGCGGCAGAGTACAAGGGAGTCAGAGTCACTACCAGTTTTGACAGCGTTCTTGAAGACAAAGATGTCATGGCAGTTGTAGTCGCAACGCCATCGGACACTCACTTCGAGCTCGCAAAGAAATCATTGATTGCCGGCAAGCACGTCTATGTCGAGAAGCCGTTGGCTCGCGACGTGAAGCACTGCGAAGAACTGGATGAATTAGCGAACGAACGCAATCTCGTTTTGATGGTCGGACACTTGCTTCTGTACCATCCTGCCGTCAATTGTCTGAAAGAAATTATTGCCTCCGGCGAACTCGGAGACCTGCTATTCGTGCGGTCCGACCGCATGAATTTCAACATCCACCGTAGTCACTGGAGTGTGCTTTGGGACCTCGCGCCTCACGATCTATCTATGATGAGCTACCTGCTCGACTGCGACGCTCCCGAAGTTACCCGGGTCGGCGGCTGGGACACGCAAAACGATGGACTGGTTGACGTTGCCTACCTCGACGTCTCTTTCCCTGTCGGAGCAAAGCATCGCATCATTCCAGGTCAAGTCAGAAACAGTTGGATCGATCCTCAGAAATTAGTCCGATTGACCGTTAACGGCACTCGCAAGACCGCGGTTTTGAACGACACGCAGAAAGACGACAAGCTCGCTCTGCACTCGGTTACAAATGCCGGACGCGAAGTCGTCGAATATCCTTATTATCCGGAAATTGAACCATTGCATCTGGAATGCGAACACTTCCTCCAGTGCATAGCCACCGGCGAGAGACCGCGTACCGACGCCAACAACGCATATCACGTCGTCAAGGTTTTGTCGGACGTAGAAAAGAGGCTTGCTGCTCGACCAAGAATTCAAGCTGAGCGTGTCGGCAGTATTCCGCCTTCGCTGAAGTAAATACTGGAAATTGTCCAAACCCAACACCGGGGCGCCTCATGGCAAGCTGCCGTAACGAAACATCAAGCTTAAACGTCTGATTTTCGTCTGCTACTTCAACTGTTCGTTCAAGTGGTCATATAATGAATCGCATGCTGAATTGCGGGAGTAATTCAGTGGTAGAATGTCTCCTTGCCAAGGAGAATGTCGAGGGTTCGAACCCCTTCTCCCGCTCCATTTTTTAGCGATCGCGTCAAAAGCGATCGCTATTTTTTTGAAAATTTCCGGTTCGATATTAAGGTCGCGCGCGTCTTCGAGTTACGCCTCCGTCCCTGCTAACCAGGGCGCCACCCGTGTTCGGAAGCGAATTAAATCCTCAACCGTTATCGGTTTAAGTTCCAGCATCGGCGAACCTTGGTCTGTGCCCGTTATGCGAGGCGCTGCCTCCGTTCACAGCTATTTTAAAACTTCAACCGTTATCGGTTGAAGTTTCGGAGTCGGGCAAACTCACTACTCAGCTTGGATTTCTGGACAAATTCAGCACCAGTGAATTTGCTTGATCTGTTTTGAGCGATCGGACGAGCGGCGACTGTGGCACATAATAGTTGGAGGTTTTTCAGACTGGTATAGTAGGCTTGGGCGGCCCTCTGGGTTTTCCTTGCCGGTTGGCAAAAACGAAAATGGCATCTCGATTACTATGTGCAGTGGAACGTGAGTAGCTCAGGAGACGCGCGATGAGCGATGAAAAAGACAACGTGGAAGCAGTACCCGAGGCGTCTCCACCTGAGAAACCTGCAGAGACGCCGAAAGTAGACGCCAGTCAAGCTGTATTCAAGCGGCGTCCTCTGATTCGCGCCTGCATGGACTCGTTCAATTATGTCAACAGCATTTCGCAGGACGAAGGCGTCAAAGTTCGTGACAGTGACCGAGCTACTAGCATCTGGCTGATGATCGTTTCAATTGTCACGGTCGGTGCCATGTTGATCGAACCGCTCGCGCCGCACCGCATGCCGCTGCTCGTTGTTTGCGATGTTCTCATCGGCATGTCGATTTTCTATTACATCGCCAATCGTTTCGGTATTCTCGGGACGTTTAATCCTCGACAGGCGCTGCTAGCTTGGCAGCTCATGATGGGTGCGTCATTCTTCGGCATCTTCCTGACAATTAACCTGGCGTTGATCCTCGGAATTGTGGTCGTTCTCACAGCACCATCAGATATTCCTACGCTTTAAAAAACTGGAAATCGGCGTGGTTATGCGGATCTAAATGTAGAACGGTTGGCAACCGCTGGCTCAGTGCAGGCTTTGCTATACGTCGTCAAGGTCGTTCGGCTGTTTTCATCAAACTAAATAGATTCGTGGTAAACGCGCACACAGACGCGAACAGCGTGCTAAAATCCGCTTTGTCGTTGGCGGTGTGCGCAATTGAGAAGCTTCTCAAGTATCGCCGCGAACGTTTTTTAGTTACTAAAAAAAGGGGCAGATGAGCGACATGAAGGTTACTCTAGACCGGGAAGGCAAGAACATCGTCAAAGTCGGAGTAGAACTCGAAGCCGAAAAGGCATCGAGAGCTTACGAAATTACTTGTCGCGAACTATCTCACCAAGTCGAGATTCCGGGATTCCGCAAAGGTAAGGCTCCTCGAAATATCATCGAGAAGCGCTTCGGTCGCGAGATTATCAAGAAAGAAGCACTTGAACGTTTGATTCCGGAGCTGCTTCAGCAAGTAATCGTCGACAAAAATCTCGACATCATCACCAATCCTGAAATTCAAGAATGCAAATTCGAACTGGGAGAGCCGCTCACATTGCTGGCTAAATTCGAAGTTCGTCCTGAAGTCACGCTCGGCGACTACAAAGGCATCAAGGTCGATGTTCCTGAAGCGAAGCTGGACGACAAAGCAATCGACCGTGCTCTTGAACACCTCGCCGAACAAAAGGCTGACCTCGCGCCAATCGAAGGACGCGAAGTAGCGATGGGCGATCATGTTCTTCTCGATTTTGAGTGCACCGTTGACGGTGAACCGATCGAAGGTGGTAAGGGCGAAGGCTTGACCCTCGAAGTGAAGGAAGGTCAGTTCCTGCCCAACTTCTGCGATCAACTGGTCGGCAAAAAGCCGGGTGAGCAATTCAAGATCGAAGTGACTTTCCCTGAAGAATATAGAAACAAAGCGCTTGCTGGTAAGCCGGCATTGTTCGATGTCAACTTGAAAGAGCTGCGCCAACGAGTAGTTCCGCCAATCGATGACGAATTGGCCAAAGGCTACGATCACGAATCGCTCGACGCTTTGAAAGCGGCTATCAAAGAGCGTCTCGATGAAGATTTGGAAACTCAAAATCGCGCCCGCGCTCAAAAAGTCGTGGTCGATGCAGTCGTCGAACAATCCAAAGTCGACATTCCTGACACCATGATCACTCGCGAACATGAACTGCTCATGCAGCAAATGCGTCACGAAGTCGAACGCTATGGCGAAAACTGGGCTGAGTATCAGAAAAATCCTGCTTTCGCGAAGGCTGAAGAAACCAAGAAAGACGAAGCTAAGCAACGCGTTTTGCACAGCCTGGTTCTTGGTGCTGTAGTCAGAGCTGAGAATCTTGCAGTTTCTGAAGAAGAAGTTGCTCCTTACCTGGCTCAGATAGCCGTTTCCAACAATATTCCACCTGAGCGTTACAGAGAAATGGCTCAGGATGAGTATTTGATGCGCCAGATCACCGAGGAAGTTTTGACCGGCAAGGTCGTTGATTACCTCGTGGACAACGCTCAACTGACTTATGTTGAGGACACTCACGTTCATGGACCTGAGTGCGCTCACGGTGGCGAAGAGCACGGTCACAGCCACGAACACGAGCACGGACCAAACTGCGATCATAGCCACGAAGGCGAAGCCCCTGCTAAAAAGGCGAAAGCCAAAAAAGCAGAGAGTTCTGAAGAGGAAGGCGGCAAGGAAGAAGTCGCTTCTGGCGCCAAAAAGAAAACCAAAAAAGAAAAATAGGCTTTATTCCAGTCGATAAGCATTAATACGACTGGGTTTTTGATATAAACGTAGGTAACGCGACGCTATTAGGAGAATGTCAATGTCGAATAAGGAAAATGGACTGCACATCAGCGATGCAATGCTCCTCGAGATCAACAGCATCAGCAAGATTGCATCGCCATCGCTGATTTACCCGCCCACTGTTATCGAAACAACAGCGCGCAGCGAAAGAGCAATGGATATCTTTTCACGACTCTTGCGCGAACGAATCATTTTCCTCGGTTTTCCTATCGATGACACAATTGCCAACATGATTGTGGCTCAGCTCTTGTTGCTCGAAGGCGAAGATCCTGAAAAAGACATTCGTCTATATATCAATTCACCAGGCGGATCGGTTACCGCAGGATTGGCTATATATGACACTATCCAGCACATCAGATCCGATGTGGTGACCATCTGCCTTGGACAAGCTGCCAGTATGGGTGCTTTCCTTTTGGCTGCTGGAACGAAAGGTAAGCGCATGGCGCTGCCTCACTCGCGAATCCTCATCCACCAACCGCTGGGTGGCGCTCAAGGTCAAGCGACTGACATCGAAATCCAGGCTCGCGAAATCTTGAGAATCAAGCGCTTGCTCAACGAGCGTCTTGCAATGCACACCGGTCAGTCCGTAAAAAATATCGAAAAGGACACTGACCGCGACAATATCATGACCGCCGAAGAAGCAAAAACCTACGGTTTGGTCGACCAGGTCATCCAAAAATTGGACGACAACCCGGCTCTCACAGCGGTGTAAGCAAACATAAGCAAAACTTGCGCGCCTGAGGACGGATGCCGAGCAATCGGCGAAGGCTAAAAAGTGCGTGCTTATATGGAGTCATTAGGTTAGGATAGTAGTCAACGTAATCACTCGTTGTAAGTTGCTGAAAGGCACTAACTAGACAGGGAAACCACATGCCAAAAAATGCTGACAACCGACTGAAGTGTTCCTTCTGTGGTAAAAGCCAGGACCAGGTCAAAAAACTGATTGCTGGGCCGGGTGTATATATCTGCGACGAGTGCGTGGACTTATGTAATGAAATTCTCGATGAGGAGCTTTTCGAAGGCGGACCTGCTGCAAGTGGCGCCGCTGCAGAGAGCTCCTCTCTTGTATTGACTGAGATTCCAAAACCTCACGACATCAAGAGAAACATGGACGAGCATATCGTCGGGCAAAACACTGCCAAGAAGATTCTCAGCGTTGCTGTGTATAACCACTACAAACGCATCACCCACAACGAAGAAGCCAAAGAAGGCGCCGTCGAAATTCAGAAGGCCAACATCCTTCTAATCGGTCCGACCGGATGCGGCAAAACTTTGATGGCGCAGACCCTGGCTCGCTTGCTCGATGTGCCGTTTGCGGTCGCCGATGCAACGACATTGACCGAAGCCGGTTATGTCGGTGAAGACGTAGAAAACATCCTCTTGCGTCTCTATCAAGCTGCCGACTACGACATCAAGAAAGCAGAACGAGGCATCATCTACATCGACGAAATCGATAAGATTTCACGCAAATCGGAGAACACTTCGATTACGCGCGATGTTAGCGGAGAAGGTGTTCAACAAGCGCTTCTGAAGATGATCGAAGGCACAGTCGCCAACGTTCCTCCACAAGGTGGACGTAAACATCCACACCAAGAATTCATTCAAATCAACACAGCCAACATCTTGTTCCTCTGTGGCGGCGCCTTCGTCGGCCTCGACAAGATTGTCGAAACTCGCATCTCGTCCAACCGCTCAATCGGTTTTGGCGCTGAGAGACCTCTGACTCAGTCAGAGCGCGAGCAGAAGATAAGCAAGATTCTGCGCGAAACATCACCTGACGATCTGATCAAGTTCGGCTTGATTCCTGAATTCGTAGGTCGTATTCCAGTGGTCGCCATTCTCGAATCGCTCGACATCGAAGCGCTCGTCAGAATCATGGTTGAACCGAAGAACGCTTTGATCAAGCAATACCAACAGTTGCTCAAATGGGATTCAGTCGAATTGAAATTCGATGATGACGCCATCTCCGCAATTGCCGAAGAAGCGCTCAAGCGGAAGACAGGCGCCCGCGCACTTAGATCGATCGTCGAAGAAATAATGCTCGATGTCATGTATGAAGTGCCGTCGCGCGACGATATCAAAGTGTGTCATATAACCAAAGACCTTGTTGATAAACGTTCAACTGCCGAACTTCTGGATATCCGAAAGGTTAAACTGAAGGGCGAGAAGGCATCCTAGTTTTCATCGACCGGGTCGCTTTCAATTTATCGCCGCAAGGCGAATCTTCCCCCACGCGGTGAGTCGATTCTCTCGATTGCCATCGCTACCTCTAATTGAATGCTTCTGCCGTGGTCGACTTCAACACAACTCGTTTTCCGCTCATTCCGCTAAGGGATGTGGTCGTTTTTCCGCAGATGGTGACGCCGCTTTTTGTCAGCCGTCCGCGTTCAATAGCCAGTCTCGAACAAGCTTTGATGCGCGACGATCGCTTGATCGTTCTGGTTGCGCAAAAGGACGCTGAGTGCGAGGAGCCCTTGCAAGACGATCTATATTCGATTGGAACATTAGCTGAAGTCATGCAGATGTTGAAGCTGCCTGATGGAACTGTGAAAGTTCTCGTCGAGGGGTCAACTCGAGTCAACATCAAAGAGTTTTCGGAAGAGCCGACACTACTGACAGTGCAGGTCGCCGAGCACCCTGAGATTCTCATCGATGACGCTGCTACGAAAACTTTGATCAGAGTTTCGGTTGAAAGATTCGAGCAATATGTCAAATCGACCAAGAAAATCAATCCCGAAAGCCTGCTTGCCGTATCTGGAATCGGACAGCCCGGGCGGTTGGCCGATATCATCGCCACCTATCTAGGTCTGGAAGTTTCCGAACGTCAAAAGTGTCTGGAGATTGCCGACGCTACCGAACGATTGGAATACATCGGCACACTCCTCTCAAGAGAGCTTGAACTGGCTGATCTCGAGCAACAAATTCACGACAAAGTCAGATTCAATCTGGAAAAAACTCAACGCGAATATTATCTGCGCGAAAAAATGCGCATCATTCAAGATGAGTTGAACGCTGATAGCGAAGCCCTGGGCGAGATCGCCGAGTACAAACTGAAGATCAAGAAATGCAAGATCAAAGGCACTGCTCTGGAGAAAGTGAATAAAGAGCTGGGTCGCCTCGAAAAAATGATGCCGCAAAGCGCTGAGGCTGCGGTTATTCGAACATACCTCGACACGATGTGCAGCCTGCCGTGGTCGAAGCGTTCCAAAGAAATTATCGATCTCGATCGCGCCGATGAGATTCTGGAAGAGGACCACTACGGGCTTGATAAGGTCAAAGAGCGGATTCTGGAATATCTGGCCGTTCGCAAGCTCTCTAAGGAATCGCAAGGCACCATACTGTGTTTAGTCGGACCTCCAGGTGTGGGTAAAACCAGTCTGGCGAGATCGATTGCCGCGGCGATGAACCGCAAGTTCGCGCGCATCAGCCTTGGTGGCGTCTCCGACGAAGCGGAGATCCGCGGTCACAGACGCACCTACATCGGAGCGATGCCCGGTCGAATCATTCAAGCACTGAAGCAGGCAGGAACGAAGAATCCTGTGATTCTACTCGACGAAATCGAGAAGATGACGCGCAATTACATGGGCGACCCGACTGCCGCCATGCTCGAAGTGCTCGATCCGGATCAGAATTCCAATTTCACCGATCACTATCTAGACGCGCCTTTCAGCCTGGAAGAAGTGGTGTTTATCGGCACGGCCAATGCGCTCGATTACATCCCGCGGCCTCTGCACGATAGACTTGAAATCATTGCACTCTCCGGTTATACGGAAGAAGAGAAACTGGCTATCGCCGAGATTCACATCGTTCCTAAGATTCTGAAGAAACACGGTTTGAACAGCAAACAACTGAAGTTTCAAAAAGAAGCGATTCGAAAAATCATTCAAGAACATACTCGCGAAGCCGGTGTTCGTAACTTGGAACGCGCGGTCGCGCAGGTCTGCCGCAAAGTGGCGACTCGTATCGTCGGTGGTCAATCGGCATCGGTTAAAGTGACACCGCAAATGGTGCACGATTTCCTCGGTCCGGCCAAAGTGCTTCGCGAATACGATCAAAAAGGACCGCAAATCGGTCTTGTTACCGGCTTGGCCTGGACGGAAACCGGCGGTGAAACGTTATCGGTTGAAGTCAACACGATGCCTGGCAAGGGCAATCTGCAACTGACCGGGCAACTGGGTGATGTTATGAAAGAGTCTGCTCATGCGGCTTTCAGTTACATCCGATCGCACGCTCAGGCACTCGATATTAATCCTGCGTTCTTGGACGATCGCGACATTCACGTTCACATCCCCGAGGGCGCCATCCCGAAAGACGGACCGTCAGCCGGTATTGCTCTCTGCACCGCTTTGATTTCGGCAATATCGAAACGACCGGTTAAAGGCACTGTCGCGATGACTGGCGAAATCACTTTGCGCGGAAGAATTCTGCCTATTGGCGGATTGAAAGAAAAGGTTTTAGCAGCACTGCGCGCAGGCATCAAAACCGTTATCTTCCCTCGCAGCAACGAGAAGGATTTGCAAGATATTCCGGACTATGTCAAAGAAAAATTGGAATTGATTCCGGTAAGTCATCTGGACGAAGTTTTTCCAATCGTTTTTCATACTGAAACTAAGAAAAAGCCGCCCGGCAAGCCCAACTCCCTGCGCCGACAAGTAGCAAGGCAGAGCGCTCGCGGTTTGATTGGGCGCTAGTAACTCCACCGCCGGATCGCCACTGTCGTTGTGACTTTCGGACGCTAGAGGTTTTCCACAATATCCGGAATTTTTATGTTTTATGACCGGTTCGTGCATGCTGGTTTGTGAAACGCGAATCCCCTGCAAGCCTGGTTCGAGTTTAGTTTGAATCTCCGTCTGCAATCTTGCTGTCATGACGTACTGTTTCGGTCAAATTCGACGTAAATACTAAAGGAAGACGGGATCTATATATTTAGTTGATATCATGACGGTCATTTGCTGTACTCCGACCCGTAGAGCGCGCGGATTTCAAGTGCGTTCCGGCGTCATCAGTGCATGAGGAATCGTTATGGTCACGGCTAAAACACAAGATAAGAACAAAGAGTTTTTGGAACTCGACCGCAAATTCGTCAACCCGGTCCTTGCTCGACAAGCACCGATCGTTGCAGAACGCGGTGAGGGCTCCTACCTCTACGACGTCAACGGCGACAAGTATCTCGACTTCACTACCGGAATCGCGGTCAACAACATTGGTCACTGCCATCCTAAAGTTGTTGAAGCAGTAAGAGAGCAAGTCGGCAAACTGATGCACACTTCGGTTTGCACGCATCACACCGGTTACATCGAGCTTTGCGAGAAGATCGCCCATCTCACGCCTGGAGATCTCGATTCCGTATTCCTCGCCAACTCCGGCGCCGAGTGCGTCGAAGGCGCGGTCAAACTGGCACGTTACGTTACTGGTCGCCCGGCGATCATCAACTTCCGCGGTGGATTCCACGGTCGCACACATTTGTGCATGGCGCTCACGACATCGAAGATCACTTATCGCGATATGTATGAGCCGCTTCAACCAGCGATCTTCACGACTCCTTTCCCTTACGTGCTTCGTTCGCAAACTCCGAATGATGAGCAGAAAGTTCTCGATTATTGCTTTGAAGAACTGGAACTGTTGTTCGCTCAAATCGTAAATCCAAAACAAGTTGCTGCCTTCATCGTCGAACCGATTCTCGGCGAAGGTGGCTATGTAGTTCCACCAGCCGGCTTCTTCAAACGCTTGAGAAAAGTTGCTGACGAGCACGGCATCCTCTTGATCATGGACGAAGTGCAAACCGGATTTGGTCGCACGGGCAAAATGTTCGCAACCGAGTGGGAAGGCATTGTTCCGGACATCATCACGATGGCTAAAGGAATTGCAGCAGGCATGCCGCTTTCCGGATTCGCCGCTCGCAGAGAATTGACAGCAAAATGGGACGCTGGACGTCATGGCACCACATTCGGTGGTAACCCTGTTTCCTGCGCTTCCGCACTCGCCAGCATCAAGGTGATCGAAGAAGAGAAGCTCGCTGAGCGCGCTCACACTGCCGGCACCGATATGATGAACCGTCTCAAGAAGATGGCCGAAGGCAAAAAACATGTCGCCGAAGTTCGCGGACGCGGCATGATGATCGGTATCGAATTCAACGATGCTGAAGGTCACCCGAGCAAAGAATGGGGCGAGAAAGTGACGAAGCGTTGCTTCGAAAACAAACTGCTCGTCCTGGCTTGCGGCTACAAAGGTCACGTCATCAGACTGATTCCGCCGCTCAATGCATCAGATCGTGAGATCGATGATGCCCTCAAGATTATCGAAAACGCAATATCCGAGAAATAAGGCAGTTGGAGAAAAACAAATGACTAAAACGCTAGAAAAAACCACTGGTCAACAGATTTATCACAATTACATTGATGGTAAATGGGTTAAGTCGGAAACAGGCAGAACCTTCGCCTCATACAATCCAGCTAACCTTGAAGAAGTCGTCGGACATTTCCCATTGTCCAGCGAAAAGGATCTCAAAGCCGCTGTTGATGCCGCGCATAAAGCATTCCCAGGTTGGAAGAAAACCCCAGCTCCGGAACGCGCAGAAATCATTTTGAAGGCTGCACACATTCTCGAATCCAGAAAAGAAGAGCTTGCTCGCAACATGGTTCGTGAAATGGGCAAGGTCATCAAAGAAGCTCGTGGCGATGTTCAAGAAGCAATCGACATGGCTAAATACGCAGCCGGCGAAGGCCGCCGCTTGATGGGCATGACCGTTCCATCGGAACTGCGCAACAAATTTGCAATGGCAGTTCGCGTTCCAATCGGAGTTATTGGTGTCATCACACCTTGGAACTTCCCGGTTGCTATCCCTAGCTGGAAGATGCTTCCTGCCCTCGTCGCCGGCAACACCATTGTTTTCAAACCAGCCTCTGATACGCCTCTGGTAGCCATGCAGTTCGTAGAAATTTTGAACGAAGCAGGACTTCCACCAGGCGTTGTTAACCTCGTCACCGGTTCCGGCAGCGAAGTCGGTCAACCGCTGGTTGATGATCCTCGCGTCGGTTGCATCTCGGTTACCGGATCTTCAGAAACCGGACGTCGCATCGCTGGTCGTTGTGGCGAATTGATGAAGCGCATCACTTGCGAATTGGGCGGTAAAAACGCTATCTGCGTAATGGACGATGCCGACATCGATCTGGCTGTCGACGGCGCTCTCTGGGGTTCATTCGGAACCGCAGGACAACGTTGCACCGCTACTTCCCGAATCATCGTTCACGAGAAAATCTACAAGCAGTTTGCTGACAAATTCGTCGCTCGTACAAAGGAACTCAAGATCGGCGACGGTCTCGATCCTAAGAATGATGTCGGACCAGTAGTCAGCAAATCGCAACTCGAAAGCGTCAACGCCTATGTTGAAATCGGTAAGAATGAAGGCGCCAAGCTCCTCTTCGGCGGTCGCATTTTGAAAGATGGCGAACTGGGCAAAGGTTGCTTCCACGAGCCAACCGTTTTCGGTGATGTAAAACCGACAATGAGAATTGCTCAAGAAGAAATCTTCGGACCAGTGACCTGCATTATTCCGGTCAAGGATTTCGAAGAAGCGATCAAGGTCGCTAATGGTACCGAATATGGTTTGTCTCTCTCGATGTACACCAGAGACATCAACAAAGCCTTCCAGGCAATCGAAGAACTCGAATCAGGAATCGTTTACATCAACGCTCCAACCATCGGCGCTGAAATTCAGTTGCCGTTCGGTGGCGTAAAACAAACCGGCAACGGTCACCGTGAAGCTGGTCCTACTGCCATCGATCAGTTCACTGAATGGAAGTCGGTTTACGTCGACTACTCCGGTCATCTGCAAAAAGCGCAGATCGACAAATACGAAGGCGAATAGGATTTAATGACTCCAGGCGCGTCCCGCCTGGAGTCAGTCTTTTTTTAGTGGGAATTAGACTCGAGAGGATTTACGAACAATGGACTTTGAATTTACGCCGGAACAAATTGCTATCCGCAAACACATGAGAGAATTCGCCACTCGCGAGATTGCTCCAAAGGCGCAGATGAACGATCGCGAAGGAAAATTCGATTGGGATATCGCGAAGAAAATATTCGCCGAAGGTTTTCTCGGCTGCCCAATTCCTGAGCAGTACGGCGGTCTCGGTTTGGATTACATCGCTTATGGTTTGATGACCGAAGAAATCAACCGCGTTTGTTCATCGACACGCACGTTATTCTCCGTTCAAACCTCACTGGTCGCTCTCACCATTCTCAGATGGGGAACCGAAGAGCAGAAGAAAGAACTTCTTCCTAAACTTTGCAACGGCGAAGCCATCGGTTGCTACGGTTTGACCGAGCCAGAAGCCGGTTCTGATGCCGCTAATCAACAAACTCGCGCAGTCAAAGACGGCAGCGATTATCTTCTAACCGGACAAAAAGTTTGGATTTCTTGCGGTTCGATCGCAACCCACGCACTCGTTTTTGCAACCGTCGATCCGAAGCTCGGCCACAAAGGCATCACCTGCTTCATCGTCGACACCAAGTCCAAAGGCTTCTCCGCTCAACCAATCCACGGCAAACTTGGTTTGCGCGCTTCCGACACATCATCGCTCTTCCTCGATGAATGCCGCGTTCCTGCTGCCAACATTCTCGGCGGCGAAGGCAACGGCTTCAAGGTTGCGATGTCAGCTCTCGATAACGGCAGATACTCTGTCGCCGCCGGCGCTGTAGGTGTCGTCCAAGGTTGTATCGATGCTTGCACCGAATACGCAATGGTCAGAAAGACTTTCGGCAAGCCAATCGGCGAGCACCAACAAGTGCAAGCCATGATCGCCGACATGGTCGTTGAATGCGAAGCCGGTCGTCTGCTCTACCTCAGAGCTGGTCACTTGAAGAACAAAGGCGTCAGAAACACGCTTGAAACTTCACTTGCAAAACTCTTCTGCGGCGAAGCAGCCAACCGCGCTGGTCACAACGCAGTACAAATCTTCGGCGGCTACGGATTCTCCGATGAGTATCCTGTCGAGCGCTTCTTCCGCGATGCCAAAGTACTCAACATCTACGAAGGCACACGCGAAGTTCAGCGCATGATCATCGCTCAAGATGCTCTGGGAATTCGTTACGCCAACGGACAGCCCAGCGGGAGACCCACGGCTCTAGCCGGGGCAACTGCCTAAGAAAAACTTGAGAGCGCTGTTTGAAGAAACAGCGCTCTTCCGCTTTTATTGTCCCGAACGAATGATCCATCGGAGTTAGTATGGCGAACGAAGAAAATATTGCAAACGAAAACGTTTTGCAGCTTGGTCAAGTGCAACCACCACCACCAGTGCGATTCGAGATCCTCCCGAATGAACTTTATGCAATAGTCAATTTGCATGACATGCAACAAGGCGTCAACGCATTTTCGTGTTGGTCGTTTGTCAGCGAAGGACTTTCACGCAATGGGCAGAAAGAACTGGCCATTTTAGTGAAGAAAGACAGTCTCGAAGCCGACCATGATTACCCGATGGATCCTCTCGGTCTGTTTTTGACGGTAAAACAATACGCCGATCAGGGCAGTTTTGTTGGCGAAGGTGATGTCACCGAATTCGGTGACTCCGGTTTCATCGACACGAAGTTTCGCGCCATGGCTTATCTCAGACCTCTCGGAATTGCCGGCATCGAAGAGCCAGGCAGTATCTTGAGTTGCGTGCTTCTAACTGAGGACGAACTGCAAATTGCTCGCCGTTTTGGTCTGACAAGAGTATTGGCATTGTTAGGCTATACCTTCAGTCATTTTCCGTGCCCACCATGGGTCGATCGTCATCGCAACTCGGTAATCACAGACGAAATGAAAGAGGGTATGGACAAGAGCATTCTCTCTAAAGTCCCTCAATTCGCCATTCCTGGCGTTCGAGTGCAGCTGGCCGGCACCACTCTCAGTATCAGATGTCCAATTGGTTTGCATGAAGGATTGAACGAACTGCTCAAACAGATTCCGGATGAGGCACCACTTGTGGTGTCTACCGAATTAGATCCTGATGCAAATGCTTTGCTTGTTTGGCAAGCGACAATGGAAAATGGACCGTCTGCCATCACACCTCCAGGCAGCGACGGCTCCAAAGTTTGCGGTTGCTCGGTCCTAATCTTCCCTGAGCAAGATGAAAGCAATGCTCAAGTAGTGGAAGACTCATTCCTGCTCAGCCTCACCACCCCCGATTGGATCAAATTGCGAGCCGGTTTGATGAATGGAGAAGAAGTGAAGGTCGTGACTCCTGCTGGTGGCACCATCGCAGTCGAATGGTACGAGCCGGATACGGCAATCGTCACCGGAGCTGATATGCTCGAGGAAATGCCAATCGCTCAATTGGAAGAGAGTTGTGCAGTGATTGAAAAGTGCGAGCTGATTACCGAAAAGGAAATCGTATCCAAGATAACCAGCGCACCGATCTTCCGCCAGTACATCGAAGCCGTTGAATACACAGTCCTCGGCTACTTCGTCGACAGAAAAGCCTCTACTCACCGCAAGGTCACAATTCGAGGCGAAGTTGTTCCCGGCAACAAAGCCACCTGGACTATGTCATCGACACCAGACGAAGACAAAATCGAACTCATGGGAATTGAACTTCGCTTGAAAGAGCTTCCTCCCCCACCTGTCAGCATCGACAAAGTGGTGTTCGAAATGTCCCTGGATGTTTCACCAGAAAGAGTCGCTGCCCATTAAACAAACGTAACTGCCATTAGACAATAGTAGGGGCGCCTTCAAGGCGCCCTTGCCATTTCATGACTTTCGCCGTGTTTCGTTTACTTCGATTTACGAGGCGTTTGAACTAGGCGATTGTTCGGAATATTGATGGTAACTCTACAGGCAGATTCGACTTAGCGTGGGGCGGTCGACTCAACCAGAGTAAAGACCTCAACGGAATCACTCACAAATACATAAATGAGGGAAAGTCGATGGATACCAATCGATTTAAGTTGAGCGGCCAAAATTCAGGTTCTAATAAAAATGTCTTGATCGGTAACGCATTTGCCTTCCTTGACTCGAATGCGTTGAAAGATAGTGATTTGTCATGGCTGGCGAAGTTGCTGGGGCACAAGCCAGGCAATTCGCTAATTGTGCCGATCGCCGGACCCGGTGCTATCACGCTCTCCGGTGTGAAAATCGCTCCTCTAAAACTGGAGCAGTTTTTCTTGAAAAGCATCGTCAGTGACAAAAATCTCTACCGACATGGCAAGGATACGATCAATCTCCTGGTGCTATGTCCCACCACGCCAAACTCGACGGTAGTTGCATCGTTGAAATCCAGTGGTACCGTGGTTTCCAAACACGAGATCGAGCTGGGTCGAAACGGTGAGGGCAGCTTTAAACTTCGAGATCTTTTGGTTGGTGATTATCAACTTTATTTTGATGGTCAGGAAGAGCCAGCTTGTGAATTTATGGTGGCGGAATATAGACTTGTTCCGCTTGTCGCTTCGATGGTTAGCAGTGCAGTCGGCGCGGCCGAGTCTTTAGAAGTGGTATTACATTTAGAGTCATTTGGCGTGCCGGTCAACGGCAAGGTCAAACTTAATCTCTTGGATCGTGATACTTACATTCAAACAGTATCTGTGCAAGCCGTGGAAGGATCGGTTACAGCAACATTTCAAATGATGGGCGCAGGTCCGCACTCGATTGCGGTGCAACTGGAAGCGGAGCCATCGAAGACCGCTACTGTTCCGATTCGCGGAAGTAGAGAAGCTGAGCGAAAAAATACTGTATTCTCTTCTTTGGGAACTGAAACAGTCGGCTCTCTTCTTCCAATCAGTTCGAATGATCCGGTCCGAGGGATCTATTTGAAAGAGGGCGCACTTACCGTCTCTCCGGTGTCTCTTGATCGCGTCGACGACGATCGCGCTCGTCTGTCAATCAACTCGAATATTTCGACCATGAAGATTATCGTTGTCGATCCGACATTTGCAACTCCAGTCAACGGAGCCGTGGATGTGCAGAGCGCTGTGCATCCCGAAAGCGACCCGGTTTACAAAGAAGCCGAGGCGAAATTCAAAGAAGGAAAATTTGCTCAGGCTTGCCAAAAATTCAAAGAGCGCCGCTCGCATTTCGAGCATCCACATCCTTATTATGCCTATTGGATGGCTTGCTGCTATGCCCGAGCTGGTCAAGTTGACGAGGCTGTAAAAGCGCTTGTTCAGTCGATATATGATGGATGGACTGATTTCGCGCATATGGAAAGTGACGATGATTTATCCAGCTTGAGAGATTATGAACCGTTTCAAAAACTGCTTGTCGGCGGCCGAACTGAAATATCATTTTCAAATCTCAAGGCTGGCGACAAGATTGAGGTAGATGTCCCTGCACCACTGTCATTGCTCTTACTCGGGGCAATAATCGACGGCTCACCATGGGAAGGCTGGGCTTCTCTTGTGACACCGAGCGCGGTATCAGCAACAGTCACGGTTCCTGAAGTTTGTAAACCTGGTGCCAAGGTGGCAATTAAGTTTGAAACCGATGCAAATGAAACAGCAATTTACGCGATAATCAAAGACGCCCGGCTTATCAGCGCTGACACTCCTGAGATGAAACTTGCTGCGGCCATCAAAAAGTATGTCGATGTGAATGGTGCAAAACTGAAAGTTGGTGCACCGACAGAGTCACTGAAGGATGTTCTGGCAAAGCTAGCGCAGAGCACGGACCGTGCTCGTGCGCGCGGAGCACTCTTCGGGATGGAAGGGTCGGGAAGCTGGGGCTCGATTGCCGGCTGGGCTCCACCTGGCAGCGCCGGTGACTCGATAACGCGGCGATCGATGGCAGCGCCCTTAACCTCGGGAATTTTCCAACAGGAAGAATCCGGTTGGGTCGGTCAGAACCAAGACATGCCTCCGCCGGCTGGCGGTAGTTGGGATGCAGGCGATACCTGGGGCGGCTCCGTGCAACCGCAATCGAAAAGTCTCAAAGCCCGCTCCGCTCCGATGCCGCAATCTCCCATGGCGCCAGAACCTCCGCCATCATTCGGCGCGCCGCTCATGGCCAGACAATCCCTCACTGCCGCCCAATCCGTCAGGTCCGCAGGTTCCGTATCGGTCGATATCCCAACGCCAGCTAGTAGGCCTCTTGTTGCTGTATCGGAAGATCCGGAGGTTCTTTACGCTGGATTTGTCATGTTGAAGAAAGGACAAGGCTCGGTAAAGATCAAGCTTCCCGATTCATTTTCGAACTATATTATTGAATGTTTTGCCATCTCCGGCATGCACTGGGCATCGAAAGAAACGCGCTTCAGAACTACGAAGGATCCGTATGTACAACTGACCACTCCAGTATTTGCAACCAAGGCAGAACCAGGCGTCGGCATAGTACACGTGGGCTCGAGCGCGAATGCGAAAGTAAGTGTTTACTTCGATGGTCTGCAGATTCCGCTCCATCAACAAAATGGTGCACCGTTCAACGGAGAATTTTCCGGATTGCCGACCTCCTATACATTTTCCGCTGGTCCCGGTCACTATGAAACTGTATTGGAACAAAACGGTCAGGTTGTCGCAACTCATGCAAAACGTGTAGATGAGCCTGGAAAGCTGAAGCGCGTAGTTCGTTCTCTGCGTGTGCTCACCGCCGGTGATGCCGTCGCCTTGAAGGATGATTCAGCAATTGTGTCCTTTCAAATCATGGAAGGATTGGAAAATGATTTCACTGCTCTTATTGATGCGACCGCAGACTACTCTCATTGCTGTTGCGAACAGACAGCAGCGAAGATTATGTCAGGCTGCGCCATGTATTTGCAGGCTTGTGGCGGTGGCGATGATAACCGAAGGAAATTGGCCGAGTCTGTGATTATCGCAGGCGTGAAAAGAGAACAATCAATGTGGCTGAGAGGGCAAGGATTCAAAAGTTATCCGCATGTTTCTGCTATCCCCGATCAGTATGTCGGCCCCCGAGCCGCGCGCTATCTCTGGAATCTGGGCATGTTGGAAACCAACAGCCAGAGTGGGGCTATGAGCAAAGAACTAAAAGAAGCGATTGCTTCCGGATTGGAAATGGCTAAGGACACTACAAGCGCCTACAACCTTTCCTGGCCTCCGAAGTCGTTGCAGAGCTGCGAAGATGCTTACAATGCTCTATGCTTCGAGCCTGGTGTTGACAGCGACGCGGCTTTAAAACTTGTTCGCGCGCAAGAGAAAAACGAGACAGCAGTAATGCCAGATCCATTTCTTGGAATAAGCGTCGGCACTCGGCTGGAGCAAGCCTATGCCGCTGCAGCGCTGCTGAGAAAAGGCACAGGCAACGATATCAAGATCGCGTTGAAGCTGGCGAATATCGTGATCAGTCAATTCAATGAATATGGAAGACTCTATTCCACCGTTGATTCAGTGGCTGCAATCGCATTGATGACCGAACTACAAAAAGCTGGCATCACTAAGGGCGGTGGCACGATCGAACTGAATGGAAAAGCGATTCCTTCAGAGCAAGCTACGAACAGCACGGATGTTATCCACTCCTTGAAAGTGCTCGAAGGCGCTGTTACAGTGGCAATCGATCGCACGGTAGAGGAGGATTGGAAGAAATTCGAAGGCGGTGTGAAGCTTCGAATCAGCCTGGAGAAAAGAGGTGAACACACTAGAAGGTTTACCGCAGGAGA
The DNA here is from genome assembly GCA_044225915.1 of Obscuribacteraceae bacterium (SeqCode). Lineage (GTDB taxonomy): Bacteria > Cyanobacteriota > Vampirovibrionia > Obscuribacterales > Obscuribacteraceae > JADYXR01. The sequence goes on from JBGAHZ010000001.1 coordinate 267,298, forward strand.
TTCCATCGACCTGGTGGTCGAACTAGAGGACGGTTACGTTATGGGAGATCTTCTCTGGGTCGCTTTGCCGGACGCACTTTCACGAGTGGTTGGCGGTGGTCAAGTCAAGCTGTTTGCGCTCGACTTCGCCGGGGCCAATCAACTTCGTGTGTCTCTGGCCGCCACTGGTATCACTGCTGGAATCAATCACGCGATTCAGGAACAAAGCCTCGCGCTGTGCGTACGCAATATGTTCAATGAAGAACGGGCTGGTAATCCGGGATTGATCAAAATCAGCGTTCAACGCTAACGGCAATCACATGATAATCCGAAGGTGGTCAAATAACAATTTGACCACCTTCAATCACGTTTGATCATTTAGCAGCTGCACCAAAATCGGTATCATCTAAAGTTCATCAATCGTAAACTCCTGACTCTTGTTCAGGTGTGCAGAAAGTGCTTCCAATCTGGTTTGACTCATCTTGGCATACGTCACGCGCTCCTCTCTGCTGCTATCCTTGAGCTTAACGGGGCGTCGCAACGTAGACGGTTGGTTCGTTGTAACACTTTTTAGCGCTTTAATCTTGGTAGTTGAAATTCGCGCAGACTCACAATTTCCGCTTGCTTGAACCTTCTTCATCGTAAGACTCGATGCCAACTTGCTCGCCGAAATACCTAGACCTATTATCAAGTCTCTTGCTTTCGAAATAATCATTTGGATCTCCTGTTCGAATCGCAAACGAGTTGAAAAACCAACACGAATACGATTGCCGGTCTCTATTGCTTCTATTTTTTTGTCTCTACCTCCCCCGGCCGCGTGTGCCTTACTCTGCAAGCAAAACACGCGGAGGCGTAAAGAAAACGTCAAAACTTTCGCCTTGTTTACAGGCGAAAATTAACGAGCCTAAATAGACTGTTTTTACGTCAGACCAGCTTAATCTGATGCTCTATTACGGAACTGCAGGAGCGGACGGAGTCGCCGCAGGCGCCGGATTGCCCGACGGTTGTCCGGGAATTGGTTGCGGTACTGCTCGCGGTGCTTGTTGTTTTCGCGGTGGAGCAGGCGGCAGGTTGTTGATATCGAAGTTCAGACCAACCGGTTCATTCTTACTTGGACCGAATGCGCCCGTTCCCTCCACAGGGTTGGAGAAAGGATTCTGGTCTCTCAGGTTGACTGTCGGCTGTTTTGGTCGTACCAGATTGAGCCCTTTCGCTTCTTGCTCTAGTTGTTTCGAATTAGAGAGCGGTCCCTCAATTACTTTGATTCCGGATTTTTGATCCTCTGTCAGATTCGCAGTCGCCAGGCTGGTTTTAGAGAGCGTTGCTCCTTTCAAGATCGCTCCGGTTAGATCGGCACCTGCAAACGAAGAGTTCGAAAATGTCGAGAATGAAAGATCTGCATTCTTTAAATTCGATTTGGAAAAGTCGCTATCTATTAGAACGGCGCTCGACAGATTGGCGCCCTCCAGATTGCATCCCTGAAAAACGGCTTCCGGTGAGTTGACGGAAGATAGGAGAGCGCCCTTCATACTGGAGCCTGCGAAGATCGACTGCTTCAAGTTACTGCCCCGCAGATCAGCCCCATCAAGATTGGACCCGATCATAAAACAGTGCTCGAGATTGCCGCCAGGAATTTTGATTCCCTGCAAATTTTGTCCGACAAGATCGGCTTTGTAGATGATCAACCGTCTTCGCACCGCCTCTTCCAGGGCGTCTTTCATGGTTTCGCGTTTTGTCGTTGCGAAGATAACTACGTCTTCGTCTTTAACTTTGATTTCAATCGGATCTTTATCAATATCTGCCACCATCTTGCCGTTGCCAAATTCGGCCTGGGCAACAAATTGTGGACCGTGCTCCAACCCGAGAAAATATTTGTTCTTCTTGCGATCGGATGTTCTTTGAACCAGTCTCTGGAAATCATTACTGGACGTGACGTTTAAACTCCACCAGGCAACGCAGACCATAACCAATACAAGCGCTGCTACGGCGTTAAAAATCTTACGTTTCTTTTGAGATAAATCGGCATACTTTTTGCTTCGCGGTGACGGTTCATCCTCAGATTCATCATCGAGTTGCAAAACCTTTCCAAGACTGGCCCTCAGAAGTCCCGCATTTTTCACTCGCTTAGCGGGATCTTTTTCCAGACAATTTTCGATTACTGAATCCACCTCATCCGGGATGACTCGCCGTTGCGAGCGCCGACCAGGCGGTAGCGCATACTCGATCGCGTGCATCTCTTTTAACTTCTCGGTGTTACTGTGCATAAATGGCGGTGCACCGGTCAGGCAATGATAAATAACGCAACCCAGTGAATACATGTCTGAGCGGCGATTCACCGGGCGGTCGAGACATTTCTCAGGACTCATGTAGGCCTCACGCGGAAACGCGCTATTCTCCGGTTTCACCTTCTCCAAACCTTGATTTGTTTTCGAAGGAAACGGTACGATAGCGATACCACCTTTGGTATCGGTTTTTCTAACAATAAAATCGTGGATGGTCAGAGTGCCGATTTCGCCAGTACATTCAGGATTTGCTTCCATCTGAACACAAACATCGTGAAACTGAGCAAAGCATTCTCTCCAGTTCATCGGACCATTTGAGGCGATGTAGTTCTCGAGGCTCGAACTACCATCGGCACTTCCAGCAATGGTAGCTGTGGACGGCGCGCCAGAGCCTTTAGTTTCGTCAACCATGTAACTTCCTCAACAAGGCATCCTATCGATCGATATTATATTCTTCCCGCGAAATCTAGCATCTTCTCAGGATATTTTGTCTATTTATTGGTCGTGGAAATCGCTACCGCTAAGGACTGGACGACGCGGACTCAGAACTAACAGGCATATTAAGTGAAAAAGTCTTAGCAGGTGCGTCGACGTCCCGCTTGTTGGTGCCTTCCGATTCAATTGCTGCATACAGTCGTTCTTTAATGCCGCCCTGTGCAATCAGGGTCGCCTGGTCTAACTCAGTAGATTCGATGATCGAGCGAATCGAGTCTGCGGAAGTTGAAAGCAACTCGTTGTAAGTGGACACCGTGACGTCATCGGGGACACTTGCCTGTTCTTCCTCATCCTTGATGCGTCCGAATTCCCGATAAAGTGTCGCCGACTTTTCGAAAAGCTTTTGATGCGTGCGAAGTGCGCCGATCATGGCTTGCTGGCGTTTGTACGACTTCAGAATTGCGTCTTGAATTTGTTCCAGCTCGGTAACTACAGTTTTAATGGCCGAATTCGATGCCATTCCCGACAACCTGCGTCCTTCACTGGCGTCGTCCGCGGTTCGGTCAGAACCAGACATGGCTGCTCGAATTACGGCGTTGATACAGCGGGTTACGCTCTCTTGTTTTTTCAACCACTCATACACATCAGGGTCAGCGTAAAACGTGATTTGTCTTTCTTTGGCTTTTTGCATACCAGGGACTCCAAGAGGCGGAATACCAGCATACCAGTACCGATACTGGTACGTCAATTTTGCCCACTGGCGCTTGGTTTTGGTCTGCGCGGATCGGTTTGCCTTATCTGGACTTGCCCAATTCGAACCTTGTGGTACCAATGCATCCCGCCCGAGCAATGGCGGTTTATTTTTCAACCCGGCTAAGAAACTGACTCGATGAAAACAATATTCCGCATCCAGAGAATTGCTGTTGTTCTGATACCACGGGCGGTGAAATGCGTGAACCTGAACGCATTCTTGTATCTTGCTTAGCCGTAAACGTTTGATACAGGTTTGCTGCGTCATCGGGTCTTCTAGTAGTCAGTAGATTTAAATATTTGAATCAATAGAATGAAAATGAGGAGTTCGATATGCCAGGCGTTTTTAAAATGACCGAAATCGTTGGTACATCCAACAAAAGCTTTGCCGATGCCGCTCAACAAGCTGTGAAACGGGCATCGAAAACTTTGCGCGATTTGAGATGGTTCGAAGTTACGGACATGCGCGGTCAGATCTCCGAAGGTCAGGTCGCTGAATTTCAAGTCACATTGAAAGTCGGCTTCCAACTGGAAGACTAATCAAAGTCCGCTAGTACAAAAGACAAAGAGTGCCTTCAGCTCATGCTGGAGGCACTCTTATTTTTCGTCTTTCTAGTCTTTACGTACCGAAAATACGATCGCCGGCATCGCCCAGTCCGGGCACGATGTAGCCGTGTTCGTTGAGGTGATCGTCGACCGCTGCTGTGGTGATTTTCACGTTTGGAAACTTCTTGTGTACTCTCTCAATGCCCTCTGGTGCGGCAACAAAGCTAACCAGATGAATGCTCTTCACATCCATTTTGTCGAACAGCGAAATTGCAGCAACTGCAGAACCGCCTGTGGCAAGCATCGGATCGAGGATGAATACTCGGCAATCCGGCGGAAGCGAATCAGGGAGTTTTGCGTAATAGGACTTAGCTTCCAGTGTCTGCTCATCACGTTTTAAGCCGATGTGATAGATGCGAACATTGGGGAAGAGCTGTTGCGCTGCATCAGCGAGAACCAGTCCGGCTCTGAGTACAGGGGCGAGGATGATGTAGTCTGTCAAGACCACGCCGGTGCCTGGTCCAACTGGTGTTTCCACACCGACCGGTCTGACTGCGAGGTCTTTCATCGCCTCGTAAACGAGGAAATAGCTGAGTCTATGAGCCAATGCACGGAATTCCGGAGAAGGTGTTTGCAAGTCTCTGATACCCGTGAGGGTCTTCTGGACCAGCGGATGATTGCATACGAAAACTTTGGTGTCCGTTGTATCTGTTGCGACCATGGCTTTCTCCCTAACCAAAACTAAACTCGTGTCCCGACAAGCGCGCCCGCTTCTTGTCTAGCCCAACGATCCGACTCAAGTATATCGTCAAGCGTGGGATTCCTTGTTGGTTTGTGACGTTCAAGGACACGATAAATATAATCAGGGATGGTGTGAAACTTAATGGCGCCGTTGAGGAAAGCCTCGACTATTACCTCGTTTGCAGCGTTTAAAACGCACGGCAGAGTGTTGTCCTCAGAGGCAATTTCCTTAGCAATTTTCAAGCAACGAAACTTCTCATAATCAGGTTTTTCAAAAGTCAGCTTCGCGATTTCGGTCAAATCGAGTCGTGGAACTCGGTTCGACGGCACTCGCGCCGGGTGAAACAGCGCATAGTGAATAGGTAGCCGCATATCAGGTACGCCAAGCTGCCCGATCACGCTTCCATCGACGAATTGAACGGCTGAATGCAAAATCGATTGAGGATGGATTAGCACTTCAATTTTCTCTTGCGGCAGATCGAATAGCCAGTGTGCTTCGATGATCTCTAGTCCCTTGTTCATCATCGTCGCCGAATCGATCGTGATTTTCGGACCCATCGACCAGTTCGGATGTTTCAAGGCATCATCTATGGTGGCACGACTGATCTCGTCGATCGTCCATGTTCTAAATGGTCCGCCCGACCCAGTCAACCATATCGATTCAATGTCGCTCGTCGTAAAGCCTGACAGTGACTGAAAAATTGCGGAGTGTTCGCTGTCTACTGGAACAATTTTGGCATCATGTTTCTTAGCAAGCGGCATAATTACCGAGCCCGCCGCGACAAGCGTTTCCTTATTCGCAAGCGCAATGGTTGTGCCTTTCTTGACTGCCTCGTAAGTTGGTTTTAAACCTAAAAAGCCAACCACACCCGTGACCAGAGTGTCGATACCAGATATGGTGGCAACATCGATCAATCCACTTTCACCATATACTATCTGTGCTTCGCTTCCCCCGTCCTTAGCTAACAACTCTTTCAGCGCTGCTGCATCGCTTTCGGTCGGCACAGAGACGAGATCCGGTTTGAAAAAATGAACCTGCTGAGCGAGTTCATCAAGCGAACGCCCACCGGCCGCCAACCCTCTTACGCTGAGCTCATTCAGATGAGCCCTGGCGATGTCGAGAGTTTGTTTCCCGATCGATCCAGTCGATCCGATTAAACTAATATTTTTCATGACGCGGTCGCCCGTCCTCACACAACGATGGTTGCCTACGCGATCCTAATCGTAGGGGCGGCTCGCGAGCCGCCCTTGCCGCTATCACAGTATCACCAAAAGTTGTCAGTTATAGAGACATCGCATCATGTCACGCAACAACTTAACGCGAGTTTGACTGACTTCTAAAGTAATTATTTCCAGGCAAGTCCGCAGCAAAATAACAGAACTCCTAGAACTGCGCCTGTCTGCCAAGTTGTAAGTTTACGCGTAATTGCGGTTATAGAATTCATCGGCAACCAATTGCCTTCAACCAGCTGCTCGCCAAGCTCGACGGCAACAAAACCGAAAGAAGTGGCCACGATAAGCATAATTGCTGCCGCGACAAAATTGCCGACAGAGAGGAAGAATGCAGATACGCACATAAGACCGATGGCTGCGAACACGCCCAGGGCGCAAATCCACATGCAGAGAATCCGGATTAGGCTCGAAAGAAAGCGCATCATAAAGCCATTGTACTCGAAGATTGAAAATCGCGATTCTCCGTCTTTATCCGCCAAGTTTTTGCGATATCGGTGAGGCTTGTTATACTGCCCATAAATGTTCAATCCTTTCTCGTTAATTACAAAACCTATTGAACTCGTCACGAAGAATTCAGCGCGAGCCTGCAATCTACTTTTCGTTGGGTTTGTACTGATTCCAGTTTCTTTCTATTTTGGTGGACCGAGATTCACTGCCGATTCGCTGAATTGCCTTACCGGATTGCTCTGGTTTTCAATTCCGTTCCTGATGGTTGTATTTAGTTTTCTCAGCCTTTCTTGGCTGCGATTTATTTCAAGTTTGACAATCGCTTCTGCATGGATACCGGTGTGTCTTCTGTCGTTCGTCGTGTGGATGCCTCTAGTGGACGGTGTCGACAAAAACAGCTATCCGTTTTCCAAACTCGTAGAAGCGAAGCACGTAACTTCGTGCTCTGACGAGTGTGAGTATCGAATCGAACTTCAGGCTCTGGGTCCTGTGGGAAAACGAAGCACCGTCGAGACACACTTAATCCCTGGATTGAAGTGGATTGAAGTGAAAGATCAAGAAATTTATGGGCTAGCAACTATCGAAGATGTGCTCACCAAATTGTCAGATCTGCAGGCGAAGAAAACTTTGGTTGAACGCAATTACCTGCATCTATAACTGTACGTCGGTCTTGGCGGTATCACTCAAAGTGACACAATTGGTTTTCTGCTTTAAGGACGAACCGGAGGCAATGCCAGCGCGTTCGCTTCGACCAGACCACGAATCAATTTCACACCTGGCTTCATGAACGCGGCCTGGTCATAGGTGCCGCCCCAGAATTCGTAGAGTCCATCAGGGTTCCGTGGATCGTATGCTGAGTACGGTGATAGTGGCATCAATGGTGCATTGAATTTCGGAAACTTTCCGATCTTCCGCAATCGACCGTCAGATTCTTTCATAACTTGATCGAGTAGCTCATCGCACTTGTCGATTTTATCGATCACGCTTGGATGGTTTACCTCTTGTCCCGCGAGAACGCGATCTCTTACTGCAACCATTGCCTCCGCCAGTTTGACGTTAGCCAACAAGTATTTGAAATAAGGATGGTGCTCGGATGACTTCACTGCTTCCGTGAGATTTTTGTCGAGAACTTCGAGCGATGTCCCAGCCTTCTTGCTCATGCCATCCGCGAACATTTGAACCTGAGTCGCATTTGCCAACGGATTGCGCTGGCGCTCGAAACTCTTGAATCCGCCAAATTTATCGTTGGCATACTTTTCGATTGTCTCGTACCTGGTTTTCGTCAGGTCTGAAACGACTTTGCTGTCAACGGAAATTTGCTTTGCGTTGTTTGGATAGTAGTGTTTCTTTCCGTCGCCGACATCGAAGTAGAATCCTTTGTCGTCCATGTTGTAGCTCAACTTGCTGCCGGGAGGCAGATCTTTCATGTTGAGCGTGTCGTATAAATTGGTCTTCCAAACCTTTGCGTCGAAGTTTGCATCCTTGTAGCTCAGCGTCATCACGCCGTCCAGGACATCGACGCCATCCTTTCTGGCGACGGCTTCGTTGACTTTCTTGCGCTCCGCGACCAGGTCTTGAGGATGACCATTAATGATCAGCTTCGCGACATTGCCCGGATAGTAGTGCAATTTGTTATCCAGCGGCTTTCCGGCTTTGTCTGTAGCCCAGAAGAAATAACCGTTATTGTCTTTCCAGTGCTGAATTCCTGCGTCTTTAGGGAAGTCTGTCACTTCGAGAGTGTTGTATTTGACCGTTTTCCAGACGGTTTCATCAAATTTTGGATCGGTATAGCTGAGTTTCAGAACGGCATCCTTGCCATCTGCTGCTTTCGCAGGAGCGTCTTTAGGAGCGACCGGGGTATCGGCCGGTTTCGTATCTCCGGGCGCTGGTGGCTCCTTTGGAGTCGTTTTTGTGTCGCCAGCCGGTTTGCCTTTGATTATTTCATCGGCCAAACTGCCTTTACCCTTGGGTTGACCCGTCAATTGGGCTAGTAAAATTTCCCCGCCAGTGTCTGCAGGGGGTGCTCCCTTGGGTGCTTCAGAGAATCGATCGCCAGCCATGTTCCAATCCTTATGCCGGTTTTACGGTTGTTAGAGGATCACTATCTATTCTTAGGAGCTTTAAGTCAATGTGAATTCCACGTAGCGAACTTGCACAGGTCCCAGGCTGCGCATCTTTCGGGTATTAAACCTGATGCTTTTATTCGTATTCTTTGAAAAACATGACGTTAAGGTCGTCAGGCGGTTTGTCTGCAACTGGTTTGCTGAAATGACCCTGTGGAAATCGTTTTCTCAGTCGGTAAATTGATTTCTCGCTTATGCCGACGCATGAGCCGAATGAAACCCATTCGAGCTTTGGTTTCTTCAAAAAGTACTCGACCGTCGCGTCTGTGATTGGATTGTCGGCAACCTCTACCCGAACAAGCTTGTCCAATTTCGTTATTTTTTCCACCGCTTTGTCATGCAAGCCGAGTCCTTCGAGATATAAGCACGACAAGTTGTGCAACTTCGGAATTTCATCCAAATCCTGGCTTCTGATCTTGGATTCTCCGATGTTCAGAGACTGAAGATTTGGAAAGCTTTTGATAATGTGGTCCAGACTTTTTTTCGTAACCGGCAAATATTTCAGGTCGAGGTTAACCAGGATGAGTGAAGGTTTCAACCTCAAGACTCCAGCTTCCGTGACACGACTCTGGCGGATGTTCAAGCTTCGCAGTTTCAATTTGTTTATTGCGTCAATAGATTCGTCACCGATTTTGGTATCACGAATACAAAGAGCACTGATAGTGAGAGTGCTAATCGTCTCCATTCCCTCTTTCGTAATGTTTTGATTGTTTTGAATACTGAGGCTCGGAACACCGCTTCCTTCCAGAGATTTCAGATCATTGTTGGTGATGTAATCATGAGCTACCCAATAAATTTGCCCACTATCGTCTTCCTCAGAAAAACCCGGTGGCATCAAAACTCCTTGCGAAGTTTTTTCTCTTGGTGCTAATACTGGTTTCACCAGTGGTGGCTCAGATTTCTTTGAAATGGACGACCTACTCTTTTGAGTTTTACCCGACGAAGTAGGATCATAGAAACTGAAGAACAATCCGGCAGCAAGCAAACAAACACAGGCTGTGATGGCGCTCGCCTGAATTGCGTTCTTCGTGCGTGGGCTCACCGGTTGCTCGATTGAATGCGACGATAAACAATCAACCAGTGCGTTTTGCAACGCTGTCATGTTGTCATATCGGTCTTCAGCTTTAGGTGCTAATGCGATTGAAAGAACATGATTCAATTTGTCTATTACATCGTTATCTTCAGCCTGTGGTGGTATCACCAATGGTGTCCCTTCGATGCGAAGTCGAATAAGTTTCATTATCTTTTCGTCTTCGTGGGGAAGATGTCCGACGCAGATTTTGTATATCAGGAGCGCGACTGAAAAGATGTCGGATCGGGCATCGGCTTCTTGTCCGTTCAACTGCTCCGGGCTCATATAGAGCACGCTGCCGACGGCTTGACCCGGTCGCGTTACTCGATGATCCGTATCGGATTGGTCGACCACTTTTGCGACACCAAAATCCAAAATTCGGGCGCGATTTTCCTGATCGATCATTATGTTGGCCGGTTTCAAATCGCGGTGAACGACGCCGTTGGAGTGGGCGTGTTCGAGCGCGGTACAAATTTGGATGGCTATGTCGATGGCATCTCGGACAGAAAATGGACCGTTTTCCTTCACGATCTGCTCCAAGTCCTTTCCGTCGATAAACTCCATTACAAGAAAGAAATCAGAGTCTTCCGTCTGCCCGAAGTCTAAAACCTGAACGACGTGAGGATTGTTCAACTTGCTTACGGCACGTGCTTCTTGATGGAAGCGCACGACCGACGAATCATTGTCGGTCGTGTGCGGCAACAACTTTATTGCGACGAATCTATTGAGATTGAGATCTCTTGCGAAGTAGACACGTCCCATCCCGCCTTTTCCAACGAAGCGCACGTCGACATAACGTTCCCTCAATTCATCTGGAAAAGAGGGATCGATATTTTCGTCTTGTCCGCGGTCTTGGATCACGGTTTAGCCAGGTGCAGGAGAGATCTTAAGCCTCGCGCTTTTGGATCTCAGTGGTGATTTTTTCGAGAAATTCTTCGAACTTCATCGTTCCAACTTGGCCACCTTGGCGATGGCGTACTGCCACCACTCCATCTTCCATTTCTTTGTCACCAATGACTAGCATGTATGGAACTTGCTCCATTTGCGCGTCACGGATTTTGTACTGAATCGTCTCCGGTCTGTCATCGAGATGAGCTCTGATGTCAGCCTTGCGAAGCGCTTCTTCCAGTTCCTTACCTCTGGCCTGGTGTCGATCCGAAATCGGAAGGACTGCCACCTGCATTGGTGCCAACCAGGTTGGGAAACGACCGGCATAGTGTTCGATTAAACCACCGCAGAAGCGTTCCATCGAGCCGAGAACGGCGCGGTGAACCATGACTGCCTGGTGGCGGTTGCCGTCTTCGCCGATGTAGGTCACATCGAAGCGCTTAGGCAAGTTCAAATCGACCTGAATCGTTGGACCTTGCCATTCACGACCAATGGCGTCGAACAGCTTGATGTCGATTTTCGGAGCGTAGAACACGCCGCCGCCTTCGTCGACTTCGTAGTCCAGACCGCGGGCTTTCATTGCGTTTTCCAGACCGCTGGTCGCCATCTCCCATTCTTCATCGGTGCCTAGATATTTTTCCGGACGTGTCGATAGATAGGCTTTGTATTTGTATCCGAAGGTGGTCATCAACGACTCGATCAGGTCGAGTACGCCATTGATTTCGCCTTCAAGTTGTTCCGGCGTGCAGAAGATATGCGAATCGTCCTGGGTAAATCCGCGGACGCGGAGCATTCCGTGCAGTACGCCGGAGCGTTCGTATCTATATACGGTTCCGAGCTCTGCATAACGCAATGGCAGATCCCTGTAGCTGCGCAATTTGCTCTTATAGATCATGATGTGACCCGGGCAGTTCATCGGCTTGCAGCGATAGTCTTCGCCGTCAATGTCCATTGGCGAGTACATATTTTCAGCGTAGTTTTCTAAGTGTCCGCTGATCTTGAAGAGCTGTTCATTAGCGATGTGAGGAGTATAGACGAAGCTGTAACCTCTGCGTCTATGCTCTTGTCTCCAGAACTCTTCAATGGTGTCACGGACGGTGGCAAGGTTTGGATGCCAAAAAATTAGACCAGGTCCAACTTCGTCGTGAACCGAGAAGAGGTCGAGCTGTTTCGACAACTTCCTGTGATCGCGCTTTTCAGCTTCTTCCAGGCGGGTCAGGTAATCGTCTAGATCTTTTTTCGACCACCATGCTGTTGCGTAAATGCGTTGCAACTTTTCGCGATTTTCATCAGCACGCCAGTAGGAGCCGGATACCTTGAGCAGTTTGAACGCTTTGATATCTTTGGTTGCCGGCAAGTGCGGACCGCGGCAAAGATCGTTCCAAACTGTTTTGCCTTCCTTGTCTTGCATCAAGTAGAGCGTTGGCTCATGATCTCTGTGCTCGGTGAGCAGTTCTGCTTTGAACTTTTCGCCTTGCTTTTTAAATTCTTCGATTTGTTTGTCAACATCAGGAATGTTGTAACGCACGATACGCTGATTTTCCTTGGCGATCTCGAGCATCTTTTTCTCGATAGCTTCGAGATCTTGAGGCGTTATCGTGTGGTCCGGAATTTCAAAGTCGTAGTAGAAACCATCTTGGATGGATGGACCGATTGCAATTCTTGCTGATGGAAACAGTGCTTGAACCGCTTCAGCCATCACATGAGCCGTGGAGTGACGCAATAACTCCAGAGATTCCGGATTGTCCGGGGTCAAGAGTTGGACCGTATCACCCTCGTTGAGGGGCGTGTAAAGGTCTTTAATTTCACCATTCACCAGTGCGCCAACAGATTTGCGGAAAAGTCCTTCGGCAATCGACTTTGCTAGATCGGCTGCAGTTGCGCCCGCCTCTAGCGATTTCTTGTTGCCGTCCGGTAATTGGACCTGAATCTGAGTTCCTACAGTGGACATAAAAGTGCTCCTTTCCACTGGCATCTACAAACTGCCAGCAGTGTTTAACTTACGAAAGGGCAATTTTACCAGGCAGAGGCGGCTTTTAGCAGCCAAAATCCCGTTTCAGCTCTTGAATGAACTGCTCTACCCGGGATTGATTCGTGAAGAATCGCAGCCCAAGCGAATCCCAGCGCGCAATCTCTGTTAAGACATTGCCTTCATCAACGAACACGTTTAGCCGGATTTCATCCTGATTCTGGCGATCTAGAACTAACTCGAACGATGGTTCCAGCGGTTCAAACCGAACTGTGCTGACTTCTTGAGCTGCAAAGCGCTCCAGCAGCTTGACTAGCGTGGCGACTTCATCTCGTGGCGCCCGGCACAATAAATATCCGTCTGCGACAGTATCGACGTTTTGCACGTACCCTTCGTACTTTTCCTTGTCCTCTGACGGACTCGTGAAGGCGAGCGTTCGTTCACCGTGCACCAGTTTTATTGAATAAAACTGCCACGTTTCTGTCTTGGATCCGGCCTTAAGATCTACTGATTTGCCGGCGGAGAGCTCAAAGAAGCTCCTGTAGTCTTGGTCTTCCGAATGAAGTGTTGCCATTGAGATTGCCTACTTGCGAGGGCACTAACATACACAACTTGTGGTCGGAATTTCAACTGCTTACAACAGTTCCGCGAGCAGAACCGGTCATTGTGCATGAACCTTCGTGGTAACGCATTGTGAGGTCTTATGATCTACTCTCTGCACCAACTCAGATCCCTTGAGTTGATATCCCTAACGCTCCAATGCCACTACGACTGGTGCCTGCTCTGGTGATGGAGCGAGCTGATTTCTAATTAGCGTCGGTGTTCTCTATGACTGCTTTTTGCCGACAAAGCCGGTATTGGGCAACACTCGATTGCGAGGTCGTCGTGTTTTGAACTCATCGTCTGGAAGACTGAGATCAGGAAAGTCCGTCTTAGGATTTAGGTCCATTTGAAATTGTTTATTCAGCCAGTCAGCGTTCGTACTGCCGTTCCAATAGGGAAGGGCATTTTTGATGGCATCGCGCGCTTGGCTATATAGTTTCCGACTTTTGAGGAAAAGTGCGTAATCGATTTGTGCCTCGAAATCGTTCCAGTTCAATTTGCGCAGCTCAGCGTACTGGGTCTGCGCCGCCTCCAGTTCGTTCGCGTCGCACGCTATTTTTAGTAGCTTTGCATATTCTGATATCTTGCTGTGTCGTCGATAATCGAGTTTCCGTTCGTCGAATTTCTGCTTAGATAAATCCTTACCGGCTTCTGTGGGTTCATTCGCTTCCCGTTCACGTTGTCGCTTTTCGGCTTCTTCCTTGTCATACACCTGTGGGTAAGTTCTCCTGTAGTTGTACAAGTGAATGTCAGCGCCGTAAGGCACCAGCAGATCCCACGGTTTTTCAGCTCCATAAAGTTGTTTCTTAAGCTGACGCTCGTTTTCGTCGAACTCCTGGTTTCGTTTTTCAATTTGTTCTGGACTCTCGGCTGAAGCAGGGATTGCTGTAAGTAACAGTGACACTAAGGTCAATGTTACGGACGGCCTACGAATGCAATTTTTAATCGACCTTTTCCTTGATTTTGTTCTGGTCGATTGTCGTGAGTCACTCATAAATTCTTACTCGCTGGCGGCTGTATAAAGTCATATTATCGCGACGGATGAGGCACTCGTCCGTCTCAATTCCGGCAGTTAGTGAACCAGACCAGAACTATAGGATGTCAGTTAAAAGACGCAAATCGGATTTACCCTGAATTTGTCGAGAAATAGTTCGAATCGTAGTTACGAATTCAAAGACGTGCTATATAAACTAACGGCGGGCGAGTATTTTTTATGCTTACAAAAGAAGTTTTGGCGGATGGTTCCACGCGGCTGAAGGCTGGCAATTGCGGCTTTCTATTTTCGCGACGAGCGGTTGGTGTTATCTACACGGCGGTGAGCGGAACGGATACGGGCGCGCTGGGCGTGGCGCCGCTTGAAGAATTGGCTGCTGAATTCAATCGATTTAAACGGCCAATTACGTGGTTTGTAGACGCGGAGCAGGCACCGGCTGTTGTGTCTGCTGTGCTGGAACAATGGACCGCGTGGTTTCTCGGTCATCAAAACTTATTTGAACGGATTCACGTTCTCACGAATTCGAAGCACATGAATTTAACGATGCAAGTCGCTAAGCATCTATCGAATATGGAGCGACTAATGATCACTCACGACGATCGCTCCTCCTTCGAACAGGCTATGCAAAAAGCTTATGGCAGTTCTTACAAGGCGGAAACCGGCTGGTTTGATGAGCCATCCATGCCAGTTTCCAAAACCATGGAAAACGACGGCACGATTTCGATTTCGAATGAGAAAACATCATTTACTTTTAAACGCATAAACGAACTAACTTTGTGGAGCACCATCTGTGGTGTCGAGAATGGATCACTATCCAATTTCCCATTCGACCATGTGCATACCGAGTTAAGTTCTGCACCAAAGAAATTGACCTGGTTCGTCGACTGTAGCGCTGTTACCAGACTGGACCCGGTAGTTCTGGAATCCTGGACGCAGTGGGCGCAGGCGCACGAGCATAAACTTGAATCGCTTCACATGTATGTTCCATCAGGCGCGATTCCAATTCTAATTGACATTGCAACTTCGAAGTCTAACACGCACAAACTGATTCATTTATATCGGGACAAAGAGTCTTTCAATAAAGTATGTTCGCGAAATTCGCTTGAGTGTTCCGTTAAGTAATCTGTTCGTGTTTTAGAAGAAACTCTTTGCGAGTCAAGCCGCCACCATATCCGGTTAGCGTGCCATTCATCCCAACAACTCGATGGCAGGGCACCATGATGCAAATTGGATTGCGACCATTTGCTTGTCCCACGGCGCGAACCGCTTTGGGTCTGCCGATGCGCTGAGCCAGTTCCAGATACGAGATGGTTTCGCCGAATGGAATTTTGTTGAGTTGGTTCCAAACTTCTTGTTGAAATTCGGTTCCTTTAAATTTGTATGGAAGATCAAATTCGGTCCGTTTTCCTGCGAAGTATTCCGCAAGTTGGTTTTTTGTAGCTACAAAGACTTGAATGTCGTCATTGCGAATCCAACTTTCATCGATTATCGGGTGATACTTTTGATCTTCCAGGTACACGCCCGTGAGAGCCTGTCCATCAGATATCATAAGCACTTGTCCGATTGGACTGCGCCAAAAGCTATAGTAGGTATTCATTAGATCCTCCCAATTGATTTTAATTCGTTTGTCTGTGATTTACGTTGTTATGTTCTAACTTTTTTCTTTTTTGAATCCACCTTCCGATGGTTCAATTTTGATGCACGAGGAGTCTTCTCTTCCTTTTCGCTGGCCGCGCTCGCGAGACTGGCCCAGAGATGCATCACCGCATAAGCTCGCCAGGGACGCCATTTTTCGCCGACTTCTAAAACTTCTTTGCTCGTGTTTAAACCTAACGCTTTTTTCAGTCCCAGATCTCCGTGAGGGAATGCATCGGGCCATCCTAGAGCACGCATGGCGATATACTGGGCAGTCCATTCTCCGATGCCTTTCAACGCGGTGAGATCTTTAATCGTTCGCTCGACATCGGCACCGGGCTCTAAGGAGATCTGACCGTTAGCCACTGCTTGAGCCAACGTTAGTATGGTTTCAGCTCTGGCGTTTGTGATACCGAGTTTGGTGAGATCCTCTAAATTTGCTTCAGCTAGCGAACTGGGCTCTGGTGTCAGTAAATTTAATTCTGGGTATGGAGTTTCGATAACTCGTCCAAATCTCTTCGCAACTCGTCCTGCTATCGTTGTCGCCGCCGCGACGGAAACTTGCTGTCCAAGTATCGCTCGAATGGCCATTTCAAATCCATCGAAAGCTCCGATCAGCCTCATGCCAGGGACATTCTTCGCTACTTCTCCGAGGCATTGACCGATTACATTTGGTTCTGCGTAAGTGTCGAACAGCCGTTTTACTCTTGCAACCACTCTGGGCAAAACAGGCGCAAGCGACTCTGAAACTGTCAGTCGCAGCGAGTGTTCGCTGCCTGATTCTTCGTTGTCAAACTGGTCGGGCAACCTTACTAGCAACCACCCATGGTGCTTGCCGAATGCGGCGGTACGAAGGTAGCCTTCTTCACTTATCGACTCAACACCAGGAATAGAGCGGGCGCGCAAGAATGCGTTTACATACGTCCAATCAAATGGAGGAGTAAAATTGACTTCGCAAGTAATTTGAGTTTCAGAGTTTTTCACTCTCGCTCGACGGATATCGGTAGGATTTATGCCATAGCGTTCCTTAAACAAAGCGTTAAATCGACGAACGCTAGCGAAGCCGCTTGCAAAGGCAATTTCCGTAATCGCTAATTGCGAGTCGGTGAGCAGTCTTTTGGCATAAAGAAGTCTTTGTGTTTGAGCTAATTCGATCGGAGTAACACCGAATTCCTTTTCAACCACCCTGCGCAAATGACGTGAGCTGATTCCCATGTCTACCGCTAGCTCTTCCAATGTTCCTTGAGTAAGAGCGCCATCCTCAATGCGATTCGCTGCGATCGCTGCCAACCGCGGAACAGAGTCCATAATTCCATTGCCGGGAGCCAGTTCTGGTCGGCATCGCAAGCAAGGACGAAACCCCGCGCGTTCCGCTAGCGCTGCGTTGCCAAAGAATGTGCAACTCTTGAACATTGGCGTTTTCGCAGGGCAAACTGTCCGGCAATAAATGCCGGTAGTTTTGACTCCAACAAAAAACACTCCGTCGAAACGGCGGTCGTGGGTCAATATTGCTTGATAGCAGGTGTCTGGATTAAGGTTCATGCGGACTATTTTAAACAAGGACGAAGTTCAATACTCGCCATTTTCGGACCTGTACATTTTGACGTCTTATTCGCTCGCGTCAGCTGCTTCTATAAATGTTCGGGCTCTTTGAGTTCATTCATTCCATCAATGACTAAGCCCGTGTCCTGGGTCGGATAGCGAATGTTCATCTTCTCACCAAACTTCTGTTTGAGTTCTTCCAACTTCTTCAGCGAAACGTTTTTGCAAAACTCCACGCTCAGATGTTCCATCCGTGGTAGCTTCTTGAGCTTCTCAAGCCCCTTGTCCGTGATTGGGTTGTCTTCCAGTGTCAGTCGCTCCGGTTGAAATTTGAGAATTGTGTCCATGTCATCATCGGTCAATTTTAAATCGGTCAAAATCATACTGTAGAACTTGTGCGGAAGAAGTTGCTTCAGCCCTTTTCCAGTGACTTTAGTATCCTTGAGTATAAGTACATTCATGTTGGGAAACGCGCGTTTGATTTCCGGTATTGACGCATCAGTCACTCCTGTGAGATACCCCAAGTCTACGTATTTCATGTTTGGAAAAATATCGAATTGCTTGATGCCATCATCTGTCACCAGGGTCGAACGGATGTCTAGTGCCTCAAGAGTTTTCATCTTGTTGAGCACTGGAATCACGGAGTTATCCAGGTTAGTTCCTCTCAAAACCAGGCTTTTGAGCGGAATTGGGGAAATAGTTTTGATACCCTCGACCGTAATAGACTTATCTGATTCGAGACTTAATTTTTGAACTCCAGATCCTCTCAATCGCTTTAAATCTTCATCTGTAAGTCTACTTTCAGCAACCCACAGATCTTTTACTCCGTCATCGAGTTCGAAACCTTCTGGAATCCCATAGTGAGTGTTGGTCTTGATTGTCAAATCGCTGTCTTTGACTATAACGGAGTTGTCGGGGCCGAATTTACTCGCTGGTATTGGCGCGTGAATGTTCCTTCCATATAGATATACAGCCGCGATTGAACCGACGACTACTAATCCGATTACTGTTGAACGAAGTTGTTTAACGACATGTTCGTTTTGATACCAGTGTTGTTCTTCCTCAGTTTCATTTTTTGGATCGGGTATATTGTCGACCTCGATTAAGGCGTCTTTCAGCTCTGTCATGCTCTCGAATCGTTCATCGGCTTCTCGCTGCAAAGCAACTTCTATTACCGCACTCAATGCGTCCGACAGGAGTGGATTGCCTTCATTTGGTGGTAGCACGGGCGGTGCCGACTGCATTCGTCCCATTATGACTTTCATGAGATTTTCGTCTTCGAATGGAACTTGTCCTGTGACCATTTTGTAGATGACTAAACCCAGGCTGTAGATATCTGAGCGCGTGTCCACTTCTTCGCCGCGCAATTGTTCCAAGCTCATATACAGAGGACTGCCCATGGCCTGTCCAGGTTTGGTCAAACGCCAATCAACGGTAGCTTCATCCAAAATTTTGGCTAAACCAAAATCGAGTATCTTCACCTGATTGTTCTCGTCCAGCATGATATTTGCAGGTTTTAGATCGCGGTGAACTATCCCGTGAGCGTGCGCGTGCTCCAAACCTGTGCAAATCTGTATGGCTAGCTTCACCGCTGACCGCAATGGGAGTTTTTTGTTTTTGTCGATAACGGAATCAAGTGTTTCGCCTTGCACGAATTCCATGACTAAAAACGGTTCGCCAGTTGACGCGAATCCAAAATCCAGCACTTGAACTATATTGGGGTGGTTCAGTTTGCTCACCGCTTTCGCTTCCTGGTGAAAACGCGCTACGGCTGTATCGCTGACGACAGTGGGCGGTAAGATCTTGATACCGACTCTCTTGTCGAGGTTGGTGTCGGTGGCGCTGACAATTCGGCCCATGCCACCCTGTCCGACGTATTTAAAGTCGATGTAGCGTCCCTTCAAATCCGAAGGGACTGTGCTCTCAAGTTCTGTTTGCTTATCCACTTGCTTTGCAATCCCAGGATTTGCATCAACACCACTGCCGGTGCTATTCCGCTATTTGCCGATGCAGAAACGGCTAAAGACTTCCGTGATCAACTCTTCGGTTACTTCGTCACCACAGGCCTCCGATAAGCAGTGAATGGCGGTTTTCAAATCGGTTGCTAAACAATCTTCGGGCATTCCGGCTTCGACTGCGACCTGGAGGTCGTCAAGCGCGACTGATGCGCGCAGGCACAATTCGTCTTGTCTTTGATTCAACGTGCCACCGGCTTCAGTTAGGACGGTTCCGCTATCTTGAATTACGAATTTTTCGATCTTCGTTTTTAAATCGTCGATGCCGATTCCTGTTTTTGCAGAAATCATTGTCACGTCAATACGATTGTCTGGCGTGGTTCGATGTGGTTCCTGGCCGTTGGTCGACAAATCATGCTTATTCCAGACCTCTATATATGGTTGTCCACTGAGGAGCTTCAAAACCTCTTCTTCTTCCGAACCCCATTTTTCTGTCAAATCGCATACAAGAAGGACGAGGTCACTTTCATCGATGGCGCGACCGGTCCTTTCGATGCCGATCTTTTCTACCCGATCATCCGTCACGCGCACGCCGGCCGTGTCGATTAAAACGACCGGTATTCCATTTATGTCGAACGGCTCCTCGATAGAGTCACGAGTCGTGCCCGGAACCTCAGTAACGATGGCACGTTCAAATGCCAGAAACTGATTGAGCAAACTCGATTTACCCGCGTTGGGACGACCGACTATGGAAAGCCGCAATCCATCTCGAAGAAATCGACCCGACCGGGCAGTCTTACGTAGACGTTCCAAATCGCTTTTGGCTTTGTCGACAATCGGACCAATGTCATCCAACGGCAGTTCACCGACTTCTTCCGGGAAATCGATTCCGGCAACAAGTCGCGCCAGCAATTCCATAAGTGTGCCGCGTATCTCTTTTATTCGTTGTCCTAGCTGTCCTTTAAGCACATTCACAGCCAATCGGCTTTGACGAGTCGTCTGCGCTTGAATCAAATCCAGCACGGCTTCTGCCTGAGTCAAATCCATTCGGCCTGCGAGAAACGCGCGTTTAGTGAATTCTCCCGGTTGAGAAAGTCGTGCTCCCAATCGCATCAATAGATCGAGAATCTCTCGCGTTAAGAGCGGGCTGCCGTGGCAGTTTATTTCAACTAGGTCTTCGCCTGTATAAGTGATCGGCCCCTTATTTGCAATCACGACTACTTCGTCGACCAGATCACCGTTTCCCGGATCGAAGATATATCCGTGGACAGCCTCATGGCTTCTGGATCCCCAATCGATGGATTTTATTGTCTCGGGTGAACTGGAAAATATTTTTTCCAAGATGCTGATGGATTTCGGACCAGAAATCCGAACGATTGCGATCGCTCCTGTGCCAGGTGCAGTCGAGATTGCCGCTATTGTGTCTTGGTCTTGCATGCTCTATTGAATCTACCACGAATGTAATCGGTCAAAAAAATTTCTTTGGAGAACCCCTTGAACTCTGAGTATCGCGAGTGCTATTCTCTCGCATGATTTTAGTCTTTTGAACAAAAAGGCTTCTAATTGTCCTTGCAGTTTTTAGGAATGAACGCATGAACAAAGCAGAACTAGTTAACGAGATTGCGAAAGTCACAGGACAAACCAAACTCGACGTCCACAATTCAGTGGCAGCCCTGTTGCACCATCTTACCGCAGCAATGGCTAAAGGCGAGCGCGTTACCCTTGTGGGTTTTGGAACATTCGAGCGTCGTAACAGACAAGCACGTATGGGTGTAAATCCTCAGAATCCTAACGAGAAACTGAAGATCGCAGCCGCTAAAGTGCCTGTGTTCCGCGCCGGACAAGAGCTGAAGCAAGTAGTCGATGGAAAGGCGAAAATACCGGCATTGCCTAAGTCGGTAGAAGGTTCCGCCAAGCCAAAGAAAGCAGCAGCTCCTAAGGCTAAAGCGAAAGCTAAGCCAGCTAAGAAAGCAGCACCTAAGGCCAAAGCGAAAGCCAAACCAGCTGCCAAAAAAGCAAAAGCGAAAAAACGCAAATAAGCGCCAATCGCAAAGAAATCAATTAAAGGGAGGTCGGTGAAAATCAACTTCCCTTTTTTGTTTTCTGAATATTCTGTAGGGCGCTTTGTAAGCGCCCAGGCTGCTAATCCGCCTTTTCAATCATCGCCTTTATATCCGATGCGATAACGCACCATGCCGATGCTCAGAAAATTGTTGACGATGTGCGCCATGATTGGCACCCAGAGCGAATGGAAATAATCCATCGCCAGACCCAATGCTGCTCCCGCACAAGCAGCCCAAATCACGTAGAAGATGTATCGGTTGCCGGCGTAATGGAACACACCGAATATCACACTCGCGATGATGATTCCGAATTGTCCTTGCACGACTCCGCGGAAAAGCACTTCCTCACAAAAGCCTGAGGAAAATGCAATGAGAAGTATATCCAACGGATTTACTTCTGAAAAAAGTGGAATCAAAGTTTGTTTTACGAACTCTTCGAATGCTCCGACAATCGGCAGCACATCGCGAAATTTGCGCGCCAGTATACTGATGACCAGGCTGCTTCCACTCATCAAAATTCCGAAGCCCACACCGACGAGTAGCAAACCAGGATCATCGATTTTCAACAACGGCAGCAAATCGATTTTCCAAAAATGCGCGAGCACCGTTGCAGCCAGTAGCAATCCAGCTTCCATCAATACGACGATGATGAGAATCTGCGCTCGGCTAAATCTCGGCTGCATTGGCCAGCACTACCTCGGGTTGTATGAGCTTGCCGTCTTTCAACCGCACGAGAGCAACTGGTTTGTCGTCCAATGAGGCGATGTAGAATTCGTCTTCCAAAGTTTGCGATGAAAAATCCGCGCTGTCTAGTACTTGTCCGTGAGCGATTTTGCGGGCTTGCTCGCGTTGGCAATCGAGTGCCTGCATCTTTAGTGACGCGGGCAACGGCAATAGAAAACCGCAGAGCTTCTCCTTCCCTGCTTCCTTCAATACTTCAAGCGTTGATGATTGTTCGACTTGAAACGGACCGGAGCGCTCGCGAAGCAGTTTGGATAGACAACCTCCGACACCCAGCATTTGACCGAGATCTCGGGCTATCGATCGGATATAAGTGCCTTTAGAGCACGCGACGCGCACCGTCACATACGGTGGCACGAAATCAATGAATTCAAGAGAGTAGACTTCAACCGATCTGGCTTCCAATTCTTCAGGCGCTTCGCCTTTACGAGCGAGCTCATACATCTTCACTCCGCCCTTTTTGATGGCGCTGTAAATTGGCGGAATCTGCTGTAACTTTCCAACGAATTTGCGCAGATGCATTTCGACGTCGGTCTTAGTGATGTGCGAAACATCGCGAGCCATGCTCAAAGTTTTGCCTTCCACATCATCAGTGTCAGTGGTCAGACCCAATTTGATTTCTGCTAAATAGGTTTTGTCGTCATCGAGAAATTGCAGAAGTCGGCAAGCCTTGCCAATAGCGACAGCCATGACGCCTTCTGCCATTGGATCGAGTGTGCCGCCGTGTCCGATTTGCTTGATGCCCGAAATTTTGCGAAGACGATTGATCACATCGTGCGAAGTCATCCCTTTGTCTTTGAAAACATTGAGGAAACCGATTAGCTCTTTCGCGGCGACATCGCCCATCTCATCGTTCCGTTTTTAAACTTCGCCGCGCTCAATTTTGTTGAGCAGATCAGTTACCTTCGAACCACGTTCCAACGATCTATCGAGTCTGAAGTGTAATTCAGGAGCGAAACGCAATCTCAGTCGGCGACAGATTTCGCCGCGGATCATTCCGGTTTTGTCTTTGAGAGCGTCCATCGTCGAAGTCTCTTCTTCTTCGCTGCCAAGCACTGAGATAAACACTTTGGCTGAGCGACAATCGGCCGAACATTCAACTTCGACGATTGAAATCAAACCCTTAAGACGCTCGTCCTTCAGATCTCTCTGAATCATTTGTGATAGTTCGCGTTTAATCGACTGCGAAACTCTCAGCGAACGCTGACCTTGCGGCATTGTTGTATCCTCGCGACTGAGGTCAAGGACTAGCGGTCACGCTTAACTTCTTGAATGATGAAAGCGTTGACTTTGTCCCCTTCCTGGATATCACTGAACTTCTCGAAGCTCAAGCCGCATTCGAAGCCGGCTGCCACTTCGCGAACGTCATCTTTGAAGCGTTTGAGCGTATCGATTTTGCCTTCGTGGACGACTTGTCCGGCGCGCTCAACGCGGGCAATGCAGTTGCGCTGGATCTTACCGTCGAGAACCATGCAACCACCGATGGCGAGCCCTTTGCCGACTTTGAAGATTACGCGAATTTCGGCGGTGCCGATCTTCACTTCTTGCTTGATCGGTTCGAGCAAGCCCGACATGGCCTTTTGCAGATCGTCCGTAATTTGATAGATGATGCTGTAGCTTCGTACATCAACACCCTGTGCTTCGGCTACTGCTCTGGCATTCGGATCTGGTGTCGAATTGAAACCGATAACGATTGCTTCAGACGAAGCCGCCAAGTTGACGTCGTTTTCAGAAATTTCGCCGGATGCCGCACGAAGCACTCGAATTTGCACAAACTCGTCGCTCAGCTTTCTGACTGAATCAGCGATTGCTTCTGCCGTACCCTGCACGTCTGCTTTGATGATGACGTTGAGTTCTTTGACTTCACCGCGCTCCACCAGATCGTGCAACGATTCGAGCGAAACATGATGTTGGCGCTGAGCAACTTCATTGTCGCGACGCTCAGTGAGCAAGACCTTTTGCATTTGAATGTCGTCGACGACTTCAAATATATCGCCGGCGAGTGGAACTTCGTCCAGACCAAGTACTTCAACGGGCATCGATGGACCGGCTGCCTTCACGCGATGACCGCGGTCATCGAATAGTGCGCGTACACGACCACCGATGCGGCCGGCGACGATGTAGTCACCTTCACGCAACGTTCCGCTTTGTACCAACGCTGTTGCGACGGCACCTTTGCCGCGGGAAAGTTCGGCTTCCACGATAACGCCTTTAGCGGCTCTATCGGGATTGGCTTTCAAATCTTGCATGTCGGCAACTAGAAGGATCATCTCGAGGAGTTCATCCAATCCTGTTCTCTTCTTCGCCGAGACTTTGACGGTCACGGTGTCACCACCGAAGACATCAGGTAGAAGTTCGTGTTCCATAAGTTGTGAAAGAACACGATCGGGATCCGAATCCGCTTTATCGATCTTGTTAACGGCGACGATAATCGGAACGCCTGCTGCTTTAGCGTGGTCGATCGCTTCGATGGTTTGCGGCATCACACCGTCATCTGCAGCGACTACGAGAATTGCAATGTCGGTCACTCGAGCACCACGAGCACGCATCGCGGTAAACGCTTCGTGACCTGGTGTGTCGAGGAAGACGACCTGGCGAACACCATCTTCGTGTTCGACTTCGACGTGATAAGCGCCGATGTGCTGTGTGATACCGCCCGCTTCACCTGCAGTCAATTGCAGTTTTGTTTGGCGAATGGCATCGAGAAGACTGGTTTTACCGTGGTCTACGTGACCCATGATTGTCACGACTGGAGGACGAGTGATCAGATTGCTCTCATCTTCGTCGAGCAGACCGAGACGTTCGGCCTTCATCGTTTGATCTTCGGCTTTCTTCGCTTCTTCGGTTAAGACCTCGTATTCCATTTCAATGGCGAGTTCTTTCGCGACTTCAGCTTCGACCACCTGGTTGACCGTGCGCATCACACCTTTCATGAAAAGGCGCTTGATAACTTCGGTTGCAGGAGCCTGCATTCTCTCGGCCAATTCTTGAACCGTGAGATTACCGCCAATGGTGACAACTTTTGGAACTTCAGAAACGGTCGTTGTTTGTTTGACCTTTTCTTCTTCTTTCTTCTGATGTCTGGCCGGCGAATGTCGGCTGTGTTGTTTTGGCGGTCGTGGCGGCGTAGCTCTCATCGAAGGCGCGGCTACGCGAATCGGAACGGACGGAGACATTGGACGTATACCTTTCTTTGATGATTCACTCGCTTCACCGTCATTACCGGTGGTGTCACCTGCTTTTTCAGGGTCGACTGGAGTCTCATCAGTTTCAACTTCGAGAAGTTCTTCTTGTTCTTCTTCGACAGTTACTTTGTCTAATTTCGCTTTTTTATTGCCCTTTGACGGAGCTTCTTGCTCTACTTTGCGCTGTTTGGCAGAGAAGTGTTGGTCGAGATTTCTGATTGCTCGTGGAGCAAACTTCGATTCCTCAGACCAACTGTCGCCAGTGGCTGGGGCCGGCTCTTCTTCGACAACCGGTTCTGGAACAACTGGTTCTTCGACCACTTCCTCTACTTTAGGTGGAGCTGGTGGTTCTTTCTTTTGCGCTTTCGGGGGTTCTTGTTTTACAAGTGATGCCGGAGGAGGCATTTTGTGTCCCGGAGGCGGTAGCGTGTGCTCTTGTTGAACCGGTGCCGGTGGCGCCGGTGGTTGAGCTGCGGTCGGACTAGCCTCCGCTGGGCGCACAGGCTGACCATCTGCCGGAGCATGTGGTCTTGGATGTCTTGGTGTCGATGAGATTTGTGATGCCGGTAGCGGTGTCAAACCACCTGCCGGTAACATCGAACTGCGCTGCTCCGGTGGTTGACCGGGCGTAGGTGCGCCTTGAGGAGCGGCCGGTGAAGTCTCTTGTGGTACTTCGCCTTCCACGGCTGGATCGGGTTTTTTGTACCGTGACAATACCCGCGGTTTTACTATTTGTTTTTCTGGAATTGCTGGAATTTTACTTGATGCTTTCGGGGCAGCTTTTTTGTCTTTTGCAGGTGCTTCCGCCGCTTGATTCTTTTTGCCTAAAGCAGCGATGACTGCACCGACAACGCTTTTGTCGATGGTAGAGGAGTGGCTCTTAATGTCATGTCCAAGTTCGCGCAGAATCGTGATGATATCTTGGTTAGAGATATTCATTTTTCTCGCTAATTCATAAATTCGAACTCGATCGTCCATTTTCTTCCTTACCTGACTAAAACCGTTCCCTAAGCTTCCTCCGGTGCCTAATAATGACCAGTGAGTTTCGACGGCCCTCGAGCCTTCGACACTTACCTCTCAGTATTTTGGCATGTTTTGCCATCTTCTGTACAAAGATCGACAATCACCTTAATAAGTTGTGGCTCCAAAGGCCACTGTAATCGAGGCCGAGTCCCATTTTGTTCGTTCTTTGCAATCTTCACTCTTCGGCGTCCGTCCAGCGCTTTTTGCAGTCTCCCGCCTTTCTGAGCGCGAGTCATGCAGGTCTCCTTTCGACACAAATAAGCCGATCGACCAAAGACCCGGAGTTTTTCAGCTCCGGTGTGGTGAATCGTTACATTGCCGGTTTGATGATCGACAGTCAATCGAAGTAATTCTTCTCTTGGCTTCATCTTGCGGCAGCCTACACATAGTCGAGATGGGCTGTTCGTAGCCATTCTCCAAATTTGTTGACTGGTTATACTTGCGTGAACGACCTGAAACTAGGCACCTTTGCCGGGATCACCGGCTTCCAGCCGGCATCGAATACCGGCCGGACTGCAAGATGCCGCCATCCTGGCGGCGCTCCCAGGAGCGAACCCGGAAGCGACCTGGAACTGGCTTCGCCTAGGCTGGTGACGTGAGGTCTTCCAGCGTTTGGTTCAAGTTTCTGAAGCTGCCACCAGCTTGAGATTCCGACTTGATGTCGATCTTCCAGCCGGTCAGTTTTGCCGCCAGACGTACGTTTTGTCCGCCGCGACCGATTGCCAGGCTGAGCTGATCGTCGGGGACGATAACTTCAGCACGCTTGCCGCCATTTTCCGGAACGTCTTCGTAAAGCGCTACGGTGGTGATGCGGGCTGGGCTCAACGCGTTGGAAATGTAGTCGACAGGATCGCCGGAGAAGCGAATTACGTCGATTTTTTCGTTACGCAATTCGGCAACGACGTTTTGAATTCTGACACCACGTGTACCGATACAGGCTCCGACCGGGTCGACATCAGCATCTTCGGAGTGTACTGCAATCTTCGTACGATAGCCGGCTTCCCGTGCGATCGATTTGATTTCGACGGTGCCGTCTTCGATTTCAGGAACATAGAGTTCGAACAATTCGCGCACCAGCTCGGGGTGAGCTTGCGAAACGATGATTTGTGGAACTCGTCCTGATTCTCTCAGTTCGAGAACGTAAACACGGACGCGGTTGCCGACGCGGTATGTTTCACCCGGTAGCTGTTCGCGAGTAGGCATGCAGCCTTCCACGCGACCGAGGTTGACGATCACGTTGTTGCGGTTGTGATTGATCACTTCGATACGTTCGATTTGACCAGTTGTACAAGTGCCTTTGCGTGCTTCGAATTCTTTTTTGATCAGTTCTTTTTCGGCTTCGCGCAGTCTTTGTGTGATCAGCTGTTTGGCTGTCTGAGCGGCTATCCGACCGAATTCGGAGAAGTCCTGCGGGGTTACTTCGATTTCAAGAACTTCGCCGACCGTTACGTCAGGAATGAGATCCTGCGCGTCTGCTAGCGATATTTCATGATATTCGTTGCCGACTTCATCGACTACTTCTTTAGGCGCGAAGATACCGATTTCGCCTGTTTCCGTATCAAAGATCGCTCTGACGCCGTCGACATCGTGATCCGGAACTTTCTTCTTATAAGCGGCTACGATCGCGTCGCAGACATATGAGATGAACTCCTCTTGAGGAATATTGCGCTCTCTCTCGAGTTCCTCAGCTGCTTCTAAAAGTTTGTCTCCAATTTTAATCACGGGTGTTCCTCCCACATTTTATTCAGTTGTATAGATTGTATTTTCGGTTTCCGGTTTTCGATCTAGAAAGTAACTTCTAAACCTGTGTTTCCATCTCGATTTCAGCGTCATCATCCAGTTCCGTTTCCGTCTCTGACAATGCGTTGATAGCGTGCTCAGGGTAGAGGCGCACCGAGTAAATAGAGGCGAATGGCAAAGCTACTTCCTCTTTCAATTTTGACGTCGCGACGTCGGTTTCCTTGATTTTTCCTCTGTTCTTCGAAGGTTTTTGATTTTCAAGAGAACTCGGGTTTTTGATCAAAACTGTTTTCTGATTTTCGTTTTCAATCAAACTGATCAGCGTACCTTTGATGGTCTGCGGCAATCCCTCGACCGATTCTTTTAAGCGAACTTCGACCGTCTCACCGGCAAAAACTCGATACTCGGAATCCTTCTTCAAGATCCTGTCTATGCCTGGACTTTCAACATCAAGCACATAGGGTCCGTCGATTACGGGACCAAGTTCGCTTGTTGCACGTTCGTCGAGTGCGGCTTCCAGGCGGCGACTTACCGTTTCGCAGTCGTCGAGACTAATGCGACCGCCTTTTCTGTGGATTGCGATATTGAGGACACGTCTTTTGCTTTGTTGCAAAATGCCGATCGATACAACCAGAAGACCGAGATCTGCAATGACGCTCTCCGTCACTTTGGTCAGTTCTTCAATAAGTTGGTCCTGTTTGTTTTTTTCGGGCACTGAAATTTTTTCGGACAATCAAAAAGCAGGATGCGTGCACCGGTTTCACATCCGGTGCGGAGTCTTAAAGCAAAATCGCCGTAGGCTGAGCTTCCTGCCTACGTCAACACCACTTATAGCTTCCAATGTTCGTATGTTAACATGGCGCTGCTTTTCGGACAACAATCACGTTAAGTGACGTGTGCAACCGATGATGCCCGGCTGGGATCCATTGTCCGCCCCTGTCCGTTCCACAAGGGCCAAGACTTTCAGCGCTCCGTCTCTGTTCGATAATCCTTGTCGATAAACCGATGGCGCCATGCAGGCGCCCTTGTCGATAAAATCCACTTTTGAAGAAATCTCGAAGGTATTATGGCCCCTAAATTTTCAATCTCCAATCGTCAGCGCAAACATAAGGTGGACACTGCTTCTGTGGTGACTATGGCTGAAGAACTGGCAGAGCAAGTTTGCCGAAACCTCAAAGAATCGCCCTGTAAATGGTTAAGCGCGCGAAATGTAAGAGAGATTGAAGCCCGCGGGCAATTCAGTTTGGTGCTGGTCTCCGATAAGAAAATTCGAGAACTCAACCGGCTCTGGAGAGGATTCGATAAGGCGACTGATGTTTTGTCATTTCCAATGGAGATCGAAATTCCTGAGAAATCCTTGCCGTACGAACTGGGCGAAATCATTGTTTCCATTGATACCGCCTACGTTCAAGCTGAGGAGTATGGACACAGTTTCGATCGCGAACTGGCTTTCCTTGTGGTTCATGGCATGTTGCACGTGCTAGGTTTCGACCACGAAAGTAAAGAAGATGAAAAGGATATGTTTGGTAGACAGCGCAAAATCTTACGGGCCGCTGGCTATCCGCGGATGTAAACTGGAAATAGGCGATTTCAATAAGTTGTCTTTAGAATCCGCAATCTTTGAAGTTTGGACGCTGGATAAATATACGAAAGCTATCTCTACTTCCTAATTGTAAGGCTTGTAAAGGTTGATTAGACGAATCCAGGGACGCGCAAGCGGTTCATATGATTCATTAGAGAGTGTAGACCAGGAGAGAACTCGAATGAGTGATCCAAGTCCGGAAGCAAAACGCAAAGAGCGATTGGCTCGGGCAAAAAACAGAAACGTCACTTCCTTGCAAGAACGTCGGCAAGCTGCAAACCTTGATGTTGTGCCGCAAACGCTCGTTCCTGCCAGCTGGCAACGTAAATCCGGACGTGCGGGAAATCTGGTCGAATCTTTCTATCATGCCTTTCACGGTGTGGCGATCGGTCTTCGTGACCAGCGCAATCTTCGCATTCATCTTTGCCTTTCCATTGCCGTCACCATCGCCGGCGTGGCGTTGAAGATTGACATGATGAGCTGGTTGGCGCTGATTATCGTAATGGCTCTTGTGATTGCGTGTGAGTTCATCAATACCAGTCTCGAACATCTAGTCGATATATCCACTAACAATCAGTACCACTATGCCGCTCGCTGCGCTAAAGACACCGCCGCTGCTGCCGTGCTCAGCGTCTCGTTTGCTGCAGTTTTGGTGGGACTTCTGGTTTTTGGACCGAAACTTCTGCTGCTGATTTTCTGATTTAAGCAAAATTCGTGGAGCACTACCCGTGGTGCTTGCGTTGGTGTTTGCCATTATGGCTTAAGCTTAAGTGCCTTTATAACTGCGGCTCTTAAGTCCGGTATGATGTATCCCTGGGCTGTTTCTCTGCCGGTCTTGTAAATTAATTTGTCCGCGCTTGAGGGGGTTAGCTTCGGGTTTAGGCTCATTAGCAGGGCGATGGCGCCTGACCACATAGGGCAGGCTAGCGATGTACCAGAAGCGATACTTGGATTACCTGTGCTGGTGTTGTGTATGCGAATGTTGACTGCCGGAGCAACGGATTTAAAAGCACCAAATGTGGACTGCGACCAGTACAGGTCGTTTTCATCAACCCCTCCCACTCTTCTAATATACTTGAGTGACTTGCTTGGATCTAAACCAGAAAAGTTGCCCGCACCGTTGACGAGTAGATCTTTGTGCTTAGCTAGAGCTTTCGCTATGGCTTGAATAGCTGGAGATCCATTGAAGGTCGGTGCTGTAGCATTGTTAATGCTGAGGTTCACAACACCCATTCCACCTCGGGCAGTCTGGTTGTCGACGCACCAAGTCAAAGCCGCCAGTACATCGAGCGTGTCGATTGAACCCGTTGTAGCATCACCGACGCGGCAGGATATAACTCTTACCGACGGGTTGGAGTGAGAAGACAGACCCGTGTACAAGACCCCATTGTTAGTCGCAGCTGCCGCAATGGCCGCCACCGCCGTCCCGTGGATACCCGTGTCAAACGGCGACTCCGAGACTCCGTTTTGCCCGCCTACAAAATTGTATTGCTGAATATTGGTCATCTCATTTGCGATTGGAGCCACACCGGAATCAAGCAACGTGATTCTGGGTTGAACGACTTGAGCAATATTCATGGCGTCGAGCAAACATCGCATTTCTGAAAAATTCAACTGCTGCAAGTGCAGTTGCGATGCAAATTGTGGATCGTTGATCGAGGGAACACACTGGATAAACTTCGATGCAAATTTAATTTCGGCGCCTTCCAAGTCAACGTCGGCTGAATTTTTCACATTCGTGAGCGTGGCTTCCGGTGTACCTTTAGGTGATTGAACTTCAAAGATGCCAAAACTTTCTGTTTTGGATCTGATCTCATTTACTATCACCAAACCACGCTTCTTAAGACGTTCTTTGAATTTATCAATGTTGCATTGCGGCCTACTAACCACAAGAACACTTTGTCCGGGAGGGATTCTCTTCGCTGCCGCGGCCGGGGGCACTGCGCCCATCAAAACTGAAAAAAGTATCAAGCAGGTCAGGTGAGTGCGTCGCAACGCATGGGATGTCGCACGTTTTGAAATTCGTGATGGCATGCCCGATCTATGTTCTCCACTCAGAGCTTTTAGCGCGAGTCTCCGATGCTTACAACGTCCCATTGTTTAAACATCATGGCAACTTCATTGTACCACCGGCCGCCGCGACAGTCGATATGATTCTAACTCGGCCTGCTGTCGTCTTACCGCCGGCAGTGGTCGATACATTCATTGTGGATTGGACTTGCACCGCAGATGGTAGCTGTTCGCACTTCGAAAAATCCGAGGTTTTTCCTGCTTGAACCGTGAGTAATTTTCGGAACTCCTCGTTGCTGGCGAGACGAACTGGAGAAACCGTAGCCTTTACGCATGCCGGAAGTGAGCAGATTCGGAAATCCAAATCGTTATCGGGCTCCGGCAACTTTGCGTTTATGTTGCCATTGTAGAATCCGCTTTTTTCGTCAAGAAATTTTGAACTGGTATCAAACGTTTTGAGCGCCGGTATTGCTTCCGGACCGCGCACGTTGCTTGCTACCCCTTCCATGAAGCCAATTTCAACGGTTTCCAACTGCGATGCTTCAGTCGAAAACCAAGCAAGCGATAGTCCGCGTTGTTTCTTTTGTTCTTGTTCAGCAGACCTAATTGAAACTTTTAGTGATGTGTCGATTCCATTCAACAGCGTCCGTTTATCGGCCTCTACTTGCATTGCCGACAATCGGGCTTCATCAAGCAGTTGCGTCGCCAGTTCAGCGAACTGAGGGCATTCTCTTTGAACTTGCAGACAGTCCTGGCGGGAGGTGAAGACCAGCTCACGTGCAAAACCAGTCATGTTATTGATCTCTCCGACCCAATCTTGACCATTAATCTTAGCGGCGAATCCTAGAGCGTGCGCATCGGTTTGACTGGTGTCACGACCTTGTTGATTGAGAACCATGAAAAAGCAAATTACTATCAAGGCGGCAGAAAGCACCATAAATGCCGCAGCGATGATCAGAAGGAGAATGGCTCCATCTTTGCGTTCGCACAGTCTTCGTTTTTGTGCTTTCATAGGGCTCCTCCTCAAAATCCGTAACCCAGATAGAGTTTACGTCCTGTGGGTTGCGATTGAACGCTCACGACGAATGATACCGCTAGTGGAGCTTCGGTGTTCACTGCTACGGGGCGAAACCCATATCGCTGCAAGCCCTGTATGTACAAATCAAAATTGTCACGCGGCACGAAAATAGATCGTAGCGCCGACTTCTTTAACGCGGCGTCGAGAAACACTCGCGCTGTAGCATTAGCTGCAGCAAAGGCTTCTTCGTCGCGGAGATGTCCGTCCTCAATTGTGGTGATCCTGATTATGCCAGGAGTACCCGCTCTGATTGAAAGTTCGTTATACCTGTGTAAGCCAAGAGCTCTAGCCTTGGCAAAATAGATGTCTTCGTATATGGTGTCAGGGACCTGTTTTTCCGTTATGTATCCGGCCTCGGCAAGTGTGTGCTCTTCCGGGGATAGTTTCGATAAGCCTTGTTCGAATTGAACTCGTGCTCGAATGAGTGGCCGAAGTTTTGAATCGGGATAGTCCAGGCAGTTTTTCACTTCCTTTGTAGAAATCGAAATTGTCCAGTCCGACGAGCCGGAGCTTGCCGGCAGCGCGCAGATCATAAAAAAAACGGCAAACAAAAATGTACTGACTACGATTTGTTTCCTTGCGGTGCGCAGAGTAAACGTTGACGCTCGACAATTCATTGCAGTTTTGTGTATTGGTCTCGGACTTGATAACCCGGTGTCATTGTAACAAAGATGCTTGACATGTGGGCAATTTGGAAGGCACATAGGAAATATTGAAAGTTTGATTTTCCACTTTGTTCTGATTCTGCCCAAAATCGAGTGTGCACCTGGAAATTTCAAATTCTATTTTGAAGATTTGTGGGTTGAACATTTGGGTATGTTCTAGTTGGGAATAGGGAAAGGTGGAATATTCCGCCACTCGCAGAATTATTCGTAAGAGACTCGAGCCGGGGTACTCATTTCACATCTATGTCACGGTCTGAGTGGGATACTTCCCATTGACAGTCCAATATCACAAAAGTAAGTATAGATATAGATGGGGACTGGGAAAGTCTGGTCAGGTCAGGGAGAGTCATCATGGCAGGCGACGAGACAGATGTACGGGCAAAAGCGCCCGTTCCTAAAGATGTATTTAGTCCGACGTTCAATCAAGTCGATAATGTCGACCACTCAGACACGTCCGGAACCGTCCAACCAACAAAATTTCAATCTGAAGCTTGGTCCAGAGATGACGGGAAGGTAGCTATTCCGCCTGGTTCCAGGGTGGTGGTTGATGGTCGAGAAGTTGATGGCGACAAGGTCGTAATCAAGCACGCCGATGTGGTGAACATTTACCAGGGCGGCGGAGACCGAAGCCCTCAAGTCGTCCGAGTTGAAGACAACGGCGATTACATTGGCACTAACTATCCGGAATACCAAACCGGTCCTCACCGCATTGGGCGGCTGCCTTATAGTCCTTATGAGCAGAACCCGAATTCGTACCATGCGATGCGTGAAAGGTATGGCAATCCGGACATTGTATTCACTGCTAACCTTGGCGGAGATAGGGATTGCGGCAGTCGGCACTATCGACATCCGCGTCATGAGTTTGGATACCGGCACGACAATTATCCCGGCACGCCTCCATTCTTCCCTCCGACGCACGGTCCGCGAGTTGGGATCAGCGTTGGTGGTCCGCATGGTGGCGGCTTGAGAATTGGTAACCTCGACATTGGGGCAAGGATCAATTTACCGATTGGTGGAAACAATGATGGTTTCAGTCCGGGGTGGGGCTCTCAGCCCAGCTTCGACATAAGTGCCGTCATTAATCGAAGCCATCACGTACGACCTAACCACGACAATTTCCATGAATCGCAGCAAAACACGAGAGTCGCAGCCAACCGACAACGCGCGCAAGAGCGAATGGCGGCGGCAAGAGAACAGCTCGCGAGGCGCCATCACCAGGGCGACAATATGTATTCTTCGTAAACTCGATGCAATAGGATAACTTTAACGGGGCGGCAACGCCCCGTTTTTATTTGCGCTCTTCGATCGAGAAATGGCGTCCTTGCTTCGATGAATCAGAAAAGATTGATACTCCGACGTCGAATACTTTGGCAATGTTGTCGGGAATGAGAATGTCATCCTTTTGACCAGCAGCGTAAATCCCGCTTGGTCTGTCAGTTTGAGGAAGAATCAGTGCAATCTCGTCTGCAATGCGATCGATCATATTTAGATCGTGCAAGACGAGAAGGATGCCGATGGATTTTTCCTTCAACTCCGCGATCAGCGCGAGGAGCGAGAGTTGATGCTTGAAATCGAGGTGAGCGATTGGTTCGTCCATAAGAATGAAGGCTGGCTCCTGTGCAAGCGCCGTCGCAATCAAAGCGCGTTTTTGTTCGCCACCGGACAGATTAGCGAAAGGACGTTTTTGCAACCCTTCTAATCCTGCTCTTATGAGTGCGTTCTGAGTCGCATCAATGTCGCCTTTTGTCTCGCTCCAGGACCACCATTTTTGATGAGGATTGCGTCCAAGGCGCACCACTTCTTCTACGGTCAGCTCATTGGAGAAGTCGATGGATTGTGGAACATACGCGACCTTCCGCGCGAAGATATCGCCCTTCATCGCGTGAATGTCTTCGCCGTCTAGATTCACCGATCCTTCTATAGGATTTAACTGTCTGGCCATGACTTTAATTACCGTCGACTTGCCGCAGCCGTTGGGACCCGCGAGGACAGTGACTTTGCTGCGTTCAACAGAAAGGTCGATGTTGGCCACCACGGCGTCTTGATCGTAGCCGGCTTTTAGTCCGATTGCTTCAAGTTTGCTTTGCGAGTTAGCTGGCATGGTGGCTGGTATCGTATGTGGTGCGTTATGGATCATTCTTTAGTGTCGATTTTTGATGCAGTAGTTAGATCGATTCTGATTTTTGACGCGAAACTAGAAACAAGAAGAATGGACCGCCGACGAGTGAAAGTAAGGTGGACAGCGGAAGTTCCTGACCCTCGACCAGAGAGCGGGCTAAAAGATCGCTAAACAAAAGGAGTACCATTCCGATCAATGCCGATGCGATTATTTGCATGCGCTCGTCTCGACCGAACAAATTACGTGCGACGTGTGGAGCCACCAACCCTACAAAACCGACCAGTCCACTGACGGAAACGGCCGCGCCACTAAGAAGAACGGCAACGAACAATAGCGCCCATTGAACGAAATCGACGTTGACGCCGAGTGCTCTTGCTTGTTCTGTGCCAACGGAGAGCAATCGAATTTGCTTAGATAGAACCAATGTAGCGAGCACGCCAACGAGTGTATAGCAAGCTGCAGGAATGAGTTCGCCCCATGTTCGACCGCTTATGCCGCCTGCTAGCCAGAAGAAAATTCCTTGTGATCGAACCGGATCACCACCCAGAGTGACTACCAGAGTGATGATGCCACTGCAAATCGTCGACAGCCCGACACCGGCAAGCAGCAATCGCGTCGCGGAAAAACCTCTTGAACTGCGCGCCAACGCTCCTACGACGACAGCTGCTGCCAGCCCGCCGACGAATGCCAGCAGCGGAACAAACTCGAAGCTGACGCTGTTGGCCACTGCGACAGCGACTACGACGCCAGCGCCGCTGGACACTCCGGTTAAATAAGGATCGGCTAGATGGTTTCGCGAGAGGCTCTGTAAGAGGTAGCCTGCGACGCTCAATGCTGTTCCGACGACCATCGCTACCAGAGCGCGAGGCAGCCGGATCTGCCGCACAATTTCCAGTTGAAACGCTTGCGCTTCCGGAATTCGCTCTGGTGAAAAGACTGCGTTGAAAGCCGTTGAAGGCGCGATGCTCACGTCGCCTGTGCAGAGGTTAATGACTAACGCTGCGAGTGCAAATGCTAATAAAAGGAGAATTCTGAGAATCACCTTACCTCGCAGCCATTTTTGCTCGACGATAATCGCTCGACGGGAATCGGCATGACTGGCTGTTCTTTCGTCGTTTGATTGTGATGTCAACAAGACGTTCGATTATATGCCTCTTCTGAAAGCCTCTGAATAAGAAGAGCATGCTACCATTTCGATAGTTTAAGCGTTGGAAAACGGTTGCCTTTCAGAAGTTACGTATCCGCTCCAGGAGTATGTGAAGCCAGTCATGAGCATTTACTTTGACAACAGTGCCACTACCAAGGTTCGACAGGAAGTTGTCGACGCGATGATGCCGTACTTGATGGAGGAGTTCGGCAATCCCTCGTCGATCCATTCGGTCGGCAGGAATTCGCACAAAGCTATTTCACACGCTCGAAAGCAGGTTGCAGACTTGCTTGGATGTTCACCGACTGAAATCTATTTCAGCCCATGTGGAACGATGAGCAACAACGTCGCGATTCTGGGACGTGCGCGCTTCGTCAAAGCAAATGATCTCGGCAAGCATATGATCACCACGCAGATCGAGCATCCATCAGTGATGGGACCGAGCCAACTATTAGAAGCCGAAGGTTGGAAGGTGACATTCCTTCCAGTTTGTGGTGAAGGATTTGTCGATCCTGAAGTACTCAGAAAGGCGATCACTAAGGAAACCAGCATCGTCAGTGTGATGTGGGCGAACAATGAAATCGGTACTGTGCAACCGATTGTTGAATTAGCAAAAGTGATTACTGAAGAAGCTGCAAAGCATGGCACGGAAATTTTCTTCCATACTGATGCTGTTCAAGCCTCGGCAAAATGTCTAATCGACCTGAGCGCCGCGAAGGGCGTCTCCGCTTTGTCGATCTCCGGTCACAAATTCCACGCGCCGAAAGGTATTGGTGGACTGTTTCTCCGTAAGGGCGTCAACATCATGCCCATCACTTTTGGTGGCGGACAAGAAAAAGCATTGCTTCCGGGAACTGAAGGTTTGGCGAATGTGGTGGCACTTGGAAAAGCGGCTGAATTAGCTCGTCTTGACCTTGAAGAGTGTAGTTCGAGATTGAAAGAACTAGCAAAATATTTGATGGACGAACTGGTAAAAATCGAAGGCGTTCACATCACCGGTACTCGCGATTTGAACCGCCGACTTCCAGGACACGTGAGCATCGCTGTGGAAAACGCCGAAGGCGAAGCACTGGTAATGCAGCTCGACATGAAAGGCGTTTGCACCTCGAGTGCATCAGCATGTCATAGCGGAGTGATCGAACCTTCGCATGTCCTGAGCGCTCTGCAGGTTCCATGCTCACAAAAGAAAGGCTCGCTCCGAATTTCTCTTGGACGATTCAACACCAAAGAAGAATGTGACAAAGCCATCGAAGTAATGAGGACTGTCCTCCGCCCAAAGCCCGTAGCTAAAAGAAGCCTCGCTGCTGGCGCCTCCAAGTAGCCGTTAGTTATTCGCTCGTGTCTACTCGAGTTGAAATAGCGATCGAATTGAATCTTCTTTGATGCAGTCGATGACATGTTTTTCAGCATTGTCTTGATCTTTCGCGTTTTGACAATCGCTCGAAGCAGATTTCTTATCGGTGGATGTTTCTCTGTTCTTGGCATATTTAGACGTGACTTGGCACAGAACGATAATGGCAGTGAGAACAAAAAAATTCTACAGACGTTGAATCGGTCCAGTAGAATATTGTGCTTCGTTATATTCCGGCTAATTTTTGCACTTGGCGTGCAATCGGCTAGCTCGAGAGGAGTGTTTTCATGAAAATTGTAGTAGTTGGTGGTGCTGGGCTGATTGGTGCTCAAACTGTGGAAATACTTCGAAAGAGAGGTCATGACGTCGTCGCCGCTTCACCAAGATTCGGCGTTAACGCTGTTACTGGTGAAGGTCTCCAGCAGGCTCTTGAAGGCGCCGAAGTGGTTGTCGACGTGAGTAATTCGCCGAACTGGGAAGACTCAGCCGTAATGGAATTTTTCGACAAATCTACACGTAATTTACTTGCCGCGGGGGAAAAAGCTGGTGTGAAACATCACATTGCTTTGTCGGTTGTCGGTACGGATGGACTTCAAGAAAGTGGCTACTTCCGTGCGAAGTTGGCTCAGGAGAAGCTTATTGAAGGTGGAAAAGTGCCGTACACCATCGTGCGAGCAACGCAGTTTTTTGAGTTTCTAGGGCAAATTGCTGAGCATGGCGCGGAAGATCAGACTGTAAAACTCCCGTCGGCAAATCTACAACCGATCGCCTCTGCCGATGTTGCAGAAGCTATGGCAGAGACAGCGCTGGCTGCACCAGCAAACGCCATAGTTGACGTAGCCGGACCAGATAAAGCCCGGTTTATTGATCTGATCGGAAAATATTTGAAGGCAAATAACGATAGCCGACAGGTCGTTGCTTCTGACGACATGAAATACTTTGGTGTCGCATTGAAGGATGACTCACTGTGTCCACTAGGAAAAGCAAAACTTGGTGCGACTCGATTGGAAGACTGGATGCGCAAAGCGGCGATGTCGGTATAAGGAGTTGAAAATGAACTATAGAATTTTGCTTCCGGTTGCATTGGCGACCTTCGCTGGGCTCGGCTTGCCGCTTCACGTAGATGCTGCTGAAAAGGCAGCTGCAAAAACAACAGCAAAGTCAGCACTGGCAACCGACAAATCGAAAGTGTCAATAGTCTACGACCACAAGCTTCCTAACGTTCCGGGCAAGAGTATCAAGGGTGTACTCGTGGAGTACTTGCCAGGCGGGTCCACTCCATGTCACTATCATCCGAAATCGGCGTTTATCTACGCCACAGTTTTAGAAGGTGCGATTAAAAGCCAGGTCAATGATGGACCGATAGTAACGTACAAGGCCGGCGAGAATTTTTCAGAAAACCCTGGAGACAAGCATGGTGTGAGTGAAAACGCGAGCAAGACGAAACCTGCCAAATTGCTGGCCGTTTTTGTTTTAGACACCAACGAGAAGGAACTGACTACTTTGTGCAAGGATTAATTCCAAAAGAGTTTCGAAACCTGATCGCGTCGTTGGCACTAAATATGGTGCCCTGCCCGCAATACTTGTCGATTACCCAAAAGTTTGACGCTGTTATTGTTTGGGGTTTTTCGCGAAGTTAGCAATGAACGTGAAAAATCCGGAAATCTTTTTTGAAAACGTGCCGTGGAACATCTGCGTTCCAGCGCGGAGTGTCTTCATTCGATTGTTGCCGTAAGGGTACCACCAGAGCTTTGATGTACCTGGCGCGTCAATGTTTATATGTTTGATGTTTACCAAATCCATTAAACCAAACTTGGAATGAGATCTTCCAAAACCACTCTTCTTCAGTCCGCCCCAAGGCAGTTGAGGAGCGGCATGCGTGAACAAGCAGTCGTTTATCGTAACTGTTCCGACTTGCAGATCTCGTGCGATATTCTCTGCGCGTTTGAGATTTTTTCCCCAGACCGATGCGCACAATCCGAATTCGGAATCATTGGCCCGCTCTACTGCTTCGTCCTCTGTTTCAACTACCATGATGGGAAGAACTGGACCGAATGTCTCGTCCGTCATCACAGACATAGACTGTTTTACATTGGTGATTACCGTTGGCTTGTAGAAGAAGCCCGGCAGTTCATCAACCTTTTCACCACCAGTAAGAATGGTGGCACCTGCCGTACGAGCTTGCTCAACCTGCGAGATTATTTTGTCGAGTTGGTGGGCGTCTATAACTGGACCTACGTCACTTGTTGGATCTGTTGCAGGACCGACTTTTAATTTTTTCGCCTCTTCAACTATCGCGGCAATGAGTTTATCCGTGTGTTTTCCTTTGATGATATAAACGCGCTCTATCGAAGCGCACGCTTGTCCGGCGTTCGTGAACGCGCCCCATGCCAGCGCCTGTGCCGTCCACTTGATGGGCGCGTCAGGAAGAACAATGGCAGCGTCCTTTCCACCAAGTTCTAAACTAACAGGCGTCACACTCACTGCCGCTTGCTCCATGACCTTGCAGCCGCCTTCGTAGCTTCCAGTGAAGATTAGCTTGGACAGCTTACTTTCGCTGAGTAACTTTCCGGTGCTGCGGTCTCCTGTCACAACGGAAACTACTCCGGGTGGAAATCCAGCCTCCTCGAAAAGTTCACCAATTTTGATACCAACAAGGCTCGATTTTTCTGATGGTTTTAAAACGACGGTGTTGCCGACCATCACCGCCATCGCGATCGTCATCATTGGAATTGAAAATGGATAGTTCCACGGTGCGATGATACCGACCACGCCGAGCGGCTCGAAGGCGATCACGTTCTGTTTCGTAGATAGCAAGGGATTCGAAAGCATGATCATTTGATCGGACAGCAGGCGGTCAGCATTGTCGGACAACCAGACGCATGTATCTAGAGGACCGTTCAATTCAGCCGCATAAGCCTCAGAAAGCGGCTTGCCCACTTCTTTGCTGATCAACTCAGCTATCTCATCGGCATGTTTTGAAATTACCCGACGGAGCTTGAGGATGTGCTTGGCGCGCTGTCCATGGGATTGCACCTGCCAATCATCAAATGTTTTCCATGCCTGGTCCACCGCTGCCCGGACTTGGACCTCGCCCATCACAGGAACTTCGCCAAGAACCTCACGGTTTGCCGGGTTAATCGATTGAATCGTCGCCGATTTCGTGGACACCATATTTTAATCGCCTGAGTTGCGTGCCAGCATTCGTATTGTATCTTACGAACCGATGGCCTTATCGATTAAACAGGCTGTCGATTCGACTTTAGTAACATGTTTTGGTCGCTTTGTGCATGACTGTGGGCGGTTTAGAAACTACGTTCCGTGATGTTTATTTTTGACTCTGATATCGCCGAATTTTTTACCTGACATGTTAAATTGGGCAGCGACTCAGTCAGTACAGAGCAAATTATGAAAAACAACGCCAAGGCTCCGGAACAAAAAATTGAGTGGAACGCGAAGTCAGTGACACTACTGGCGGTTCTAATCATAGTGTCGACTGGTGTGATCTTTTTCGCAGGAACGAGTCTCGATAAGTCTGACTTGGATACTTGGCTAAAGCGAAGTGCGGATTGGAAGGCGACAGAGGGTCAAATTACGGAGCTGGCTGCGTACAGAATGTCAGGGTCGCGTCTGCACGATAAAGGGGGGATTTGGAACCCCATCGTCAAGTATGTGTATTTCGTCGACGGTGCAAAGGTGACCGGTGAGACCATCGGCAGACCGACGCTCGCTTTTGATTCAGAGGAAGAGACCAATCAGTATCTCACGAACTTCAAAAATTTGAGCAAAGTCACTGTGTATTACGACCCGAAGATGGTCACGCAGTCTTGTTTGGTAAAGGGCGAGAAGCTGACTGTAGATACGAAGATTCCACAAACAGATTGAAACATGTGTGTGTCTTTCAGTTCATTCCGTCTGTGAGCCGATGTTTTTGAGAGATTCTTTGGCTAGTATCTCGCGTTTCCCTTTGAGGCCTTCGCTGATGCTCTGCTGGAAGTATTTTGCAGCTTCCTTGGCGTGTCCGCTTCGTTCTAACGCTTTGGCAAGTGCGAAGTAAACGACGGCATCGACTTTAGACTCAGCGATCTTGCCGCGCAGCATTTTTGTTGCGGTCGAGATCTCGCCCTTGTCGCAGTATGCCTGTGATAGAGCGAATAGGTATTCGCTGTCACCGGGAGCTACAGCCTCAATGGCTTCGAGTGTCTCGATGCGTTTGTCCGATTTGGCATCGCCTTCGTAAAGTCTGGCGTTTGCGAGCAATGCATCTACGTGACCTGGTTCAATCTCAAGAGCCTTATCGATTGAGGCTTTTGCCGATTCAATCTTACCGCCTTTCAACTCGCTTAATGCCAGTGCTACGAGTGCGTCCGGATCTTCGCCATTTAGCTTTACTGCTTCACGAGCCA
This sequence comes from Obscuribacteraceae bacterium (SeqCode), assembly GCA_044225915.1. Lineage (GTDB taxonomy): Bacteria > Cyanobacteriota > Vampirovibrionia > Obscuribacterales > Obscuribacteraceae > JADYXR01. Next base: position 309,602 of record JBGAHZ010000001.1, read on the forward strand.
GTTTCAGCGCTTGCTCAACCTTCTCGCGAAGCGGCGCCTCTTCGAGCGCTAAGCGCGATTCAAACGATTTCCCTGCCGCGATGTAGGGTCTAGAACGTTCTATTTCGCGCGCTTCTTCAACCACTTCTTCGCCTCGTCCCTGGCGAAGATAGATTCGAGCAAGTTCTATATGCGCAGGCGCGAACATTTGATTATGCCGCATCGCATTCTCTAGTTGTTCGATCGCCGCGGCGGTGTCGCCTTGTCGTTGCGCAACGTATGCCTTTGCCAGACCGCCGATTTCCTCGGTCGTGTTGACGGGAAGTTTTGAGGCGTAAACCTGGGCCTCTTTCGTTCTACCAAGTTTCAACAGCAACAATGCCTTAATCGCATATACATCCGAATCGGTCGCGCTTCGACCGTCTATCTTGGAGATGGTCGCCAGTCCATCAGCATATTTCTTCGACCACAGCTGAGCTTTTGCTTTTGTTTTCAGCAACTCGGCGAGCTTGGGATACGCGCCAAGAGCTCGATCGGCAGCGCGTATAGACTCGCCATACGCTTGCAAATCAAGAGCATCTTTGGCAAGACCAATGAAAAATTCGGGTTCTAAATGATCGTCAGAGGTAAGTTTTTCAAACTCGGCCGCGACCGCTGCATCCTTGCCTTGCTTGAACAAATTGTTTGCGAGTCTCACTTTTGCAGTTCTGGAATTGGGCTCGAGAACTGCAGCTTTTGCTGCGCATGATTTTGCTTTTTCTTTGTCGTGAAGTTCGTCATATATCGTGCCAAGTGCGGACCACGACTCGTAGTTGGTTGGATCGATCGCGACAACCTTTTCGTATGCCTTAGCCGCCTCGGCTGTTTCACCGCTGGCCGTGAGGCAGATAGCCAGCTGGAAATTCGCCGGCATCGAAGTCGGATCGAGGCTCACCGCGGTGGCGGCTGCCTGCGCGGCCTCCTTCTCGTGGGTGGGCATGCGCAGAAGAATCGTGGATAGCAAAAGGTTGAAACGGATGGAAGTTTTGCAGTTTGCTTGATTGGCTCGGAGAAGTTTTAGCGCATCCATCGATTTGGTGCCAGCAAAAAGCCTGGACGCCTCTTTAATACAAGCAACACATTCCGGCGAGTCAGGTTTTGCTTTTTTCGAAACGGTCGGCGCGGGAAGCTCTTCAACCGTTTTGCTGCTTGCTTTCTTCGCTTCTGCGGTAGTCGTTGCCAGATTGAGTAAAATCATTACTGCGAATGGAACAACCAGTGGATTTTTTGAATCTTCTGGTTTAACTCTCCACAAATTCATGTTTTTCTCCGATTGAGCGACTGAGATTTTATTGACAAGGTCAATTTTAGGCATTCGAATTCATTTTAGAGTAGATTAGGTTAGAGGATTTAGCTTGGTTCGCGGATTTTTTGTATTAGCCCTAATTTCATTAAGTGTCTCGGGTAATTTCGCCGAGGCGCGGACGGTCAGCATTCGAGAATTTGCGGTCCAACCTTCGCAAGCTGCATCGTCCGCGGGTCACGATAGCGCCGTGCTTATCGCTGCAAATCCACAAACCGATGGTTTGTATGAGCAGGCGTTGAACGCATACGCACAGGGGCAGTGGGGCACGGTCGAAAATGTTCTGCGCCAGGTTTTAAGTATTAATCCCTCCAATGCGCCTGCTCAAAATTTGATGGGGAAAAATTTTCACAAGCAGGAAAAATTCGGCGAGGCGTCTAAGTACTACAGAAGTGCGCACAACTTAGACCCGAAGAATACCGAGTACAAATTCAATCTTGCGGTATCTCTTTTTGACCAGTCAAACTTCCAAGAAGCGCTTCCGCTGTTTGAAGACGTGGTTCGCAAACATCCTGAAGACTCGGAGTATCAATATAATCTTGCTATCACACTAGATCGTTTGGGCAAAAAGGAACAAGCTGTAACCGGCTATGCCAGAGCGATCAAGCTTGATGCAAACAATGCGCAGGCACATTTTAGTTTAGGCAAGTTCTATCAAGAGAAATCGAATTTCGCGAAAGCCATTGAAGAATACAAAGCAGCGATTGCGATAGATCCTAAATTTGTGGCTGCACACAACAATCTCGGTGTGGCTTATGCCGCGAGCAATAATTTTTCTGATTCCGTGAAGGAGTTTCAACTCGCATTGCAACTTGATCCGCATTATCCTGAAGCAAATCGAAATCTTGGATATCCTCAAGCGCACACCAGCCTTGGTATCACCTATTATGGTTTGGGAAACTTTCCGAAAGCATTCGAAGAGTACAGCAAAGCGCTGTCCATGGACCCGGACAATGCCGATGCCCACTACAATATCGCACTCTATTATCAACACGAGCAACAATTGGATAAAGCAATCGCGCATTACCAACGGGCTATTGCGTTGATGCCTAAAAATCCTTTGCCGCATAACAATCTCGGTGTTGCGTATTTTAAGGTCGGTGATTTTCCAAAGGCCGAAGCTGAGTATCGCAAGGCTCTCGAGTTGAAGCCTGATTTCACTGAAGCAAAACAAAACCTTGATGAGCTGAAGGTCGGAGCGCAGTAGCGCGAATGACCTGGCAATAACAGCTAACAATGGTTAGATGCAATTCTCGGCAGGGAACATATAAACGCGCCGTCAATCGAGCAGATAAGTATGGAAGATCATCCGAAAATTCAGGTAGACGCATCGGGCAATCTGTATCTTAATTTTGGGAGTTATGGACAAGAAATTGAGGTTGCCTGCTTTTCGGGTGATGGAACGCGCCTTTTGACTGTGGAAAAAGTAGGTGTGGCACACGTATGGGATGTGAGTGATAAACAGCCTCGACAAATTGGTGAGATTGCACCGATTAGTCCGTTAACTGGCACGAAAGAGGGTCCGACAACTTACGATTTTGAGGTCTATATCGAGGCAGCCGCGCTCGATCAAACTGGCAAGTTTGCATTGCTTGGTCTAAATGATGGCACGGCCGGTGTGTTCGACGTTAGTTCCGGCGAGCGATTGTCAACTCTACATATAGCTGAGGAACATGTCTACGGCTGGGAGTTGATTCGAGCTGTTGCATACTCGCCTGATAGTTCTCTGGCAGTAGTTGGGTTTTACGATCGTTGTGTAGGCGTCTGGGATAGGACTGGAGAGAAGCTGGTTGCAAAGCTCACTCCGCAACAGTCCATGCAGTTTTTCGGTGACAGCACATGGGGCCGAAATACTCTTGTGAGTTCGGTGGCGGTCACGCAAGACAATCGCTATGTGTTCGTCGGATGCGCTGATATGTCTTGCACGATTTGGGACCTTGAAACATTGGCACCGGTCATGAGCGCAACCGAGCATATTGAAGATATTTTGGCGACAAGAATGGTCGGTGATGTGATTACTTGGGTCACCACAGGTGGTGCCATCTGGCGGTACTCGAATGGGCGCGTTGTAAAGCTTCTGGAGACCAATCAACATCTGAATGAGGCTGCGATATCTTCGGACGGTAACGTTGTTCTCATGAGAAGCAGTGCTAATGAGATTCTGAAGACTCTCATCACAGGCGAGTGTGAAATCCTCGCCAAGCTCGATTTTTCTGGTGATTCGGATTATACCGACCGCAATATAATCGGTTTTAAGTCGTCCGCCCACTCTGATGAGGTGTATTATCCTGACTCAAACACCACCTTCCTGGTCGGCTCGGAACGTTGTTTTATCGATTGCGAGGTGGCTCGCCAAATCACCATTTCCTCCGATAACAGTATTATCACAACGATTGCAGGCTCCGGAACTGCAGGATTTGTTTATCATACCGGTGCAAAAAAACTTCTTCGCAAGTCGACGTGTTACGTGATGGCACAAGCGATTTCTCCCAACTCCAGAATCATCGCGGAGGCTCGTGATGAAATTGGTGCCAAAGAAACAATTCTTACTATCACGTCCGTGTCGCCGGACAATGAACTTGAGGTAGAGCAAACTTTGAATGTTCCTAAGGTGGAGGCGCTCTTATTCTCTGCCGATGGGAAGTATTTGTACAGTGCGGCATTTCATTCAGATGCAACAATTCGGCGCTGGAAACTGCAAACTGATGAAAAAACTTTCCAGCAAGTTGCCGTACTACGACGCCCCGGATTGTCTGCTCTTAAAGAGCTCGCCAATGGAAATATAGCATTGTTGAGAAGCTCCGATGGACTTGAGGTTTGGTCTCCGGATCTCAGTACTAAGGTCAGTGCCAGCAAATTTAAAGTTGAATTCTTCACTGAAAGAAGCTGGTCAATTTCAAACGATCAAAGACATTGCGTCATTGGAAGCGATTGGTCGTCTCTGTCAATCATCAATTTGGAAACAGGTGAACTGACCAAGATTACACCACCATATGTGGTGCCATCGTTTGTGCCTGATAGTTCTCTGCGTGTAAATCCTCCTAGTGATTCTCCGAATGATTCTGAAGTTTATAAACCTGACGACGGGCTTCAACCAACATCCAACGCCCTACTTTGGACACAGTCCGTTGGATCATTCTTGCATCAAAGCGATGGACCACGTGGATGGATCTTTCCACTCACGCTCTCAAAAGATGGGCTGACTATTGTTCCTTGCAGGAACGAAATAGCCGTTGTCTCGATTTCTGCTGACGGACAGAAGATAAGAGCACGATTTGCATTTAACGGTAAGATGCGCGCTGGGGTCGTAGTGGGGAACACCGCTCGGGCAGTAAATTCGAAAGGTCAAATATTCACTCATGAAATTCCAATTGTAGGGACTAATTGTGGTGCTAATTGTAGGGACTAATTGTCGGGACTAATTGTAGGTGCTAGGGATTGTAGGGATTAATTGCAGGACTAATTGTAGGGGCGCTTTGTAAGCGCCCAGGCTGCTAATCCCCATCGTTTCGCAATCAGCGGCATGAAGACGGAGCGAGAAGAACCTTAGATCGTTTGAGTGTCCTTGGCGTGAATTTTGATTTTCTCCCCTTGTTCTGCAGCCAAAAGCAATTCTTTGATTCGAGCGACGTCTGTGAGGCGCGCAGCCTCATCGACTTCGGTGAGAGATTCGATAAGTGCGCATAACTCCGCGGGCGCCTGTGCCCGAACAGTGGCCGGATTAGAACGTGCAACAGGCTCCGGGTCTTGACCCGTCAAAAGATAAAACAAAGTTGCGCCCATCGCGTAGATATCGCTAGCAGGGCTTGATTGTCCACGCAGTTGTTCTAGCGGAATGTAGGCTTGTTTTCCGACGACCGTGCCAGTGACAGAACCTAGCGGGTCCTGCTGAGCGACTTGAAAGTCTACGAGAGTTAATTCGTGATTCTCGGAAACAATTAAATTGTCCGGCGTGAAATCTCGGTGCACCACCGGTGGTTGCCGGCTGTGTAAGTAGCTGAGAATTTCGCACATCTCCAATGCCAGCTGCCGGACTCGGTCTGGATCGAGCGGACCATTCAAACTCACCAATTCTCGGAGTGACTGTCCTTTGGCATGTTCGAGAATGAGATAACCGCGGTGATCCTCGAAAAAATGTCCGAAGAGCCGAACCACTTTGGGGTGCCTTAAGCCGGCTAACAGGTCTGCTTCTTTTACGAAACGCTCGATTGCCTCGCGCTGAATTTCGAGATTGCCACCACCTGGAAGAATAAATTCCTTCAACACGATTACTTTAGACTGATCTTCCGGGGTGGCTAAATATGCGCTTCCTTGACCACCTGTTCCGAGACGTTTCAGTATTTTGTATTTGCTGAAATTTTATTGATCTCCCGGTTTCAATTCTGCCGTATTGCGACGAGCAGAAGGAGTGTTGAGAGTTTCCAACCATAGTTCGGTAAAACTGTTTGCTTTTGAACCGTACAAAATATCGAGCGCCTCGCCGGCAACGAACGGTTCTGCATTGTTTTGAATCAAATCGATGATTTCCAGCTTTCTCTTGCACTCGTCGAGAATGACGACATCGACCTTCATCAGTTCGCCGTGCGCACCTTTAAAAACCATCCATGTCCGGCTGTCCAGGCTGAGTTTCGTAGGTCGTTTAATTGCGATCTCGATGATACTGCTCCAGGGGAGCCAGACCTTAAGTCCGCCTGTCCATTCATAAGCTACTCCTCGCTTACCCACTATCATCTGGGCCGGATTGAGGTAAGCGAACACAGAAATGGAGGCAAAAAGTAAGACGGCTATCGAAGCGAAGGGAAAGGACTTGTAGTCGGATTTTGTGTGATTGATGTCGGGGAGCTGGACTGGTGGTTTTGGTGAGTAGTAGTCAGTATATTGTGTGGTCGGCGGCTTATACGGCTCATAGTGACTGACCGAACGGCTGCCTAACGTAGCTAATGAAAGCAAGATAATTGGTGCCCCGAGTGCCATGAAGATGAAAGGAATGATCGATTGAAACGTAGCACGTGGTCTCGGTCTGGCCTTCGGTCTGTCGGAGCCGAAATGGAAGTAAGTTTCCATCTTCTCAGATTCAAAATTATGTCATCAGACTTCATCGGATCAGATACCCAGGGGTTTTCTCACTGCTACAAATTTGCTTTAGCCACGCGTTGAGTCTCAAGTTTACTCAGCTGGATCAAAACATCGGAAGCCGAAGATGGTCTATCCGTAGGGCTTTGCTCCGTTAAACTTTGGATTAATGCGTCCAAACTTTCTGAGACCTCCGGATTGTCTTTGCGCGGTGAGCATTGGCTGAACACTACCGGATCTTTGCCAGTCAAAAGGAAGTATGCCGTGCAACCGAGTGAATATAAATCGCTGGAGCATTCAGCCTTTCCGCGAAATTGTTCTGGTCCCATAAAATTGTGCTTGCCGATGATGGTACCAGTGGCGGTGCCCAGCCATTCATTGGCTGCTCCGAAGTCGATTAAGACTGCGCCACCATCTTCGGTGACCACGATGTTCTCTGGTGTGACGTCTCGGTGTATGATAGGCGGATTTAGCGTGTGTAGATAGTTGAGAACATCAGATATTTGCCTCATCCATTCGATTACCTTCACTTGATCCTGCGGACCATGTTCTCGCACTCGCTGCCGCAGGTTCGCACCCTTTATGTACTCCAGAATAAGATAATGACGGTTGTTTTCAATGAAATAGTCGAGCACACCTGCAATTCGATCGTGTTTCAATTTTGTCAGAATTGAAGCCTCTCGATGAAAGAGCTCGATCATTTTGTCTTTGGACGCTTGATCCGCGTCGAGCGGAAGGCAGGACTCCTTCAAAATTACCAGCTTGCGACCTGATAGTTGAGCCAGGTACACCGCGGACATCCCACCTAACGCCAGTTGTCTGACGATCTTCAACTTGCCGTCATAGATTTTTTCGGCGGCTTCCATGGGCACGAAGACTGTTGGATGAAAGCGATTTGCCAGCTCCAATTCCCAGAGCTCTGATGCGTTGTTGCCTTCGATTAATCCTGCCGAATTTGAGACAAAACGCTTTAGCTCTGCGATGCATTTTTTATCGACTGTTTCCGGTGTACAAACATCCAGGGCGACGGCGATGACAGGAAGGTCTTCCTTGTCCACGCCTGATAGGTCAATGGTTACAGACTCGCCAGAATCAAACTCGAGGCAGACTCGGCCGGATATTCTCTGACCTCCCTGGTCGGTTTTTATGTCGCCAGTGACTCCAATCACTTCGCGCCAGAGGCGCTTGCGTTTAAACCGAAGTAATGGCGCAAACCTGAACGGTAATGTGATTCCATCTTGGGCAAAAGTAATCCCATCGTCCATTGAAAACGCTATGAATCCTGGCGCTGCAAGAAGCGCCAGTACGACTGCCGCAATAAGACCTGAGGTGTTCGGGACTCCACCCTGGATTACTACGTATGAGCTGAAGGTTGTGATAACCACCAGAAATAGTAACGCTATGACCGCCGGGACAACATACAGCGGGAGCATCACCATCGCGAAAGAGCGGGCTGCGATAGCAGGCATCGTCGAATATCTTATGGTGACCGATGTGGACACGTGCGACCCCGTCCGTGGCAGAATTCGTCCTCAAAGATATTCTGCCCAATCCCTCGTAATTCGAGTGACCGAGGTTGGGCTAATGACGGGCGCTGTTATCGCCAGTCGGTTCGTGATGACAGTTTTTGTTTTACTGCGGATCTGATGACGTCTAAAGGCAATTCCTTTGCCAATGCTTTCCACATATAGCGTCGGCCTTTAGTTCTGAACCCATAATCCATACCATGTTCTTTCAGCACGGCAAGGGCTTCTTCGCGCCATAGTAATTGGCAAATGTGAAACGGATTGACTTCGAAGTTAGTTCGTGACGGCCAGATCTCGTTGAGGAAACATTCTCCGTCGCGCTTGCTGACACTGACCAAACCCCACCATTTTGGAACGATTTCGACTGCTTGCGAAACATACTTCTCGGCGCAGACAAGCGTCATCCTGTCGAACACTTTGTTGTATGTTTGCTGCTGAAGGGGAAGTCTCAGAAGATTATCGGACGGGCTTTTGATCTCAAAACCATGTAGTTTGTCGTTGAGAACGGCGACATCAACTCGAACAGTCCCCTCGATCAGGCCGAGCTCGTCTACGATAAAACTGTCTGGTTTATCTCGGAATATTTCTGATTTGATGAACTTGTGAAGAGCCAGTCTGACGTCGAGTTCTTTCATCTTCATCTGTGTCAAGTGATGCCGCCGACGGTGCCCCTCAAGTATACACGTATGCCCGTCCGCTGAATAGCTTTATCTTTGCGATAAACTAAGCAGTGTGGTCATTTAATGAACCACTATCGGCGCCGTAATGACAGTATGGTCAGTGGTGCCTTTGCTGGGGTGCGCTACGACCGCGACCCAAGTGGCATCACTCTTCTTGCCGCTGCTCTTATATGACTGAAGGAGCTTGCTGATGCTATGCCATTCAAAGGTTCCATCTGGTGAAGCTCGCAGACCCGTTTTCAAAACCTGGGCATTGGCCAGCGGGACCGGAAATGCCGTATAGATCGTACTGACACCAGGGCCGGTGCCGGCGACAATTGAGATGCGCGCATTTCCTGGGCCGCCGCTCAGGAAAAGTGATTTGTCGTTGCCCGTCTCCTTGATATGCAGATCGCCTTCTTTGACGCACACAATCCGATTTGGCTTGGGTGGGGTGATGGTCGGATGCTTCTTGAGATATGCCGTCATCACGTCTGCCATTCGGACTTTCGTTTTTTGAACATTCGTAGCGCCGGCGAAATCGTACTTTTCGCCGCCTTCAAAGTTGTAATGATTCATTCCCATCTTGTAAGTCGCGCTATCGTCAAGCGGCTTATATTCACCTTTTCCGTTGTCGGCGAGAATCGTGACGATACGCTGACCGTTGGGCTTCGACTTATCCCAAATGATTTTCAGACCGCTGACTTCAGCGAAGTGACCACCCATTCCATCGATCAGACTATGTTCTACGACCCGTCGGATAATGGCACCGCTGACGGTGGCAAACACGATATAGTTTTCAAACGGTAGAATCTGCTCGACCTGCGCCACAGTAATTGGACCCTTTTGCAAAACGCCGCGTATACCGCCACGATTTTGGAATGCTATGGTGGCACCATAGTCCTTGCCGTAGTCGACTATGGCATCACAGACGATATCGCCCATCGATGAGTCACACAAACCATTTTTCTTTTCATAGTATTCAGTCGCTGTTGAAACAACTGTTTTAGTGAGCGCCGCATACGGCTCTCCAACCTTGTCGATATAAGCTTTTAAGTCAGGCGCTGGAACCGTTTTCGCGTTTATATCAGTAAGCGAATAGTTCACCAACTGCGGTTTCACGACACCGTTGTCATCGAAGGTCAGTTGCAACAATCCGACGGCGCGTCCATAACATCCGGTTTGAACAATTGTTGTGGTAGTTCCGTCCTCGTGTTTGACAATCAGCGGTTTTTCCAGCCTCGTGTGGCTGTGTCCTCCTACAATGGCGTCCACTGCGGGAATTCGCTCGGCCAGTTCCTGTTCTGATTTGACACCACAATGCGTCAGCAAAATTATTTTGTCGATTCCTTCGCTCTTTAGTTTATTCACTTCAGCTTTGACCGGTTCAATCCAGTCTTTGCCTTTTACCTTCAATTTGACTCCCTGCATGTTGGTGGCGAGGGATTCAAGCTCGGGCGTGACCGCGCCCACAAAGGCGATCTTCTGGCCTCCGACCGTTTTTATCACAGATGGTTTGATAAGTTTTTCGAGATCAGGAACGGCTGTTGCGTCAATGTTTGTGTTGATGACTTCGAACTTCGCTTTGCCGAGTTGGTTTGCCAAATTTTGCGCACCATCATCGAATTCGTGATTGCCGATGGTGAAAATTTCGTAGCCCATTTTGTTGAGCAGGTTGACCTCAACATCGCCTTTGAATTTGTTGTACAGGATCGAACCCTGAAACATGTCACCGGCATCGACGATGATTGCATTCGGATATTTTTTCTTCAAGTTTCGAATGACTTGTCCGACACCAGCCATACCGCCTACTGTTTTGCCTTTGTCCAGGAAAGGCTCCTCGTGAGCATGTAGATCATTCGTATGTATTATGGTAAGAGTTAGGTCCTTGTTTTTCTCAGCCGCCTCAGCACCTGTAAAATATGCAGGACTCAGGAGAAGAGTTCCGATGAATAGACCGACAACGCCCACTTTCAGATTAAAACTGTCAGAAATTCTCTGTTTTATTTTCACTTTGATTCTCTTCTGTTCTGGGAATTCGTTAGTTGCGCATGCTCAGTCCACGACGGACAAGGCGCTGAATGCTGATTTTTACCCGGAGAATGGCTGTCCAATACAATTGACGAAGGTCAATGCGATTCTCGAGGTTGATCCTTTCGGGGCACCCACCGCAACGAAAATATACCTCACTTATACAAATAATGCTTCTCGGGCTATCGCGGCCGTCAAGTTTCGCTGCCGTTACAGTGATATGGAAGGCAAGGACAGGGGAACGTTCCACGCTCACGATGCCGCTGCCGTCGGACCCGGAGAGAGTCGCTCCCAGAAGTGGAAGCGTGAAGGCGGACTACACCCGGATATCGCGGGTTTTCAAATTCGCATATTACAGGTCAAGTTCGGTGATGGTGCCCTCTGGGAGAGTGCCCGGATGAAAGAGCTCGTCAACTCACAGGGTGGAGGTGAGCAACAATCTGCGCCCCAGCCGCCGCCTCAGGTTCAAGAACAGTCACCTCCAGTTAATAATCAAACCCCGGCTCAGTCGGCGTTCGAGCCGCCCGCTGGGCAGCAACCGCCGTCTCAAGGTGAGCAGCAGCAGCCAGCGCAACAAGAAGGCTATGATAAGAGCAAAGAGTTGCCCTGGTAGCTTGTTATCCCTTTGGAGCTGATTCAATAGGGCATCGGCAACCTATTCCTTCTCGGGTACAATGTGGTTTCATCGCAGTGTACAGTCGACAGGAAGCCTTCCGATTGCATGGACGACCTTGCAGACATCTTACGAAATGACGTAATCGATAAACGCGAACTCGTTAGTTCTCTGTCCCCAACTGCAATCGTTGCGGAACTTCCGTTGTTGTTCAGCACTCAAGATGAAGCAATCGTCTGTAAGGGACTGGACCTACTGGTTTTGATTTGCGAGACCAGCAAAGAGCCTGCTCAGGCCAAACTTTTAGTCAGCACCGCACTTTATGCACTGGAGAATCCATCGTCCGAAGTGCATGCACGTGCATTGGCAGTTTTGAAGCGATTTGCCTGCCCGCTGGATGCCGCATTTGCGGAGGAATTGCGAGGGCGACTGGGGACTATTCATAGCTCGTTGCGACCAGTAGCCGAAGCTTTGATTGCAACTGCCGGCGGTGGCACGACTTCAGGCGCACATTCCGCATCCGATGCAAACGCAAATTCGGATACGCTGGAGGATCTCCTTAAGCAATGCAAAAACATCGATGACCACTGGCGTTCTCTAGCTGGTTGTACGAATGCCATAGAAGTTGCTCGCGGCGAATCGCCTTCGATCCAGGCTAGTCGTTTTTGTGCTTGCGACGTCGTGCGCCTCGATCCCGAAGGGCGAATGCAATTAATTCGCGATCCTGATGAACTCGTCGATTTATTCATGCACAGTTTTGAATCACAGTTGTTGGAGCACGAAGTCGAGCGTTTGCTCGACGGCGCGGTGAGAGTAGCGCGACCAGATGCTGGTGACTATTGGGAAGCGAGAGTCACTGCGTTGCGTGCGCGTGCATTGCAAAAATGCAATTATCTTGGGGCTCTCGCATTAGCCTGGGCATTCGGGTTGAGTCCGGAACCCGATCAATATTTTGAAAGCCTGATTCACAAGCGAGTGAACGCCGTCGCCAACGACCTCGCTAACGGGCGTCGCGTGCATCTTCTGGCAACACCGACACACGCTGGATTGTGGATAGACGCCAGGATTCTTGTCGACCGTGCTGCTGCAATTGATGATATCGATAGTGCCACCACTGTGATTGAGCAAGTTCAAGCGCTCTTGCGACTCGCACCGGATCACAGGAGCGAAGCATTGCGTTCCGCAAGGCCTCTCAAAGGTGAATTCGGAAGTGCTCTTCGTTATGCACTTGGTTCCGACTCGGAATCGCTGGGAGCGAATGTTCCATTGTGGGTTGCCGCCATTCGTGCACGGATGCCGCTGACCGAGCCCTATTGCATGATGGTCAAGCTGACCGCACGAGACCATCCTTTAATAGGTAGATGTTTGAACCCGAGTTCATTCGAAACTGAAACCGCCAAGTTATTGAGTGAGTACATCGGCTCCCGTTCCGCAAGTCATGAAATGGTGGCATTGATCGGTGACATGGACATCGGGAATATAAAGTCGCCGATTTGCACGGAAGTTTATTGGGCCCGCCAATTCCGCGCTGCCAGCGAGTCTCGCGAGAGTGGAAGCAATTACTGGCAAGAAGACAGATGGGAGCAGTTGTTTGAATCGGATTTCCCGATCGGAATCATGGCACTGCATTCCTTAATATATGGATTGGCCGTTTCGTCGCCTGAAGCACGTATGGTCGCAATCAACGCACTGACCAAAACAATATTCGACGGTCGTGTTGATGGACGAATGATCGCGTCGATCATCGGTGATCACTATTCAGACTTAAACACCAAGCTCTGGCTCGACGCTCTCCATGCCATATCGCGAGTATCGGCATTGCACGCCCATGTCGTGCACTGTGCTCTGGAAATGCTAATTGCGACAGCGCCCGTGCCCGATGCGAATCCCCAGACCTCAATCCTGGAAGTATTATACGAGCTCAGCCGTCGTATAAATAAAGGCATCACCAGTGATACCGCCCGCGAATATTTGAGTGCCCTCAGGGGTGGTGGCACCTCCGAAACGCTAGCGCAAAACCTTCTTCAACTCAGTAACTCGGAAAATTACGAGAATTCAAAGTCGGCCGGTTTGATTGCATTAAAGGAACGGATAAAACGCGCCAATCGCTGGCAAGCCTGGCACAGTGCCACTCTCGCGTCTGGGCACGCTCACTAGCCCTCCACGGCTTTACCTAAACTTTCTGAAAAAAATTGAAATCCGCTTGATTATCTGTCTTTCAGGGCCTATTCAGACCTCTACTTTCAAGCTATTCTATATACACTTCGCTCTTACAATCGAATAGTGTCACTTGTGACCCGAAAAGGATCACCGATTATGTTTCTTCAAACACTCGGTTCGCTGATCCTGGTGGTCTGTGTCTCATATCATCTCGTCACTGCGAGCTGGCAAGTTGTCTTGCTGTCTTTCGTTGTCGCGAGTGTGGGCTACGCCACCTGGATGGTTCGAAAAGCTATAATTCGTCGCGCCAAAATCAAGGCGCTGTGGCGACGCAGTATCGAGATCGATGAGATGCTCGAAACGGTGTCACGTCAGCGCCAGGAAGAGGCTGTCGCTCCCCGTGAGCGCCGGTCCTACGGCAAGACAGCGCCTGTCGCCTTTGGCGCACCGGCGAGAAAGTCTGCCAGCACGGATGGTGGCAATGTCAAAGACACCGGAGCCCCTACTGACAGTGGCGTATATCCGCATGTGGTGCGTGAAATCACATCGGACCCGAGCGCCCGCGTTTACAAATTCTCGATGAAAGCTCTTGCTAACTCACGAGTAAATAAAGTGCAAGAACAAGCCGTTTTAGTGTAACAGTGGTTAATCGGCGCCGGATTCCTTACGAACATCCTTCAACTGATCTTTCTGTTTGAGAATGTCCTGTTTCTGTTCGCTCAGGTTTTCCACCATCTCACGCTCGTACTTTAACTGTTGCTCTTCGAGCTTCTGTTCGTTGGCTTGCTTTTCTTGTCGCAACTCACGGCGATTTTCCTGTTTCATCTGATTGAGCAGGTTTTTCGGATTCTGGGCGCCGTCCTTGCCTTTTGACCAGGTCGGCCCCAGGACTTTGCCGGATTGAACTGTCGCATCGCCCGATTCAGCAACTGTTCTTATCTGATCGCTGGATTGGTTGAGTGAATTCTCAATCTGTTTTAAATCTTCGGGTTTTATAGTGCCACCACCACTTTGGCGCATCTGCTGAATTTGCGCGGCGATCGTGTCGACACCGGTTGTGAGTTGTTTTGCCTGATCGTCTGTTATCAAACCAGTTTTGAGTGCGTGCTTGATGCGCCAATGTTGACGTTGCACTCGTTCGTCCAGAGGATTTCTAGCCTGTCCCTGATTGCCAAGGGCGGGCTGACCTGTGCCCACACCGTCACCTTGAGCATTGCCGGGCGAGACTAGAAAACACGCGGCAGCAAACAGCAGTAGACTTTTTTCAATACGTGTCATAAAAATCGCCCCCGGCTCATTTGAGAAAACAGACGCTCTTGCCATTTCAGGACCGTAAGGTGAATAACGCCACACGAAAGGTCCCGGGAGTAAAATACCCAGCAAAACAGACGCTCAATCCGGCATTTTTTCCAACACGGACGTCGGGCTTCGATCGACGAGACGGGGACCACGCCCCATCTCGTTGGCCTCAGCCACACCTTCCGTCTCAATGAACGACGGAAACAACTCACTTCGGACAGTCACTTCGCTCTTTGTCGCAATCGCAGTTTCTTTCTTCTTATTTCAATCCTATCGCAAGGGACTGCGAAATATTCGCAGTCCCAAAAATTCGTTTAATAGAAACTGAGTTACTGGCGAAAATTAGATATCAGCTTTTGCGCGCCGCGCGCTTCTTAAGTCTTGAGAGAACTTGCTTTGGCTCGTCCAGTTTTGCCGCCGTGCATACGGCTACATAGACGGCCAGACCGACAGTGCCGGCGATGACGATTGAGACCAGCAGGCTCGCAAATGCACCAGCATGACCAGGAAGTTTAATTAGTTGTTCGCACCACAATTGCACGTAGTGCGCAGTCAGTCCGCATGCCAGCGATGCGCTAAGCATTATCACCGCTGGTTTGATCAAACTGGTTATGCCGAGCGAACCGATTTTCTTCCGCAACAACGTGGACAACATCGTCATGTTGAAGATGGTAACTAGCGTAGTTGAAAGTGCGATACCTCCGATGCCTAGAGGACCTACGAGGAGGTAGTCAGCTCCCATCTTTACGGCGACAGAAAGTAGTCCGACCTTAAATGGTGTTTGCGTATCTTTGTGAGCGTAGAACACGCGAGTGAGTAGATCTCTTGCCACATAGAAAAATGCGGAAGGCACAAGATAGGACAGTCCAAGCACAACCAGTGTGCGTGAGCTGGCATCGAAGTGACCTCGTTCAAACAGCAGTTTGATGATTGGATTAGGGATAGCGAGCAGCATCGTCACCAACGGCAGCACTGTGAACCAGAGAATCCGGAGTGCTTTTCGATACTCTGCTTTCAGTTCGTCAACTTCACCTGCCACAACTTGTTCGGTAAACCGCGGCAAGATTGGCACCAGCATGGCTGTGAGCAAAACGCCCAGAGGCAACTGAAGCAGACGATTGGCATTTTGCAATGCTGTTAAACTGCCCGCCGGCAATGACGAGATGAAGAAGCTGTCCGTAAAAACGTTCAGTTGTCCGATCGATGTGCCGACTGCGGCCGGACCAATCATAAGCAAGTATTCTTTTAGACCGGGACGCATTTTTAAGTCGAAGGTAAACAGTGGCTTGGCTCGTGTCATGCCAGGAATTTGAACAACCAATTGTCCGATTGCGCCGATCAAGGTACCGACGGCCAGGCACATGCCCGCAGCATCAGGGAAGAAAACAACGGCAACAACAATGGCGATACTTGCCACCGCCGGTGATAGCGAAGGCCATGTGAATTCTTTGTACGAATTTGAAATCCCTGCACCTAAACCGACAAGTCCGGCTATTAGGATGAGAGGAACCATTATTCGAAGCTGAACCAGTATTGATGCCCAAAGCTTTGCGCGTTCGTCCAACGGCAATCCGGTGGCTGGAAAAACGAGCGGTATCAAATATGGTGCAGCAAAATATAGAATAATTGAGAGCACTGAGAGGACGGCAAATGTCAGTGTCAACAACTGACCAACTAATTTGCGTTTCTCCTCTCCTTCCGTCTGAGAAGAGAGAATAGCCACCCCGGCTGAGTGGAAGGGACCGCCGACGCCGCCGAAAAGAACCAGGATATTGCCGGTGAATTGGTAGGCGAAAAAGTAAGCGTCGGTAATCAGTGACGTGCCAAAAACTTGCAGGACGACTATGTCTCGTACCAGTCCCATGGTCTTGGAGAGTACGTTGAGGATTGCCACTAGACCAAATGTTTTAGCCAGGCCTTCCCGTTTCGGTTTACTACTTCCGGCTGGCGGATCGTTTGGCACACCACCTTCGCCTCCACCGGTTTCCAAACTCGGCACGCCAACTTCATCCTTCCGGATTTCAGAAAGATCGGCTTCGATTTCATCAACTTCTGCATCTACTTCGGCAGCCATCATGCCTTCAGGCACATCAGAAAAATTCTTTTCCTTCAGTTTCGGCTTCTCTGCAGATTCCGGTTCCGCAAACGGATGCGCCGACTCCGCCATCGTATCGGCAGATGCGCTCTCTGTCTTTTTGATACCTTCGTAGTTAGAGTCGCCTTCTGGCTTCTCTTTTGACATTATTCCGGTCACTCGTGATTTAGTGTTGACCCGGCGGTAGAGGCGGCGACTGAGGCGTCTTCTGTACCTTCTGCAGCTCAGCTGCGTACTTGATGGATGGTGCCTCGCTCAGTTGAACCGGCTTGCCGTCCGGTCCTGCAAATCGGCCCTTGATCACTTCCGTTTTATACGATTCCGGAATAGCAAGCAAACGAGCCGCTTCTCTGGCGATCGCATTGAAGACCGGTCCTGCAACTGTGTTACCCCAGCGTCCGTCGGTCTGCGGGTTGTCGACTGCTACCATTATAAGGAGCTGCGGATCATCATATGGTAGAAAGCCTACGAACGATGCGATTGTTTGACCGGCAATATAACCGCGTCCGCCTTCACGCACTTTCTGTGCGGTTCCGGTCTTACCGGCAACCCGATAACCAGGAACGCTCTTGCCTGCAATCTGCGAGCCCTGTGTGATGTTGTCCGCCAATAAACGTGATACCAGTTTAGCCGTCTCAGGTCGAATTACTTGCCGGCGCTCAGGCTCTGTCCACTTCTCCGTGACACCGGTGCGCGGGTCATACGTTCTTCTAATAAGGTGAGGTTGAACCCATTGTCCGCTGTTGCCGATTGCACCTACCGCCATTGCTAATTGAAGTGGTGTCACGGCAATCGCGCCTTGACCGAAACCAGTCGTAGCCTGGTCGAGTGCTTTCCAGCGTTTATAATTCAACAGCAGGCCACGCGATTCTCCAGGAAGATCGATTCCGGTTTTTCTGCCGAAGTTGAAATCCCAGAGTTTGTCGTAAAACTGTTTTGGTGTCATCCGCAGTGCCACTTTCGCGGCGCCGATATTACTCGAGTGGATAAACAGATGCAGCAAGTCGATGGTTCCATTGCCGCCATGGCTGTTATGGATTGTTCTGTTGCCGATCGAGAAGGCGCCTGAATCACTAAACGTGACGTGCTCATCGATTGCACCAGTGTCGAGACCAGCGGAAACAGTTACGGTTTTAAACGTGGAGCCGGGTTGATAGACATCGACCATGGCCCAGTTTTTCAAAGTACCGTAAGGAAATTTCGAATACTCATTCGGATCGAATGTCGGGTAGTTTGCCCAGGCCAGAATTTCTCCATTATTAGGATCGGCAATGATTGCCGTCGCTCGCGAGCACTGAGAGTGCGCGGCCATGGCGTACAGTTCTTTTTCCGCCAGGTGTTGCAGTGAATTGTCGATCGTCAATTCAACGTGTCTACCGAGAGGTGGTGTGATATCCCAGGTCGGACCTTTGTGAGGTAGCAAGATGGTCTTGCCACGACCGTCTAACTGTGGTTTTGGAATCTTGCCGGTGCTGGTCAGTGCATCTTGTTGCGACTGTTCGATACCGCCCTGCCCGTCGGTGTCAGTGTTGACGTAGCCCAGAAGATGGGCTGCCATAGTGCCTTCCGGGTAGTGACGGAAAGGACGTGGAACGATATCCACACCGGTCCAATTTAGTTTTTGCAGCTTGTCTACGACTTCTCTTTCAAGATGTTTTGCGATCGTGACCACAGGATGTTTGCTGTTGAGCAGCTTCAGAACTTTCTCTTCAGGTTTGCCTGTCAGACGTGCCAGTTCTTTCGCGGCGTCCTCACGATTCGCTTTCAGCAAACGCGGGTGAACGAAGATGTCGTATCTAGTGGTATCAATCGCGAGTGGCAGTCCATGCCGATCCGTGATGGCGCCCCGATGCACGAGGAAATTGGTTTTCTGACGCTGCACATATGCCTTGCTGGTCAGATCACCACCCTGGTGAATTTGCAGGTAATAGAGACGCGCTGTGATGCCGAGAACACCGGCTAACAATGCGAACTGAAATATCCGAAGTCTCCACTGAGGCGAACGCGGTCGTCCTCTCGGCTTGCGAGGTGTTCTCCGGTAAGTGTTGATATCTACCGCTGGGCCCGGCAAGGCAAGTCTCCCGATAATTCTATTAGATCAGTTCGTCTTCGCCTTCCGGCTCAGACTTCACTTCAACTAAATCATCGTTCTAATTAAACTAGATTTTCGCCCTTTCGGGCATTAGTATCCTGACATCAAAGGTAGATGATGCTTATGCATCTTATATGCGATGGCTGTAGGCGCTTTAGATTCTTTTACGATCAGAACCTGTTCCGGCACACGGAGTCCGAATCTGCCGACTACGCTGTCTTGAATCTCACCATATGATATTGATTTCAGTAATTGCGCTGAGAGCTCAGAATTTTGTTCGCTGGTTCTGCGAGCTTGTTCTTGAAGCTTGCCGACGTCGTGCGAAACGACGACATCGAGTCCATATGCGCAAATAGCTACGCCGCACATTGCGACTAGCACCGCCTGAAGTGCGCGATTGGCTTTTACAAATAAAGGTTTCTTGCGAGTCTTGGGAGTTGGTGCTTCAACTGGCACCAAATGTGGTCTCGTCGCTGGTGCCGGTGCTGGGAAAGATTGCACTGGAACAGTATTGTCTGTGAAAGCGACTGGCCATGTTCCACGGCTGTCTGGAGCAGAAACTGGTGACATCACAGTGGAGCCACCGGTGGTGCTTCTAGACGATCGATTGTTAGTAAAAGAGACGACTTGCGAACTGCGACGTGGCGGCGGTTTGAGGCTAGTGGTCATATATGCTTCCTAATCCAACTTTTCTCCCGCCCTCAGTTTAGCACTACGGGACCGTACATTGGCAAGTACTTCTTCGCCTCCAGCAACAAGAGGTTTACGTGTAATTATCAGCAATTGCGACTTTTTGTTGCAGGTGCAAAGCGGCTGCCTGGGCGGGCAAACGCAGGTCACTGCGGCACTTCTGAGAAATTGCTTAACCAGCCGATCTTCCAGTGAATGAAACGTGAGAACCACCAGCCGAGCGCCCGGCGCGAGCATCGCGCAGGCATCATCTAAAAATTTTTCCAGAGATTGTAGCTCTTGGTTTACAGCAATTCGAATCGCTTGAAACGTCCGTGTAGCCGGGTGTTTGGATGCTTCACCATGGTCTTTTCTGAACTTTGGTTTCTGAGATTTTCTCAATGTATTTGCGACGATGGCAGATAATTGCCCCGTGGATTTTATTGGACGTTGCCGCACAATATCTCTCGCGATCCGCCTTGCGAAACGTTCTTCGCCATATCGAAAAATTATGTCTGCAAGTTCTTGTTCATCGATCGTGTTTAATAAATTTTCTGCAGTCTCTCCGCGCGATTGATCCATTCGCATATCTAATGGGCCATTTCGCATGAAACTGAAGCCACGATGGGCTTCATCGAGTTGCATCGAAGACACTCCCAGGTCGGCCATAATGCCACCGTCTATGGTGTGGACGCCGAGCTCGGCTAGTTTGGAACGCATGTCGCTATAGTTGGCGTGGATCAGCTTCACATTTTCAGGCACCAAGCCGCTTAAGCGCTCAATAGCCGAAAGATCTCTGTCGATACCATATACAGTGCTTGTCGATCCGGTATCACTGGCGATGCGCAATAAATGTCCACCGGCACCAGCAGTAGCATCAACGTATGTTTTCCCGGGGCGTAGATTCAGCAGCTCGAGGGTTTCTTCGAGCATCACCGGAATGTGCGGTTTGTTGTCAGCAGGAGCGTGGGATTCGGGGGGCGGATCAGAAAGGTTGACGGCTTCGATCTCGAAATCGCGATCTATTAGATCGTTTTCGTCGTCTTCATCGGCAGTCTCCAGTTCTTCAAAAGTGTCGGCTAGGTCGCTGGGATCCTTTCGATCTTTGCGATCCTTGCGATCGTTTGGACCGGGTCGATTTTTTTGCCGGTTTTGATTACTGTCCTGATGTTTCTTCTGGTCCACGTTGTCCCTGTCTGCCAGTGTCTTTTGACGAGTGCGCGCTGACGTTTCTACCTTTCTTGCAAGCGTTTAGCCTGTCGCTCGGCGCCATTCCCTCATAAGAGCTTTCGAAAGTCGCTGAATAATCTTCTGCAAACAACAAGGGAGCCGCAATGCGACTCCCCCTACATGACTTTCTTGACTGCCAGTTATCTGGCTGCTCTTTCTCTCTGTCTTGATACGAAGTCGAAATCCCAACACATAAAGTATATCGCTTGTATCGTGATTAGACCGACTACTGCTGAAAGCAGAAGCGGGCTAAGCCATTCCGGACGATCCGGCCAGACGTTGAAGTACAAGAAACTGCCATTCAGAGCCATAAGAGGAATGGCGAATAATATGACGATGGCTGCGAGCTGACCCGCCGTGGCCGTCGTCCCCGCCCAGTGCCAGCGCAGACCGTCCCACCAGAATGTGGGGGCGATTTTCCAACCCATCCGGTTGGATGGATAGAGGCAGCGACCGTTGCGCAGCGGTACGAATGACCGTGTGCAGCCGTTGCATTTGAATGTTTCAGTCAATCCATACGTCTCCAGTACGCCGCAGTTGCACCGCGGGCACGGATAGCTCTGCGAGAGAGCGATGGGCTGTTGTCTGACCAGTTGAGATGTGTTGTAGGAAGAATTCGAATTGAACATATATCCAGCCCTAGTAGTGCGCGTGGTTATGCCTGATCCGAGCGAAAGATATTCGCTGCGGAGAGGAATCGTATGTATTGCCGGTATAAACCCTTGCTTTTGATAAATACCCGCGATGAGCGTCCGTCCCTACAAGTCAAGAAGAAGATTTAACAATTTTAATAATTCGGGCTGCTCTTTTGCTCATGACAACCGGTTCGCGGAGGCATTCCCTTTACAACGAGTCACGAAGGAACGTTCTCCAAAACCCGCATAGATAGCTATTTGACGGGTGAAAGTATGTCAAATGGCATACCTCTAACTTAGAGACTTTCAATGCTCGGACCATGTCAAGCTCAGGACTGTATAATCCTTTAGTTCTATATGAGGCGACTGAATTTTGAGGGCATTACTCCCTTTCACCAAATATCACGGTTTAGGGAACGATTTTGTTCTGATCGATGCAAGAGAACTCGTGTTCGACCCGAGTCTTGCTCCTTTGCTCGCCAATTGGGCGCAGGTCGTTGCTGAGTTGGCTCCTCGCATTTGCGATCGCCATCATGGCGTCGGTGCCGACGGAGTTATCCTGGCAATGCCGATCTACGGTGCGTCGGAAATCGAACAGTTTGATTCTCAGATTCGCAGCAAGACTGGTAAAAAGACGACTGGCGAGTTTCCGTCCAGGCACACGTCTGCGTCTGCTTCACCGGATGGTGGAGCGGCATTTCTTGCAAAAGAATATCGCCGTGCGGTTACCTCATTGACCGCCGATTACCCGCAAGTCGACTCGTGCGAACTCAGTTGGGTATACACAAATTCCGACGGCAGCAACGCCGTCATGTGCGGCAACGGTCTTCGTTGCCTGGCTCTCTGGGCTAGGCTCCGTGGCGGCGTGGAGGAGAAATCTTTCAAAATTGCCACTGCAAAAGGAGCGATCGCGGTTGAATTCGTAAGCGATAAAAAAATTACCGTTGACGTCGGTGAGCCGATTCTCGATGCCGAAAATATTCCTTGCGTAAGCGAGAACTCAGACAAAGCCATCAAACTAGATTTAGCCGTCGGCACGAACCAAATCTCTGCAATCGCTGTAGGAATGGGCAATCCGCACTGCGTGATTTTCGACGAAACGGTTTGGTCAGGGTGGTCACGCGCGCTGGAAACAACCGGGTCAAGACCATCTAACAGTTCTCGCGATTCAAGCGCGAAACTGAAACAACCCGATCATTTAGATGGTGGCGATCAACAACATTTGGCTGCGATCGCACAATCAATTCAAAACAATCCTTCATTTCCTGCTTCAGCGAATGTCGAGTTTGTTCAAATCGTCGACCGGAACTTCGTTCGGTGTTACGTGTACGAGCGCGGCTGCGGTTTCACCCTTGCCTGCGCCAGCGGTGCCGCTGCTGTTGTGGTTGCAGGCGCCCTGACCGATGTATTGGATAGGACTGCAATCGTACAGCTACCAGGGGGGGCTCTGGAAATATCGTTTGCCGAATCGACCAATCACGTTCAAATCACCGGACCCGCCGCGGAAATCTTTTCCGGCGTATTTAAGCTTGAACATTTGCCTTCACTTGAGTTAGGCTCTGAGAGCAAGGCGGAGGCGAACTGCAAATAATGCTGCCTGTTGATCAAAGAAAAGACTGGATTAAGAGTCGCCGCAAGAAGCGAAAAACCGCTCGCGGTGCCAGGCTGCGTCGTCAAATGTTCCGTCTTTTTCTAGTCATGTCGGTCCTCACCCTCGGTGTCTTTGGATTCACATACCTGCCGTGGTCGCTCAACAACAGCGATAGCGAAATTATCGTCAGAGGAAATAATTTCACCTCCACCGAACAGATTCGTAAAGCGGTCGCGGACGCGCTATACACGCCAGTTTATAAATCGAATCCAAAAGAGCTGGAAAAGAAAGTGGAAGCGCTTGAAACTATCAATAATGCTTTCGTCAGACGCTACGCTTTTCCTCGCCCGCATGTCGTCGTCGAGGTTCTGGAAGAACAGCCCTGGGCTTCGGTCGGTCACAGTCCCGATTTGCCGACTCACGCCGTGATCGCTGAGACGGGTCGAATCATTCCGTTGAAAAAGTTTCCTCACGTTACATCGCCGAAGCTGAAACTATATGTAGCGTCCAATTTCAAAATGACACCAGTCGACGTCAAACAATGGGCGACCTGGGTGACATTCATTGAAAGGCAAACCAATCAACCGGTGCTTTATGTTGATATGCGCAAACCTTTCGACGTCAGTGTCCGCACAGAACAGCTCGCTCTCAAGATTGGAATTCCGGATGCCGCGCTCACAACGAGACTGTCGAGGCTGACATCCATTCTTCCGACTCTTGCACAATATAAGGACTCGCTCGAGTACGTTGATCTGGCACTGGACAACAATATTCCTTTGAAGATTTGCAAAAACCCTGAAGCCCGTGCCGCCGCCGAGAAGGCTGCCGCTGAAGCCAAAGCCAAGCTTAATGGTGCCGCAGCTGTTCCAGGTGGAGATACCGGGCCGGCAATTTCCAATACGTCGACACCGCTCTAGCGTGTTCTGCAGGGTTTCCTTCTAGGCGCCCCGACATCACGACCGCGTCAACTATTTGCCGAACTTGTCGGCTATATCTATTGGATATTTGCGATTGTTTTTTTCAACCTTATCGAAGGTAACTTTCGAAACATCGATGTCCAGCGCATTGGCTAGCGACAATAAATAGAGCAAAACGTCAGCCATCTCTTCGCCAATTCGTTCGCGAAACGCGCTATCGCTTTTCGATTTCTCGGTTGCTTCTTCGGTTGTTAGCCATTGAAAAAGTTCCAACAACTCTGCTGATTCGATCGCCACACCACCGGCAAGATTTTTCGGTGTGTGAAACTTCGACCAATTGCGCTTTTCGACAAAGTCGTTCATCAACGATCGAAGATCTTGAACGGTGGTCGTTTGATCGCTCACGAGAAACACACTCCTGTCGGTCACCACTGGCGGTATCGTGTTCTATTAAACACGTGACTTCAAACCTGGTTCTTCTTGTTCGACACTTCTACTTTTGCTTTGTCCCAGAGCTCGTTCAATTCGTCAAAGGAGAGTCCTTTCAACGGTTTCGAACTGATTTTTTCCATGGTGCGATAGCGATCTTTGAACTTTTCGATTGCCAGAATCAATGAGCCTTCCGGATCGATCGAATGCCATCTGGCAACATTGACCATACAAAAAAGCACGTCACCGAATTCAAGTTCCACTTCGCGTTTGGCTTCACTTGATTTGCTTGGATGCGTCATTTCCGGATTCGAAATTGCTTGTTTTAATTCAAGCAACTCGCTTTCCAACTGGCGCCAGACGTCACCCTCGTTGTTCCACTCGAATCCCTGACTGACAGCCTTTTCGGACACTTTCAATGCCTGCATGAGAGCTGGCAGAGCTTTACTGATTCCATCCATCGCCGACTGATCGGGATTTTTCTTTTTACGTTCTGCATCCTTGATGTCTTCCCACTGTGCCTTGACTGCCCCGGCGTCGTCGACTTTTGCGTCGCTGAAAACATGCGGATGACGTTCGATCATTTTTTCGTTGATGCTGCGCGCGACATCCTCGATATCGAATGTACCTTCATCCTTGGCAACTTGGGCGTTTAAAACAATCTGCAGTAGCAAGTCGCCAAGCTCTTCGCACAACTTCTTGCGATCCTCGCCGTGAATGGCTTCGAGAACTTCGTAAGACTCTTCGATCAAATAACGAGCCAGTGAACTGTGAGTTTGTTCTCTGTCCCATGGACAGCCGTCCGGCGCCCGCAGACGAGCAATCGTATTGACGAATTGCAAGAGTTGAGAATTCGAATTGTCAGTTCCGTTCACTCGGTTTCCTCGGCTCTGGTCAGGCGGGTAGATTTCACTTTGCGTCGGCGCTCCATTCGGTCGGCAGGCTCATGACCTCAAACGAGGCTAACACACGCTGTTTGCTGAAACATTAGTGATGTTTTCCTGTTTCTAAAGCTTTCCTGTCAACTTTGCATCATGACTACTTTTAGAGGCTAACATGTTGTCTGTTTCCATACATTGAGACAGGCTTGTCGTTATATTTGAGGAAGACTGTGATGGTCTGGTATTCTCGAAATGCAAGCCGCAACATCCGGGGATTCGCGAGTGGACATTTGTGTAGTTGGAGCTGGTTACGTAGGTCTGGTTACCAGTGCTTGTCTTGCTTATTTTGGCAATCAAGTTACAGCAGTCGAAGTTAATCCGAGCAAGTTGGAAAACTTGAAAAAAGGCGATGTGCCTTTCTTCGAGCCACACCTGACGGACTTCGTGAAAAATTGCCTTGAGTCAGGCTCACTGAAATTTACAGACGATCTGGACTCAGCTGTCAAAGCGTCAGAAGTGATCTTCATCTGTGTTGGCACACCGCCACTGGCTAACGGTGAATCCGACCTCTCGCAGGTTATGACCGTCGCCAGAGGAATCGGCGGTGCGCTAGATAACAAGCGCCGTCGCGTTATCGTAAACAAATCCACGGTTCCTGTCGGCTCCGGCAACTGGGTCGAGATGCTCGTCAATCAAGGCGTTCAAACGGTGCAGCCGGTGCCGGCTCGCAGTTCACGTTCTGAAGCACCATCATTTTCCGTCGTCAGTAATCCGGAGTTTCTGCGCGAAGGAAGCGCCATCGCTGATTCGTTCTATCCCGATCGGATTGTGGTTGGCTCGACCGATGAATCCTCGATCGACTTGATGCGTAAACTTTATAACTCGATTCTGACTCAAGATTTTGAACCACCGGAATGCGCACCACGACCTAAAGGTTTAGAGCATGTACCGTTTGTTCTAACCGATCTGGCCTCAGCCGAGCTAATCAAATATTCGGCAAACGCATTTCTTGCTATGAAAATTAGTTTTGCAAATGAAGTTGCCGGACTCTGTGAAAAAGTCGGCGCGGATATCAAACAAGTTACCCGCGGAATTGGTCTCGACATGCGTATCGGCTCACCATTTCTCAACGCCGGTGTGGGCTGGGGTGGAAGCTGCTTCGGCAAAGACATCCAGGCGCTTATGCAGGTTGCGCGCGAGTATCATCACCCGACGCATTTGCTGGAAGCGACGATTAAAGTAAACGAGCACCAACGTTTAGTCGTGATTCAAAAACTTCAAGACGAATTGAAGATCATCAAAGGTCGCACCGTCGGCTTGATGGGCTTGTCTTTCAAACCGAACACCGACGACTTGCGTGATGCACCAAGTCTTGGCATTGCCAAACAGCTATTGAAAATGGGTGTCCTGGTGAAAGCCTATGACCCAGTCGCCATGGACATTTGCAAAACCATGCATGCTGATCTTGATATTCAATATGCCACGGATCTGGTCGATCTTGCCACCGACTGTGATGCCCTGGTCGTGGTAACCGAATGGGACGAATTCAAACGAGCCAACTGGCGTGAGGTCTCTCGTGTAATGCGTTGGCCGCTCGTGATCGATGGTCGCAACGTGCTGAACGAAGATGACATTCTTTCTCACGGCATGACTTACAGGGGGATCGGACGTTGAGAATACTAGTAACGGGCGGCGCAGGTTTCATCGGTTCTCATTTGGTTGATCGCCTTATGGCTGATGGACATTACGTGATCGCGATGGACAATTTGATCACTGGTAAGTTTGAGAACATTCAGGCTCACACTTCCAGCACGCGTTTTGAATTTATTCATCACAATGTTTCCAACTTCATACACGTTGCCGGTGACATCGATTTTGTGGTGCATCTCGCATCTCCAGCATCTCCAGTGGATTATCTGGAGTTGCCCATTCAAACGTTGAAGGTGAATTCTTTGGGAACTCACAACACGCTTGGACTGGCGACAGTAAAAAATGCGAAGTATCTTCTTGCCAGTACATCTGAAGTTTACGGCGATCCGGAAGTTCATCCGCAGCCTGAAACCTATTGGGGTAACGTCAATCCGATTGGACCGCGTGGTGTTTACGATGAATCCAAGCGGTTCGCCGAAGCGCTGACAATGGCTTATCACAAAATGCATGGACTGGACACGCGCATCATAAGAATATTCAATTGCTACGGACCACGTCTGCGCCTCGATGATGGAAGAGTGATTTCAAACTTCATCAGGCAGTCTCTGGAAGGCGAGCCTCTCACCGTATATGGTGAAGGTCAGCAAACGCGAAGCTTTCAGTACGTGTCCGATCTGGTGGATGGCATCGTTAGAACTATGAATTGCGATCACCACCTGCCGATCAATCTCGGTAACCCTCAAGAGAAAACCGTAGCCGAGACCGCAAAATTAATCAAAGAATTGACCGGCACTCGCAGCGAAATCGTCTTCAAAGAGTTGCCAGTCGACGATCCGCGCAGAAGGCTTCCTGATATAACCAAGGCCAAGGAGCTCCTGGGCTGGACTCCAAAGACTGAGCTGGTGGATGGATTGAAACAGACGATCGCCTGGTTTGAAACTCAGGTTCCTAAGGTCGGCGTAAAATAATCAAGCAAGGTGGCGAGATTCCTTTTACGGACGGTCCAACCGGTCAATTTGTGCATAAAATTAAAACATGACGAGCGGTAAGAATCACGACGATCGATCCGAAGATCCTGGCACCGGCGCAAAAGGCGCTGGCAATGTCGGATTTGTGATTGATGGTATTGACCTGCGCAGTGTCGGGCCCAATGACATACAGATTATCTTCGACGAAGATTATGGCGAGGAAGACCAACATCTGACGGTTGGTGATCGATTGACTGAGCCTGATGAAAGTCAGTACAAATTGTCCGATGCTCGAACCGTAAAAAATTCTCGGTTGCCACCGCTCTGGCCTGAAGATTTGATTCCGTCGGAGCCGGAGAGAGCGACGCCAAAACCACCCGTACCCCGCGCCATAGCAGAGGGTTCCACATACCAGAGTCAACTGGTCAAGGAATATCATGCTCGTGCGAGCAACCGACTTTTTCGCATCACTGCCAATAGTTCCATGTACTTCCCACAAAAGAGCTTCGGCGCTGGTGTCAAATACAGTGGCAACATCACTCACAGCCAAATCGCTATGATCATCTTGCTGTCTGCGCGCAACGAAGCTTTGCGCGTACATGCAAAAGAGATCGGGTGCGAACATCTGCTGGTCGGTCTTATTGAAAATCATGGTTTCGCTGCAGGTCAATTGCTGCTGGCACTCCATCTTAATGGTATCGGCCGTCCCTGGGCTCTTGGCGATTTACTGACGAAGGCGAAGAAATCGCTGCGAAAACATTCGACGGATATTCGCACCACATCTGGTGCAAGCAACGACAGCGGATTTGCACGTGGCGATCAACCCCTTCTTGCTAATGGTGCCGTCGATATGTGTTTCACTCCGGAAGCCGAGCAGCTTTTGCTTGAATCTATGCATATCGCCGCTGAAGCCGGTTATCCACAGGTTTCAACGAAACACCTGTTGAAGGCATTGCTAGGTGCTGATAGTCCTACATCCGAAAAGATGCTCGAAGATCTGGCGATTACAAAAGCTGAAATCCGCAACGCTCTGAAAATTTGCCCTGAGACTGATGATTCGCGCGAATTTGTTTCCTACTTCTTGTGCTCGATAATTCACGCGATCATTCGCTTTCGACTGTTTCCCGGTCCGGTTCGAAAATACAAACCGTACTCCACGAACAAAAAGAAACAAGTCAAAAAGAAAAAGCAGTAGCTCTCAGAATTTAGGCAACCACTCTGAAGCGGTCGCGACCTGTTTGTTGTGCGTCGAGAGGAGTTAGCGGATTGAATACCGGTGTAGAATTGTTCTGATTACTGGCTTGAGACCCGGCTTGCGCGACCAGGGTTCTCACCTGGTTCATCGCGTGAGAGATTGGAATTTGAGCAATCAAGTCGTTTCCGACTGCTGACATTGCGCTGCTACCGAGAGCAAGCGCGGCCATCCCGTATCTCAGAGCCGCTTGTGAATCACCCTGACTGATTGCAACTGTAATGGTGCTGCCAAGCTTAATGAGCTGAGCCGAAGTCGATCTCGATGTGTCAGTCGCTTCTTTTATTTCGTGACAGTCTTCGCAATCTTCGCCGAAGAATTGATCATCTCCCGATACGAAGTCGCCGTTGGCGTCATACAAATTGCCGTCCGTATCGACTCGGGCACCACTATCCAGATCGGTCATGCCGTCGCGGTCGACGAGCATGTTATCCGTTCTCAAACCGGTTTCGGTATTGAAGTCGAACAGTCTTTCTCCATCGCGCGTTGTAACATCGAAATTGTCACCGCGGATTTCAGTCTTCTCTCCGGCGGAGTTGATAACCGTTATTGGTTTGTCTGCTTCTGGTGGAATTTCCGTCGTGGTGAGCGTTTCTCCAGTAGAAGGATCTTCGCGAGTAACAGTGGCCTCACCGCTTGGATCGGTGTGAATCTTCACTCCATCAATAGCTTCATCACTGTCTCCTTGCGCGCGTCTGCCGAGGCGGCGGGCAAGGTCTTCTAGTTGTTTCAGTTGTTCCTGTCTGAGACGCTCAACTTCTTCTCTTCTGGATTTTTGTTCTGCTGTTTCGTCTTGTGACTCGGGATGAGCTTCCGGATTTTCCGAAGCCGGCTTCTTGTCTTGCGCGTCAGGTGCTTGCCAGTCGCCGTTGCTGTCGACAAGACCGAGCTGATCCTTTTCGTTCAGACGATATTCTTTTCCATCATGGAAAATCTGAGCGCGTTTTGCGTCGATATCAGTCAACGAACTAGTGTCTTTGTCATGAGCCTGCATCAACAAGCGCTGAGTTTTGCCGTCTTCTCCCGTGACGCGTAGTGCGGCAGCACCACTGTCACCGAGTTCTTTTTTGATTGCTTCCAGTCTCTCCGGAGAAAGCGGGCCTTTCAAATCGCCGGCGGCATCGACGCTTGTTCTCTTGCCTTGAGCGTCGTAGTTATAGTTGTAGAAGACACCATCGGCGATCTTCTGTTGCAGCTTGCCGTCTTTCGTTCTTTCCAGATTGTCGAGTTTGTACTTACCGTCAGCACCTTCCGACAATTTGAAATCGAGATTGGAACCGTCTTTCAGCGCCAGCTCGTAAGAGCCATCTGCTTTCTGATGTCCGATTACTTTGTCGCCATTCTTTAGGAAAGTGTCACCCTCAGGAGTTTTC
This sequence comes from Obscuribacteraceae bacterium (SeqCode), assembly GCA_044225915.1. GTDB lineage: Bacteria > Cyanobacteriota > Vampirovibrionia > Obscuribacterales > Obscuribacteraceae > JADYXR01. Next base: position 340,066 of record JBGAHZ010000001.1, read on the forward strand.
ATAACGGAAACTTTGTTGCCGCCGATTTCGACAGTACCGGCTTCAACTGCATTTTCCGGCATCCGCAGCCCTTCTCCACTTCGGTCGGAAGCACCGTTGAGATCGAATCGATTGCTCCGCGCTGCTTGATTCTGTGCCGCTCTGTACTCATCCGTTCCGTTATTGATGTCGGCAATGGGACCGCTCACCGGTTTGAAAGTACCCGATTCGCCAAACCACTGCACCGCGTCATCGAATGCGGTGGAGATGTCACTCATTGCTTCGGAAACAGGTTCAGCAACGTATTTATTGAATGTGTCGGCCGCCCAATTTCCTAAATCTGTTAGGGCTGTTCCGATCGCCGATTCGTCGCCGGAGTCACCCGGTTCCGTTTTCTCTGCTTTCGTTTTTACATCTTCTGCTTTGGCATCATTAACAAGCGCATCGACACCGTCTGTTGAATCAAACAATTCCGGGCTGCCAAATTTTTGCATCGCTTCACTGGAGACCCCTGCCGCGCGCATCTTGGCCAGGGCGTGCACCGCATCGGCTCCGGTCGATTCTTGTCGCAAGCTCTCTACGCCGGTGTCAGTGCCTGGGGTGACACTGTCGGTGCCGTCGTTGACTTTGGTTGCGCCGTTATTTTCGTTTGGTTTACTGGTGCCTGGGGTGGAATCGCCTTGGATTTCTTCAAGAAAGCTCTTAGTCGCTGCCGTTTTCGTGCTCTCGAACGACGAAGACTGAGTCCCAGCTTTTTGCTGGTCCTGAGCTTCTGGCACGGGTTTTGTGTTGTCGGCGGCGCCCATCGGACTCCCCAGTTTGAGATGGTTTCGCGAAGACGGTCAGTATGTTGATGTCAAGCGTCTAGTAAGCCCGTAGGGTAGCACCCGAATTGTGAACAATGTGTTCCCAAATTCGGGTTTTCTAGATTTCTTCCAGCATTTTCCCTTTGGTTTCTTCCCCGAGTACCAAAACCATAAATGCCGCTGAAACCAATGCTCCGGCTGCCATTGCGAAAACACCTTGCTGTCCGTGGACGGGTAGGATATTGCCGATCAACCACGGACCGAGGAGCGCGCCCAGGCGACCGATCGAGCTTGCAAATCCGGATCCGGTTGCCCGAGCGAAAGTTGGATAGAGTTCCGGGGTGTAAGCGTAGAGAGCCGACCACATTCCGAAGAGGAAAAATTGCATGATTAAACCGAAGACAATCATGATGGTGGTATCAGTGGCGGTGCCATAAAAATATGCGCTGATCGCGCTGCAGATCAACGTGACGATCATCGTCGGCTTTCGGCCCCAGCTCTCTACCGACCAAGCTGCGGTGAAGAATCCTGGAATACCCGCGCAGGACATCTTGATAATGAAATCTGTCGACTTGGCGAAGTCAAATCCCTTTTCCTCAAGCAAAGCCCCCAGCCAGGTCGTCAATCCGTAATAACCAAGAAGTGCGAAAAACCATAAGGACCAAACCATGATGGTACGCTTCAGGTAAGGCTTCTGGAAGATAATTTTGGCGGCGAATCCGGTTCTAACTGGTACGGATTTTGCGAGGCTGCCTTTAATCTCATAAGTTATTTCAGTGCCACCATCTGCGGTTTCATCAGCGGCAATATCGAGTTTTTTCGCTTCTTCTGGTGGAAGAGACTTTTTTACGTTCGCTTCAATCAACGAAATCACTTCTTCGGCTTTATTCGTTTGACCTGACTCGACAAGCCATCTAGGTGACTCAGGCACAAGGCGCCTGATTACCAAAACGAAAACCGCTGGGATCGCCTCGGCGATAAACGCGCCGCGCCATCCCCATCTCGGCACGACGAACATGGCGAGGAGACCTGCTGCAATAAAACCGATGGGCCACATCCCTTCCAGCAGCGCGACATAACGGCCGCGCACCCGCGCCGGTACAAATTCGCAGAGCATCGACTGTCCAACGGGAAGCTCCATTGCCAGACCGACTCCGAGCATGATTCGCGCGAACATCAAGACCTCGAGGCTTGGAGCAAGCGCGCAGGCGAGCGAGGCCAGTCCCCATATAATGATGCTGACCCGGAAGATAATGACTCTTCCATACTTGTCAGCTAAAACTCCGGCAGAAGCCGCTCCGACGAACATGCCAATGAAGCTCATGCTGCCAAGCGTGCCCGCCTGCGTCACTGTCATCGAGAATTCTTCGGAAATCTTCGATAGGACGAACGTCATCATCGCTACATCAAGACAATCGAAAAACCACGCTGTCGCTATCACTGCAAAGATCATGCGTTGATAGGAAGTGATGGGAAGACGTTCCAGTCTCTGGGCGATTGATATGGTACTCATAGTTGCGATCTTACGGGCTTTGACAGGCGCTCGTCTGATGCAAATCTAATACTGTGAAAGGCCTAGGGATTTTCCCAGGGGAGCTTCAGGCTTAGAGTTGCCGTAATCGTTGTGCCGTTTAGGTAGTCTGTATGCATGGTCCGGCGATTGGCATTTTATTGCAAAAGGGGAGAGTCATGAAAGCGAAAACGTTAGGTTTACTAGCAGTCGGAACATTGGTGCTATCTACCAGTGCCGGCATGAAGCTGGCTGCCAAAGATCTCGATACCAAGCCGGAACCCGACGGCATTATCATCGAAAAGAAGAAGGAACGTCCGCATATGGATCTGGCATTTTGCATTGATACCACTGGGTCGATGCAAGGTGAAATCGACATGGTCAAAGCAAAAGTAAAAGATCTGGTTGCAAAACTCAGTACTGGAAAACCCGCTCCAATTGTCAGAGTTGGACTGGTAGCATTCAAAGACCGAGGAGATACTTACGTCACCAAAGTCTATCCGTTCAGCGATGATATCGATAAATTCGTCAAAGATATATCCAGTCTGGAAGCCAGTGGTGGTGGTGATGGACCAGAATCGGTCAACGAAGCGCTGCATGTATCAGTCGAAAATTTGTCCTGGGATAGTTCCAATAAAACTGCTAAGTTGCTGTTCCTGATCGGAGATGCTGGACCGCATTTCTATCCCAACGATTACAAATGGGAAACTGAAAGTAAAAATGCAATTGCAAAAGGCATTCAAATCAACACACTCGCTTGTGATGGTCTTCAAACCTCTGGCGATGACAGCCTGAGCGTATTTCAGCAGATCGCGAAATTGACTGATGGACAGTTCGAAAATCTTGCTTATCGTCAGATAGTGAAAGATGAACATGGCAGAGCCACAACAATTATCAGTTCTGGTGGCGAGGCTTTTCGAGTAGCAGAAGAATCCGCCGCTGATTGGAAACGAGGCGCTAAGGTGCTCTCGTCAGCGGGTAAAGCAAAACCGATGTCGATTTCAGCTTACGCTGGAGTCGCTAGCCGACGGTCCCGTGGTTTCGCCAGCGGTGCTATGGCTGGTGCACCTGCCGGTGGTGGCGCAATGGCTGCTGATATGGAAGGCGGAAGTATGCCGATGGTGAATCGAAAGGATAGCAACCTTGATTCCTTGATGTACGATGCCGCTATGAAAAAAGCGAAAGAGAAATTGAATGTAGGCTATTAACCGCTTGTGCACCGAAATTTGGAATCGCAGATTTGGCTGACTATTAGATAATCACAGCTCAGTCAGCAGTGAGTTGAAGGCGACTTTTAAAGTTGCCTTCAGCCATTAGGAGGCATAATTCGAGTCGGATAACCGCTGCTATTGACACCTGCTGTAGAATAGGTCGATCAAGGTTTTGCACAGGTCGATTTTGGACGAAGAAACAGACGATTCGAAACTTAAATTGATTTTGCCCAAGCTGAAGGTCGCGGGGCTGATCTACTTGGCTGTGGTTGTACTGATTCCAATAGTCAGTTATCTGGTCTCAGTGATCTCAAGTAAAGGAACCGGGGTTGATAATATCGCGTTGTTCCACAATTCGATTTCGTTTTTCTTCAAGAGCGTCAGTGGCTCAGAGAGTAAGTTTCTATTTCCTGGTCCTGGAGACATTCTTCTTGCCGGTGTGATTTTGCTGTACAAAAAGCAGTGGCAAGTTTCTGCAGGAATGCTGCTAACTGCGGGGATCATGTATCTTTACGGGCAGTTCGCCATCGAACCGCTCTCGACGGCGATCTATAATCTGGCGATAGCGTCGCCCGTCGGGATAGCGCTTGAGTGTTTGTTTTCCGCAATAACCGCGGTAGTGCTTGTCGCGATTGCTTTCTTTCCGGCGACAGCGGCAGTCGCTGGGAAGTTTCGTTGGAAAATTATTGTTCCTTGCAACGTTCTGCTTTTCTGGGTTCAACCAATTTGGATCTTGATGACCTTTTTTGCGTTCAAAAAGGCGGTTATAGTACCGAGGGATCAGCAAGTGAAAAACAAATCGAAAATCGCTTCGAATCGCCTGTGGGCACAGGTGCACCAACGCGAATCGAAACGACGAAAGGGTTTCAAAAAGAAATAATTGGCTCGTGAACAAAGCTATGCCACCGCTAATGGTGCCATCGTTACCGGCGGAAATCAAACAAACTATCTTTTAAACGTTGCGATGTACCATTTGTTTCCAAATGGATCCAGGATTGCCGAGCTGCGTTCACCATAATCCATGTCCTGCGGTTCCATCAACACCTTACATCCCGCTTCCACAGCTTTTAAGTGCGTGGCATCGATGTCTTGCACATATAGATGCAACGCGGCTGGAGTCGGCTCCCATTCATCGGTAGCCTCAGACATCTCCAGGACCGCGTCGCCAATTTTCACTGCCGCGTGTTTCAGTGTTCCGTCCAGCTCTTCTACTTTGCGAATCGCCTGGGCGTCGAACACTGAAACAAGGAAATGCAGCAGCTTGTGCGCATCTTTTACAGTAAGATACGGTGTAACTTCGGTGTAGCCGTCAGGCTTGTAACTCATCTATCGAACTACCGTTTTGTGAACCACTTTGGAGCCAGTGCGATAATTATAATTCGTTGTCTTCCAGTGTGCAGGTCTTCTGGCCTTCCGCACTGTCGTGTTGGACGACACGACACTGCGACGTGCCGGAGGAGTCTTCACTGTGACACCTGTGGTCTTGACTGTTTGTCTCGCCAACGACTGACCAATTGGTCCATCGCCGGAGTTGCTAACGTTCGAGGTCGACGATGTTGATGAATTTTGTGTGGTCGAGCTGCTGGTCGAGTTGCCGTTGTTAGCACCGCCCGAACTCGTCTGATTCTGGGTTGTAGCACTGGACGTACTTTGCGTCTGTTGCGGTCCGCCGGTTTCTGTCGATGCGGCGCCGCCCGCCATTGAGTCGGCAAGTGCATGTGGCACGGCGAATAGACCGGCTATAACCGCGGCTATGGCGAGCCGAGAAACTGCTTTGCTTGAAGTCGTTAAACTGTTCATTTTTATCAATCCTCTAGCCAAGATTGGCTTACCTAATGCTCACAGCGGTTCGCCCGCTTTCATGTTAATTGCATAGCCCAGAGCGCTCCATGCAATGCTTAAATCCGACAAATGGCACGAAAAGCGTATCCCGGTGCTATCTAAGAGGTACGGCTTGTTTACAAGCAGGTATGAGGATAAAACATTGAGTTCTAAGTCAATTATTTTTACTGCGGTAGTCGCATCTGTTGTATTCGGCGTGACCTGGATGGACGTCCAATATATGAACTCGCGATCTACAATGGAAGCGAACGGCGGCGAGTCCGTTGAGAAGCCACTGCAGACGGCTTCCAGTTCCTATCGGGATGTGCGGTAGGGACTAACCTCCCCCACCCACTGGCGCAGATCAATCAGTTTCGTATTCATCCATAGTGGCATGTTCTTTTATAGAAGAATCATGGAGATACGCTGATCGCGTCATCGGGCAAATTTCGACTGAAGATTGACATGTGGATCCTGCTGGGAGTGACCGTCCTGCTCCTGGTTGCGATGGTAGTCACTGTTCTGCGTTTAGTAGACCAGTCCAACACTCACGTTGAGTCAGTCAGTAAAGTGAAATTCAAGCTAAGCAACGTTCAGTTTCGGATGAAGAAATCCGAAGCCGATGAAATGATTGAACGCGACATAAAGAAAGACCAGTACCGAACGGAGGCTTCATACCCGCACTGGGAACTGACGAGACGGGCCATGCGCATGATAGGCACTATGGAAAATTTAAACAGTCTAGACCTGTCCGATTCGACCTTTAAGGATTCCTGGCTGAAATATCTTGAGAAACTGCCTCTGCAAAAAGTGAAATTACAAGGGACAACCGTTACCGACGAAGGGTCGAAGCACCTCGCTAAAATCCCAACTCTTCAGCAGGTCTCAGTTTATGATACCAATGTTAGTGGCAAAACGATTGGCATCTTAGCGCCGTTGAAAGATCTTACGCTGTTGCATATTAACGGGACGAAAACGGAAGATGAGGACGTGAAGGGACTTTCCGCCTTTCCCAAGTTGGAAAGTTTAAACCTGTCAGGTACGTTCATTACGGAAGAGAGTTTCATAACTCTGGCAAAACTCGAGCATCTCCAGATGCTGGAAGTCAGTCACATTCCTCTGACAAAACTGGCTCTGGAACGACTGAAGCCAATGAAATCGTTGGTGCAGCTGCGCGTTCGAGGCTGTGAAATTGACGATGAAAAGGTAGCGATCATCGCGCAAATACCGAATTTGGCGGTACTTGATCTCAATGAAAATCCGCAGATCACAGATAGAGGTTTGGAATCAATCTCAAAAATTCCGAATCTTCAATCTCTCACCTTGATAGATTGCACAAAGATTACCAAGGCTGGAGTTGAGAAATTCAAAAAAGCGAAACCGAATTGTCGGTTTTCTGTTGACAAAAAAGTCATTGCGATTTGATGGGATTTAAAAATCGATGAGAGTAACGCTCCATAGCCAAACCAGGAAATATTCCGGAAGAGCGGATCTATGGGTGATACTCGGAATTACGATTGTATTGATTGTGGCGGTCGTGCTTGTGCTTCTGAAACTCCTGGACCAATCAGAGAAACATGTGGAAACCGTAAAAGACATGAAGGTCGGCTATTCGGAAACTACATGGAACCCGCAGACCCGTGATTGCGAATTGTCGCTGGAACGCGCAGTTGAAGCGAATCCGGATCAAACCGAGGCAACCTATGAGCAGCTCAATTTGAGCTTGAAGGGAGTCAAACAGATTGCTCGTCTGAAAAAACTTGCGGTTTTAAACCTCACGGGAAGCACGATGAAGGATGAATGGTTGAGCTTGCTGGTCGACCTCCCGTTGAAGCATCTCAATTTGACCGCCACGGATATATCCAATAAGGGCTTGGAGAGTGTGGCTCGAATGACTGGAATCAGGGAACTGATTCTGGAAGAGCTTCCTGCTATGGACGATGAGTCCATTATCATCCTCGGACCGCTCAAAAACCTCTACAAATTGCATATGAGGGGTGCCAAGCTCACCGCGCGTGGTATCAAGGCGCTTGCCGCATTTCCACTGCTTTCAGATTTTTGCGTTAGCCATACCGATGCCGATGATGAATATCTTCGGGCTCTTAGCGGGCTTGAAGGGCTCGCAGTGCTAAATCTCGACGAATCAAATCTCTCGCTCGCTGGTTGCTCTAATTTCAAGCAGATGAAAAAACTCAGCAAGCTATTCCTTCAGGGGTGCAATATAGATGACAAACGCGCCGCCGCCATTGCACGTGCGCCCAATGTCGCTGCAATCACGCTTGCGAAAAACCCGCTCAGCGATGTAGGGCTGGCCGAGTTCGAGAAGTGTCCAAACCTGCTTGGGCTGGACGTTAACGAATGCAAAAATATTACAGACAAGGGTATTGCCCACTTCCGCAGTGCAAAGCCCAAATGTAGGATATCGCATGTAGTCGGACAGATTGATTACAACCGATCGCTGATGTCCGAATAGCGTTCAGGCGTTCATTCGCAAAGTCCCACTGATCGTGCCGATACGAGCGTGGTTAGCAGCCTGGGCGCTTGCAAAGCGCCCCTACAGCAGCCGCGAGTTCGGTTCCGCGAGTTCGGTTCCGCGAGTTCGGTTCCGCGAGTTCG